>NZ_SUMC01000078.1 GCF_005047355.1 Actinacidiphila oryziradicis
GACAGCCGGCACGTCGCGACTGTTCACCAACTCCCGCAACTCAGCGGTCTGTTCCACAGAGAGCTCCATGCCAGAACCAACGAGCCCCATCGATCAAAGTAACGACTGCAGGATCACGAGACACTAGCCTCCGCGTTTCATTCGAGCTTGGCTGAGCTGGGTTGATGTCGTCGGCTGTGGTCGTGGAGCACCGAGGCTCGGCCTATTCGCGGCCAACCGATGCCTCAGCAAGACTCGGCATGGAGATGACAGCGCAAACAGCCGATGAGCCCAGGGCCTCCGGAGCCGTGTGCGCAGGTTCGAATCCTACTGGGGGGGGCACCTCGCACCAGGTGCCGGAAGACCCCGCCACCAGCCAAGGCGCTGGATGCGGGGTCTTTGCGTGTGCACAGGCGAGTGCGGCCGAATGCAGCCCGATGACGGTGATCACGTACCACCTTGGCGCCCAACACCGTTGCGTTTAGCAGCGGGCACGGCATGCAAGCCCGTGTTCGAAGAACATGATGTCGGCCTGGAAGATGTAGGTCTGGGCGGTCTGGGGGTGTTGTCCGGCGTTCGGCCCGTACTTGGTGGTGGGGTTCTTGCGGGAGCGGGCCTTGACACGGGGGCGGCGCCAGGCGGGCAGGAGGGTGCCCAGAACGGCCCGGCCGATCACGCCGGTCAGGTCGGTCGGGCTCGTGGGCAAGATGTTGCCGGCGGTGGTGACCGTGTCGGCGGCCGTCGTCAGCAGGACGGTGAAGCTGATCCGGTCCATGTCCAAGCCAGGGTGACGCTGTGTCGGGCGGCGGTCAGCGCGGCGGTGAAGGACGCGCGGTCCGGATCGCAGCCCTCGATCGCGTCGGTGGCGTCGATCATCGCGGTGCGCAGGAGCTGGTAGACCGTCAGCTGGGCCCACATCTCCTGGCGCAGGCCCTGCGGGTCGCCCGACCGCAGGATGTGGCCCTTGAGCATGGTGTGACGTATGGCCAGGAACGCCACCTCTATCTCCCACCGCTGGTGATACAGGGCGAACAGATCGGTCGCGGGGTGGCGGTGGGCGTCGGTCAGCGTGGTGACCAGACGGTAGACGCCCTGGTGAACACTGCCGTCAGCACAGGTCACCGTGACCGTTGCCGCGATGACGCGGACCGGGACCCCGGCGATGACCGACAGGTAGGAGCCGTCGTGCAGCACCCGCAGGACAGCGGGTTTGCGGGACGCGGACGCGCGCAGCAGCACGGCCGCGCCGGCACGGTGGACGGCACGGATGAACGCGTTCGCGTCGAAGCCGCGGTCCGCCAGGACCAGCATGCCCGCCTTGACGTGCTCGATGAGTTCCAGGGCGGTGTCCACTTCGCCACGCACCGGGCCCAGGACCGCGCCGAGCAGAGCGCGAGTGCCGGTCTCGACCAGGGCCATGACCGACAGCAGCGGATAAGCGGCCACCGCGCCGGCGGCGAGTTTGTGCCGGCCCAGCCAGGCCACGTTGTCGGCGGTCTCGGGGACCCGGGTGGACTTGCAGCCGTCGAAGGCGACCGTGCGCATGCCCCGGTAGGACACTCCTACCGTGCGCGGCTGTCCCAGCGGGCCGGCGACCACCTCGAAGAGCTCGCGTAGCGGGTCCGGCCCCAGCCGTCGGCGCAGATCGGCCAGCCCGGCGTCGGTCAGCGTCGCCACCCGGTGCCCCATCTGGCTCACCGCCCCGGTCAGCATGTCCCACACCCCCGCGTAGGACAGGTCCGGGAACAGGGCCAGGGCCAGCACGAAGTACACCGCCACCCGCATCGGCACCTGCCGTATCCGGCCCTGTCGGCCAGGACCGTCCAGCAGGTCGTCCACCAACTCGAAGGGTGCGAACCAGGTCAGAGCACCTAGATGCCCCGGAGCGAAGAGCCCGCGAGCCGTAGTGATGGTCTGGGTCAGCGTCATCGTGGCACACTGATCCGGCAACGGGACCTCCGGTGTTGGGCTGTCTTGGTCGACAACCCCAATTACCGCAGGTCCCATTCGCCTGTACTGCAACTAGGAATCTTCACAGGCTACTTGACATGCCGTCGAAGCTTGCAACTTTCCGGCATTGGTTGATCGTCTTGCTCAGCACAAGTTGATCTATCAGGACGTCCCGTTGCGCCGTTCACCAGGGCTTGACGTACGACTCACAGCCCAAACGCAACGGTGTTGCCTTGGCGCCTCTTGGGTGCCCCTCGCAGCGTCACCGTGGGTTCAAATCCCACACCCACTGCCTAGCCAAGCGAATGACCAGCTCACAAGGGGTGCCCGCGTCAGGCGGGCACCCCTTTGCGTTGCATCCTGGCTCACTTGACTTGCTGGTATCCCACCGCTGACCAGCGGGTGGACCAGGTGTGGACCAGGATCAGGGCCGCTCAGGCCTGAGCACGGACCGCCCATGCCTCTCTATGCCTCAGGGGTCTGGCGTCCACCGAGATGAACCTGGCGTAGTCTCATCCGCAGTCTCGTTCACCACCGTTCGGGCGCGTTCAGCGGAGATCGCTGAGCCTGCCCGACCGGGGTTCTGAACCGCCCTGAACGCCGCCGCACTATGGCATGCAGAGTTGGAAAGCGTGTTGGGGGCAACCCCTCACGAGTTCGAATCTCGTATCCTCCGCACCCGCCCACCAGGGCAAACGAAGGCCCCGACCTGATCATGGTCGGGGCCTTCGTTGTGTCTCCGTCTCATTTTTCGTCTCATTGGGGGCCGGATGAGCCCCACAGCTTCTCACCGACCTGGTCCGCCACCTTGCGGAGCATCGGACCAGTGACGTGCATGTATCGGGCCCGCATCCGTGCCGCGCCGCCCGGCTCCCAGCCCATGATCGCGTCAACGATCACGTCAGGGACGCCAAGGAGGAGGAGAACCGTGCCCGCTGTGTGCCGGGCGTCGTGAAGCCGCCCATCGCGTACGCCCGCGTCCCGCAGGAGCCGCTTCCAGACGTGGTAATCGGTGCTCGGATGCAAGGGCCCGCCCGTGGGCGAGGCGAACACATATCCCGTGCCCGCCCAGTCGGCACCAACCTCCGCGCTCTCGCTTTCCTGCTCCTCCTTGTGCTTGCGGAGAAGCTTGATGAGCGGATCGGGCAGGCCGACAGTACGGCGGCCAGAGCGGGACTTCGTGTTCTTGTGCTCGCGCCGCTTCTGTTCCCGCTTCGGACAGAAACCCGGCTTCCTGCCGCACGGCTCATCACCGCAGCCGTGGCGGTACTTCGGCCCGGGCCTGTTCTTGCGGATGCGGACGTAACCGGCGTCGAGGTCCACGTCTTCCCAGTGCAGCGCGAGAGCTTCCCCTTGGCGGAGGCCGAGCGCCAGGGCGATGACCCACCGCGCGCTGTTCCGGAGCTTCGAAGCCTCCAGAAGCAGGCTCTGCACCTCCTCGATGCTGAACGGCTCGACCTCATCCTCTTCGATCCGGGGAGCCCCGCGAGCGCAACCCGGACGGTGCGGTGGACATGGTGCGCGGTCGCGGCCTTGCTGCCGTTGCGCTGCATCTTTGCGTAGAAGGCCTCCAGGTGCTCCGGCTCTAGGCGGTCGAGGCGGTGCGCGCCGATGCCAGGAACCAGGTGGACGCGGACGTCTACCTCGTAGGGCCCGCGGCGGCTTCTGCGGCCCGGTCGGCGGCGGCTTCGTCGAGGTGATCGCCGGTGGTCAGCAGCCGGTAGCAGAGGGGGGCGAAGAGAGCGCGGATCACCTCATGGGTGTCGGTACCCTCGGGCACCTCGCCCCGGTCAACGGCCCGCTGGACACAGGGAGCCCACCCCTTGACGCGGATGTCGTAGAAGTGACGCAATGCCTCGGCCGTCTTCGCCTCGGAGGTGGCCGCCGCGATGACGGCCTTGAACAGCGCCCCTGCCGTGGATCGGCCAAGGTGCGTTGCACCAGTCGGGCGTTGGCCTTCAGGTCGCCGAGCAGCGAGCCGGTCTCGGTACGCGGCAGCGACGGGGCGAATGTTGCGTGCAGGGGCACTGGCCACCGGCGGCGACCGGAAATCGCTTGGTCGTACAACCATAGGCTGCTCTCATGAATCTCACATCTCGTACGACTGTCTGAGGGACAGTCACGTACTCAAAAGGGAACACAGTGCGCAGTGTCGGAAGATCCCGTCTGGCCACCGCGACCGCGGTGGGGGTCGCGTTGACGGGCGGTCTTGTCGCGGTTGCCGCCTCGCCGGCGTCGGCGGCGTCGGCGGCATCGTGCGCGACGAACACCTACACCCGGCAGTTCTTCGCGAACACCGGCTTTTCAGGCGCCCCAAAGCGCACGGACTGTGACACCGCGATCAACGAGAACTGGGGCACCAACTCGCCCGGAGTCTCCGGCGTCGGCAAGGACAACTTCGGTGTCCGATGGAGCGTGAAGCGCGACTTCGGCTCTGGCGGTCCCTTCGCGTTCACCGCGTCCGGCCAGGACGGCATCCGCGTCTACCTCGACGGCGTACGCAAGATCGACCTGTGGAAGAACGGGGCCGCCACCGTCTCCAAGACGGTCAACCTGACCATCCCCAAGGGCACGCACAGCCTCCGCATCGACTACGTCAACTGGAACGGCGCCGCCGCCGTCAAGTTCGCCTACACCCCGCGTACCGGGGCCTCCGTGGACCACGTGGCCCCACTCACGCCGACCGGGCTGTCGATCGCCCGGGACGCCGGCGCCAAGCGGAACGTCCTGCGCTGGTCGGCGAACAAGGAGATGGACGTGGCCGGTTACCGCGTCTACCGCCGCACCCCCGACCGGACCTCCTTCGGCAGCCCCATCACACGGTCACCGGCACGACCTTCACTGACACCACCGCCGGCACGACCACCCACCTCTACGAGGTCCGCGCGGTCGACAAGTCGGGCAACACCTCCGCAGGAACGGCCGACGTCTCGGTCACCGGCAACCCGACCTTCCTGCGCCAGTACTTCGCCAACACCACCCTCACCGGCACCCCGAAGCGCACCGACACCGACACCGCGATCAGCGAGAACTGGGGCAGCAACTCGCCCGGCGTGTCCGGCGTCGGCAAGGACAACTTCGGGGTGCGCTGGCAGATCACCCGTGACTTCGGCTCCGGCGGCCCCTTCACGTTCACAGCCTCCGGCCAGGACGGCATCCGCGTCTACCTCGACGGCGTACGCCACCGACTTGACTGACTGGCCACTCATTTATACGCTTCAGCCATGGCCCGACCGAAGAGTAAAGACAAGAGGGACGCGCTGATGGCAGCGGCGACTCGTGTCATCGTCGCGCAGGGCCTCAGCGCGCCGACGGCGGTCATTGCGCGGGAAGCAGGCACCTCGAACGGCTCGCTGTTCACCTACTTCGCGACGAAGGCCGAGCTCTTTAACCAGCTCTACCTTGAGCTGAAAAGCGGGATGGCCAACGCCTCGCTGGAAGGGTTTTCGGTGGAGGCTCCGCCGCGC
This sequence comes from Actinacidiphila oryziradicis, assembly GCF_005047355.1. GTDB lineage: Bacteria > Actinomycetota > Actinomycetes > Streptomycetales > Streptomycetaceae > Actinacidiphila > Actinacidiphila oryziradicis. The sequence goes on from NZ_SUMC01000078.1 coordinate 5,397, forward strand.
GAGCAGTTTTCTCGTATGTGGTCGAACTGGACGCGCTGGGCGACGTCGAACCCGGACGAGAGGCGGGCTCTCGCCCTCCTGGGCGTCTCCGACGACATCAACCAGGAGACTCGCGCCGCCTCGCATCAGGCGATGGCGGACGTCGCGGGAATTCTCGAGCGGGTGCGCGCCCGCGGGCCGATGCGGGACGCGTCGACGGATTTTGTCGGCGCGATGATGAACTCGCTGGCCGAAGCGACGATGGACTTCATGATCGAGGACCCCGACAACGCCGACGAACACCGCAGGGTCGGGTTCGACGCTCTGTGTCGGATGCTGGGCTGCTGAATGGTCGGATGTTGGGCTGCATTCTTTTGCCGATAAATGACTGACTAGACAGACAGCTAAGGAGCGCACATGGCGAAGACAGGTTCGGGCGAGCGCAAGGCGTACATCATCACCGGCCCGACGTCGGGCATCGGTTACCGCACGGCTCTGGAGTTGGCAAAGCACGGCACGGTCGTCCTGGTGGGCCGCAACCAAGGAAAGCTCGACGACGTGCAGAAGACGGTCGAGCGCGCGGGCCGGCATGCGGTGGCGGTCGTGTGCGACGTGTCGGATCTCGCGAGCGTACGGCGCGCGGCCGCGGAGATCATCGCGCTCGGTCTTCCGCTCGCGGGCCTGGTCAACAACGCAGGCCTCCTCGAGATGCGCGCCACGAAGAACGCTCAGGGCTGGGACACGGCGTTCGCGACGAACCACCTCGGTCCGTTCGTGTTGACCGAGGCGCTCATGCCGCATCTCCCCGACGGCGCGAATGTGGTGTTCCTCTGCTCCGCCGTCGAAGACCCCGAGCGCAAGCCCGCCGTGGTCGCTGGGTTCCGCGGCGGTCGCTACATCTCTGCCGAGGCGAGCGCGCGCGGCGAGTGGAAGCCCGGTGGTTCCACCCAGCCCGGCGCCGACGCCTACGCGACGTCGAAGCAATGCAACCTCGCGACGGTGATGGCGTTCGCGCGCGAGACTCCGCGGTTGCGCTTCAACGCCGTCGAACCGGGCTTCAGCCCGGCTACGGGCCTCTCGCGCGACGCGAACGTCTTCCTGCGCCTGCTGGGGAAGTACGTCCTGGGGTTGCTCGCCCCGTTCATCAAGTACTGGAGCACCCCGGCGCGGGCCGCGAAGGTCGTCACGAACGCCCTGCTGAACGAGTCGGGAGAGACCGGCGTCTACTACGACGAGCGGGGCCAGTCGATGCTCGGCTCGACGCAGGTGCACGACCCGAAGTTTCAAGACCGCGTCGTCGCAGAGACGCGCGCTCTGCTCTCGACGGTGTTGACCTGAAGCCAGCCCCCCTGGCGGGGCTGGCCCCTCGGTCACTCGCTGGCAGGAATACTCGCCAGTCGCGAACGGCCGTCAACTCTCTTCCGCAGGGCTTGGTTCTCGGCGTAGAGATTCGCAGTAACCGTAGCGAGTGCATCGAGCTTGCCCTGCACTTCTGTGACCTGGGACTTTGCCTTCCTCAGCTGCTTGCGGAGCTCGTCGATCGTCTCGTCCCGGGCGACCTCTCCGGGAGTTCGGAGGACCGGGCGAGCAACGTTGGCGTCCCATTCGGCCAGCACCTCCTCAGCCCGGTGGACGGTCGCGTGGCTGACCTGGGCCTCGCGGGCAAGGTTCTCCTTCGTCAGGGCCCCGGCGGTGTGAAGGGGCTCACCGGCCAGCAGACGGGCCATGGCCTCCCGCAGTTTTGCCTCCGTGGCGGCGGATACCGGCATCAGGGATCGCCTCCGTTCTCCTTGAACGTCCGGGTGATCAGCCGGCATCACTGTCAGTCGGGGATGACGGGCAGCAGGAGGTAGGACGCATACTCCCCGCCGGTGTGCAGGGTGACGGCGCCCCCATAGACGTCGTCGGGCCTGTCGTGGGGGCTGAAAGAGCTGGAATCAGTCGAATACGCGCACAGGTAGAGCGGTTCGCAGCTCTGGCCGGTGACGATGGGCCTGGCATGGCACCCGCTACATGCGCGTCGAACTCCTTGCCGAGGCCCGAAAACCGCATCACTGCGTGGCCATCGCCACCGCCCCAGCGGACGTGACCGTCGAGGACCGAGCCAGCAAGAGGGTTGCAGTTTGGGTTGCATTCAGCCCCGTTCGCGGGCGTCCACAGGGTGCCTGTCGAAGCGCTCAGCAGCAGGTCGGGACGTTGACGGCCGTTGCCGAACACCCGGACGAACATTTGGAAAGCGCGTTGGGGGCAACCCCTCACGAGTTCGAATCTCGTATCCTCCGCACCGGCTGACCAGCCAAATGGCCGGGCTCCCCACCCGTGACCGAGGGCACGACGGTGTCCGGAACGCCGAGGATCAGCAAAATCGCGCCCGCAGTGCGGCGGGCGTCATGGGGTCGGCCACCCCGCAGGCTGGCCGTCCGCAGAGGAGCTCATGTGAAGCCGCAGAGGCGTCTCGTCGGGATGGCTCGGATTCTGCTGGCGCACCGAAATCTCGCGCGGCTCCGCGCACTTAGCGCGCCACGCGGTAGCGGAGGTGGACGACTCTCGAGCTGAAGGTGCGGGTCTCGACGAGTTCGAGATCCACCCGGCGCTCGCGTTGGGGAAAGAACGGAATGCCACCGCCAACCAGCACCGGGTAGACCATGGCCCGGTACTCGTCGATCAGACCCAACGCGGCCGCCTCGGCGGCGAGAGCCGCGCCGCCGATCGCGATGTTGCCGTCCCCCGGCTCGGCTCGCAACCGCTCGATCTCCTCCGCCAGGCCGCCGGAAGCCAGGCGGGCATTGCCTTGCACCGCCGACAGCGTGGTGGAGAACACCACCTTTGGGAGCGGCTTCCAGATCGCGGCCCACTCGAGCATTGAGTCGTCGAGCGATGGATCCTGGTCGGCGGTCTCCCAGTACAGCATCGTCTCGTACAGCCGTCGTCCCAACAGGTGGACGCCGACCTCTCGAATCTCGTCGGTGGCGAAGCGAAAGACCTCCTCGTCGGGCGCCGTCCAGTCGAAGTCGCCGTCCGGCCCGACGATGTAGCCGTCAAGTGAGACGCTCATCGAATAGGTCACGCTGCGCATCAGAAGTCCTCCTCGGTAACGGGTTCGACAGTACGACCGCCGGACGCCGCAGGACTCATCGCGGCTCGCGGGATCCCCTGAGCCGAGTCACCTCACGAGATCATTTCGTTAAGAAAACCTCGCTCAGCCACTTCCGGGTTGTTGGGCTGCATTCGAACGGGCGTCGACAGGGTTCAGGATCCGAGGCGCCGACCAAGATCATTCTCGCGAACGGCACTGTGGACTGGGGGGAGCACTGGAATCGATCCTGTCCGGTGGGCTACGTTAAGCGGCGATGACTACCGGGACGGCATTGCGCCACACACGGATTGGTGACCCGGCGCTGCTCTGAGCGCCGTACGGGCCGGTGCTGGCCCGCTGTCGGATCGAGGATCTGGCGCTGCTGCGCGGGCTCCGCCTCCTGTCGTGTTGATCACAGCTCGACACGTCAACCACGACAGGAGGAACTCATGCCGATCAAGATGCTGCACATTCCCACCGCGGACGGCCAGGCCGACGCTTTCGCCGCCTTCCCCGACCGTGGGCGGCACCCAGGGGTGCTGATGTACGCGGATGGCTTCGGTATCCGGCCCGTGCTGCGGGAGATGGCCCACGAACTGGCCGGGCACGGGTATTACGTGCTCGTCCCCAACCTCTTCTACCGGCACGGCCCGGCACCGGTGATCGAGCTTCCCGAGTACATCGGAGAAGAGGTCCGGTCCGCGGTCTTCGCCCAGCTGATGCCCTTGATCGAGGCGCACACCGCCGAACGTGTCCTGAGCGATGCTGACGCCTACCTCAGGTTCCTCACCAGCCAGCCCGAGGTCGCCGCTGGACCGGTCGCGGTGACCGGCTACTGCATAGGCGGCCTTCTGGCGACGCGCACCGCCGCGGCCCACCCCGGCCAGGTGGCCGCCGTCGCCGCATTCCACGGTCCCGTAGGCGCGGACGGGCCCGACGCCCTCGCCGAGATCACCGCCCAGGTCCACTTCGGCCACGCCGAAAGCGACCTGACGCCCGAGGCCCTGGGCGAGCTCAACCAGGCCCTGGATGCCGCGGGTGTCGGCTACACCTCCGAGATCTACCCCGGCACCGTCCACGGGTTCACCATGTCCGACACCGACGCCTTCGACCCCGCCGGACTGAAGCGCCACTGGGACCGCCTGCTCCCCCTCCTCGACCGCACACTAGCCAACAGTTGAGGGCTCCGGCTCGGAAACCAAACCTGAAGTACACGGCTACGGAGTTCCTAGCGATGTTTCGAAGCCCGTGGTGAGGGCGGGCTCAGCCCGCCCTCACCACGGGCTGGGGAGCCATTGAGCTCTTTCAGAGTGGCCACCGATCGGGTGATGGTCACCCGACAGTCAATCGGCATCCGCCTGACCAGCAGGTTGGGCAGGCCCCATGAAACTCACTGATCCGCGTCGCTCAGCCGCCCGGTCCGGTCACCATGAGCGGGCGTACCGCCGGTTCGAGCAGCGACAATGTCCGCTGCTGCGCGTCGAGGGCGACGCGGATGCCAACCGGCATCGGCAGATTCGGGCCGGCGTGTCCGAACTCGACGTTGCCCAGGACCGGGATGTCACGGTCGCCGAGGACGTCGAGGACGATCTCGGGCAGGGTCGGGGACGCGTCGGGCGAGTCGAGTCCGTCGATCGCGTACGGGATGCCCACGACCATGCCGGAGATCCGATCGAGGATGCCGCAGTGCCGCAGTACCTGTAGATAGCTCCACACATACGATGCTTGGCCGCCCATCTCCTCCCAGAACAGCACCGCGCCGTCGAACCATTCGAGCGGCAGCGCGTAAGGCGTCGCCTGCGCCAGCACGATGCGATTGATCACCCCGCCGATCAGCCGGCCTTCGGTGCGACCAGCACGCCAGCACTCCCACGACGGGGTGGCTGGCAGCGCACCGATCGGCTCCGTACCGGTCAGCAGCGTCGAGTAGAGCTTTTCAAGTTCCGCTCTGCGTGCTGCGGGCGCGGCCTGCCAGTGCCCGCCAAGTCCAGGGGTGGCCAAGTCGGCATGGAACCCGACCAGACCCGTGCGCGCGTAGAGCACCAGATGCAGCAGCGAGATGTCGCTGTAGCCGAGGATCGGCTTGGGGTCGGCAGTGATCGCCTCAACGTCGATCAGGTCGAGGTAACCGAGCACCGTCTGGCCGCCGTCATGCGCGATGATCGCGCGCACCTCAGGATCACGCAGAAGAGCATTGAATTCCCTGGCGGTCTCCGCCGGCGTAGCCGCGCTCCACCAATGGTGCCGCCCTGCTTCGAGTAGCGGTGCCCGACGTACGCGGAATCCCATCCGCTCGAGCACGACTACCGCCTGCTCGAGGTCGGGCTCGTAAACGGCATGGAGCGGCCCGGACAGCGATGCGATAACGACGAGATCTCCGGGCCTCAGGGCACGAGGTCGCAGCGGTTGAGGCAGTGCAGCAAGGGTCACCGAGGCAGTATCCCGACACCCTCAGCAACACGGGACACATTTACCGATCGACCGCCCAGCAGGCATTGCCTACATACCCAACAGGAACAATGAGCCTTTCACAGTGGTCACCGATCGGGTGACGGTTACTGGGGCAGAACGGGCGAGGCCCATCACGAGGCCACGTTGGCGCGAGCGCCCCACCACACTCGTGCCCGTGATCCTCGACAACGTCAGGAACTTCGAGCCGGACGCCGCCGAGCGGCGCTTCGAGCAAGGGCGGCAGAAGGCGGGCGCGACGACGTGCCGGCCGGCGCCCTGATCGGCCTACCGGTTTCCGCCGGGACCATCGAGGGAAGGGCCCGCGTCATCCTTGACATGGCGGAGGCCGATCTCGAAGCGGGCGACATCCTGGTCACGACCTTCACGGACCCCAGCTGGTCGCCGCTGTTCGTCGGAATCGCGGGCCTGGTGACGGAGGTGGGCGGCGTGATGACCCATGGCGCAGTGATGATCGGCACCGTTCACCGTGTCACCTTCACTTGACTTCGGAATATATTCCGAAGTACGCTCCACCTATGTCCACTTTGACCGTTTCGTTCTCCGACCTGTCGAAGAACTCCAAGCGGGTTGCCGACACCGTCGAACGCGCCCAGCGCGTCCACGTAACGCGCCGCGACGGCGAGGATCTGTACCTCACCACCGAGCGCCATGACCGCCAGCGCGAGGAGACCGCCGACGTCACCGCCCGTCTGTTCGCGGCCCTGATCAGCAGCGACGAAGGCGCCCGCGCGATCCTGCTCGCCCTGCCCGAGGTCTTCCCGTGGACCCGGCACCTGTCGGCCGAGGAAGTGCGCGAGTTCGTCGTCGACCTCGTGAACGCAACCCACGACGCCGCCGAACTGGACGTGCACTCCAACCTGCACCGGGTCATCGTCGAATGGCGCGCCACCGCCAGGATCCTCGCGGACCCCGACCTGACGGCACAGCTGACGGCCCCGCTCCCGGACGAGGACCACGGCGAGGTACCCGCTCCATGAGCCCCAAGCGCGGTGACGACGTCCCGCCACCACCCATCGGCAACGAATGGCGCCTCCGTTTCGCCACGAACGACGCAGCCAAAGGCTGGGGCGACCTGTGCACGGAAGCACCGGGTAACACCCGGCGCTGCTACGAGGCGCTGCGCGCCGACCCTGTCTCCATGAACGACCCCGACCGCCAGCACAGGCTACGCGGACGCCTCACCACCGTCACCCTTGACGGCACGGAATACCCGCAGCGGGAGTACGAGGTCACCGCCGGCGGCCGCGTCCGCTATCTCGTCGACCAACCCCGCCGGACCGTACACCTCGTCTACGCCTCCACCCGGCACCCCAAGGACACCGACAGCTGAACCAGTCGCACCGCACATGCGCGAATAGCCCCCAACCCGGTGGATCATGTCCCGCTTCGTGGTGTAGCCGATCAGTCGGCCGTCGCGTTGGTGGTGTTGGGTAGCGTGGGGGCGTGGTCGAGGCGCTCGGCGGGGTAGACCTGCTCCATGCTGCCTTCGGGGAGGTAGCGGCGGGGGAAGGCGATCCATTCGTCGTGCATCTCGAAGAGCACAGCGATGACCAGCCGCAGGAGGGCGTCGTCGTTGGGGAAGACCTGGACGACGTCGACGCGGCGCTTGATCTCGCGGTTGATCCGTTCCGGCGGGTTGGTGGACTGGATTTTCTTCCAGTGCCGCTCGGGGAAGCCCGCGAAGGCGGTCAGGTCGTGGCGGTTTGGCGGAGTGCTGAGGATCCGGCGGATGCGGGGGTAGCCGCGTCGGACGCGGCCAGGGGTGAGCTGGTCGGAGGTGAGGGGTTTCTCCCAGGGTCTGCGGAGGTTGTCCGCGAGGGGTCGGGCTAGGCGTAGTTGGGTGTAGGCGGCGATGATGAGCCAGGTCCATCGGTCGGCTTGTCCGGGGCGGCGCAGGCGGGGCCGGGTCAGGCCAAGGGTCTGCTTCCAGGAGCGGAACGTGTGTTCGATATCGAATTGGCGGAGGTAGATCCGCCACAACCGGTCGATGTCGTGGGCAGCGGCGTCAGGGACGCTTCGCCGTGGCGGGGCTGACGGCCGGGGTGGGGGCAAAAGCCGGTTGTGGCGGCCAGAGTGGCTCCAGCCTTGTCCTTGGTCCACCGTGCGTTCGGCTGCGGGAGCTATTTGGGCTCACTGTCCGTCGGTGCCGGGGCGGGCTGCGCAAGGCCATCGAGCAGCAGGTCGATCATGCGACGAGCCTGGTAGTCGGGGAAGGTCTCAACTCCGATGCACAGGTTGCCGATGCCGAGCATGAAGTCGTAGGCCCGTATGTCCGCGCGTGTGTAGCCAGCGGCGGCGGACGCTTTCAACAGCTGGTCGAGCACGGGCAGCAGGCGCTCGACGAACTCGGCGTGCAGGCTCTCGAACCCGGCTTGGTCCGAGTGCAGCGCCTCGGCCAGGCCGTGCTTGGTGACCAGGAAATCGGCAAACCGGTTAACCCATACCCGCAAGACCTCATACGGCGTGTCGGCAGCAGGGGGAATGTGAGCGGCAGCGGAGAGCGCGTCGAGCTGGTGTCTGAAGACGGCGACCACCAAGTCCGCCCGGGTGGGGAAGTGGCGGTAGATGGTGCCCATGCCGAGGCCCGATTCGGCGGCGATCTCCCGCACGGGAGCGTGGACTCCCGCACGGATGAACACGGCCGCGGCGGCGTCCAGCAGTATCTGCTCATTTCGGCGGACGTCGGATCTCTTGCGACTGGCAGGGGCTGGCGGCGTATTGGCCGTGGACATCGTGAGCACCTCCCACTTGCAAAGCGGAGCAATGCTCCGTATCGTAATGCGGAGCGACACTCCGTATTGCAATGATGCCAGACGCCGCGCAGCACGGGCCGCTGGGCCCCTCCGAGAAAGGCATTCACCTCGTGAGCGACACCACGCCCGCCGACGGCGGCAACGACTCCACCACCCCGGTCATCTCTGTCAGGCCGGTCGCACTGGCCGCCCCGGACCGCGGCCAGGACCTGCAGGTACGGGTCACAGCGCCGACGACTGGCCACAACCTGCCCGTCGTCGTCTTCTCGCACGGCATGACCCTGACCATGGACGACTACGCACCACTGGTCGACTTCTGGGCCGCCCGCGGGTTCGTCGTCATCCAGCCCACCCATCTCGACTCGCTGGGCCTGCTCCCTGACGACCCGCGCACCCCGCCCATCTGGCGTATCCGCACCGACGACCTGACCGGGGTCCTCGACCAACTCGACGCCATCGAAGACGGCGTACCCGGGCTAGCCGGCCGCATCGACCAGGACCGCATCGCGGTCGCCGGACACTCCTGGGGCGCACAGACCGCCAGCACCCTCGCGGGCGCACGGGTCGTCGACGCCGACGGCACACCTGGTGAGAGCATGAGCGACTCGCGAGTCAGGGCGGCGGTACTGCTCTGCCTGCCCGGAACCGGCGGCGCCGACCTGAGCCCGCTCGCCGCCCAGTACTTCCCGTTCATGAGCCCTGATTTCGCCGAGCTGAAGACGCCGAGTCTGATCGTCGCCGGCGACCACGACCAGTCCCCGCTGACGGTGCGCGGTCCGGACTGGTTCACCGATGGCTATCGCCTCAGCTCGGGCGCCACCGATCTGCTGACCCTGTTCGGCGCGGAACACGGACTCGGCGGCATCCAGGGTTCCAACGACACGCGGACCACAGACGAAAGCCCCGAGCGCGTCGCGGTCGTCCAGCACGCCACCCTGGCGTATCTGCGTACCGCGCTGGGCCTCGACAACGACGCGTGGCCTGCCGCCCGTCGAACCCTGACCGCGACCAGCGACCCGCTGGGAAGGATCGACTCGAAGTGACCAACCCGCTCGCACCCAGGCCCAGCTTCGCCCCCGGACGGAAGCAACTACCGGCGGCAGCAACGACTTTCGCATGGACAACAGCCCACGTCAGCGCCTGTTACAACCCCGTGGCGCAACGCCAAACACGTCAGGACAATCGATACCGGAGCATTGCCAACACCTGCGAATGCCGTTGGGTGCAGATCTTTTGAGGGTGTCTTGCACGAGCGTGACCTGCGGGTTTCTTGATTCAGCAGCCCGGCTGTACTGCGCCGATGCGGCCGAACGGGGTGCCGCGGGGCACAGGCGGGAAGGTCGGCCGCGACGGCTCAGTGGCGGCGCACGGACTCGATCCGTACGAAATCGCAGGTGGGCCAGACCCTCAAAAGATCCGCACCCAATGCGGTTTGCCCGCGCGAGGTCAGCGCCGGCCGGCCGCTGGTCAGCTGGGCGAGGCCGCCTGCCTGGAGCAGCATTGGCCAGGCGAAGGCAGCGATGGCTTCGCTCGGGTGGAAGTCACCGCCGTCCAGGACACCCGCGACTGCCTCGACGGTGGCGGCGCCGGGGCGGCGGGTCTTCTCGCTGCACCGCAGTTTGCCCATGGCGCACAGGCGTAGCACGGCCACCAGATTGACCTGCGCCTCGTGCTCGGTGTGCCGGACCTGCGGAGCGTCGGTGTGCTCCCGCCGCCGTTCGACCAGTGTCACTGTCCGTATCCCATGCCTCGTGCCGCTCCCGTCCCCCTTCTACAGCTGCGCGACGTAGTAGTAGTTGCCAGGGCCGCAGGTGCGCTCCAGGGTCCGGACCACCATGCGCGGGTCGTCGTAGGGGCCGCCGAAGTAGAACGGCTTGCCGTCCCGGCCGAAACCGATGGCGGGCAGGTCCCCGGGCGGGGTGCCCAGGTGCACGGCGGCGTCGGCGAAACCAGCTGCGGGCTCGAAACCCTGGGACCGGGCGTAGGCGACCGCGCCGTGCGCAATCCCCTGTGCCTGCTCCACGCCGATCGACAGCGGCGGGTGGTCGAAGGCCGAGTAGTACCTCGGTACGTAGGCGGTCAGGGAGCCGGACCCCATCACCTCGGGGCCGGCGACGTTTGCCGAGCGAAGCGAGATGGGGGTACCCCCGGACGGAGTCCGGGGGAGGGTCGGCCGCCGCCCACTCCGGGGCACCGGCCATCCCCAGGCAGCCCACCACCGGCCGCTCACCGGGTGCGGTGCACACCGCGAGAGTCCGACCACGGCCGATGGTAAGTGCGAGCGACTTGGTCGACCTCTCGACGACGCTGGCCCCACGTGTTTAGGACACGTGGGGCCGGACGACATTGCCGTGCCGCATCGCGCGACAAGGGCGACGACCGAGTCCGGTGGTATTACCTTGCCGAGGTCAGCGGTCCTGGGTGGGCGTGTCGTGAGCGGCCGTCGTGCTCACTGACGGCTCGGGAGCATCGCGAGTGCCTGCGACCGCTGGGCGACCAACTCGGCGTAGGTGCCGTCGCGTTCAGCCCACCGGTGCATCAGCACGCCCTGCACCAGGATCTCGTGCGGAGTGGGGTTGGTCTGGAGGAGGTCCATCACCTCGGTGGCGAATTCGGCCAGTCCGAGCGCGCGGGGGTTGCGCTGTGCGTGCTCCGGTGTGGTGGCGACAGCCGGGGGGACGAGCTCGGCGACCTCGATGCCAGTGCCATCCAGTTGCGCGCGCAATGCTTCGGAGTAGGCGTGCACGCCGGCCTTGGAGGCGGCGTAGGTGGGCATGACCGGGAAGGGCAGGAACCCGATGCCTGAGGTGACCGTGATGATGGTACCGGTGCCGCGTGCGATCAGGTGGGGGGTGAATGCGTCGATGACGCGGATGGTGCCCAGGAGGTTGATGTCGATCGTCTTTTCCGCGGCGCTGAAGTGCGCGTGATCGCGGAGGTCCTCGGGGATCCCGATCCCGGACATCGTCACGATCGTGTCGAGGTTCGGGTGGGTGTGCAGGATCGTGTCGCGGGCACGGTCGATGCTGTCCTGGTCGGTCACGTCGATCTGAACGGTGGCCAGCCCCTCGGCTGCGATCTGGGCGAGCAAGCCGGTTCGTCGGCCGCCGACGATGACGGTGCTGCCGGCCGCGGCGAAACGTCGAGCGAGTTCGAGACCGATTCCCGAGGTGGCGCCGGCGATGAAGACGGTGCGGTTGCTGATGTCCATGGGCTGCTCCGAGCTCAGGGCGCCGACAGCGACAAGGCTGCGGGCGCGATCGATGTGGGGCGACCCCTTCAGTCTTGACCTGTTCCCCCGGCCCGAGGCAGTGCCCCCATCTTCCGTGGTCCTCTCAGGGCCCCCCTTCGATGACAGGGCCGGGGCTACGATGTTGACTATGAGTGACGATGATCGCGCCAACCGGCTCGGCAGTTATCTCCGTGCCCGGCGAGCGCTGGTCACTCCGGAGCAGGCCGGGATTCCCGCAGGTGCGAATCGTCGCGTTCCCGGGCTGCGGCGTGAGGAAGTGGCCCTGCTCGCCGGCATCAGCGCCGACTACTACCTGCGGCTAGAGCGCGGCCGCGACAACAACCCCTCGCTCCAGGTCCTCGAATCGCTCGCGCGGGTCCTGCAGCTTGACGAGGTCGAGCAGGATCACCTCCTCAGCCTGGCCGCCTCGCGCCGCAGGCCGCAGCGGCGACGGAAGCCTGAACGCGTGCCCGCACGGTTGCACCAGCTGCTCGCAAGCGTGCAGATTCCCGCGTTCGTGGAAGGGCGCGCGTTCGATGTGCTTGCATCCAACCAGCTCGCAGTCGCGCTCTCTCCGCGCCTTCAGCCGGGGTACAACCGTCTGCGATCACTGCTCCTGGATCCTGAGGAGCAGGCGTTCCAACAGGACTGGACGCGCTCCACGGAAGGATTTATTGCCGCTTTCAGAGAGTCCATCGGCGACGACATCAACGACCCGCGATTCGTGGAACTGGTGGGCGAGCTCGCCCTGTCAAGCGAGCGGTTCCGAGCCCTCTGGGCGCGCCATGACATCCGCAGCCTGGAGGGCGGCACCACCACCGTGAACCATCCCGTCGTCGGCGAGCTATGCCTGCACCGAGACAAGCTCCCCGTCGGCGATCTGCTCCTCGTCCTCTACTACCCCGACCAGGGCAGCGAGAGCGATGAGAAGCTACGGGTCCTCACCTCCCTGAATCAGACTGCTCGCACCCCGATGCGTGAGAGATCACAAACGGCTGAACCGGACGGCCACCCCGAACACCACAGCAACCGCTGAGCATTATCAGACATCGCCATCCCGGGAACGCCGCTCCCGCAAAGCCGCCGTCGACGACCAATCACACCGCAGGTCAGGCACCGTGTGGAAGCGGCCGTGTAGTTACAGTTCCAGTTGCATCCACCCCGGTTCAACGGGGTCCGGCGGTCGGTCTACGGGCGGATGCGCCGCAGGTCAGGACGGTGGCGAACCCCTCCGGACAGCCGGGCGAACATTTGGAAAGCGTGTTGGGGGCAACCCCTCACGAGCTCGAATCTCGTATCCTCCGCACCCGCCCAGCTGGGCAAACGGAAGCCCCGACCGGATCCCGGTCGGGGCTTCCGTGGTCTTCCGTCTCAGTTTCCGTCTCGTTTGACCTCGGTGAGCCCTCGCTCGGGGTTGTCGTCGGCCGTCCCGGGTTCACTCTCCCGAGCGCCCCACAGGGCTTGGCCCACCTGCTTCGCCACCCTCTTCAGCATGGGGTCGGTCACGTGCATGTACCGCGCCCGCATGCGGGCCGCCCCGCCCGGCTCCCATCCCATGATGGAATCAACGATCCGGTCCGGAACTCCCAGTAGGAGGAGAACCGTCCCTGTGGTGTGCCGTGCGTCGTGCAGCCGCCCATCACGTACGCCGGCATCGCTCAGCAACTTCTTCCAGTGGTGGTAGTCGGTGTTCGGGATGAGCGGTTCGCCGTCCGGCTTCGCGAACACGTACCCCTTGTCCTGCCACCCCTCCCCCGCTTCCGCGCGCTCCTGGTCCTGCACTTCCTTGTGCTTCCGGAGCAACTTGACCAACTCATCGGGGAGACCGCGGCTGCTGCCCGAAAGCTGGGGCTGTCTGACGGGGCCGGGGGCGTCCCGTTCACTGCTTGACGGTGAAGTATTGCCACGAGCCCCAGGTGCTGAGGTTGGTGTTGTCCTTGCTGCTGTGGACGTACTCGGCGGCCATCCGGAACTTGCCGTTGATCGCGTTGCTGAGGGTCAGCTTGGCGGCGCCTGTGCTGGTGGAGCTGAGGGCATAGCAGGGGGAGGTCGTCCGCGTGTGCCAGGCGCTGCTGTAGTACTGCTGCACCCGGAACATCAGGCACTGGCCGGCCTTGTTGGGAGTGACGGCGGCGTTCACTTGTTCCGCGGCGGTGTGGTGGTAGACCCGGTAGAGGGTGCTGCCGTAGTAGGTGCTGGTGTAGTAACCGCTGAGCGACTCGGTCACCTTGACGTGGTCGTAGGCGGTCCGGGTGGCCGTAGCGGGGGCGTAGCGGTAGTCGCCGGCGAAGGACGCCGTGAATGTGGTGTTGCGGGTGAGCTTGTAGCTCGCCACCAGGTTGCCGCGGCTGTCCACCGTACCGGTCTTGATCAGGGCCTTCTTGCCGCCGTAGGGCTGGGCGTAGATCGAGACGGTACGGCCGTTATAGGTCGTCCCCAGGTGCGAGGTGACCGTGGCGGTCGCGCCGTAGGCGTACGAGGAGGCGTTGGTGGTGAGCGACAGGGGCGTGGCAGTACGGGAGACCTGGACGGTAGCGGACGCGGTGGCAGCCTGGTGGGCGTCGTCGCCCGGGTAGCTCACGGTGTAGGTGTTCGCGCCGCCGATCTGCGGGGTGTCGTGGACGGTGAAACTGCCGTCGGTACCCACGGTGGCAGCACCGAGACTGTAGCCGGAGGTGTGGGCGAGGTCCTTCTTGGTGATCTGAACCGTCTGGCCGGAAGGGTACGGTCCGCTGTTCAGCGTGCCGGTGACGGTGAGCGCGGCCGTTCGGCCCGAGGTGGCCGGGGCGGTGAGGGTCATCGCGGTAGCCAGCTTGGCCACCTTGACGGTGTACGAGGCGGTTGCGGCCAGGTGCTTTGAATCGCCCGCGTAGGAGACCCGGTAGCTGGTCTCCCCCGCAGTTGTCGGGGTGTCCGTGACGGTGAATGCACCGTTGGTGTCGGTGACCGCGTCCGGCAGGGCGATGCCGCTCGGGTTCACCGGGTCAACCCGGCTCACCTGGACGTGTTGCCCGGCAGGAACCGCGGCAGCCGAGGCCAGCGCTCCGTTCAAAGTGAGCTGCCGACTCGGGACACCCGTGGTCGGCCCGGTGAGGGTGAGCGTGGAGGCGGCCGCCGCCGGGTTCGACAGGACATGCAGGGTGGGGTTGGCCCCGTAGACGTCGGTCGTGACGGCGAAGAGCTTGCTTCCGTCCGGGTCCCAGGCGAGCCCGGCTGTGGCCAGGGTGGCGTTCCCGAAGTCGTATGTGTTGATCGGGGTCGACGTGTGGGCCCCGTAGATGTAGATGTCCTTGTCGTACGACGCATAGCTGCCTGCAGCGACGGTGCCGTCCGGCGCTATGGCCACGGAATTCGGGTAGGCCGTGCTGGAGTAGGTGCCGTTCTCCGAGAGATCACTGAGCTTGAAGACCTGGTGGTAGTACGGCGCCCCGGTTGCCAGCACCACGTCCGAGCCGTCCGGCGTGATCTGCATGTCGCTCACGTTGGACGAGCTCTCCAGCCGTCTTCGTACGCCGGAGACCGGGCTTCCCGAGGAGACGTCGTAGCGCTCCAGATAGGGGGGACTGGTGTCCTGGTCGGCGGCCAGGAGCACGCCGGGGGCTGTGGGGTCGGCCGCCAGCAGCGGCGCGCTGTACCAGGAGGAACCGCCGACGGTGTTCAGGGTGACCGCCGCCGGGTCGGTGCTGGTGTCGATGGAACCGATGTTGCCCTGAGCGGATCCACCGTAGCCGAACCAGACCTTGCCGCTTGCGTAGGCGACGCTCCGGGGATTGCTGCCGGCACCGGTGCTGTAGCGGTGGGCCTCCGTCAACGATGTGGTGTCGATGGAGGAGATGGCGTCGCCGTTGTAGAGCGCTGCGTAGACGGCGCTGCCGTCCGGGGACAGAGTCAGCCCGGTCGCCCCGGGCTCGTTGTCGATAGTGGCGACCGCGGTGCCGTTGAAGTCTGTCACCAGGACGGTGCTGTTCCCGGCACCACTGCTGAAGAAGATGTGCTGGTGAATAGGGTCCACCAGCATGTGCGAGTAGTGGGACAGCGGCAGTGCCGCCGTGCTGTCGGCCCAGGCATTAGCGCTGCTGAGGCAGACGGTTGCGGTGGTCAGCCCGGCGAGGACGGATATCGCCGCCGTGAGCGAGACCTGCTTGAGGCGCATAGAGCTCTCTCTGAACGATAAGGGGAAAGGCACCCGGACACTGGAGCGCGCTGTCGAAGGCAGACGCGTGAGGGGTCGCGTTTCGAACTCCATACG
This sequence comes from Actinacidiphila oryziradicis, assembly GCF_005047355.1. Taxonomy (GTDB): domain Bacteria; phylum Actinomycetota; class Actinomycetes; order Streptomycetales; family Streptomycetaceae; genus Actinacidiphila; species Actinacidiphila oryziradicis. The sequence continues at coordinate 21,158 of NZ_SUMC01000078.1, forward strand.
AACAGCGCTGACGGTCTCACAAACGTCACAGCTTTCACATCGTCCACACATGACTTCCTCAGCTTGTCGACGATCTTTTGGTTGAGAGACCGCCGACACTTGTGCGGTCGGAGCTGCGCGAGGCCCCGGAGCCATCGGGCTCAGGGACCTCTTCTGAGCCACCCCCTTGGCCGCCACCGGCCACGACACTGGCGCCGTCTCAGTTTCCGTCTCATTCGCCAGCGTCCAGACCCGTTGGCCACGGAAGTGGCCGAGTCGCGTTCTATCTGTGCGCTTGCCTTCCTGCTCCCATAGCAAGGGGACGCCATCAAGCCGAGGGGGCTGGCATGGGCACATCCACACGCTGGGCGGGTCCGGGCGGCCGGTCAGACATAGCCGCCGAGTGGAGCCGCGTGAGCAGTCGGCTGTCCAGATGGAACGGCGACGGACCACTGCCCGGCGCGGACCAGGTCGCCTACGTGGACATCGATGACACCATCCGCCGCACCCACGGCTACGCCAAGCAGAGCGTCGGCTACGGATACAGCAAGGTCAAGGGCCTGAACGCGCTGCTCGGCATCCTCTCCACGTCAGTGCTGGATCTCCGACGCCGCATTCGGGGCGAACTCCACGCGCATTCCTTGCTCTTATGCGACCACCGGTCAACACGACGTCAGGCGTGCGCGCCGTCGACGCCATACGCGTCAAGTTCCGTGACAAGAATTGCCGGCTGGGTTCCCGCGGGGATAGGTGGCCTGGGCTGACGCCCAGGAAGTGGCCGCCGTATGTGAGGACGCCGAAGCTGCCTGCGGGGGCCACCCATCACCGCAACGAGAGGCAGGAGCGGTCGTCTCGTCCGGCGTGGCGTCGTCGCCGACGGCGTCCCGGCGTGTCGACGGTTCCGCGTCGAGCCGACCAAAAAATATCTGATTTCGCACCCCAATTGAATCCCGCAATCTCCCGGGCGGCAAATCCGACATATGCCGAACGGCGACTTTTCCCATATTACGAAACAGACCCCGGTGGCAGGGAAAGCTGCTTCCCAAGTGCATTTGTCCCGGAAGGTCACATGGCATCATGTGCGTGTAACCCACAGTGCATTGACACACACTCAACACAATCTGCCTAATGGACTCTCGGTGAATGTACAACATTCACCGTCGCCCCCGACGCGTAGGGCGACCTCTGCAAGAACGCATAGGAGTCGCGCGTTGCGCACCTCAGACAGAACAGGTTCCGCGGTCCGGCGAAGGATATCCCGCGGCTCCGCCGTGCTCGTCGCCGCCGCGCTGGCGGTCCTGGGCATCCAGGCACCGGTCCAGGCAGCGGGTGCCACCGCGGCGCCCGCTGCCGGGGCCGGCACCGTCGCCGGAAACGGTCCCATCCCCTACACATCCGCCTGTGCCGCCCCTAAGAAGGGCGAGTTCAGCTGCTTCGCCCTCCGCCGCACCGACGTCAAGCCGGTCCCGGGCCTGCGGGCCGCCACGGCCCTTCCGAGCGGATACGGGCCGGCCGATCTGCAGAGCGCCTACAACCTGCCCGCCGACGGCGGCGCGGGCCAGACCATCGCAATCGTCGACGCCTACGACAACCCGACGGCCGAAGCGGACCTGGCCGTCTACCGACAGCAGTACGGCCTGACGCCCTGCACCACCGCCAACGGCTGCTTCAGCAAGGTCGACCAGCGAGGCGGCACCAACTACCCGGCGGCTGACACCGGTTGGGCCGGCGAGATATCACTCGACCTGGACATGGTCTCCGCGGCCGCGCCCAACGCCCACATCCTGCTCGTCGAGGGCGACGATTCGAGCTCCGAAGCCCTCGGCGCTAGCGTCGACGAGGCCGTCGCACTCGGCGCCAAGTTCGTCTCCAACTCCTACGGCACCGGCTATAACACCACGCCCGGCAGCGGCGAGGACCCCTCGGAGACGACCGCGCTCGACGCCTACTACAACCACCCGGGCGTCGCGGTCGTGGCGTCCTCCGGCGACTCCGCCTACGGCGTGGCCTATCCGGCGGCCTCGCAATACGTCACCTCCGTCGGCGGCACCGCCCTGGTCCGCGACCAGAGCAGCACCGCCGGATGGTCGGAGTCGGCGTGGTCCGGCGCCGGATCCGGCTGCTCCCTCTACGAGCCCAAGCCGGCCTTCCAAATGGATACCGGCTGCGGCAACCGCGCGGTAGCCGACGTCTCCGCCGTCGCCGACCCGGCCACCGGCGTGGCGGTCTACCAGACCTACGGCAACAGCGGATGGGCGGTCTACGGCGGCACCAGCGTCTCGTCCCCGATCATCGCGGGCGTGTACGCCGACGCGGGCACACCCGTCGCGGGCACGTACCCCAACTCCTACCCCTACGCGGCGGGGACCGGGCTCCACGACGTCACCCAGGGCAGCAACGGCAGTTGCACTCCCGCCTACCTGTGCACCGGCACCGCCGGCTACGACGGCCCCACCGGCCTCGGCACCCCGGACGGCCTGCAGGCTTTCCGCACCGGCCCGCACGGCAAGCTGTCCGGTACCGTCACCGACAGCGCCACCGGCAAGCCGATCCCCGGCGCCACCGTCACCGCCGGAACCGACGTCGCGCACGCCGACGCTCAGGGCAGCTACTCACTCACCCTCCCGGTCGGCAGTTACGACGTCACCGTCGATGCGTTCGGCTACGCGACCGGCACCGCGAAGGGTGTGACCATTGCCGACGGCGCGGCTCTCACCCGGAACTTCCCTCTCACGCAGGTCCCCAGCCAGACCGTCTCGGGCAAAGTCACGGACGGCTCAGGCCACGGATGGCCGCTCTACGCCAAGATCACCGTCGACGGCGATCCCAGTTCCGTGTGGACCGACCCGGCCACCGGCGCCTACCGGGTGACGCTGCCGCAGAACCAGGATTTCACGCTGCACGTCGCCGCGGTCTCGCCCGGCTACACCGCGGTCACCAAGACCCTCCACATCGGCGCCGCGCCGCAGTCCGTCGACCTCGCCATGACCGCCGACCCCTGGGTTGCCACGGCCCCCGGCTACGCCGTCCATCTGACGGGCTCCACTGAGACCTTCGACTCCACCACCTCCGCGCCGCAGGGCTGGACCGTCACCAACGCGGCGGGCACCACCAACGGCTGGGAGTTCGACGACCCGGGTGCGTACGGCAACCACACGGGCGGCGACGGAGCGTTCGCCAGCGTCGACAGCCACCAGGCCGGAACGCAGGGGCACACGGACACCCAGCTGGTCAGCCCGGTGTACGACTTCACCGGGAAGACCTCCCCGGAACTCGCCTTCGACACCATGTACACGCTCAACCCCTACAGGCAGACGCTCGGGGTGGACGCCAGCGACGACGGCGGCGCCACCTGGACGAGTGTCTGGTCGCCGAGCGTGAACGCCGGCTACTACGCCGGACCGGACAAGGTCGAGGTCCCGCTCACCGACTTCGCCGGCAAGCCGGCCGTACAGCTGCGCTTCCGCTACACCTCCCTCTGGAGCTGGTACTGGGGAATTGACAACGTTTTCGTCGGGCAACGCGACTACTCGCCCACGCCGGGCGGCATGGTCGTCGGTACGGTGACGGACGCCAACACCGGCAAGGGCGCGGTCGACGCCACCGTCACCGACCGATACGACCCCACGGTGCACGCGACGGCAGTCGCCACCCCGGAGGACCCGAACCTCGGGGACGGCTTCTACTCCCTGTTCGCCCCTGGAACGGGCAAGCACAGCTTCACCGCGGTCAAGAGCGACTACACCGCTCTGTCCGAAAAGGTGAACGTGGCAGCTGACAGCACCACCTCAGCCTCCTACAAGCTCAGGACCGGACGACTGGAGATCACCCCGGGCTCGCTCGACGCGTCGGTCGGCTGGGGCAGGCAGGCGACCCGGAAGCTGAAGGTCAAGAACACCGGCAGCGCACCCGCCACGCTCAAGATAGGCGAGCAGTCCGGCGGCCTGCAGCCCAGCTCGGCCCAGGGCGCCCCGCTGCAGCGAATCAAGGGAGACTACCCACTGGGGTTCGTGGGGTCCCAGCCGCAGGCGGCCCCAACCGCCGCCAAGCCGTCCGCCGCCCCCTCCAGTGACGCCTGGCAGAGCGCTCCCAACCTGCCGCAGGTCCGGATGGACAATGTGTCCGACAGCTACCGCGGCAAGGTCTACTCGGCCTTCGGTGACGCCGGACTTTCCTTCGGCGGCGACACCAGCAGCAGCGATCTCTACGCCTTGGACCCGGTCGCCGGCACCTGGACCAAGCTGGCCAGCGCGGCGGACCCCCGGCAGGCCCCCGGGCACGGCTTCATCAACGGCAAGCTCTACGCCGCGGGCGGCTGGGGACCTGACGGCACAACCGATCCCAAACTGGAGATCTACGACCCCGTCTCCAACACCTGGACCACCGGCGCCCCCGAGCCCAAGCCGTACGCGGGAGCGGGCAGCGCCGTGCTCGACGGCAAGCTCTACCTGATCGGCGGCTGCGCCAGCGGCTGCGGCGTCACCGACGCCAGCGTGTACGACCCGGCCTCCGACAGCTGGAGCCAGATCGCTTCCTACCCGGAGCCCGTCTCCTGGTCGTCCTGCGCCGGCATCGAAGGAAAGGTCTACTGCGCCGGCGGCACCAACGACACCAGCGGCGAAAACAAGCACGCATACGTCTACGACCCGGCAGCCAACACCTGGTCCCAGCTGCCCGACATGCCCGTCGCGCTGTGGGCATCGGCCTACGCCTCCGCCAATGGCCTCCTGATGATCTCCAGCGGCGTCAGCGGGAACGCCCTCACCAACCAGGGCTTCGCCTACGACCCGCAGACCGGCGCCTGGAGCACACTCCCGAACGCCAACACCGCGACCTACCGGGGCGGCGGCGCGCTCGGCTTCTACAAGGTCGGCGGCGCCACCGGCGGCGTCACCCCCAGCACGGTCGTGGAGAACCTCCCGGGATACAGCGTGGACCCCACCGCCGACATCCCCTGGCTGAGCGAGAGCACCAAGCAACTGACCCTGCGGCCCGGCGCGAGCGCGACCGTCACGGTCACCCTGGATTCAGGGGTCCCGCAGATCACCCAGCCGGGCGACTACAGCGCCCAACTCGAATTCGGCACCAACACCCCCTACCTTCTGCCGGCAGCCCCGGTGACGCTGCACGTCTCGCCACCGAAGAACTGGGGCACAGTCACCGGAACGCTCTACGGCGCCACCGCTGACGGCGGCGCCGTGCCGCTGGCCGGCGCCACTGTCCAGATCACCGGCCAAACGAGGTCCTACACCCTCACCACCGACGCCGTCGGCCACTACACCCTGTCACTGCTCGTCCCCGACAAGCCGCTGACCTTCGGCGTCTCCGCCGATGGCTACCAGCCGGTCGCGACCAGTGTGAAACTCAAGAAGGGAGCCACTGTCACCCGGGACTTCACCCTCACTCACCAGTAGCTCGACGACACCCCCGCACCTCCCGAGTCCCTGACACACAGCTCGCCGCGGCGTCAGCGGTCCGTCCAGCGGCGTACGAGCGAACTCCGTGCTCATGACCGCCCAGTCCCGCATCGAACTGGCTCAGATGTGGGGCGGCGGCCTGCTGGTCTTCGTGATCGCCATGCCGTCGGCCCGAACAGCCATGCTGTCCGGGCCGACGTCGTTAACGAACCGGCGCCCGGGATTCCCTACCAGAACCCGTGCCCATAGCCGACGGGCGAAGAGATGCCCCCGACTCAACTCGCTCTGCGCCTCGGTTATACGGACACAAGGCGCACTCGGTCACCGCAGAGCTTTGTCATGTCGTCGACGTCGGAGGTGAGCAGCACGACGGGCCGCCGTTGCCGCAGCGCCATCTCGGCAACAGCGGCGTCGATGGCGTACTTGTGACCGTGCAGCCCGGCATTGATCAGCAGGGCGGAGGCTGCCTTGGCCTCCTCGTCACCGACGGGCACAATCCGCACGCCCGACAGCACCCAGGCGAGCCGCGCCTTGTCAGTACGGCGATGCGCAGCCTCAATGATGGTCAGCGCACTGATCACCGCCTCCATGCCCCTCTTACGGGCTTCGGCCACCAAGGCGACGACCGGCTCGTGATCACCAACGAGCTTCGACAAGCCCTCGCAGTCAAGAACCAGAGTGCCTTCATGGCTCAGCTTGCGGCGGGCCACTCGCCCTCCTCGGCAAACACCTCGTCGAAGATCTGGCTGGCCCGCTGCTGCTCCGGTCCGGAGATCGGCCCCTTGCGGCTTTCGTAGTCAGCCAGGTACTCGTCCAGGATCTGGCCCCGCAGCTCGCGCTCCACCGCCTCCGTGATGAAAGCGGAGAACTCCCTCTTGCCGACCCGACGGCGGATCGCCTCCGCCGTCCCCTCGGGAAGCGACAGGCTCACCCTGGTCGCGGGCCCCTCGCCAACGCTGTACGGAACCTCATCCATGAATCCAACTTTATCAAACAAGTAGGAATTCGGCCTCACCGGCCCGGCCACCCCTTGGTTGCAGTTTTTGGCTGCATTCACCTTCGTTCAGCACTGTCCACAGCTCGACCGGCAGGCCGCTCCGCCGCGGGTCAGACGCCCCCCGATACACCCGAACCCCCGGACGGAGACTTGGAAAGCGCGTGGGGGGCAACCCTCACGAGTTCGAATCTCGTATCCCCGCACCCGCCCGACCAGGCGAAACGAAGTGCCGGACCGTGATCGCGGTTCGGTACTTCGGCGTGCTCTGGTTGCGGTTTTGGTTGCATTTATATCGCGGCCGCTGCCCGGTGACGCGGCGCTGGCCGCCTACCGGGTGGTTCGCCTACCGCATGGGCCTGCCGTCGCCGGGGAGTGGCCCGGCCCGCTCGACTTGTCCCCCGCAGGAGCTACAAGAATCTGTCCACCGTGGGGTGAAGTGCCGGTGGTATGCCCGCTCATACCGTTCCTGGCACACGTTGTCGCGGCACGCCAAGCGCGGCCGCGATCTGCCGTCGCCCAGGAAGGACAGCCTGATCATGTCTGCATCCGCCGTTCCGCCCGTCGTCTCCGACACCGCGCCGCGGCGCACGGACCGGGTGCGGCGGTGGGCGGTGCCGCCGGGTGGCTGAGGAACTTCAGAGCGGAAAGTCGTCGGGCAGGACGCGGAAGGACTTGTGGCGGCCGAGGGGGCGTACGGCGCGGAAGTCCCGGCGGTCGAGGGTGAGGACGGCGTCGGTGCCGTATTCCGATGCCAGGGCGACGTTCACCGCGTCGGCCAGGTCGAGGTTGAGCGCGGCGTACCGGCCTCTTACGGACTGCGCGGTCGCCAGGTGCCCCTCGGTGATCTCCGGTACGACGATTCGACTGAGCCGCATCCAGCGCCGGATGTCGTCGATCGCACTCACCGCAGCCTCACGACCCAGTTCACGCGTGGCAACGTGGTCGATCTCCGCAAGCAGCAAGGGGGACATGACGAGAAGACCGGCAGCCATGATCGCCTCGTTGGCCGCCTGATGTTCCGGGTGCGCAGAGTCGAGCGCAGCCAGCAGACCCGAGGTGTCCGCAACGATGATGATCACGCGGCGGTTCCAGGCCGACTCTCCCGCTGGACGGCGTCAGCCACTGCGTTCCGCACGTCCTCCTTCGTCTGAGTACGACCGGACCCCTCGAAAGTGCGGGAGAACAGCGGCTCATCCCAAACCCGGTTAGCCATGGCAGCGAGATGAATACCCTGGCGGATGATCTCAGCTTCGCTGATGCCGCGACGCGCGGCCGCTTCCTTGATGATCGCGAGATCCTCAGGATCGGCGTAGACATTCGTTCGCTTCATAGACATGTACCAACCATAACACCTGTACCTTCGATGGTACACGTTCAACGGCGAGCCTCTGGCCTGCGAGGCGGTACAAGGCGAGTACCTGCTGGTTCCGTCAGCGCCAGCCGGCCGCCGGTGAGCTGGGCGAGGCCGCCCGCCTGGAGCAGCATCGGCCAAGCGAAAGCGGCGATGGCTTCGCTCGGGTGGAAGCCAGCGCCGTCCAGGACACCCGCGACTGCCTCGACGGTGGCCGCACCGGGGCGGCACGTCTTCTCACTGCAATCCGCCACTGGATGAGGCCAACGCGCGGCCGTTGCACTTCACGAGGCCATGAAAAGAGAGTCACCTGGCCGTGCCACGGGTCTCCCAATCCGGGTGGGCGATCACCACCGGGCGGACACAGCGGGAGTGCCCCGAAATACTGGTAAGGAGATCGACACCCGGAGTATGGTCATCTGTATGGCGACCAAGAAAGTAACCGTGACGATCCCCGAGGATCTCCTTGACGAAATCCGTGCGGAGGCGGCCGAGCGGGGCTTGTCTGCGTACGTCGCCGAAGCGCTGCGTTTCAAGCGCGACCGGGACCGGCTGCAGGAACTGGTCGATTGGCTGGAGGAGGAACACGGCCCGGTCACCGAGGACGAGCGCACGGCGGCGCTGGAGGAACTGGACGACCTCGACGCCGAACACGACCGCCGCCGCGCCGCCAGGAAGAGCCGCGCTGGAGAGGCCGCGTGACGAAGCGAAGCGGTGAGCACCGACCGCTGCGGATCTTCGTACTCGACTGCGAAGCCCTGTCCCTGGCCGTGCGCGGCGACCGGATGATGATCGCCCGGCTCGACCTCGCGGCCCGGGGCGAAGCCGAGGTGGTGACGTCCCCGATGACGCTGGTGGAGGCATACGACGGCAGGACCACCGAGCAACGCTGGGACTGGGTGCTCTCCCGCCTCAAAGTCGCCGACATCGGGAAGGACGAGGCCCGACAAGCCCGCCGGCTCCTGGCCGACATCAAACTGCACGGCCACAAATACGCGATCGACGCCGTGCTCGCCGTCATCGCCCGACAGCAGAAGGGGCAGGTCACCGTCTTCACCTCGGACGTGGACGACCTGGAGAAACTGCTCCCGGCCAGGATCGTCGTCAAGAAGGTGTGACCCTGCCTATGGTCTCAGTTTTGGTATTCACTGGCGTTCACCGGCGTCCGGAAGCCCCTCCACCGATCACTTCACCCCAGATCAGGGCCGCCCGCGAACCTGCTGGAGCGGTGCACGACGACCCTCACCGACCGCCTCCAGCCGACCTCAGGCCGGTGGTCCGCAGCTGCCTGGACTGGACGGAGCGCCGTACCCACCTGGCCGGCGCGGTCGGAGCGGCGCTGTGCAAGCGGGCCTTCGACCAGCGCTGGGTGGAGCGGATCGGCTCCGGCCGGGCGCTCAGGGTCACCGCGGAAGGCGGTCGGGCTTTCCGGGAACTGCTCGGCATCGACGCGCACATGGGTCCCTGACCCCGTGACGTCGGCCAGCGGGTGGCCGATGCCGACGATCGCGTCGACGCGCTCAAGCCGTACAAGACGGTGCGTCAGCCCGGCGTCCTGTCGGTGGTCAGGCAGGGCATGGGCCACCCGCATCGATTTCGCCGCGCAGGAACGCTGCGGCCACCGAGGGCGGGGATGCCCCCTCCTGCCGGAGCGAAGAGGGGGCGTGGTGTCGCGTTCGCGGTGTCAGGACAGGGCGGAGGTGAGCGTGATCGTCGTGCCCGTGAGGGCCTGGCTCACCGGGCAATTGACCTTCGCGTCCTCGGCCGCCGCCTTGAAGGCGGCCTCGTCGACACCCGGCACCTGGCCCTGCACCGTGAGGTGGATTCCGGTGATGCCGGTGCCCGGCTGGAAGGTGACCGCGGCCTTCGCCGTGAGCAGCGTCGGTGGGGTTCCGGCCCTGGTGAGAGTGTTCGCCAGAGCCATCGAGAAGCAGCTGGAGTGGGCAGCGGCGATCAGCTCCTCGGGGCTGGTCCTCCCGTTGGGCTCCTCGGCGCGAGAAGCCCAGGTCACGGGGAAGTGGCCGACTCCCGAGGAGTCGAGCGTGACCTCCCCGAGGCCCTTGAGTAGTTCGCCTTCCCACTCGGTGTGAGCATTGCGCGTGGTGGCCACGATGAATCCCTCCTGCGTACGGATGACGTTTCCCCGATCGTCCGCCCTACGACGGCCGGCCCGGGCTTCCGACGCGCCGTACCGCACGACTCGCCGGTCCGTCTGTCCGCGAGAGGAGTCGCCGGACCAGGCCGATCCATTCGTGAGGCCGCCGTCCGGGGGAGGTGAGCCAGAGCGGTTCAGCCGTTGTCCCGGGACGGAGGATCGGCCGCGATCACCACTGATTCCCTGATCGAGAACGTCCCACAGAACAATCGGGCGGCATAGCCTTGGTGGTATTGCCACGCTTGCCCCGGCCCCGTGCCGCTGGGCGGCATCCGGCGGCGACTGCGGCAACCCATGCCCACCCGCATCGAGCGGGTGGCCGGTGAGCAACGCCGACGAGAGGACAAGCCATGAGCACCTCGGCTCCCGACGAACACGCGCCCCCGACCGAAGCGCCTTCCACCGAGGAAACCCAGTCCGCGGCGGAGGCGGCGGACACCCAGGCCACCCTGATCGATCTCGCGAACAGCGTGGCCCTGCTGCCGCAGGCACCGCCGGCCGAGGGCGAGGAGGAGCGTCCCGAGGGCGCTATCGCCCTGCCGGTGATCGAACAGGACGGTAATCGGTACGTCCCCGTCTTCACGACCGAGGACGCGCTGCTGGCGGCCGGGGGAGACCGCGGCACCGCGCTCCGCATCCCCGTCGTCGACCTGGCCGCGAATTGGCCGGAGGACGACCTGTGGCTGGCGGTCAACCCGTCCTCCGACCAGGGCCTCGCCCTTCCCCCCGACCTGGTGCGGGCGCTGCCCGTCTTCAGCCGGCGCAACGGGCAGGTCGGACCGTCGGGCCAGGCTGGTGTGGAGGGAAATGGCGTCGGAGAGCCCGGCCAGACCCCGACCATATGACCCGCCCCAACAGCGGGTCAGCGGTGAACGCCTGCCGTCGACACCGTCGCTCGACTTCCCCGCCGCCATCAACACCGGACCCGGGCCCATGCTCGACTTCGGCGGGGCGACCGCGGACGGCGTCGAGCTCCCGGTGTGGCCGATGCTGCTCACCAGCTCGGCCCGCTATTGAGTTCGCGGTCGCGGACGCGGGCCCACAGCAGCCAGGCCCCTCAGCGCCGTGGCGCCGTCGAAAAGCCGCCGGCAGGTGTTGGTCGCCGCGAATCGCTGCCAGCCGCTGCCGGGGTCCAGAAAGCCCACGAGGCGGCGATTGGCCACGTCCCAGTCGCCGATGAGTGCGCACTGCGGCCGATCGCGTGCTACCGCCGGCGGCCAACCACGAGACGCGCCGTCGCGCGGCTCAAAATCGCTGTTCCCGCCGACACCGGTCCGGATGGTTCCGGAAAATCGGAGTGTGCACGGCAACGGGAATTCGAAAGCCCGGCGACCGTCGGGAACCGTCGGACGGGGCCGAACGACACAGCGTTGATCCCGCCGATATCGTTTCTGCTTGCATTTCCACACCGGTCTGGTTCGGTTCGCACCGGAGGAAAAAGTCGAACTGGCAGAATGACAATCGGATGACATGCCATGGACGCAAGGTTCTATTTCTTGCCATAAAGATCCATTCTAGTGACATGCCACCGCCTGCCATTTAATGTATTGGCCGTGAAGTCTGAAACGGATAACTCGCTCGGGCGCCGCGGTTTCATCGGCGCTGCCGCGGCTTTCACTGCCGGTACGGTCACCTCCGCTTCGGGGCTCGGCGCCCTGTCGGTTGCCAGGGCCGACGACCGTGTGACGAACACCAGCCAGGACCTGGCCCGAAAGCTCCTGCTGGTGGGCGAAAATGGTGAGGACCTCAAACTCAGATATCTGAATATTCTCATCGACCACGGTCTGACCAGGACGACCAGCCCGAAGAAAATTATCATCGTGGGCGCGGGCATCGCCGGACTGACCGCCGCGACCCTGCTGAAGGGAGCCGGTCACGAGGTCACCATTATCGAGGCGAATGCCAACCGGACCGGGGGGCGTATCAAGACCTTTCGCGGAGTGTTCAGCGACAAGTCGCTGCACGCCGAGGCGGGGGCCATGCGACTGCCGGATTCCCACCCCCTGGTCCTGGCGCTCGCCGACAAACTCGCGGTCAAGCGCCATCTGTTCTACAACGCGGACGTGGCGCCCGGCGCTCGTCCGGTGGGATCGGTTCCTCCCGTCGTCTACAAGGCCTTCACCGGCGAGACGTGGAGCAATGGCAAGCCCACGCAGTTCGTCGCGCCGAAGCCGACCACCCGCAGTTATATCCAGGTCAACGGGATGCAGGTGACGCGAGGCGGTTACGCCGGTTCACCCGGAGCGGTCAACCGCTCCTTCGGTACGTCGGTGACCACCACCATGTCGGCGGCGGTGGACAAGGCACTCGCCCGGGCCACCGTGGGGTCGGATCTGAAGATCAACGACCAGATCGCCGCCTGGGCCAAGGTCATCAAGAAGTTCGACAACTACTCCACCCATCGGTATCTGGTGGAATACGCGGGATGGGACCTGGCGCGCGTTCAGGCCGCGGGCACGCTGGAAAACATGACCTCGCGGCTGCACTACTCGCTGTTTCCGACGCTGATGGACCGCGCGATCATCAACCCGAGCTCCCGGTACTGGGAACTCGAAGGCGGCACGGCGTCGCTGACCGACAAACTCACGCAATCGCTGAGCGGTGTCATCCGGTTCAACCGGCGAATGACCAAGCTCATCCAGACGGGAAGCGGCGTGCGGATCGAGACCACGGCGGAGTCCGGGAGGGAGGATTCCTGCGATGGCCGCCCGCAACCTCCGCGTGAGACGTTCGAGGGAGACTACGCGATCATTACCGCGCCGTTTTCCGCGGTACGGTTCTGTGAATTCGAGCCCGCCTTGTCCTATCCGAAGCGGCGGGCCATCACCGAACTGCACTATGACTCGGCGACCAAGGTGCTGCTGGAATTCAAGAACCGCTTCTGGGAACAGGGCCCACGCGGCTTCACCGGCGGCGGATGCGTCTCCGACAGCCCCAATCGCTTCACCTACTTCCCTTCTCTGGTCGAGGGGTCGAGGGGAGGCGTCGTGCTCGCCTCCTACACCTGGTCGGATGACGCGATGCGCTGGGACTGGCGGTCTCAAGTGGTGAGCGCATCAAGCTGACGCGATGAATTCCTGCAATTTTTCTGCCGGAGTCCGCCATCCCAGCGTTTGCCGAGGGCGTCCATTCAGTCGCGCAGCGATCTCATCAAGCTCGG
>NZ_SUMC01000079.1 GCF_005047355.1 Actinacidiphila oryziradicis
CGACGCATCCCCGCATCCGATCGGCCTAACGACCGACCATCACACAAAGACACGCACCCGCCGACACCGCCCGATTCATACAGGAACACGCAGCCAAACCATCAACAGTTGAAGACCCTTCGAACGCGGCGTAGCCGCCCTACCACCAGTACAAGGCCCGGGGAAGGCCATGCGACCGTCCCGCGGGGCCATGTTGAGGCGCGCTGTGGGGGCGGGGCGGGAGAGGTGAAGTTGGGGGTGTTCCTGTCGAACACCAAGTCAAGGCGGGCCACGCTCACCGAGGACAAGCTGGCAGTACTCGCGGAACTGGAACTCAACTGGGCGTGACCCGCATAGCGTCAGCCTGACGTGCTCGGGTGCTCGGGATGTGCTGGTGAGCCTCGGCCCTATCTCATAGGCCGGAGTGGAGAGGACGGCCGCCAGAGCCAGGCCGACAAAATCGTCGGTCTCCCTGACTTTCCGCGTGTCTTGTCTCCCCTCAGTGGGAACAGGTCTCCCCCTGCCCCGCCCGGCGGCTCCCCGCCGACACCGCCCAGCCCCGGCACCGCCCACGTGGCGTACAACCCTCAGAATGTCGGCCGGGCAAAAGCTCGGCACCCGTCCGGCGACCCCGGGGCGGCGGCGTCCCGACTGCTGCGCCAGTCCCGCGGTGTGATGCCGTAGGCGGCCCGGAAGGCCCGGCTGGCGTACGCCGCATCGGTGAACCCCCAGCGCCGCGCGACGGCGAACACCGTCTGCGTGGAGCTGGAGCGGCGTGCCAGTTCACGGCGGCACTCCTCCAGGCGGCGGCGCTGGATCCACCGGCTGATGGTGGCGCCTTCACCCTCGAAGAGCTTGTACAGCTGCCGAGTCGAAATGTGGTGAGCTGCGGCGATGGACTCCGGGGAGAGCGTCGGATCGCCCAGGTTGTGGTTCACGTAGTCGCGAATCCGGAGGACCATGGCGCGCCGACCCTCGTCGGCCACCTCGCGGCCGCCGTGGGTGAGCTCCGCGACCAGGGTCGCGATGAAGTCGGTGACGTTGCCCGCCAAACGCTCGGCCACCGTCGCGGGACAGTCCTTCGCGAAGTCGGCGAGCGTGCTCAGGAGCGGCGCCAGCATCGCGGCCACGCCGCCCTCCGGGCTGATGACGCGCGCGGTGACCATCCGCAGTTCGCTCTCCGGCACGCCCACCACGCGGAGTGGCAGCCGATGCACCCGAAGGCTCAGCCTCCGCCTGGTCGCCCATCTGTCCCACCGACGCGGCACCCGCTACACACCGGACGGCAAAACCGTGTGGGCCGAACAGGAAATGACGATCTGAAACACGCGTTTGACCTGCGCCCCCTGCCGGTGGACTTCCCGGCCTGGGACCGCGTCTACGCCTTCTTCCGCCGCTGGCGACGCCAGGGCTTGATTGAAGAGTTCCACGACCGTCTGCGGGGCCGGGTCCGTGAAGCGGAGGGCCGGCTCGAGGAGCCGACAGCCGGGATCATCGATTCGCAGTCCGTGCGGGCCGCGTCCTCGGTACCGGCAGCCACGCGAGGCTATGACGGCGGCAAGCTGCACTCCGTCGAGGAGTGCAAGTCGATCCACACCGAACGTGCCTACACCATGGCGACCGGTGACACGGAAGCGGTGGAGCGGCTGCTGCGGCAGCAGTTGGCGCACACGCCGTCGACATGACGGAGAGTCCGTGCCCCGGGCTCGTCGGGGGCACGGACGCACCGGCTACGCCTGCACGATGCGCTCCACCAACTCCGGGACCCATTCCACGTACTCGACCTCTGCACTACGACAGCGTGGGAGAATCCTGACCATGTGGCTACAGGTGAACGTCAACGGTCTTGAGGCCTTCACGCAGTACCCGAGGCCGTTTACTGCCGAGACGCTGGACCCCATCGCGATGATGGGCGGCCTCGACCAGGCCCAGTTGCGGTCACGCGACGGACATCATGAGGCCGGGCACGCCCTCGTCGGCATGGCCTTCGGTCTGCCCGGCACCGCTGCCTTCCTACCGCGAGCCCGACGGCAGCCTCGACGGGTGGGTGCGGCGAGTCCGGGCACATATCAGTGGGTCCGTTCTCTGCAGAGCTCCGCCACCTCCTGGCGTTTCACGCTGCTGGTGTTCGAGCTGCACATCGTTGGCTCGCTGACGAGAGCCTGCTCTCCAGCCACTGCTTTCCTCAACGACGTGCTCGCGGGCGCCGTGGAGCGACTCAGCCGCGACCTGGCACCGGTGAATCGATGAACGGGGTCGAGCCTGTGTCCGCCGGATCGAGCGGTTACTCCCTGGCGATCGCCAGCCGCGACGAGATCCGCGAAGCCCAGCAGCTACGCCACGACGTTTTCGCGGCCGAGTTCGGCACCCATTTGCCCACTCTGGCGCACGGGCTGGACGCCGACGAGTTCGACGAGCACTGTGACCATCTCATCGTGCGCCACAACCAAAGCCGGGCGATCGTCGGCACCTATCGCCTGATGACGCCGCGGTGTGCGGCGCTGGTGGGCGGCCGGTTCGGCGACCGAACGTTCGATCTCAGCCCCCTGCGCCACATCGACGCGGATCTGGTGGAGACCGGCAGATCATGTGTGCATCCCGACCACCGGCAAGGCGCGGTCATTTCCCTGATCTGGAGCGGCATCGGCCGCTATCTGCGCAGAACCGGCCATCGTCGGCTCGGAGGCTGTGTCTGGGTGCCCCTGCACGATGGGGGGCGCACCGCCGCCGGCATATGGGCGGCGGTGCGCGAGAAGTACCTCGCCCCACACGAATTCCGGATCGCCCCCCGTCAGCGCCTATTCGACGATGGCGCCGCTGACGTCACACCGATGGCGCTGCCGCCGCTGCTGCGCGGCTACTTGAGAATGGGCAGCTGGATCTGTGCAGAGCCAGCGTACGACCCGGACGCCAAGGTGGCCGCCTTCTACGTGCTGCTGTCCCTGGACCACATGAACCCGCGCTACCGCCGGCATTTCTTCGAAGAAGACTGACGGGCCGCGTTGCGGGCCGTCAGCCGCAGCACGCAGACGGCGGGCCCGGACCGCCTCGAACGTGTGTTCACCGCCCTTCTGGAGGGTCTGATCGCCGAGGCCGCCCGCCAAGGGAAGACGGACTTGTCCCTGGTCAGCGTGGACTCCACCACCTCCCGCGCTCACCACGACGCCGCCGGGATGCGCATCGGCGAGGAGGTCATGGACGCCCTGGAGGAAGCCGCCGCCGAGCAGGAGCAGGGCCGGCAAAAGGGGGCGGCGAGACGGGACAGAACGGGCAGGACGACGGAAACGACCCCGAGCGGGAAGAGCGGCGACGTGTCCGGCGACGGCGCAGGCTCCGCTTGAAGGAAGCCCTGCTCGGCAGGTCCCGTGGCGGGTTGACCAGCAAGATTCACCTCGCCGCCGACCGCAAGCGCCGACCGCTGTCGTTCGTCCTGACCGCCGGGCAGGCCGCGGACAGCCCGCAGTTCATCCCCGTGCTGAAGAAGATCCGCATCCGCCTGCCGGTCGGCCGCCCCCGCACCCGGCCGGGCGCCGTCGCCGCGGACAAGGCCTACTCGTCCCGCGCCAACCGCTCCTACCTGCGCAAACGCCACATCAAAGCGGTCATCCCGGAGAAGAAGGACCAGGCCGCCAACCGCAAGAAGAAAGACAGCCGAGGAGGCAGGCCCGTCAGCCACGACGCACACCTGTACAAGGAACGAAACACCGTCGAGACGGCGGCGCGGATCCTGTAGTCGACGCGGACGTCGGGAGGGCCCGGGCATGGTGTGGGACGCGGCGGATGCGGCTTTATCACAGGCCACATGAAGTTGGCACCGGCCAGGACGGGGGGCTGGCCGGCGCCGGCTCGAGGGTGCGGGGTGCCGGTGATGGCGGTCGCCTTCGCGGCGAAAGGCGCCTTGAGGCTTCGGCACATCCAGCGTGCGGACGGCGCTACATTCGCAACACGCCCCAGCACCGATTACGGGCGCGCGCCGACTTCGCCGACACGAACGAGAAGGCCGCCGGGTGGGCTACGGGGCTTCGGTGACCGCTTGGGCGATCCGCAGGGTCATCTGCTGCTGGGTGGCGTCGCGACGGGTCGGGTTGAAGGAGAAGACGAGGCGGCGCTGCTGGTCGCGAGTGGAGAACATCCCATTGGCGTAGCCGTACTGCGCGCCGGCCGATCGGCGCAAACGCACGGAAAGAGCCACCCTTGGCCCAGCTCCGAGAACCGATTGCCGCCGCAGTCCGGTGAACAGTGGCTGGACCCGGCACGCGATGACGCGGATCAGTCCCGCGGCGGCACAGCCAGCTCGCCCAGCAGCGACCAGTCGTCCTGGGGCACGGTGGCGTTGATGATCCTGGGCGTCTCCGCGAGGTAGCGCGGCAGCGTCTGCTGGGCCGTCTTGAAGTGCTCGGACCGCACGTGGGCGACCCCCGCCTCCTCGTCACGGAACGCCTCGACCAGCACGTACTCCGTGGGGTCCTCCAGGCTGCGCGACCAGTCGTACCACTTACACCCCGGCTCCGCGCGGGTCCCCTGCGTGAAGTCGTGAGAAATCTGCGGCCACTGGTCCGCGTACTGCGGCAGTACCCGGAACTTCGCCGTAATGACAATCATGAATCTCCTCCCATAGGCAAGAGGCCGCCTGACCGGGCGTGAACCCAGCCTATCTATCAAGCAGGACGGCGGCGCCGGAGACACGCTGCGCAGACCGCGCGCCACATCGGTCCCGGAACATCCGTGGCACTCCAAGAAGGGCGATATCGCTGAGTCCTGCTCGCAGCCGACCTCACCACCGCCCACACGGGTGTCATTGGCTGACGGTGCGCTACCTGGAGTGATGGGCGAGGTGAAGTTTCCCCCCGGGAGCCGCCAGCAGGCACTGATGGTCAGCATCCACTCCTTCATCGGACACAACCTGGGCGACCCGCAACTGTCGCCCACCGCGGTCGCCGCCCCCCACCACATCTCCGTGCGGTACCTGCACCGGCTGTTCCAGCCGCGCAGGGCACCACCATCAGTTCATGGCGGACCACTCCAGCCGCCCGCTCAACAGCCCCCGGCGCACCTCGACACGCGCCGAGCGACGCATCGTCAAGGTCCGCGTCCTGCGCCGCTGGGGACCTGCCCGTATCGCCTACCTGCTCGGCCTCAACCCGGCCACCGTGCACCGCGTGCTGACCCGCCACCGAATCGCCCGCTCTCCCACCTCGGCCGCGCCACCGGACGAGCCATCCGATGCTACGAGCACGCCTCACCGGGCGATCTGGTCCGCGTCGACATCAAGAAGCTCGGCAACATCCCCGGCGGCGGCCATCAGGTCCTCGGCCGCCAGGCCGGCCGCAAGAACCGCTCCGGCGATGGCTACAGCTACCTGCACAACGCCGTCGACGACCACTCCCGTCTGGCCTACAGCGAGATCCTGCGCAACGAGAAGAGGAGACCGCCACAGCGTTCTGGATCCGAGCCAAGGACTTCTTCGCCCAGGCCGGCATCACCGTCCAACGTGTCCTGACCGACAACGGCTCCTGCTACCGCTCACGGACCTGGAGCGAAACACTCACCTCCGCCGGCATCACCCACAAGCGCACCCGCCCCTACCGCCCCCAGACCAATGGCAAGGTGGAACGCTTCAACCGCACCCTCCTCGACGAATGGGCCTATGCGCAGTTGCGCTTGAACACCGAAACCAGCGAGTTCGCTGGTTCTGAAGGCTGCCGGGGCGCGAGCCCGCTGAGAGAGGCCGCCCTGCCGGAGGGGAGGGCACTCGGGTTCGGGTCCGCTCCTGGCTGGGGGCGACTTCAGGCTGGGGGGTCTTCGCCACGTCGGTACTGACCTCGGACATCATCGCGGCCTTGAAGCGGGGGCAGTCGTCGTCGTTGGTGGCTGGGATGCAGTACGGAGTTGGCCGCGGATCCGGCACTGGCCCCACCCCGTCACCGGTACCCCCGGCACGAGGTGGCGCGACGCCGGGGCCTGTGGTGAGGGAGGGAGCAGGATTCACACGAAGATGACGGCGGCGCCGGTGCGGCCTCCATCGACGTCCACCACCGTCCCGTGCACAAAGGCGGCTTCGTCGCTGGCCAGCCAGACAGCGGCGTGCGCGATGGCGTCCGGGCTGCCGACCCCGCCGACCGGGGTCCCCTTCATCATGATCTCGCCGGGGTGCGGTTTGCTCTCCCCCACAGCACGGGTGACGATCACGCCCGGCGAGATCGCGTTCACCCGCACCCCCATCGGCCCGAACTCTGCCGCCCACGCCCGGGTGAGGGTCTCCACGGCACCCTTGGTGGAGCTGTAGAGAGCGCCGACCGGAATGCCCAGGCGTGCGATCCATGACCCAAGATTGATGATGGTTCCGCCACCGGCCTGCGCCATGGCCGGGGCGACGGCAGCGGTCAGGAAGAACGGTGCCTTGACGTTCACCGCGTAGACCTGATCGAAGGTCTCCTCGTCCGTGGCGGCAGTGGTGCCGCCCGGGTAGATGCCAGCGTTGTTGACCAAAACGTCGATGCGCCCGCCCAGCGCCCCACGCGCCCGCTCGGCCAGGTCCCGGGAGGCCCCCGCGCTGCCGTCGAGGTCGGCCTCCACGAAATCGGCACGCCCGCCAGCCGTGCGGATCCGCTCAATGACCTGCGCCCCCCGCTCCCGATTGCGCCCCGACACGACGACGTGGGCCCCCTCGGCGGCGAACGCCTCGGCGATCGCCCGCCCGATATTGCTCGTCGATCCCGTGACGAGCGCGGTCTTGTCCTGCATCCGTCCACCCATGGCGCGTCCCCTTGTCTCACTTTCAACGGCCGGAAAAGCCGACCGGCTCTGCACGGCGGTCCAGTGGGCTGAACCGCGAGATCGACTGTGCGCCGATAAAAATGGACCAGCAAGTCCAATCGTTGACGGCGGCGCACGTCCCCGTGTCAGACCCTTGCGATGACCGCCATAAAATGGACCTTCCGGTCCAGTGAAGGAGAGAGCGCGATGCCGCAAGCGCCGACCGCGAAGGGACGGGCCACACAGGCCCGCATCATCGAGGGCGCCGCCGAAGTGCTCCGCGAGAGGGGCCTCGCTTCCACGGCACTCGACGACATCCGCAGCCGCACCGGCACGAGCAAGAGCCAGCTCTTTCACTATTTCCCGGGCGGCAAGGACGAACTGCTGCTGGCGGTAGCCCAGTTCGCAGCGGACCGCGTCCTGGACGACCAGCAGCCGCATCCTGGTACCGGTGGCGGGACGCGGTGGTGGAGCGCTATGAACTCCAGGGTGACCAATGCCCGTTGGGGTCCTTGTTCCTGCAGGTCGCAGCGGCGCCGAGGTTTCCGGAGCACAGCCTGCCGTCGAACTCGTACCGGGTCCTCCAGGTCGTCCATGACGAGGCTGGAGACGGCGTCATTAGCCGTACGCCGGTGGACTGCGGAAGGCTGTCGGGGAGCATCTCGCGCTGGAGCGAGTCGGCGATGTGCGCCTCGCGGTCGTACAGCTGCGCCTTGTCGACACCCAGCGCGGTCCGGGCCGCCAGTGTGGCGGCCACCAGCAGATCGTCCCTGGCTGACAGACGGTGTCGGATCCCACCCGCAAAGCCGGCGTGCGACGCGTCGGCTATGCGTCCGGTGTCAGCCGAGCCCTCCCGGGCGTCTGCCCGCTCACCACGGCACGGGTGTTCCGTCCCAGGAGAAGAATGCGCCGGTGGGACCTTCGTCCGGCAGGAGAGCCAGTCGGACGGCTCCCTGGGCGCCGTCGGCCGGGTCCCCGCCGGCAGCGGCCGCTCCGGGGGTGAGGTCGGTGGCTCGCACGCCAGGGGCGAGCGCGTTGACCTTGAAGCCCTCTTCGGCCAGCGTCTGGGCGTAGAAGACGGTCAGGGCGTTGAGGGCGGCCTTCGACGATCGGTAGGCGGCGGCGCGACCGTTTCCGGGGGTGAACTGAGGGTTGGGGTTCGTGCTCCAGGTCAGCGATCCGGTGCCACTGGAGATGTTGACGATGCGGGGGTGCGGCGATCTGCGCAGAGCGGCCAGGAAGGCATTGGTGACCTCGACGACCGCGAACACGTTGGTCTCGTACGTGCGCCGGAACTCCTCGGCATCGGCTTCGGCCGGCGGGGTGAGCGAGACCGAGATGCCCGCGTTGTTGACCAGGACGTCCAGGTGGTCCACCTGTGCCGCGGCCTTGGTAATGCTGTCGGTGTCCGTCACGTCGAGGACCAGCAGGCGGGCGTCGCCGCCAATCTCCTCGACGGCCCGCTGCCCGCGCCCGACGTCGCGGGAACCCACGTACACGGTGAAGCCCTCTGCGGCGAGTTGGCTGGCAATGTGCTTGCCGATGCCTTTATTGGCACCGGTGACCAGTGCTGTGCGATCGTTCATGACATCTAGGGTTCCCTGGCCGCGACCGTTGCGCCAGGGACAACCTGTACCAGGCAGTTGGAGGAGGCAACATGGCGCGGGAGGAGCTGGCCCGCTTCCTGCGGGAACGCCGTGAGGGGCTGCGTCCGCACGAGATCGGTCTGCCGACGAGTACCCCTCGCCGCATACCGGGCCTGCGACGCGAAGAGGTGGCAGAGCTGGCCCACATGTCAGTCGACTACTACACACGACTCGAGCAGGACCGCGGGCCCCGGCCGTCGCCCCGGATCCTGGACGCGCTGGCCCAGGCCCTGCGGCTCACGCCGGCCGAACGCAGCCACCTGTTCCGCCTGGCCGGATCATCCGCGCCGCCCGGCACCAACGCCGTGCGGCGGGTGCGCCCGCAGGTGGCCCGGATGCTACTGCGACTGCCGGAGACCGGCGCGATCGTCACCGACGCGGCCTATGGCGTCGTCGCCTGGAATCCCCTGGCACAGGCTCTGCTGGGCGATGACCTCGGACGCGGGACGACGAACCTGGCCCAGCGCCGCTTCCTCGGCCGGGGGCACATGTACGAAAGCTCCAGCGCAGAGGAATTCGGGCACATTGTGGTGGCGCGGCTGCGCCGGGCCGCAGACCGCTACCAGCACGACGCGCAGCTCGCCGCTCTGCTGACCGAACTGCGCGCCGGCAGCGAGGAGTTCCGGCAGACCTGGGAAACACGCCCGGTCCACACTCCCGGGCACCGCGCCAAGACCCTCGACCACCCGACGGCGGGCAAACTGCGGTTGAACTGCGACGTGCTGCTCGTCCCCGAGGACGACCAGGAAGTCGTCCTGATCACGGCGGATCCCGGATCACCTTCTGCGCGGACCCTGGACAGGCTCGCCGCACGGGTGTCCTGAAGCAGTGGGCGGCCTGACGCATGGACGCACCTGATCAGGGTGTTCGCCAGCGCCAGGAGCACCGGGGCACAGTGCTCCGCTCCAGCGGAGCGATCACGCCTGTGGTTGTGTGGCGTCGCTGGTTCGCGCGGCGAGTTCGGTGAGGTGGGCGATTCCCAAGAAGAGGTGTGATCTCTTCTTTTCCTGCCGTTCTGCGATCTGGGCGATCTTCTCTTCGGCGGCAGCGGGCGACGCGCTGGTCGCCGCTGCGGGGGCCCGATCGGGGAGAAGAGGAGTGGGCGGGGTCAGATGCGCCAGGTGCGGATGCGGTCCGCGGCCTGGTAGACGGTGGCTTTGCGGGCCTGGATGTCACGGACCAGGTCCACCAGCGCTCCGTATGGCGGGTCGATACCTTCGTCGCAGGCATGCATGTAGGCGGCGGCGACCTGGCAGGCGTACAGGCTGTCGCGGTACGGCAGGGGTTCCAGGCGCACCAGGGTGTGCAGGAGGGCGGCGGCGCGCCAGGCGGGGTCGGGGTCGGCGGTGGCCGGGCGGGGGATGCGGGTCTTGTGGCGGGCGACGGCCGCGACGAGGGCGGAGTAGTCGGCAACGGTGAGGTCTGCGGGGACGGCCTGCTCCTGGATGTCCAGCAGCCAGGGCACGTCGATGTACAGGAGCATCAGGCGGCTTCGGGTCCCTGGCGGTGGGCCGGGGGGCTTCGTCGGGGAAGGCCTCGTCGAACTCGGCACGGTGCTCATCGCCCCAGGCCAGCGCGTAACGGACGAATTGCAGGCGTTGCTGCTCGCGCAGTGGCAGATCGTGGACGTACTGCTTGAGGGACTTGCCCTCGGCGGCGGCGGCGAAGACCCGCACCCCCGGCCCCGGCTTCGCCACGTGAGTGTGATCATGACTGCTCCTCGCGCGGAGGGTCGACGGTCGTCCCGGCTCACAGACAGAGCCGGGACGCGTCAGGAGTGCGAGCACTTTTACCTACCCTGATGGCATGCTCCGGTCAAATCTGTCAGGCTTCCGGCAGCCGTCGCCCTGACCCCAGGGGGACGCAGCGGAAATCTCACCCCAGCGATCGCGCAAGCGACGCGTAGCCCGCGGCTGCCCTCCGGCGCACCCAAGCCGGCCGAGCGGCCACCGAGCAGGCCGGAATCCCGGCCGCCTCAAAGGAGTTTCGTGTGAGACCGACCCCCCACAAGACCCTCGCCGCGAGCGCACTTGCCGTCGCCGCGTTGGCCGGTGTCTCGCTCCCCGTCAGCCCGGCGGCAGCCGTGCCGCACGCCGCCCCTCTGGCCGCCGCCTGCACGCCGGCCCAGGTGGTGGCCAACGGTGGCTTCGAAAGCAGCACTTCGCCCTGGAGCCAGTCGTCGACCGGCGTGATCACCAACCGCGCCGGTCAGAGCGCCCATGGCGGCACCAACTTCGCCTGGCTGGACGGTGTCGGCAGTACGCACACCGATACGCTCTCGCAGAGCGTCACGATCCCGTCCGGATGCAGCAGCGCCACCCTCAGCTTCTGGCTGCACATCGACACCGCCGAGACGACCTCGTCCACCGCGTACGACAAGCTGACAGCGAAGATCGGCACTACGACGCTGGCGACGTACTCGAACCTCGACAAGAACACCGGGTACGTGCAGAAGTCGTTCGACGTGTCGGCGTTCGCGGGCCAGACCGTGAACGTGGCTTTCGCCGGCACCGAGGACTCCAGCCTCCAGACGAGCTTCGTCGTCGACGACGTGGGCATCACCGTTCCCAGCGGCGCCGACCGTTTCGGCTACGACGGGGCCTTCAGCCTTATCGGCAACGCCCTGCCCGTACTCGCGGTCAAGGACGCGGCGGGCTGGCACCTGGACCCGTACACCAACAACGGCGAGTCGTTCTACTCACTGTCCGCCGACTTCAGCGTGGCCCTCGACCACCCGAGCACACTGCTGGTGCCGGCCACCGGCACCTCGGTCGACACCCCCGGCTCCAGCGGACGCACGATCACCACCGCCACCGCCTCCAAGGTCCGTGACTTCGCCTGGGCGGCCGGCCCCTTCAGCAAGATCTCCGGTACCTCGACCGCCGGCACCCCGGTGAACGTCTACTCCGTCTCGGGCATCAGCTCGGCCGACGCACAGTCGATGCTCACCACCGCGAAGTCCGCCGTGGACGCCCACGCATCGCGGTTCGGCGCCTACCCGTACGGCGAGTTGGACGCGGTGATCGACAACAACTTCTGGTTCGGTGGCATGGAGTACCCGGGGTTCGTCCTCGACTTGGTCAGCACCACGGCGCTCACCCACGAGATCGGTCACCAGTGGTGGTACGGGATTGTCGGCGACGACGAGTACAACAGCCCCTGGCTCGATGAGGCGTTCACCGACTACTCCACCGATCTGGCGCTGAGCAAGACCGGCACCGGCTGCTGGAACAGCGTCTCGTGGGCCTCGACGGCGGAGAAGATCACCAACTCGATGGCCTACTGGGACGCCCACTCGTCCCGGTACTCCACCGTCGTCTACGGATACGGCAAGTGCGCCCTGCACGATCTGCGGCGCGTCCTCGGCGACAGCGTCATGGCCAAGCTGCTGAAGGACTTCGCCACTTCGCACTGGTACGGCGTCTCGACCACGTCCGAGTTCAAGGCAGCCGCCCAGGCCGCCACGAGCACGGACCTGACCCCGTTTTGGACCCAGCACCGCGTCGACGGCTGACACGGCACCGGTTCGCTGCGGTTGGCGCCCCTTGGCGTCACCCGCGGCGACCCGATGCCGCATGCCGGCCTCATCGGTTACGCGGACCGTCACGGCCGCAGCGTGTTGCGCAGCGGCCGTGAAGGAGATGCCGCAGTCCCGGAGCGCCGCTCCAGAGGGCGGTGGCAGCCCTGTCGAGGCTGGCCGGGGGCGACGACGTCGGCCTTGTCCTTGGGCAGGGGCTCAGCGATCACCTCGTCGATGCCGACCTCGGCGGCCACGGCGCGTGCGACGGTCTGCCTCGGCCGCCTTGCGCGCGGCAGTCAACTCCTTGGGGAGGTGTCCGCGCCCGCGTCGGCGAGCAGCCATGGGCGGCCCGCGAGGCGAACCTGTGCAGAGGAATTCCGACATGCCGGCCGGCTCGGTCGGGCATCCTCGCCTGATACCGCTCGGCGATCCCGAGGGAGCCCAAGGCGGCGTACCGCTGACCGGTCAGAGGAGAGACGGGCTGCCATCCGACAGCCAGTCCCCCGCGGCCGCCTCCGCGACCGCCTGGGCCGGAGCGCCGGGGCCCGGGACCGGCCCTCCCGGCGCCCCTGCGATCCTCGTCGTGATGGACATCGTTCCCGCCTCGGACGCGGTGAAGTTCCCCCATCTCCTGGGCTACGAGGATCCCGACGCTCTGACTCAGCCTGTCAACTCAACGGGGTCACGCCAACACCTCATCCTAATTACGGGGTGGGCGCAACCAGTGTCTCGCCCGGCAGTGGCGGCACGAGCGGGGACGGCGCCCGCAGCTGCGACGCCTGCTCATAGTCGTATGCGTACCCGAGCAGCTGACCGTCGCTGTAAGGCCTGCCCATGAACGAGATCGTCATCGGCAGTCCCTGCGAGCCGATGCCCATCGGCACGACGATGCCGGGGAAGCCGATCGAGCTGTAGCCGGCGAAGATCGCCGGCTGTGGGCGCGTGGACGGCACATACGTGGGGTCGGGGATGCTGAACGCCGGATTGCTGATCGGGGACGCGAAGCTGCTCCAGTACGGGAAGACCATCGCGTCGATTTTGTACTTCTCGAACATCGCGAGCTTCAGCCGGGTCGCCTCCGGGAGGACCTTCTCGACCAGGTTTTTGTACGCGGGCATGTCGGCCGAGGTGGTCAGCGAGCGCTTGAGCAGGTCGAGGACGCTCTGCTCTACCGGCAGCGGCGACTTGTTGACCTCGGTCTCGTAGATGTGGATGAACTCCTCCACGGTCTTCGGGACCTTCGGGCCGAGCGTCGCCAGGTACTGTTCCCAGTCGGCCCTGAACCGGTAGTCGGCAATCGTCCTGATGTTGGAACCGCCGTTGCTGATGTAGAAGTCCAGGAACGCGGGATCGAGGTGGATGTCGATGATCTTGGCGCCGCGCCGCCGCATGGTGTCGAGCGCCTTCTCCGCGAGCGCGTCGATCTCCGGGTCCCCTCCGAAGAAGTCGCGCACGGCGCCGAGCCGGACGCCCTTGAGTGAGTTCTTGTCGAGGTACTTGGTGTAGTCGAGCCGGCCCTGCGCCGCCTTCTTCCGCAACGGCTGGGGGAAATTCTCGTAGACCTCGACACTGAGCGGGTCGGCCGTGTCCTGCCCGGCGACCGCGGTGAGCATCAGTGCCGTATCGGTCACCGTGCGCGCCATCGGGCCGGCGGTGTCGAAGAGGAGGTTCTTCGGCGCGATGCCGTCACGGCTGATGAGCCCCGTGGTGGGCCGCAGTCCTACGATGCCGTTGTAGGAGGCGGGCCCCCTGACGGAGGTGCTGGTGTCGGTGCCGATCGCCAGCACGGCGAAGTTGGCGGCCAGCGCCGCGCCCGGGCCGGCGCTTGATCCGCCCGTGTTGCGCTTGAGGTGGTACGGGTTGGTGACCTGCCCGTCGATCGTGTTGTAGCTGCCGCCCGCGAATTCACCCATCGACGCCTTGCCGAGGATGAGAGCGCCCCTGCGGCGCAGCGCGTCGGCGATGAACGCGTCGTTGGGCGGGATCGAGTCCTTGAGGATGACCGAGCCGTTGCTCGTGGGCATGTCGAAGGTGTCGATGTTGTCCTTCAGCAATACGGGGATGCCGTGGAGCGGGCTTCGCGGCCCGCTCCGCTGCCGCTCCCGGTCGAGCTCCGCCGCGGTACGGAGCGCGTCCGGGTTGATCGTCGTGATCGAGTTCAGCCGGATGCCCGCATCTTCGTAGGCGGCGATCCGCGCGAGGTAGAGCTGGGTGAGCTTCACGCACGTCAGCGCGCCTGAGTCGAACGCCGCCGCGATGTCGGCGATCGTCGCCTCCTCGAGTCCGAAGCTGTGTTCCCAGTGCCGCGGCCCGGATATACCGCCCGCCGGCTGCGGGGTGGCCGACCCCTGCGCAAAAGCTGGAGCGCCCGTCCCACCCACAATGCCCAGTGCACCGACCGCGCCCACAGCGCCTATGAAGCCACGCCTGTTCAATGTGCTCACGTTCACCGATCCTCTTGTCAGCGTCGCCCTTGCCGGGCATTAGTGCCCGCACGAGATGATCTTGTTTTCCCGGATACCGTATGGGCATTGTGTTACGTCCTCATTAATTGCCCCGCATCTCTTTCCCTTCTGAGAGGGCGTCAGCCCATGGTCGACGGGGGTCGGCATGCCCTCCGAAGTGCGCGGGGCAATTTTCGGCACTCACGCCCGGTCGAGGCCGCCGCCGCTCACTGAGCCCGAATCAGGTTTCATTCAGCTCCGGGTAAGTGGCGGAGCGGCCTGTCTGCCCAGGTCATCGCTGATACATGTTGGCGAAACATTACTTAACGATGGCGATACGTCACAGACATGACATCGATCTTCACTCTCTCCTGTCAGCTTGACCAGAAAGATGGAGGCACCCGATCGTGGCCCGTATATGGGACGACTTCCTGACCGAACGTGACAAGGCGCATTTGGCGGCCGCCGAACCGCGCAAGCGTGTGGGCTTCGGGAGTCGACCCGCGGTATTGATGATAGACAACTATGCCGGGGTTTTCTCCGAGCCTGGCATTCCGTTCCTCGAGGCGGTCAAGACGAATCGCAGCGCGATGGGCGACGACGCCAATATCGCTGCCGCGCACATCGCCCGGCTGCTTGAGCACTCCCGGGCGGCCGGAATTCCGGTGATTCACGTCACCGGAATGCACGGCAACAATATGCCTGGCTGGCACGACATGGTGCACGCCGGTGACCGCCGCGGGGAACTCTCGGCGGAGAAGCCTGGTGCGGCGGACAAGTACGCCATCGTGCCGCTGTGCGCGCCGGTCGAGGGCGAGGTCGTTCTGCAGAAGAGCGCGCCGAGCGCGTTCTGGGGCACCCCGCTGCCGGGCTTGCTGAACTACCTCGGAGTGGACACCTTGATCGTGGGCGGGGAGAGCGTCTCCGGCTGCGTGCGTGCCAGCGTCATCGAGGCGGCGTCATACCGCTACCGCGTGATCATCGCCGAGGAGTGTGCGTACGACCGGCACCAGGCCTGCCGTGCGATCAACCTGTTTGACATGCACCAGAAGTACAGCGACGTGCTCCCGCTGGACGAGGTCGTCGAATGGGTCGACAAGTACGGGGCGCAGAAGGTAGCGGCCTGAGATGGACATGTCTGCCTTCCCGGCGGGGAACCTGATCGACCTCGGGCCCGCCACACAGGGCTTCGTCTCGGCCGCCGAGTCCACCAGGCCGAAGCCGGTTGTGGTGATCTGCCACGAGCGTTACGGGTTGGTCAAGCACACCTGCGACCTGGTCCAGCGGTTCGCCGCATGCGGCTATCTGGCGATCGCCCCGGACTTCTACTCCGACTACGACGGCGATGTCGAGGCCGTCAAGCGAGGCGACGTCACCGTCGACGTCGCCGATGCCACGGTGCAGCACCACTTGGGCGCCGCCCTGGACTGGGCGCTGAAGAACGGCGCGGACCGGGAGCGGCTCAACGTGGTCGGGATCTGCCTGTCCGGTTCCTACCCGCTGCTGATCAACGCGGTCCGGCACGACATCGCCGCCTCGGTGATCCTCTATGGCGGCGCCCAGACCAAGGAGTGGCGGGAGCCGGACGAGAAGCGGCCGGCCCCGTACGAGGACACGATTGCGGCGATCACCGCGCCCGTCCTCGGAGTCTGGGCCGAGGCGGACTGGGTGTCGTCGGTCTACGACGTGCTCCGCCTGCGGGAGGTGCTGGAGCGCAACCGCAAGAGCTACTCGTTCCGGGTCTGGCGGGACATGCCGCACGGCTGGCTCAACGACACCATGCCCGGCCGGTACCGGCACCGCGAATCCGAGCAGGCCTTCCTGTCCGTGCTGGAGTTCCTCGACCAGGTCCACGCCGGTGCCTACCCGGCGGACAAGGTCCGCTGGGACTTCTCCAGCGACATACGCCCCGACTACGACCCGGGCATCTTCACCCGGCTCGCCTGACGCGGACGGCGACGGCTCCTACCGCGCCGACCGACGTTCTGCCCACGTCTCCCCGCCTAGGAGGAAGACATGTCCGAATCCGTTCTCGAACGCGGCCCATCCCTCGAACCGTCCGCGTTCACCGGGCGGCCGTCCGGCCGCTGGAGCCGGCTGACCGTCCGATTCCCCCGTCGGCGCGCCATCTCCGTGCTCTCGGTGCTGGTGGGCGCCCTTGGCTGGGAGATCGTCTCCGATTTCGTCGTCCACGACCCACTGTTCCTGACCGGCCCGAGCGCGGTGTTCCGCCGCTTCCTGGAGATGGTCGCCCACGAGAGCCTGCTCTACCAGATGCAGGTCAGCGGCATCGAGTTCGGCATCGGGATGCTCGTCTCCATCGGCATCGGGGTGCCGCTCGGGTTGGCCCTTGCCCTGCTCCCGAACCTGCGCGCCGCACTGCGGCCGTGGATCTCAGGGCTGTATTCGACCCCGACCGTCGCGCTGGCGCCGCTGTTCATCCTGTGGTTCGGGCTGGGCCTGCAAGGCAAAGTCGTCGTGGTGGTGCTGGTCGCCGTGTTCCCGATCGTGATCAACACCGAGGTCGGGGTGATGCAGGCCGACCACGACCAGATCGAGATGGCCCGGGTGCTGGGCTGGAGCGGCCACCAGCTGTTCCTGCGGGTGCACCTGCGCTCGGCGCTGCCGTTCGTCCTGACCGGGATCCGGCTCGCGATCGGCAAGGCGATCATCGGTGTGGTGGTGGCCGAACTGTTCGGTGCCCGCGCCGGGTTGGGCTATCAGATCACCATCTCCAGCCAGGCTTACGACACTGCGGGGCTGTTCGCCGCGGTGGGGATCCTCGCGGTGGCCGGTGTCGGCCTGTCCGCGATGGTCCAGCTGCTGGAGAACGCCTTGGCGCCCTGGCGGCGCAGATGAACGGGCGGCCGGCGGCCGACCACCGCGGCCCCGTACCAACTACTCACCCCGAGACCCCGGAGAGCGCCGTGACCGAGGACATTGCGGTGCACACTCCGGACGCCGCACCCGCCCAGGCCGGGGACGCCGCTCCGGTGCTGTCGATCGACCGCGTCAGCCACCGTTTCGTGCGCGGCGACGGCGAGTCGCTCACCGTGTTGCAGGACATCGCCATCGAGGTGGCACGCGGCGAGAAAGTGGCGCTGGTCGGCCCGTCCGGGTGCGGCAAGACGACACTGTTCCGCATCCTTTCCGGGCTGCTGCAACCCACCAGCGGCAGCGTTGTCGTCAACAGCACCCCGGTCACCGGCCCGGACCAGGGGCTGGGCTTCGTCTTCCAGAACGACCGGCTGCTGCCCTGGCTCTCGGTCCGCGACAACGTCGGGTTCGGGCTGCGGGCTCGTGGCCTGAGCAGGCGGGTGACCCGGGCCACCGCCGACGAGATGATCGCTCTGGTCGGGTTGTCCGGGTTCGAGGACAACTATCCGCACCAGCTCTCCGGGGGTATGCGGCAGCGGGTGAACATCGCCCGCTCGCTGGCGATCGAACCCGCGGTGCTCCTCATGGACGAGCCGTTCGCCGCGCTGGACGCCCAGACTCGTGAGGTCATGCAGGAGGAACTGGTCTCGATCTGGGAACGCACCGGCTCGACGGTCCTGTTCATCACCCACCAGATCGACGAGGCGGTCTTCCTCGCCGACCGTGTCGTGGTCATGCGGGCGCGGCCCGGCCGGGTCGCCACCACGCTGGACATCGAGCTGGACCGGCCCCGGCCGCTTGCCGTGAAGCGGTCAACGGCCTTCGCCGGATACGCCGACCGCATCTGGAGCGAGATCGAGGCAGAGGTCCGGGAGTCCAACGCGCTTGAGATGCGTGTTACATGAGGCGACGGCGTCCGGCGTCGACGCGGGAAAGCCTGTACCTGATCTGCGGACTCGTCGCACTCACCCAGGCCTCGTGGGGCCTCGTGGTCCCGGTGCTGCCCGTCTACGCCCACCAGTTCGGCGCCACCGCCGCGCAACTCGGCGTATTGGTGTCCAGCTTCAGCGTCGCCCGGGTCCTCGTGAACATCCCGGCCGGGATGCTGGCGGACCGCGTCAACCGCCGCACCGTCGTGCTGATCGCGGTGGCCGCGGTCGGCGTGGTGCTCGCGGCCACCGCGGCGGCGCAGAACCTGCCGACGCTGATCGGGATGCGGCTCCTGCTCGGCCTGGCCGGCGGCGTCGCAATCACCGTGGGGCAATCGCTGCTTGCCGACCTCACCGACCGGTCCAGCCGAGGCCAGGCGATGGCCACCCTGCAGACCTTCCAACTGGCCGGCAGCTCACTCGGCCCGGCGCTCGGCGGTATCACCGCCGGAGTGTTCGGACCGCGGGCGAGCTACCTGCTGGCCGGTTTGGTCGCCCTGCTGATGGCCGGCTGGGCGAGCACCCGGCTGCCGGCCGCCCCAGTGCGCGAGGAGCACGAGGGCGGCACCCGACGTTCAGGGGGGATGATCACACTCTTCGCGGACCGTAGCTACGTAGCGGCCTGCCTCATCGGCTTCACCGTGTTCTTCATCCGGTTCGGCGGGCAGCAGACGCTGCTCGCGCTGATCGCCTACACCTGGATCCATCTGTCCACTTCAACCTTTGGGATCACCCTCGGGGTGCTGGCGGTGGTCAACATGGGGATGGTCCGCATCGTCGGGCGGCTCTCCGACCGTTCCCGCAAGCTCCCCATCGTGTGCTCGCTGCTGGCCACCGGCATCGGCTACGTCGGGTTCTCCTTCGCCCACTGGCCGGCGGTCTTCTTCATCGCGTTCGCCGTCGTGGGGCTGGCCAACGGACTGTCCGGGTCGGTACCGGCGGCCTATTGCGCCGACGTCCTCCCGGCCCGACTGCGCGGCAGCGGGATCGGCATCTACCGCACCTTCGGGGATCTCGGCGGGCTGGTCGGCCCGGTGGCGCTCGGCGTGCTCATAGACCACGGCGGGCTGAGCGTGGCCGGCATCGTCACTGCCGCCGTCTCGATTATCTCGGCCATCGTGTTCGCGCTGCTCGCCCAGGAGACCGTGGGCAGACGGGCCCGCCACCCCGGCGCGGACGTCCACAAGGGGACCGCGGAACCCGCCCCGGCATCTGCGGGGCCTCAAATAGACGGTGGGCTGGCGTGAGCAGATACAACTCGGCCGATGGCGAGCGCCGTTCCCGGTTCGAGCGGGCCCGCCGGGTGCGCGACATGCTGCGCTCCCAGGTGCTGGCCGACGACTTCGGCGGCGACTTCCCGCCGGAGGACCAGCTCACCCGGGAGTACCAGGTATCCCGCAATACCGTGCGCGAGGCGCTGACCATGCTGGTCAGCGAAGGTGTGCTGCGACGGCGGCGCGGGGTCGGGACGACGTTGGTGAGCAGTCCGCTGACTCGCGTCTACGACCGCGGCCGCGGCTTCGCCGACTCCATCTCCGGCGGCCGGCAGCGGATCAGCTACCGCACCATCACCCTGCAACTGGTGCCGAGCGTGCCCATGCTGCGCCGCCGATTCGGCAGCGCGGAGCGCGAGTTCGTCTTCTGGGAACGCCTGACCATCCTCGACGGCGAACCGAACGCGACCTGGAGCAGTTACCTGCCCGGTCAGTTGGCGGCACCGCTGCTGACCCATCCCCGCCGCGAAAACCTGGGTCTCGACGAGGCGTTCGCCGAACTGCCTGGGGTACGCCCCGACCGGACGCGGCGGGTCGTCCAGGCACGGCTGGCCGACGCGCGCGCCGCGGTGCTTCTCGGTGTGGAGCCCGACAGCGCGGTGCTGCACATCGAACGATCGATCTACGCCCACGACGGCAGCCTGATCGAGCTCGGCTACGGCTCCTGCCGGGGCGCGAGGTACGCGGTCGCCTACGAGACCTATTCGCGCTCCGGCGCAGCCGACGAATCCACGACGACAGGGGACCCGTACCCCCCGATCGAATCCGAAGGCGACCAGTTCGGGGTCACCTGACCCACTGTTTCCCCATATTCACACAGAGGAGGGACCTGAAAATGGCCCGCACGAGCGTGGAATACCGAGGCAGAGCCACGGCCCTGAGCCGGATCCGGGTAACGCGCCTCGGCGTAGCGGCGACGGCCGTGATGCTCACGGCGGCCTTGGGCGGCTGCGCCCAAGCGCCCGGCTCCGCCACGGCCGCGCCGAAGGGGGTGACCGTACTCGACTACGGTGTCACGACAAAGTCGCTGTCCAGCATCCCGCTGCTGGTCGGCGAAGCGAAGGGCTTCTTCAGCGACGCCGGGGTCAAGCTCAACGTGGCAGTCGTAGGCCAGTCCGGCAAGGTCTGCCAGCAGGTGATCGCGGGCGCCCTCAACGTCGGGGAGTGCTCCACCAGCGACGCGATCCAGGCCATCGGCTCCGGTGGCAAGATCACGATCCCCTTCTTCATGTCGCAGTCGGTACTGCCCAACAGCGTCTACGCGAAGCCCGGAATCACAAGCTGGTCGCAGCTGAAGGGCAAGACGGTCATGGTGGCCGGCCCGCGGGACAACACGATGTACTTCACCAAGCTGATGGCCGCGGCCGGCGGGCTGAACCTGAAGGACGTGACACTGCAGTACGCCGGCTCCTCCACCGACCGGTTCGCGGCGCTGAAGTCCGGTGCGGTCGATGCGACGATCCTCACCACCCCGTACGACTTCAAGGCCAAGACAGCCGGATTCACCCAGCTGGACGACCTCACCAAGCACCTGCCGGCCAGTCAATACGCGGGCAATGGCGTCGTGGTGGGCAGGAGGTGGGCGGCGAACAACAAACCCGTGCTCAAGAAGCTGTACTCGGCGATGGAGAAGTCCCTCGCCTACGCCCTGGACCCGAAGAACAAGGCCGATGTGATCTCCGTGCTGCAGCAGCAGGCCAAGGTCGACGCGCCGACCGCCCAGTGGGGCTACACCAAGCTCTTGAGCAGCGGCTACTTCTTTACCGGCGGCAAGCCGGACAACGGCGGCCTGAACGGGACTGTCTCGTCGCTGAAATCGCTGGGCTTCTTGTCCCACGGCACGGTGCCCAGCAACACGGACATCTGTGATGAGACGCTCGTCCTGGGGTCGTCGTGATCCGGAAGCTGTGATGAACAGCCAAGGCAATCGGGTCAGCGGCCGTCCGTCGCCGTGGTCGGTGACCGGCAGGGGGGCCGGTGGCGTCGTCCAGACGCAGGTCCTGGCTGCCAGATGGTGGCAGGACGGTGCCGGAGCGGGATCGGCCAGGTGGCTCCTGCTTGACCTCCTCGCGGCCGCCACGGCATGGTGGCGACGACTTCGGCCTGCAGCTGGCGCTGCACCTCGGCGCCCAGGAGCGGCCCGCCGCCCAGCAGCACCACGGCAACGTCGGTCGTGCTGTTGAGGTGCTCGCGCAGTGCGGTGAGCCGTACAGCATCGCCTGCGGTCAGCCGATAACGAGGGAGCGCCTGACCAGCAGGGGGAAGGGTCAGTGGGGTTCTCTTTCCCGGTGCGGCTGGGAGCACCTTCCAGGTGAGGAGGTCACCTGCATCTGTGACTTCGTCGGCGGCTCGCGGCGCGGGCTGCACCTCTCTGGTTCCGCACTACCAGGGAGGACAACCCGAGATCGTGCTCGGCGATCTACTCGCCGCCGACCGCGACCAGTTCGTGCTGGCGACCAAATACACCCGTGGCAGCGCAGGACGCACCCGGATCAACGACACCGGCAACAGCCGCAAGACGATGATCCGCTCGCTGGAGGCGAGCCTGAAGCGGCTCGGGACCGACTACGTCGACGTCTACTGGGCCCACCTGCCCGACACCATCACCCCCGTGGACGAGATCGTCGCCGCCTTCGACGACCTGGTCCGCGCGGGGAAGATCCTGCACGGCGGCCTGTCCAACTTCCCCGCCTGGCGGGTAGCGACCGCCGTCACCATCGCCGAGCTGCGCGACCGGGCCCCGGTCATCGGCATACAGGTCGAGTACAGCCTCGCCGACCGCACCGCCGAACGCGAACTGCTGCCGATGGCCGAAGCGTTCGGTCTCGGCGCCGCCCTGTACGCCCCGCTGGCGGGCGGCCTGCTGACCGGCAAGTACCGGCTCAGCCCCGAGGGCCGCCTCAGCCGGCGGGGCGCCGGTGTGCACATCGAGGACAGCGAACACAAGACCGCCGTCCTCGATGGCATCCTCGCGATCGCCGAGGAGTCCGGGACAAGCGCCGCCCAGGTGTCGGTGGCCTGGCTTCGGGCCCGCGCCGCCCGGGCCTCCACCTCTCTCATCCCCGTCATCGGCCCGCGCACCACCGCCCAGCTGGACGAGTACCTCGCCGCGCTCGACCTCGTCCTCACCAACGAGCAGTACGACCGGCTGGAACAGGCCAGCACGGTCGCGCTCGGCACCCCGCACGAGACGGCTGCCGCCGGCCTCGGCGGCGACGCCGCACGCATCCGCCGCCACCCCGTCCCCGTGATCTGCCCGCAGCTCCGGCCGCACCTCACGGGAACGGCGACAGGCCGCCGCCGCAGCAAGAAGGCATGGGCGGTGGCGACCGCCAGACAGGCGATCGTGTTCCTGTTCCCGGCAAGCCGGAGGCACTCGTGAAGGTGAAGCAGACTTTCGGGTCCTACCTCCGTGCCCGCGTTGAGGGCGGTTGCCGCGGAGTGGTTTCGCAGGCCGGGGCCGTACTGCTGGTGGAGACGGTCCGTAAGGCCGGGCTGAACAGCGCGATAGGCCGCCCTGCCCGTGATGAAGGGCGTCCACGGCGTGGTGGGACACCATGTGCAGCTAGGAGTGCTCGTAGGGGGCGAGGTTCTGTGCCTCGAACGCTTCTCGGCACCCGACGCGGTCATCAACTACACCCGGATCGCCGGCCCATTGCCCACGCGTCGTCCAGCGGCATCCTGCTCGTGGCCCACAGTATCCCCGAGCTCCAGGAGCGCGTCCTGGCAGGCCACACCCCCCCCACGCCCCGCCAGCGCGCCCCTGCTGCGGGCTCTGCTCGCGTCGGCCCGGGCGCAGGGGTTCATCCTGTGCCCGGGCTACCTGCACGTCGAGGCATACGGCATCACCGCGCCCATCCACGAAACGCGCGGGCAGGTCATCGCCTCGCTGTCGGTCATCGTGCCCAACGACGACGGCGCCCGCGGCCCTCGTCCCGGTCGTCAGAACGGCCGCCGAGGGCATCACGCGCGCACTGGCCGCGACTCCCGGGGGAACCTCGTAGGCCTCTCTTGGCTTCCCGGCCTTAACATCCCGGGACACTTCGCTTCTCATTGAGTGATAACGGCGTCGCGAGCCGTTCGCAAACCGGCGCATGCTTCCGGCAACCCAATGACGGGAGGCCGACATGGCGGATGTGGCAGCCGCGACCCTGACGATCGCCGCGAAGGAAGCGGTGGCCGACGCCGTCGTGGCCCTGACCCTGCGGCACCCCGCCGGCAAGCGCCTGCCGGACTGGACGCCCGGCTCTCCCACATCGACGTGGTCCTGCCCGACGGCACCACCCGCCAGTACTCGCTGTGCGGCGACCGCTGGGACGCTGTCACGTACCGGATCGCGGTCCTGCGCGAACCGGCTGGCCGGGGTCGTCGGTCGGCTGCCTTTGCGGCTGCTAGTCGCGCGCCGCACCTGCTGGTCGAGCGTGAGCGCCACCTCCGGTAGCCGTCCCAGCAGGCCGAACACAATAGCGGGGCGGCCTTTAATCGCCGGGGTGTGTGACCGCGGTGTGGTTGGCGTCGTTCCACCAGAGCGTCCGGTCAGGGGTGACATGTGACGTGCACGCGGGCCCAGGAGTTGTTGGCGTACCCCTTGGGGTTCCAGACAGTCGCCGGCGATTCAGGCTGTACGGCTGAGGTGGAGTCCCAGGCGCGGGCGATGAGCTCCCTCTCGCCTGCGGGCAGGGTGAACGTGGCGCGCCAGTGCTGCCACGTCCACGGACTTTCCGGTGCGTCCAGACCAGCCTGGATCCAGGTGCTGCCGCCGTCGGGGGATACGTCGACGCGTGCCACGGTCCGGTCGTCCCCGGCGAAGGCGTAGCCGGTGACCTCGGTCGCCCCGGCGGGCAGCCGGGCGTCTTTGTCGGGCCGCAGGATGGCGCAGTTCAGGGCGACCGGGCCAAGGATGATGCCGTCACCCGGCCCGAATTTGTGAGGATCGGCTTCGGGAGGCAGGACGCTATAGGCGGTTTGGAAGTAGTTGTCGGACGGTTCGGCCTGGGCGGTGACGCGTTGCAGCCATTTGACGCTGCGGGCGCCGATCCAGCCCGGAACGACCACGCGCAGCGGGGCGCCGTGTGCGGCGGGCAGGGCCTGGCCGTTCATCGCCCAGGCCAGCAGCACCTCGCTGGAGGTGGCCTTCGCTACCGGGATGGATCCGCCGTAGGGCTGTGGCGGGTCGGCCTCTTGTGACACGTCGGTGCTGGCAAAGGCGATGTGGGCCGCGCGAACCTGCAGTCCGGCCTCGGCCAGCACATCTGCCAGGCTCACCCCGCTCCAGGATGCCGTGGAGGTGGTCCCGGGGCCCCAGGGGACCTCGCCCGGTATGACGTGGAACTCCTGGAGATCGGCGCGGCGGTTGCCCGCGCACTGCAGTGTCGCCACCACCTTCCGCTCGGGGAAGCGGCGGCGCAGTTCCTCCAGAGACAGCTCCAGCGTGCGATCGACCAGCCCGTCCACCCGCAGCCGCCAGCCGGCCGCGTCGATTTGTTGGATCGGCCCGTGGTTCCGGGCGTAGAAGGTGTCCAGCCGGGTGAGAAACTGACCCGCGAGCGCGCCAGGAGGCGGTTCGGCGTTGTACGGCTCAGTCCCGTACACCACCATATCCCCTCTTTTATCCCATATGCTCATGTAGATATTGTTCTCGAAACTCCTCAAGTGACACCTCCGATCCGTTCGGATCGGCAGTGGCCGCAGAGCGCGCGTTACCGCAGCGCCCGGGCGTCGCGGACCGCGGTGAAGGTGACACTCGGGTAGGCGCACGTTTTTGGTCGGGTGCGGTCAGTGCGTCGAGGTCGCCGGTCGCCGCCCCGGCGGGCCGGTCGATGCCGATGCGGACCATCTGACGCTGCGCCGCGGCGACCTGTTCCGGTGAGTCGCCGACTGCACGCACAGCTGCGGGACGCCGGGCCGCTGGTTCACCTGGCCCGCTACGACGTCTACGCTATGGCCCGCTACGACGAGGTCCGTGCCGCCCTCATGGACTGGCAGTCCCTCCAGTCGGCGGCGGGGGTGGGCCTGAGGAACTTCCCCCCGGGAAACCCTTGTGCGGATCCCCAGCCCGCTGCTGGAGGCCGACCCGCCGCGCCACGACGCACCCAGGCGCTTCCTGAGCTCGCTGCTCGGCCCCCCGGCGCTGGCCCGGCTGCGCGAGCGGGAGCCGTCGGCGACGACGGTCCGCGCTCAGTTGAGCGCGGACCGTACGATTTGATGGGCACTACACGATGCAGAGTCGCCAGCATGCTCTGCCGATGGGCAAGTTCGCCGGACACAACGTGGCAGCCGACCTCCTTGGAACCGTTCCTCTGGCTTTCACCTCCGACCCTTACACCAACTGTCTGGACCTCGGTCCTGCCGGCGCCGTTTCCACCGAGGGCTGGGACCGCAAGGTTTTGGCGACCGGGCAGGAGGCCAAAGCGACGAAGCGGCACGGATCCCGTTGGGTCGCCGAGGTGACCCCGAAGAGATCGCGGAGTGGATCCTGCGCTTCGCTGATGCCCACACCGCCTGGCTGACCGGGCAGGTTCTCACCATCGATGGCGGACTGGAACTCACCTGATCGACGGACCGGCGTGCTCTTTCGGCGTGCGGATACAGGGCGTGATTGACCATG
The DNA here is from genome assembly GCF_005047355.1 of Actinacidiphila oryziradicis. Classification (GTDB taxonomy): domain Bacteria; phylum Actinomycetota; class Actinomycetes; order Streptomycetales; family Streptomycetaceae; genus Actinacidiphila; species Actinacidiphila oryziradicis. Next base: position 26,033 of record NZ_SUMC01000079.1, read on the forward strand.
GCGTTCGATCCCATGGCTGCGATGCTGACCGGCTACGGATGAACCGAGCAGGTGCGCTGTTCCGAGTTTCGCAGCGGCCGGTTTGTAGCGTGTCCCGCTCACCAGGGCGCCAGGCGCGTGCGTGACGGTAGCGGGCCCGAACGACTCCAGCGCGCCCCGCAGCACCGGCGCGCAGGTGGTCGAGCCGCAGCCCGCCGCCCACCATGATCCGGGACTGACCGGCGGCCCGCTGGACGGGCTGGCTGCTCCTTCGCTTGGCCGATGGTGCGGTGTGTTGGTGAGGTAGACCCGGAGCGGGTTGTGGGCGGCCGAGGGGGCAGCTTCGGAACCTGCGGTTCGTTCGAACAGGCGCACACGGCGCACTGGGTACTCCGTGGCAGTACCCGTTCGGACTCCGCGCGCCCTACCGGTGGCCACGGGCCGCAGTAATGATGAGCAGACCGCAAGGGATCCAGCCGGCTCCGCACACCTGCCTCTTGGCCAGGTGGATATGCGGTGGAAGGAGTCCACGTTGTTGCTTCTTATCTCCCCGGACAGCGTCGAGGAGGCCCTCGACTGCGCGAAGGCGGCGGAGCATCTCGACATCGTCGATGTCAAGAAGCCCGACGAGGGTTCGCTCGGCGCGAACTTCCCGTGGGTCATCAGGGAGATCCGCGACGCGGTCCCGGCAGACAAGCCGGTGTCCGCCACCGTGGGAGACGTGCCGTACAAGCCCGGCACGGTGGCCCAGGCGGCACTCGGTGCGGCTGTCTCCGGAGCCACATACATCAAGGTCGGCCTCTACGGATGCACGACGCCCGAACAGGCCATCGATGTCATGCGAGGGGTCGTCCGGGCAGTGAAGGAATATCGGCCGGACGCGTTCGTCGTCGCCTCGGGCTACGCCGACGCCCACCGGATCGGCTGCGTCAACCCGCTCGCGCTGCCCGACATCGCCCGCCGCTCCGGCTCCGACGCGGCCATGCTCGACACTGCGGTCAAGGACGGGACACGGCTGTTCGACCACGTTCCGCCAGAGGTCTGCGCGGAGTTCGTCCGGCTGGCCCACGAGGCCGATCTGCTCGCCGCCCTCGCGGGCAGCGTCAAGGTGGGAGACCTCGGCGCGCTGACCCGCATCGGCACGGACATCGTGGGGGTGCGCGGGGCGGTCTGCGAGGGGGGCGACCGCAACACCGGAAGGATTCAGCCGCAGTTGGTGGCCGCCTTCCGGGCGGAGATGGACCGGCACGCCCGGGAATACGCGGCTGCCGTCGCCGCCGCGGGCTGACCGCCGGCATGCCGACGAGTCAGCCCCGCCGCGCGCGCGGGATCCGCGGCGAGCGCTTCGCCGTCCTCGATCCGGCAACGGGCGAGGCCTTCGAGGAGGCTCCCGACCAGCAGCCGGACGAGTTGGACGCCGTCGTCGGCCGGGCCCACGAGGCCTGGCGAAGCTGGCGGTCCGACCCCGTTGCCCGCGCCACCGCGTTGCTCGCGGCAGCCGACGCCGTGGAGGCGGCCGGGGCGGACATCGCTCCGCTGCTCACCCGTGAACAGGGCAAACCCCTGGCCGAGTCGTACGCGGAGATCGCCCGCACAGCGGCCCGCCTACGCTACTTCGCCGAGATGGCCCCCGGGCCCCAGTCGATCAGGGACGGTCGGCCGGTACGCAGCGAGATCCGCTGGCGACCGCTCGGGCCCGTCGCCGCGATCGTCCCGTGGAACTTTCCCCTCCAGCTCGCGTCGGCCAAGTTTGCGCCCGCGCTCGCCGCGGGCAACACGATGGTGCTCAAGCCCTCCCCCTTCACGCCCCTCGCCACACGGCTGCTGGGATCCGTCATCTCCACCGCCCTCCCCGAGGACGTGCTGACGGTCGTCACCGGTCACGAACCCCTCGGCGCTCGCCTGGCCTCCCATCCAGGGATCCGTCACGTGACCTTCACCGGTTCGATCCCCACCGGACGGGCCGTCGCGGAGGGCGCGGCGGCGTCGCTTGGCCGCGTCACCCTGGAGCTGGGTGGTAATGATGCCGCCATCCTGCTGGGGGACGTGGATGTGGAGCGGATCGCGGACCGGCTGTTCTGGGCGGCGTTCCGCAACTGCGGGCAGGTCTGCATGGCGGTCAAGCGCGTCTACGCCCCGGCCCGGCTCTACTCCGACGTTGTCGAGGCCCTCGCGCAGCGCGCGAAGACCGCCGTCGTCGGAGCCGGCCTCGACCCGGGCACGCAGCTGGGACCGGTCAACAACGTCCCCCAACTGGCCCGGGTCGAGCGCTACACGGCCCAGGCCCTGGCAGACGGCGCCCGAGCCGTGGCCGGTGGCCACCGGCTGGACCGACCGGGCTACTTTTACGCCCCGACGATCCTGGCCGATGTCCCGCCCGACAGCCCGGTGGTGACGGAGGAGCAGTTCGGTCCGGTCCTGCCGGTGCTGCCGTACGGGAGCCTCGACGAAGCCGTCGAGGCGGCCAACGACACCGGCTTCGGGCTGGGCGGCTCGGTATGGGGGACCGATCTCGACCGGGCCGAGGTGGTGGCCGACCGGCTGGAGTGCGGGACGGCGTGGATCAACCACCACGCCGAGCTGTCCCTCGCCCAGCCCTTCGCGGGCATCAAGGAGAGCGGTGTCGGCGTCGCGGGCGGGCTATGGGGGCTCTACGGGAACCTCAGACCGTTCGTCGTGCACCGTCCGGAGGAGGCGTGACGATGAGGTTCGGCGCGGCGGTACTGCGCTCGTACGAGAGCCGATTCGCTGTCGAGGAGGTGATCCTGAACACGGGACCGGCCGACGGCGAGGTCCTGGTCAGGATCGCGGGCTGCGGGATGTGCCGGACCGATCTCGCGGTCCGGCGTTCGGCGGGCCGCTCGCCGCTGCCAGCGGTGCTCGGCCACGAGGGGGCCGGGGTCGTGGTGGAGACGGGCGGCCCGCACACCGGCCTGAGCAACGGCGACCACGTCGTGCTGAGCTTCGACTCCTGCGGACACTGCCGGAACTGCATGGACGCTGCCCCCGCCTACTGTGACTCCTTCGCCTCGCTCAACCTCTTCGGAGGGCGCAAGGAGAACGCTGTGCGGTTCACCGACGCGGCCGGGGACGAACTGGCCCCCCGGTGGTTCGGCCAGTCCTCGTTCGCCGAGTACGCGGTGGTTCCGGCCCGCAACGCCGTCCGGGCCGACCCCTCGCTGCCCATCGAACTGCTCGGACCGCTCGGCTGCGGCTTCCTCACCGGCGCCGGAACGGTCTTCAACTCCTTCGGCATCGGGCCCGGCGACACCATCGCGGTCTTCGGCGCAGGAGCGGTGGGCCTGGCCGCGGTGATGGCGGCCGCCGCCTCCGGAGCAGTGGCCGTGGCCGTCGACCGGCACCCCGAACGGCTGGCCCTCGCCGAACGATTCGGCGCGATTCCGCTGCACGCCGCATCGGCCGACCTGCCCGGCCGCATCCAGCAACTGACCGACGGCGGCGCGCAGTACGCGCTGGATACCACGGCCTCCGCCCAGCTGATCAACGACGCGCTCCGGGCCCTGCGCCCGACCGGCCACCTCGGTCTGGTGGCACGGCTCCACACCGCGCTGCCGCTCGAACCGGGGGCACTGGACCGGGGCAGGAAAATCTCCCACATCTGCGAGGGGGACGCGGTGCCGGGACTTCTGATTCCGCGGCTGACCGGGCTATGGCAGGCCGGGCGGTTTCCCTTCGACGAGCTGATCCGTACGTACCCACTCGCCGACATCAACGAGGCCGAGCGCGACTGCGACGCGGGCCGCGTGGTCAAACCCGTCCTGCTTCCGGAGGGGAGGAGCCGATGAGCGAGGCATTCAATGCCGCTGCCCATCCGATCGACTCTGATCGACCGCCATCTGACGGCAGGCCCTGGACACCGCACCGCTGTGGCCGGCCCGCGCGGCGACCTGCCCCACGCCGAGCCGGCCGGACTGAGGGACCGGGTGGCCGCAGGGCCGCGCTATCGGGCGCTCCCCTAGGAACGGGGCGCCCAGAGCGGTGGCGTCGTGCGTCCACCGTTGATCCATCATTCGTATTCCTCGCTGTTCGTGGTCTCAACTCGCCCAAAGGAGGACATGTGGTCAGCACAACGCCTCGGAATACCGGCGTGGAAGGCGTGGAAGGAGGTGTCGGCCTGACCGCTCTCATGGTCGCCGCGGCACGGGCGATCGAGACCCACCGCCACGACACCCTGGCACGGGACGTCTATGCGGAGCACTTCGTGCTCGCCGCACCGGCGTCCGCCGGCTGGCCGGTCCGCATACAACAGGTTGCGGACGGGGACGCGAACCCGCTGTGGGGGCGATTCGCGCGTTACTTCGGTCTGCGGACGAGGGTCCTCGACGACTTTCTCCTCCGGTCGGTGCACACGGGCAGCGCCCGCCAAGTGGTCTTGTTCGGGGCGGGGTTGGATTCGCGGGCGTTCCGACTCGACTGGCCTCCCGGCTGCGTGATCTTCGAGATCGACAGGGAAGGCGTGCTGGCGTTCAAGCACAAGGTGCTCGACGGACTGTCGGCCGCCCCGAAGGCAGCGCGCGTACCCATCCCGATCGATCTGCGCGCCGACTGGGTCGGAGCGCTGGCCGACGCCGGCTTCGACACGGCTGCACCGAGCGTCTGGCTGGCCGAGGGGTTGCTGTTCTACCTGCCCACCGCCGCCGAGACGTACCTCATCGACACGGTGGACCGGTTGAGCACGGGAGGAAGCGCTCTGGCGTTCGAGGTCAAGCTCGACAAGGACTTGCTGGAATACCGCGACAGCCCGCTCTACACCTCGACGACACAGCAGATCGGCATCGACCTGCTCAACCTGTTCGACAGAGAGCCGCGGCCCGACTCCGCCGGTGACCTGGCGAGCAAGGGCTGGTCCACATCGGTCCACACCCCTTTCGACTTCACCCGCCATCACGGACGCGGCCCGTTGCCCGAGCAGAACGACGCGCTGGCGGGCAACCGGTGGGTGTTCGCGAACAAGCCCCGACCGTAACGCTGCCGTCAGGCGGCCGGGCCGCCGACCGTACGGCGGACCTGGCCGAAGCCCAGCGCTGGCAGCGCCCGCTCAAGGTGCGCCTCGGGAATCTGACAGAACCGCGCGAGACGGAAACAGACATCGGCGGTGTCGCCCGGATGCCCGCGGAGGCGGGCGCTGGGTAGGTGGCCAGTGCACGAGTGGGTGTGGGCGGTAGGAACGGGAGAGCTTGGTGGCGGTCAAGGCGATGGGCTGGGCGCACTCGTTTCCCGTGCCGGGAGGGGTGCGCGCCGGGCGCCAGCGGACACGCAGGCATCTGGAGTCCCTGCCGTGGACGGCTGCTGAGCCGGAGACGGTGGACGCTGTCGTCCTGCCGTGTCCGAGCTGCTCACCAATGCTCACGTCCACGCGCACAGCGATGCGGATCTGGTTCTTACCCGGGACGGCGACTGCCTTCATGTGAGCGTCCATGACGAGGATCCGACGCTGCTGCGGCAGCGTGACCCGGAGGTGGGCGAGGTGTCCGGCCGGGGAGTAGGGATCGTGCGGATGCTCGCCGACGAGGGGGGATGACGTGTCAGCGGCACGGCAAGACGGTGACGGCGTGCTTCCGCCCGGCCGACGCTGACCGGTACAGCGGCAGCTGAGCTCTGCTGCTTCGTCGCGCAGCTGCCGCTCACGATCCGGCAGTGCTGGTACGCGCTGGTCTCTCCGACGGCGTGCTGGTCAAGGAGGAGCGCACCTACAAGCGGCTGGTGGAAGTGCTCGGCATGGCGCGCCACTGCGGCCGCATCCCGTGTGAGGCCCTGCGCGACGACACGGCGATCAGCGCGGAACCGGCCGCCTACGACGACGGGCCCGGGCACTTCCCCACGACGCTGCTCGCGGCCGCCCGGGACTTCCGCCTGGACCGGCGGACCGGACAGCAGGTGCGCCTGGACTGGCCCAGGTGGGGCGAGCGAGCCATCAATCGACCTCGAAAGGGCCTCCGGTGGAGGGCTACTGCTCCCGCAGTCGCCAGAATCGACCTCGTGTGGAGATTGTTTTCGCCCTGGACCATTACTGACCCACGCTCCTAGGCACCATGCCCACCATCGAGCCTGGACACCCAGCAGGTCACCGTCCTCGGCGACGCCATCCACAACAGGTGCCCTATGGCCGGCATCGGCGCCCCAGTCCTGCAGCACCGGACGCGGCATGTGCTTGTGCCCTGTCTCCAGCCGTGCCCACCCGATTCGCCTCCGCACCGGCAAAGAACGGTGCCGTCACGGTCAGCGCCTGGACCACCGCTTCGTGGGAGCCGGTGGACAGGGGTCCGGGTGCCCGAAGACTCTCGGGCACCCGGATCAAGCAGCGGGAAAATGCTGCGTGCTGACGGTGGGCTGCACTGTGCCCGGCCTACCAGCGGCCGCCGTGACCCCAGCCACCGTGACCCCAGCCGCCGTGACCCCAGCCACCGCCCCAGCCGTGGCCCCAGCCGCCGTAGCCCCAGCCGTCGCCGTAGCCCCAGCCGTAGCCGTCGCCCCAGCCGCCGCCCCAGTTGGGGCTGTGGGCCGCAGCTACCACCGCGGTGGACGGCGCGTGGGTAGTGGCCTGGTTGGTGGCCGCGCTAGCGCCGGCCGAAGCTCCGAGAGCGATGACAGGCGCCGCGCATACCGCGGCAACCACTCGCCTGATCTTGGACGCGCGCATGATGCCCCCTTCTTCCCAGGGGTTGAGTATCGGTTCCTCGCGCCGGAGTGACCGGCGCTCCTGCGCATCAGATCCCGCGCGCGGATCCGGTGCACCATGGTCCGCCCGCCGAACCGGACCACTCGTACGAGCCGTAGCGGTCCTGCTCTCCGGCAGACCCAGCCATTTAGGAATAAATGGCGCAGCTATGGAGTTACACCTCCAGGGAACGAAACGCTCCGTATCGCCAAAGTAAGTCTCATATCGGTCTAAAGTCAATCAAAACCATAGGAATCTATAAGAGGGGCATAAGGTGATCACTCCTGGACGGCCGTGCGCCCACCAGGACCCTTGCCTGCCCGACCGGAACGGCGACCCCGATCTTGCCTCGGCACCCTCCAGGCGGCGCAGCCAGCAGTCCCACCAAGCCGTCCTCCAAGCCACCGTGGCCCTGCTGAACGAGGTCGGCTACCGGCGCCTGTCCTTCGAAGGCGTGGCCCGCCGCGCCGGGGTCGGCAAGGCCACCATCTACCGCTGGTGGCCGAACAAGGCCGCACTGGTGATAGAAGCCCTCAACGGAGAAGTCCCGCTTCGCCCCCTCCCCGACACCGGGGACCTGGAAGCCGACCTGCGCACCGCCATCCGGCTCACCGTCGAGATCACCTCGGCCATGCC
>NZ_SUMC01000008.1 GCF_005047355.1 Actinacidiphila oryziradicis
GCCACGGTGGTCGGCGGTATGTCGATCGGCCGGCAGTCCAGTGCGCTGCGCGGCGGCGCCGAGGTCGTTGTCGCGACCCCGGGACGGCTCAAGGACCTGATCGAACGTGGCGACTGCCGCCTGGACCGGGTAAAGATCACGGTGCTGGACGAGGCCGACCAGATGGCCGACATGGGCTTCATGCCGCAGGTCACGGCCCTGCTGGACCAGGTGCTCCCCGGCGGCCAGCGGATGCTGTTCTCGGCCACCCTGGACCGTAACGTCGACCGGCTGGTGCGCCAGTACCTGCACGACCCGGTGGTCCACTCGGTGGACCCCTCAACCAGCACGGTCACCACGATGGAGCACCACGTGCTGCATGTTCACGACGCCGACAAGCGCGCCACGACCACCGAGATCGCGGCCCGCGACGGCCGGGTGCTCATGTTCCTGGACACCAAGCACGCCGTCGACCAGCTGACCAAAGAGCTGCTGAACAGCGGCGTACGGGCGGCGGCGCTGCACGGTGGCAAGTCCCAGCCGCAGCGCACCCGCACCCTCGCCCAGTTCAAGACCGGTCACGTCACGGTGCTGGTGGCCACCAATGTCGCGGCCCGCGGCATCCACGTCGACAACCTCGACATGGTCGTGAATGTGGACCCGCCCACGGACCACAAGGACTATCTGCACCGTGGCGGCCGCACCGCCCGCGCCGGTGAGTCCGGCATCGTCGTCACCCTGGTGCTGCCCAGCCAACGCCGGGAGATGACGCGCCTGATGGCCGACGCCGGCATCACCCCGCGCACCGCCCAGGTCCGCTCCGGTGACGCCGAGCTGACCCGTATCACCGGCGCCCAGGCGCCCTCCGGCATCCCCGTCACCATCACCGCTCCGGTCGCCGAGCGGCCGCAGCGCAGCGCCGCCTCGGCCCGTGGCCGGCGCAGCCGCCCCGCGCAATCGCGCCGCACCGGAATGACGGACCGATCAGGCCCCCGCAGGGCCGCCGCCTGAGCCGGTCTCGTAGGCCATGACTGGCCATGAACTGGAGGCTCCCACCGCTGAGCGAGCGGTGGGAGCCTCCAGCGTTCGGTGGGGGCTTTCAGCGAGCGAGCCGTGAGCTCACGGCCGACGGTCGTCAGGGACAGCCGAGGAGGCAGCCGAGGCTCAGCTCGCACCAGACCACCTTGCCGCCGGCCGGCGCCGGGAACCAGCTCCACCGGTCGGCCACGGCGGCGACAACCGCCAGGCCCCGGCCGTTGGTGCTGCCCGGGCTGCTGCAGCGGGGCACGGGCGGGCGGTCGTCGTGGTCCCACACCTCGATCCGCAACCGCGACTTCGTGCGGCGCAGGGTCAGCACCACGTTCTCCGTCGTGCCGGTGTGCACCACCGCGTTGGTGACCAGCTCGGTGACGGCGAGCTCGGCGGAGTCCACGGCGTCCTGGTCGGCGTCCCAGGAGGACAGCGCCGCCCGGGTATGCCGGCGCGCCCGCGCCGGCGCGGTGTACTCGGCGGCCAGCTCCACCCGGATCACGGACGCCGGGCCGGCCGTGACGGGGGACGTCACGGCGGGCGTCAGAGTCGGAGTCGGCGTCACCGCCGCCGGCTCCGGGCCGGGCTGCCGGGGCAGAACGCCCATGAGGGCTGCCATGGGGTGCGGCGGGGAAGTGTTCACCGGGCGGCCTCCTGTGGGGCGGTGGCCAACCGCGCGGTTCGCCCGTGCAGTTGCCCGTACGTGGGGGTCCCGGGCCGTCAGTTCGCCGCCGCTCGCGGGTGGCGCCCCGAAAGCGGCAAGCAGGTCCTCCGCTCGCTGTTCCGGGCTGGTCATCGTGGCTCCTGTGGGCCAGAAGTGCGGACAGGGCGGAGTCGGGTGCGGGCATGTTGCCGACGCCCGGTAGAGGCGCGGGGTCCGACCATGTTCCCCGTGCCGGAGCGGATGGGCTACCCCCGGATGGGGGGGCTCTGCACACCCCTCTGCAGGCGGTCGTCGCCACCCAGCGGCTGGACCTGCTGCCCTGATCGGCCCTGACCGGCCCTTACCGTCTTCGTCCGGCAAGGTCGTACGCTCCAATCCGACAGGAAAAGGGAAAACGGGGACCGGAGAGGGGCACGATGGCCGCGAACGCGAAACTGACGAACTGGGCGGGCAATGTCGAGTTCACGGCAGAGCGGCTGCACCGCCCGGCATCGGTGGCGGAACTCCGGGCCATCGTCACCGTTGCCGCCGCCGGGAACGGCCGGCTGCGCGCCCTGGGGACCGGCCACTCCTTCAACCGTGTCGCGGACACGCCCGGCGCATTGATCACCCTGGAGAAGCTTCCCCGCCTCGTGGAGATCGACCCCGTCGGACGGACGGCGCGGGTAGGGGCCGGCCTGACCCTCGGCGAGCTGTGCACGGCGCTGAGGCAGCACGGGCTGGCGCTGCCGAATCTGCCTTCGACGCCGCATTTCACCATCGCCGGTGCGTGCGCCACGGGCACCCACGGTTCGGGGAACTCCAACGGCACGCTGGCCTCGTTCGTCAGCTCCATCGAGCTGATCACCGCGGATGGCACGCCCACCACGCTCTCGCGCGGCTCGGAGGGGTTCGAGGGGGCCGTGACCTCGCTCGGCTCGCTCGGGATCGCCACCGCCCTCACCTTGGACCTGCGCCCGGCGTTCGAGGTCGAACAGTACGTCTACGAGGGCCTGGCCTGGCCCTCACTCATCGAGCACTTCGATGACATCTTCGCCGCCGCCTACAGCGTCAGCGCCTTCACCGACTGGTCCGGCGCCGTCCGCCTGTGGGTGAAACGCCGGGTCGGCGACCCCCTCCCCGACCTCGCCCCGACCGGCGCCCGCCCCGCCGAAGGACAACGCCACCCGATCGACGGCATGCCCCTGGCCAACGCCACCGAGCAGCTGGGCGTCCCCGGGCCCTGGGACGAGCGGCTCCCCCATTTCCGCGCCGGGTTCGTGCCCAGCGTGGGAGCCGAACTGCAGTCGGAGTACTTCGTCGCCGCCGCCGACGCCCCCGAGGCGGTGAAGGCGCTCCGGGAGCTTCAGCCGTGGATCTCCCCCGTACTCCTCGTGTCCGAGATGCGCACCATCGCGGCCGACACCTGCTGGCTCAGCCCCAGCAACGGCAGGGCCAGCGTCGCCTTCCACTTCACCTGGATCGCCGACCCCGAGGCCGTCGCCCCCGTACTCGTACGCATTGAAGAAGCGCTCGCGCCCTTCGATGCCCGCCCGCACTGGGGAAAGCTCTCCTCCACCGCCCCGGAGACACTCAGCGCCTCCTACAAGCACTGGGAGAGCTTCCGCGGCCTGCTCAGCCGCTTCGACCCCGCGGGCACGTTCCGCAACCCGCTGATCGATCACTACTTTCCGCGCGAAACGGCCGGATAGGGAAAAATGGGTTCACAAGCACCGCGCCGCAAGCCGGAAAGGAGGGCGCGACCACCATGGACACCACACTGCGACTCGCCCAGCAGCCGGAAGCCGACGCACTGCTCAGCCGCAGCCCGTTGGCCCTTCTGATCGGCATGCTCCTCGATCAGCAGGTCCCCATGGAGTGGGCCTTCTCCGGCCCTTACACCATCGCGCAACGCCTCGGCCGCGACGACCTGGACGCCCACGAGATCGCCGGCTACGACCCCGACGCCTTCGTCGCGCTCCTCTCGGCCAAGCCCGCCGTCCACCGCTACCCGGGGTCCATGGCGAAGCGCATCCAGCAGCTCTGTCAGTATCTCGTCGAGCACTACGACGGCGACGCCGCCGCCGTATGGCGTGACGTCCGCACCGGCAAGGAACTCCTCGACCGCCTCATGGCCCTTCCCGGCTTCGGGAAGCAGAAGGCCCAGATCTTCCTGGCCCTCCTGGGCAAGCAGTTCGGCATCCGGCCGGAAGGCTGGCGCGAGGCCGCCGGCCCGTACGGGGAAGAGGGCTCGTACCGTTCGGTCGCCGATATCACCGGCCCCGAGTCACTGGAAAAGGTCCGCGCCTACAAACAGCAAGCCAAACGTGCCGCCAAGGGGGCCGCGGCCGGCTAGCGGGGCAGCCCGGCCTGCCATCGCCGGCCCGCTCCTCAGCCCTCCCCACCGCTTCGGTCATGGCTAACTCACCCTATCGGAGCGTTTGTCCGCCATTGCGCTCCTCGGTCATTGCTGCGCCGGTACGCGCTTGACCGGTAGGCTTTCCGTGTGATCTTCAAGCGCATCGGAAGCGGGCGGCCGTACCCCGACCATGGCCGGACAAGTACCCGCGAATGGGCGGACGTCGCGCCGCGCCCGGTACGTCTCGACCAGCTCGTCACCACAAAGGGAAATCTCGACCTGGAGACCCTTCTGGCCGAGGACTCCACCTTTTACGGGGATCTCTTCGCGCATGTCGTGAAATGGCGGGGTGATCTCTATCTGGAGGACGGCCTGCACCGCGCGGTGCGGGCCGCGTTGCAGCAGCGCCAGGTGCTGCACGCGCGCGTGCTCGAAATGGACTGACGTCCGATCAAGGTGCCCGATGGCGAGGCCGATCACGAGTCCATCTGGGCGGCCGTTCCCCCTTTCGGGTCCATCTAGGGCCGATTGGTTGATCATTTAGTAGGCCTGGCTCGATTCCCGCACTACGCTTCACTTATGAGCATGCTCACTCCCCCCGGCATGGGCGGGAAGTACCGTGTCACCGGGACCCAGTACCCGAGGATGCGCCGCACCAGAAGCCGCCGCCGCATCGTCGCGTCCACCGTCGCGGTGACCGTAGCGCTGAGCTTCGCCGGCTGGGGCACGCTACAGCTCATCGATACCTTCGGTGGCCGCAGCGGCAGCAAGAAGGCGAACGCCGCCCCGGCGTCCTGCAGGCGGTCCACGCCCTCCGCGACAGCGTCGGCGGCGAAGGCGGTGCCTTCTTCGGCGCCTTCGGCGGCGGCATTGCCGAAGCCGGGTGCCATCACCGTCAACGTCTACAACGCCACGTCCAAGAGCGGCCTGGCCAAGTCCACCGCTGACGCGCTGGCCGCCCGCGGCTTCAAGATCGGGACATTCGGCAACGCCCCGGCTACGTACGACAAGAAGGTCATGCAGTCCGCCCTCCTCGTCGGCGGCGCGAAAGCCGGGCCCGCCCTCAGTGTCGTCAGCGCCCAGATCACCGGCACCGCCACCAAGACCGACCCCAAGCTCGCCGGCACCACCGTCGACCTGATGATCGGCAAGGCCTTCACCAAGCTCTCCAGCGACGCCCAGGTCAAGCAGGCCCTCACCGCCCTCGCCCACCCCTCGCCCGCGGCAGGCAGCACCGGCAAGGCCTGCTGACCCCGACCCAGGACAGCGCCGTGCCCCCAACCCATGGGCGGGGGCACACGGCAGCGCGAACGTGTCCCGCCGTTACCCCACAGTGCCGTAAAGCCGGTCGCCCGCGTCGCCGAGCCCCGGCACGATGTAGCCGTGCTCATTGAGCCGCTCATCCACCGCGGCCGTCACCACAGTGACCGGCAGGCCGGTGAGCTGCCGCTCCATCGTCTCGACGCCTTCCGGCGAAGCCAGCAGCACGACAGCGGTGACGTCATCGGCGCCGCGCTCGATGAGCAGTTCGATCGCGGCGATGAGCGTGCCGCCGGTGGCGAGCATGGGATCGAGGACATAGACCTGCCGGCCGGAGAGATCCTCCGGCATACGCGTGGCGTACGTCTTGGCCTGCAGGGTCTGCTCGTCGCGGATCATGCCGAGGAAGCCGACCTCGGCGGTCGGCAGCAGCCGCATGAGGCCTTCCAGCATGCCCAGACCCGCCCTGAGGATGGGGACGACCAGAGGCCGGGGGTGGGAGAGCCGGACGCCGATGGTGGGGGCGACGGGGGTGACGATGTCGACCTGCTCGGTCCGCACGTCACGGGTCGCCTCGTAGGCGAGGAGGGTGACCAGTTCGTCGGCGAGCCGACGGAAGGTCGGCGAGTCGGTGCGCTCGTCGCGCAGGGTGGTGAGTTTGTGCGCCACCAGGGGGTGGTCGACGACATGGATCCGCATGCGCACGACTCTAACCGGGCCCCGGCCGTGCCCGCCGCCCTGCGAAAGCCGCGGCTTCGAACGACACTGATGGGGGAAGGCGCCCGTACGAGAGGTGATGCCTCATGCCGGAGCAGTCGGAGCGGCCGGAGGAGCCGGAGACGGCGGACGAACCGAGCACGCAGCGGGAGCACGACGCACAGCGCCGGCGGCGCCGCGCAGTGTTCCTGCGGGAGCTCAACGAGGCCAAGGAACTGCGTGAGCGGGTGCAGCCACGCCGGGCACGCGCGGCCCGTATGCGGCAGCAGATGCGGATGCGTACCTTCCGCTGGTGACCAGCCAAATGCAAAAATGGCGGAAGGCCTCGCACGACGCAGGCCCGAAGACCCTTCGCATCGGCCCGCTTTCTGCCACGATGCCGATGGGAGGGCCGACAAACGTGCAAAGAGGCCCTGCCCAGTCCGGACGGCCTTTAGACCTGTGGGAGAGTCACGGTGTACTTCGCCGCACTGCTCGCGCGCAACGAGGACGGTTGGCAAGCGAGCGAGCCCGATCTCGACGATGTGGAAACCCTCGGGGACCTGAGTGACCTGGCCCGCCAGGCCTCAGCCGAGGAGGAAACGGTTTTGGTCTTCATCGAACAGGAGGACGCCTGGTTCGGCGTCGTCCGTGTCGACGGTGAAGAGGACCCCCGGATCTACGTGTCCGACGCGGCGGCCGCAGCCCGCAGCTCGTACGGCGAGATCCTGCTCACCGATGAACTTCTCGGCCGCGACCCCGAAGACCTCGAGGACCTGGTCGACCTTGACGGCACCGAGGACGGTGACACCTCGGACGACGATCCAGAGGCCGACGCCGGCCTCATGGACGACCCGGTCCCCGTCGGTCCGCTCGGCGACGCCGACATACTGACCGACCTGGGCCTCAGCCGCAAAGAGCTGCTCGCTCTCAGCGGCGACGGTGCCCTGACCGGCGAAGCCCTCGGCGAGATCGCCGAAGCCATCGGCTGCGCAGATGTCCTGGAGGCGGTCCGCTGATCCCATGAGCACCCCGTCAGACCCTCTGCGCGCCCCCTGGGCCGCGCCCATGCGGCTCGCCCTCACCGAGGCCGCGCTCGCCCCGCTCACCGGTGACGTCCCGGTGGGCGCGGTCGTGCTCGGCCCCGACGGCGCCACCGTCATCGGCCGCGGCCACAATGAGCGCGAAGCCACCGGCGACCCGACCGCCCACGCCGAAATCCTCGCCATCCGCGAGGCGGCCGCGGCGGTCGGCGAGTGGCGCCTCACCGGCTGCACCCTCGTCGTCACCCTGGAGCCCTGCACCATGTGCGCCGGCGCCACCGTCCTGTCCCGCGTCGATCGCGTCGTCTACGGCGCGCTGGACACCAAGGCCGGTGCCGCCGGGTCCCTCTGGGACGTCGTACGCGACCGCCGGCTCAACCACCGCCCCGAGGTGATCCACGGCGTCCTGGCCGAGGAGTGCGCGGGGCTCCTCACCGCCTTCTTCCGGTCAGCCGGACCATCGGCGCGAGGAAGGGATTTCGGAGCACGCCCAGGCGTCCGCTAAGCTCTCTCTCGGTAGCGTGTCCGAGCGGCCTAAGGAGCACGCCTCGAAAGCGTGTGAGGGGGCAACTCCTCCGTGGGTTCAAATCCCACCGCTACCGCTCTGAGCAGGTAAAACGAAGGGCCCGACCATCATAACGGTCGGGCCCTTCGGCAGCTCGGTCTCAATTTCCGTCTCACTTCGCCGGGACGAGCGCCGCCCCGGCGCGAACGTCATCGCCGTCGTCCGACGCCCACGAGGAGATGGGGGGTTGCCCGTCCAGCGCGTGTCGGACGGCACCTGCTCGCCGCGCATGACCAGGGAGGAGGGGCCTATCACGGTGCCGTCGCCGACGGTGGCGCCGGGCAGCACGATCGAGTGCGGGCCGAGCGTGGCGCCCGGGTGCGGTCGGACGCGGAACCCGGAAGCCCGTCCGGCGACAGCTCTCCCAGGAGGTCGGTCCTCCACCGCCGACGCCACCCCTCACGTGGGGCGAAACCTTCATCAGATGATCGGCTCGGGCCCGTTCCCGTACGCCATTCGGCGGATAGACTCCAGCGAATGCGTATGTGGGACCGTCGTTTTGGCGGGGCTGCGGCCGGGGAGGCAGAGGCATGGCGCAGGCGAAGAAGATCACCATGTATGTGATCGTGGTGTTTGTGCTGTACACGATCATCACGTCGCCGGCGCGTGCGGCCGATCTCGTGCAGGTGGGGTTCCAGGGCATATCCGACGCCGCTCGGGGCATCGGACAGTTCATGACTCAGCTGATCAAGTAACTCGGCGGACGCCGGCGCGACAGGCGTCACCGACCGCTCATTCCAGGGACAGGTGTTCCCGCAAGCCCCTCACCGGACCGGTGTGGGGCTTTTTGTCGCCCGTCAAGTCCAACTCGCCTTCAACACGGCATTATGCGGTGCTTGCGCACGGTACACATGAATTGTGATGCTATGACCGCTTTTGACGGATGAGTGGACCGATGAGGGTGGGTGGAATGTCCGTGTCGGCCCATACGGCGTCACCAGCGACACCAGCAGTACCGGCTGCCCCAGTGGCACCGACTGCACCAGCGGCACCAGCCGCCGCTCCACCGCCGACCCCACCGGCGCGGGTCCCCAACAGCAACGCCGTAGAAGCACGGGCGCTGACACAGGTGCTGTTCGACGAGCTCTCCGATCTGGAGCCGGGCACATCCGAGCACTCGAGGGTGCGGGCCGCGCTGATCGAGGTCAATCTGCCGCTGGTGCGGTACGCGGCGGCGCGCTTCCGGAGCCGTAACGAGCCCATGGAGGACGTGGTGCAGGTGGGTACCATCGGGTTGATCAACGCGATCGACAGGTTCGACCCGGAGCGCGGAGTGCAGTTCCCCACCTTCGCGATGCCGACGGTGGTGGGGGAGATCAAACGCTACTTCAGGGACAACGTCCGGACAGTGCATGTGCCACGCCGGCTGCACGAGCTGTGGGTGCAGGTGAGCGGTGCGATCGAGGACCTGACGGTGCTGCACGGCCGCTCGCCGACGACGGCCGAGATCGCGGACCGGCTGAAGCTGTCGGAGGAGGAGGTGCTGGCCTGCCTGGAGGCCGGGCGGGCGTACCATGCGACGTCCCTGGAGGCGGCCCAGGAGGGCGGGGACGGGGCGCCCGGGCTGCTGGACCGGCTCGGGTACGAGGACCCCGCGCTGGTCGGCGTGGAGCACCGGGACCTGGTGCGGCATCTGCTCGTTCAGCTGCCCGAGCGGGAGCGGCGGATTCTGCTGCTGCGGTACTTCGGGAATCTGACACAGTCGCAGATCAGTGCGGAGCTGGGGGTGTCGCAGATGCATGTGTCGCGGCTGCTGTCGCGAAGCTTCGCCCGGTTGAGATCCGCAAATCAGCTCGAAACGTAGCTGAAACGGATGTAAGCGGACCAGTAACCGCAGGGAGATTTGTCGACATGGCGCTACAGCGTGTTGCCGACATGTGACATTCTGCGGGAACTGCGTTTGTCGCGGCCCGGCCTCCGGTATTCAGGTGGAGGAACCAACCGTCGCCCGCGACACCCGTCCGCGACCTCAAGGGGGTGGCATGTCCGTAGAAGTGGGCAGTCCGAAGGTGCTCAGTGCTAACGACTCAGCACCGCACGATGCTCGCAACGGCGAGGCCATCGACATCGTCGTCGTCGACACTGCCGTCGACACAGCCGTCACCGTTGTCGACACTGCCGTCGACACCCGCACCCTGTCCCGCTCGCTCTTCGTGCGGCTCGCGCAGCTCTCCAAGGGCAGCGTCGAACACACATATGTGCGGGACACGCTGATCGAGCTG
The DNA here is from genome assembly GCF_005047355.1 of Actinacidiphila oryziradicis. Taxonomy (GTDB): domain Bacteria; phylum Actinomycetota; class Actinomycetes; order Streptomycetales; family Streptomycetaceae; genus Actinacidiphila; species Actinacidiphila oryziradicis. The sequence continues at coordinate 9,797 of NZ_SUMC01000008.1, forward strand.
AACCTGCCGCTCGTGCGGTACGCGGCGGCGCGCTTCCGCAGCCGTAACGAACCGATGGAGGACATCGTCCAGGTCGGCACGATCGGTCTGATCAAGGCGATCGATCGCTTCGACTGCGAGCGGGGTGTCGAATTCCCGACCTTCGCCATGCCTACGATCGTCGGCGAGGTGAAGCGGTTCTTCCGCGACACGTCGTGGTCGGTGCGCGTGCCGCGCCGGCTTCAGGAGCTGCGGCTCGCGCTGACCAAGACGAGTGACGAGCTGGCTCAGAAGCTCGACCGCTCGCCCACTGTGGCCGAACTCGCGGTCGCCCTCGGCGTGTCCGAGGAAGACGTCGTCGACGGCCTCGCGGTCGGCAACGCGTACACCGCGAGCTCACTGGACTCCCCGCCCCCGGAGGACGACGGCGGCGAGGGCACCCTCGCGGACCGACTGGGGTACGAGGACACCGCGCTGGAGGGCGTGGAGTACCGGGAGTCCCTCAAGCCACTACTGGCCCAACTACCCCCGCGCGAGCGGCGGATCATCATGCTCCGCTTCTTCGCCAACATGACGCAGTCGCAGATCGGCGAGGAGGTCGGCATCTCCCAGATGCACGTCTCCCGGCTGCTGACCCGGACTCTGACCCAGCTCCGGGCCGGACTCACGGCCGAGCCGTAGCCGACGGGGACCCGGGTCCCCGTCGACCTGCCCTCCCCCGTCGCCGGCCTACCACCGACCTACCACTGACTTTCCTGACGTCGCGTCAGTACACTGGCGCCATGGTGCGAATCAGTGCGCTGCACCGCCACAGCCGCCTGGGCGCGGTCCTTGCCGCCGCCTCTGCGGCTGTGGCGTTCCTCGGGCTCGTCGCGACCTTCAGCCCGGGCAATAGCGGCCATTCCAGTCATATAGCCGTCGGCGCGGTCGGCGCCTCACCCGGCCCTACGGCGAACATTCCCCCGGACGAGGGCGTGGCCCTGGTTCCCCTGGACCCTTCCAGCTCCCGTTCCCCGTCCGCGTCGCGGCCGGACCCCGCCGCCATAGGTACGAGCGCAGGCACAGGCGCAGGTACGGGCGCAGACGGGACCGACGCCTCGCACGCGTCCGCGATCCCCACGACGGGCGCCGACGCACCGCAGAGCTCGCCATCGGCACCCGAAGGGTCTTCCGTACCCGCCAAGCCGGCCCACCTGATCGTGAGCGCGGTCGAGCGCACGCCGGAGGACGTCCGGTGGTGCGAAAGGGTGACCGTCACCTTTCGCAACACCGGCGACAGAGCAGCCACCTCCGGCGCCGTGGCCTTCGGCACCCATATCATCGATGCGTTCGGCATAGACTGGGCGACCGTCGGGACGGACGAGCCGGTACCGGTACCGATCAGGGGCGGCGCGAAGAGGGAGAAGGCCTGGGAGGTCTGCGTGGACGCCTGCCGGGTACCGCTGGGCATGCACATAGAGACCCAGGACGTCTCGCTCGCCTGAGAGCCGCCCGTACGCGCCTACGGGGCCGTACGGGGCTGTACGGGGCTACTTGAACGCGACGAAAACGATCACAGCGAGCACCACCACGACGGCGACCACGCCGACGATCAGACCCGTCTTACTGCCGCCGGACGCCACCGTTGCCGGCTGCGGCGGCTCCTCGTCCACGAAGGCACGGAACATCTGTGTGCTGCCGGCCGGGTCGTAGTTGTTCTCAGGGTTGTGAGCCATAGGCCAGGACCCTAGCGAATCCACAGCCCCACCGGCACCCCCGGGCTCCCTGTCATCCCCGCCGCACACTCGCGCTTTGAGCTCATATGCCCGGTAAGACGGATTTGCCACCCGCGGCCGGCGGATACATTCACGCCACCGCCACACAGGAATGCACCTCGGCCATGAGCCGTTGAAATATGCCATGACACGTATTGGCACCTCAAATCTCGACGTCTTCCCGCTCTCCCTCGGCGGCAATGTCTTCGGCTGGACGGCCGACGAAGCGGCCTCCTTCGCCGTACTCGACGCCTACGCCGCGGCGGGCGGCAATTTCATCGATACCGCGGACATGTACTCCGGTGGGGAGTCGGAGACGATCATCGGAAAGTGGCTGGCGGCGCGCGGCAAGCGCGACGAGATCGTGGTCGCCACGAAGGTGGGCGCGCACCCGGATCTCAAGGGCCTGAAGCCGGAAACCATCAAGCGGGGCGCCGAGGGCTCGCTACGACGGCTGGGCACGGACCACATCGACCTTTACTACACCCACTTCGACGACCCCGAGATCCCGGTCGAGGAGATCATCGGCACCCTCGACCAGCTGGTCCGGGAGGGGAAGGTACGGCACATCGCGGCGTCCAACATCAGCCCGGAGCGGCTGGCAGCGTCGCTCGCCTTCTCGGAGCGCGAGGGGCTGGCGAAGTACGTCGCGCTGCAGCAGCACTACAACCTGGTGGAACGGGCCGGTTACGAGGGCCCGCTCGCGGCCGTCGTCAAGGAGCACGGGCTCTCGTCCGTGCCGTATTTCGGGCTGGCGAAGGGCTTCCTGACCGGTAAGTACCGCCCCGGCGTGGTGGTGGACAGCCCGCGGGCGGGCAGGGCCGGGGAGTACCTGGAGAGCGAGCGCGGGCAGCGGGTGCTGGCGGCACTGGACGAGGTGTCGGCGGCGCGCGGCGCGGAGCAGGCGACGGTGGCGCTGGCATGGCTGCGGGCGCAGCCGACGGTGGCGGCGCCGATCGCGAGCGCGCGGTCGGTGGAGCAGCTGCCGGCACTACTGGCATCGGTGGAGCTTGAGCTGACTGCGGACGAGCTGGCGAGGCTGACCGTGGCGTCCGCCTGAGCGTTGACCGAGTGACAGCTGAGCGGTGACCGAGCAGCGCTCAGCTGCACTTTTTACAGCCTCCAGTGGCTCTCTTTGCCAAGAGCAGTCAGAGAATTTGGTCTTTCTTGACCTCTCGATGGCAAATCAGCTTGCATTCAGCAACCAATTAGCCTTAAGGTTGCCTCAGGCAACGATCGATCACGGGAGGTGCGGTGACTGGCAACGTCCAGTACGCGGAGCTCGCCGAGCAGCTCAGCGTGGTCAGCGCGGTCAAGCGGGAGCTCGGCCGCGTACTGCCCCCGGACTGCCCGCCTGCCACGGCGGCCGTGCTGGCCATCCTGCAGCGCCATGGCGAGATGCGGATGAGCAAGCTGGCCGAACTGCTGGGCGTCGACATGTCGGTCACCAGCCGCCACGTGGCACATGTCGCTGAGCGCGGCTGGATCGACCGCACCCCCGATCCCCTCGACGGGCGCTCGCGACTACTGCGCCTCACTCCCGAGGGTGAGCGGGTGCTGGCCGACAATTCGGTCCGCTACACCGACATGCTCGCCGCCGTCCTGGCCGACTGGCCGGACGAGGACGTGGCGCAGCTCACGGAGCTGCTGGCCCGGCTGCGAAGCAGCTTCGGCGACTGCCGCCCACGGGCCCACCTGTCCCACACCCCATTCGTCATCACCCGCACAACCACAGACTGAACAAGGAGAAGCATGGCTACCACCGCACCGAAGCATGGTGTGCGGGAGGCGGCGGCACATGGGGCCCACACGGCCCAGCCCGACGCCGCACCCATGTCACACCGGCAGATCATGGAAGCCCTTTCCGGGCTGCTGCTCGGCATGTTCGTGGCGATTCTGTCGTCCACGATCGTCACCAACGCGCTTCCGCACATCGTCACCAGCCTGCACGGTAGCCAGAGCGCCTACACCTGGGTCGTCACCGCCTCGCTCCTCGCGATGACCGTGACCACCCCGCTGTGGGGCAAGCTCGCCGACCTCACCAGCAAGAAACTGCTGGTACAGATAGCCCTGATCATCTACGTCCTCGGTTCGGCCGCGGCCGGCCTGTCGCAGAACACCAGCACACTGATCGGCTTCCGGGTCGTCCAGGGTGTGGGCGTCGGCGGCCTGTCGGCCCTGGCCCAGATCGTCATGGCCGCGATGATCTCCCCGCGTGAGCGCGGCCGCTACAGCGGCTACCTGGGCGCGACCTTCGCCATCGCGACCGTCGGCGGCCCGCTGATCGGCGGTGTGATCACCGACACCAGCTGGCTCGGCTGGCGCTGGTGCTTCTACGTCGGTGTGCCGTTCGCCATCATCGCGCTGATCGTGCTGCAGAAGACCCTGCACCTCCCGACCGTCAAGCGGGACGTCAAGGTCGACTGGACCGGCGCCTTCTTCCTCGCCGCCGCCGTCTCGCTGCTGATGGTCTGGGTGACCTTCGCGGGCATCAATTACAACTGGATCTCCTGGCAGACCTGGACCATGGTCGGCGGCGCGGTGCTGCTCGGCCTGATCTTCGTCCTCATCGAGTCCAAGGTGAACGAGCCGCTCGTCCCGCTGCGGCTGTTCCGCAACAAGACGATCACCCTCACCTCGATCGCCAGCCTGTTCGTCGGTGTCGGGATGTTCTCCGGCACCGTCTTCCTCAGCCAGTACTTCCAGCTGGCGCGCGACAAGTCGCCGACGATGTCCGGTGTGATGACGATCCCGCTGATCGGCGGCCTGTTCATCGCTTCCACCGTCTCCGGCCAGATCATCACCAGGACCGGCCGCTGGAAGGCGTTCCTGGTCTCCGGCTCTGTGCTGCTCACGGCGGGCCTCGGCCTGCTGGGCACCATCCGCTACGACACCGTGTACTGGCACACCGCCATCTTCATGGCACTCGTCGGCCTCGGCATCGGCATGATGATGCAGAACCTCGTGCTCGCCGCCCAGAACCAGGTCCAGGCGCATGAGCTCGGCGCGGCCAGCTCACTGGTCACCTTCTTCCGCAGCCTCGGCGGCGCGGTGGGCGTCTCGGCGCTCGGCGCGGTGCTCTCCAACCGCATCACCCACTACATGAAGGACGGCATGGCCGGCCTCGGTGTCACAAGCACCGGCTCCAGCGATTCCGTGCCCGACCTGTCCACGCTGACTGCCCCGGTCCGCAAGGTCGTCGAAGGCGCCTACGGACACGGTGTCGCGGATGTCTTCCTCTACGCCGCGCCGCTCGCTCTCATCGCCTTCTTCATCGTCCTGTTCATCAAGGAAGTGGCCCTGAGGTCCAGCAGCGGACTGGAGCAGGCCGCCACCGCAGCGGCCACCGCTGACGCGCCTGCGGTCGGGCAGCAGCCCGCCCCGGAGCCGGAGCTGGTCTCCGTCGGCGCCACCTCGGTGGCCGACAGGCGCGCCGAGACCGTCCTCCAGCCGGTCGCCGCTTACGCCTCAGTGGGCGGGGGCACCCCGACACTCCCGGGCGGCACCGAAATCCGTGGCCAGGTGCGTAATTCCGATGGCACCGGGGTGGCCCACGCCACCCTCACGCTGATCTCGCTCACCGGCCGCCAGCTGGGCCGGGCCACCACCCGGTCGGGCGGCGGCTACTCCCTGGAGGCCCCGGGCTCCGGCTCGTACGTCCTGATCGCCGCCGCCGACGGGCACCAGCCGCAGGCCGCCACCGTCGTGGTCGGCGACGAGCCGGTCCCGTACGACGTGGTCCTCTCCGGCACCAACGGGCTCGCCGGCGTGGTCGTCAGCGCCGCCGACACCCTGCCGATCGGCGATGCCGTGGTCGTCGTCACGGATATCCGGGGCGAGGTGATCACCACCAGCAAGACCGCCGACAGCGGTGCCTTCAGCTTCGAGGAGCTGCCGCCGGGCGACTTCACCCTGGCCGTCAACGCGGCCGGCTTCCGGCCGACGGCGCTGCCCGTCGAGGTCGCCGGCACCGGCACCACCCGGATCGAGATCGCGCTCCGGGCCGGCGCCCAGCTCCAGGGCACCATACGGGCCGGCGCCGACCGGAGGCCGCTGGCCGACGCCCGGGTGACCCTCGTCGACGCGGCCGGGAACGTGGTCGGCACCGCCACCACGGGCTCCGACGGCGCCTACGCCTTCACCGACCTCGACGCGGGCGAGTACTCGCTCGTCGCGAGCGGCTACCCGCCGGCCGCCACGGCGCTGACGGTCGGCGGACACGGAACGAACGGCTTCGACATGGAGCTCAACCACCCCGAGGGGTGACATTCAACCCGGACAGCCGGCCGGTGCGCACAGCGGAGAGCGCACTGACCGGCCCACGGGCCCCGGCCGACGGCCGGAGCAGGGGACGGCCGAGGCCGCCCCGGCCGGGGCCCACCCCCTCGCCTGCGGCGAGCGCCTCTCGGCGGCCCCGGGGCGCCTGCGGCGCCCAACCCCTCCCCACCCCTTCCCTAAACTGGGACTCCGGCCCAGGCCCGGTCCTCAAACGCCGGACGGACTGGATAGTGCGACTGTTGTGGGCAGGCGTTCCGCAGGGCGGAACGAGTGAGCACAAGACCGGCCACCGGCCCGCCGCAGGCGCCCGCACATCGTGACAGAAGGCGAGCAGAGCAGATGAGTGTCAACACCAGCGGCGTACGCGCCCGAATCCGCACCAAGGACGGCTGGGCCGTCCAGCACGCGGTGCTGACCGTCACCGACATGGCTGGCAACCAAGTGGTCCGGGAAGCCGCCGACCACGAGGGGGTCGTAAGGACCGGGCCCCTGGCGCCCGGTCCTTACACAGCCATCGTCACGGCCGTCGGCTACCGGCCCGCCGCCTCAACCGCGCTCGTCACCGCCTCCGGCTCCGCCGAGCTCGGCGTCCTCGTACTCGCGCGGTCCGGCGGCACCGAGCTGCCGCCACCCGGCCCCTGGACCATCGACCCGGCGCACTCCTCCGTGAGCGCGGGCGCCCAGCACCTCGGCCTCTCCAGCGTGCACGGACGCTTCACCGAGTTCGGCGGCCGCATCGACATCGCCGAGAACGTCCTCGAATCGACCGTCGACGCCGTCATCGAGGCCGCCTCCATCGACACCGCCAACCCCATGCGCGACGGCCATCTCCGCTCCGCCGACTTCCTCGACGTCGACGTCCATCCCAAGCTCACCTACCGCGGTACGGGCCTGACCCCGGCCGGCGAGGACCGCTGGACGGTGCGCGGCGAACTCGCCATGCACGGCGTGATCCGCCCGGTCAGCCTCGATCTGGCCTACCTGGGCACGGGCCCGGACGCGTGGGGCGGCGTGAGGGCCTCCTTCCGGGCGACGGCCGAGCTGCGGCGCGAGGACTTCTCGATGAACTACAACCAGGTCGTCCAGGCAGGCATAGCCCTGATCGGCACCACCCTGCGGGTCGAGCTCGACATCCAGGCGGTCCAGGGAACGGCGCTCCCCAGCGCATAGCCGGTATCCCGTAGCGCCCATTGGCTCCGATCTCCTCGGCTACCGCCCACATGGGGTGCACCGCCCTGAACCGGCCCGCTCCACAACATAAGCTGAGATCATGGCTGCCTACATCGCGACCAACACGGTCGTGGCTCTCGACCAGCTGCTGGAGTTCGTCCGTCCCCGGCACCGCGCGATCCTGCTCACCACACGGGCCGACGGGCGGCCCCAGGGATCACCCCTGACCCTTGGGGTCGACTTCTCGGGCCGGCTGGTCCTGTCCACCTACCCCGAACGCGCCAAGACCCGTAACGCCCAACGGGATCCCCGCGTCAGCGTCATCATCCTCTCCGACGAGTGGAACGGCCCCTGGGTGCAGATCGACGGCACCGCCGAGGTCATCGACGCCCCCGATTCCGTCGAGCCCCTCGTCGAGTACTACCGCACCATCTCGGGCGAGCACCCCGACTGGGACGAGTACCGCGCCGCCATGCTCAAGCAAGGCAAATCCCTCATCCGTATCACCCCCACCCGCTGGGGCCCCATCGCCACCGGCGGCTTCCCCGCCCGCTTGGTCCAAGAGGACTGACGGGCCCATGACCGCACACAGGTTCCGGCTGCCCGCGCGGGCAGCCGGAACCCGAACCCGCGGTCAGCCGCACCGCCACAGCTCAGTACGCACGGCCCACCTTCATCCCGGCAACGGCCCGCTTGCCCCACCACGCACCGCCGAGTGCCTCGTAGCGGAACGACTCGCACACACTGCTGACGATCCAGAGTCCCCGACCGCGCGACGCCCCGAAGTCCGGCGGTTCCCGGGGAATCTCTGGCAGCACCGGCGAACTGTCGGCGACCGCCACCCGCAGCACCCCGCCGGTGAAGTCGAATCTCACCGAACACCGCCCCGGCGCATACCGGAGCACATTTGTCAGCAACTCGCTGACTACGAGCGTCATTTCCTCCGTCGCCCGTTGACCACACTTCCAACTGCCCAGCAGGCGTACCGCGATGTGCCGGACGTCCTGAGGCGTGTCCTCCTCTACGGCCCTCATCCGCACTACATACGGCCCCCGAGGTCCCAGCGGATGACTCCGGAGTCGGGCAGGAGCCCGTCGGGGCTCGTCCGCGACTGTCACCGCGCCACCTCCACGCCGTGGATCCGGCGCGGACCGATATCGATGCCCACGGTCGCCAGGACGAGCGCCCGGCGTCGCCACCACTGCTGACGCGGTTCGCCGTCCGCGATGAAGCAGAGGTGGATCGTGGCGCTGCCCTCGGGCCCCAGCGGCAACCGGACCCGGTACTGTCCCGGCTGCGCCGGGAGTGCCGGGAGCGCCAGGAGCGCCTTGGCACGTAGTTTGGGCGGCCGTTGCCCGTGAACGGCGAGGTGGGCGCGTGTGTGCCGCCCGGGCGGGCGTGGCGCGGAGAACACCCGCACCCATGCGAACCAGAGAACGATAAGGTTTTTCACGTCGACCTGCTTTCTTCAGGTTGACCACGCCCCGGGACCGGTACAGCGGTCGCCGGGGTCTGTCATTGGCCGTACGACAAGGACGCGGGCAGGTAGGCCCGCAAATGGACATCACCGAAAGTGATGGTTCCGACACTCGCTGAAGCATGCCGACTTCCACCCAGGCATTGCAAGGCCATCACCCGAAAGTGCATATGCACCACAAATGGCGGCTTGCCGCTGCCCCTGTGCGGGACACTGTGAGCCCATAACGCCCATAGCGCCTCCGTGGAGGTTCCAACGTGCCTGCGACACCCACCATGCGCCGCCGTATGCTCGGCGCCGAGTTGCGCAAGAGCCGCGAGGGACTGGGGCTCACGGTCGACCAGGCGGCCGAGCGCCTCGGGTGGCATCAGTCCAAGGTGAGCCGAGTCGAGACCGGTCGCTCCGGCGTCCGTGCCAACGAGGTCGGGACACTGCTGGACGCCTACGAGATCAACGACCCGCAGACGCGGGAAGCCCTCGCGACGCTGGCAAGGGAAGGCAAGCGTCGGGTGTGGTGGGCGCCGTACTCCGATGTGATCACGCACCGATACGCGTCATTCATCGCGTTCGAAGCGGAAGCGGCCTCGGTGCGGAGCTTCCAGACCACGCTGGTCCACGGCCTCCTACAAACGCCTGAGTACGCCCGCGCGGTAACCAACGCGCTCCAGCCGGGCACGCCGCAGGACGAAATCGACGCCCTCGTGAACGTCCGGCTCGCGCGGCAGAACGCCACCCTCCGCAGGGCGGATCCACTCAAGGTCTGGGCCATCATGGACGAGGCCGTCCTGCGCCGGGAGATCGGCGGCGCTGAGGTCATGACCAAGCAGCTGCGTCACCTGCGGGAAGCCTCGGAAGAGCCCAACATCACCGTGCAAGTGCTGCCGTACCAGGCCGGCGCTCACGCAGGACTGCACGGTTCATTCACCATCCTGGAGTTCCCCGTCCGGAGCGATCTCGACGTGGTGTACGCCGATTCGCTGACGAGTAACCTCTATCTCGAACGGGATGAGGACCTCGCGCTCTACAGCGAGGCCTTTGACCGGCTCCGGGCGGCAGCGCTCGATGTGGCGCCGTCGCGCGAACTCATCGCACACGCCATTAAGGATCTTCAATGAGGCATTCGGACCGGCCCGTCATAGACCTCGGCCACGCTGCGTGGCGCAAAAGCACCTACAGCGCAAATCAGGGCGAGTGCCTAGAGGTCGCCGACGGCGTCCCCCGCACCGTCCCGGTCCGGGACTCCAAGGACCCGCACGGTCCGGCGCTGCTCTTCCCCGCACCGGCCTGGACCGCATTCGTGGCCGGCCTGAAGGCCGGGGGCTTGCCCTCCGCTCGCTGATGTAGCTTCCCCGGGAGCGTGGCCAATTCCCAGCGTTAATGGCCACTCGATGGCGAGTTGGCCACGGTTGAACCACCGGGAGCCTCAAGCGTAGGCACTTCGTCCCGGCGGTCACGGGTACGAGTGACGGCCGAGCTGTGGCCCGAACCCGCAGGCTGGGACCGAGCGGGGCATTAGGTGCCGGGGTGGGACGGCCGTTTTACGGTGTGCCATTGTCCTGACCCAGCACCTAATCCAGGGTTGTTGCAAAGTCCCTGCCTGCGAGATCAGCCGTGGTCGTCGCGGTGCGCCTGGCGGAACAAGTCGGCCTGACCCGGGCGCCGGGCCCACGCGCTCTGCCTCTCCGCGCTTTGACACCGCGCGGAGAGGCAGTCAGGGGCTGGCGCCTACGGGAGGCCTGGCCAGCCGCTGGAGATCGGCTTCGGGTAGCCGGGGTCGGTCTTGTCCTTGGCGATGTCGTAGCGCACATACTCCGAGCCGCGGAAGAAGTACGCCTTGCCGTTATTCCACACGACGCCGCCGTTGAGGTCCGCGGGCCACAGCCCGGGCCAGTTTTCAGCGATCGGCTTCGGGTAGCCGGGGTCGGTCTTGTCCTTGGCGATGTCGTAGCGCACGTACTCCGAGCCGCGGAAGAAGTACGCCTTGCCGTTCGGCCACACCACACTGGCGTCGATCCGGTCCGTGAACAGCCCGGGCCAGCCCTTGGAGATCGGCTTCGGGTAGCCCGAGTCGGTCCGGTCGGCGGCCATGTCGTAGCGCGTGTACTCCGAGCCGCGGAAGAAGTACGCCTTGCCGTTGTTCCACACCACGCCGGCGTCGACCCGGTCCGGGAACAGCCCGGGCCAGTGGTCGGCGATCGCCTTCGGGTAGCCGGGGTCGGTCTTGTCGGCCGCTACGTCGTAGCGGTAGTAGATTCGGCCTTCGAACAGGTACGCTTTGCCGTTGTTCCAGAGCACCGGTGCTGTAACCATATGCTCAGACACCTCCTGCGTGACGTACTTCTCGGCTGACCAACTCTCTGCCATCCAGCTAAGACCACTCATCTGGGTTCGGCAATTTGGGGGATATGTTGGCAAATCAATTGAATGTGGGACATTCCGTGAGTTCCCCACGTTCCCCCCTGCTGATCGGTCAGAAGACGCCATCCACTACGCGGACTCGGCGCTGCTGAAACACCGTCACGACGCCTGTCCGGTACAACTAGGCTTTGGCGTCCCGGTTGAAAGCCGCCCGCGCCCACAGGTAGCCGGTCAGGGTGAGACCAACGCACCAGGCGAGGGCGATGATCGCGCTGTTGCCGATCGGAGTGCCCATCAGCAGGCCCCGCAGCGTCTCGATGATCGGTGTGAAGGGCTGGTACTCGGCGAACCAGCGCAGCCCGGTGCGGACAAGGGGCGGTGCCCCGGGGAGAAGACCCCGGGGCACCGCCCCTGCTGGTGGTCGCTACGACTCGATGGTCTTGATGCCTGCTACGACTTGGGGACGGTCAGGTCATAGACCGTGTCACTGCCGACAGTCTTCTTGGTGAAGCTGGACTCGACCCAGGACGTGATCGAGGTGCCGGTGCCGGAGCTGCCGCCACCCATGGCACCGCCACGGCCGCCGCCGCTGCCGGAGCCGATGAAGTAGTGGATCTTGCCATCGGCCACGTACTTCTTGAACTGGGCGAGGGTGGGGGAGGGGTCGGTGCCGTTGAAGCCGCCGATGGCCATCACCGGGTCGTTGGTGGCCAGCTGGTAGCTGGACGAGTTCTGGGAGCCGATGGTGGCGGCGACCCAGGTGTACTTGGAGGCGTCCGTCTCAAGAAGCGTCTTCATGGCGGTGCTGACGGTGGCGCCGTCGAGCAGACCGCCCATGCCGCCCATGCCGCCACCACCGCCCATGCCACCGCGTGCGCCCGCACCGCCGGGGAAGCCCTGCTGGCCCTGCCCCTGCTGCGGGGGCTGGCCGTTCTGGCCGCCCTGGGCGCCGCCGGGAAAGCCGCCGGCCCGGGTTCCGCCGGCCGCGCCGCCGGGAAAGCCGCCGCGGCCGCCACCACCGCCGCCGAAGCCGCCCCTGCCGCCCTGGACAGCGGGACCGGCGGTGACGATGGAGCCGCTGTGCCCGGTGTTCACGGTCTGGAGGGTGTAGGCCAGCGGGCCGCCGACCGAGGCCGCGATGCCCAGGCCCGCCGCGGCGAGGGCGAGCTGCCTGCCGAGCTTGGCGACAAGGAGCAGGCCGACAGCGGCGACGACGCCGCCGATGAGGACCGCGTAGCGGACGCCGGGGTACCAGTCGGTGCTGCGGTTGAGCAGGACGTACGACCAGATCGCCGTGACTACGACGGTGACGGCGAGCACCGCCGAGGCGGCGATCTGCGAGCGCCGCTCCCACAGCATCGTGGCGCCCATGCCGACGAGGGCGCCGATGTAGGGCGCGAGGGCGATGTTGTAGTACTGGTGGAAGATGCCCGACATGAAGCTGAAGGTCAGGAAGGTCATCAGCAGCGCCCCGCCCCAAGCGAGGAACGCACCGCGCTGAGTGTCGGTGCGCTTGGCGCGCCAGGTCAGCCACAGACCCGCGACGAGCAGGATGAACGCCGCCGGAAGCAGCCAGGCGATCTGGCCGCCCATGTCCGCGGCGAAGAGCCGGGTGATACCGGTCGCGCCCCACCGGCTGCCGCCGGCGCCGCCACCGCCGCCGCCCACGGAGCCGGTCTCGTTGCCGGTGATCCGGCCGAAGCCGTTGTACCCGAAGGTGAGGCCGAGGAAGCTGTTGTCCTGCGAGCCGCCGATGTACGGGCGGGACGACGCGGGCCACAGCTCGACGATGGCGACCCACCAGCCGGCCGAGACCAGGATCGCGAGCCCGGCGAGGCCGATCTGGCCGAGCCGCTTGCGCAAGGTCGTCGGGGCGAGCACCCCGTAGACGATCGCGAGTGGCGGCAGGATCAGCCAGGCCTGAAGGGTCTTGGCGAGGAAGGCGAGACCGAAGGCCGCACCGGCCAGCAGCAGCCACTTGGTGTTCGCGTTCTCCAGCGCGCGCAGCACGCAGTAGATGGCGACGACCATGAACAGCGCCAGCATCGCGTCCGGGTTGTTGAAGCGGAACATCAGCGCCGCGACCGGCGTGACGGCCAGGACGCCGCCCGCGATCAGGCCCGCGGCCGCGTTGAAGCGGCGGCGTACGGCGGCGTAGAGCACAGCCACGGTCGCGACACCCATGAGGGCCTCGGGGGCGAGGATGGCCCAGGAGTTGAGCCCGAAGAGGCGGACGGAGAGCGCCATCGGCCACAGGGCGCCGGCGGGCTTGTCGACGGTGATGGAGTTGCCGGAGTCGAGGGATCCGAAGAGGAAGGCCTTCCAGCTCTTGCTGCCCGCCTGGACCGCGGCGGAGTAGAAGGAGTTGGCCCAGCCGGAGTTGTTCAGGTCCCAGAAGTAGAGGACCGCAGTGACCAGCAGCAGCCCGAGGAACGCCGGGCGCACCCATTGCGGGTCCTCCGGGCGCCCGCGCCAGACGCGGGCCGGGAAGCCGCTCGGGCCTTCGCCGTCGCCACCGCCGCCTCCGCCTTCGCCGGGTTCGTCGGCGGGCGGCTGCCCGCCGGGTCCGGCCGGTGTGGGGAGGGTGCCGGGCTCCGCCGCGGCGAGCTGCGCGGTCGCCGTGCCGGTCGTTGTCCCGCCCTGGGTGGTGGTCGCGAGGGCCGTCCCGCTCGTCCCGGCCGTGGCCCGGGGGCCCGACGGCGGGGGCGCGTCGGCCGGTACGGGGGTGCGCTGTACGCCGGCCGGCGCCTGGGCCGGCGCCGGTGGTGGTGCGGACGCGCCCGGAGGCGCCGGAGACATGGCCTCCGGCGCCTGCCAGGGTGAAGACGTTCCGCTCGCCGGGACCTTTGGAATCTGGGCCTCGTCGTTGCGAGACGTGGTCATCGAGAGCTCCTCGGATCATGCTGTTCGTGGGGGTTCACAACCGGCAGTTGCGCCGTCGCGTCCCAGGAGTTGGACGAGTCGAACGAGTTGGGGTGGCTGGTCGGGCTGGTCGGGTCGGACGTCGGGTAGGCGGGATCCTGGGTGGCCCAGGGCTGGGCGCCCTGGGAGGCATAGGGCTGCGGCTGGGCGTCGTACGGCGTACCCGGGCGCACCGGCAGCCAGGCCGGGGCCGGGGCGGGGACCACCTGCTGCTCCACGCCATCGGTGTCCTGGCGGTCCGGGAAGACCCAGGCGCGGAAGAGCAGGAAGCGCAGGACCGTCGCGGCGAGGTTGGCCGCTATGAGGACGGCGACCTCGGTACCGTGCGTGGGTGAGGGGTTCGCGATGTGCAGCGCGGCGAGGGAGCCGCTGGTCAGCGCGAGCCCGATGGCGAAGACGACCAGGCCCATGGCCTGGTGGCGGGCGGCGCCGTCACGGCCCTTGACCCCGAAGGTGAGCCGGCGGTTGGCGGAGGTGTTGGCGACGGCGGAGACCAGCAGCGCCAGCGCGTTGGCGACCTGGGAGCCGGTGCCCATCCGGAAGAGGGAGAAGAGCAGCAAGTAGAAGAGGGTGCTCAGGCCGCCGACGACACAGAAGCCGACCAACTGGCGGGCCAGGCCGACCGGCACGTCGTCGATGTCGCGGTCACGCGGGTCGTCGCCGAAGGGGCGGCGCAGCCGGTCGAGCGGCAGGGCGCCGGTGGCGAGGGCGCGGCCGACCCGCAGGACGCCCTTCAGGTCGTCGGTCGCGGTCTTGACGATGTGGACGGTCGAGTCCGGGTCGTCCACCCAGTCGACCGGCACTTCGTGGATCCGCAAGCCCGCCCGCTCGGCGAGCACAAGCATCTCGGTGTCGAAGAACCAGCCATTGTCCTCCACCATCGGCAGCAGCCGCTCGGCGACGTCCTTGCGGATCGCCTTGAAGCCGCACTGCGCGTCGGAGAAGCGGGCGGCGAGCGAGCCGCGCAGGATCAGGTTGTACGTACGGGAGATGAACTCCCGCTTGGCACCCCGTACGACGCGCGAGGAGCGGGCCAGCCGGGAGCCGATCGCGAGGTCGGAGTGGCCGGAGATCAGCGGGGCGACCAGCGGCAGCAGCGCGTTGAGGTCCGTCGACAGGTCGACGTCCATGTAGGCGAGGACGGGTGCGTCGGATGCGGACCAGACGGTGTTGAGGGCGCGGCCCCGGCCCTTCTGCTCCAGACGGAAGGCGTGCACCTGGGGGATCTCGGCCTGGAGGTCCTGGGAGACGATCGGAGTTCGGTCGGTGCTCGCGTTGTCCGCGATGGTGATGCGAAAGGGGTACGGGAAGGTCCGGGTGAGGTGGGCGTGAAGTCTGCGCACGCACATCTCGAGGTCCTTCTCCTCGTTGTATACGGGGATCACGACATCGAGCACTGGTTTGCTGTGCGAGACGGCCAGGTGCTCTCGTGCGGGCAGAGTGCCCAGGACCTGGGCCTGGGATCCGTTCGGCGAAAGCTGTTGGGTGCGCATGGCAACTACTTTCCCGTGAGGCGCTGTCATGACGTTGTGGCGAGACTGAGAGGCACCTGTGAGTGCGTTACGGGCAGGTGAACCCTGAATATCGTGTTGCCTGGGACGCTCTCGATGACGACCTTTCCGCGGTGCGCGGCGACCACCGCGTGCACGATCGCCAGCCCCAGTCCGGTACTGCCGGCCGCGCGGGAGCGCGAGGCGTCGCCGCGGGCGAACCGCTCGAAGACATGGGGCAGGAGCGCGGGCGGGATGCCGGGGCCGTTGTCGGCGACCTCGATCAGTACTTCGGGCCCGCGCGGGACGACCCGGGCGATGACGGTGGTGCCGGGCGGGGTGTGGGTGCGGGCGTTGGCGAGCAGATTGGTCAGCACCTGGTGCAGCCGGGCGGGGTCGGCCTGCACGGTCGCGGGGTCGTCGGGCAGTTCCAGCCGCCACACGTGGTCGCGCCCGGCGGCGCTGGCCCTGGCGTCGCTGACGGCGTCAACGACCAGCGGCGACATATCGGTCTCGACGAGATCGAGGGGGCGGCCGGCGTCGAGCCGGGCGAGCAGCAGCAGGTCCTCGACGAGGGTGGTCATCCGGCTGGCCTCGGACTCGATCCGGCCCAGCGCGTGCCGCGTTTCCGGGCCGATCTCCTCCCGGCCGCGCCTGGTCAGTTCGGCGTAGCCGCGGATCGAGGCCAGCGGTGTACGCAGCTCATGACTGGCGTCGGCGACGAACTGCCGGACCCTGGTCTCGCTCGCCTGCCGGGCGTGCAGCGCGTAGCCGACGTGGTCGAGCATACGGTTGAGCGCCGCGCCGACCTGGCCGACCTCGGTCCTCGGGTCGGTGTCCACTTCGGGGACGCGCTCATGGAGGGTCACCTCGCCGCGGGCGAGGGGGAGTTCGGAGACCCGGCCGGCGGTGGCGGCGACCCGGTGCAGCGGGCGCAGGGAGTAGCGGATGGTGAGCGATCCGGCGAGCCCGGCGGCGGCGAGGCCGGCCGCGGTGAGGCAGAGCTCGACGATCAGGAGGGTGTTGACGGTGTCCCGGATGCTCGAGATGGACAGCCCGACGACGATCGGCATTGCGCCGGATATTTGCTTGGTGATCACAATCACCCGGTAGCTGCCATGTCCGGGGATGACGATGGTGTGCGCGTGGTGGTCGTTGGCCACTCCGGCGAAGGCCTTGGCCTGCTCGGCGCTGAAGGTGGTGATGTCGAGGTCGCGGTAGTCGTTCGACGGGACCGAGACTCCGGCTGCGGTCACCTCGCCGCTGTTGTTCAGTTGCGCGCCCACGACGCCGGGTCCGAGCACCGGGTTGGTGAGGAAGTCGATGCCGCTGAACTTGGAGGGCCCGCCCACCGCGCGCTGAGCGACGTCGGCCACCTGCTTGTCCACCTTCTGGAAGAGAAAGGACCGCAGCGCGAGTGTGGTGACCGCGCCGATCACCGAGCAAACCACCGCGATCATCACGATCGACGAGACCACCAACCGGGTCCGCATCGACCACTTCCGCCGCGGCCGGTGACCCGGCTTGTACCCGGGTCTGTGGCCGGGCCGCGGCGGCCCGAGCGGGGGGCTTCCTGGGTGGGGGCCCGGTGGGGACGGGACACTCACGTCGCCTCGCCTGGCTTGATCAAATAGCCCGCTCCTCGCCGCGTGTGGATCATCGGGGTACGTCCGGCGTCGATCTTGCGGCGGAGGTACGAGATATAGAGCTCGACGACATTGGCCTGTCCGCCGAAGTCGTAGGACCAGACCCGGTCGAGTATCTGGGCCTTGCTGAGCACCCGGCGCGGGTTGCGCATCAGATACCGCAGGAGCTCGAACTCGGTGGCGGTGAGGTGGATACCGGTGCCGGACCGGCTGACCTCATGACTGTCCTCGTTGAGCACCAGGTCACCGACGCACAGCAGGGATTCGGTACGGGCGGTGGCCGCGCCGGCCCGGCGCAGGAGTCCGCGCAGCCGGGCGACGACCTCCTCTAGGCTGAAGGGCTTGGTGACGTAGTCGTCGCCGCCGGCGGTCAGGCCCGCGATGCGGTCCTCCACGGCGTCCTTCGCCGTGAGGAAGAGCACGGGCACGTCCGGGGTCTCACGGCGTAGCCGGGCCAGCACCTCCAGCCCGTCCATATCGGGGAGCATGACATCGAGGACCACAGCGTCGGGGCGGATGTCGCGCGCCGAGCGCAGGGCGTCGGCCCCATTGCCCTCGGTGTGGACTTCCCAGCCTTCGTAGCGCAGGGCCATGGACAGCAGGTCGGCGAGTGCCGCCTCGTCGTCGACGACGAGAACCCGGACGGCTGAGCCGTCGGGGCGCGTGAGGTCGGTGGCGGCGGGAGATGAGGACGCGGTCATGGGGCCAATCCTGTGAGCGGGGCCTGAGAGGGGCCTTGCTCTTATCTGTGATTTACCTGAGAAAATCCTGTCCCTGGCCAATGACGCTCCAGTGACATCATCTGAGGACGCTAGGGCTCCGCCCTGACAGAACCGTGAGTTGGCCATGAGAAACCGATGAGCATGCGGAATAGCCCCCTTCGGTGCGGGGTTGGCACCGCAATCACCGGACTTCGACGGGAGCCAGAACGATGAGTGGGCTGCGGGACAGGGTTGGCCGCTACGGGATCTGGAGCTCGGGGGCTCATCGCGGCGAGATCCCGGAGGCCGCCGCCGAGTTGGAGGAGCTCGGCTACGGTGCCGTCTGGCTGGGCGGCAGCAGCGGCGTCCAGCACGCGGTGCCACTGGTGGAGGCCACGTCCAAGCTCACCGTCGCCACCGGGATCCTCAGCATCTGGCAGTACGAGGCCGCCGACGCCGCCGCCCGCTTCCTGGAGCTGGATTCCGCGCATCCCGGGCGTTTCCTGCTGGGCCTCGGGGTGAGCCACGCTCAGATCGCCGACCAGTACCGGCGCCCCTACTCTGCGATGGTCGAGTATCTGGACGCCTTGGAGACGGCCGGCGTCCCGGCCGGGCGTGTCGTGCTGGGCGCCCTCGGCCCGAAGATGCTCGAACTCTCCCGCGACCGCGCCGGGGGCGCCCACCCGTACCTCGTCACCGAGGAGCACACCGCGCAGGCCCGCGAAATCCTCGGCCCCGGCCCGCTCCTCGCCCCCGAGCTGAAGGTCGTCCTGGAGGCGGACCCGGACACCGCCCGCACCATTGCCCGCCAGTACCTCGCCAGGTATCTGGCGCTGCCGAACTATACGAACGGATGGCTGCGGCTCGGCTTCACAGAGAACGACTTCACGGGCGGCGGCAGCGACCGGCTCATCGACGCCGTGTACGCCTGGGGCGACGACGCACGCATCCGCAGCCGCATCGACGCCTTCCACGCGGCCGGCGCGGACCACGTCGCCCTGCAGATCGTCACCGGCGGCGCCCCCGGTGCCCTGCCCCGGGCGGAATGGCGCCGGCTCGCCGAGGTGCTGGCGTGACGGCGGCCGGGGTCGTCCCGGCCACGACGGCGGGACGACCCGGGCCGCCGTCGGGCGTCGCGGGGCTCAGGCCTGCCGGGCCGCCCAGAACTCTTCCCAGGAGATCTTGCCGTCCCCATCGGTATCGACGCGCTTGATCAAGCTCTGCGCGACGGTCTCGGTGACGTTGAAGTCCCCGAGCTCCGCCATCACGCTCTTGAACTCAGCGGCCGTGATCAGCCCGTCCCCGTCGATGTCAAAGCGCTCGAACGCCTTCTTCGCCGACTCAATGTCCGCCATGTGTGGCAACCCCTCCATGTACGTTCCGTTCCCGACCCGCACACATTAGACGACCAACTTGGAGGCCGCGCCCGAGGTGCCGCACGGCATCGTCAGCGTCAACTCCCCAACTGTTCCCGTTCCGACGAGGACCGGGCGGCCGCCACCGGCTCCTTCGCACGCGGACCGGGCACGACCGCGCCGCCTCGCACCCACAGCTCCGGCCACCTCCACCGGCCCCGGTGGGCGGTACGCCGAGGAAGGCCCCGGTGTGGCGGCCCGTGCTGCGCCAGCGGATCGCCGGCCGGTCGCCATCCTCGACGATCTCCTCGATCTCGGTCCGCAGTTCGGGAAAGGCCAGGCGTCCGACAGCGAGCACCACCGCGTGCTCGGCCTGATCCTCGCCAAGGACGGCGACGGCGCCGAGCGCGTGATGCGCGAGCATGTCCGTCTCAGCCACCAGGCCCTCATGGCCGGGATCGACGAACAGCAGGACCAGGTCCTGTCCGGGCGATCGCCTAGAGGACCAACGCCGCGATCTCGTCAGGACTCCATGCCCCGGCCGCCCCCGGCCGTCCCGCGAGGTACGCCGTGATCTCCCCGGCCTCCCAGCCGCCCGCCTCGGCCAACCCGCCCGCGATGTACGCCAGATAGCGTGCGGACGGCCTGTTCAGAGCCAGGTCACCCATCCCGCCCGGCGCCGTGCAGGTCAGTGCCGGCACACCGTCCAGCGCGCCGGCGCACACCAGCCTCCCGTAGCGGGTGGACCCCAGCCGCGCCCGGCCGTGCGCCAGCACCTCCGCCAGGTCCAGGTCCCGGTCGGGGGCCCACAGCATCTCCTGGGCAGCGATGTCCGAGAACTGTCCCGCCGTCACCAGGTACGCCCGCCCCCACAGCTCGCCCGGCGCCTCCGGGTCGTAGAACCCCATCCCGCCCGTCCACGCCGGCGACTCCCCCGCGAAGTACAGGCTCCCCGGCAGCACCACCGGCACCGACCGCTCCGGCCGCCGCGCGTCCCTGCACCCGGGATACGTACGTGCTCCGCCCGGCGGCCGGCCTCCCGCCAGGTAGTACTCCAGCCGCGCCCGGTGCATGTTCGACCCGAACGCCACGTACCAGACCTGCCCGACGGCGGACGGCAGCAGCGGCATGACGGGCACCGGTCGCCGCGGGACGGTCAAAGGCATGCTCACCCTCACAACGGTAGGTCCCGCTCATGTCGTCGGTCAGGACGTCAGTCGCGGCTCGCCCCCTGCGGCCATACGACCCGCACGGGTATCCCGGTACGCAGGGCGTAGGTCACCACGTCCGCGGTACCGCCGTACCCGTGCGCGGGCCCGCCGTCCCATACGGCGATGAGCTGGTCCGCCAGGCCGACGAGCACCTCACTGCCGACCATGTACGCATGCGGGTCAGCGTCCGACAGCCCCGTCTGGTGCACCTCGGACGCCCGGCCGATCAGTTCGTCGTATATGGGTCGGTGCCGCTGCGGTAGCGTTTCCCGGTACTTCAGCGCGGGCACAACGACCTCAAGCCTCCCACCGTGTTCGAGGACGGCCTGCGCGAACCACGCGTCCGGTCCCTCCGCGATGCAGGACACCCCCACCAGCTCATCAGCGGGCTGGCGGCCCACGACCCCACGGATAGCTTCCTTCACCATGTCCTCGGTCTTCTCCGACAGGCTCCGGTGTCCAGTGATTCCGACGCGCATAGGTTCCCTCTCCTTTGTCACAGAGGCACGCCGTGGATCTTGGGCGGCGCGCTAAAGCTATACGCACACCGGCAGATCCGCGTTCGTCCGGCCGCCCCATCCACCTCACCCCCGTCGAACGCCCGATGCACCGGCAACAGCGGCATCCTGCCACGGACACGCCAAAAGCCCCCCGGGACCGTCCCAAGGGGCTTCCGAGCAACGCCGGATCGTCAGGCGGCGGGCGCGTAGAACGCGTACGTCGCCGAGTACGGCACCCCTGTCTGGCCCGTGCCCGTGCACGTGCCGGTCGGCGCGACGCCGCCCTCCGTCCGCAGCCGCTGGACGTAACTGACCTTGCCGAAGACGCCGTCCCCGCGGGTGGCCGTCGCCTTCAGCAGCAGCTCGGGCACGGCACCGTCACGGGCAACGCTCGCCACCGCACTGGCATTGACCGCACTGCCGTCCACCGTCGAGACCCAGACCGGCCCGCGCGAGTGCAGCGCGACCGTCTTCTTCCCCGGGTCCTTCTTGTCCCAGAGCGTGGCCGCCGGCTCCACGAACTTCCACGCGCCGTCGGTGCACGCGTACACCTGCACGCCCTTCGCACCGAAGACGCCCACCCGCTCGTTCCCCGCCGGGACCTGCAACGCGGCCGGGATCCCGGACAATTGCGGCTCGTGCTGCGGTGCCGCGGCCTGTCCCGACGTCGCACTCACCAGCAGCGCCGCCCCTGCGAAGACGAGGCTTCCGGCGGCGAGCGTGAGGCGTTTGGCAAGCTTCATTACGTAAGTCTCCAGAAGAATTCGGTAAACGCGGTTCCATGAACGTCCCTCTCCCCGGAAACTACGTTCCGCGGGTCCGATCCGCTCAAAGCCTCCGCGAACGTAAGAAGTCCGTAACCGGGCTGCCCGGCCAGGCAAGCCCGGCTCAGGACGGGTCGTCGGGCTCGAGGAATTCGCGTATGGCCGCCAGGATCCCGTCGGTGCACTTGCTGGACGCCGTCACCGCGACGATGATGCCGCGCGACGGCTGGACGACCGCGAACTGGCCGTAGGCGCCGTCCGCGCGGAACGTCCCGGCGAGGCCGCGCCAGAACTGGAACCCGTAGCCCTGTGCCCACTCGCCCGGCAGATCGGTCTCGATCCGGACCCCGGTGGCCTGCTCCACCCAGTCCTCGCTGACGAGACGGCGGTCACCCCACCGGCCGCCGTCGAGATAGAGCTGACCGAGCGCGGCCAGGTCGGCCGTCCGCAGCCACATGCCCCTGCCGCCCTCGGGGATGCCGCGGCTGTCGGTGTCCCAGCGCGGTGGCGCGATGCCAAGCGGTTCGAACAGGCGGGGAGCCAGAAACTCGGCCATGGTGCGGCCCGTGCGGTTCGCCAGCGCGGCCGACAGCAGGTGGCTGTTCGCGGAGCTGTAGCGAAACCCCGCGCCGGGCGCCAGTTCGAGCGGCGTCTCGAGAAACATACGCACCCAGTCCGCGTCGGGACTGTCCTTCATCGTCGGCCACAGCTCGGATCCATGGCCGCTGGACATCGTGAGCAGATGGCGCAGCGACATCGCTCCGACGTTCGCCCGCACCGACGCGGACGCGTACGTCGGAAAGAACGCGAGTACGGGCTCGTCGACGCCGAGCAGTCCCTCGTCGCACGCCATGCCAACGGCGGTCGACGTGAAGCTCTTGGTCACCGAGAACATCTCGTGCGCGCGCGACGGCGACTGCTCGTGCCACCACCGCTCGAACAGGACCGCGCCGTTCCTGAGCACCATCAGGCTGTCGACTCCGAGGTCGTCGGCGGCGAGCCGGCCGGACAGGTCCGCGAGGCTCGCCGGGTCCACGCCGTACTCGGCCGGCGTCGCCCTCGGCAACGCCGGCATCGGCGCGTCGACGTCCAGAACGCTCGTCATCAGTTCCTGCCCTTCGTTGTGTGGCCCGCGCCATTCTCCTTCCCCGAGGTCGGCCCGAGACGGCCACCACGACGAGGCGGTGCTCACATCCGCTTCACAGGCACCTCAGCTGGCGTTGACGCCCACGGCAAGGTCTACCGTCGTGAGTGTTGGCGCGGGATGCCGAAATGAGGTACTCGGATGCGGATTGGCGAGCTGGCTGAGCACGCGGGGACGACGACCCGCACGTTGCGGTACTACGAGTCGCTGGGGCTGCTCCCGGCGGCCCGCACGGAGAACGGGTACCGGCGCTATGACGCGGACGCCCTGAGGCTGTTGCGGCAGATCCAGACGCTCCAGGCGTTCGGCTTCGAGCTGGAGGAGACCCGCCCCTTCGTCGAGTGCCTGCAAGCGGGCCATCCGGCGGGGGATTCCTGCCCGGCATCCCTGGAGGTCTACCGGCGCAAGCTGGCCGAGCTGGACGACTGCGTCACCCGGCTGGTGCAGGTGCGGGACCAGGTCGCGGCGCAACTGGCCCTGGCGGAGCTGGAAACCGCCGCGAAGGTTCCCGGCGGCCCGGAGCCGCGTTGCGAGCTGGCGCCGCACGAGTCGTGACTCGTAAGCCGAATCGATGAGAGACGAGAAGGGAAGAGCGGATGACACAAACACAGAGTGTGATGTCGGTGACAGATGAGACGTTCGCCGAAGAGGTGCTGCGGTCCGACGTTCCCGTGCTGGTGGACTTCACCGCTTCGTGGTGCCCGCCATGCCGGATGATCGCCCCGGTCCTGGAGGCAGTGGCTGAGGAGCAGGCCGGCCGGCTCAAGGTGGTGCAGCTCGACGTGGATGCGGATCCGGCGACCGCGGCGGCGTACGGGGTGCTGTCGATGCCGACACTCATGGTGTTCCGGGCCGGTGAGCCGGTGAAGTCGATGGTGGGCGCGCGCCCCAAGCGGCGGCTGCTGCAGGAGCTTTCCGACGTCGTATAAATGAGCGGCCCGTCCCGCCGTGGCTGAGTAGGGTCGGGCGATGACTGAGATTACTGGTCCGAAGCACGAGCGGTACTGCGCGGCGGTCGAAGCCGAAGTCGCGCGTTTTGTCGGATTGGTAGGCGCAGCCGATCCGACGACGCCCGTACCGACCTGCCCCGGTTGGACGATCGCCGACCTCGTCAAGCACCACGGCACCACCCACCGATGGGTGGAGCACCTGGTACGGCACCGCGCTACAGAGCGGATCTGGTCCCGGGACGTCCCGCTCGACCTGCCGGAGAACGAGTCCCAGTACCCGGCCTGGCTCGCGGCGGGAGGGTCGGCGGCACTGCGGACCCTGCGCGCCGCCGACCCCGACACGCCCGTGTGGTCGCACGGCGCCGACCAGCATGTGCGGTTCTGGCCGCGCCGGCTGCTCTTCGAGGCCGTCGTCCATCTGGCGGACGCCGAGCTCGCCCTTGGCCGCCGGCCGCAGATCGACGGGGAGACGGCGGCCGACGGCGTCGATGAGCTCCTGCAGCACCTCCCCTTCGCCGCCAGGGTCGCCGAAAACATCCGCCAGTTGGGCCTGGACGGTGAGGCCGTGCACCTGTACGCCACCGACACGGGCACCGAGTGGGTGATCAAGATCGGCGGCGGCGGCTTCACCTGGGAACGCGGCCACAGCGAAGGCACGGCCACCGCGCGGGCCACGGCAGGCGACCTGCTGCTGCTCGTCTACGGCCGGCTGCGGCCGGAACATGAGCGAATCACCACCGCCGGGGATCACGAACTGCTGGCCTCATGGCTGGCGGCCACCGCGCTCTGACCCCCAGAAGGCGCCGGACGGGCGCGGGCGCGTTTGTGGGCGACGGCAGCGCGACGACCCGCCGCCGCGCAATCTAATCCACCCTTTAGATTCCTGGGTTCACCTTCCGGGTAGCCGGGTTATGCATGGCCTGGCTCAAAGTCCAGGCCCCCAACACCGCGGCGATGGCCGCCTACACCAACGCCGGATTCCGTCCCGCCGGGCGCCTGCGCCAAGCCGGGCAGTGGCTCGGCGAGCCCGTCGACAAAGTCCTGACGGACTGCCAACCGGCGACATTCCACACCACCTGGCCTACGTGCGCCCTGCCGTGGGCGACCAACGAGACATAAGGGAGGAGGGAACCCCATGAAGGGATTCATCCTGCGGTCCTGCGATATCCCCGGCTGCCGCAAAGGCGGCTGCTCGACGCCGGACTCCGGCAGCAGCAGCAACGGCGGAAAGTGAAGGATGCGGCCCCCCGGTCACCCGATGACCGGGGCCGCAGCCAAGCCCGTAAAGAGACGCACGTCCGTCCGGCCTCATCGGGACGCCTTCCGGCGTCGCCACCAAGCGGTCACCACGCCGATCTCCCCGCCTCCCCGCGCATGCGCGGCGGCACCAGGAACCATGAACCCGAGGATCCCGGCAACGGCCATGGTGACGTGTTACGACGAGCGTCTGTTGTCGAAGACCAAGGTCTCGTACACGTCGACCTTCACCGTCAAGCGTCAGGCCGGCTGAGCGACACCAACGGCAGGCCGGAGCAGGCGCGGCCGTGTCGCGTCAGCGCGCCGGTCATGACGGCAGTGATCGTTCCCAGGATGCCTGCGCGTTCTTGAGAGCTGTTTCGGCGCTCTGCTTGCCCTCGATGGCCAGGGCGAGTTGGTCGAGCAGGGCCTGGAGGTTGCGGGGGGCGTTGGGGTCTTTCGGCCAGGGCATCGTAGGGCCGTCGAGTCCGGCCCGGATCAGGTTGACAGCGACCGGTGTGGCTTGGGCGTAGGCCGAGGAGTGCAGGATGCTTTTGCGATTGGGGTCGATGGCGCTGTCCGGCGCGGTGGTCTGCACGAGCATTTCGCTGGTACTTGTCACCCACTTGGCGAACGCCAGCGCCTCGGCCTGGTGGCTCGAGGCGGTCGAGACGCCGAGGCCGTATCCCGTGTTGAGCGGGGTGCGGTGCCTGGTGTTGCTTCCGCCGAGCGGTAGCGCCACCGCGCCCCACTTGCCGACGATCTTCGACAGTGCGGGGTCGGCGGCCCGCTGTGCCATGCCCGTCCAGGTTTCGATCATCGCAGCCTCGCCGCTGAGGAAGGCTGCGTTGGAGCTGTCCAAACCAACCGTCAGGGGTGTGGGCAGTGCGTACGGGTTGATGTCGATCAGCTGTTGGGCAGCGGCTACGGCAGCGTCGCTGGTGAGGGTCGGCTTGCCGGAGTGGTCGACGAGGGTGCCTCCGTACCCGACGAGGCGGTTGATGAAGGCGCAGCCCAGGATCAGTGCTTGAGGCTGCCCCTGCACGACAGCCCCGTAGTATTTACCGCCGCCGGCTTGGGTGATCTTCTTGGCGGCGGCGTAGTACTCGTCCCAGGTTGTCGGCGGTTCCAGGGCGTATTTGTCGAAGATCTCTGTGTTGTAGTAGAGGAGGTGCTGGTCGCCGTCGTACGGCAGGCCGTAGCGTCGGCCCTTGTAGAGGGTGTACGTGTCGTAGATGGACGGCAGGAAGTCGCGGGTGTTCAGGTCTTTCTGCCTGGCGATCCAGTCCGTCATATCGAGAAGGGCCCCCGCGTCCACCAACGAACCGAGCCCGTAGTAGAAGTAGTCGAAAAGGTCGAACTCGCCTGCCCCGCTCTGCACATCCGCGATCTGCTTGTCCGTCAACTGGTCGTAGGCAACAGCCGTTACGTCGAGCTTGCCTCCGGTCATCTTCTCCCAGGCCGGGGCCACAACTTTGGTGAGAATGGGGACATGCGGCGTGTTGACCAACACCTTGAGCGTGACGCCTGCGGCAATGGCCTTGGCCTTGGCCCCGGCGGCCTGCGTGCTGATCGACTCATCGTCGGCGTAGGCGGGCAGGGTGGGTCCGAAAGCGGCGAGCCCGGCGAACGCGGCGGCGCCGTGGAGCAGTCTCCGGCGCGTCCATGTCCGGGCGGGGCCGGGCCCTTGGGGCGTGGCGTCGGCAGGACTGTTGGAGTGGGGGGAGGACATTGTGATCCTTCCGTTGTAGGGCTGCTCGAACAGGGGGGTCGGCTCTCAATATCGGCGCACCAGTAGCCGAGCCCAGTGCGCCGGGGGCCGGGGACCGGGGACCGGGGGCCGCCCATCTCGGTCGGAAGCTCCGCGGTGCATTTGGTAATTTCCGCTGACGGCTCAAATGCAGAAATCGCGGGACGATGAGGGTGCCAGTTAACCGGGTGGCCGACAAATGCGTTCACATAGGTGCCGGCCGTCCGTACCCATACAAACCAGCGCGGCGACGACGTCAGGCCGGGGCAGTGGTTCGCGGATGCCTTCCAGAGATGGTGGTCCCGACAACTGCCCACCCAAGCCCGGGCGTTCGCGTTGACGCCGGCTACGTGCTGCCAATCGTCTCATGGTCACATTCTTTCGATCCGGTGGCGGGATCACCGAGGCAGTGGGATCCATGTGGTATGCACCCGTTGGGATGCTCCCCGTAGGTGCACTCGGGGTCAAGACGCGGTGCGGTCTTCTCATTGACTTGCAAGGCAGTTCTCAGTAATTCGATGAGATTTCACAGCAGCAGCCCCGTCCTGCCCATCTCACATGACGGCCAGTCATGTTTGTTGACGGATACCGGTTCCACCCGTCCCAGCCGGGGAACGCGCGCTGCCGTCGGCAGGCCTTCGAGCCCGCGCCGGAATCCTCTTCGCCGACTTCAACCACGTCGAAGCCCTCACCGGCAGCCATGACACCATCGCGGACAACAACGGGTCCGGATTGGCCGCGCTCGGGGGTGGGACGGCCTCCCTGACGGCGAGCGTGGTGACGGGCAACAGCCCCAACTGCGCCGAGATCGATCTCCGCGGCACGGGCCCTGGCGTTGTGGCTGGCCCTCGACCCCACGGTCGAGTTCCGCATCGGCGACCTCAAAGGCGCCGGCGGCTGGGGGATGTTCGACGGCCTGGCCACCGTGCTGATCCAGGGTCCGATGGATGAGCACGTCATCACCGTGACGGAGATGCTGGAAGAGGGCGTGCGGGAGATGCAGAGGCGCCTCATGGCCCCGCCGGGAACGAAGTTCAAGCCGCTGATCGTGGACGAGGCGCAGGTCGCGTTCATGTGCCCGGCCAAGGGCGAGGACGGGCGCCAGTACGGCGGGACGAAGGCCACCTCGCGATACTTCAAGGCGGCCCGCGAACTGCACAATCAGGGCCGTCGCGCGGACGTGCTGCTCTACCAGGGCACGCAGGACCCGACCGACCAGAACCTCCCGAAGCTGGTCCGCGAGGGCGCTCACATCCGTGCCTCGCTGGTCGTCGGCACCGAGTCGCAGGCCAAGATGGCGCTCGGCGACAAGGCCATCGATGGCGGCGCGGCGCCGCACAAGCTCCGCCAGGGCCTCGACAAGGTCACGCTGGTGGTGGCCTGGCTCCGGCATGCAACTGGCCCCGGGCGAGGCGTCCGTCACCATCCGGACGCACTTCATCGACGACGAGCAAGCCGCCGAGATCGCCGACCGAGGCAAGGCTCGCCGGTCCGGCGTGAGCACCCGGGCCGCGGTCGAGCCGGCCGAGAAGGTCGACCCGCTCGCCGACGTCGCCGCCGTCCTCGGCGACGAGCCGCGCATGCTCACTGATGAGGTCCGGCAGCGGCTCGTCGAGCGCAACCCCAGCCACTACCGCGGCTGGACTGCATCGGACCTGACGCAGTTGCTCAGGCCTTTCGGTGCCGAGCCGTACAAGACCAACAGCGAGAAGATGCACGTGAGTCGCGCCAGGGTCCTGGAAGCCCTCGCGGAGCGCGCCAACGACACCGAAGAAAGTGACTCTGAGTAAGGAGAGGCCGCTAAGGAGGCGGGGAGTTCTCCCTCACTGCCTCCCTGACCCCAGCTCCCTGGATTGACCAGCGGTAAAGCCCCTGGTGGGGAAGCAGGCCGTAGACCAGCCTCGCAGGCCCGAAAACGGGCCCCTCCAGCCCCGCGGTTCATTCCTCCCCTGACGCACAGTGACAGGCCCGCGCCTACGGGCACGGCACCCGCTGATACTGGCGACGTAAATCCCTTGCCACGGTAGATCGCGTTCGCAGAAGCTGTCGAAATGACAGAACCCGCACCCGTAGCCATCAATATGGACGATTTCGATCGCAGACTTGGAGCGATGGTCCGCGAGGCGGCGATGACGGATATCTATCTCGTGATTGTTGCGCAGCAGTTGTGCGACAGCCCCTACGGGGCTCTGTTGGTTGCCGGCGAGTCGTCCTCGAGAGCCATAGAGGTGTGCAAGACGCTGATCGACGCGCACACCGACATAGCCGAAGCGAAGCGAGTCGAGCTCAGGGAGCTGCTCAGGCGTGCGGCCGAGCTGGTCAAGCGACGGAATCGGTACGTACACGGCACGGCCATCTACGACGCCGCAGGGATCGCGCACACCTTCCGCATGCGCCATCGCAAGGTCGGGTTGGAGAGGGCCCCCGTCGACCTTGAAGACCTGTCCGACATCGCCCACGGCTTTGTGACACTCAGCATCGCCTTCAATGAATGGATCGCCGCGGTGTACGGCGAGGACCAGGCGGCCTAGCCGGACCGACCGCCCGGCATCGACCACGGCGCCCCCTCCGCGGCCAGCGGGAGGGGCGCTTCGTTGCGTCCGGGGCCGGTCATGGGTCGAGGCCGCGTTCCGGTTGGCAGATGCTGCACGTCGTGACATCCGGCATGGTCAGCGCCAGATCCAGCGCCTTCCGGTCGAGCCGTCCGCCGCCCTTGATGCGGCAGCTATCACGGTGCACCACGCCGTGGCCAGTCTCGCCATCAGGGTTGGGCACGTGCTGCAGCCGCCACGCCAGCTCGGTACGTGGCTCCGGCGGCGCCGCGGCAGCCTTCTCGGCCTGCTGAATCTTCGCGTCGACCGCGGCGAGCTGCATCTGCAGGTAGACACGGATCACCCGGAGGCGCTCCAGGTCCGGCGGCAACTCGTACATACATTCGAGAGTAGCCACGCGGCGCGGGGTCAGCCAGATGACGGGCTCTCGTGCCGGACTGACCGAGCACGGCGAAGCCCCCGCCCGGTACGCCGGCGCGGGGGCTTCCGTGCGTTCCGGGGGTCAGGCGTTGCGGCGGGCGACTACGGCGTCGGTGTAGAGCTCGGTCGTCAGGTCCTGCTCCCCGATGCCGAGTTCGGCCAGCACCTGGCGGACATCGGCGAGGGCCGTGTGCACGTCGTCCTCGTCGACGATCGTCTCGACCTCGATGAAGGTTCCGTCGATTTCCGGGACGCGGACCAGGGTGGCCAGCATGCGGCGGCCGGCCGCGGTGAAGTCGTAGTTCCTGCAGCGCTTCTCGAACGCGATGGTGGGCACGTAGCCGAGGCCGCGCAGCATGGCGTGCACCGCCTCCGGATCCTCGACTCGCGTCTCGTGCTCCGGCTTCGACCCTGACGCGGTATCCACCCGGGCGCCCTTGTAGGTGAGGACCGAGCGGGTGTCGTCCGGCCCGTGAACGGTGCGTACCCGCAACTCGCGGTCGCTCGCGTCGAGGCCGCCTGCGGGGTCGTCGTAGTACGTATCCCGGTACACCTCCGGGCGCCCCGGAACGCGCTTCTCCAGGCGCGCCATGACGCCCTCCGGATCCTGGACGCGCGCCTT
This sequence comes from Actinacidiphila oryziradicis, assembly GCF_005047355.1. Classification (GTDB taxonomy): domain Bacteria; phylum Actinomycetota; class Actinomycetes; order Streptomycetales; family Streptomycetaceae; genus Actinacidiphila; species Actinacidiphila oryziradicis. The sequence goes on from NZ_SUMC01000008.1 coordinate 40,076, forward strand.
CAACTCGGCCTCGATCACGGACCGCCCCTCCTTCTCAGATCGTCTGCTCGGCATCGCCGATCAGGGCCTCGAACATCCGCCGGAAGCCCCGGTACAGCGGGCCGTGCGGCGTCTCCATCACCTTGTACGTCGCGCTCTCGTGGCCTTCCCACCCGGCGTCGAAAGCAGACACGTACATGGTCGTGTCCAGGCGGATGATGCGCCACGTCGGCAAGATCCGGTACCGGTACGCCCTCAGGTCGCACGCGCCGGACAGTTCCCGCAAGCGGGTCTCCGCGAGCCGTACCCCGCCGGCCAGGGACTCGGCGGACTCCCCGATCTCCGCTGCCCGCAGCGCGACTGCGGGCGACTCGGGGTGGAGCAGCAGCACCCGCACGCGCGGCGCCTCGCCGTCTGCGCGCGTCATGGAGCCTCGCAGTAGGGAGTCGTTGAGGCCGACGATGCCGAGGCCGCGCACCGCGAGGACGTCCAGCTCTGCGGCGGCGCGGGCCTGAATCTGGATTTCCTGAGCGGCCGAGGCCTGCGAGGCGTAGACCCGCACCACCTCCGGGAACGCGGCGAGATCGAACGCCTGCCCCCCGCTGCGCACTTCACGGCCGGCGGCCAGGCCAAGCAGGTGCCGGGCGTCGTCGGGCATGCCGAGCCCGTCGGCGATCCGCTGGTACACGTCCAGGCGGGACACCTCCCGACGGCCGTTGATGACCTCGTTCACCCGGCCCTGCGTCATGTCAACGGCCGCCGCGATCTTGGCTTGGCTGGCGCCGCTGTACTGCTGCACGTAGCGGAACACTGCGCCGACGTCGCGGGAGCGCAGGGCTTGGCGGACCTCAGCGCGCTGCCATGCTCAGTCAGGCAGGCCGATCGGTACGAGCGCTGCCGGCATCGCTGCCCCCGGGTGTTCATGGCGGGATGGAAAGTGATTCCACTGTGAGATTACCGGTCGGGTATCGAGCCGATACGCGGAGTCACCAGATCCTGTCAGGGTGACCAAGAGCACCGAGCACCCCCTTGAATGGCTTCCCACCGGCCGAACCGTCGCCATGCGCGCGGCGGGCGAGTGGTGGGACGCCGTGCGTGTCCCGCGCTACCTCGGTGAGAGCGTCCTGACTGCCCTCGGCCCGGCGTGCGGCGCAGTCATCAAGGACCCCAGCGGAGCACTCCTGTACTGGCTCGTACCGCCGGGAGAAGCCGAGGTCTGGCAGATCCGGCCAGGGTCGGGCGTGTACGTCCAGGGCGCTGCCACGCATCTTGCCGTGCCCGGCCCGCAGCGCACCGGGGGGCCGCACTGGCGTGTACCCCCGACGCGGACTCGGTGCCTCACTGACCCGGTCTCTCTGCGCCACGCCCTGGCCACTCTCGACGCGGCAGTCATCCGGTGAACACCACCGAGGGGACCAGATGGCCGGAGGGCGTACCGCCGGTCGGGGCGTTCGTGCGCGACACCAAGCGCTCCCGCGACGCCGTCGTGATGGCGGCTATCGGCGGCTACGTACAGCTGCGCGGCATCGAGGGCGGCACCGAGTGGGACGTGAAGCCCGAGAAGATCCGGCCCCTGACCGCGCGGGAAGAGCTGAGCGCACGGACGTCGGTACGGAACACGGCTATGCGCCTGCGGGTGGGTGGCCAGTGAAGAGAGCGGTACTGCGGTTCGTCGCATGGACGATCGCCCTCAACCAGGAGCCGGACGCGGAGCCGATCACCCACGCCATGCAGTGCGCGGCGTGCGGAGAGAAGTCCCTGCCGTTCGAGGACATCGAGCCCGCGCAGCTGTGGGCCCTCAAGCACGCCGGTCGTACCCGCCACGACATCTACCGCGAGGCCATCACCCGGCCGTGGCGAGCCCTGCCAGCCGACGGGGCGCCGCCCCCATAGACCGCCGCCCGTCCGCCGGTACCTCCACGACGGCAGGCGGGCGGTGCACCACCGCAAAAGCACAACGGCGCGGGGCAGTCCCGCGCCGCCAACGAAAGGGGAGGACGTATGACCCACTACGCACGAGGACTCATCGACGACGAAACATTCACGGCGGTCGTCAAGACCGTCCAGGGCAACAACCCCGAGATGGCGCAGGAGATGTGCGAGCGGATCGTCACGGAGGCGCTCAAGTTCGTCGCCACCGGAGCCGAGCACCCGAACGCCGGCATCGCACCCTCCCGCGTCGTCGACGAGGGGTGGCACGCCCTCATCCTCCACACGAAGGCGTACACGAAGCTCTGCGACGGACTGGGCGGCTACGTCCACCACCAGCCGCAGCAGCCCGACCCCGACCGCTACGACCCGACGGTCATCACCCGTACGACCACGCTCATGGCGACGGCGGGGTACGCGCCCGATCTGGAACTGTGGGGCAGCCCCACCGAGGGTCTCGCCCTGGCGGTCGCCGCAGACTGCCAGCACTCGCCCAACTGTGAAGTGACGTGCATGAACCCCTGAGCCCGGCAAGCCGTGCCATGCTCGACACAAATAGGAGGTGCCCATGGAGTGGGTCAACCCGAAGTACGTCCGGCTCGCTGAGTACGCCAGGAAGCTGCAAGCCGTCGCCCCGCGCGGGAGGGGCCCGAAGCGGCTCGGTGCCGCCACGGTCATCGACGCGGACGGCGCGCCGTACACCGTGACGTATGGCCAGCCCGGCGACGGGCCGACCCGCTGATCCACCTACGAGCCCCGTCCGCTGAGCACTCGCGGTCGGGGCTCACCCATACGCCCAGGTCGACCCCACATACACTCCCTCGATGAACAACATACGGTGCACCCATTGCGGTCAGGTTGGGCTGGAGCAGGGCTTCGTAAGCGACACCGGCCAAGGCGCCCGCGGGGACGCGCGGTGGATCGGGGGCCTGCTTGAGCGGGGCATGTTGGGCATGGCTAAGACGCGGGGCCTGCCGCAATGGCGGATCGACGCCTTCCGCTGTCCGAACTGCGCACACCTGGAACTGTTCGCCGTCCAGCGGTTGTGACGTCCGCAGTCGCAGATCCGCCGACGGGCCACTGCAACCGCGGCCCGCGCCGAGAGCCGGAAGGTGCGCATTTACGCACCCTGCGAAGCACTGGTCAGAGGGATGGACCAGTAAGACACTGGCCCAGCTCGGCGAAGGGTGGGAGGCAGCTCCCACCCCGCGTTGCCCGGAAGGCGACGCAGGTCGTCCGCGGGCTTAGCGGGGCCGGTCCTCGCGCGCCAAAACTTTCCCGAGTCCGGGAAAACATCTGGCCGACTGCCCGGCCGCATGACGCGCCGGAACCGCAGCGTCACGAATCGGCAACTCCTCCCCCGAACTCCCGGGCGATCCGGTCGAATGAGCCATCACACGCCCAAGGGGGACCAATGCACCACACCCGCACCGCCGCGCTACCCGCGGCAGGCGCCGTTCTGCTCCTCGCAGGATGCGGCACTAGCCCCAGACCGAACGCACCCGCCGCCGGCAGCCCAGCCGCGACCCAGGGCACCGCCGCCAGCACACCGCTCGACGCCAGTGCGGCACTCAAGGCCATCTCCACGACCGTGACCACCGCCCGGCTCACCGGGGTCGTCACCGCCGAAAACGACGGCAACCACCTGCTCGGCCGCCCCAACCAGTACACATCGAAGGTGACGTTCGCGGACTCCCGTATCTCCAAGGCCGACACCGCGTACTTCAAGAAGGGCGACGTGGAGCTCGGTGGCGGCGTGGAGGTGTTCACGAGTCAGGCCGACGCGGAGGCCCGCGCCAAGTACATCCAGGCGGTGACCAAGAGCATTCCCGCCCTCGTCGAATACGACTACGTCCACGGCGCCACCGTGGTTCGCGTCTCCCAGCTCCTCACCCCGACGCAGGCCGGCGAGTATAAGACGGCAGCTGCCAAGCTCGGCTGAGTAGCGCACGGACCCCGGACATACAGGCTGCGCCGGGGTGAGGTGCTGGGCCTGTCCTGGGACGCGGTGGACTTCGAGGCGGGCACGCTACGTGTCGATGAGCAGTTGCAGCGCGCTGGCCGTGAGTTGCTGCACCGCGAGGCAAAAACGGAGGAGTCTGACGACGAACTGCCGCTCCCAGCACTCTGCTTGGCCGCGCTCAAGATCCGTCGTGATCAGCAGCGCAAGGCACGGACGGACGCCGGGGAGCTGTGGCAGGACAGGGCCGGTCCGGTCTTCACCACCCGCTACGGCACGCCCATCGAGCCGGGGAACCTGTCGCGCATGTTCCCAGCCCGGTCCCGTCGCGCTGGCGTCCGGGTGATCCGGCGGCACGACACCCGGCACACGTGCAGCTCGCTCCTGGTCGCCCTCGACGTGCACCCGAAGGCGGCGCAGAAGATCCTTCTGCACTCGCAGATCTCGATGACGCCGGAGGTCTGCGCCCATGTGACCGACGAGCAGACCCGCGAAGCGCTGCGGCGGCAGGGTGAACTCTTCGGCTGAGGCCGTTGCTCTACTTCGCTGCTGTACGGCACGAAAAAGCCCCTTCCCGGATGATCGAGAGGGGGCTTTGACCTGCTGTGCACTCGGCAGGATTCGAACCTGCAACCTTCTGATCCGTAGTCAGATGCTCTATCCGTTGAGCTACGAGTGCTCGTGCTTCCCGGTGTTTTTGGCCGGTCTGCTTCGCGGGAACAACATTACATGACCTGCGGCGCGAGGTGAAATCCGTTTGCCGCACACTTGCCGCACCACCACTGACCTGCGGAAACGCTCGAAAACGCCAGAAGCCCCGGCGGGTGGCCGGGGCTTCTCGGGGAGCGGAGGCTCGGGGATTTGAACCCCGGATGGGATGTAAGTCCCAAACCGCATTAGCAGTGCGGCGCCATAGACCGGACTAGGCGAAGCCTCCCCGCACATCCGCGCGTGCGCGGTGTGTGTGGACGATGATGACACAGCCCAGTGGGCCGCCACCAATCGCAGTCCACAGTACTAGGCCGCCCATGCGCAGGGCAAAGGCCTTCCGTCGGCGCGCCCCTCGGCCGGCGGTCCGGGCGCGGGCGGGCTCGGCGGACGGGGCCGGCCGGGGGCGGTGCCGGGGGCGGGGTGGCGACGCGCCCACGATCGGGTGAGATGCGCGGCATATAGGGGCGGGAGGAGATAGGGACAGGGCATGAGATTCACCCGGGTGCCTTTGACTGCCGCGTTCGCGCTGGGCCTGCCGTTGCTGGGCGGGGCGCCGGCGATGGCGGACCCCGGCTCCTCAGGCGACCACCTGACTGTGACGGTGGACGATGGAGCGGGGCGCAGAGTGTCGTACGAGCTGGAGTGTGACCCGCCCAGCGGCACACATCCGGATCCGGAGAGGGCGTGCGAAAGGCTGGAGGAGCTGGGCGGGCCGATGGGGCCGGTGCCGACGGGACGGATGTGCACGATGATCTACGGCGGGTCGCAGACGGCGACCGTGACGGGGCGCTGGCACGGGATGCCCGTGCACGCGGCCTACAGCAAGGCGAACGGCTGCGAGATCGCCCGCTGGCGGAATATGGCGCCGGTATTGTCGGAACCGCGCTGGGGTATGCAGGATGACGGGTGACCGAGGACACACTCCGGCTAGTCAACCTCGAACGCTCAGAGGGCGTGGGGGACATGGGCATCTGCGGCCACCGCCCCAACGCCTGCCCGTACACTCCCTCTAGTGACATGCCGCGGAGGCGGCGGCAAGATGGGCCGCCCACCGGTATCGGCCGAAGGCCGCAGGCAGTCGCGCAGGTGGCAGGTGTTGCAGGTATCGCAGGAGCGGTATTCCAGGGAGGACGCGTCTCGTGAGCAGCAGGCCATCCCGAGGCGCTGCTCGCCTCGCGGCAATACTGGACGCCCTACCGGACGCGCTGCTGTTGGTCAATGCCAATGGCACTGTGGTCAACGCGAATTCCATAGCGCTTGAGACCTTCGAGGTGCCGGGGACCGCACTCGTCGGCCGTGGGCTGCTCGATCTGCTGCCGGCCTTCGACTCACGGCGGATCCCGGGCACCATGCGCCGTCCCGACGAGGACGACAGCCGTACGAAGCCGACCCGGATGGTGGCCCGGCGTACCGATGGCAGCGAGTTCCCGGTCGAGGTGACCAGCGCGAATCTGGACGACGCGCGCACCCCGTTCGCGGAGACGTACAGCTATACGGGCGACGAGCTGCTGATGCTGGTCGTACGGGACCTCACCGGCACCCTGGACACCGAGGCCGAACTCGCGCGCCAGCAGCGCCAGACCGAGATGATCCTGCGGGCGGCGAGCGAGGGCGTCGTCGGGGTGGACACCGACGGCAAGGTGGTGCTGGTCAACCCGTCCGCCGCGCAGATCCTGGGCTACCGGGCCAGCGACCTGGGCGGCCAGGAGCTGCACCCGCTGATCCAGCACTCGCGCGCGGACGGCACCCCGCTCCCGTACGAGGAGACTTCGCTCGCCGAGACGCTGCGCTCCGGCCTCAAGCACCGGGTACGCGGCCAGGTGCTGTGGCGCAAGGACGGCCGGGCGGTGCCGGTGGACCTGACGACCGCTCCCGTGCGGGAGGGCGAGCAGCTGGTCGGCGCGGTCATGACCTTCACCGACCGGTCCCGCTACGACGCCTTGGCCGCCCGTTCGGCCCAGTTGCAGGCGGTGTTGTCGGTGGCGCTGCGCGGGCCGATCGACGAGATGCGCGGCGAGCTGGCGGGGCTGGCCGCCGACCCGGCGGGATCTCTGTGGCCCGAGGCCAACCAGATTCTGCACCACCTCACGGCGGGGTATGCGCGGATCACCACGCTCATCGACAATGTGCTCGCCTTCCAGCGGTTCGACAGCGGCGAGGGCAAGCTCGAGCGGGTGCCGACCGGCATGGACAAGGTCGTCGCGGCGGGCGTGGAGGGCGCGATCGAGCTGATCGGACCCGGGCGCGCGCAGTACGCGGTGCACGCGCCGCCCATCGAGGCGTCGGTCGACGCGGAACGGCTGGCGCAGGCCATCGCACACCTGATCGCGGATGTCGCCGGGGTCGACGCGGCGGGCAAGGCGATCGCCGCCCCGGGCGTTGGCGACTCCACGATCGTGGTCGCGGCGGCGCAGCGCGGTGACACCGTACGGATCGAGGTGCGCGGCCCGCACCCGGGCGGCCATCCGGTGCATGTGCCGATAGCGCGCGGGATCGTCGAGCGGCACGGCGGTGTCCTGCAGACGCACGAGGTGCGGGGGCAGGGCAGCTCTTACGTACTCGAAGTGCCGGTCGGGAAGAAGGGCGACGCGTCCGCGAGGGCCGCTGCCGCCGCCAGGGAACCGGCGCGTGAGTCGGAGACGACGGTCATGCCGGTGCCGGTGGAGCCGAAGCGCGGCACCGCGGCGGCACCTGCGCCGGGCCCGCGCGCCCTGGGCCCGGCGAACCCTGGCGGGCAGCCGCCCGGGCCCCGGCAGGCGACCGGCGACGCGTCGGGCCCAGGCAGCGCACTCGCGCTGCCGCCGGGGCCGAGCGCGAGTCAGGACGATGGCCCCGGCACGGCGGAGCCGCCGACCGGGCGGAGGCGGGCGATGCGCGGCCCGGAACCGAACGCCGAGGGCGGCGAGGCGCCCGTCCCTGACGGGCAGCCGAGCGGCCGCAGGGCACGTCGTCCGCTGGCGGAGAGCCAGGGCCGGCGGCCCGATGAGGCCGTCCAGGCCCCGGCGCTGCCCGCACTGCCCGCACTCCCTTCCGGGCCCTCGGGCCCTTCCGGGAACGCACCGCAGCAGCAGGCCTCCGCAGGCGCGTCGGACGCCTCCCAGCTGGCCCCGACCGGCCGCAGGGCACGTCGCCCCGAGGCCGGGGGAGGGCCGCAGCCGAGCGGCTCCGGCGTCCCCGCGCTCCCGGCGGCACCGGCCGCCCAGCAATGGCCGGACGCCAATGGCTCGGCCCCGCGCAACCCGGCCATAGTCGACCCCCGACGGCTCCCGAGCCAGGCCCGGCCCAGGCAGGACAACCTGGCGGGACCGCTCGCGATCGAGGCGGCCAGTGGCGGGCAGCAGCAGCCACAGCCGCAGCCCGCTCCTGCCGTGGAGGCAGAGGTCGCGGTGGTCCGGCAGGGCATCCCTGCGCAGACCCAGCGGGCTCCGCAGGCCCCGCAGGCCGCGCTGTCGGTCGCCGGGAATTCGCTGGAGCAGGAGCAGGAGCAGGCCCAGGCCCAGGCCCAGCAGGCGCAGCTTCAGGCCCAAGCCCAAGCCCAGGCCCAAGCGCAGGCACAAGCGCAGGCCCAGCTTGAGGCGCAAGCCCAGGCCCAGGCCCGCTCGATCAGTGTGCACACCCTTGGCCAGGGGGTCGCGTTCGCGCAGCAACTCGGCGAGCAGCCCCAGGCCCGGCCGCAACTCCAGGTCCCGGCCCAGCCGCAGCCCCTGGCCCAGCCTGGCGTACCCCAGCGAGCCCCCGCACCCGGCACCCAGGGCCAGGGCGTGCCGTACCCGCAGCAGACCGGCGAGCAGTCCCTCGCCCAGCCGGGCGTACCTCAGCAGGGCCCCGCACCGACCCCCTCCGGTCGCCGCCGCAAGCTCAACGCCCCCGGCGAGGGCGAGCCCCGCCAGCACCCGGAGCCGGATCCCACGCCCTCTCCCACACCCCTGGCGCCCCTTGCCCCCGGCCGTGCGTACGCCATAGGTGCCCCCGCCGAGGGCGACGAGGGCCCCGAGCCCCTGGACGGCCCCAACGGCGCGATCGAGGTCACGGACACCGGCCAGGGCGCGATCCCGGCGGTCCCGGGCATGAACACAGGCCCCAGCACGGGCGGCCAGTTCCCCGTACAGCAGGTGCGGCAGAGGCAGCAGCCGCCCCAGGCAGCGCCGCAGCCGCCCCAGGCAGCACTTCAGCCCTCCCAGGCAGCACTACAGCCACAACAGCAACAGCACCAGCACCAGCACCAACACCCACAACAGCACCCCCACATGGACGGTCTCGCACCCGCCCCCGGCGAACCGTTCGAGGAACCGCGCAGACTGCTCGTCTGGCCGGAGCCGGATGTCTCGACCCGCCAGGCGCTGACCGACCGTGGCTACCGCCCGGTGATCGTGCGCTCCCGCGAAGAGGTCGACGCGCAGGTCGCCGACCCGCCCGCCGCGCTCTTCGTGGACCCGCTGACCGGCCCCATCACCCGTACCGCCCTGCAGTCGCTGCGCCAGGCCGCCGCCCAGGCCGAGGTCCCGGTCCTGGTCACGGCCGGTCTCGGCCAGGCGACCCGGGAGGCGGCGTACGGTGCCGATCCGGCGGTACTCCTCAAGGCGCTGGCGCCGCGCGACAGTGAGCAGCACCCGCCGCGAGTGCTGCTGGTCGAGAACCACCTCCCCATCGCGCAGGCGTTCACGGCGACATTGGAGCGGCGCGGCATGCAGGTCGGGCACGCGCTGTCGGAGGCGGACGCGATGACGCTGGCGGGGCAGTTCCACCCGAATCTGGTGGTGATGGACCTGATGCTGGTACGGCGCCGCCAGCCAGGGATCGTCGACTGGCTGCGGGCCAATTTCCGGCTGCACCAGACCCCGATGGTCGTCTACACCTCCGTGGACATTGACCCGGCGGAACTCCCACGCCTGGCCTCCGGCGAGACGGTTCTCTTCCTCGCGGAGCGGTCGACGAGTGCGGACGTCCAAGCCCGCATCGTCGACCTGCTCAGCAAGATCGGCTCGTAGCCAAGCCTTGGTATTGCGGGCGATCACTGATGGATCGCGGCTGGTAGCTCGCTTACGCCGCGTTGCGGCCGCCGTCGACGTCGAGGATGGCGCCATGGACGAAGGTCGCGTCCTTACTGACGAGGTAGGTGATGGCGGCGGCGATCTCCTCGGGTGCCGCCGGTCGCCCTGCGGGAGCGAGTGAGGCGAGCTGGTCGATCTGTTCGCCGAACCGCTCGGTCCCCTCGGTGCGGGTAGGCCCCGGACTGACCGCGTTGACCCGCACGCCACGGGGTCCGAATTCCGCTGCCCATGCCTTGGTGAGCAGGGTCAGCGCCGCCTTGCTGGAGCCGTAAAGAGCCATCCCGGCCACCCCGAAATGGGCGACCATGCTCAGCACGTTGACGACGGCCCCCTGGCCGCGCGCAGCCATCGCGGGAGCAAGCTCGGCGACCAGGATGAATGGTGCACGGACGTTGACCGCGTACACGGAGTCGATGTCGTCGTCGGTGGTATCGGGGGTGGGGCCGGCGGGGAAGATGCCGGCGTTGTTGATGAGGATGTCGACGTGTCCGCCGCCGAGGTCGATGGCCTGGCGGGCCAGCGCCCGGACGGCGTCGGCGTCACCAAGGTCGCTCGCGATGAAGTCGGCCTTGCCCCCCGAGGAGCGGATCGCGGTGACGACCTGGTCGCCGCGGGCAGTGTCCCGGCCACTGATAAGGACGTGGGCGCCGCGTCCGGCGAGCGAGCGGGCCGCTGCGCGGCCGATGCCGCTGGTGGCGCCGGTGACCAGCGCAGTCGCACCGGCGAGGTCGGTCGAGGTCATGAAATGTTCCCTTTGTCGTGTGAGTTTCGTTGTGTGGATCACGCCGCAGCAGGCTCGCCCGACCCCTTCTTCTCGAGTTCTTCTCGAGTCAGAAGTGACACCAACTGGCATCAATCCGGCAAAGCACCACTAGGACCCGGGTCTTGGCCCGCAGGGTTCGTTGACGCTGCCCGAAACACCGGTGAGCTCGTCGATGCCGCGCCCGGCCCGGCGGTCCGGGCCCGGACCCGGGCCCGGACCGCGCTCGGCCCTGCCCCGGCTGGCGGAGAGCCGGCCGGGCGCGGCGTGCGGGCTGCCGGTCAGGCCGCCTCGTGCAGAATCGCCGCCAGCTCGCCGGGCCGGTCGAACATCGGCCAATGCCAGCCGAGCAGCTCCCGGTAGGCCCAGCCTTCGGCCGCCATGTGCCGGAATGCGGGAACGGTGCCGGCCTTCGCCCGGACCTGCTCCGCCCCGAAGCTGCACAGCACGTGCAGCCGCGGAAGCTTCTCCCAGGCCTCGGTCAGCCGGACCGGGGTGGTGGCGGTGGCCCACGGCTGCGGCACCGACAGCTGCGCCAGCCGCTCGAGCGTGCCGCCGGGCAGCCCGGGCACCCCGGCAGCCAACTGCGGCCACGACGGGGGCGACAGCCGCCAGCCGTCCCCCACCGTGCGTACCAGCTCGGCGTTGCGGGCCTGCTGCTCCGGCGGGACGAACTGCGCGTGGGACATTCCGTCCGGCAGCGGTCCGCTGTCGATGAACACCAGCCGGGCGATCCGTTCCGGCATCCGGTCCGCCACGCTCGGGACCACCACAGCACCGGCGTAGCTGTGCCCGACCAGCACCACGTCGTGCAGGTCCTCGTAACGGATCAAATTGAGCACGTCGGTGACGTGCGTCTCCAGGTCGGTGTCGGGCCGGGCCAGGTGCGCCCGCTCGCCCATCCCGGTCAAGCTCAGCGGGTGAACGTCGTGCCCACGGCTGCGCAGTTCGGCCGCCACCGAGCGCCAGGCCCAGGCCCCGAGCCAGAACCCGGGGAGAAGTACGTAGGTTGACATGACAGGCACGCTAAGACGAATACAGGACAGTATCCGCCCGGTATTCGCGGGACACTTTCAAACATGACCCGACCGACCGCCCGAGTGCTCGCCCTGCTGGAGATCCTCCAGACCGGCGGTACCCGCACCGTCGCCGACCTGGCCGGCCGACTCGACGTGGACGAGCGCACCGTCCGGCGCTACGTCGACCACCTGATCGACCTGGACGTCCCGGTCCGGTCGGTGCGCGGCCGGTACGGTGGCTACCGACTCGCCCCCGGCTACCGGATGCCCCCGCTGATGCTCACCGACGACGAGGCACTGGCCGTAATGCTCGGCCTGGTCGCCGGCCGGCAGGCCGGGCTGGTGACCAAGTCCGCCACAGCCATGGAGAGCGCCGCCGCCAAGATGCGCCGAGTGCTGCCAGAGGCGCTCGGCCGCCGACTGGACGCGCTGCTGGCGACCGTCGACTTCACCGCCCCGGCCCGTCCTGCAGCCATCCAGGAGACGGGCGTGCTGCTGATGCTCGCGGAGGCCGCGTGGCACCGCCAGCCGGTCGCCGTCAGCTACACCGCCCGGGACGGGAGGCGCAGCGAACGCACCGTGCACCCGTACGGGATCGTCGTCCACTCCGGGCGCTGGTACGTGACCGGGGCGGACTCGGCCAGCGGCGAGGTACGCACGTTCCGGCTGGACCGGATCGAGACCGCGAGGGTGCTGCCGGGGTCGTTCGAGACACCCGCAGGGTTCGACCCGGCCGGCCGGGTGCTGTCCGGGCTCGCCGAGGTGCCCTACCGGCACGAGGTGTCGCTACGGGTCCGGGGCACGGCCGAGCAGGTCCGCGACCGGCTCCCGGCCGGGCTCGCCACCGTGCAGGAGCTCCCGGCCGACCCGGCGCAGGATCCCGCCGTGGAGGCAGCCGGTGATTCGCCGGAGTCCTCCGGGCCATCAGCTGTCTCCGGGGCGGGGGAGGGCTGGGGGTCCCCCCGGCCGGAGGCTGGGGGAGGGTGGGTGCGGGTCCGGCTGCGGGCCGAGCGGCTGGAGTGGGTCCCTTCCGTGCTCGCCTGGCTGGACCGCCCGTTCGTGATCGAGTATCCGGACGCTCTGCGCGACCACGTGCACGCCCTGGCCCGCCGACTCGCCACCAGCGCCGACGACGTCCCGGATGCCGTCGGCCGAACAGCAGGGTCAGCCCGGCCGGCCCCGCCACCGCCGGCCCCTCCACCGCCGACGCCTCCAACCCGGCCATGAACACGCCGGCGAACGCCGTGGCCACGGTCGGGAAGACGTAGGCGCACAGACGTCGTGGCAGAACACCGCCGTCGCAGCCATCGCCGACGGCAGCGGATCACCGCCCACCCAGAAGTCACCCAGAAGTTCAGCCGAGGCAGGACCGTCAGCGCAACTTCGTGACGTCCAGCCTGCCCTCCGCGTAGTCCCGCCGGATCACCTTCTTGTCGAACTTGCCGACCGACGTCTTCGGCACGGCCGGAATCACCGCCCACCGCTCGGGCAGCTGCCAGTGCGCGATGCGTTCCGCCAGGAAGTCGCGCAGCGTGTCGTACGTCGCCGTCGAGCCCTCCTTGAGTACGACGGTGGCCAGCGGCCGCTCGCCCCACTTGTCGTCCGGGACGGCGACGACCGCGGCTTCGGCGACATCCGGGTGGGCCATGAGGTGGTTCTCCAGGTCGACCGACGAGATCCACTCCCCGCCCGACTTGATGACGTCCTTGACCCGGTCGGTCAGCGTCAGATAGCCGTCGGGCGTGATCGTGCCCACGTCCCCCGTCCGCAGCCAGCCATCGTCGCTGAACTTGTCCTCGGGCCGCACCGGATCGCTGCCGGCGCCGCCGTAGTAGGCCCCGGCGATCCAGGGGCCGCGCACTTCGAGCTCACCGGCGGACTCGCCGTCCCAGGGCAGGAACTCGCCGCCGGGCCCGGCGAGGCGGGCCTCGACGGAGGCGGGGAAACGGCCCTGGCTGACCCGGTACGGCCACTCCTCTTCCGGCGTGAGCCCGCCCGGCGGCCGGGCGACGGTGCCGAGGGGTGAGGTCTCCGTCATGCCCCAGGCGTGGCAGACCCGGACGCCGTAAGGGTCGAAGGCGGTCATCAGGGCGGGCGGGCAGGCGGAGCCGCCGATGACGACGTTGGCGAGGGAGGAGATGTCGCGCGGCTTGGCGGTGAGCTCGGCGAGCAGGCCCTGCCAGATGGTGGGGACGGCGGCGGCGTGCGTGGGCCGTACGGTCTCGATCATCTCGGCGAGCGGGGCGGGCTGGAGGAAGCGGTCGGGCATCAGCAGATTGATGCCGGTCATGAAGGCCGCGTGCGGGATGCCCCAGGCGTTGACGTGGAACATCGGGACGACGGGGAGGGTGGTGTCCGCCGTCGTCAGCGCGAAGGACTCGGCCATGTTGACCTGCATGGAGTGCAGATAGACCGAGCGGTGCGAGAAAAGCACACCCTTGGGGTCACCGGTGGTGCCGGAGGTGTAGCACATGGCGGCGGCGGAGCGTTCGTCCAGCTCGGGCCAGTCGTACGTGGTCGGGCGCCCGGCGATCAGGGCCTCGTACTCGTGCACGGCGGGGCGGCAGCCGGCCAGCAGTGAGGTGTCCCCGGGCCCTACGACGACGATGTGCTCGACCGGCTCCAGTGCGGGGAGCAGCGGCGCGAGCAGCGGCAGCAGTGAGCCGTTGACGAGGATGACCTTGTCGGCGGCGTGGTTGACGACCCAGACCAGCTGCTCGGCGGGAAGCCGGAGATTGAGGGTGTGGAGGATCGAACCCATGGAGGGGATCGCGAGATAGGCCTCCATATGTTCGGCGTTGTTCCACATGAGCGTCGCTACGCGTGCGTCGCGCTCCACGCCCAGCTCGTCGCGGAGCGCGTTCGCCAGCTGTACGGCCCGGTCGCCGACCTCCGCGAAACTCCGGCGCTGCGGCTGGCCGTCGCCGGTCCAGGTCGTGACGGTGGACCGGCCGTGCACGGTCCTTCCATGGGTCAGGATGCGGGTGACGGTAAGCGGAACGTCCTGCATTGTGCTCAGCACCGGGGGGAGCCTCCTCGAACTGCGTGCGGCTACGCGAGGGTGGGTTTCCCGTGATTGTGCTGGCATACCGCTCGGTATGTCACTACCCAAGGCGCAATTCGGGGTCTTCCCTCAATTTGCCGAGCGCACGCGATACGGCACTTTTGACGGTGCCGACCGAGACTCCGAGTACCTCGGCCGTCTGTACCTCGCTCATGTCCTCGTAGTACCGCAGCACCACCATCGCCCGCTGCCGGGCCGGCAGCCGCGAGATCGCCCTCAGCATCGCGTCGCGCTGCGCCTGCTGCTCGGTGGGATCGGGCCGGCCGCGGACGGTCGGCTCGGGGATTTCATCGGTGGCGTACTCGTCGATCCGGCGCTTCCGCCACTGGGAGGTGCGCGTGTTGAGCAGGGTGCGGCGGACGTAGCCGTCCAGGGCCGCGTGGTCGTCTATCCGGTCCCACGCCAGGTAGGTCGCGGCCAGCGCGGTCTGAAGCAGGTCCTCTGCGTCGCACGGGTTCGCGGTGAGCGAGCGCGCGGTACGCAGCAGTACCGGGCCCTTGGCCCGTACGTAACTGGTGAACTGCAACGCGGTCGTGGTCATGCTTCCACGCTAGGAGCCCACCATGGGTCACCGGATCCCCCGCAGGTCCCGAAACCGGATCACCCTCAGGTCGTACGGAGGGGGCTCGCATACCCCCACCGGGCGGATGTGCGCCCTGAGGTCGACGCTCCGCGTCATCCGGGGTCCGCGCCCCATTGGTCGGCGCCCCACGAGCCCCACAGTCCGACGCCCCAGGAGGTGACCCCCCATGGGTTGACGCCCGGCGGATCGGCATGGGACGGGTATGCCTGGGACGGATCGGCATGGGACGGGTCGCCACGGGACGGGTCGGCCCCCGACTGGTCACCATGGGACGACTCGAAGACGGCGACCGGCGCGTCCAGCCGGTTGCGGTCGATGGTCAGTTGATGGCCGCCGTGCTTCTCCTTCACATTGCCCGAGTACTGGTGGATCCGGCGGTGCGGCTGCCAGGCGTCGGAATCCAGCGACGGCTCGTCGCTCAGGGTCGGGCCCACCTTCCAGCGGGCGTACCAGATGGTGACCGGCAGGTCGCCGTAACCCTGGCGGCGGGCGTCCTCCATGTGCGCGATACCGGAGTCGGCGCTGCTGTAGAAGCCGGGCAGATACCCCTGGCGGCTGACCTCGCGGTCCCAGGCGCGGACGAAGTCCAGGGTGGGGCCGGTGCAGCTGTCGCTGTTGATGCGGTACGTCTCCATGTCGAGGTAGAGCGCGCTGCCGGGCCCGAAGCCCAGGTCGTCGGCGCGGCTGACGGCGTCGCGGGCCTCGGCGGCGCCCTCGTCCCAGGCGTTGTCGGCGCTCATGCGGTAGCCGCGCTTCTTCTGGTTGGTGACGCAGGGGCTCTGCGAGCCGACGTAGAGCGGTACGATCCGCCAGCCCATCCCGGTCGTGGACCGCACCCAGTCGGGGGTGAGATTCGGCTGCTTCCTGCAGCCGCGGGCGCGGCCCGCGTAATAGACGCCGATGGCCCGGTAGTCCGAGCTCAGCCAGGCGCGCATGGTGGCGGTTGACGGGGTGTGGCAGGTGTCGAAGCCCCAGCCCCGGAAGACGCGCGCCTGGGATGCGACAGCAGCGGGGCCCGAGGCCGTACGCCAGGACTCGGCGGCTGAATCGCCGACCGGGGCGGCGGACATCAGGCAGGCGAACAGGACGACCGCCACCACATATCGGATGATCCAGTTTTTATGGCGCATGCGCCGAGTCAAGCCACCGACCCCGGCCCCGCCGCGCAGACACGCCCGCGATTCAGCCGTCTGCGCCGTCTGCGCCGTCCGCCCCGAGCAGCAGCCCTGACGTAGGAACCCCCGCCCCCGCCGTCACCAGGACATGCGCGGCGCCCGGCACCTGGTTGACGCTCTCCCCACGCAGCTGCCGTACCGCCTCCGCGATGCCGTTCATCCCGTGCAGATAGGCCTCGCCGAGCTGTCCGCCATGCGTGTTGAACGGCAGCCGGTCCTCGGCCACAAAGGCGCCCCCCTCGCCGCGTCCGCAGAAACCGAACTCCTCCAGCTGCATCAGCACGTACGGCGTGAAGTGGTCATACAGCACCGCCACATCGATGTCCGCAGATCCGAGGCCGGAAGTCCGCCACAGCTGGCGGGCGACGACCCCCATTTCAGGGAGCATGACCAGATCGTCCGCGTCCCGGTAGAAGCTCGTCATCTGCTCCTGCCTGCGGCCCGCCCCCTGCGCGGCTGCCCGCACCACCGCCGGCGCGTGCGCCAGGTCCCGGGCGCGCTCGGCGGACGTCACGACGAGCGCCTGGCCGCCATCCGTCTCCTGGCAGCAGTCCAGCAGCCGCAGCGGCTCCACGATCCACCGTGACGCGGCATGGTCGGCGAGCGTGATCGGCTTTCCGTAGAAGTACGCTGCCGGGTTCCTTGCCGCGTGCCGCCGGTCGGCCACCGCCACATGGCCGAAAACCGTTGCGTCGAGGTGGTACGCGTGGAGGTACCGCTGTGCCGCCACGGCCACCCAGGACGCGGGCGTCAGCAGCCCCGCCGGCAGATTCACCCCCAGCGCCGCGCCTTCCGCCGACGGCTCCCGATGCTGCACCCCGGCCCCGAACCGCCGCCCCGAGCGCTCGTTGAACGCCCGGTAGCACACCACCACCTCCGCGACCCCGGTCGCCACCGCCATCGCCGCCTGCTGCACCGTCGCGCAAGCCGCCCCGCCCCCGTAGTGCACCCGGGAGAAGAAGGACAGCTCCCCGATCCCGGCCGCCTGCGCAACCGTGATCTCCGGGCTGGTGTCCATCGTGAACGTCACCAACCCGTCCACGTCCGCGGGGCGCAACCCGGCATCCGCGATGGCCGCCCGTACCGCCTCCACGGCGAGCTTCAGCTCGCTCCGGCCCGAATCCTTGGAGAACTCCGTCGCCCCGATCCCGGCGATCGCAGCCCGCCCGCCGAGCCGATCCGCACTGCGCAAGCTCACCGGACCCCACCCCCCTCTTCCCCGAGCACCGGCCCCGGCATCGCCGCCGTCACCGCCCCGGTGACGTGCGAGCCGAGGCTGTTCGTGCCGGTCACCTCCACACTCACCACGTCACCCTCCACCGCTGTGACCCGCCCGGTCAGCACCAGCTCGTCCCCGGGATAGCTGGGCACGCCCAACCGGATCCGTACGCTCCGCAGCACTACCCCCACGCCGAAACACTCGGCCATATACCGGCCGACCAGGCCATTCGTCGTCAGGATGTTCATAAAGATGTCCGGCGAGCCCTTCGCCCGCGCCGCCTCCGCGTCATGGTGCACATCCTGGTAGTCCCGCGTCGCCACCGCGCCGGCCACGATCAGCGTGCGGCTCACCTCGATCCGCAGCGGCGGCAGCTCATCCCCGACCTCCGCCGTCCCAGCCGCCGTCCCAGTCGCCATCTCAGCCCTCCTCCGCGCGGAACACGGGCACCGTGAACTCCCCGTCCACCCGCTGGAATTCCAGCGCCACCGGCATCCCGACCCGCACCTTCTCGTACGGCACCCCGATCACATTCCCCAGCACACGCACCCCCTCCGCCAGCTCCACCAGCGCCACCGCGTACGGCGGGTCGAACGCCGGGAACGGCGGATGGTGCATCACGACATACGAGAAGACCGCACCCCCGCCCGCCGCCGGAACCGTGTCCCACTCCTGCCCGCCGCACCCATTGCAGCCCGGCAGCCAAGGCAGCCGCAGAGCGCCGCAGCCACCGCAGCGCTGGATGAGCAGCCGGTGCTCCTCGATGCCCTGCCAGTAGCCCGCGTTGTCCCGATTGACCACCGGCCGCGGACGCCGTGCCCCCGGCGGCGCCTTGGTCGCCGCCTTGGCCTGCCGCTCAGCCGGCTCGTACTTGAGGATCCGGAAGCGATGCGTACCCACCAACTCGCCGCCGCCGACCCGGATATCCGTCCGCGTGGTGACGAAATACCCGGTCCCGAGCGCCGTCGTCTTACGGGTCGATACGGACTCGATCACCGCATCGAACGTAATCCGCTCGCCGGGGCGCAGCACCCTCACGTACTCCTGCTCGCAGTCTGTCGCGACGACCGAAGCGCACCCGGACTCGTCAAGCAGCGCGAGCAATTCGTCATACGCCCCCGCCCGCGCCGCCCCATGACCGGCGAGGCCGCTCATCGTCCACACCTGGAGCATCGTCGCGGGCGCCGACCCGTCCTCCGGAACGGGGTGGCCCATGGCCTCGCACCAATGCCGGATCATCGGCGAGTTCACCGGGTCCTTGCCCTCGGCCGCGATCGCGGCGGGCCGGCCCTCGTACGCCTTGAGCCGGTCATACAGCTCGTCCACGATGGCGGCCTCCTCGTATCTGACTGACCGTCAGATTCGGGGTGGATCGTGAGGCCTGTCAAGAGACAAAAGTTATCCACAGCCTGTGGAAACATTTCGGGACTCCACTCATGGACATCAGCGCTGCGCAGGCTCAGCGAAGCCGCGAGATCAGAACTGCCCGCGCGATTACTGACGAACCGCCCCTGATGGACATTAACCAACAAACTGCGAAGAACCGAAAATAAGCTGTGAAGTTCACAACACACACAAATCATCTGATCAGCCCCCCAGGAGCCACCCCCACCTCACCCCAGGGAGTGAATTTTCCCGACGCATTTTCAGCCACCTTGCGTCGGCCGCCCACCGACTCGAATCACCCCACCCCGCGCCCAGCCGGGCCGCCTATCAGGAGTGACATAAAGAGTAGGTAAATATTCAGCAAGCAAGTCTTTGCATTATGGACAACAGAAACTAGCCTGATGCGGCCCCGACCACGACCTCAACAAGATTCGAGTCCCCCGAGAGGCCGCACATGGCAAGCGTTGATCAGCTGTCCAAAACGAACAGGCCAGGGGGCGGCAACACCCTCCGCAGAGACGTCGGACTCGTCGGCCTCCTCTGGGCGTCCGTCGGGTCCATCATCGGCTCGGGCTGGCTGTACGGTGCCAAGAACGCCGTCGTGGTCGCCGGTCCCGCCGCGCTGATCTCCTGGATCATCGGCGCGATCGCCATCGTCCTGCTGGCCCTGGTCCATGCCGAGCTCGGCGGTCTCTTCCCGGTCGCGGGCGGCACCGCCCGCTACCCGCACTACGTCTTCGGCGGCCTGGCCGGCATGTCCTTCGGCTGGTTCTCCTGGCTGCAGGCAGCCACAGTGGCGCCCATCGAGGTCGAGGCCATGATCGGCTACGCCGGGCACTGGTCCTGGGCCGCCGGCTTCCAGCACGCCAACGGCACCCTCACTGTCTCCGGCTTCATCGTCGCGCTGATCCTGATGGCGGTCTTCGTCGCGGTGAACTTCCTCGGCGTCCGGCTTCTGGCGCACACCAACAGCGCGGCGACCTCGTGGAAGGTCGCCATCCCGCTGTTCGCCATCTTCGTCCTGGCGGCGACCCACTTCCACCCCGGCAACTTCACCTCCCAAGGCTTCGCGCCCTTCGGCGCCAAGGGCGTCCTCGGCGCGATCAGCACCAGCGGCATCATCTTCGCCCTCCTCGGCTTCGAGCAGGCCATCCAGCTCTCCGGCGAAAGCAGGAACCCCAAGCGCGACATCCCCCGAGCGGTGCTCGGCTCCGTCGCCATCGGCGCCGTGATCTACGTGCTGCTGCAGGTGGTCTTCATCGGCGCCCTGCCCGGCAGCTCCTTCGTCAAGGGCTGGGGGCACCTCGACTACCCCGGCATCAGCGGCCCCTTCGCCGGCCTCGCCACCACCATCGGCCTCGGCTGGCTCGCCTGGATCCTCTACCTCGACGCCATCGTCTCCCCCGGCGGCACCGGCCTCATCTACACCACCTCCACCTCCCGCATCTCCTACGGTCTCAGCAAGAACGGCTACGCGCCCCAGCTCTTCGAGCGCACCGACGCCCGCGGCGTGCCCTGGTTCGGCCTGATCATCTCCTTCCTGACCGGCGTCATCTGCTTCCTGCCGTTCCCCAGCTGGCAGCAGCTCGTCAGTTTCATCACCTCCGCCAGCGTCCTCATGTACGCCGGCGCCCCACTCGCCTTCGGCGTCCTCCGCGACCGCCTCCCGGACCGCGAGCGCCCCTACCACCTGCCCGGCGGCAACGTAGTGGCGCCGCTCTCCTTCGCCGTCTCCAGCCTGATCATCTACTGGTCCGGCTGGAACACCCTGTGGCGCCTCGGCGCGGCCATCATCCTCGGCTACGTCCTGCTCGGCTCCTACGCCGCCTACGCGACCACCAAGCAGCTGCCCAACGCCCCCCGGCTGGACTGGAAGGCCGCCCAATGGCTGCCGGTCTACCTCATCGGCATGGGTCTGATCTCCTGGCAGGGCGGCTTCGGCGCCGGCTCGCAGGGCAACATCGGGCTCTGGTGGGACATCGCCATCATCGTGGTCTTCTCGCTCGCGATCTTCTACTGGGCCCGCGCCGTCGCGCTCCCGGCCTCGGAGATCGACCGCAACATCGAGGAGATCGCCGTGGTCGACGAGGGCGGCCACTGACCTCCCCGCCCCAACACGTTACGAGCCCGGCCGGACCCCGGCCGGGCTCGTTGCTTGCCCCGGCCCGTACGCGCTGGACCACCTCGCGATCCGGGCGAGCACAGCACTGAGCGGGCGCCCGGGAGGCTTCTCGTATGAACAGCTGCGGGTAGAGCCCCGCTTCGTTTGATGATCGTGCGACCGGCATCCAGTCCACAACTATAGATACTATCTACGGTAGGCCTGACCTGGGCGTATGACACAGATGAGCGCTTCTCCGCCTGTGATACCCCGCCATCCGCCACGGGGGGCAGCAGCCGACCGGTGCGTCAACGCGCGCCCCGTCGCTGCGCCCCCGAACGCTACGGCGTCCTCAAGCCATTCGGCAGGCGGGATGGGAGCTGGGGAAGCTGGTGGGTAGAGGGGGCGGAGAAGGTGACGGTTAGAGGGGGGGCGATCAGGGAGTCACCAGGCCGGCCGCTGGTCCCGGCGACTGCTGGGGGTCTGCTCGGGCAGGTCGCGACCTTGGTCCGTCCGCTCAGGGCGCGGGTTCGATTCCCGTCATACGCTCCGTGTCATACGTGACCCTGCGATCGAGCAGTGCGGTTGGGGCCCTAACCCGGTGTCCGGGCGGGGATGCGCAGGGCCAGGAGAGCCACATCGTCGTGGAAGGTGCGTCCTGCTGGATCGACCAGTTCGTCGCACATCATGGTGAGGGACTGGCCGACCAGTGCCCCGGCCCGACGGGCCAAGGCGTCCATGCCTTCGCCGATCGTGTGGTGAGGGTGTTCGACGAGTCCGTCGGTGTAGAACACCAAGGTGCTGCCGGGTGCCACGATGTGCTCGTGATCGGGCCGAGGAATGCTGCAATCGACGCCGAGCGGTATTCCGTGGCCTTCCTCCGGGTCGAGGTAGCCGGCCTGGCCGGCGGTGATAAGCAGCGGCGGAGGGTGGCCGGCGCTGGTCCAGCGCAGCCGCCACGAGGTCTCTGGGCGCTGCTCTAGCCTGGCCATGATCAGGGTGGCCATCGTGCCGCCGCCCAGGCCTTCGAGTGCCTGGTCGAGCTTGCGGACGATCTCGCTCGGGGGTAGGGGCTGGTCGTAGGCGAGCACGCTCAGCATGTTGCTGATCCGGTGCATCGTGATGGCCGCCTCGATGTTGTGGCCCATGACGTCGCCGACCATGATGCACCGCGTGCCCTCGGGGAGCACGATCACGTGGTGCCAGTCCCCGCCGACGCGCGGGGCAATGGAGGCGGGCTGGTAGCGGGCCTCAGCCTGGATCGGTCGGATGTCCGGTAGGCGGGGCAACAGCTTCCGCTGGAGCTCCTCGCCGGCCTTCACGAAGCGCCCGTGGAGGCGGGCGTTTTCGATGGCCACGCCGGCGACGCCGGCCAGGGCGGTGACCACGCCCTCGTCGGTGGCGGTGAACGGCTCTGCGTCACAGCGATCACTTAGGTAAAGGTTGCCGTAGACCGTTCCGCGGACCCGGATAGGCACCCCGAGCAGGCTGTGCATTATCGGGTGACCCGGCGGGAAACCGCAGGCGCCCGGGGAGCCGGCGATGTTCTCAACGCGGAGCGGCCTTGGATCGCGTACCAGCACGCCCAGGAGACCCAGGCCGCGCGGCAGGCGCCCGACTGCCTTGGGCCAGTCCTCGTCTGCGACCGTTGTAAAGAGGTCCACGAACTCCCCATATTCGTCCAAGACTGCCAACGCGCCGTATCGGGCGTCCACTGTGGCTGCGGCAGCCTCCACAATGTCTTGCAGCAAGGACCGCAGGTCCAAGTCGGTGCCGATCGCCAATACCGCTGCCAGCAGGCGGCGCAGTCGGTGCTGATCGTCGGGCAGCTGCTGCAGTTGGCTTTGCATCGCCTCGACCAGCAATCGATTTCGGCGCGACTTCTCCACATCGGTCGACATATCCGATTCCTAACATTTTCCGCTCCTCTATCTCTCAGGTGCCCAAACCTCCAGGAGCCAACCTCGATGCCGTGCAGCCCTGCCGACCGGCGGGAGTCGTCAGCGAGGCGCGGCGGCCGCACCCGTTGGAACCGCCACATGGCCCGGATTCGACCTTCCTGGGAGAGCGAGGCCCGGCCTATTCACGGCTTCCAGCCTGCCTGGCAAGCGTCTGACCAGCGTGAGCGGTCGATGAGCCCAGGGCCTCCGGCACCGTTGCACGAGATCCGCACCAAATGCGCGCGCGTCATTGCAGGAGACTTGTCCGCCGCCGTCGTTCGTTTGCTCGCGAAGAGAACGGCAGAGGAGGAATCGCGCTGACGGCGACGCGTCCGAACGGCGCAGGAGGCGCGACAAGCACTTGTCGGGCCGGCCCCCGAGCTCCCCGCCAACGCCCAGCCTCGGCCTATTCACGGCCAAGCAGAGACCCCAGCCGACTGCACAAGCCGATGACCGGCGAAAAGCCTCGATGGGCCGACGCACTCCGGAGCCGTGTGCGCAGGTTCGAATCCTGCCGGGGGCACTTCAGCTGAAGTGCCAAAAGACCCCGCCACCAGCCAAGACGCTGAGTGCGGGGTCTTTGCGTATGCGCAGGCATGTGCTGCTGTGGGCGGCCGGATGTCGGGTGCTGTGGACTATTCGTGGACAGAGATCCCGCCCGTCGCCGCAGGTCACCCTATGTCAGCTCCTACCCCAGAGCCGCTCCACCGCCCTCGATGTACCGTGCCCCGTAAGTCATCACGGCGCAGAGGGAACACAGCGTGAGCAGAAAGCGGTACGTGGCCAGAGGTGTCCCAGGCGGCTACCGCATCTGGGACAACAAGGGGCGCCGGTGGTGGGGCGACCACTACGAACTGTGCCCTGATGATCTCCTTGCCGAACTGAACGGTGCCGCCGACTACGGGAAGATCACGGCTCTTCTCAAGCGGTACAGGGCCCAGAAGCGTTGAATCGTCGTGCCCGATGCGTGCCCGATCGGTCGGAGCCGTGCGGGGAACCACGGGGAACCACAGTGATGTAGCCCTCTCCCTCAAGTCAGCGAACGTCCAGGTCAGCCGCAACCCGCATACGGGATCTTCCAACTGGGGCTCGACCAGGCGATACTCTGCCTGAGCTACGGGCTAAAGAGCAGGCACACTGGTGCGTCAACGAATACGCAGATTCGGCAGCGAACTTGGGAGGTGCCTCGCCTTGATCTGGTTCGCCGGTCACGTGGTTACGGGTACCGGCCCAGCGAGGGTAGCGTCGGCCATCGTGCTCATCATCATGGGAGCCCTCGCCTCTTTTGCGTTCTGGGAACGCACCCACCCTCGACCGAAGCGTCGGCGGGTGCGTGAGAGGGAGAACGGCGTCAACGGCTGAGGCACGGAGCCTGCCCCCACTCGATCGGGTTTGCAGTACAGCAATGAAGTACAGCAACCACACCAACCGACCATGCCCCGTACCGCCCCCAGCGGCCCTCCGAGCGACCCCTAGGACCCCAGGTGACCGATCCCGGCTAGAGCTACGGATCAGAAGGTGACCGTGCCCCTCGCGTGCCCGATCGGTCGGGAAACAACGGGGAACGACGGTCGCTAGCGGACAGCGCGCACCAGAACAGTCCCCGACCGATTTGCCTGGTCGGGGACCGTTCACTTGCGGTGGGTGTGGGATTTGAACCCACGGTGACATCGCTGCCACGACGGTTTTCAAGACCGTTCCCTTAGGCCGCTCGGGCAACCCACCTGCACTCCGGCCACCTGCGGCGGAGCGGGTACAGAGTATCGCGTGCGGGCCGCCCGGCGGCGACGGTGGCCGCCGGACGGCCACGAAGCCCGTCATTGCGGCCGGGATGATCGGTAGCGTCCACACACATCATCCCGGATGCTTGCTCCGCCGTCGGTCGGCAAGGTCAACTCCGCGACTGGTGCCCGTCCCCCCGAGCCAGGGCGTCGTACCCGACGAAAGTGAACATGCTCGCGCCGGGCGACAGCGGTTGGGGCTCACCGTTGAAGCGGTGCGCCCCGACGCCGAAGCCCGCGTCCGGCTCGGACAGCCACTGCCGCTCGAAGTCACGTTCCTCCAGCCAGTGGCAGATCTGCGGCGCCAGGTCGGGCACCTTGCGGTGCCGGGTCCACACGAGGGTTCCGCCCTGCTTGCACAGCTGGCGGCAGTAGGTGATGGTCCGCTCAACATCCTCATCGGTGATGTTGCCGAACACGCCGCACACCAGCACGAGGTCTGCGGGGACCATCCCGGCGTAGTGGCTGGTCAGCGAGGCATCGCCCACCACTACTTCTACCCGCTGCAGGCCCGCGCGATCGGCGGCCTGCTCAGCCAGTGCCGCATTGCGGGGGTCCAGTTCGACCAGACGCGCGGTGACGTCCTCCCGGCGCGGGTGCTCCGGCAGCACGCCGAGCAGATCGCGCCCTTGGCCGGCACACATGCTGACCGTCAGGAGCGGGCCCGGCGGACACGCGTCCAGGGCCAGCCGGATCCGCTCTTGAACAGCGCGCAGTCGTCGCGCGAGTACCGAATCAGGCCGGTCGTAGTCGTCGTGCCAGGTGTGCCAGTCCATGGTCCGGAGCCTAGGAGCGCGGAGGTAGACGACGCAGCCGACTTTCCAAGGCCCACTGTCGGACCTGCGCGAGGCAACGGTGCGGGAGGGCGGCGGCCAGCCGGAAGGGCGGCCAGGGCGTCACCCCAGCAGCTCCCAGCCCCTTGGGTACCTTCAGCAGGCTCAGCTGCCGAACTTGCCGTTCTTGATGCTCGATATGAAGACGTCCCACTGCGTAGGGTCGAAGCCAAGGAAGCCACCTGCGCCGAGGCGTCTGAGTCGCCGCCCCGGGCGGAGGGCGGCCGGGGCCCGGGAGCGGGACGCCGAGCTGCTCAGCCGCACTCTGGCCCGGCTCTACAGGCCGTGATGTCCGAAGCGGCGCGGCGTCGGCTCGCCGCCGCAGGGGAAGCCAGGCTCTTCGCCGGTTGCGGCTTCCTGCCGGAGGACTCCGAGGCGAACACGTACTACGAAGCCGCCCACGGGCCAGTGAAAAAACGGCCGCGCCCCGCGCCACCGGGGTGCGGTGGTGCGGGGCGCCAAGCGCGGGAACTGACGAGCTCCCCCGGAGGGATCAGTTGGTGCTGTCGCCGACGCGCTGGCCAAGGGTGAGGGTGGCGGTGGAGGACTTGCCGCCACGGGTGTAGGTGACCTTGACCTTGTCACCGGGGTTGTACTGCCAGATCTCACCGATGAGGGTGGGGCTGGAGTCGATGACGGTGTCGTTGAGCTTGGTGATGATGTCACCGCCCTTGAGGCCGGCCTTGTCGGCGGGGCCGCCGGAGGTGACGGCTCCGCTGCTGGTGGTGATCTTGGCGCCTTGGCCCGTGTAGCTCGAGTCCACCGAGACGCCGATGACGGGGTAGACGGGCTTGCCGGTACTGATGAGCTCGTCGGCGACGCGCTTGGCCTGGTTGATGGGGATGGCGAAGCCGAGGCCGATGCTGCCGGACTGGGAGGTGCCGCTGCTGCTGCCGGTGGACTGGATGGCGGAGTCGATGCCGATGACGGCGCCGTTGGCGTTGAGGAGAGGGCCGCCGGAGTTGCCGGGGTTGATGGAGGCGTCGGTCTGTATGGCGCTCATGTACGAAGAGCTGGAGCCGGTGCCGTCGCTGGAGGCGACCGGGCGGTGCATGGCGCTGACGATGCCGGTGGTGACGGTGCCGGAGAGGCCGAAGGGGGCGCCGATGGCTACGGTGGCGTCGCCGACGGCGGTGGTGTCGGAGTTGCCGAGAGCAAGCGGGGCGAGCTGGGAGGCGCTGACGCCCGTGAGCTTGATGACGGCGACGTCGTAGCCGGAGGCGCGCCCGACGACTTCGGCGGTGTACTTCTTGCCGTTGGAGAAGGTGGCGGTGAGCTTGCCGCCGTTGGCGGCGGGGGCGACCACGTGGTTGTTGGTGAGGATGTGGCCTTGCTTGTCGTAGACGAAGCCGGTGCCGGTGCCACTCTCCTGGCTGCCGGTGGCCTCGATCGTGACGACGCTGGGGAGGGCCTTCTTGGCGATGGTGGCGACTGAGTCGGCGGCGCGGCTGAGGTCCTTGGAATTGCCGCTGGAGGTGATCGTCGTGGAGATGCCGCTGTCGTTCTTGTTGGAGGCCCAGTAGCCGATGCCACCGCCGACGCCGCCCGCCACCAGGGCGGCGACGAGGACGGCGGCCACAAGCCCGCCGTTGCCGCGCTTCTTGGGTGCGGGGACCGGGGCACCAGGCACAGGGGAGTCGCCCCAGCCACCGCCGCCGGATCCGCCGGCGCCCCAGCCGCCTCCGCCACCGCCGCCGGAGGCGGCGTAGGCGGGCAGGGCGGGGACGGGCGGGAGGGGGGCGGTCTGGGGGGCGGTCTCGGGGGCGGGGGCGGGCTGCGGCTCGTCAGGCCCGTACGGGTGCGGCGTGGGGGGCGTCGCGGCCTGCGCGGGCAGAGGTGCCGGGGCCGAGAAAGGCTGGGGCGGTGTCGCCGACGGCAGCGGGCCGCCCTCGTTCTCGGTGCTCACAGCGGTTCTCCTCGGATTCTTCAGGGCACGGGCAGGGCACTGGCGGGACGGGCGGGAACGGGCTGGCTGCACTCAGCTTTGCCCACCGGGTGTCAGGACGCTGTAAACAGTGCCGCACACAGCTGTGTAATGGGTACTGTGGACGGCACCCGCGCAGCGGATGGCACCATAGCCCGGTGACTTATGAGCACGCGATCCAGGTTGTGGCGCACAGGGGCGCGTCCGAGGACGCCCCCGAACACACGCTCGCCGCGTACCTCAAGGCTATCGACGACGGCGCCGATGCCCTGGAGTGCGATATCCGGCTGACGGCGGACGGCCAACTGGTCTGCGTACACGACCGACGCGTCAACCGTACGTCAAACGGACGGGGGGCCGTTTCCGCGATGGAGCTCGCCGACCTGGCCGAGCTGGATTTCGGCTCCTGGAAGGTCACGCCGGGCGGCCGCGGCCACGGCCGCACCTCGGACGACTCGCTCCGGTCTCTTCTCGACAGCGACGCGGAGGCCCCGGACCTCGAACTCAGCCGCGTACTGACCCTGGAGCGGCTCCTGGAACTGGTCACCGACACCGGCCGGCGGGTGGAGCTCGCGATCGAGACCAAGCACCCGACGCGCTGGGCCGGCCAGGTCGAGGACCGGCTCATCGAGCTCCTGGCCCACTTCGGCCTGACGAAGCCGGCCGGCGGCGAGCGCTCCCAGGTGCGGGTCATGAGCTTCTCCTCGCGATCTCTGCGCCGGGTGCGCACCGCCGCGCCCGAGCTCCCCACCGTCTTTCTCATGCAGTACGTCCTGCCGAGGCACCGCGACGGACGGCTGCCGGGCGGCGTCCACATCGCCGGGCCCAGCATCCGCATCCTGCGGGCCAACCCGGGCTATGTGGCGCGACTGCACCGAGCCGGGCACCGGGTGCATGTGTGGACGGTGAACGAGCCGGGGGACGTCGAACTGTGCGTACGGCTCGGAGTCGACGCCATCATCACCAACCGCCCGAGGCAGGTTCTGTCCCAACTCGGGCGGTAACACCCAGGAACACCCAGGAACACCCAGGAACACTCAGCCGTAATCCCGGAGCGGTAGTGCTCCGGCGCGTTCGGACCGTATTGGACCGATATAAGTGCCCCAGAGGATCACAGTTGGCCGGTTTCCGGCGCAGACCCAGGGGGCATCCATCCCGTGGCTGGGGTGAAGGAGGTCTCGGGGGTGGCGTTCGTGGTGGCCCAGGACGTGCCGACATCGTCGACCATGGCCTTGACCCATGGTGCGACGGGTGTGGCAGAAGCGCGGCGCAGGCTGCGCAAGGAGCTGAGTACGCAGGGGATCGCGGACCCGGTGATCGATGACGCGGTACTGATCCTGTCAGAACTTCTCAGCAATTCGTGCCGGCACGCCCGGCCGCTCGCCAAAGACAGGGACGGGAGCGGCCGCTACGACGTCGAGGACGGCGACGAGGGCGGCGACGAGGACGCCGACGAGGACGCCGACGGCGGCATACGGGCCGTCTGGCGGATCGATCCGAACGGCCTGCTCGCCATCGAGGTTACCGACGGCGGCGGCCCGACCCGTCCGTCCCCCGCGAGCCCGTCCCTCACCGCCCGCGGCGGCCGCGGGCTCGGCATCGTCCGAAGCCTCGCCCTCCACTGGGGCGTACGCGACGATCAGTCCGGCGAGGTCACCGTCTGGGCACTGCTCCCCACCCGCGCCCGGCACGCCCGCCGCGACGACCTCCCGCCGCGCGTCGACGTCCCCATCGACTTCGCCGACTCCTTCGACGACGTCGGCTGACCGGGCTGCCGACCGCCCGCCGCAAGGGGGCGCCGGTGCCGTTGCCCGGACCGGGCGGGCGGCGGGCGCTAGGCTCACGGCCGAACCGTAGCCGCACCGGGAGAAACGACACCGATGGCCAAAAAGCGCCCGACAACGAAAACCCCGACAACGAAACCGAAGGCACCACAGCTTGTGGGCGGGGAGATCCCTGTCGTCGGAGCGCGTGAGCCGTGCCCGTGCGATTCGGGGCGGCGGTACAAGGCGTGCCACGGCCGGGAGGCGGCACACGCGGCGACGGAACTGGTGCGGCGGCCGTTCGAGGGACTGCCGGCGGAGTGCGACTGGGTGGCGCTGCGCGAGCTGGTGCCGGCGGCGACCGTCGAACTGGGGCTGAGGGACGCCCTGCCGCAGGGGGTGCCGGAGGTGCGGCTGGCCACGGTGCTGCCGATGGCGTGGCCGGCGCTGCGCCGCGACACCGGGGCGGTGTTGCTGGGCCTGCAGAACGACACGGCGTCCGGCGACATCAGCCGGGACCTGGCGGACACTCTCGTCCGGGCGCTGGCCGCCGAACCGGGGACGCCGGTGGACGGGCAGCGCCCGGCTGCCGACGGGCCGCGATTGCAGGACCTGCTGGATCCTGCGGCGCCGTTCGAGCCGGTGGTGCACACCGGGTTCGAGTTCTGGCTGGAGAACGCGGAGGGCGCGACCGGAGAGGTCGCGGCCTCACTGGAACGGGCGAACGCGGCGGCGATCCCGACCGTACGGCTGACCGGGGTGGACGCGGCGTACTGGTGCGAGGCGCCGGAGAAGAACCACCTGCGGTGGGTGATGCCCCATCCGGAGGAGGCGCTGCTGGACGCGCTGGCGCGGCTGCACACCGCCGGGGCGTCGTCGCTCGGCGAAGGGACCCGGCTGGTGGGCTCGTTCCGGGCGCACGGGCTGGTGGTGCCGGTGTGGGACCTGCCGATGGGCATGGGAGCTGACGAGGCGGAGAAACCGGCCGCGGAGTTCGGTGAGCGGCTGGCGGAGACGCTGGGCTCGGCGAAGCCGCTGACGGCGGAGGAGCGGCGGGCCCGCAGCGGCTTCACCAACCGGCAGATCACCCTCAGCTGACGTGTGGCGCAGCCGGCGGCATCGGCGCCGCTGACGTGACGTCCGTCACAACTCAGGCTTCCGGCCAGTAATTTAGGGACCGAATCGGCGCAGCTGAATTTGCGTTCGGCCGACTCCTTGTTACTGTTTAAACAGTCCGGTCGCTGGTGCATCCCCCGTCGCCAGCGACCGGACGTTTCAATGTCCGGCCGCGGATCCCGCCCCGGACCCGGAGCGCAGCAGCAGCCGCTCCGCATCCGCCGGGCCCCCGGCCGCGATTTCCGCCACCGCCGCGTACGGTTCCGCGGCAGCCCGCACCGTCCGTTCGCGCGGTGTCTCGCAGATCCCCGCCGCTGCCCGCGCCTCGATGGAGCACCGCGCCTGCACGGTCCGCCCGTCGGGTCGCATGAGGCTGAGCATCCCGCTGAGCGGTTCGCCGGTGGCGTTGCGGTAGTACGTACGCGCCCAGGTGTCGCCGTCCTCGCTGATGGTGCAGGTCTGCGCGCGCAGGCCCCCGGGTGCGGAGAGGCGCGGCCCGCAGACGGCGGTCTGCCGGGTGTCGCCGGTACCGCTGGTGCCGCCGGAACCGCCGCCGTCGGCGCCGGCTTCGCCGCCCGTGCCTCCGTCACCGACGAGGGCGTCGAGCAGCCCGGCCCCGGCGTCCTTGGGAGCGGGCGAGCCCGGCGGTTCGGCGAGCGCGTCGGCCGACGGCACTATCGCAGCCAGCGCGATGACGCTCGCGAGGGCGATCATGCGCAGATTCGACGCGCGCTCCATCCGGGGACCCACCTGTGGCTCAAGATTCAAGGGCTGTGCGGTGAGCCGAACATACCGGGCGGAGCAGGGCCGAAAAGCGGGCCGCGCGGCGTATGCCGGACAACGGCCCCCTGTTCCGACCCGAAAGATTGAACCGCGTCAGTACATGAGGCGCGGACCGTCCGGCGCCGCCCGGCCCGCCTCGACCAACGCGTCGACGACGGTACGGATGCCCGGCAGCCACGGCGCCCGGCGGCCCTCGTCCACGACCGGCTCCCGGGCCCAGCGCACCTGCCCCGTCCCGGCGGACGAGGGCGGCAGCACGACGTAGCCGCCCTGCCCGTGGTAGCGCAGCGACGTCGGCACCCAGTCGTGCTGGTCGAGCAGCTCGCCGAGCTCCTCCAGCGCGTACGGGGCCACGAGCAGCGCGTACCGGGTGGGGCCGGCGATCACCGGGCCGAGCCGCACGCCGAGCAGGTCGAACGCCGCGAGCGCCCGCGCGCCGGCGACAGCGGGCAGGCTGACCGCCGAGACCCGGTCACCGGTGGCGAGTACCAGTGGCATGTCGGGGCGCACTGTCCACCACCAGCGAACCATCCGCGGATCACAGGTCGCCGCCAGCAGCCCCGGATCGTGCGGATGGGCGCCCGGCACCGGACAGTCCGGACGCGGGCAGGCGCACCTCACACCTCCCCCTCTGCCGCTGTGGTCCATTCCGGCACCCGGGACCACGGGCCATTGCCACTGCTCGGCACAGGTGAGGGCCGCGCTCAGCAGAGCCGAGCCGCTCTCGCGTCGCCTTCCGAGGATCTCGCGCATCGGCGCTCGTCCTTTCCGTTAACGCTCAGGGATCTGCCCATTGCACAACGTAACCTCGAGCACACCGCTTACAAGGGAGCGCATCACGCCGCCAGCCGAGCGTGGAACGTGGCGGGGGGTGGCGCGCTTATGGCGCTTGCTGCACTGCGTGATCCCGCTGAGGTGTCGCAACACCCCGCCGTGGGGGAGGGCCGGTCTGTCGTCGGTTAGGACGCCGGAGCCGAGCGGGGGGTTCCTGAGCCCGCCAACTCCCACCTCGTACGTACCCACTGCTGTCGATATGACGCGCTGTCGAACCGTGTCAGTCGAACCTGAATTGAAACGTGGGGTGGCATTTTTCAGCCACAGTCAACCACACTCAAAGCCGGCTCGCGCACCACTCAGGACTCACTCCGTACCGCCTCGCACCCCGCTTCGGACCTGCGGCGTCTCCACCACACCGCTACGTCTTCCCTTCGGCGCCGCTCCGACACCAGACCACCTAGGTGGGCAATCCTGGACACACCAGGAATCAAGCGGTAGAAGTGAACTCATTGATAGCGGCGCAGCACGTGATGGGGGTTTGCGATGCTATTGACAGAAATTGCCCGCTCTGCGGAGCCCAAGGCACCCGGCAGGAAAGATCACGGAAGCCGTCGGCCATGAATGCCGCCCGCCTTCCGAAAGTGGCCGGAATCAGCCCACTCATCACCCCTGCGGCGCACACTGCGGCCCCCCCAGTCCGCCCGGTCGGCCAACTCGCCGCTGTCCAGGACCGGTTGGCGTCCTGGATCTCGGATCTCACCACGCTGCACGAACTCACTGAGCGCCTCGTGCGCACCACCACCCTCGACAGCGCCCTCAACGAACTCGTACAGGCCGGAGCCGCCCTCGTCGGCGCCCCGCGCGGCCTGGCCGCTCTGGAGCCGACCGACCACCTCGGTCCCGACATCACCGTCGGCCTCGGCCTCGGCCGCGCGGACCTGGGCGCCATCGAGACGGTGCCGCTCGGGACAGCGCGCCAGACACTCCTCACGACACCCGGCCAGGCGTCTCGTGAGGGCCTCGACGGGATCGTCCACGCCGACCTTCCGCACGAGCCGGGCCTGGACCCGCGGCTGCGCGAGGTCGCCGCCTGCCTCGGCTTCGACGCCAGCTACTCCCTTCCCCTGGCCAGCGACACCGCGGGCCACCTCGGCACCGCCGTCTGGTTCTACGACGAGCCCGCCGAGCCGGACGGGCGCCGTCGGCACCTCGCGGGTCTCTACTGCCGGTACGCCGCCGAGCACCTCGCCCGGCTGCTCGAACTGGCCCGCGCCCGCACCGCCGTCACCACCCTCCGGGACGAGCTGCTGCCCGCCCGGCTCCCCCGCGTCCCCGGCGTCCGGCTGGCCGCACGACACCGCACCGGCCCGCGCGGCGGCGGCGACTGGTACGACGCGCTCCCGCTCCCCGAAGGCGCCATCGGCCTCGGCGTCGGCGGCGTCACCGGCTCGGGTCCCGGCGCGGTCGCCGCGATGTGCCGGCTCAGGGCATCGCTGCGCGCCTACGCGGTGATGGAGGGCGAAGACCCGGTCGCCGTCCTGTCCGACCTCGAACTGCTGCTCCGCCTCACCGAGCCCGCCCGCTCCGCCACCGCCCTCTTCGTCTACGCCGAACCCGGTCCCCGCAGGATCGTGCTGGCCGGCGCCGGCCACTGCCCGCCGCTGATCCTCGGCAGCCACCGCGCCGAGTACATCGAGACCACCCTCTCCGCCCCCCTGGGCATGCTCGCCTGCTGGGAAGCCCCCAGCGTCGAATTCGACGCCGCCCCCGGCGACACCCTCCTGCTCTATACCGACGGCCTCCTCCACCGCACCGGCGACCCCATGGACCGCGCCTTCGGCCGCCTGCACTCCGCCGCCGCCGGCGCCCCCCGATCCGTACGCGAGGACCCGGACCAGCTCGTCGACCACGTACTGCACACCATGCTGCCCGACGGGTCCGACAACGCGGACAGCCCCGACGATGTGGTGCTGCTCGCCGCCCGTTTCGAGTGACCGCTTCCAGTGACCGCCGGCTGATGACCGCCCATCTGATGACCGCCACTCGCACAGCCCGTACGCACATACGATGGAAGGCGGTCCGATACAAGGAGGCACACGTGACCGAGGAGCGCGCCACGGAGAACCCGGAAGGCGACGAGCAGGCCGAGCAGTCCGACCAGCCCACCAAGCTGCGGAAGAACGGCCTCTACCCGGCGGTATCCGATGAACTCACCGCAGTGATGAAGTCGGGCTGGGCCGACACCGAGCTGCACGACCTGCGCCCCATCGAGCAGGTCCCCTACGCCGCCGAGCGCCGCGCCGCGCTCTCCGCGCGTTTCCCCGGCGAGCGACTGGTGATCCCGGCCGGCAATATGCGCACCCGGTCCAATGACACGGAGTACCCGTTCCGCGCCTCGACCGAGTACGTGCACCTCACCGGCGACCAGACGCAGGACGCCGTCCTCGTGATGGAGCCGGAAGCGGGGCAAGAGGCAGGCGGCCACGTCGCCACCGCCTACCTGCTGCCCCGCTCCAGCCGCGAGAACGGCGAGTTCTGGCTCGACGGCCAGGGCGAGCTGTGGACCGGCCGCCGCAACAGCCTCGCCGAGGGCGCGCAGCTGCTCGGCCTGCCCACCGGCGATGTCCGCAAGATCGCCGACCAGCTCCGGGAGGCCACCGGCCCGGTACGTGTTGTCCGCGGCCATGACGCCGGCATCGAGGCCGCGCTCACCGACAAGGTCACCGCCGAGCGCGACGCCGAGCTCAAGGAGTTCCTCTCCGAGCTGCGCCTGGTGAAGGACGAGTGGGAGATCGCCCAGCTCCAGGCCGCCGTCGACTCGACCGTCCGCGGATTCGAGGACGTCGTCAAGGTGCTCGACAAGGCCGAGGCCACTTCCGAGCGCTATATAGAGGGCACTTTCTTCCTCCGCGCGCGTGTCGAGGGCAATGACGTCGGCTACGGCTCCATCTGCGCCGCCGGACCGCACGCCACCACCCTGCACTGGGTGCGCAATGACGGCCCGGTCCGCTCCGGCGAGCTGCTGCTCCTCGACGCGGGCGTGGAGACCACCACCCTCTACACCGCCGACGTCACTCGCACCCTCCCTGTCAACGGCCGCTTCACCGATATCCAGCGCAAGGTGTACGACGCGGTCTACGAGTCGCAGCAGGCGGGTATCGACGCGGTCAAGCCGGGCGCCGCCTACCGCGACTTCCATGATGCCTCGCAATGGGTCCTCGCCGAGAAGCTCGTGGAGTGGGGGCTCCTCGAAGGCCCGGTCGAAGGGGTCCTGGAGCTCGCCCTCCAGCGGCGCTGGACCCTGCACGGCACCGGCCACATGCTCGGCCTCGACGTCCACGACTGCGCCGCGGCGCGCACGGAGACGTATGTGAACGGCACCCTGGAGCCCGGTATGGTCCTCACCGTCGAGCCCGGCCTGTACTTCCAGGCCGACGACCTGACCGTCCCGGAGGAGTACCGCGGCATCGGCGTCCGCATCGAGGACGACATCCTCGTCACCCCTGACGGCAACCGCAACCTCAGCGACGGCCTGCCGCGCCGCTCCGAAGAGGTCGAGGCCTGGATGGCCGGCCTGAAGGACTGAGCGGACAGGAAGCCGCCCGCGGCGCCGTCACCCTCCTGGTGTGCGGCGCCGCGGGCGTTGTCATCCCCGAGGACCCCCGTATATACACGCGGCGAAGATCACCTGGGGCCTTACTGCACATTGGTTGCAACTAGTAATCTCATGCTTCAAAGTAGGCGTGTCACCTACGTCCGGCCAGCAGCCAGGAAAGCAGAGGCCACCACCCCTATGGCCCCCATCCCCAGCACATCCACCGCCCCGCAGTCGGCCGCCGCCGCGACCGGCACCCGTTGGAACCGCCTGCGCCGGTCGATGACCCGCCAGGAATGGACCCGCCTCGGCGGGATGGCCGCCTTTGTCCTCGCCCTGCACATCATCGGCTGGTTCACCCTGGTGTGGATCGTCGCCCCCGAGCACTACAGCGTCGGTACCAAGTCCTTCGGCATAGGCATCGGCGTCACCGCGTACACCCTCGGCATGCGCCACGCCTTCGACGCCGACCACATCGCCGCCATCGACAACACCACCCGCAAGCTCATGGGCGAGGGCCAGCGCCCGCTCTCCGTCGGCTTCTGGTTCTCCCTCGGCCACTCCAGCGTCGTCTTCGGCCTGACCTTCCTCCTCGCCCTCGGTGTCAAGGCGCTCGCCAACCCCGTCCGCGACGACAACTCCCAGCTCCACAACGTCACCGGCCTCATCGGCACCACCGTCTCCGGCGTCTTCCTCTACCTCATCGCCGCCATCAACCTCCTGATCCTCGCCGGGATCTGGAAGGTCTTCCGCGACATGCGCTCCGGCCACTTCGACGAGGCCGCCCTGGAAGCGCAGCTCAACAACCGCGGCTTCATGAACCGCATCCTCGGCCGCCTCATGAAATCCATCACCAAGCCCTGGCAGATGTATCCCCTCGGCCTCCTCTTCGGCCTCGGCTTCGACACCGCCACCGAAGTCGCCCTCCTGGTGCTGGCCGGCTCGGGCGCCGCCTCCGGCCTGCCCTGGTACGCGATCCTCTGCCTGCCGGTCCTGTTCGCCGCCGGCATGTCGCTGCTCGACACCATCGACGGCTCGTTCATGAACTTCGCCTACGAGTGGGCCTTCTCCAAGCCGGTCCGCAAGGTCTTCTACAACCTCACCATCACGGCCCTCTCCGTCGCCGTCGCCCTCATCATCGGCACCGTCGAGCTCCTGGGCCTCCTCGCCGAGAAGCTCAAGCTGCACGGCCTCTTCTGGGACTGGGTCTCCGGCCTCGACCTCAACGTCATCGGCTTTGTGATCGTCGGCCTCTTCTTCGCCACCTGGGCGCTGGCCATAGTCGTGTGGAAGTACGGCCGCATCGAGGAGAAGTGGACGGCGGGCCTGCGCCCGGCGGAGCAGCCGGCGGAGTGACCGGTGTCGCGCGGTGCCCTCAGCCGCCGGACGGGCCCTTCCTGAGCGCGTCCGGCGGCTGAGGACGGAGCGCGGGTCCTCATGCGTCTGCTCGTTCTCGGTGGCACCAAGTACCTCGGGCGCCATGTCGTCGAACTCGCCCTGGCGGAAGGCCACGACGTCACCCTCTTCAACCGAGGACGCACCGGCCCCGGCCTCTCCCCCGGCGTTCCCCGGCTGACCGGCGACCGCTCCAGCGGTGATCCCGCCGGCCTCGCCGCGCTGGCCACCGGCGAGTGGGACGGCTTCATCGCAGCATCACGGCGTCGGAAAGGCCGGAAAGACCGTCAGACGGCCCGCGTCATGGGCGGCGGCCACCGCGGCGCGGACAGCGGCATAGTCCACGGCGAGCCGGACAGCCACGACTACCGGCGCGGCAATGGGAAGGAACGCGACGGTGTCGAGCATCAACCTGACACCGTGTGACGAGCCCACCAACCGGGGCAGATTACCGAGCATGAAACCGAGGCTGCCGAAGATCACAAAAGCGCCAACCCGGCGGACCCGCACAGAACCTGGGCGAAGCGGGCGGGTCACCGGCCACACTCCGGCGCCCTCGCACAATGCCCCGGGCAGCGTCGGTGAGGCATCCGGGCCCGGCGCGGGCCGAGTTGGGGCCTACGACGCCTTCAGCAAGGAATCGTCCCGCCACTTGAGAATCTTGTCGAAACTGACCACCGCCCCCCGCCCCGGCCGGTTGTGGAAGTGGACGTGGTCGACCAGGGCCTCGATGAGGAAGAGGCCGCGGCCGTGTTCAGCGGGTTGTGCCTGGTGGTGCTGCTGTTTCTGGGAGAGCGGGCGGGCGAGGCGGTAAGGACTGGGGTCCGTGGTGATGGGGGAGAAACCGGGGCCGGTGTCGGAGACCTCGATGCGACAGCGGTCGCCGTCGATGCGGGCGGTGACGCTGTATTCGCCGTCTGCGGCGTGTTCTACAGCGTTGGCGCAAGCCTCGGTGAGGGCGACGGACAGGTCGTAGCAGATGTCCGGATCGACGCCGGCCGTCTCCATGGTCCCCAGAAGTAGGCGTCTGGCGAGCGGAACGCTCGCAGCCTCGCGCCGCAAGTGGAGAGACCACGAGATGCTCATGCTCCAGCCTCCTGGCTGCGGCTCGACATACGGTTACGTATTGCCCATGCGGACGTGTGGTAAGCGTCCTGCGGACGTGATACCGCTCATTCGGCCGATGCGTACGCCCGTTACAGCGGTGTAATAGGACACCCTTCGCACACCGCCGCAAGTCGGACCCCGGCATGTGCGGGCGCCCAGGACGGTGAGAAGATGGCGGCCGTCATGGGCTCGACAGTGCGCGCCGGCGCCGATATGCGACTGCTGCGGGCCGCGGTGTTCACCGCGGTCTGCGTTGTGCTGGCCACTGCCGGGCACATGGCGGCGTCGGGTCGCGGGGTGCCGTTCTGGACGCTGGCGGCCGGGTGGCTGGCGGTCTTCGCCGTCGTGGCGCCACTGGCGGGACGGGAAAGATCGCTGCCCGGAATCGCGGTGGGGCTGGGGCTCGGCCAGACCGCGCTGCATGTGCTGTTCGACATCGGGCAGAGCTGCGCGGAGCCGGCCGCCCCGCGGCAGGCCGGCGGGATCATGGCGATCGCCGAACGGCTGGTCTGCAACCACGACGCGGCGCGGCTGACACCGGAGGCGGCCGCGCGGATCGTGCGGGGCGCCGGGATAGACACGGCGCACGCCGCCGCGACCACCGCGGCCACGATGCCGATGGGCGGAACACCAAAGGCCGCTACGTCGGCCATGTCTGCCATGTCTGCCATGTCTGCCATGTCGATGTACTCGCTGTCCATGCTGCTGTGGCACACCCTCGCCGCACTGATCGCGGGCTGGCTGCTGCGCCGCGGTGAGGCCGCGCTGTGGCGGCTGGTGGCGTTGTCGGCAGGCGTGCTGCGGTATGTGTTCGGGCTCGTACGGGTGCTGGCCGCCGGAGTCGCACGGGAGCCGGCGACCGCGCTGCGGGGGCGCCGGTTCGCCCGTCGGCGCGGGCGCCCGAGGACGGTGCGGCTGCGGCACAGCCTGGCGCGGCGCGGGCCGCCGGTGCCGGCTCTCGGGGTCTGACGCGGTCCGCTCCACGAGGTGGGTGGCCGCGTACCGCACGCGTGCCATCCCATCCATCACCACCCACTGTGGAGTGCCGCAACCCATGAATACCGTTTTGCGCCGTTCGGCCGCTGTCGGCGGGCTCACCGGAGCCGCCGTTCTCATCGCCGCCGTACCGGCGTTCGCGCATGTCTCCGTACAGCCCACAAGCGCCGAGAAGGGCAGCTACAGCACGGTCGCCTTCAAGGTGCCGAACGAGGAGGACAGCGCCAATACGATCAAGGTCGAGGTGAGCCTCCCGACCGACCACCCGATCGCGTCGGTCTCCACC
The DNA here is from genome assembly GCF_005047355.1 of Actinacidiphila oryziradicis. Lineage (GTDB taxonomy): Bacteria > Actinomycetota > Actinomycetes > Streptomycetales > Streptomycetaceae > Actinacidiphila > Actinacidiphila oryziradicis. The sequence continues at coordinate 79,309 of NZ_SUMC01000008.1, forward strand.
CAGCCGGTGCCGGGCTGGACCGTGCAGGTCACGAAGTCCAAGCTCAAGACACCGCTGAAAACGGACGACGGGACGGTCAACGAGGCCGTCCAGAAGATCACCTGGACCGGCGGGAAGATCGCACCGAGCGAGTTCCAGCAGTTCACGGTCTCGCTGGGCCCGCTGCCGGACAACGCGGACCAGCTGGTGTTCAAGGCGGTCCAGACGTACGACAACAAGGACGTCGTCCGCTGGATCGAGCCGCAGCAGCAGGGCCAGGCCGAGCCCGAGCACCCGGCACCGACCCTGACGCTCACCGCGGCCCCGGCCGCGAACACTGCCGCGAAGGGGGCGACGGCCGCGGCGGCGGCTCCCTCCTCCTCCGGCAGCACTGACACGACCGCCCGTGTCCTCGCCGTCGTCGGCATCGCCATCGGCGTGCTCGGCGTCGCGTACGGCGTACTGACCGGGCGCCGCCGCGACAGCACGACGCCCTCCGCCTGACGGAATCCGCCCGGCCCCCGTAACTCTCTTCCTGAGGAAAGACTTATGCGCACAACTTTCAAGACGGGCGCGGCGCTCACCGCACTCGCCGTTTTCGCCCTCGCCGGGTGCGGCAGCGGCGGCAGCTCGGCGGACAACAGCCCGGCGGCGGTCATCACCGCGTCGCCCAAGGCCGGCACCGTACTCGACACGCCGTTCGACAAGCCGGACATGATCCTGACGGACGGACAGGGAAAGAAGTACGACCTCGTCAAGGAGACCGCCGGCAAGCCGACGCTGATCTACTTCGGCTACACGCACTGCCCGGACGTCTGCCCTACGACGATGAGCGACATCGCGATCGCCAAGTCCAAGCTGTCCAAGGCCCAGCAGGCGGCGCTCCGGGTCGTCTTCGTGTCCACCGACCCGACCCGTGACACGCCGAAGCGGCTTACGGAGTGGCTCAATGCGATGGACAAGTCCTTCATCGGCCTGACCGGCGACTTCACCACCATCCAGGCGGGCGCGCGGTCGGTGGGCGTGGATGTGGAGAAGCCGGTGAAGGCGAAGGACGGTTCCATCACCTCTACGCACGGCGCGCAGGTTCTCGCGTTCTCGCCGAAGGACGACAAGGCGCACGTGCTCTATATGTCGGGGACCACCTCGGAGCAGTTCCAGGCCGACCTGCCGAAGATCATCAAGGGTGAGACCCCGTGAGGGGGCGGTTCGGGCCGGCCGCAGCCGCCGTAGGCCTGCTCGCGCTCGCCGGGTGCTCGGCCACGGGGTCGAGCGGCCCCGAACTCAAGGTCAGCGGCGCCTACATCCCGCAACCGGTGCTCGCCGACATGGCGGCCGGGTACTTCACAGTCACCAACACCGGCGGCACCGACGCCAAGCTCACCTCGGTCACGAGCAGCTTCGCCGGTGAAATCACCATGCACACCACCAAGAACGACCAAATGAGCGGGGTGACCGCCTTCACCGTCCCGGCAGGCGGAAAGCTTACGCTCAGCCTCGGCGGCAATCATCTGATGTTGATGGATCTCAAGCGCAAGCCGCGCGTCGGCGACAAGGTGTCCTTGGAGCTGCACTTCGCGAAGGGCTCCCCGATCGACGTGCGAGTGCCCGTGAAACCGGCGACCTACCGGCCCGAGGGCTGAGGAGAGCTGAAAGCCATGAATCCGCTGCCCATGACGCTGCCCCCGCCCGCGCCGCTGCCCCCGCCCCCACCACTGCGCCTGCCGCGCACTATAGGGAACCGCCGCCCGCACCTGCCCAAGCGCACGCTCCTCGTGCTCGGCGCGCTGCTGGCCGTCCTGCTCGGCGGCGCGGCCCCCGCCTCGGCGCACGCCGCGCTGCTCAAGACCTCACCGGGCGACAGTACGACGGTCCAGAGCGCCCCCGCGCAGGTGACGCTGACCTTCTCCGAGGGCGTGCTGGTCTCCTCCGACTCCATCCGCGTCCTCGGCCCGGACGGGAAGCGCGCCGACTCCGGTGCCCCGCGCGGCAGCGGCTCCACAGCGACCGTCGCCCTGCACTCCGGGCTGCCGCTGGGCACCTTCACCGTCGCCTGGAAGGTCGTCTCGGCCGACAGCCACCCCGTATCGGGCGCCTTCACCTTCAACATCGGCACCCCGTCCAAGACCACCGTCGTCATCGCCAGTCAGGACGTCGGCGGCGGCCTGGCCGGCACTCTCTACGGCATCTTCCGCTTCATCGCCTACGCCGGCTTCGCCCTCCTCATCGGCGCCTCGGCCTTCCTCGGCATCTGCTGGCCGCGTGGCGCCGCGCTGCGGCCCATGCAGCGGCTCACCGCGGGCGGCTGGGCGGGCATGGTGGTCTCCACCATCGCCCTCCTGATGCTGCGCGGGCCCTACGTCAACGGAGGCAGCCTCAGCGGCGCCTTCGACCTCGACACCATTCGCGGCGAACTGGAGACCAAACCCGGCGCCGCCCTCCTCTCCAGGCTCCTGCTCCTCGCCGCCGGCGCCATCTTCATGGCCGTCCTCTTCGGCTCCTACGCCAAACACGACGACCCCGTCGAACGCCAGGACCTCGCCTGGGGCCTCGCCATCGGCGGCACCGTTGTCGCCGCCGGACTCGCCGCGACCTGGGCCATGGTCGAACACGCCTCGGTCGGCATTCAGTCCGGCATCGCCATGCCCGTGGACGTCCTGCACCTGGTGGCGATGGCCCTCTGGCTGGGCGGACTCGCCGCCCTGCTCACCGCCCTCTTCAGCCGCGGGGTCCGTATCGAACGCGAAGCCGTGCAGCGCTTCTCACGCGTCGCCTTCTGCGCGGTCGTGACCCTCGTCGCCACCGGCATCTACCAGTCCTGGCGCCAACTCGGCTCCTGGAGCGCCTTCGCCGACACTTCCTACGGCCAACTGCTCCTGGTCAAGATCGGCCTCGTAGCCCTCCTCCTCGAACTGGCCTGGTTCTCCCGCCGCTGGACCGCCCGCTTGGCCGACGCCCGCCCGAAGGCCCTGGCCGAGCGCACCGGCCCGGCCACGGCGAAGGCCGCGCCCTCCGCGGCGGCAGGCACTGACCGTGGCGCCCAGAAGCGCCGCAAGGTGACGGCCGCGTCCTCCGGTACCGCCCAGCGCGGTGCCACCGCCACCATCACCGCCTCCGAAGCCCCGGACGCCGCCGCCCGGGACGCCGACGAGACCTCCGCCGCCGGCCGCGTGGCCACGCCCGGCAGCGCAGCGACCACCGACGGCGCCGAACCGCCCGCTGAGGTACCCGCGCCCGGCAGCGCGGCCACAGACCCGACCGGCACAGCGGCCACCGCCGCGGCAGCCGGCGGCACAGCCGCCACCGCCCCGGCAGCCGCCGAGGGCGCCGAGCCGCCCGCGACAGGTCCCGCGCCCGGCGCCACGATCACCCCCGGTCCGCTCCGCGAAGCCCAGCTAGCCCGCCAGCGCAGCGCGCAGGCCAAGGCAGCGGCCGGACATGCCAAGGCCGAGGCCAGGGCGAAGGCCAGGGACGCCGACCCGGAGCGCCGCGGGCTGCGCAAGTCCGTGCTGGCCGAGGTCGCGGTCGCGGCCGTGGTGCTGGCCGTGACGACGGTACTGACGACGACGCAGCCGGGACGTGCCGACGAAGAGGCGGCAGCGGCGGCGAGCGCCGCGAAGGCGTCGGCGGCGCAGTCGAAGGGCGTGGATGTGAAGCTCCCGTACGACACCGGCGGCCCGGGCGGCAAGGGCACGGCGGAGGTGACCATCGCCCCGGCGAGCGCAGGCAGCACGAATGTGCTGCATCTGCTGATCGACGGCACCGACGGCAAGCGGAGGGATGTTCCGGAGGTGACGATGTCCTTCACCCTGCAGGCGAAGAAGATCGGCCCGCTGCCGGTGACGCTGAAGCACATCGCCACCGGGCGCTGGACGTCGGCCGAGGTGGCACTGCCGATCGCGGGCGAGTGGACGATGTCCGTGACCGTGCGGACATCCGACATCGACGAGATTACCGAGACAAAGAACGTGAAGATCTCCTGATGACGGAACAGAAATGACGGAACAGCAACAGAACCCCTCCCATGCCCCTTCCCGCGTCTCCCGCAGGTACGTGCTCGGCGCCGCCGGAGCCGCCGGCCTGATCGCCGGCGGCGCGGGCGGGGCCTTCGGGGCGGCCCAACTGAAGGAAGAGCCGACGGCCCTCGCCTCCGTCGGCTCGTCCTCCGTGCCCTTCTACGGGAACCGCCAGGGCGGCATCACGACGCCGGCGCAGGCCCGCGGCCACCTGGTCGCGTTCGATCTGGCGGCCGGCGCCGGCCGGAAGGGCGCGGCCGCACTGCTGAAACGCTGGTCCAGGGCGGCGGAGGAGATGACGGCCGGGCGGGTCCCGCCCGGGGACAACCAGATCGCGCTGGACGCGGGGCCGTCGTCGCTGACGGTGACCTTTGGTTTCGGGCGGTCCTTCTTCGCGAAGACGGCTCTGGCCAAGCAGCTGCCGGACGCACTGGCCCCGCTGCCGGACTTCCCGTCGGACGAGCTGGTCGCGGCACACAGCAATGGCGACCTGTGGGTGCAGATCGGCGCGGACGACGCGCTGGTCGCGTTCCACGCGCTGCGTGTGATCCAGAAGGAGGCCGGAGACGGCGCAGCCCGCCTGCGCTGGCAGATGAACGGCTTCAACCGCACGCCGGGCGCGACGGCGGAGCCCCGTACGGCACGCAATCTGATGGGGCAGGTGGACGGCACCGACAATCCCAAGCAGACGGACGCCACCTTCAACGAGCGGGTCTTCGTGCCGTCCTCCGGCTCCCCGGAGTGGATGGCGGGCGGGTCGTACGCGGTCGTACGGCGGATCCGGATGCTGCTCGACGCATGGGACGACCTATCCCTGGAGCGCCAGGAGAAGGTGATCGGCCGCCGCAAGTCGGATGGCGCCCCCCTCTCGGCCGGCAAGGGCGGTACGGAGACGACCCCCGTCGACCTGGACAAGCGCGACGCGGACGGGCTGCCGGCCATCGCGGCCGACGCGCACATCCGGGTGGCGAAGCCGGAGTCGAACAGCGGGGCGGCGATGCTGCGGCGGACCTTCTCGTACCACGACGGATTCCGGGACGACGGGGCGCCGGACGCGGGGCTGCTGTTCGTGGCCTGGCAGGCGGATCCGCTGAAGGGCTTCGTCCCGGTGCAGCGGAAGCTGGATGGCGGCGACGGGCTGTCGCGGTTCCTGCGGCACGAGTCGAGCGGGCTGTTCGCGGTGCCGGGCGGAGCGGGAAAGGGCGAGTACGTGGGCCAACGCCTTCTGGAGAGTTAAGAGGCCGCGCGAATAGGTGGGGTGGAGGAAGGTGGGGGCACCTCCCGGCCGAAGGCTGGGGGGAGGTAGCTGGGGAGGGGCAAGTCTGGCAAGGCGGAGGTGGGGGCACCTCCCAGCGGTAGCTCGGGGAGGAGGCGACGCGATGGGGGTGCCCCCTGCCCGAGCGGAGCCGAGAGCTTGGTGGGGGCACCTCCCGGACGGAGTCTGGGGGAGAGTCGTCGACCGACACCGACGGCAACACTTCCAGGCGCCGCCCATCGGCACGCGACGCCGCCCCACCTATTCGGCGGCCTCTAAGAGGCCGCCGGCGCCGGACAGGGACTGAGCGGGTCCTCTAGGCTGACCGTATGTCGCCAGCCAGCCGTTACACCTATCTGGGCCCTGAGGGCACCTTCACCGAAGCCGCTCTCAGGACTCTTCCCGAGGCGGCGACCCGCGAGCTGGTCCCGATGGTATCGGTGCCTGCCGCGCTGGACGCTGTCCGTAGCGGAGCGGCCGCGGCGGCGCTCGTGCCGATCGAGAACTCGATGGAGGGCGGGATCAACGCGACCCTCGACGAGTTGGCGACCGGGGTGCCGCTGATGATCTACCGCGAGGTGCTGCTGCCCGTCCGCTTCGCCCTGCTGGTGCGGCCGGGCACCGGGATGTCGGATGTGAAGACGGTGACCGGGCACCCGGCGGCGCAGGTGCAGGTGCGGAACTGGATGTCGGCGAATCTGCCGGACGCCGTGTGGGAGTCGGCGGCGTCGAACGCGGACGGGGCCCGGCTGGTGCAGGAGGGCAGGTTCGAAGCGGCGTTCGCGGGGGAGTTCGCGGCGGCGACGTACGGGCTGGAGCCGCTGGCCACCGAGATCCATGACGCGGAGCACGCGCAGACGCGGTTCGTTCTGGTCGGCCGTCCGGCGCGGCCCGCGGCGCCGACGGGGGCGGACAAGACATCGGCGGTCTTCTGGCTGGCCGACGACCACCCGGGCGCGCTGCTGGAGCTGTTGCAGGAGTTCGCGGTGCGTGGGGTGAACCTGCTGCGGATCGAGTCACGGCCGACGGGCGAGGGGATCGGGCAGTACTGCTTCTCGATCGACGCCGAGGGGCACATCACCGACCGGCGGGTGGGTGAGGCGTTGATGGGGCTGAAGCGGATCTGCCCGCAGGTGCGGTTCCTGGGGTCGTATCCGCGGGCGGACGAGGTGCGCCCGAAGCTGCGGCAGGGGACGACGGACGCGGAGTTCACGGATGCCGCGGACTGGCTGGGCCGGGCGCTGGACGGACGCGCCTGAGAGGCGCCCCGGCCCGTCCAGGCCCCGTCCAGGCCCCGTCCAGGCCCCGTCCCGCCCGTACTGACGTTCTCCACAGGGTTATCCACAGGCTCAGTCGAAGAGCTGGGGATAAGTCGACACCAGGGGCCGGTCAGTCGACAAATCGGCACACAGACCCCGACCGCATCCACGGCGCCGTACGCCATCCCGGTCAGTCGAACCCCTTCGAACAACCCCTCAGAGGGAGGATAACTCACTCTAAAGTGAGCGTTAGGACGGTTTGATCCGGTAATCCGCAACCACGGACCCGCTCTTCGGAATGATCGACTATTTCTTCCACAGGCCCCGGCCCCGGCCTGTGGACAAAGAAAGGGAACCTCCCCCGCCCTGTGGATAACTCACCCCGGCCCACCTGCCCAACTCCCGTTGTCCACAAGGTGGATGTCCCCGGAGGAGGGATACGGAGAATTCGGTTGACGGACACCTTTTCGTCATCGGCGAGTTTCCCGGCACTCTTCCCGGTAGCGGACAAAGGCTGACATAAAGCACTTAACTTGTCGCGTCGGAGGCCATCGCACCGGTAGCCTGTAGCCGTGATTGACCTTCGTCTGCTCCGTGAGGACCCCGACCGTGTGCGCGCCTCCCAGCGCGCCCGTGGAGAGGACGTCGCACTCGTCGACGCCCTCCTCTCCGCCGATGAGCGGCGCAGGTCGTCCAGTCACCGCTTCGACGAGCTGCGCGCCGAGCAGAAGCAGCTCGGCAAGCTCATCCCCAAGGCCCAGGGCGAGGAGAAGGCGAGCCTGCTGAAGAAGGCCGGCGAGCTCTCCGCCGGCGTCAAGGCCGCCGACGCCGCACAGAACGAGGCGGCCGAAGAGGCCCAGCGCCTGCTGCTCCAGCTCGGCAATGTCGTCCACCCGGATGTCCCGGTCGGCGGCGAGGAGGACTTCATCGTCCTGGAGACCATCGGCACCCCGCGCGACTTCGCCGCCGAAGGCTTCGAGCCCAAGGACCATCTGGAACTCGGCGAGCTGCTCGCAGCGATCGATGTCGAACGCGGCGCCAAGGTGTCCGGCTCTCGCTTCTACTACCTGACGGGCGTCGGCGCGCTGCTGGAACTCGCGCTGGTCAACGCCGCCATCGCACAAGCCACCGCCGCCGGCTTCATCCCCATGCTCACCCCGGCCCTGGTCCGCCCGCGCGCCATGGAGGGCACCGGCTTTCTCGGCCAGGCCGCGGAGAACGTGTACCACCTGGAGAAGGACGACTACTACCTCGTCGGCACCTCCGAGGTACCGCTCGCCGCCTACCACATGGACGAGATCATCGACGCGGCCAAGCTCCCGCTGCGCTACGCCGGCTTCTCGCCCTGCTTCCGCCGCGAGGCCGGGACGTACGGCAAGGACACCCGAGGCATCTTCCGCGTACACCAGTTCGACAAGGTCGAGATGTTCAGCTATATCGACCCGGCCGACGCCGAGGCCGAGCACCAGCGGCTGCTGGAGTGGGAGAAGCAGTGGCTGACCGCCCTCGGGCTGCCCTTCCAGGTGATCGATGTCGCCACCGGTGACCTCGGCTCCTCGGCCTCCCGCAAGTTCGACTGCGAGGCGTGGATCCCCACCCAGGGCAAGTACCGCGAGCTGACCTCCGCCTCCAACTGCAACGAGTTCCAGGCCCGGCGGCTGTCCGTCCGGCTCCGCGACGAGCACGGCACCCGGCCGCTCGCGACCCTCAACGGCACGCTCTGCGCCGTACCGCGCACCATTGTCGCCATCCTGGAGAACCACCAGCAGGCCGACGGCTCGGTACGGGTGCCGGAGGTGCTGCGGCCCTATCTGGGCGGTCGCGAGTTCCTGGAGCCCGTCGCCCGGTGAGCCCTCTTCCGTACCGACTGATCGCGACTGATCTCGACGGCACGCTGCTGCGCGGCGACCACACCGTCTCCGTCCGCAACCGTTCAGCGCTCGCCGCCGCCACCGCGGCGGGCGCCGCCCACATCATCGTCACCGGCCGCCCGGCCTCCCGGACCCTGCACATCTTCGACGCGCTGGGCTACGAAGGGCTCGCCGTGTGCGGTCAGGGCGCGCAGGTCTACGACGCGGGTGAGCACCGCCTGCTGACCTCCGTCACCCTCGACCGGCGGCTGGCGCAGCTCGCACTCGCCAAGATCGCGGCCGAGACCGGCCCCCTCGCGGTCTCCGGCGTCCGTGACGGCCTGGACGGGGCGTATCTCCGCGGCCCCGGCTACCGCATCATCCCCGAGCTGCCGGTCCAAGACATCACCGAGGACCTGGCCGAACTGTGGGACGCGCCGCTCAGCAAGCTCTTTATCCAGCACCAGGCGCTGGGTGACGACGAACTCGCGAGTGCCGCCCGCCACACCGCCGGTGACCTGGTCGGCGTCGTCATGTCCGGCGAGGGCCTGGTCGAGCTCCTGCCACTGGGGCTGACCAAAGCCACCGGCCTCTCGCTGGCCGCCCGCCGCCTGGGGCTGAAGGCCGCCGAGACGATCGCCTTCGGCGACATGCCGAACGACATCCCGATGCTGAACTGGGCGGCGTACGGGGTCGCGATGGCCAATGCGCACGACCAGGTGAAGCTTGTCGCCGACGAGGTGACGTCGTCCAACGAGGAGGACGGCATCGCCGTCGTCCTGGAGCGGGTTTTCGCTTCGCGCTGAGCGTGTCGCGGTCAATCCCCCAATGCTTGCTTCGTGGGGGTCATCGGGTAGCACGCGAACCCGAGCAACACGGCCGTGAAGTGGCCGAGGTCCGTGTAGGAGCGGTCGCCGCTCAGCAGGGGGTACGTGAAGAAGCCCAGCGCCCCGGCCGCGTAGAGCCAGCGCCAGGGCCGGGGCACACGGTAGGTGAGGACGCCGACGACGCCCGCGAGGCCGTAGCTGACACCTATGTCGACCGTATGGACGAGGGATCTGGGCAACTGGTCGTAGTCGATGCCCATCAGGACGGCCTTCTGGCTGATGAGGGTGGCGCCTATATGCGCGATGGCGGCCACGGCGAGCCATCGGGGGGTGCCGAGCCAGCGTTCGGCGTGTGCGTGGACCAGTTCGTACAGGACGAAATAGAGCGCGATGCCGGAGGGGACCTCGATCCACAGGGCACTGACGATCAGAACGCGGATCGGATGCTTGCGCAGCTCGATGAGGTTGGTGCTGTTGTGGTGCAGCAGAAAGCTGCGGACGCTTGGCGACACCACGGCGAGAATGCCGCTGTTGACTGCCAGGAACAGCAGCCAGATGTGTGTGCCGGGCGTGGAACGCACCCAGGAAACGACGAAGCGCGCCGCGCCATGAGCGGTGACGCGGCGTTGCTTCGTACTGCTGCGGCTGCTGGTGCTGGCGCTGCTGCGGCTGCTGTCGTCGGCGGTCATCCCCTCCATTTTCCGCCCACGGGGATTTAGCGCGTTCAGGCGGCCTTGATCGCGGAGATGTCGAAGGTGAGCGTGACCTTCTCGCCGATCAGCACGCCGCCGGTCTCCAGGGCCGCGTTGTAGCTCAGGCCCCAGTCGGTGCGGTCTATGACGGTGGAGCCCTCGAAGCCGACGCGCTGGTTGCCGTAGGGGTCAGTGGCGGTGCCGTTGAAGATGAAGTCGATGCTGACCGGCTTGCTGGTGCCCTTGATGGTCAGGTCGCCGGAGAGCCGGTACGAGTCGTCGCCGAGGTACTCGGCGGAGGTGGAGCGGAAGGTGATCTCCGGGTGGTTCTCGGCGTCGAAGAAGTCGCCCGTGCGGAGGTGACCGTCACGCTGTTCCTGGTTGGTGTCGATGCTGGCGACCTTGATGCGCACCTCGGCGGTCGACTTGGCCGGGTCGCTGCCGTCGAGGTGCAGAGCGCCCTCGTACTCGGCGAACTGGCCGCGGACCTTGGTGACCATGGCGTGGCGGACGGAGAAGCCGACCTCGCTGTGGGTGGGGTCGACGGTGTAGTCGCCCGTGAGATGTGGGAGGCCCGGGCCGGCGGCCGTGGCCCCGTCGGTGGCGGTGTCGCTGTCGGTCTTGCGGCTGAAGAGGCTCATGGTCTGCTCCTGGGGACTGGCAGCTAGTTGTTTAATGTTGAACTTCAAACACCGTAGCGGCATTCCCTTGAAGCTTCAAGGTGATCAACGTCGTACGCGAAGAACGATGAGACCGCCGAGCGCCACGAGGAACGCCCCGACGGCGAAGAGCAAAGGCGGGTCGAGGTCGTCGATGTCCAGGTCAAGGTCGAAGCCGACTCCGATCCCGGCGCGACTCGAGTTGTCCGGCCGAAGTGCGGGCTCAGGCCCGGCGTAGACACGGTTGCCGTCGAAGTCCGACACATAGAGGCGACCGCCGGGGCCGACAGTGGTGCCCCAGGGCCTGGCGAGCCCGTCGGCGGAGTCCGCGAGGACCGTGTAGGTGCCGTCACGGGCGACTCGGAAGAGCTTTCCGGCAGCCGGGCTGGTGAGGTAGAAGGTGCCGTCATCGACGGCGGTGAGGCCGCGGACATCCAGTCCCGGCGGGCCGCCGGGGACGATCACCCTCGCACTGCCGCCGGTGAGCCGGTAGATCTTGCCGTCACCTGCCGCGTAGAGCCTCCCCGAGCCGTCCACCGCCACCGTGGTGACCTTGACGCCGGCGGGAAAGAGGGAACTGACCGCGCCGTCACGGGCGATCCTCTTCAGGCCGCGGGCGCCTGCCGCCGCGTAGACACTCCCGTCGGCACCCAGCGCGACGTCGAAGTATGTGCCGGCGTCGACCAGCAGCTCGCTGGTCGACCTGGCGTCGGGAGTGATGGCGACGACCTTGCCGTCCCCCGAGACATAGACCTTGCCGTCGCCGCCGACCGTCACGCCGTACGGGGTGAAGTCGGTACTCGCGAAGGTCCCGATCATGCCGTCCGTGCCGACCCGGCGGATCGCGTCATTGTCCGAGTCGACGAGATATACGCGCCCCCGGGAATCGGCGGCCAGCCCGGCCGGTGCGTCGAGTGCCGCACCCACGGCCCTCGAACCGTCACCGGCGTACCCGGCGGCCCCGGTGCCGGCCAGCACGGTGGACGGCCAGCCGGTGGGACCGGCCCCGTGGGCCGCCGCGGCGGCGGGCGAGACGAGGAGGAGGACGGCCAGGAGGCAGCCGACCAGCGCCGGCCGGCCGGCCTGTCGGCGGGGATCGTGCTTCACGACGAGGCTCCGGGGGTCGGCGTCACGGACAGGAAGTCACAAATGTGACAATCCGACCACCCATGCGCCCGGAGCCGGGCCCACCCGAGCCTCTAAGACCACTCGCCTGGACCACGCCTCGCCCTTGGCCACCAGGGCCGGCGGCCAAGGCGGCCAAGGCGGCCAAAGCGGCCAAGGCGGCCAAGGCGGCCAAGGCGGCCAAGGCCAACCACGCTCACTCCTCGCCCGCCAGCTTCAGCACCCTCAGCCTCTGCCCCGCGAACCAGGTCGCCACCACCGTCACCGCCACCAGCCCGATCACCCCCGCCGTCAGCCCCACGTCCGAGCTGACCGTCCCCTCACCCGCGATCCGCTGCGCCAGCGACAGCGCCCACTGCTGCACGCTCAGCGCCCGGGCCCCGGGCACCAGGTTGCCGATCAGCGCCTCCCAGACCAGCGCGTACACCAGCCCCACCACCACCGCGTGCCGCGTCACAACCCCCAACAGCAGGAAGAGCGCGCTGTACGCGACCGACGCCACCGCCGCCGCGACCCCGAAGGCGACCGCGATCTGCTGGCTGTTGCCGTTGAGGATGAAGCCCGCGATGAAGGTCGGCACCGCCGAGAAGAGGACCGAGACGCCGATCGCCACCAGCAGCTTGGTGAAAATGATCGACGGCCGCTTGAGCGGCTTGGCCAGCAGATAGACGATCGACCCGTCGTCGATCTCCGACCCGATCGCCCCCGTACCGGCGATGACACCGATCACCGGCACCATCGCCGCCAGCGCGAAGCCGCCGAGCACACTGGTGGCCGCCGAGTCATCGGCACCCGACAGGGCTCGTACGGCGGCCGAGATGACGATGAGCAGCAGTGGCAGGGCGAAGAGGATCAGCGCCCGGCGGCGCCCGAGAAGCCCTTTGTAGGTCAGGCGGGCCACAGTTGGGTGGTACAAGGACATGGCCGATGGCTCCTTATTACGCATTACGCCGAGACCAGATAGGAGAAGACGCTCTCCAGGGACTCGTCCGAGGGCGAGACCAGGTAGAGCCGGATGCCGTGCTCGCGGGCGACCCGTGGCAACAGCTGGGTGAAACCCGCGAAGTCGATCGCCTGGATACGCAGCGCGCGCTCCTGCCAGTCGAGTTCGATGCCGGCCGTCGACGCGTCGGCGATCAGCGCGGACGCCAGCGCCCGGTCGTCACTGGACCGTACGAGATACCGGTGCGGGCGGTCCGTCATCAGCCGGCGGATCTTGCGGAAGTCTCCCGATGCAGCGTGCCGTCCGGCGACGACCACCTCGATATGACTCGCGAGCTGCTCGACCTCCTCCAGGATGTGCGACGAGAACAGCACGGTGCGGCCGTCCGCTCCCATCTGCCGCAGCAGCTCCATCAACTGCATCCGCTGCCGCGGGTCCATCCCGTTGAACGGCTCGTCAAGGAGCAGCACCGACGGATCGTGGACCAACGCCGAGGCCATCTTCACCCGCTGCCGCATGCCCTTGCTGTACGTGACGACCTTGCGGTCCTGCGCGTACTCCATCTCGACCGTGGCCAGCGCCCGCTGCGCCGCGGCGCCCGGATCCGGCAGCCCGTGCAGCTCCGCGTTGGCCACGACGAATTCACGAGCCGTCAGGAAGTCGTACATCGCCTCCCGCTCCGGCACGATGCCGATGTGCCGGTACACCTGCTCATTACGCCAGATGGCGGTGCCGTCGAGGGTCACCGAGCCGACCGAGGGGGCCAGAAAGCCGCCCATCATGTTGATCAGGGTGGACTTACCGGCACCGTTCGGTCCGAGCAGGCCCGTCACGCCGGGGCCGATGGTCATGCTTATGTCATTGACGGCGACAACATTGCCGTACCAGCGCGAGACATTGGCGATGGAGATCGTGGTCACGACAGTCCGACCTTTCCGTAGCGGCGCATCAGCAGCCCGAATGCCCCGGCGATCAGACCGAGTACGACCAGCAGGTACACGATGCCCGCGAAGACGCTCGACGGCCCCTGACCGTCCACGAACGAGGAGCTCGCACCGAGCCACCAGGTCTGGACCCCGTCGATCAGTGTGATCGGCGAGAAGAGCCCCAGCCAGCCGATCGCGTGCGGGCTTCCGGTCGCCAACGCCACGCCCTGGACGCTGGTCACCGCCCCGTAGGAGAGCGTGAGGACGGCGATGATCGCCGCGACCCCGAAGCCGCGGCGGGGTGTGAGTGCCGCGATCACCAGGGCGATCCCGGAAAAGAGCAACGAGAGAAGAAGGACGGCCACCAGAGCCTTCCCGAATCCGGCGGTCTGGTCCGCGAAGCCGAACTTCGCGAGCAGTGCGCCTACATAGAGGATGAGGATCGGAGCGGCGGTGAGGATGAAGAGCGCCGCCGTCATGGCCGCGAACTTGGCGGCGACATAGTCGATCCGCTCGATCGGGCGGGAGAAGTACAGGGACGTGACCCTGAAGCGCAGGTCGCGTGAGACGGACTGCGGGGCCTGCGCCGCCAGGTAGAGGCCGATTACCGCCTGCATGATGATCGCGTAGCGGGTGTACTCGATCGGCAGCTTGGTCATGTTCGTGGTCAAGGCGACCGCCACGATCATCAGCGCCGGGGCGGTCATCACCGCGAACAGGATCATCGGCAGGACCTTCGACTTCCCGGAGCGGCCGAGGCCGTACGCCCCTCGCAGGCTCTGCGAGAAGAGCGAGCGGCGGGCGTACGCACGTCCCAGGCGCGGCCCGTCGTAGTGCCGGTAGCCGATGTTGTGGATGACGTCCGGCGCCGTGGGCGACGCCGTCTTGACGGTCTCAGGCGGCATCGCTGCTGGCCCCTTCATTCTGCGGGTTCGGGCTGTCCGTGATCCCGGCCGGCTGGAAGACTTCGGCGATCTTGTGCCTGCGCTGTTCCATGCGCACCAGCCCGAGGCCGAGTTCGGCGACGGCGTCGCGGACCTTGTCGTACGTCTCGTCACCCTCCAGATCCACGAGCAGCACATGGCCCGAGCCATCCACCTTGACCCCCGCCAGGTCCAGCGCGGCGCGCAGCGCACGGGTGCCGTCCGGGTGGCGGTCGCTGTCGGTCACCTCGACCGCGAGGGAGGCGGTGGTCTGGGTGAAGTCGCTCGTCGACGACGAGCGCAGCAGACGGCCGCCGTCGATGATCACGATCTGGTCGCTGGTCCGCTCCAGCTCGCCGAGCAGGTGCGAAGTGACCAGCACCGAAATCCCGAAGTCCGTGTGGACGCGGCGGATCAGGCCCAGCATCTCGTCCCGGCCCGCCGGGTCCAGGCCGTTGGTCGGCTCGTCGAGCAGCACCAGCTTCGGGTCGTGGACAAGGGCCTGGGCGAGCTTCACACGCTGCTTCATGCCCGTGGAGTAGCCGCCGATCGGGCGGTACCGCTCCTCGTGCAGCCCAACGTGCCGCAGCGTGTCCGCCGTCCGCTCGCGCGCGGCCGTCGGCGGCAGCCCCGACATCCGCGCCATATGAACGACGAACTCCGTCGCCGACACATCCGGCGGGAGGCAGTCATGCTCAGGCATGTACCCGACGAGGCTGCGGATCTCCGCCCCCTCGGTCGCCACGTCGAGCCCCAGCATGGACGCCCGGCCCTCCGTGGCGGGGGACAACCCCAGCAGAATCTTGATCAGGGTCGATTTGCCGGCTCCGTTGGCACCCACCAGGCCTGTCACGCCCGGCGCGACGTCCACGGTGAGCCGGTCCAAAGCGGTTACCTTGGGGTACCGCTTGCTCAGGCCTTCTGTAGCGATCACTGTCACGCCTACGACGCTAGTGGCGTGCGCCACATCCGTCGTCAGTCTTGAGAGGGTTTCCGTCTACTCCTCGGGGTTGAGCGCCCCCTGTGCCTGTGTAGGGGGTCCTCAGGGTCTGCTCGGCCCTGCGTAGCTGCTGTCGAGGTCCGGATGCCCGAGGTGGCGCGCGCCGCCGGGGTTGGCATCGGCACGGTCTACCGGCGCTTCCCGACCCGGCAGACCCTGGCCCGGTACCTCCGCCATGTCGGCCAGGTGCTGTGCGGCGACCGACGCCGCTTCGTCGACCTCGCCTTCGCCGACCCGCGCCCCCGCACGGACAGCTGATCCGGCACCGGCCCTCCGCGGCATGCCGCAAGGCCGCCGGGCCGTGGCACGGGCGCCGCGCGGCGGACGGGACGGACGGGGTCAGGACACTTCCGGTGCGCCGACCGCGACCACCGCGAAGACCGCGCCCTGCGGATCCTGCACAACGGCCATCCGGCCGACCTTCTCCATGTCGAAGGGGGGCGCCATCACCGATCCGCCGGCCCGTACCAGCGCATCGACCGTGCTGTCGGTGTCGTCCACGGCGAAGTTCACGAGCCAGTGCGGCGGAATCCCCTCCGGGAGATTCTCCATGCCCTGCACACCGGCGACGGTGCGGCTCTTGACCTGGAAACCGGTGAATTCCGGCATCTCGGGGATCGGGGCGGCTTCCACGCCCAGCGCGGCGCGGTAGAAGTCCGCGGCCGCCTCGGGGTCCGGGGTGCTCAGCTGGTTCCAGCACAGCGCGCCGGGCTCGTTGACGATCTGGGCGCCGGGGAACTCCAGCGGCTGCCACACGCCGAATGCCGCGCCCTGCGGGTCCGCGGCTACCAGCATCCGGCCGATCTTGCCGACGTCCATGACCGGGACGATCACGGTGCCGCCGTTCGCGCTGATCGCGGCCTGGGTGGCGTCGGCGTCCGCGCTGGAGAAGTAGGTGGTCCAGTTGGGCGGCGGCGGGGGCTGGTCCCCCGTCGACATCGTCTTCATGATTCCGGCGACCGGCTTGCCCTTCACCGTGCAGACCAAGTAGCCGCCGAACTCCTGGGGGCCCACCTCGCCCTGCCAGCCGAAGAGGTCCCGGTAGAAGTCCAGGGCGGCCTGCTGGTCCGGGGCCATCAGGTCGATCCAGCACGGCGTGCCGGGTTCGTACGGAGCGGTGACTTCGGGCATCTTGTCCGTCTCCAAGCGGTGATCCGGCCGCAGACAGGCGTCCCGGCGGGTACGCGTCCCCCGCTGACGACCTTCCCCGCCGCTCCACCGATACCGCCATCCCAAGGGCCGGAAATGTCCTCCGCGCCGATGGAACGGGTCGGCGGCTGCGCCGCGGTCGTCGAGTCGAGCGCCAAGGCTCTGCGACGTGGGACGTGGGATGTCGTCAGGCGTAGAGCGGTCTCGCGTTTCGGCGGGGCGAGGGGATCGGGCCCTGGGCCGCGGTGTTCACCACCGGGACGGCGTCGGCGATCTCGCCGGGCATGCTCCGAGCCCGGGGCGAGGCACCATGCGCCTCAGCATGGATCCGCTGCTTCATCGTGGGCGGCAGCGACCGGTCACGTCCCGGCTCGGACGGCTGACCGGAGGGGGCCACCACGCCGCCACCGGCCACCTCCGCTCGCGGCGCGGCAGGGGACGGGGCAGCGAACGGAGCAGAGAAGGGGGACCTGGACGGCACCGCGAACCCCAGCGCGGCAACGCACTTCAGGAGCGCGGTGATAAAGGCACTCCAGAACGTCCTGACATTGGCGACAGCCATGGCCTCTCTCACTTCCTCATCCGTCGATCAACCTCCTCCGATGATGCGGAAACAAGCACGAAAACCCGGAAGCCGCACCCCGAATTCGCCGATATACACACCAACGCCACCCGCACGGCCCAACAAAAGCCGCGCTCAGCGCGGCTCTGTGGCCTTGGTGAGTTCCACACTCGTGTCCCACAGCCGCAGGCGGGCGTCGGGGTCGTACGCCTGCGGGTTGGCGCGGGTTTCCCGGATCCGGTCGAAGAACCGGCCGGTGGTGTCGGAGAGCGCCGGGTCGGTGACGAGCCGGAGGGTGGCGTTCGCTCCTTCCTCCAGCGTGTCGATGCTGTAGCCGACCTCGGCCAGGACCATCTTGGTCGGCATGTAGGTGGCCGGGTGCAGGCTGTTGACGGTGACCTCGGCCGCGGGCAGGCGTGCGGCGAGTTCGAAGCCGGACATGATCTGGGCGAGCTTGCTCTGGCCGTAGGCACGGCTGCCGTTGTAGCCGCGTTCCAGCATGAGATCGGCGAAGTCGATGGGGTGCTGCCCGATGGAGGCCACGTTCACGATGCGGGCCGGCGCCGAGGCGCGCAGGAGGGGGAGGAGTTCGAGGGTCAGCAGGAATCCGGCGAGGTAGTTCACGGCGAAGCGCAGTTCGTAGCCGTCGGCGCTGGTCCGACGGGTGCGGCCGTCGGGCTCGCCGCCTCCGATGCCCGCGTTGCTGACCAGTACATCGAGGCGGTCGGTGGCCGCGCGGACCTCGGCGGCCATACACCGGACCTGGCCGAGGTCGGCGAGATCGGCGAGCACCGTCCTGGGGCGGGCGGCGCCGCGGGCGGCGAGGGCGTCCGCGATCCGGTCGAGCTTGTCCCGGTCCCGGCCGTGCAGGATGAGGTGGGCGCCGTCGGCGGCCAGTTGGCCGGCCAGGGCCCGGCCGAGACCGTCCGTGGCGCCGCTGATGAGGATCGTTCGTGAGCTGGTCACAGTGCCTCCGTCGGGTCGCTGGCGGCAGGGGTGGTGGTGGGTGGGGGCGGGGCTTGGACGAGGGTTGCCAGAAGGTCGTCGACGAGGTCGCTGTCGAGGGCTTGACGGGTGGCCAGGAGCCGGTACCACAAGGTGCCGAACACGATGTCCAGCACGGTGGACGGAGCCGGGTGCGATGGCAGGTCGCCGCGCCGCCGGGCCCGGTCGATGACCGTCTGGAGTGAGTCGCGGCGCCGGTGCAGGAAGGCGGTGCGGAACCGTCCGCCGAAATCGCGGTCGATCTGGGCCTCGGCCATCAGCGTGCACAGGATGTCGATGACCTTTCGGCCGCGGGCGAGCCGGTAGGTGTCTTCCAGGAAGGCCCGCAGGTCCTGCCCGTAGGAGCCGTGATCGGCGGTCGTGACGTACAGCTCGCCCTTGACGGCCATGGCGTCGAGTAGGACGTCGGCCTTCGACGGCCACCAGCGGTAGATCGTCTGTTTTCCACAGCCGGCGCGGGCCGCGATGCCCTCGATGGTCAGGCCGGCGTAACCGACCTCGCCGAAGAGTTCGAACGACGCGGCCAGGATCGCCATCCGGCTTTCCTCGCTGCGCTTGCGGCCTGGGCGCCCCGCGGTGGGTCGTTGTTTGTCCATCGGTATGGATGCTAGCTTAAAACGAGACGCGACGGTTCGATTTAGGAGACGCATCATGCCCCAGCGCACCGCCCTCGTTGTCGGAGGAACATCCGGCATCGGGCTCGCCTCGGCCCGCCTGCTGCACACTCGCGGGGCGACGGTCCATGTCGCCGGCCGCAGCAAGAGCCGCCTCGACAACCTTGCCGCCACCGACCCCGACCTGATCGGACACCAGGCCGACGCCGGCCACCCCGACGAGCTCAACGCACTCGCCGACGCGATCGGCACCATCGACTGGCTGGTCGTGAGCCACAGCGGAGGCGACGGCGTGGGCCCGGTCGCCGATCTGGACCTGGCCACACTGCGCCGCGCCTTCGACGCCAAGTTCTGGGGCCACATCGCCACGATCCAGGCCGCCCTGCCCCATCTCGCGTCCGACGGCTCGATCACCCTGATCAGTGCCATCAGCGCACGAGCCGCCATGCCGGGAACCGCGGGCCTCGCCGCAATCAACGGCGCCATCGAAGCGCTGGTCAAGCCCCTTGCCGTGGAACTTGCCCCGATCCGGGTGAACGCGGTGTCTCCTGGGCTCGTCGACACGCCCTGGTGGAGCGGCATGCCCGAGGAGGCCAAGCGCGACTACTTCGCGCAGGCCGCCGCCGCTCTGCCGACGCGGCGTATCGCAACGGCGGAGGACATCGCCGAGGTCGTCGTCCTCGCCGCGACCAACGCCAACACCACCGGCACCATCATCGAAACCGACGGCGGCGCCCGCCTCGTCTCCCTGAGCTGACACGCCGTCCGGCCCGGAGAATGCAGTACGTTCAGAAAAGTATCAAGTGGGAGGAAGCGGTGGTGATCCACGAGCTGGTGGACGTACCGGCTCCCTCATGTCTCGGTCGACCCAGCCGTACGTGGCGGCAAGCCGGTGATCCCAGGCACCCTCATCCCGGCGTCCGAGGTCGTGGCACTGGTCAGGGACGGGATTCCACTGGAGCAGGTGCAGCACTCGCGTTGTGACTCCAGGCATCCGCCAGGTGACGCTCAACCAGCAGTCTGCAGTGCGACAGGCGCCGTGACCGCAGGTCCAATGCCCTGCTACATGGGACGTGGGATGTCGTCAGGCGTAGAGCGGCCTCGCGTTTCGGCGGGGCGAGGGGATCGGGCCCTGGGCCGCGGTGTTCACCACCGGGACGGCGTCGGCGATCTCGCCGGGCATGCTCCGAGCCCGGGGCGAGGCACCATGCGCCTCAGCATGGATCCGCTGCTTCATCGTGGGCGGCAGCGACCGGTCACGTCCCGGCTCGGACGGCTGACCGGAGGGGGCCACCACGCCGCCACCGGCCACCTCCGCTCGCGGCGCGGCAGGGGACGGGGCAGCGAACGGAGCAGAGAAGGGGGACCTGGACGGCACCGCGAACCCCAGCGCGGCAACGCACTTCAGGAGCGCGGTGATAAAGGCACTCCAGAACGTCCTGACATTGGCGACAGCCATGGCCTCTCTCACTTCCTCATCCGTCGATCAACCTCCTCCGATGATGCGGAAACGAGCACGAAAACCCGGAAGCCGCACCCCGAATTCGCCGATATACACACCAACGCCACCCGCACGGCCCAACAAAAGCCGTGGCCGAGCCCCCCGCCAGGCAGAATCCGTGCGCGGGTGTGTCCTCCTGCCCATCCACCGTTGGGGCGAGGTCCAGCAGGCCCGGTCGGACACGCCGACCAGCGAAGATGACCGGTTGCTCCCGCACCCGGCGGACGTTCCGGGACCGGCCGGAAGACCCCGGACATCCCGTGCACAACCCTGGCCAGGAATGAGAGACACCGGCCCCCTTAACCCTCGTTGCTCAGGACCGTCCTGTCACCTGGATATACGGACCCGTAGGCTCGGGCGCATGAGCCTACGTCTGAGCACCGTGATCCTGCCGATCTACCGCTGGAATGAGCAGGGCCGGGAGGTGTGGCAGCAGGCCGAGGAGTTGGGCTTCCACGCCGCTTACACCTACGACCATCTGTCGTGGCGGGTGCCCTTCCGGGACAGGACATGGTTCGGAGCCATCCCGACGCTGACCGCCGCGGCCGGAGCGACGGAACGTATCCGCTTGGGAACCCTCGTAACCTCACCGAACTTCCGTCATCCAGTGCCGTTCGCGAAAGAGCTGATGACGCTGGACGACGTCAGCAGCGGGCGGCTGACACTGGGGATCGGGGCCGGCGGTACCGGATTCGACGCCGAGGTGCTCGGGCAGCAGCCGTGGTCGCCGAAGGAGCGCGCCGACCGCTTCGGCGAGTTCGTGGAAGTGCTCGACCGCCTGCTCACCCAGGGCGACAGCAGCTTCAGCGGCACTTCCTACTCGGCCTTCGAAGTGCGCAACATCCCCGGCTGCATGCAGAGCCCCCGCCTGCCGTTCGCCGTGGCCGCCACCGGCCCCCGCGGCATGCGGCTCGCCGCCAAGTACGGGCAGGCATGGGTGACCACCGGGGACCCGAGCCTGTTCGACGAGGGCACCCCGGAGCAGTCCCTCGCCGCCATCCGCGGCCAGGTCGACCGGGTCTCCGCAGCCCTCGCCGCCGAGGACCGCGACCCCGCCGACGTACCGAAGATCTTGCTCACAGGCTTCACCCCCGATTACGCCAAGCCCTTCACCTCGGTCGACGCCTTCGTGGACTTCGCCAGACGCCACGCCGAGGCCGGCATCGACGAAATCGTGCTGCACTGGCCGGTGGCCGACACGATCTTCGGCCACGACCCCGCCACCTTCGAGCGCATCGCCACCGAAGCCCACGCTCAGCTTCGTTGACTCCGCCCCTTGTCGCTGGTGGAGATCGAGACCGGAACCTCCGAGCAGTCCCGCGAGACGATCCGTCCGACAGATTGAATGGCTCGGCGAGGTGTGCGCAGAAACTGGCCGCTGGACTGGAACAATCCTCACCCCGGATCACGGCGCCCCCGCTGGAATCTGCCGATGCCTCCGTAGACTGCGCCGGCCGCCGCGTCGAACTCGGCGTCATCGAGATCGTCATCCACGCTCCGATCTCTGATTCGGGCTTCGACGCCGACCAGACCGTGGTCGCGAGGATCGCAGCGAAGGCGCAGTGCCAGCTGAAGTTGCAGGTCAGCCTGGTTGCGTACGAACGACCCCTCTGCTGAGCGGTCGGAAGCTCGACGTCGTCAGTCGTGACAGGGCGGAAACGAAGTCGGTCGCGCCCCGACTCGGGCGTCGTGCGAAGCTAGTTTCGCTTCGATCACGACAAGGCCCTGCCCATCGACATCAACGACAAGGGCGAGCTCAGCCACTGGCCCAGCGGTTTCTTCGACCAGATCGAGACCGATCTCGGGAGGCTGGCCCGTGCCCAACGCGGCAGGTAGGAACGGAAAAGGAAACAAGCAGGACTTACCGGGTGCCTCCATCGCTCTGGATGCCGACGACGATTACCGCGTCGTCGTCGCGGAGGAGGCCGAGGCGGCGGCGGTCAGCGTAGCTTGTCCCGAAACGACCGCCATGAGAGGTGGTCGTAGGTGTAGGCGGCGTGGAACCCGAGTTCTTCGGCCCGCTGCCAGATCTTCTGCCCTTCGTACCACCGTTGGACGGGAAGGATCACTGTGCTCAGACGCATGCCGTGGACGATACGCGGGGGTACGCGAACCGTGGCTGTGCCGGCGGAGCAGGTGCGGAAGCCGCGCGGCGTCACCCCGGTGGTCGGTAGTCTTGCTCCATGGGCATGTTGGGTAAGGCCGAACTCGAGGCCATGATCGATGAGGCGACTGTCGACGCCTACAACGAGGACGAACAGCTGACCGGTCTGCTCACCATGCTCCAGGAGAACCTCGACGTTCCGTTCACCACTGCGGTTCTCGGAGTCGAGGTGACCGTGCGCGGCGTCGACCTCACGCCGGGTGGTCAGATTGTCGCGCTGTGCTCTCGCGGCAGCATCCGGCAGTCGATCGAAATCCTGGAGCTGCCGTTGCCCACCCCAGCCCCTGAAGGCGCGGAGTGGATCGATGCGTACCGTCACTGGGCCGGTTGAGGGCAAGCGCCTCACACTGCACGTCGCTACTGGCTTGTATGGAAAGGCAGAACGTGGCCGTCGCCGTCCGGGACACGAATCAAGGCACCGGTGAGCCGTCGCTTACTGATCTCATCGAACGCAGTGCCGAGTTGAAGGGGGAACTGGTCGCCTTCGCGCAGAGCGCTCGTTTTGACCGGTGGTTGACTCCCGCCCTACTGGAGGCCGCGGGTCCTGAACGGCAGCTGGACGAGGGCGAGGCGATCCGGATCATCGACCACTTCATCCTGCGGTACCGCCTACCCGATGGTTCGACCGTCGTGGACCGGTTCGTCGCCGGACGGCGGGACCTGACCGCAGTCGACCGGGAGATGCTGCTTGGCTGGCGTGACCCGGTTGAGGGCATCTTCGAGATCCAGCGCAAGGACGGAGATGCCGTCATTCTGCTGAACCTGGTCGACGACCTTGAGTACCGCACGTACTCGAATGTCGGGCGGGCGGCGTTCCGCGGAGTCTCCAAGCGAGGATTCCTCCACGCTCGCCTGGTGCCCGTCCGCTCGGCCGACGGAGTGTGGCTGGTCTCCGGGGCGCTGTCGTACTACCCGAAGTCCAGCGCCGCGCAGATCGCTCAAGTAGCGCTCCAACTGGCCACCCACCAACCCGAGCTGGTCTTCCGTAACCCCGAGAAGATCGAACAGGGATGGCAGCGGATGCGGGAGGACCGGGCCGCGTTCATCGAGTTCTGCGGCGGCGACGAACTGGTCCTTCCCCCTGCCGAAGCCGAGGACCGGCTCAACGCCTACTACCTGCACCGGCAGGAGGCTGCCGTCGCCGGACAGCCCGATCGCGCCCGAGGCAGGCGGCTCCCCGGCCTGGACCTGCCATTCTTCGAACTGCCGCGAGAACTCGCGGACTCGGACACCATCGGCGTCATCTACGACGAAGTCGACGGGCTCAACTTCTACCCGGACTACGGGATGCTGCGGGACCTTTTTACCGACCCGGCCCTCGCGGGCCGCAGACGGCACCAGAATCTGCTGCGCAAGTACCTGCACGAGGAGTCGATCGCGCCACTGCCGATCCGCCGGCTGGTCGCCGCCCACCCGGAGACCGGCGACGCGGTGTTCCGGAAGCTGCTGAGGAAGCCCGGATTCACCTGGAGCGAACACGGTGAGGCACTGCTGCGCCGCCGCAAGCCCTGGTACTACGCGAACGAGCCCCGCCCTGGTGTCTCCGTGATCGGCGACCGCCTCAGTGCGCTCGTTACCGGCCGCCGGTAGCGACAGTCCACGCGGGCACGGCGGCTGCCGCGCAAGCCGGCCCCGTTGGATGAACCGCAGCCTCCAGAGGTGGCTTGCGGGGCAGTCGGCCGAGCCGACAACACTCACCGTCCGATCGCGGTTCTAGAATCACGCAGCGCCATTTCCGCACGGTCGGCTCATGGAGTGCGCGTCAGCGGCCCGTCCAGAATTTTGGCGGGGTTGTTGTCGGGTTGGTGATCCGCATGCGGCTTTGCCGCGAGGGGTCGATGGCGTTCAGGGAGATGAGTCGCTGGCCGTCGGCGTCGGCGAGCTCCGTCAGAGCGTGTGGGAGCCCGGCGCATATGGTGGCGATGGCAGTGCCCAGCCCTACGAGGCCGCCGTGCTTGTTGTTCTGCCGGTATTCGATGCGGTGCAGCCCGGATGAGGCGATCGCCGCGACCTCCAAGGGTCGACTGAGCTGTTTGGTGTCGTTGGTGATGACCGCGTGGAAGCCTTCGGCTTTGGCCATGGCGTACAGCTCGACGTCCTTTGTGCCCGCCCAACCTTTGAGGTCGTGGACGTGGGCCACCTCGTGTCCCTTCAGCAGGATCCGCACGATCTCGGCCATGGGACGGGGCACGTTCTCGTCGAGCAGCAGTTTCAAGAAGCGACCTGCCGGGGGTGGCTGTCGGTGTAGCTGTCGACGTAGTCCGTGAAGTCGGCAGCGTCGCGTGCTGCGTCGGCGTTCACCCCGGGGTAGAAGTCGCTGATCTGGTCTGGTGGGATCCCGTCCCGTACCAAGGCCGCGACCTCGGAGGCGGGGATGCGGGTGCCCTGGATCACGGGCTCGCCACCGCGTACCGCTGGGTCGACCGATACGTGAGGGCGAGGCGCGAGCAGGTCGGGGATATGCCGGCCGTCCCGGTAGAACGGGGCGAGGACGTCCACGAGCTCGTGGATGACCACGTTGCCCTTGCTCCTGAGCAGGTCGACCGCGTGGTCGGAGTCGGCGAGGTAGATGGTGTCCGGCCCGGCGACGAGCCGGTAGGCCGAGAGGTGCTCCCGCTCGCCCAGGTCGTCCCGGAGAGTGTTCAGTGCCCGTCGGATCTTCTGCAGCGATGTCTCCTGCCGCAGCCGCACGCAAGCGCGGAGCGCGACGACATCCCGGAAGGAGTACAGGATTGGCCGCGAAGTGGAGAGCTCTGGCACGAGCAACGCGCCGCTACTGCCCGAAGTGCGGCGCCAGTGGGACAGCTGGCGCAGGGTGGCACCGGAGAGAGCCGCAGCGAGCTTGGGCTCGTAAGACACGGTGCACCTCCTCCCACCCGATACCTGCCCGACCGTACTGCATTCTCCCGGAGGCTGGCCTACATAGGCGGAGGACGCCCTCTTTGGGGTGATAGAACCACGAACGGATGCGCTGCCGTCCGGCTCGCGCGCCTCACCGCTGGAGCGTTTTGCCTGCTCAGCCCGTGATGGGTAAACGAGGCTTGACTGACGTGACGAGGGTTCCCAAGCGCATCCGCTCGGTGGCCGTCGCGGCGGCGGTCAGGGTGGGAACGGCACCGAACCACGGCTGGTCGCGGAAGCTGCGCCAGGACAGGTGGTCATAGGTGTAGGCGGTGTGGAAGCCGAGATCTTCGGCTCGACGCCAGACTTTCTGGCCTTGGTGCCAGGGGTGGATCGGCAGGATGACGGTACTCAGACGCATACCTGTGAGCCTACGAGACCGTTGGCCTGGGACCGGGCCTGGGACCGGGCCTGGGACCGGCCGCAGCCGACGGCGGGCTGCCACCGCCCGCGCCTCCTGGGTCCGTCAGATGACTGGCGGGCGGCCCAGCGCTTGCGCCCCAGCAGTTACAAATCCCGGCCGTTATCTCCGGCACCGCAACTTCCAGCTCTGGTTGGACCAATACCAGAACAGCCAGCGGTTTCACGCCGACAGCTCCTTCACGATCGGTGCACCCCTGGCCTGAGATCACCGGACGTACGGGAGGATGGGCAGGTGACCTCGACCTACCGGACCTCCGGGTCCCCGGAACCCTGTGCCCTGCCCGGCGTGCCGGAGAAGAAGCCCCGGCTGATCGCCACCGACCTCGACGGGACTCTGCTGCGTGACGACAAGACGGTCTCGGCCCGTACGATCGCCGCGCTGGCCGCCGCCGAGGACGCCGGCATCGAGGTCTTCTTCGTCACCGGCCGCCCGGCCCGCTGGATGGATGTGGTCGCCGAGCACACCGCCCGCCACGGCATGGCGATCTGCGCGAACGGCGCCGTCGTGTACGACCTGCACCGCGGCCGGCTGCTCACCGCGTATCCGCTCGCCCCGCAGGACGGGCTCGCGGTCGTCGGCGCGCTACGGGCCGCCGTCCCCGGCACGGCCTTCGCGGTGGAGTTCACCGACAGCTTCGCGTACGAATCCCAGTACCTGCCGTACGACCCCGAGCCCGACCCGGTCATCGGTCCGGTGGAAGAACTGCTCGCCCCCGGGGCGCAGGGCGGCCGGCTGGTGCTGAAGCTGCTCGCCAGGCACACCGTTCTCGACCCGGACGCCTTCCTCGACGTGGCGCGGCGGGTCGCCGGTGAGCACGGCGAGATCACCCGGTCCAGCCCGTCGGCACTGCTGGAGATCAGCGGCACCGGGGTCAGCAAGGCCACGACGCTGGCGCGCTGCTGCGCTGAGCGCGGCATCACCGCCGACGAGGTCGTCGCCTTCGGCGACATGCCGAACGACCTGGGCATGCTCTCCTGGGCCGGCACATCGTACGCCGTCGCCAACGCCCACCCCGCCGTGCTGGCGGCGACCACCCACCGTACGGCCGCGAACCAGGACGACGGCGTCGCGCTCGCGATCGAGCGGATCCTGGCGGGGTAGGCGGCCTACACCGGCAAGAGGTCGGCCTGCGCGGGCAGCAGGTCCGCTGCCCGCTCCCGTTCGAGCGTACGGCGGAATGGGCCGTCGGCCGCCGCCAACTCCTCGAAGGTGCCCCGCTGGACGGTGCGGCCCTGGTCGAGGACGAGGATCTCGTCGACGGCGCCCGGCACGCCGAGGCCCGCCAGGCGGTGGGTGATCATCAGCGTCGTGCGGCCCTCGGTGGCGGCGAGCAGGTCGGCGGTGAGCGCGTCGGCCGTCGGCAGATCCAGATGCTCGGCCGGTTCGTCGAGTACGAGAACCGGGAAGTCGGCCAGCAGCGCACGTGCCAGCGCGAGACGCTGCCGCTGGCCCCCCGACAACCGCGCGCCGTGCTCGCCGACGTCCAGGTCCAGGTCCAGGTCCAGGTCGAGACGGGCGGCGGCCAGCGCCGCCCGGAGCGCGCCGTCCTCCGCGTCCGGCCTGGCCAGGCGGACATTCTCGCGGACGGTGCTGTCGAAAATGTGCGCGTCCTGGGCGCAGAGCCCGACCATGCGGCGCACGGCGTCGCCGTCGAGCGAGGCGGCATCCTCCCCGGCGAGGGTGTACGTACCGCTCTCGCGGTCCAGGAAGCGCAGTAGCACATGCGCGAGGGTGGTCTTGCCCGAGCCGGACGGACCGACGACGGCGACCCGCCGGCCGGGGGCCAGTTCGAGGTCGATGCCGTCCAGCGCGGGCCGCGCCTGCCCGGGATGGCGGGCCGTCAGTCCTCGCACGGCCAGCGGGAACGGCGCCGTCGGCGCGACCGCCGGGCGCTCGGGCTCCCGCACCGGCTCGGGCGCGTCCAGCACCTCGTACACCCGGCGGGCCGCCGCCCGGCTGCGCTGCCGGTGCTGGACGGCCTGCGGCAGGCCGGCCACCGCCTCGAACGCGGCGAGCGGCGTGAGAACCACCACGGCCAGGGTCACACCATGCAGCGCCTGTACGCCAAGGAACGCGCAGACGGTGACGGTCATCCCGGCGACCAGCGCCATCAGCCCGGCGCCGAGCGCGGTGCTGGCGGCGGACCGCGCCGCGATCCGGGTCAACGTACGGTCGGCCCCGGCGGCGGCCTCCAGCCGGGCCGGCAGCGCACCCGCGACCGTCAGCTCGGCCGTGCCGGTCAGCACCTCCACAACCTGCGTCGACAGCTCACCCCGCGCGGGCGCCAAGCGGCGCTCCGCCCGGCGCGACACCGCCGCGGACAGCGCCGGGACGCCCGCCCCGGCGGCCAGCAGCCCCACCGCGAGGGCGGCACCCGCCGCCGGCAGCAGCCACCCGGTGAAGACGGCCGTGGCGAGCGAGACGGTCACCGCCGCGCCCACTGGCAGCAGCCAGCGCAGGAAGTAGTCCTGCATCCCGTCGACATCCGCCACCAGCCGGGACAGCAGATCGCCCCGGTGCGTCTCCCGCAGCCCCGCCGGGGCCAGCCGCTCCAGCCTCCGGTAGACCGCCACCCGCAGATCCGCGAGCGCCCGGAACACCGCGTCATGCGCCACCAGCCGCTCCGCGTACCGGAACGCCGCCCGCCCCAGCCCGAACGTCCGCGTCGCCGTCACCGCCACCATCAGATACAGCACCGGCGGTTGCTGCGAGGCCCTGGCGATCAGCCATGCCGACGTCGCCATCAGCCCCACCGCACTGGCCGGCGCGAGCGCCCCCAGCAGCAGCGCGAGTGCGAACCGCCCCCGCAGCGGCCCTGCCATCGCTCGCACCCGCCTCAGGCCTGCGGCCCCGCTCACCCGGCCCCCCGCCGCCGTGGCCAAGCTCGGCTTCATCGCCCCTGCGGCGGGCTTCCCCCGCTCGCCCACCCGATTGCCGTCGACCGCCACCTCACCCCGGCGACCCCGCACCGCAGGCGTTCCCGCCACCACCGAGCCCGGCTCCATCACGCCTGCGGCGGGCTCTTCCGGGCCGCCCGCCCGATTGCCCGGCGCCACAACGTGAAGAGGAAGGGCCGAATCCCGCCCGCCCGCGCCTACAACGGAACCGGGCTGGGACCAAGACGAAGCCGAAGCAGACGGCCGCCCGGCGGGTGCGGCGTGGGCGGATGTCCGAGCCGGGCCGGCTCCCGCCGCCCAGTCCCCGACCCCCGCCCGCGCCGGTCCCCGGTCGTCCTCGCCAGCGGCCCCCGGCTGCGCGGCCGGCTCCACCGTGCCTGCGACGGGCTTCTCCCGCCAGCCCGGTGCCACAGTGTGAAGGGCCGGGGCGGAATCTTGCCCGGCAAGGGACGCAGCCTGCGCGAGTGTCCGGGGTGCCGGGTCTACCGCCCCCGCTTGACCGCCGGCTCCCGTCGGCACCGGCACCGGCCCCGGGCTGTCCTGGCCGCCCGCCGCCTGCGGCATCGTCGTGTCTGCGCCCGCCCGCTCACCTGACGTTTCCGGGTAATCGGGTGAGTGGGCGAGCGAACCCCCCGGCCCGAAGGGCCGGGCCGCAGCCACGTACAGCGTGCGGTCGGCCACGGCGAGCAGCGCCGGCCGGTGGACAACGAGGAGCACCGTGCGCCCCGCCGCCAGCCGCCGTACCGCCTCGACGACCCCCGCTTCGGTGTCGCCGTCGAGGTTGGCGGTCGGCTCGTCCAGCAGCAGCAGCGGACGGTCGGCCAGGAAAGCCCGGGCGAGGGCGACGCGCTGCCGCTGCCCTGCGGAGAGCCCGGCGCCGCCGTCACCTATGACGGCATCGGCGGAGTGGTCACCGGCGAAGTCACCGGCGAAGTCGAGCGCGCCGGCCTCACGCAGCGCGGCGCGCAGTTCCGCGTCGGACGCGGAGGGCCGGGCGAGGCGGACGTTCTCGGCGATGCTTCCGGCGAAGAGATAGGGCCGCTGGGGCACCCAGGCGATCTGCTCCCACCAGCTGCCGGGGGCGAGCTCCGAGAGATCGACACCGTCGACGAGGATCCGCCCGCCCGCGGCGGGAACGAACCCGAGCAGGGCGTTGAGGAGCGTGGTCTTACCGGCTCCGCTGGGCCCGGTGATGGCGACCGTCTCGCCGGGGGAGAGGGTGAGGGAGGTCTCGCCGAGCCGCCCGCCGTCCCGGACGACAAGCCGGTCGACCTCGATCACCGCCGTACGGAGATCGGGCGCGGGCACGGTGCCGGGTGCGAGCAGCGGGGCCTCCAGGACCGCGAAGACCTCCTCGGCGGCGGCGAGCCCTTCGGCGGCGGCGTGGTAGTGCGTGCCCACCTGCCGCAGTGGCAGATACGCCTCGGGGGCGAGGACAAGTACGACCAGCCCGGTGTAGAGGTCGAGGTCGCCGTGGACGAGGCCCATGCCGATCGTCACCGCGACCAGGGCGACCGAAATGGTCGAGAGCAGTTCCAGCGCGAAGGACGAGATGAAGGCGATGCGCAAAGTGCGGAGTGTGGCGCGCCGGTAGTCGGCCGTGATGGTGCGGATCGCCTCGGCCTGGGCCTTGGCCCGCCCGAAGACCTTCAAGGTCGGCAGCCCGGCGACAACATCGAGGAAGTGCCCGGACAGCCGGGCGAGCAGCCGCCACTGCCGGTCCATGCGGGCCTGGGTGGCCCAGCCGATGAGCACCATGAAGACAGGGATCAGCGGCAGCGTCAGGGTGATGATGAGCGCGGAGACCCAGTCCTCGGTGACGATCCGCCCGAGTACGGCGACGGGGACGACGATGGCGAGCCCGAGTTGTGGCACGTATCGCGCGAAGTAGTCGTCGAGGGCGTCGACCCCGCGGGTGGCGAGCGCGGTGAGCTCGCCGACCCGCTGCCCGCCCAGCCAGGACGGCCCCAGCTCAGTCGCACGGGCGAGCAGCCGCCGCCGCAGCTCGGACTTGACGGAGGCGCTGGCCCGGTGGGCGCAGAGTTCGGTGAGCCAGGCGACTGCCGCGCGGCCGGCCGCGACGGCGGCGAGCAGCAGCAGCGGGTTGCGCAGCTCACCGATGCCGTAGCCGTGCTGGAAACCGCCGACGACGATCTGGGCGATGAGCATGGCCTGGGCGATCACCAGCGCCGCCCCGGCAAGACCGAGGAGGACTGAGGCACCGACGAACCATCGGGCGGCGCCGGCGTACTTGAGCAGCCGGGGGTCGACAGGTTTCACGTGAAACATTCCCCTCAGTGAGCGGACTCGGCGATGTGCTGGACGCCGATGCGCTTGCGGAAGACCCAGTAGGTCCAGCCCTGGTAGACCATCACAAGCGGTGTGGCGACAGCCGCGCACCACGTCATGATTTTGAGGGTGTATGCGCCCGAGGAGGCATTGGAGACGGTAAGGCTCGTGCCGCCGTGCAGTGAGGTCGGCATGACATCCGGGAAGAGCGCCAGGAAGAGCATGGCGACGGTTGCCGCGATCGCGATCCCCGAGAAGGCGAACGCCCAGCCCTCCCGTCCGCGCTGGTTCATCACGAGCGTGGCGACCAGCGCGAGCGCGGCGACCAGCAGGGCAGGCAGGCTCCTGGCGTTCCCGTGCTGGTACTGCGTCCACAGCAGGAAGGCCAGGGCGAGTGCGATCGTGACCGCGCCCAGCCGCAGGGTGAGCTTCCGGGCCCGCATCCGGATGTCGCCGACCGTCTTGAGCGCGGTGAAGACGGTGCCGTGCAGGGTGAAGAGGGCGAGGGTCGTGAGCCCGCCGAGGATGGCGTACGGGTTGATCAGGTCGCCCGTGCCACCGACGTAATCCAGATGCCGGTCGATCCTGACTCCGCGCACGATGTTGGCGAAGACGGCCCCCCACAGGAAGGCCAGCACGACCGAGGACCAGAACAGCACATTCTCCCAGACGTTCTGCCAGCGCTCCTCATCCCTCTTGTGCCGGTACTCGAAGCTGAGTACGCGGACGATCAGGCTGAGCAGGATGACGAGAAGCGGCAGGTAGAAGCCGGAGAAGAGGGTGGCGTACCAGTCGGGGAACGCGGCGAAGGTCGCGCCTGCGGCAGCGATCACCCACACCTCGTTGCCGTCCCAGACGGGTCCGATGGTGTTGATGAGGACCCGGCGTTCCTGACGGTCGCGGGCCAGCAGCTTGGTGAGGACGCCAACACCGAAGTCGAATCCCTCAAGGAAGAAGTAGCCGGTCCACAGGACGGCGATGACGACGAACCAGAGGTCGTAGAGGTGCATGAGCCGGGATCCCCGTCCTCTCAGTAGGCGAAGGCCAGCGGCTTGTCGGAATCGTCATCGGATCCGGAGCCGAGCTTGGTGGGCGGGTTGAGGTCGCTGTCCGTCAACTCGGCGGGGCCTGCCTTGGCGTACTTGACCATCAGCTTCACCTCGACGACGGCGAGGACGGCGTAGAGCGAGGTGAAGACGACGAGCGAGGTGATGACCTCGGCGAGCGAGACTCCGGGGGAGACCGCGGCGGAGGTCTTCAGTACTCCGTAGACGACCCATGGCTGGCGGCCGGTCTCGGTGAAGATCCATCCCCAGGAGGTGGCTATCAACGGGAAGCCCATGGTGAGCAGCCCGATCCGCCAGAACCACTTCGAGGGGGCCGGGGCGAGCTCCCGTTCCTTCGTCAGCATCAGTTTCAGCGGCTCGTCGTCGGTGGTGCGGTGCTGCTCGGCGAGCCAGAACTTCTTCCGGACCAGCCAGCGTCCGACGAAGCCGAAGGCTATCGAGACGCCGCCGAAACCGATCATCCACCGGTAGGACCAGTACGCGGTGGGGATGTTGGGCTCGTAGTCTCCGGGGCCGTATTTCTGCTGCTCGGCCTTGTTGACGTCCTTGATCCCGGGGATCTTGGCGCTGAAGTCGTTCTTGGCGAGGAAGGAGAGCAGCCCGGGAACTTCGATGGCGACCGTGTTGTGGCCCTTGGCGACGTTGCCGTAGGCGAAGATCGAGAAGGGCGCGGGGGCCTGGCTGTCCCAGAGCGCCTCGGCGGCCGACATCTTCATCGGCTGCTGCTCGTACATCACCTTGCCGAGGGAGTCGGCGCTGATGACGGTGAGCAGCCCGGCGACGACGGCGGTGGTCAGGCCCAGCCGGAGCGAGGTGCGCATGACCTTCAGATGGCGCTTGCGTATGAGGTGGTAGCAGGCGATGCCGACCATGAAGGCGGCTCCGACGAGGAACGCGGAGCTGATGACGTGGAAGAAGTTCACCACGGCCGTCTCCTGGAAGAGCACGGCGGCGATGTCGGTGAGCTGGGCGCGCTTGCTGCCGTCCGCCTTCTCCACGATCTTGTAGCCGACCGGCTGCTGCATCCAGGCGTTGGCGGCGAGGATGAAGTACGCGGACAGCACGGTGCCGAAGGCAACGATCCAGATGGTGGCGGCGTGCAGCTTCTTCGGGAGCCTGTCCTTGCCGAAGATCCACAGGCCGATGAAGGTCGACTCGAAGAAGAAGGCTATGAGCGCCTCGAAGGCGAGCGGGGCGCCGAAGACATCACCGACGAAGCGTGAGTAGGCCGACCAGTTCATGCCGAACTGGAATTCCTGGACCAGACCGGTGGCCACACCCATGGCGATGTTGATCAGGAAGAGCTTGCCCCAGAAGTTGGCGGCCTTGAGGTAGTGCTCCTTGCCGCTGCGTACCCAGGCTGTCTGCAGACCGGCGGTGAGGAAGGCTAGGGAGATCGTCAGGGGGACGAAGAGGAAGTGGTAGACGGTGGTGATGCCGAACTGCCATCGCGCGACGCTGACCGTGTCGAGGGCGAGCTGCACGTCACGTCTCCTTCCTGGCGGTGGTGGTGACACTTGGTGAGCTTGTGAAAGTGAACGCATTCACAAACCAAGTATCGCGCGCCTGCTTTCACCCCTTGACACCGGGGTCAAAAGCAGGCGCTTCCGGCTACCCGCCAGGATTTGAGCCCGCATCGGAGCCAGCGCTAGAGCTCCTTGCGGAACGCCTCCGCCATGCGAAGCAGCAGGTCATTGGCCTGGGTCTCACCGATCGTGATCCGTACCCCTTCGCCTGCGAACGGCCGGACCGTCACCCCTGCGGCCTCCGCCGCCGCCGCGAAATCCGCCGTCCGCTCCCCCAGCCGCAGCCATACGAAGTTCGCCTGGGTCGCCGGCACCGTCCAGCCCTGGGCGGTAAGCCCCTCGTAAACCCGGGCACGCTCCGCTACCAGCGCCTCCACCCGCTCCATCAGCGCGCCTTCGGCACGCAGCGACGCCACCGCCGCGTCCTGCGCGAGCTGGCTCACCCCGAACGGAACCGCCGTCTTGCGCAGCGCTTCCGCGACCGGCTCGTGGGCGACAGCGAAACCGATCCGCAGGCCCGCCAGGCCGTAGGCCTTGGAGAAAGTGCGCAGCACCGCGACATTGGGGCGGTCGCGGTAGATCTCGATACCGTCCGGGATCTCCTCCCCTTCACCTTCGGCGGCACGGATGAACTCCTTGTACGCCTCGTCCAGCACGACGAGCACGTCCTGCGGCACCCGGTCCAGGAACCGCTCCAGCGCGGCTCGGCTGACCGCCGTGCCGGTGGGGTTGTTGGGGTTGCAGACGAAGATGAGGCGGGTGCGGTCGGTGATCGCGTCCGCCATGGCGTCCAGATCGTGTGTCTCGTCCGCGGCCAGCGGCACCTGCACGGCGGTCGCGCCGCTGATCCGGGTGATGATCGGGTACGCCTCGAAGGACCGCCAGGCGTACATCACCTCGTCGCCGGGCCCCGAGGTGATCTGAACCAGCTGCTGTGCGACCCCGACCGATCCGGTGCCGGCCGCGATGTGCGATTCCGGCACCCCGAGGTGCTCGGCCAGCTCTACGGTCAACGCGGCGCAGGCCAGGTCCGGGTAGCGGTTGAAGCTGCGCGCGGTGGCGATGGCCACTTCCAGCACTCCGGGCAGCGGCGGGTACGGGTTCTCGTTGGAGGACAGCTTGTACGCGGGCGCTCCGTCATCCTCCACTGCCGGGGGCCGGCCCGGCTTGTAGGTGGGAATGCCTTCCAGTACTTCGCGCAGTTTGGGGCTCTTCGGGGTCATGACCACACCCTACGAGGGGGCGCGACGGCACAGGGAAGGGCCGTACAACGCCCTGCACGCCTGTGGCGTACGCCGTGGCGCGCATCCCTCTTACAGGTGAGTTGACGTATCTCCGTTATCCGTTCCAAGGGACAGAAGATCGCCTCCGAAGGCACCTACCCATCGGTGATTCCGGTGTGCCACCTGCGCTTTCAAGGTCGAGCTGGGCATTCTCTCTTGGAGAAACGTTTCTGTGGATGGGCTTCCCGGATGCCCCGCGAACGGACCATATGAGCCCTACTATCGGCTCGCCATGACAGCAGCAGGGAACCACCAGGCGAGCCGGTCGATCGGACGCCGGCTGGAGCGGGCGGGCATCCGGGATGTCGCCGCCGCGGCCGGGGTCTCGATCACCACTGTCTCCGACGCACTCAACGGCAAGGGCCGACTGCCCGATACCACCCGCCGCCATGTGCGCGAGGTCGCCGACCGGCTGGGCTACCGCCCTTCCGCCGCGGCCCGCACACTGCGCACGGGAAGATCGGGCCTGATCGGCCTGACCGTGACCACCTATGGCGAGGCACCTTTTACCTTCACCGAATTCGCGTACTTCGCGGAGATGGCCCGTGCCGCCACCTCGGCCGCACTGGCCCGGGGGTACGCCCTCGTCATCCTGCCCGCCTCCTCGCGGCACGACGTCTGGGGCAATGTCGCGCTCGACGGCACCGTCGTCATTGACCCCTCCGACCACGACCCCATGGTCACCGAGCTGGTGCGCCAGGGCATTCCCGTCGTCAGCGACGGCCGGCCCGCGGGCAGCCTGCCCGTACACGCCTGGGTGGACAACGACCACGAGGCCGCCGTCCTCGACATCCTCGACCACCTCGCCGCCGCCGGCGCCCGCCGCATCGGCCTCCTCACCGGCACCAGCACCGACACCTACACCCGGCTCTCCACCACCGCTTACCTGCAATGGTGCGAGCGGGTCGGCCAGGAGCCGGTCTTCGAGGCCTACCCCGCCCACGACCCGCGTGCCGGCGCCGTCGCCGCCGACCGACTCCTCGCCCGCCCCGACCGCCCGGACGCGGTCTACGGCCTCTTCGACCCCAACGGCACGGACCTGCTGGCCGCGGCCCGCCGCTACGGGCTGCGGGTCCCCGAGGACCTACTGCTCGTCTGCTGCAGTGAAAGCAGCGTCTACGCCGCCACCGAGCCGCCGATCACCACCCTGTCCCTCAAACCGGGCCGCATCGGCACCGCCGTCGTACAACTCCTCATCGACGCCATCGAAGGCGTCGGCGCCGGCCGCCCCGTCCACCAGGTCATGCCCACCGAGCTGATCATCCGCACCTCCTCCCAACGCCGCCCGCCCCGCACCACGGTCAGCCCCCCGCGCGGTCCCGCCGGACCCTCTTGAAACGTGATCCTGCCCACCCCGCCCCCGTACCCGCCCGGCTTGCCCCGGGCTTCCCGGTCAGCGGCCCGCCCGCCCGGAACGGGGTGGGCGGGCCGGAAAAGCCCCCCGAAAAACCCGCCGCATGGCGAATTCGGGGGTGTTTGTCGCATCCTGACGAAAATCCGGTACCCAGGTGTGTCACACGCCGACAGCGTCATTCCTATGATGGGCGGATGGCGGTGCGATCGTGGAGGGGTCGATGACTCAGGGGGCCGGTCAAGGACCCGTGCGTGAGATGACGGCAGGCTGGAGTCCAGCGGTGGCACCTGGCTACGACCCGACCATCCGCGACGCGCGGGTGGTGTCGCAGGAGTACCCGGAGGAATACGAGGAGTACACGCCGACGGAAGTCGATCTGCCGGTGATCGGCTCACCGGGACCGCTGTTTGTCGTGGGCGATGTCCACGGCTATCTGCAAGAACTGCTCGATGCGCTGCACGCGCAGGGCCTCATCGACGCCGAGGGGCACTGGGCAGCGGGTCCGGCGCGGCTGTGGTTCCTCGGTGACTTCACCGACCGGGGCCCGGACGGCATCGGGGTGATCGAGCTGGTGATGCAGCTGTCGGCGGAGGCCGCGGCGGCCGGCGGCTACGCGAAGGCGCTGATGGGCAACCACGAGCTGCTGCTGCTCGGCGCGCACCGGTTCGGGGACACTCCTGTGCACTCCCAGGCCGGTACGGCGTCGTTCCTGGCGGCGTGGCGGCTCAACGGCGGCCAGCCGACGGATATGGAGCGGCTCCAGGACCACCACATCGCCTGGATGTCCCGGCTGGACGCGGCAACCGTCGCGGACGGGCACCTGCTGCTGCACTCGGACACCACGGCGTATCTGGAGTACGGCACGACGATCGACGCGATGAACGACACGGTCACCGGGGTGCTCCAGCGCGGCAACGCGGAAGAGTGCTGGGAGCTGTTCCGGAAGTTCACCAAGCGGTTCGCCTTCCGCGGGGAGTCGGGCCCGCAGGCCGTACGAGAGCTGCTCGACACATATGGGGGCCGCCGCGTGGTGCACGGGCACAGCCCGATCCCGTATCTGCTGGACGAGGCGGGCGGCGAACAGAACGCGGACGGCGAGGAACGGCCTCCGGTTGTGGAGGGTCCGCATGTGTATGCGGACGATCTGGCGGTGGCAATGGACGGCGGGGTGACGATGGATGGACGATTGCTGGTCGCACAGTTGCCGCTTCTGCCCTAAGCTGCCGTATTCCGGAAACACTCTGTCACCCCCTCACCACTGCGCTCTACCATCGGTATATCCGTAGGCCCACTACGGGGCATCGGGGGATGCACATGAACAGTGCTCCACATCTGTTGAGCGGGGACCGCCCGGACTTCGAGCGGGTCCTCGACAAAGCCCTGCACTCCGAGGCAACTCGCAGTGCCCTCTCAGGCGGCGGCAATCCGCTCAACACAGAACAGCTGCGCACCATGGCACTCAGCGCGGCAGAGCTGATATCGGCGTGCGCCGCGCCGGAGTACCTGCAGTACCTGAACGTACGTGAGCAGATCCGCCGGGCCGCCGAGGACCGGTTGCGCGTCCGCCATGGCGGCATCGAGTATGTGGCCGCCGTGGGCCCGGTGGCGGACCCCCCGGGTTCGGGCCCCGGGTTATTCGCGATCATCGCCGTACTGACGCCGATACTGGCCGCCGCCGCCGCTGTGATCTTCCTGCTGCTCGGGTACGCGCTGAGCGTCGGGGGCTCACCGCCCGCCATCGCCAAGCCGCTGCAGACCGCGGGCTGGCTCTTCGCGGCGGTCGCGGCGGCCGGCGCTGTGTTCGGCATGGCCGGCCTGCTGCTCACCGCACTGCGCAATGGCGCCACAGCTCTGCACGACCGGCCGGAGGAGTCGCCACCGGAGGTGGCGACAGCCCGCGCGGCCTGGAAACAGGCGCTATTGGAGCGCGGGCTGCAACCGTTCATACAGGAGGCGCTCGCCAAGGCCGCCACCAATGCCACCACACCGCCCGGCCCGGCGCCGGCCCAGGCCGCCGGCTACAACGGGAACGCCGGCGGCCCCAGGATGCCCAGACTCGGCTACTCCAGCCCGGACTTCAGCAGCCCGGGCCCCGAGGAGTCCCCCGAGCCGGGCCACCGCTTCTCCAGCCCGGACTACAGCAGTCCCGACTTCTCCAGTCCGGACTACAGCAGCCCGGACTTCGGCGGCCCCGACAACAAGCCCGACTAATTGGATTCTTGAAGTCCAATTATGTATCGTCCTACCGTGCGCCTGACCAAGAGCACCGACATAGCGCTCCGCATCGCCATGCGACTGGCCGTGGTGGGCGCCGACGACGCGCCGACCACCAGGGAGGTGGCGGCGGCCGTCACCGTGCCCTACACCCACGCCGCCAAGGTCGTCAGCCGGCTCCAGCACCTCGGCGTCGTCGAGGCCCGCCGCGGCCGGGGCGGCGGCCTCACCCTCACCCAGGCGGGCCGCACCGGCTCCGTGGGGCGGCTGGTCCGCGAACTTGAGGGGACCGGCGACGTGGTCGGCTGCGAGGACGACCCGCCGTGCCCGCTCCGGGCGGCCTGCCGCCTGCGCGGCGCCCTGTGGAGGGCACAGGAGGCCTTCTACGCGTCCCTGGACCCCCTGACGGTCGAGGATCTGACGGCCACGCCGACCGGCCCCGTACTCCTGGGCCTCAGCGCCCGCCCCGCAGACTGAAACCCCGCCGCCCGCACGGCGGTTCCCGTCCGGTTATAAATACGATTCTAGGATGCCACTTAGGAGCCGGTGATGCTGTCCGAGAAGTCCGCCCGCACTGTCCGCGCGACCCTGCCCGCCGTCGGCGGCGCCATCGGCGAGATCACACCGCGCTTCTACGACAGGCTCTTCGCCGCCCACCCCGCGCTTCTGCGGGACCTGTTCAACCGCGGCAACCAGGCCAACGGCGCCCAGCGCCAGGCCCTGGGCGCCGCCATAGTCGCTTTCGCGACGGCTACGGTTTCAGACCCGGATGTACGCCCTGACGCCATGCTCACCCGCATCGCGCACAAGCACGCCTCACTCGGCATCACCCCCGGCCAGTACCGGATCGTGCACCAGC
The DNA here is from genome assembly GCF_005047355.1 of Actinacidiphila oryziradicis. Lineage (GTDB taxonomy): Bacteria > Actinomycetota > Actinomycetes > Streptomycetales > Streptomycetaceae > Actinacidiphila > Actinacidiphila oryziradicis. The sequence goes on from NZ_SUMC01000008.1 coordinate 118,572, forward strand.
ACCTCTTCGAGGCCATCGCCGAAGTCCTCGGTGACTCGCTCACCGCCGAGGCCGCCGCCGCCTGGGACGAGGTGTACTGGCTGCTGGCGAACGCCCTCATCGCCATCGAGAACCGGCTCTACGACAGCACCGGCGTCCTGCTCGGCGACACCTGGCGCGACTACCGCGTCACCGGACGGCACGCCGAGACGGCCGACGTCGCCACCTTCACCGTCGAGCCCGCCAACGGCGCTCCACTGCCGCCGGCCAGACCCGGCCAGTTCGTCTCCGTACAGGTACAACTCACCGACGGGGCCCGCCAGATCCGCCAGTACAGCCTCTGTGGCAGGGGTCAGTTCGCCGTGAAGCGGGCCGGCGAAGTCTCCGGCCATCTGCACGACCGCGTCCGCCCCGGCGACACCCTCCGCGTCAGCGCCCCGTTCGGCGATGTCACCCTCGACGACGGCTGCGGCCCGCTCCTGCTGGCCTCCGCCGGTATCGGCTGCACCCCCATGACCGGCATGCTCGCCCACCTCGCCGCCGTCAGCTCGCCGCGCCGCATCATCGCCGTCCACGCCGACCGCAGCCAGGCCACCCATGCCTTCCGCGCCAACCTGGAGCAGCTCACCCGCAAGCTTGACGATGCGTGCGCCCATGTCTTCTACGAGTGCCCGGACGGCGACTGGCCCCCCGACCGCATCGGCCTCGCCGACCTCAGCGGCATCGCCATTGCGGCGGACACGACCGCGTACCTCTGCGGCCCGCTGCCCTTCATGCGGGCGGTCCGCACCCAGCTCCTGGAGCGCGGTGTCGGGGCCGCCGACATCCACTACGAAGTCTTCGGCCCCGACCTCTGGCTGGCGTGACGCCCTTCCGCAGCCGCGGTGGCCCCCGCGGTCGATACGCGACCGGCGCCGCGCGACCGCCCGGCCGAAGCCGGTTCGCAGCCACCGGGCAGCGCCGTTACCGCTGCTCGCCGTCGTTGCGGCGAAATCTGTTTCCGCCGCAACGACGAGAGGCCGGGGGGCGCAGCCCGGCGGCGCTGAAACCGGCCGCGGCCCAGCGCGCGCCACACACCCGGCGCGGGCCGTGACCGCAGCCGCCCGCAGGGCTACTCCGCGATCGGCAGATAGACGCGGTTGCCGGCCGCCGCGAACTCCTCGGACTTCTCACGCATCCCGGCCTCGATCTCGTCCATCGTGCCGCCGTGCTGCTCCCGGATGCTGTGGCTGATCTTCATGCTGCAGAACTTCGGCCCGCACATGGAACAGAAGTGCGCCGTCTTCGCGGGCTCCGCCGGAAGCGTCTCGTCGTGGAAGGCACGGGCCGAGTCCGGGTCCAACGCCAGGTTGAACTGGTCCTCCCAGCGGAATTCGAAGCGGGCGTCGGAGAGCGCGTCGTCCCATTCCTGGGCGCCTGGATGCCCCTTGGCCAGATCCGCCGCGTGAGCGGCGATCTTGTAGGTGATGACGCCGGTCTTGACGTCGTCGCGGTCCGGCAGCCCCAGGTGCTCCTTCGGCGTCACGTAGCAGAGCATCGCCGTGCCCCACCAGGCGATCATCGCGGCGCCGATACCGGAGGTGATGTGGTCGTAGGCGGGCGCGATGTCCGTCGTGAGCGGGCCGAGCGTGTAGAAGGGCGCCTCTTCGCAGATCTCCTGCTGCAGGTCGATGTTCTCCTTGATCTTGTGCATCGGGACATGGCCCGGCCCCTCGATCATGGTCTGTACGTTGTGCCGCTTGGCGACGGTGTTGAGCTCGCCCAGGGTCCGCAGTTCGGCGAACTGCGCCTCGTCGTTGGCGTCCGCGATCGATCCGGGGCGCAGGCCGTCACCGAGCGAGTAGGTGACGTCATATGCGGCGAAAATCTCGCAGAGCTCCTCGAAGTTCTCGTAGAGGAACGACTCCTTGTGGTGGGCGAGGCACCAGGCGGCCATGATCGAGCCACCGCGCGAGACGATGCCGGTCTTGCGGCGGGCCGTCAGCGGGACATAGCGCAGCAGCACCCCGGCGTGCACCGTCATGTAGTCGACGCCCTGCTCGGCCTGCTCGATGACGGTGTCCTTGTAGACCTCCCAGGTCAGCTCCTCGGCCCTGCCGTCGACCTTCTCCAGTGCCTGATAGAGGGGGACGGTGCCGATCGGGACAGGGGAGTTGCGCACCACCCACTCGCGGGTGGTGTGGATGTTACGGCCGGTGGAGAGGTCCATCACGGTGTCGGCGCCCCAACGGGTCGCCCAGGTCATCTTGTCGACCTCCTCCTCAATGGAGGAGGTCACGGCGGAGTTCCCGATGTTGGCGTTGACTTTCACCAGGAACCGCTTGCCGATGATCATCGGCTCGCTCTCCGGATGGTTGACGTTCGCGGGGAGAACGGCCCGGCCGGCCGCGATCTCCTCGCGTACGGTCTCGGGGGAGACGTTCTCGCGGATCGCGACGTACTCCATCTCCGGGGTGATCTCACCTCGCCGGGCGTACCCGAGCTGCGTGACCGGCTGCCCGTCCCTGGAGCGGCGGGGCAGCCTCGGGCGGCCGGGGAAGACCGCGTCCAGATTGCGGAGCCCGCCACGCGGAGCGGTGTGCTTGAGGCCGTCATCCTCGGGGCGGACGGGGCGGCCCGGGTACTCCCCGGTGTCGCCGCGGCCGGTGATCCAGTTCTGGCGGAGCGGCAGGAGGCCGCGGCGGACGTCGGTGGTGATGTTCGGATCGGTGTACGGGCCGGACGTGTCGTACAGCGTCACGTCGCGGCCGTTGGTGAGGTGCACTCGCCGGACGGGGACACTGATGTCCGGCCGCGATCCGGTGATATAGCCCTTGTGCCACCCAACTTGGGTGTTTTCCGGCATTTCAGGCATGCGTGCATCCTGCATAGTCATGAGACCCACTCCCTACGCCGGCATTACCCGGTAACAGGTTCAGCGGTCGGCGCAGCGATTCGTCAGCGCCCTCTCAGCCCGGTGCTCCGAGCTCCCGCGGTTTGCAAAAGGTGTCCACAACGCTAGCGGGTCTTTGCCCCCACGCACCAGACGGCCTTTGCGATGATCGGGCCGTGGACACCCCTCACTCGGCACACTCGCACTCGCACTCGCACAGTCACGGCCCGGTTCCGCCGGTCTCCAAGCACCTGCGCAAAGTCATCGCCGCGGTGCTCGTGCCGTTCGCGACTGCCGTCCTGGCCGGGATAATCGTGCTGTGGCCGGGCGGCGTGCCACCGCACGCGCACACCGGGGTCGGCTTCGACCAGCAGACCCGGTCCGGCAAGGTCACCAAACTCGTCGATGTGAAGTGCTCGGACGTGAACGCCGGATCAGGCAGTAGCGGTACGGCATCCCCGTCACCCTCGGCGTCCCCCTCCGCAGCCTCACAAGCCTGCCAGAAGGCGACCATCGAGGTCACCTCCGGTCCGGACAAGGGCCGCACCTTCACCGAGATCGTCCAGCCGGACCAGACCCGCCGCTACACCCAGGGGCAGGGCGTGGTGCTGGCGTACGCGCCCCAAGCCCCCAAGAGCCTGCAGTATTCGGTGAGCGACGTGCAACGCGGCTTCCCGATGGCGCTGCTCGCCGGGCTCTTCGCGGTCGCGGTGATCGTCATCGGCCGGATGCGCGGCCTCATGGCGCTGGTCGCGCTCGTCATCAGCTTCGCCGTGCTGACGCTCTTCATCCTCCCGGCCATCCTGCGCGGCGACAATCCGCTGTTGGTGGCGGTGATCGGCGGCAGCGCCATCATGCTGATCGCGCTGTATCTCTCCCACGGCCTCAACGCCCGCACCTCGGTGGCGGTCATCGGCACCCTGTGCTCACTGTTCCTGATCGGTGTCCTGGGCTCGGGCTTCATCTCCTGGGCCCACCTGACCGGCAACACCGACGACCAGACCGGTCTCATCCACGCTCTCTACCCCGGCATCGATGTCCGCGGCCTGCTGCTGGCCGGGGTCATCATCGGCTCCCTGGGCGTCCTGGACGATGTGACGGTCACCCAGACCTCCGCCGTGTGGGAACTGCGGGACGCCGACCCGACGGCGAACTGGCGCAAGCTCTACCTGGCCGGCATGCGGATCGGCCGCGACCACATCGCCTCCGTCGTCAACACCCTCGTCATGGCCTACGCGGGTGCCGCGCTGCCGCTGCTGCTGCTCTTCTCCGTCGCACGCAGCGGCGTACTGCAGGTGGCGGGCAGCGAGCTGGTGGCGGAGGAGATCGTACGGACCCTGGTGGGCAGCATCGGCCTGGTCGCCTCCGTACCGCTGACCACGGCGCTGGCAGCGCTCGTTGTCACTGCCGACCGGCGCAATGGGGACACCGGGAGCGGTACGGGGAACATCCCAGGGAAAGCGGCGGGAAGTGGCGGCCGCCGGCGCAGGGCGAAATAAGGAACGCCAGCCCCCTGTTCTCCCGTGGCGGCTACCAGCTGTCGCGGGAGGACGATGTGAACTTCTTCACCACGAACACCAGGCCGCCGACCAGCGCCGCGAACAGCAGCACCTTGAACAGCAGCCCGAACAAGAAGCCGATCACACTGACGACCAGGCCGCCGAACACAACGATCGCGATGACCGGCACCGCGACCCATTTGACCCACCAGGGCAGGCCCTTGAAGAGTTCGTTCACCGTCTGTTCCTCCGTTTCGAGTATCCGCCACCAGGCTAGGGCCCCGCGGGCCTCAGGAGGAGAGGTCACAACCCCCGTCCGCCCCTGACCGTTCCCCTACGGGCCCGGAGAGCCGGGCATCATCCCTCGGGCGGCGAGAAGACCACCAGGACCCGGATGTCCTCCGTGATGTGGTGAAACCGGTGCGGCACCCCGGCCGGCACATATACGACGCTGCCGCGCCCGACATACGTCGTCTCTTCCCCGACCGTGATCGCCGCCCGGCCGCTCACCACCAGATAGATCTCGTCCTGGGTGTGCGGCTTCTGCGGGTCGAGTTCGCCCGCGGCCAGCGCGTAGAGCCCGGCCGACATATTGCGTTCACGTAGAAAGCGCAGGTACGCCCCGTCGTTGGCGGCCCGCTCGGCCTCCAGGTCGTCCAATCGGAACACCTTCATTACACACGCTCCCTTGCCTCTTCAACCGCTTCTGCAACGATCACAACCATGAAGAACTTTGTCATCAAGACACTCGCCAACGCCGTTGCCCTCGGCATCGCCATCTGGCTCGTACAGAACATCACGCTCACCGGCAACAACACCGCTCACAAGGCGCTGACTCTGATCCTGGTCGCCCTCGTCTTCGGCGTCGTCAACTGGGTCGTGAAGCCGATCGCGAAGCTCCTTTCCTTCCCTGTGCTCATCCTGACCCTCGGCCTTTTCTCCCTGGTCGTGAACGCCCTGATGCTGCTTCTCACCTCCTGGCTGGCCGGCAAGCTCAGTCTCGACTTCCACGTCGAAGGCTTCTGGGCCGCCCTCCTCGGCGGCCTCATCATCAGCATCGTCTCCCTGGCCCTCCACATGGTCCTCCCCGACGAGGACTGACAACCCCCATCGGGTTGGATGGGTACGCGCACAACCGACACGCACCCAGGAGGCCGCAGGATGACACCGCCCCGCGCACACGAAGACTGCGCGCCCGGCGAGGGCGAGAGCACCCGTAGCGTGCACGCGGGCCGTCCCCCTGCGGAGCCGTACGAGCCCTCGCTGCCGGGCCCGGTGTTCGCGGCGCACTACCACCTCCCCGGCGAGGCGACGGGCCCGTACACCTACGGGCGGGACGAGAACCCGACCTGGACGCGGCTGGAGCGGGCGATCTCGGAGCTGGAAGTCCCGGAGGGCCCCGCGGAGACGATCGTCTTCTCCTCCGGCATGGGCGCGATCGCGTCCGTCCTGCTGTCGCAGGTCCGCTCCGGAGACACCGTCGTACTGCCCTCCGACAGCTACCAGGCGACGCGCAGCCTCCAGCAGCGCCTTGAGTCCTACGGCGTCGCCGTACGCCTCGCTCCCACCGCTGGCGACGCGCAGTTGGAGGCGCTGCTGGGCGCGAAGCTCCTGTGGATCGAGACCCCGTCCAATCCGGCACTGGATGTGTGCGACATCCGGCGGCTGGCGGAAGCCGCGCACCGGGCGGGCGTGCTGGTGGCGGTCGACAACACCCTGGCGACGCCGCTGGGTCAGCGTCCGCTAGGCCTGGGGGCGGACTTCTCCGTGGCGAGCGGCACAAAGGCGCTGAGCGGCCACGGCGACCTGCTGCTGGGCTATGTCACCACCCGCGCTCCGGAACTCGCCGCACAGGTGCGGCGGTGGCGCAAGACGGTCGGAGCGATCCCCGGCCCGATGGAGACGTGGCTGGCACACCGCTCCCTGTCGACCCTCGCCCTGCGGGTGGACCGCCAGGCGGCGAACGCGCTGGCCCTCGCGGAGGCGCTCCGCGACCGGCCCGAGGTGACGGGGCTGCGCCACCCGGGCCTGCCGGGGGACCCGGCGTACCAGGTGGCGGCGGGGCAGATGCGCCGGTTCGGCAGTGTGGTGTCCTTCACCCTGCCGGACCGCGATTACGCGGAGCGGTTCCTGGCGGGATTGCGGATGACCACGGAGGCGACAAGCTTCGGAAGTGTGACCAGCACAGCGGAGCGCCGGGCGCGGTGGGGCGGCGACGCGGTGCCGGAAGGTTTTATCCGTTTCTCGGTCGGGGTGGAGGACGCGGCGGACATCGTGGGGGATGTGCTGCGCGCGCTGGATGGCGTCAAATAGCACCAAACAGTCAAAAGGTGCCAAAAAAGGGCCAACCGACGGGGGTATGCACGGATTTGCCCATGCGGAATGGGTGGCCCGAGCCTCCCCCCTCGTGGCTCGGACCACCCTGGCTTGACGTGCGGAGATCCGCTCGAACAAGGCTAGTTGACTCTGCGTCAGTGTCCAATCACAGTAACGACGCAGACCTATCGATATATTTATAGTTGCGGCCCCTGCCCAGTCATGACAGTCACCAGGACAGCCCGCTACAGCCACAACTACAACCACACGAACCACACCAGCCACGCAAGACACAGAAGCCCCTCAAGGAGCGGCCCCATGGATCTGGCTCTGCTGCGCACGTTCATCACGGTGCACCGGGCCGGCTCCTTCACCCGGGCCGCCCAGCTGCTCGGGCTCTCCCAACCCGCCGTCACCGGACAGATACGCAGCCTGGAACGCCAGGTCGGCCGCCCCCTCTTCCTCCGGCTCCCGCGCGGCGTCGCCCCCACCAGCGTCGGTGACGAACTCGCCCACAAGGTCGCTCCGCACCTCGACGCACTCCTCGAAATCGCCGAGAACGACCTCGCCGACGAGTCCGGCAGCCGCACCCTTCACCTCATCGGCCCGCCGAGCTTCACCGCCTTGCGCGCCCTCCCCGCGCTCGCCGCGCTGGCCGCCGAAGGGCTCTCCCTACGCGTCGCGCTCAGCCGCGCGGACGAGGACGGGCTGGCCGGCCTCGCCGCCGGCCACCACGACCTGTGCATCGGCACCCTGCGCTCCCGCGACCGGCTGCTGGCCGCGACCCCACTGTGGGACGAGGAGCAGGTACTCATCGCCTCCCCCGGCTGGCAGGAGCGGACCGGCGGCCCGCAGGCGGTGCGCGCCGGCGGCCCCGATGTCCTGCGCAACGTACCCGTCATCAGCTTCGACGAGGAGCTGCCCCTCCTCAGCCACTACTGGTTGGCCGTGTTCGACACCAGGTCCACCCACGTGCCCGCGATTGTCGTGCCCGACCTGCGGGCAGTCCTGCTGGCCGTGATCGCCGGCGCCGGCATGGCCGTACTGCCGCGCTATATGTGCTGCGACGCGCTCAGCTCGGGCGCGGCGGTAGCGCTCATCGACCCGCCGGTGCCCCCGCTGCGTACGTACTTCCTGTCCGTACGAGCCGGAACCCTCGCCCTGCCGCACATTGCGAGGGCGCACGACCGGCTACTGCGCGCCGCATCCGCCTGGTAGCACGCCCCGCCGGGAACCGGGCGCTCCGATTCACCGCGCCCGGGGTGTTTGCCGCCTCCCCTGTCGCGGCAGATCTCCTGCATGTCCCCGGACTCCGAAGCCCGACCCACCCGCCCGGTGGTCAAACGCACCGCCCGCGCCATCCTGCTCGACGGCGGCCCCGACAGCTGGTCGCTGCTCCTGATCAAGCGCACCAAGCCCGGCCTCAGCCCCTACTGGGTCACCCCCGGCGGCGGCGTCGAGCCCTCCGACGCCTCGGTCGTCGACGCCCTCCACCGCGAGGTCGACGAAGAGCTCGGCGCCAAGGTCACCGATGTGGTGCCCGCCTTCGTCGACACCATCGAGCACATCGCGGACGACGGCTCGCACGGCGTAAAGGTGCAGTACTTCTTCGTCTGCCGGCTCGCGTCCATGGACCCCCGCCTACGGCACGGCCCCGAAATCGATGAGCCGAGCGGTGAGTACGAGATCGTCCGGGTGCCCTTCAGCCGGGTCGGCCTGGCCTCCGTGGAGATCGTGCCGCTCACCCTGCGCCACTATCTGGACGCGAACATCGAAGGCGTGCTGGGCCTGCTCTCGCCGGACCTCGGCTAGCCGGTGCCCGGCCCGGCGGCCGGCGCCGGTTCAGTCACCCGAGGCGACAAGCTCCTCGACCAGGTCGTGGCGGATCCGCTGCGACGGCACCCCGATGCCGACCAGTGACTCCACACCGCTGCGGATCATCCCCGGCGGCCCGCTGACATACGCGTCGTACTCGGGCCACGGGCCGCACTTCCGGACGAGGTCCGTCAGCGGCTCGTCCACCACAGCGCGGACCGAAAGCCAGGAGTGCTCCTTCTGAAGCCGCAGCATCGTGTCCAGGTCGTACAGGTCGCGGTCACTGCGCGCGCCGTAGAAAACCTCGACCGCCCGCTTGCGGCCGTGCTGAGCGACATCCTCGACCAGTGCCTTGATCGGCGCTATGCCGGTGCCACCGCCCAGGCACAGCAGCCCGTTGTCAGTGCTGTGGTCCACAGTCATGGAACCGGCCGGAGGACCGAGCCGGATCACATCGCCCGGCCGCGCCCGGCGCACCAGCGCGGTGCTGACCCAGCCGGCCGGTACCGCCTTGACGTGGAAGGAGAGCAGCCCGTCGGAACGGGGGGAGGAAGCGAACGAGTAGTGCCGCCACACCCGGGGCCACCAGGGGGTCTCCATCGCCGTGTACTGGCCCGCGAGAAAGGGGTACGGCTGGTCGGGACGGACCGTGACCACCGCTATGTCCGGGGTCCGCAGCTCGTGCGAGACGACCTCAGCCCGCCACCACGGCGGCGCGTGCCTCTCGTCCGCCGCCGCCGCGTCGATCATGATCTGCGAGATCGCCGTGTACGCGCGCACCCACGCCGCCTCGGTCTCCGCGTCCCAGACCGCCGCCGCGTACCTCGTCAGCGCGCCGATAAGGCATTCCCCGACCGCCGGATAGTGCTCGGGCCGTGTGCCGTACTTGCGGTGTCCCCGGCCCAGATTGGCCAGGTACTCCGAGAGCACCTTGGGATTGTCGATGTGCTCGGCCGCGGTCAGCAGCGCCTTCACCAGGCGGTCCCGCTGGGCGTCCATCGCCGCCGGGAACAGCTCACGCAGCTCCGGGTGCTGGATGAACAGCAACGCGTAGAAGTACGACGTCGTCTTGTCCGCGACCGGCGCCACCTCGGCCATCGTCCGCCGGATCAGTATCGCGTCCGGCGAGGGCCCGGCCCCGGCCTCCGGCGGCCGCGGCTGCGGCACTTCGGGCGGCAGCGCAGCAGCCGGGCGGCCGGCGGCCGGCGGAGCCGGCTGAGCAGCCGGGGCCGACGGAGGCGCCGGCTGGGCCGTAGGAGGCCCCGGACGAGCCGACGGAGGCACCGGACGGGCGGAACCCCTGCCGACGGGGCGTATGGGGCTCACGGGGCGGCTAGGCACTCCTCCCGCGGCGCCCCCCTCCCGCTCCGAGGGAGGGGACTGGCGCGGCCGGGGTGTGAACCAGCCGCCGCCACCCGCCGGTTCAGAGGCGTTCGCGGAGACATTCATCGGGGCGTTCGCGGACTCGTTGTGCGATTCGGAATCGGCCGGATTGGTGGTCAGAGCGTCCATGGTCAGCTTCGCCTCGAGCTTCTCCCGGTCGGATTCCGTACGTCGGCCACAGGTCCTGCGGGGAAACCGTGCCACACGAGAGCCGCGCAACGGACAAATAGCCGGAATCGCGGGAAACGGGGCCACCGATCACGTTATGCTCCGTCTGCTCACGGTGTGTATGCCGATCTCTCCGCAGTCGAACGCAGTCGACCCTACCTGGAGCGCGGCATTCCACAACCCCTCACAATTTGCGTGATTTCCACCACAAGTGATGTTGCGTAATATCTACCTACTTGACACCAATTCGTACGCCTCCCGGAGATCCCGCCCGGTGTACGCGTGCGTGGCCAGCCCGCTCACATGGTGATCGCCATTGACCGCCACCGACACCGGCACTGTCCCGAACAGCACCGTGTCCGACATCGAGTCGCCGTACGCCACGCAGTCGGCCCAGCCCACCCCGTACCGCGCGCAAAGCTCACCCGCGATCGTCACCTTCGACTCCGGCAGCAGAATCTTCGCCGGGTCCAGCACCGCCTCCGCCGGGAACGGCACTTCCGGGAACACCGAGGCCCGCGCCTCGTGCACGCCCCACTCCAACAGCCGCCGCACAAAGAAATCCGGGGACAGCGAGATCACCGCGCAGTATTCACCGCGCGCCGTGATCTCCGCCCACACCTCCCGGATGCCCCGAAGCCATGGCGCGCCATCGAACGCCGCCGCCAACCGATCCTGCGTGAGCGAGGACCACATTCCGTACGCCCGCTCCGCATACCGCACCGGGTTGATCTCCCCCGCCCCGAACGCCATGTCCAACGCCCGGAACTCCTCGACCAGCCCCAGTCCCTTCGCCAGCTCCACATTCGCCGACGAGCCGTACATCAACGTCCCGTCCATATCAAAGATATGCAACCGCCCCACGCCGTCTCCCCTGCCGCCACCAGACCATGACCCCCGCACCAGCACCCTGCCACATACCCCGTCCACCCGCCCCCCACCACCCCCGGTCACCGCGTGGGCACGCCCTGACCGGTCCCGGCGTGCGGACCGGGACCGGTCAGGGCGTCAGCAGGGCCAGGGAGGCGCGTGGACGGTCAGGAGAGGTACGACTCGATCACCGAGACGGCCCGCAGCGTCCCGCCGGCCGCGCGCAGTTCCTCCCGCAACTCCCGCGACCGGCGGGCCACTCCCGGGTCGCCGATGAGGCTCAGCACGGCTTCGCGCAGGACAGCCGCGGTCGCCTCCTGCTTGGCCACATGCCGGCCCCACTACAGCGAAGCTGATGACCAGAGTCCTACTTCAGCAGCTTTGCTCGCCTACTGCTCATCTACATGGCCGTTCGCTGAACCAAATCGGATCCCTACACCTGGTGTAGGGATCCGGAAAGGTCGAGCAGCACGACCTGCGGTGTCGCGGTACTTCGGCATTCGCGGTAGGGCTGCGGCTCTCGTACTTGAGCACTGCGCGAGACCGCAGCGCCGGTGGTCGATGCGGCTTCCGCCATCGCCGTCGACGCCTGTCGGTTCTAGCCTTGCCCCGTCCCACGAGGCCCGGCGCCACTCAGCGGGGTGGATCGGCGAGGCGACGGACAGCCACCGCTTCGCCTGCCTGGGTCGCGAGCCACACCGATCCGTCGAAACAGCTCAGGGCGGCGGGGCCGGTTCCCGGCAGGGGAGCACCCAGTATTTTGCCGCTGACGGCGTCCCATACGCGGACTGGGCCATCGTACGGAGCAATGAACAGCACGCCGCCGCCTGCTGCGGTGGCGCAGGCCAGGAAGGTCTCCGGGCCCGGTCGCAAGAGCGGGCCGATCGGTTCGCCCGTGACCGCGTCCCAGCGAGACAGGGTGCCGTGCATGTCGAGGGAGGCGAGCATGACGCGCCCATCGCTCAGGGCGAGGGAGACCAACTGCATGTTGTACTGACCGGGCCCGTGGATGGGGTTTCCGTACGGTTGGCCGGATGCGGCGTTCCAGCGGAGGATGCGGCCTGCCTCGTCCTCCGAGGCGATCAGCGGAGTGCCGTCGGGCAGCGTGATGGCTGTGATGGCCTTGACGCAGATGGTGTGGCCGGCCAGCGGCGGTCCCAAGGGCTCACCCGTCGCGGCGTCCCAGCGGTACACCGAGAAGCCGCAGTGGCCAGCCCCGGCGATGAACGCGCGGCCGTCCGGTAGGAGCCCCGTGGCCACGTCCCAGATGGTGTCATTGGCCGCCATCGCGTACCCATCCAGCTCCGCGCCGGTCAGCGCGTCGAGCCGCAGTACACCGTCTTCCGTGGCCACCGCCACCACCGGGTTGCGGCCCGGCGGTGAGGCGACCGCTAGCGCGTTGGGGAACCACACATCGTCCGAACGCCACAGCATCCTGCCGGTGGCTATGTCCCAGCGGCGGATCTCCTGGCCTTCGCAGGAGGAGAGCAGGACCACGTGCCCTGACCGGGCACGTGCCAACTTCGGCCAGAGGATGTGTCCTGGCTCGGAAGCGAAAGTCGTCACTCGTGCCGTGCGTGTCCCCTGCGGCATCACACCTCCGCGCGTCGCTGGTCCGGCTGACCAATGCTGAACTACTGGATGTTGCTGATGCAGTGCTGAAATACCCGTCCAGTTGATCAACTACATCAGTTTCCTACAGCCTGGATCAGGTCTGCGCCATGTCCACGAAGCGGGAGTAATGGCCCTGGAAGGCCACCGTGATGGTCGCGGTAGGGCCGTTACGATGCTTGGCGACGATCAGGTCGGCCTCGCCCGCACGCGGGGACTCCTTCTCGTACGCGTCCTCACGGTGCAACAAAATGACCATGTCGGCGTCCTGCTCGATGGATCCACTTTCACGGAGGTCGGAAACCATCGGCTTCTTGTCGGTCCGCTGCTCTGGGCCACGGTTCAGCTGAGACAGCGCGATGACCGGCACCTCCAGCTCCTTGGCCAGCAGCTTGAGGTTTCGCGACATGTCGGAGACTTCCTGCTGGCGGCTCTCGGCGCGCCGTGAGCCGCCGGCCTGCATCAGCTGCAGATAGTCGATGACGACAAGCCGCAGGTCGTTTCTCTGCTTCAGGCGGCGGCACTTGGCGCGGATCTCCATCATCGACAGGTTCGGCGAGTCGTCGATGTAGAGCGGCGCCGCCGACACATCCGGCATGCGGCGGGCGAGGCGGGTCCAGTCGTCGTCCGTCATGCTGCCGGACCGCATATGGTGCAGGGCCACCCGTGCCTCGGCCGAGAGCAGACGCATCGCGATCTCGTTGCGCCCCATTTCCAGGGAGAAGATGACGCTGGGCATCCCGTGGTTGATGGAGCAGGCCCGTGCGAAGTCCAGTGCCAGGGTGGAGTTGTGCACGACGATGTCGTCGGCGACAAAGTTGTGGGTGCCGTCGACGGTGAGGTCGTAGACCTCGTCCTCGCCGTCCGGCTCGATGGACTCGATCCGGTCCCACTGGACATCGGAGCTCGCGAGGTCGGCCAGGGTCTGCGAGTCGAGCGCCTTGGCCAGCTCCATCAGCCGGTGCCGACTGATCTGCCGGCCCACACGCCAGTTGTGGGTGCTCTGACGGCCCGTGCGCCTGTTCACCTCGGGCCAGCTGAGACTGCCCTTCTCGGCCTTGATCAGCTCCCAGACATCGCCGGGGATCAGATCGGTGCCGGGCCGTCCGTCACGGTCACCGCAGGCGCCCACGACCTCGGCGAGCTGCTTCTCCTGGGAGAAGATTCCCACCCGGGCAGCGAAAGTGCGGATCTGGTCCAGGTCCTCGATAAGCACCTCGTACGCGACCGTGCGGCGCACCACCTTGGCAACGATGCCGAGGCGCAGCAGCAGATGCCCGACATCGCGGGCCAACCGCTCGCTCACCGAGCGGTAGCCGATCCGGGGCTGATTGCCCGGCTCGGGCACCGAGGCCCAGCCATCGGTGGCGTAGAGGCGTGACAGGAAGAGCGCGATCTGCCGCTCGGGCAGCCGGAAGAACACCTCGGGGACGAATTTGTCGTGGCTGCCGAGCTCCATGAGGCCCCACTCCGAGAGACGCGTCGTGAGCGGATTCGGGCCGAGTGCGGCTGAGACGAAGGTCAGCACCGGGGGGTGCTGCTGTTCACCGCCGCGGGGACATAGCGCGGGCTCCGCGTATGGACCCGGCATGCCGTGGCGGACGCGGAGCATCAGCTGCGCTGCCCACTCCGTGGCGTCTTGGCGGATACGGTCAGCGCGGGCGGTGAGTCGGGGCGTCTGGCCCTTGAGCGAGCCGTCGCCCATGAGATAGCCGGTCAGCGCCACAAGCGCGTCAGGCAGCTCTGCGGACGCCTTCGCGGGCAAGGTGCGGGGAACGGCGATCCGGTCGCCCGGTCTGAGCTCTTGCAGCGGCACCCAGCCGCGAAGGGTGCGGAAGGGATGGTTGGCAGTGGCGCCGATACTCCGGCCGAGCTGCGTCGTAAGCCTGAAGACCGGCTTGCGGCCGTTTCTGTGGAAGGCCGAAGGTCTTACCACACGCATCCGCCAGCTCTCGTCCATGGTGTGGACGGCCAGATCCTCGCCAGCCTCACCTCGGCGGACGAATTCGGCCACGGTGACGCGAGCTCCCGAGTTCGCCTCAATCAATCTCGTCATGCCGGTAACGCACTTGCCCATCGCGGGCCTTGCCGCGATGACGATCATCTGGCCGGGGTGCAGCCCGTTGGTCAGGGAGTCCAGGTCCGTGAAGCCCGTGGGCACGCCGGACATCTGGCCGCTGCGTGATCCGATGGCCTCGATCTCGTCGAGGGCGCCTTCCATGATCTCGCCGAGGGGGAGGTAGTCCTCGGAGGTGCGCTGCTCGGTGACGGCGTAGATCTCGGCCTGGGCGGAGTTGACGATCTCGTCGACGTCGCCGTCGGCGGCGTATCCCATCTGGGTGATACGGGTGCCGGCCTCGACGAGCCGGCGGAGTACGGCACGCTCGTGGACGATCTCGGCGTAGTACTCGGCGTTGGCGGCGGTGGGGACGGCGTTGACAAGGGTGTGGAGGTAGGGGGCGCCGCCGACGCGGGCCAGCTCGCCGCGCTTGGTGAGCTCCGCGGCGATGGTGATGGGGTCGGCGGGCTCGCCGCGGGCGTAGAGGTCGAGGATGGCGGCGTAGATGGTCTCGTGGGCGGGACGGTAGAAGTCGGCGCCCTTGAGGACCTCGACCACGTCGGCGATGGCGTCCTTGGAGAGCAGCATGCCGCCGAGCACGGACTGCTCGGCGTCCAGGTCCTGGGGGGGCACCCGCTCGAAGCCCCCGCCGCCACCGCCGCCACCCTCCCGGTCGCGATCCCGGTCCCGGTCGCGACCATGGCCGCCGTCCTGCTTGCGGAAACGTGAGACGGAACCACCGCCGTCCGGCGGAAACGGCGGCTCGTCTCCCCACTGATCGTCCGCGGGTTCGGGTTGGCTCACCCCCGTCACCTCCTCCCGTCCGGCGGACCGCAGCGTGCTTCATCTTTCTTACGCCACAGCTCTGACATTCAACGCGCCCGACTCCGCTTCCGGCACGTCGGGGGAGGGTCCACCGTAGGGGTCACCGGGGCCGTCGGCCAAGACGGTTATCCACAGGCGCTGTGGATAACTGTGGATAACGGCTGCCATCCTGTGGAGAAGCCCGCCGAACCTGTGCACAGGGCGGGGGACAGTGCTGTGGACAAGCACACAATCACTCAATGATCAGCGCTCTGGCCTGCACTTTCTTCGCCTGGGCACTGTGGGAAAGAAAAACTTCTGCACCTCGCCCGAGATCGCGACAAGCGGCACGGACGAGATCACTCTGTGCAGTTGTCTGTAATAGTCATTAGCCACTTGCGCTCATTACATGTGGATGATTACTCTAGGTGGCGTGAACCTGGTCAAGGAAACCCGGCGTCGCCATGACCGGGAGATCATCGCCCTCGCTCTGCCCGCCTTCGGCGCCCTCGTCGCCGAACCTCTCTTCGTCATGGTCGACAGTGCCGTCGTAGGCCACCTCGGCACCCCGCAGCTCGCCGGACTCGGCGTCGCCGCCGCCCTGCTCACCACCTTCGTCAACATCTTCGTCTTCCTCGCCTACGCGACCACCGCCGCCGTCGCCCGCCGCGTCGGCGCGGGCGACCTCCCCGCCGCGATCCGCCAGGGCATCGACGGCGTCTGGCTCGCGCTCTTCATAGGCACCGCCGTAGTAGCGGTCACCATCCCCGCCGCGCCCGCGCTGGCCGACATCTTCGGCACCTCCGGCACCGCAGCCCCGTACGCGGTCACCTATCTGCGGATCAGCTCCCTCGGCATCCCCGCCATGCTCGTCGTACTCGCCGCGACCGGCGTCCTGCGTGGGCTGCAGGACACCAGGACCCCGCTCTACGTAGCCGTCGCGGGATTCACCGCGAACACAGCACTCAACGTGACACTCGTCTACGGCGCCGGCATGGGCATCGCCGGCTCCGCCTGGGGCACCGTCATCGCCCAGAACGCCATGGCCGCCGCCTACCTCGCCGTCGTCGTCCGGGGCGCCCGCCGGCACGGCGCGTCGCTGCGCCCCGACGCTGCCGGGATCCGTGCGTGCGCCCAGGCCGGGGTGCCGCTGTTGATCCGTACGCTGAGCCTGCGCGCAGTCCTGCTGATCGCCACTGCGGTCGCCGCCCGGCTGGGTGACGCGGACATCGCCGCCCACCAGATCACGCTGACGATCTGGAGCCTGCTCGCCTTCGCGCTGGACGCGATCGCCATCGCCGGCCAAGCCGTCATCGGCCGCTATCTGGGTGCGGACAACCCGGAGGGCGCCAGGGCCGCCTGCCGCCGCATGGTGCAGTGGGGGCTCGCCTCGGGTGTCGTGCTCGGCCTGCTGGTGGTCGCGGCCGGTCCGCTGATCGCCCCGCTCTTCACCGCCGACCCGGCCGTGAAGCACGCGCTCATACCGGTCCTGTTGGTGGTGGCGGCCACCCAGCCGGTCTCCGGCGTGGTCTTCATCCTCGACGGTGTTCTGATGGGCGCCGGCGATGGCCCGTATCTCGCCCGCTCCATGCTGGTCACGCTGGCGGTATTCGCCCCCGCGGCGCTGGCCGTCCCCCTCCTGGGCGGTGGGCTGACCGCCCTGTGGTGGGCCATGGCCTTGATGATGCTGACCAGGATGGCGGCGCTGCAGATACGTTCCCGCACTGGAAAGTGGCTGGTCACAGGAGCGGTTCGCACCAGCTGAAAAGGGCCCGGAACCTTTTGGTCCCGGGCCCTTCATCATGCCTTGCGTCAGGCAGCGACAACCTCGATGTCGAGGCTGGCAGCGACCTCGGGGTGCAGCCGCACCGACACCTTGTGCGAGCCCAGCGTCTTGATCGGCGAACCGACCTCGACACGGCGCTTGTCGACGTCCGGACCGCCGGCGGCCTTGATAGCCGAGGCGATGTCGGCCGGAGTCACCGAACCGAACAGCCGACCGGCTTCACCCGCGCGGGTGGCCAGCTTGACCTTGACGCCCTCAAGCTGGCCCTTGACGCTGTTGGCCTGCTCGATGGTGTGAATCTCGCGGATCCGGCGCCCACGGCGGATCTGCTCGACGTCCTTCTCGCCACCCTTGGTCCAGGCGATCGCGAAACCGCGCGGGATCAGGTAGTTGCGGGCATAACCCGGCTTGACGTCGACGACGTCGCCGGCGGCACCGAGGCCACTGACCTCGTTGGTGAGGATGATCTTGGACATGCTTCAGTCACCCTCTCTCAGCGTGCAGACGAGGTGTAGGGCAGCAGCGCCATCTCACGGCTGTTCTTCACGGCCGTGGCGACGTCACGCTGGTGCTGGGTGCAGTTGCCGGTCACGCGGCGGGCACGGATCTTGCCGCGGTCGGAAATGAACTTCCGCAGCATGTTCGTGTCCTTGTAGTCCACGTACACGGTCTTGTCCTTGCAGAACGCGCAGACCTTCTTCTTCGGCTTGCGCGGAGGCGGCTTCGCCATTGTCTCTCTCCTGTGTGATCAAGAAGTTGTGTTGAGCAGTCGCCCTTGGCCAGCCCTTTGGCTATCGCCTAGAAGGGCGGCTCGTCCGAGTAGCCACCGCCGCTGGAACCGCCGGAGCTCCCACCCCAGCTGCCGCCACCGCCGGCCTGCTGGCCGCCGGCAGCCGGAGCACTGGTCGCCCAGGGGTCGTCGGCGGGAGCCCCGCCGCCCTGCTGCGGGCCGCCGGAGCTTCCGCCCCAGCTGCCGCCGCCACCCTGGCCACCGCTCTGGGCGCCACCGCCGCCGTAGCCGCCGCGCTGCCCGCCGCCGCCCTGGCCACCGCCACCGGTGGTCTTGGTGACCTTCGCGGTGGCACGGCTGAGCGCCGGACCGACCTCTTCGACGTCCAGCTCGTAGACCGTCCGCTTGACGCCCTCACGGTCTTCGTAGGACCGCTGCTTGAGCCGGCCCTGCACGATGACGCGCATGCCGCGTTGGAGCGACTCGGCCACGTTCTCCGCGGCCTGACGCCAGACCGAGCACGTGAGGAAGAGGCCGTCGCCGTCCTTCCACTCGTTGGTCTGCTTGTCGAAGATGCGGGGAGTGGACGCGACACGGAACTTCGCGACCGCCGCACCGGACGGCGTGAAACGCAGCTCGGGGTCGTCGACAAGATTGCCGACGACAGTGATGACGGTCTCGCCTGCCATGGTGGATGACCTCTCAGCGGTTTAGCTGCTTGGCTGCTCGGAACCCGACTCAGTGCGTGTCGGGGCGGAGGACCTTGGTCCGGAGGACCGACTCGTTCAGGTTGAGCTGACGGTCCAGCTCCTTGACAACCTCAGGCGTAGCGTTGAGGTCGACGACCGAGTAAATGCCCTCGGGCTTCTTCTTGATCTCGTAAGCGAGACGACGACGGCCCCAGGTGTCGACCTTCTCCACCTTGCCACCGCCATCGCGGACGACAGAGAGGAAGTTCTCGATCAGCGGGGAGACAGCGCGCTCCTCGAGATCGGGGTCGAGAATAAGCATGAGCTCGTAGTGACGCATGTTGGAACCCACCTCCTTTGGACTCAGCGGCCACGGCATTTCCGTGGCAGGAGGGTTTACTTTGCGTCGCAACGGTACCGCGAGCCACTGACAGCCGACCTTGGGCGACCCGGACCTGCGCAGACACCGGTGCAGACGGTACAGACTACCCGGCACCCGCCTTGCGGTTGAAATCCGCAGGCCACGCCCTCAATCTGTACACATCGGCTGTGTTCGGCGCAGCGATGCGCCACCGCTCCATCACGGAGGTGCCCGTGGCACAGACAGTCCGGCAGCGGCAGTCCCGTCTCATCCCCATCCTCGACAGCGACGGCAGGGCTCATCCCCTGCAGAACACCCTGGCGGCGGTCACCGCGGTGCTCGGCGCGCTGGCGATCATCACAACGATCTGGCCGGGGCTGCACCTGATCAGCTCATGGGCGGGCCTGGTCGGAATCTTCACCGGTGGGTGGGGACACTTCATCTCCGCCACGACCGCCGAGCGGTTCGTCCTCATCATCGGGCTGGGCGCCTCGGCGGTCGGCTTCTTCCTCGGCATGGCCCATGGCGGCCTCTTCGGCGGCGTACTGGGGTAGCCCGGGGGTGACACTGGAGAACCGCGGGGCCACCGGTTATCCACAGGCTTGGGCAGCCTTCGGCCATGGCATTCCCCGTTCACAGTAGGCTTCGGCCCAGGACAGCCGTAGTCGCAGCGATGGGGAGCGCCCCGCATGAGCTTGACCCTGAGGACCATCAGTCGGGAACAGCACCTGGCGTACATCCAGAGCCTGCCCTCGGCGAGCCACATGCAGGTTCCTGCCTGGGCGGACGTCAAGAACGAATGGCGCTCCGAAAGCCTCGGCTGGTTCGACGACAGGAACAGCGGACTGGACAAGCACGGCGGCCTGGTCGGCGTCGGCCTGGTGCTGTACCGGCAGATCCCCAAGGTCAAACGGTACCTCGCGTACCTCCCCGAGGGCCCGGTGATCAACTGGTACGCGCCCAACCTCGACGAGTGGCTGACGCCCCTGTTGTCGCACCTCAAGCAGCAGGGCGCCTTCACCGTGAAAATGGGCCCCCCGGTCGTGATCCGCCGCTGGGACTCCGTCGCGATCAAGTCCGGTATCGCCGATCCCGACGTCAAGCGGCTGCGCGATGTCGAGGCCACCGTCATCGAACCGCGCGCCTTCGAGGTCGCCGACCGGCTGCGCCGTATGGGCTGGCAGCAGGGTGAGGACGGCGGCGCCGGATTCGGCGACGTACAGCCGCGCTACGTCTTCCAGGTGCCGCTGGAGAACCGCTCCCTGGAGGACGTCCAGAAGGGCTTCAACCAGCTCTGGCGACGCAACATCAAGAAGGCCGAGAAGCTCGGCGTCGAGGTCGTGCAGGGCGGCTACGACGACCTTCCGGTCTGGCAGGAGCTCTACGAAGTCACCGCAGTCCGTGACCACTTCCGGCCGCGGCCCCTCTCGTACTTCCAGCGTATGTGGACGGCGCTGAACTCCGAGGACCCCAACCGCATGCGGCTCTACCTCGCCACACACGAGGGTGAGGCGGTCGCCGCCGCCACGATGCTCATCGTCGGCGGCCACGTCTGGTACTCGTACGGCGCATCCGCGAACCACAAGCGCGAGGTACGGCCCTCCAACGCCATGCAGTGGCGGATGCTGCGCGACGCTTACGCCCTCGGTGCGAGCGTCTACGACCTGCGCGGCATCAGTGATTCGCTCGATGAGAGCGATCATTTGTTCGGCCTCATTCAGTTCAAGGTAGGCACAGGCGGGCAGGCTGCCGAATACTTGGGCGAGTGGGATTTCCCGCTCAACAAGCTTCTGCACAAGGCTCTTGACATCTACATGTCGCGGCGCTGAAGTTCCCGCTGCTGATCGCTGCCGGCGGCTGACTGCTGACGAAAGGTTCTCGTACCGACCATGGCCCTCACCCTGTACGTCGACACCGCTCGCTGGCGTGCACACCAGCAGTCCGTGGCGGGGCAGTTCCCAGGCATAGTCCCGGTCTGCAAGGGCAACGGCTACGGCTTCGGCCATGAGCGCCTCGCCGACGAGGCCACCCGGCTCGGAGCCGACACGCTCGCCGTCGGCACGACGTACGAAGCCGCCAAGATCAAGGACTGGTTCGGCGGGGACCTGCTCGTCCTCACCCCCTACCGGCTGGGTGAGGAACCGGTTCCACTGCCGGATCGCGCGATCCGGTCGGTGTCGTCGGTGGAAGGCGTACGCGGGCTTGTCGGCGCTCGGGTCGTCATTGAGGTCATGAGCAGCATGAAGCGCCACGGCGTGAGCGAGGACGACCTCGTCAAGCTGCACTCGGCCATCGATGACGTACGGCTCCAGGGCTTCGCCATCCACCTTCCCCTGGACCGCACCGACGGATCCGACGCCGTCGAGGAGGTCTTCGGCTGGATGGAACGACTGCGCGCGGCCCGGCTGCCCCTCGGCACGATGTTCGTCAGCCACCTCAAGGCCACCGAGCTCGCCCAGCTCCAGCAGCAGTTCCCCCAGACCCGCTTCCGTGCCCGCATCGGCACCCGCCTCTGGCTCGGCGACCACGAGGCCACCGAGTACCGCGGTGCGGTACTGGACGTCACCCGGATCGCCAAGAACGAGCGCTACGGCTACCGCCAGCAGAAAGCCGCCGACGACGGCCACCTGGTCGTCGTCGCCGGAGGCACCTCCCACGGCGTGGGCCTGGAGGCCCCCAAGGCCATGCACGGCCTCATGCCCCGCGCGAAGGGCGTAGCGCGGGCGGGGCTCGCCACGGTGAACCGGAATCTCTCGCCTTTCGTGTGGGCCGGCAAGCAGAGATGGTTCGCCGAGCCCCCGCACATGCAGGTCTCCATCCTTTACCTGCCGAACGACGTCGCCCCGCCCGCCGTGGGCGACGAGCTGGTGGCGCACCTGCGGCACACCACGACGACCTTCGACCGCTCCGTCGACCGCTGAGCCGGAGGGGACGGCCGCAACTATGGATTGCGGCCGCCCCCTCCACTGTGGGGTTACGGTCGTTGCCTTTGTCTCGCCTCTGATCCGTACAGCTCGGCCGTCAGTTGGTTGACCTGCTGGCTCAGCTTCTCCAGTCCACGGGCATTCTCATCGGCCGTCTCCATAACGGCCTTGAGCATGGGCCCGACCAGCTCTTCCACGGCTGTGGCCGCCGCCGTCCTGGCGATTTCTGCGATTCTGGCGTCATGGCTCGCGTCCCTCTGGCGTGGCCGGGAGCGGTTCACCTCCTCGGCGTCGAGCAGATACGCACGCACTCGGCGGGCAACTTCGCTGCCGAGCAGAGCATCCAGCTCCAGCAGGGCATCCGGGTTCATAACGTGTGTTCTCAACGCTTACTCCAGGATCAGGGCGTGCACCGGGTTGCCGTTCTGGGTGAATCCCAGCTGGCTGATACAACCGGCCTGCCGGAGAACCCGGAGGCAGCTGCTCGCCTCCTGCGCCGTCATCCCCACCTTGACGGCGAGATAGTCGATCGACATCTTGTAGTCGCCGTTCTGCAGCATCTCCGGCAGCAGATACAGCGCTACTGGCCACACGTCGCTCCCCTCCGGGATGCGTCGCCTCCACTGGGCCAAAATCGCATTCATGTCGGGCGGCCTCGTGGGCGGTGTCTCCGACTCACGGCCGGATTCCGACAACGGCATCCCCTGAGCCCGGACAAGCGCCTCCAGTGCGTCGGCGATCCGCGCCATGCTCTGCGCAAGGCCGACTTGCGTCTGCACAAGGTTCACGTGGGTTTGCATGAGGCGCTCCTGCGCCTGCGCCGACACCTTCTGTCCAGCAGCGAACTCCTCGTCCAGCCTCAGGTTGCGCTCCTCGAGGCGGGTGATCAGGTCGATCACCTGGTCGGGCATTGCGTAGGCCGTAGCCCCATTGCTTGTCGCTGTCGCGATCTCCGACACGGGGAGGCTGTACGAGCCCTCTCGTTGGACGGTCTCGATGACCTCGGCAACCCACTGTTTGAAGGGCTGGCACTCTGGCTTCGTGCAGCCGTTGACGAGCATGATCAGGCCTTGCAGATTCACCATGTTCAAGTCTCGGCGCCACCCCCTACCTGCAGGAATGCTGAGACCGTAACGTGAGGTTACGGTCTCGAGCCGAGAGATTCCGCCCTCGTGAACGTGATCTGCCACGGCCTTGCGCGGGTTCGTGTGGCCCAGCTCAGCACACACGTCCGTTGCCGGGAACCAGTGCTCTCCATCTGGCATGGTCAGCCGCCGAACGCGGGCTCCTGTCGCCGCGTAGACGAAATCGCTGACCTCGATTGCATCCTGCCGAACCGCCGTGATCGTCGGCATGTTGTGTTCGCTCATACGAACCACCACCACGACGGAACGTAGAGCGGCGTAATACGAACATTCCAGCCCGTCAGACTATTTTCATCCCATAGCGGTTAAATATGCGGTTTCACTGGCGCTCGGGCTTTATCTGACATATGCACTCCGAATATTCCGTCCCGACCGCTCAGGCCGGTTCGCGTTCCTCCCCTGCCGCCGGCCCAGTGCCCCACTGCGCCCGCGTAGCGTCGCCGTACCGCGCAGGCGCGGCATGTGACCCGTGCCCGCGCCCCAGGACGAATACGTCCTCCGCCCCGTCCAGCACCCCGCCCGAGGGGTCGTCGGAGCCGTCCCAGCGGACGGGGTCGCGGTCCGGGAAGAGCGCGTCCCGTACGACGACGGCACACAGGTAGGCCGTACCGAGCAGGTGGACCCCGATGGCCATGTGGTAGCCGTCCAGCGGGAGCCCCTTGTCGTTGCCGCCCGTCGTGAGGGCCAGGTACATCCATATCCCGAGGAAGTACATGACCTCGGCGGCCTGCCAGATGAGGAAGTCCCGCCATTTCGGCCGGGCCAGGGCCGCCAGGGGGATGAGCCACAGCACGTACTGCGGGGAGTAGACCTTGTTCGTCAGGATGAAGGCCGCGATCACCAGGAACGCGAGCTGAGCGAATCGCGGCCGCCGTGGCGCGTACAGCGCGAGCGCCGCGATGCCGGCGCAGAGCAGAAGCATGACCGCGGTCGCATAGGAGTTCGCGCCGGCGAGGGTCGTGCCGGTGCGCTGGGAGATGATGAGCCAGATCGAGCCGTAGTCGACGCCCCGCTCCTGGCTGAAGCTGTAGAACTTGATCCAGCCGGGCCAGGCCAGCAGCATCACCGGCAGGTTCACCACCAGCCAGGCGGCCGCCGCCCCGAAGAGGGCGCTGCGCCAAGCTCGGAGGCGCCCGGCGCGCAGGCAGAGCAGCAGGAGCGGTCCGAGAAGCAGTACGGGGTAGAGCTTGGCGGCGGTGGCCAGCCCGATGAGGATGCCCGCCGCGAGCGGACGGCTCCGGGACCAGAGCATCATGCCGAGCGCGGTGAGGGCGACCGCGAAGAGGTCCCAGTTGATGGTCGAGGTCAGCGCGAAGGCGGGCGAGAGGGCGACGAGGAGCGCGTCCCAGGGGCGGCGGCGGTTGGTGCGGGCGACCGCGACGGCGATGACGGCGGTGCAGACGAGGAGCAGGCCGGCGTTGACCAGCCAGTAGTTCTGCTCCTGGTTCTGGATGGAGCCGCTGTGCGGGGTGAACCAGGAGGCGACCTGCATGAAGAGGCCGGTGAGGACCGGGTACTCCAGGTAGCTCATGCCGCCGGACACCGAGTCCGGGATGCGGTCGAAGTAGGGGTGAAGGCTGGTGGAGAAGCCGCGCCCGTAGTAGAGGTGCGGGATGTCGGAATAGCAGGCCTTCGCATACTGCGTATTCGCGCCGAAGAACCAGCCGCTCTTGTAGCACGGCACCTTCTGCACCATGCCCAGCGCGAACATCCCGATCGCGACGCTGACGATCACCCGCAGCGGGTTCCACCACGAGTGCCCGCCGGCCAGGCTCGCCCTGCGGCCCAGCGGGCCGCCGATCAGCTCGCTACCGGCCTCAGCGACCGGATCCTCGGCCGTCGGCGCCACTGGGGCTCCGACCGCCTGTGCCTCACGGTGGTCGTCTTCGCGCACGCTCGTCATGGGCGACATCCTGCCGTACGTAGCTGAGTGAGGGGCTGCCGTGGGCCGAACTCCGTGGATCGGCGACACGCTCCGCCCTTGAAGCTCGGCGCCCGGCCCACCCCGATCGTATTTTCCGGACCCGTTGAACGGGAACGGCCGCGGAGGGCTGGTGCCCTCCGCGGCCGCGGTGAGATGCGGTGTGCGGTAGCTAGCCGCCGGTCCCGCCGTTACCGAAACCTCTGGTTTTGGTGGCGGTGGGGCTTGCGGTGCTTGTTGTCGGGGTGGGCGCGGTGGTGGTGCCGCCGCCGGAGCAGGTGAAGTCCAACGGGGCGCAGGTCTGGGACTGCGTCGGTGTCGGGGAAGCAGACACGGTCGGCGGCGTCGTGGACGGTGTCCCGGACGGAGATGCCGATGCCGACGCGGTCGCGCTCGCGGTCGCACTCGCGCTGGGGGTCGGGCTGGCTGCGCCGCCGCCGTAGACCACGGTGCCGAGCTTGCCGGGGGCGGGGAAGCTCTCCGCCGGCGTGCTCTTCAGGGCCTCGGCCATGTAGTCGTGCCAGATCTCGGCCGGGAACGAGGCGCCGTGGATCTTCTCCTGGTTGCCGGTACCGAACATGGACTGGAACGCGTTGGTGATGACCTGGCCGTTCTTGTCCTTGTGGACCTGGTCGTCCTTGCGCCACATGCCGATGGCGGTGGACAGCTGCGGGGTGTAGCCGACGAACCAGGCCGACCGGTTTCCGTCGGTGGTGCCCGTCTTACCGGCCACCTGGCGGCCCGGGAGCTTGGCGGTGGTACCGGTGCCCTTGTCGACCACGTTCTTCAGCACGTCGGTGACATTGCTCGCCACGGCGGAGGAGAAGGCCGTCTTGGGCTTGGCCGTGTGCGTGTAGACCGTCACACCGCTGTGCTCAACCTTGGTGACCGAGTACGGGTCGTTCTGCTGGCCACCATTGTCGAAGGTGCCGTATGCGGCGGCCATGCGGATCGCGCTCGGGTCGGAGGTGCCGATGGAGAACGACGGGACGCTGGAGCTGGCAAGGCTGGTCTTGAGCAGACCTGCATTGAGCGCGGCCTCCTCCACCTTGCCCGTGCCGACGTCCATGCCGAGCTGGACGTAGGGGGCGTTCAGCGAATCCTGCATTGCCGTGCGGAGGGTGACGTAGGTGCCGGGGGGCGTCTCACCGCCGTCGTTCGTCTGGAGCCACTCCTTGCCGTCCTTGTCCGTCCAGACGGTGCCGTCGTAGTTCTTGATCTTCAGCTTGTTCTTGGCGTTGTAGATGCTGTTCTGGGAGACGATCGTCCGCTGCGACCCCGGCTGGCCGTAGTCCGGCTGATTCGGCCCACCGCTGGGGTCCATCTTGCCGTAGGTCATCGCGGCGGCCAGGACGAAGGGCTTGAAGGTCGAGCCGACCTGCACACCGGTCTGGTCGGCGTTGCTGATGAAGTGCTTCGTCCAGTCGGTGCCGCCGTAGATCGCGACGATCGAGCCGTCCTTGGGGCTCACCGAGGCACCGCCGAACTGGACGTACTTGTCCGTTTTCGGGCGCAGCTTCGGGTTGATGTTGGCCTTCTGGACCTTTTTGACGGTCGCCTCGAGCTCGTTCACCTTCGTCTTGTCGAAGGTGGTGTAGATCTGGTAACCGCCCTTCGCCAGGTCGTCGGCGGTGATGCCCTTGGTGTTGTTGTTGACGAAGTACGCCTTGGCGAGGTCGACCAGGTAGCCGGTCTGGCCGGCCAGCTCGACGTTCTTCTTGGGCGCCAGCGGCATCGGGTACTTGGTGTACTTGGCCCGTTCGGTCGCTGTCATATTGCCGTCGATGACCTCACGGTCGAGGACGTACTTCCAACGGGCCTCGGACCGTGCGGTGTTGGCCGCAGCGGTGGCGGCCGGGTCGATGTCGGTGTTCCCGGCCGGGTCGTAGTACGTCGCGCCCTTGAGGAGTGCCGCGAGGACGGCGCACTGGCTCGGGTTGAGCTTGTTGGCGTCGATGCCGTAGTACTGCTGGGCCGCCGCCTGGATGCCCGACGCGCCGCGTCCGAAGTAGGAGGTGTTCAGGTAGTTGGCAAGAATCTCGTTCTTGTCAAGCTTCGTTCCGACCTTTATGGAGATGAAGAGCTCTTTGAACTTACGGGTGATCGTCTGGTCCTGGGAGAGCATGGCGTTCTTCACGTACTGCTGGGTGATGGTCGAACCACCCTGTGTTGCCCCGCCCTTGGCCATGTTGAACAGGGCACGGGCGATACCCATCGGGTCGACGCCGGAGTCCGTCCTGAAGGTCTTGTTCTCGGCGGAGATGACCGCGTTCTGCATCGCGACCGGGATTTTGTCGATCGTGATGATCTGGCGGTTCACCTCGCCGCCGGTGGCGACCATGCGGGAGCCGTCCGCCCAGTAGTAGACGTTGTTCTGCGCCTGCGAGGCTTCGTTCGGGTTCGGCACGGCCACCATGGCGTAGCCGACGCCGGCGACAGTGACCAAGCTGCCGAAGAACCCGATGCAGAGCCCCGTGACGAGCTTCCACGAGGGCATCCAGCGGCGCCAGCCGTCCTTGCCCCAGCGGGGGTAGTCGATGAAGCGCTTCTTGGGCGGCTGCCCGCCGCCACGGCCGCCGCCACGCCCGCCGGAGCTGTTCGCACGCCGGCTGCCGCCCTGGGCGGCGCGTCTGGCTGCGGCGCGGCCCCCGTGCGTCGGCGGGGCGGCCGCCTCAGGAGCGTCGGAGCCATGGGAATGGGGCACCCTGGGCGCTGCCCGCCGGGCGTCGCGCGGCGGGGGCTGCTGGGGTTGCTGGGGCGCGCCGCGCCGGGCGGCTGCGCGGCCGCCGCCGCCCGGCGACTGCGGCGGCTTGCGACGGTGCTCGCTCATGAACAGCTAACTCCTAGGACAGACGGCATCGCCTGTAGACGGCAATGGACTACTGGTCCCCCCGAGTTGCGGCCGTTTCCCCTTTGGCCGGACCGCACCACGGACAAGGACGCTCACTCGCGCCCATCGGTTCCCAGTGCTCTGCATGGCGAACAGAGTACGCAGGGTCAAATCACGCGGTCCGCAGAGGTTCGCCATATATCGGGCGGTTGACGACTCATAGGTTTCGCAATGTGACGTCGGTCACGGCAGGCCGCCTTGCCGGAGTGAGTGGGGCGTTCTATCGTCGTGATGTATCGGGCCGATACATCAGGTCGACATATGAGGCGGAGAGGACCGGAATGGAGGAGGATCACGGGCATGAGCAAGCGCTCCGGCATCCTCGAATTCGCGGTCCTCGGGCTGCTGCGCGAGTCCCCGATGCACGGTTACGAGCTGCGCAAGCGGCTCAACACGTCACTCGGCATCTTCCGCGCGTTCAGCTACGGCAGCCTCTACCCCTGCCTCAAGACACTGGTGGTCCAGGGCTATCTGGTCGAGGAGACCGGTCCGGAGCCCGATCCGCTCACCGTGCCGCTGGCCGGCCGGCGGGCGAAGATCGTCTACCGGCTGACAGCCGCGGGCAAGGAGCACTTCGAGGAGCTGCTCGCCCACTCCGGCCCGGACGCGTGGGAGGACGAGCACTTCGCGGCTCGCTTCGCCTTCTTCGGCCAGACATCCCGGGATGTACGGATGCGGGTGCTGGAAGGGCGACGTAGCCGCCTTGAGGAGCGCCTGGAGCGGATGCGGGCCTCTCTGGCCCGTACCCGGGAAAGACTCGACGACTACACGCTGGAACTCCAGCGGCATGGCATGGAGTCGGTGGAACGCGAGGTCCGGTGGCTGAACGAGCTGATCGAGACCGAGCGGGCCGGGCGGCCGGGCGGTACCAAGCCCCAGCCGGCGCCCGGCGGATCCGATGAGCGGGACAACCAACAGCAAAGCGGCGGTGAACCCGGACCTCGGGTGACCCGTGACGATTAACGATTAAGACGAGTACACAGGGAGCAACCGGAATGGGTTCGGTTCGCGTAGCCATCGTTGGCGTAGGCAACTGCGCAGCGTCGCTGGTGCAGGGTGTCGAGTACTACAAGGACGCCGATCCGAACGGCCGCGTGCCCGGCCTCATGCACGTGCAGTTCGGCGACTACCACGTGCGGGACGTCGAGTTCGTGGCCGCTTTCGATGTGGACGCGAAGAAGGTCGGCCTCGACCTCGCGGACGCCATCGGTGCCAGCGAGAACAACACCATCAAGATCTGCGATGTGCCGCAGTCCGGTGTGACCGTGCAGCGCGGCCACACCCTGGACGGCCTGGGCAAGTACTACCGCCTGACCATTGAGGAGTCGGCCGAGGAGCCGGTGGACATCGTCCAGATCCTCAAGGACCGCCAGGTCGACGTGCTGGTCTGCTATCTGCCGGTCGGCTCCGAGGACGCCGCGAAGTTCTACGCGCAGGCCGCGATCGACGCGAAGGTCGCCTTCGTCAACGCGCTGCCGGTCTTCATCGCCGGCACCAAGGAGTGGGCGGACAAGTTCACCGCGGCGGGTGTGCCGATCGTCGGGGACGACATCAAGTCGCAGGTCGGCGCGACGATCACGCACCGCGTGCTGACCAAGCTCTTCGAGGACCGCGGTGTGCTCGTCGAGCGCACCATGCAGCTGAACGTCGGCGGCAACATGGACTTCAAGAACATGCTCGAACGTGACCGTCTGGAGTCCAAGAAGATCTCCAAGACGCAGGCCGTCACCTCCCAGATCCCGGACCGCGACCTGGGCGCCAAGAACGTCCACATCGGCCCGTCGGACTACGTGCAGTGGCTGGATGACCGCAAGTGGGCCTACGTCCGCCTGGAGGGCCGCGCATTCGGTGACGTCCCGCTGAACCTGGAGTACAAGCTCGAGGTCTGGGACTCCCCGAACTCCGCGGGTGTCATCATCGACGCAGTGCGCGCCGCGAAGATCGCCAAGGACCGCGGTATCGGCGGCCCGATCCTGTCGGCGTCCTCGTACTTCATGAAGTCCCCGCCGGTGCAGTACTTCGACGACGAGGCGCGAGACAACGTGGAGAAGTTCATCCGCGGCGAGGTCGAGCGCTGAGCCGGACACGTTGAGGGCTGAGCCGGACGCGGTGTCACCACAGAGGTCCCCGGGCAATGTGCCCGGGGACCTCCGTGGTGTGTGAAGGTAGACGGCATGCCCGTTGTCCGCGATCTCCGCGTGCTGCTGCGGTTGCGCGATTTCCGCCGGCTGCTCGCGGTGCGGTTGCTGTCCCAGCTCTCCGACGGCGTCTTCCAGGTGGCGCTGGCCACGTATGTCGTCTTCTCACCGGAGAAGGAGACCTCACCGGCCGCGATCGCCTCCGCAATGGCGGTGCTGCTGCTGCCGTATTCGCTGCTCGGTCCCTTTACAGGGGTGTTGCTGGACGGGTGGCGGCGGCGCCAGGTGCTGCTGTACTGCAATCTGCTGCGGGCGGTGCTGTCCGTGGGCACGGCGCTGCTGATGCTGGCGCGGGTGCCCGACTGGCTCTTCTACCTCTCCGCGCTGTCGGTGACGGCGGTGAACCGCTTCGTCCTTGCGGGGCTGTCGGCCGCACTGCCCCGCGTGGTGGACGGCGAGCGGCTGGTCATGGCCAACTCGCTGTCACCGACGGCGGGCACGCTCGCGGCGACCGCAGGCGGCGGCCTGGCGTTCCTGGTCCATCTGGCCATGCCGGAGGGGCGCGGGTCCGACGCGGTTGTCGTTGTGGTCGGCGCCGTCGGCTACCTCTGCGCGGGGCTGTCGGCGCTGCCGATGCCACGCGACCTGCTGGGCCCTGCCCCGTCGTTCATCCAGCCGCGCTTCGGCGCGGCACTGGGCAGCACCATCCACGGCCTGGCCTCCGGGATCCGGCATCTGCACGAAAGGCCGCTCGCCTCAAGGGCGTTGGCAGCGATGACGGCCATGCGCTTCTGCTACGGGGCGCTTACCGTCACCGTACTGATGCTCTGCCGGTACGCCTGGTCGGGCGGGCTCGGACTGCTGGGAATCGCTGTCGCGGTATCGGGGGCGGGGTTCTTCCTGGCGGCGGTCATCACCCCATGGGCCACCAGCCGCTTCGGCACCCAGGGGTGGATCACGGTGTGCGCCGCGTTCGCGGCGGTGCTGGTGCCCGGCCTGAGCCTGTCCTTCGAACCGGCACCGGTGATGGCCGCCGCCTTTGTCCTCGGTGTCGCCACACAGGGGGCGAAGATCGCCACCGACACCGTGGTCCAGTCGTCCGTCGACGACGCCTACCGCGGCCGCGTCTTCTCTCTCTACGACGTCCTCTTCAATGTCGCCTTCGTCGGCGCGGCCGCCGTCGCGGCACTGATACTGCCCGCCGACGGCCGTTCGGTGCCGCTGATGCTCGGCGTGAGTGTTCTCTACGCGTTGGTGGCCATGGGTCTCGCCTCGGTCACACGTGCCCCTGACGGCTGGTTCCACACCACGGGGCGCCGCTGACGCGACCCCCGCAGGACCTGAAGCAGAACCGGCCGGTGCCGTGTTTCACGTGAAACACAGCACCGGCCCACACCTCCCGGGGGGATGTTTCACGTGAAACATCCCCCCGGGAGGCAACGCAGAGCCCTATGACTGCTGCGCCCACCACTCCTTGAGCGCCGAGACCGCCTCGTCCTCCTCCAGCGGCCCGTTCTCCAACCGCAGCTCCAGGAGGTACTGGTACGCCTTACCGATCAGCGGCCCCGGCCCGACACCCAGGATCTGCATGATCTGATTGCCGTCCAGGTCCGGACGGATCCCGTCGAGCTCCTCCTTCTCCTTCAGCTCGGCGATTCGCGCCTCCAGCCCGTCGTACGTACGTGACAGAGCCGACGCCTTGCGCTTGTTCCGCGTCGTGCAGTCGGAGCGGGTGAGCTTGTGCAGCCGCTCCAGGAGCGGACCCGCATCGCGCACGTACCGGCGCACCGCCGAGTCGGTCCACTCACCATTGCCGTATCCGTGGAAGCGCAGATGCAGCTCGACGAGACGGGCGACATCCCGGATGAGGTCGTTGGGGTATTTGAGCTTGGTCATCCTGGACTTGGTCATCTTCGCGCCGACCACTTCGTGGTGGTGGAAGGAGACCCGCCCGTCGGGCTCGAAACGCCGCGTGCGGGGCTTGCCGATGTCGTGCAGCAGAGCCGCCAGCCGCAACACCAGGTCCGGGCCCTCCGTCTCCAGCTCGATGGCCTGCTCCAGCACGGTCAGGGTGTGCTCATAGACGTCCTTGTGCCGGTGGTGCTCGTCCCGCTCCAGCCGCAGCGCGGAGAGCTCGAGCAGCACCCGGTCCGCGAGCCCGGTGTCGACCAGCAGTCTCAGGCCCTTGCGCGGGTGGTCGGAGAGGATCAGCTTGTTCAGTTCGTCGCGCACCCGCTCTGCCGAGACGATCT
This sequence comes from Actinacidiphila oryziradicis, assembly GCF_005047355.1. Taxonomy (GTDB): domain Bacteria; phylum Actinomycetota; class Actinomycetes; order Streptomycetales; family Streptomycetaceae; genus Actinacidiphila; species Actinacidiphila oryziradicis. The sequence continues at coordinate 150,784 of NZ_SUMC01000008.1, forward strand.
CGATCCGGTCCGCCATCGCCGTCATCGCGGCGACGACCTCCGGCGCCACCTCGAAGTCCAGCTGCGCCGCGAAGCGCGCCGCCCGCATCATCCGCAGCGGGTCGTCGGAGAACGACTCCTGCGGAGTGCCCGGGGTGCGCAGCACACGCCGTGCGAGATCGTCGAGGCCGCCGTACGGATCGACGAACTCGACGGCGGGCAGTGCCACGGCCATCGCGTTGACGGTGAAATCGCGGCGTACGAGGTCTTCCTCGATGGTGTCGCCGTAGGCGACCTCCGGTTTACGGGAGGTCCTGTCGTACGCCTCCGAGCGGTACGTGGTGACCTCGACCTGGTAGCCGTCCTTGCGGCCGCCGACCGTGCCGAAGGCGATGCCGACCTCCCAGACCGCGTCCGCCCACGGCCGCAGGATCTTCAGCACCTGCTCGGGACGGGCGTCCGTCGTGAAGTCGAGGTCATTGCCGAGCCGTCCGAGCAATGTGTCGCGGACCGAGCCTCCGACGAGGGCAAGCCGGAATCCGGCGTCCTGGAAGCGGCGGCCTAGGTCTTCGGCCACCGGCGAGACCGGGTGGACGGCCGGCAGGGGCAAGGGGGCGTGGTTGGCATTCGGCACAACAGAAAAGGGTACGTGGCCGGGCGGCCCCCGGCTCACAGGTTTCCGGTGAAGCCACGGCGCACCGGCGGCCGTACTCCGTCGATCTTGGAGTGCGGTCCGCAGCACTTCGGCTCAGCGAGCATCGTTACCATGCCAGGACACACGTCAGGACGAGTGACGGCGGAACGACTGACAACGAGGGACGGCCAGCGCGTGGGCGAGGCGGCACAGCACCCGGGCACATCTCCGGCTCGGGGGGTCCCGGGGGATGCCCTCCGGAAGAACGCAGCACGACGGCTGCGACGAGCAGCCGCATTTCTCGCCGGAGGAGCGCTCCTCGGCGGCCTCCTCCAGGTCCATACGGCCCCCGCAGCGTACGCGGCCACCAACAACGGTTCACGGACCGCCGAGGTGGCGGTGGACTCCCTGACCCCGGCCGTCCCCACCAAGGGCGGCACGATCACCGTGAGCGGTACCGTCACCAACGACGGATCCCAGACCATCACCGGAGCCCACATCGGCCTGCGAATGGCCCCCGGCGGCCCGCTGAGCAGCCGCAGCGCGATGAGCGCGGCCGCCTCCCGTACTGGTTTCAGCACCACCGCCGACGGCTACGAGCTCACCGGACACCAAGCCGCCGTCAAGGACATCCCGGCAGGCATCAGCCTCCCGTTCAGCCTCAAGGTCCCGGTGAGCGACCTAGGTCTCGGCAACGACGGCGTCTACCAGCTCGGCGTCTCACTCACCGGCCTGATCCGCAGCACCGGCTACGAGCAGATCCTCGGCATCCAGCGGACCTTCCTGCCCTGGTACCAAGCAGGCGGCACCAAGAAGACCCAGCTGACATTCCTGTGGCCGCTCATCGACCGGCCCCATCTCGCCGTCCGCAGCGGCACCGACGACCAGCAGAGCCCGATCTTCCTCGACGACAGCCTCGCCCAGGAGCTCGCCCCCGGCGGCCGGCTGCGGCAGCTGCTGGACCTCGGCAAGGATCTCCCCGTCACCTGGGTGATCGATCCCGACCTGCTCGCGACCGTCGACGCGATGACGAAGAAGTACCAGGTCGCCGGAGACGGCGGAGACCTCGTCCACACCACTTCGGGCACCGGAACCGCCGACGCCAACCAGTGGCTGAGCGACCTCAAGGGCGCCCTCACGGGGCAGAAGGTCATGGCCCTGCCCTTTGCCGACCCGGACATCGCCTCGATCGCGCACAGCGGCAAGGAGGTGCCCGGTACCCTCGCGCACCTCAAGAGCGCCACCGACCTGGCGACCACCACCGTCGAGAGCATCCTCGGCACCACCCCGGAAACCGATGCCGCCTGGCCCGTCGAAGGCGCTGTTGACCCGTCCGTCGTCGCCGTCGCCACCTCCGCCGGCGCAGACAAGGTCATCGCCCGCAGCGACAGCCTGAGCGAGAGCGGATCACTGGACTACACGCCCAGCGCCGCCCGGCCCATCGGCGGCGGCACCACAGCGGTGGTGGCCGACTCGGCGCTCTCCAAGACGTTCCGGGGGGACATGCTCAGTGCCAGGAAGGAAACCCTCGCGGTCCAGAAGTTCATCTCCCAGACCCTGCTGATCACCGAGCAGGCGCCGAAGAAACAGCGCAGCATCGTCGTCGCCCCGCAGCGCATGCCCACCGGCTCCCAGGCCCAGGCCATGGCCGAGGCCATCAGTACCGTGACGCAGAGCGGCTGGGCCCAGGCAGCCACCTTCACCGCCGCCGCCAAGGCCACCCCGGACCCGGGAGCCAACCGCAAGGTCCCGGGCAGCGGCTCCTACCCGAAGAGCCTGCGTAAGCAGGAGCTGGACACCGACGCCTTCCGGCAGATCCAGGCCACGCAGAGCGCCCTCAACGGATTCCGGGTGATCCTCAGCCACCCGGACCGGGTGGACACCCCCTTCACCAACGCGTTGCTGCGCTCGATGTCCACCCAGTGGCGTGGCAGCAAAGCCGGCGCCAAGACATTCCGTGACGCCACCGGCGACTATCTCAACGAGCTCAAGGGGCTCGTCCATATCCTCAGCAAGTCCGGGACGCTCACCCTCTCCGGCCGCAGCGCAACCATCCCCGTCACTGTGAAGAACGAGCTCGGCCAGGCCGTCAGCGGCCTGGAGCTGCGGCTCACCTCCAGCCAGAGCAACAGCCTGACCGTCGGCAACCCGCAGCAGGTCACCGTCGGCGGCGGCCACACCAAGTCGCTGAAGTTCGGCGCCACCGCCCGCCGGAACGGCCTCACCAGCATCACCGCGCAGCTCTACACCACGGACGGCGCCCGCTACGGGAATGCCATGACATTCAAGGTGTACGTCACCTCCATCACGTCAACTGTGATGCTGGTGATCGCCGTTGGCCTGCTGCTGCTCGTGCTGGCCGGCGTACGGATGTACCACCAGCGCAAGCGGAAGGCGGCGGCAACGGCCGAGGAGACGAATGGTGACGGCGGCGACGGCAACGGCGACAATGGCAACGGTCCGGACCCCGAGCAGCCGGGTGACCCGGCCCCTGACACCTCCCCGGAAAGCCTCGAGCCATCCGCGACGGGTGAGAAGGTGGACTCTTAACAAAGATAGTCTGCGGCCAATCAATAAGGTGGGGCAGTGACCAACGCGCCGTACGACGGTGAACGCAATTGGGCAGCGGAGGACCAGTTTCCGCCACAGCCCGAGCAGCGCCCCGCCGCGCCCGACCCGTATCTGCAGGACACCTACGCCCACGATCCGCACCGCCAGCAGGATCCGACGGAGCAGGACCCGGTCGGTGAGGCCCTCTACGACCGCGCCGCGCACCCCCCGCCCGCGCCATACGCCCAGCCCTACACACAGCCTTACGCCCAGCCCTACCAGGGCTACCCGCAGTACGGGCAGCAGCAGCAGTACGTCGGTCTGGACGAGCTCGTCAGCCACGCCTCGGCACAGGAGCAGCCCGGCCAGGACCCGTACGAGCATCTCTTCCGCGACCAGCAGCCACAGCAGCCGGCCGCCTACGCTCCTGCCGACCCCGGGCCCGAGCCGGAAGAGCCTGTGCCGGCCGCGGCCGTCCCCTCAGCCCGCTCAGGCGGCCGCGCGACCAGCCTGCTGAAGTCCAGCGCGGTGATGGCAGCCGGCACGATCGTCTCCCGGGCGACCGGCTTCGGCCGCAATCTCTTCGTCGCGGCGGCGATCGGCATCGGCACCCTCAACGACAGCTACCAGGTCGCCAACGTCCTGCCAACGATGATCTACATCCTGGTCGGCGGCGGCGCCCTGAACGCTGTCTTCATCCCACAGCTCGTTCGCGCGATGAAGAACGACGAGGACGGCGGCGAGGCCTACGCCAACCGGCTGCTCACCCTCGTCGTCGTGCTCCTGGCAGGCGTCACCACCGTCACGGTGCTGGCCGCGCCACTGCTCATCAGGATGATGTCCGGGGAGACCGACCCGGTGTCACAGGACGTCGCGGTCACCTTCGCCCGCTACTGCCTGCCCACCATGTTCTTCATGGGCGTCCATGTCGTGCTCGGCCAGATCCTCAACGCCCGCGGCAGGTTCGGCGCGATGATGTGGACCCCGGTCCTCAACAACATCGTCATCATGGCCACCTTCGGCGCCTTCATCTGGGTCTACGGCACCGCCCACGCCTCCGGCATCAGCACCTCGACGGTCACCCCCGAGGGTCTGCGGCTGCTCGGCATCGGCACCCTGCTCGGCCTGACCGTGCAGGCGCTCGCGATGATCCCGTACCTGCGCGAGACGGGCTTCCGGCTGCGACCACGCTTCGACTGGCGCGGCCACGGCCTCGGCCACGCGGCCAAGCTCGCCAAGTGGACGTTCTTCTTCGTCCTCGCCAACCAGCTGGGCATGATCGTCGTCACCAACCTCGCCACCTGGGCCGGCAGCATCGCGTACAAGCAGGGCCACCAGGGCACCGGCATCACCGCCTACAACTACGCCCTGCAGCTCTGGCAGATGCCCCAGGCCATCATCACCGTCTCCGTGATGACCGCGGTCCTCCCCCGGATCTCCCGCGCCGCCGCCGACGGCGACTCGGCAGCTGTCCGCGACGACCTCTCCTACGGCCTGCGCACCTCCGCCGTGGCGATCGTGCCCGCCGCCTTCGCGTTCCTCGCGCTCGGCATCCCGCTGTCCACCCTGATGTACGCCAGCTCGGGTGAAGCCGGTGCCCGGAACATCGGCTTCACCCTGATGGCTTTCGCCCTCGGGCTCATCCCGTACTCGGTGTGCTACGTCGTGCTGCGCGGGTTCTACGCCTACGAAGACACCCGCACCCCCTTCTACAACACCGTGATCGTCGCCCTCGTCAACGCGGCGGCATCGGCCGCCTGCTTCGTTGCGCTTCCGGCCCGATGGGCTGTCACGGGTATGGCCGCGTCCTACGGTTTGGCGTACGTCGTCGGTGTCGGGGTAGCCGTCAAGCGACTCCGTAAGCGGCTGGGCGGCGACCTCGATGGCAAGCGGATTGTACGGACGTACACCCGCCTCATTGGGGCGAGCATCCCAGCCGCCCTTGTCGGCGGTACGGTCGCTTACGGCGTAACCCACTCCCTGGGGTACGGAGCGTCCGGCTCGCTGCTCGCGGTGATGGCCGGCGGACTGGCCCTCCTGGGTGTGTTTTTCGTGGCCGCGAAGCGAATGCGAATCGAGGAAATGACGGCAATGGTGGGAATGGTTCGCGGACGACTAGGTCGTTGACCGGACGCTTGCAACCATCCCGGACCGCCGCGTGTCGTGCATAGCGGCGGACTGTTGGCACAATTGTCCTTGGCTGTGTTGTCAGACCTTGCAACGGATGGGGAGGCAGGAACGACCGTGGCGGAACGGAGCACGGCTGCCGTCGGAGTGGCCAATGAGAGTGGCGAACCGCCGCTCACCGCCAAGGCGGACAGTGCCACGGCCGACGATGCGATGACGGAACTGATCGAAACGCAGGACCCGGAGCAGACCCTCGCCGAGGAGACCACATCGCGCAAGGACGCGGAGCCGGAAAACCCCGAGCCGCCCGAGCTCCACAGCGGCCATATGCTCGCCAGGCGCTACCGCCTGGAGGAGTGCCTCACCCGCCTCGACGGTTTCAGCAGCTGGAGAGCGGTCGATGAGAAGCTCCGCCGCGCCGTCGGTATCCACATCCTCCCGGCCGACCACCCCCGCGCCCGGCCTGTGCTCGCCGCCGCCCGCTCGGCAGCGCTGCTGGGCGACCCGCGCTTCGTCCAGGTCCTCGACGCCGTCGAGGAGAACGACCTCGTCTACGTCATCCACGAATGGCTGCCGGACGCCACCGATCTGACAGCCATCCTCGCCGGGGGGCCGCTGGACGCCCACGACGCCTACCAGATGGTCAGCCAGGTCTCCCAAGGCATGGCAGCCGCCCACCGCGAAGGCCTCTCACACCTGCGGCTCAACCCCGACTGCGTGCTGCGCACCGAGGCCGGCCAGTACCGTATCCGCGGCCTCGCGGTCGCCGCCGCCCTGCGCGGCGTCCAGTCCGAGAGCCCACAGCGCGACGACACCGAAGCGATCGGCGCCCTCCTCTACGCGTCGCTCACCAAGCGCTGGCCCTACCCCGAGGACGAGTTCGGCCTCACCGGCCTCCCCAAGGACATCGGCCTCGTCGCCCCGGGCCAGGTGCGTGCCGGGGTCCACCGCGGCCTCTCCGAGCTCGCCATGCGCGCCCTCGTCAACGACGGCGCCACCGCCTCCCGTGAACTCCAGCCCTGCACCACCCCGGAGGAGCTCGCCAAGGCGGTCGCGGCGATCCCCAAGATCCGCCCTCCCGAGCCCACTCTCCCCCCCTTCCACCGCACCACCTACCAACAGGGCGCCTACCGCCAGCCCGCCGCACACTTCCAGTCCACCTCCGTCCTCGGCTCCACCCCGCCCCCGGCCCTCCCTGGCCGCACCGGCAAGGCACTCAAGTGGGCCGTCTCCGCCCTCCTGATCGCCGCCCTGGGGCTGGGCAGCTGGCAGCTGGCGAACACCCTGATGCACGGTGACAACACGCCCAAGTCCACCGGCACCGGCACCGGCACGTCCCAGAAGGCCGGGAACGGCAATACGGGCGGCTCCGGCAAGGCCACACTGAAGACACTGCCGATCAACGACGGTGCCGAGTACGCCCCCTACGGCGGTGCCCAGCACCCGGACGAGGTCAAGCTGACCTACGACAAGGACTCGTCCACATACTGGCGCAGCAAGAGCTTCACCGGCGGCCCGGTACTGGCTCCCTACAAACAAGGTGTCGGCATCGTCTATGATCTCGGCTCCAAGCAGAAGGTCAGCTCCGCCTCAATAGGGCTTCTGTACAGCGGCAACCACACCACGGTCGAGTTGTACGCAGCCGACTCCCTGACTTCCGACGTGAAGCCGACTGATCTGAAGAAGCTGGCCACTGTCACCACCAATGGCACGAGTGCGAAGCTCACCGTCCAGAACACAGTCGAGACGCGCTACGTCGTCGTGTGGCTCACCGCCATGCCCCAGTCACCGGCGGACAACTACAGCGGCGCCGGCTACAAGCAGGCCATCACCGACGTGATCTTCAAGGGCGCGTCGTAGGCCCCGCCGAGAGGGGGACCGTGGCAAACGCAAGCGTGGGTGGGGAGGTCAGCGACAGCGACCTCCTCGCCCGCCATGTCGCGGGGGACCCGGACGCCTTCGCTGAAATCGTCCGGCGCCACCGCGACAGGCTGTGGGCGGTGGCCCTGCGTACCCTCGGGGACCGGGAAGAGGCCGCGGACGCCGTCCAGGACGCCCTGGTCTCCGCGTTCCGGTCCGCGCACACCTTCCGGGGCCAGTCGGCCGTCACCACCTGGCTGCACCGCATAACCGTGAACGCATGCCTGGACCGGGCCCGCAAGGCCGCTTCCCGGCGGACAGCCTCCGTCGTGGACGAAAAGCACTTCGAAGAGCTGCTCGAACCCCATGAGTCCGCCGCCGCGCCCGCCGAGCGCGGGGAACTCCATCGCGAACTCCTCCGGGCGCTCGCCACCCTCCCCCCCGAGCAGCGCGCCGCCCTCGTTCTGGTGGACATGCAGGGCTACCCCGTCGCAGAAGTCGCCGCTGTCCTGGGTGTGCCGACCGGCACGGTGAAGAGCAGATGCGCGCGGGGGAGAGCCCGTCTGCTCCCACTCCTCACTCATCTGCGCTCAGACACCATGGGCAGCGGGGATCCCACACGGGGAAGGAACCGGTCGGAGGAGACATCCGTCCCAGAGACGGAAGCGGGGAACAGCCAGGACGCTATGAAGGGCGGAGGTGGACAACAGTGACTCCCACTACAGGGACGGACGAGCACCCCGAAGTCGCCGAGATCTCGGCCCTCACCGAAGGAATCCTGCCACCCGACCGCTCCGCCGATGTGCGCGGTCATCTCGACGGCTGCGGCCCGTGTGCCGATGTGCGCACCTCCCTGGACGAAATCCGGGGCCTGCTCGGTACCCTCCCCGGCCCGCCGCGGATGCCCGCTGACATCGCGGGCCGGATCGACGCTGCCATCGCAGCCGAGGCGTTGCTGGACTCGACATCGTCCGACCCGGCTCGACCCGCTTCGGCCCCGCCCGCTGTTTCACGTGAAACAGCGGCTGAGGCGGCCCCGGGGAGCGTTTCACGTGAAACAGCCCCCTCGCCGGGCCGCCCCGGTGGCCACGCGCCCGCCACCACCGGTCCCGGTCGCGCCCGCCCACGACGCCGCTGGGGCAAACGGCTGCTCGTCACCGCCTCAGTGGCTGCGGCGCTCGGCCTGGGTGGTGTGCTCGTCAGCTCCCTGAGCACAGGCAATAACGCCACCAGCGGCGCCTCCAAGAGCATTGCGGGCGCCGGGACCAAGGCCGCCACGGACGACCTGGAAGCACGTGTGCACAGCCTTCTCGCGGGGGCGACCCTCACTCCTGAGCTGAGCCCCGATCTGGGTGCCAAGGAAACCGGCAGGACATCCGGCTCCGTCCCGTCCTGCGTCCTGCTGGCCACCAAGCGAGCTGACGCCCCGCTCGCCACCGGGCGCGACACCTACAAGGGCAAGAGTTCCTACCTCGTCGTCCTCTCCCACCCCGGCGATGCCACCCAGGTTGACGCATTCGTCGTGGACGCTTCCTGCACCAACTCTCCGGGCACAGTTCTGCAGCACGTCACCTACCCCCGCCAGCCGTAGCAGCGGCGGGGAATGCCGGGCCCGTAGGATCCGTTAGCGGGATACCGGTCTTTCCGGGGAGACAGCCCCCGGACCCCCGGCGTCCCTCGAGGGCCCAAGCAGAACACGGCAGAGACGAGGAAGACACCCGTGAGCGACGTACGCAACGTCATCATCATCGGATCGGGGCCAGCGGGCTACACAGCCGCGCTCTATACCGCGCGTGCTTCGCTGAAGCCGCTGGCCTTCGAAGGCGCGGTCACCGCCGGCGGCGCGCTGATGAACACCACCGACGTGGAAAACTTCCCGGGCTTCCGTGAGGGCATCATGGGTCCCGACCTGATGGACAACATGCGCGCCCAGGCCGAGCGCTTCGGCGCCGAGCTGATCCCGGACGATGTCATCGAGGTCGACCTCACGGGCGACATCAAGAAGGTCACCGACTCCGCGGGCACCGTACACAAGGCCAAGGCCGTCATCGTCGCCACCGGCTCCCAGCACCGCAAGCTCGGGTTGCCGCGCGAGGACGAGCTCTCCGGCCGGGGCGTCTCCTGGTGTGCGACCTGCGACGGCTTCTTCTTCAAAAACCACGACATCGCCGTCATCGGCGGCGGCGACACGGCCCTGGAGGAGGCGACCTTCCTCTCCCGCTTCGCCAAGTCCGTGACCGTCGTCCACCGCCGTGACAGCCTGCGCGCCTCCAAGGCGATGCAGGAGCGGGCGTTCGCCGACCCGAAGATCAAGTTCGTGTGGAACAGCGAGGTCGCCGAGATCCACGGCGACAACAAGCTCTCCAGCCTGACGCTGCGTTCCACCAAAACCGGCGAGACCTCCGAACTCCCGGTGACCGGCCTGTTCATCGCGATCGGCCACGACCCGCGCACCGAGCTGTTCAAGGACGAGCTGGACCTGGACGACGAGGGCTACCTCAGGGTCGACGCTCCCAGCACCCGCACCAACGTCACCGGCGTCTTCGCCGCCGGCGACGTGGTCGACCACACCTACCGCCAGGCGATCACCGCCGCCGGCACCGGCTGCTCCGCCGCCCTGGACGCCGAACGCTACCTCTCGGCCCTGGGCGACGCCGAGAAGGCAGTCACCCAGCCGGAGCAGGCAGCCATCGCCGTTTGACGGCTGCCTGTCCGCACACCATCCGCACACCAGCAGTCAGAACCCGTTTCCGTACGCAATCATGAGGAGAAAACCGTGGCCGGCAACACCAAGCCCGTGACCGATGAGACCTTCACCGCCGAGGTCCTCAACAGCGACAAGCCCGTGCTGGTCGACTTCTGGGCCGAGTGGTGCGGCCCCTGCCGCCAGATCGCCCCGTCACTGGAGGCGATCGCGGCCGAGCACGCCGACCAGATCACCATCGTCAAGCTGAACATCGACGAGAACCCGGTCACCGCCGCCAAGTACGGCGTGATGTCCATCCCCACCCTCAACGTCTACAAGGGCGGCGAGGTCGTGAAGACCATCGTCGGTGCCAAGCCCAAGGCCGCCATCGAGCGTGACCTCGCCGACTTCATCGGCTGAGCACAGCACCGGCTGAGCGGACTGGACACAGACGCAGAGCGGGCCCGTTCCTCCTCGGAGCGGGTCCGCTCTCTGCTCACGACCAGGTCGCTACAGCGGCCGCAGCGCCGGTTCCTTCTGAACAGCCCCGAGCAATCGGTCGATCGCCATCTCGACGTCCTCCTTCCAGGAGATCGTCGTACGCAACTCCAGCCTCAGCCGGGGGAAGCGCGGATGCTGACGTACCGTCTTGAAGCCCACCGCGAGCAGGTGATCCGCAGGCAGGATGCAGCCGGGCTCCTCCCACTTGGCGTCGCCGAAGGCCTCTATCGCCCTGACGCCACGCCGCACCAGGTCCTTCGCGACGGTCTGCACCAGCACCCGGCCGATACCCTGCCCCTGGTATCCCGGCATGATGCGGGCCGTCATCAGCTGAACGGCGTCCGGGGACACCGGGCTGGTGGGGAAGGCGATGGAGCGCGGTACGTAGGCTGGAGGGGCGTAGAGCACAAACCCGGCAGGTACGTCGTCCACGTACACGACGCGCCCGCAGGAGCCCCATTCCAGGAGTACCGCAGAGATCCAGGCCTCTTTCTCCAGCTCCGGCTTTCCAGCCTGGGTGGCCGCCTCTCCGCTTACCGGGTCGAGCTCCCAGAAAACGCACGACCGGCAGCGTTTGGGGAGGTCAGGAAGGTTGTCCAGCGTGAGCGGAACGAGCCGACGCCCCATGTGGTCAGACCCTCGTTTCTGTCGTGCACCCAACTGCCGACGAAGCCACCCACCGCCCCCAGGCCCAGCCCGGTGACCAGTAGAGCGGCCGTCTGCCACTCATGTTCCACTCCGCTGCCGCTCTTCACCGACCGCATGGGCTTCCCTCCCCGGCGGTGTTCCATACCCGTCTCGATCGTAACCTCGACACGGTGACTCCGACACCGCTGGCACGCAAAGAGCGGGCCGTGTCTCCGAGGGAAACGGCCCGCTCTTCACTCCGGGAGGCAAGGTCACTCCTCGGCGACGTCCTGTTCCGCGTCCTCATCGGGATCTTCCGTCAGCCTGCTCTCCAGCACCTTGCCCTCACCCGGTGCGAGCGTGCCAAGAATGCGTTCCAGATCCTCTATAGAGGCGAATTCCACAACGATCTTTCCGCGTTTCTGGCCCAGGTCGACCTTCACCCTGGTGTCGAAGCGGTCGGAGAGCCGCAGGGCAAGATCAGTGAGTGCCGGCGACACCCGCCTGCCCGCCCTCGGCGCGGCGGTCTTCTTGGCCGCCTTAGGCTCGGCGTTGATCAGGTGCACGATCTCTTCGACCGCGCGTACCGAAAGCCCCTCGGCAACGATCCGGCTCGCCAGCCGGTCCTGGTCCTCCACATCCTCCAGGGCGAGCAGCGAGCGGGCATGGCCGGCCGAGAGCACACCGGCCGCCACACGCCGCTGTACGGGCGCGGAGAGCTTGAGCAGTCGCAGGGTGTTGGAGACCTGGGAACGGGAGCGGCCGATGCGGTCGGCCAGCTGCTCATGGGTGCAGGAGAAATCCTGCAACAGCTGGTCGTAGGCGGCCGCCTCCTCCAGCGGGTTCAGCTGGGCACGGTGCAGGTTCTCCAGGAGGGCGTCCAGGAGAAGCTTCTCGTCCTCGGTGGCCCGGACGATCGCGGGGATCTTTTCCAGACCGGCCTCACGGCAGGCCCGCCACCGACGCTCGCCCATGATGAGCTCGTACCGCTCGGGCCCGGTCTGGCGGACCACGACCGGCTGGAGTAGACCCACCTCTTTGATGGAGCCGACGAGTTCGGCGAGTGCGTCCTCGTCGAAGACCTCACGCGGCTGGCGCGGGTTCGGGGTGATGGTCTCCAACGGCAGCTCGGCGAAGTACGCCCCTGCGACCTCCGCCGGGGCCGGGGGCTCCGCCGCGGCCGGCTCGGTTTCACGTGGTTCCCCGGAATCCATACGCGAGATCTCCACCACCGAGGTGATGTCGGATCCGCCATGCCCGTTGCGCTCAGGGGCCAGCACCGGGACCGTCGACGGTGAAGCGAGCACCGTCGCCATCGCTGTCGCCGCCGCCTTGTCCGCTCCCGACGGTGCCGCAGGGATCAGGGCGCCGAGACCTCGGCCGAGTCCTCTGCGTCGTTCACTCACTGGATCCCCTCCGACTTGCTGTGCTCATTGAACTCTTTGAACTCTCGGCTACCAGGGATACCGCGCAGCGCCATCTCGCGCGCGGCCTCCAGATAGGACAGCGCTCCGCTGGAGCCCGGATCGTACGTCAGCACGGTCTGGCCGTAGCTGGGGGCCTCCGAAATACGGACTGAGCGCGGGATGCTGGTGCCCAGCACTTCCTTGCCGAAATGGGTGCGCACCTCATCGGCGACCTGGGAAGCGAGCCGGGTACGGCCGTCGTACATGGTCAGCAGAATGGTGGACACATGGAGCTTGGGATTGAGGTGCCCGCGAACCAGGTCCACGTTTCTCAGCAGCTGCCCCAGCCCCTCCAGCGCGTAGTACTCGCACTGGATCGGGATCAGCACCTCGGCGCCGGCGACCAGGGCGTTGACCGTCAGCAGACCAAGAGAGGGCGGGCAGTCGATAAGGATGTAGTCGAGCGGCTGCTCGTAGGACTGGATGGCCCGTTCCAGTCTGCTCTCCCGGGCCACCAGGGACACCAGCTCGATCTCGGCGCCCGCCAGATCGATCGTGGCCGGGGCACAGAAGAGCCCCTCGACATCCGGGACCGGCTGGACAACCTCGGAGAGCGGCCGGCTCTCCACCAAGACGTCGTAGATCGACGGAACTTCGGAATGGTGGTCGATGCCCAGCGCCGTCGAGGCGTTGCCCTGGGGGTCGAGGTCGACCACCAGCACGCGCGCACCATGGAGGGCCAGGGAGGCCGCCATGTTGACCGTTGTGGTGGTCTTGCCGACGCCGCCCTTCTGGTTGGCAACGACGATGACTCTGGTCTCGGCAGGCCGGGGGAGACCCTCTCCGGCACGACCGAGTGCCTCTACCGCTTGTTGGGCGGCACGGCCGATGGGGGTGTCGTCCATCGGAGGCAGCGTTTCACGTGAAACATCCTCCCCATACGACTCGGTTCGGGGACCGGGGACCGGATCGGCCATCGGTCCCGCAATGTTGGCGTCGGACCGCAAGGATTCACTCTCCTCGACTACGGACTCGCAATACACAGAGCCTGCCATGCTTTCGGGGTTGCGAACCAGTGAGGCCCGTCCTCCTGTGGATGAAACCACCTCTTGAGATGGCTGAGCGACCTTAAAAGGGCGTGACTCGGCCGCCGCGCGGGCACGTCCGAGAATTCCTGGGAGCAGAGAGCGACGTTTCACGTGAAACACGATGCGCAGCGACGCGTCCGTTTCCTACGCGACACTCCGAATTATGTCGTTTTGGCCGTTTGTATTGAGCAGAGTCCAAATTGAATGGAGTACCGCCGGGAGAAGATCACCGGTAACGGCGCCGACTCGCCCGTGCCGCCTTCGCCCTCCTGGTCGCCGCCCGTACTCCGCCGGGGCTCTCCCCCACCAGCACCCGCACCACCGTCGCCAGCGGGTCCACAACACCCTCGCCCACATGCACCACGGTGGTCTCCACGACCCCCAGCCGGGCGAGCGCGGCCCGCGCCGCAAGCACCTCCTCCTCGGCGGTGTCCCCCTTGAGTACGGACATCTCACCGTGCGGCCGCAGCAGCGGCACACCCCAGCCCGCCAGCCGGTCCAGCGGCGCAACGGCTCGTGCGGTCACCACGTCCACCGGCTGCATAGTCCCGACCATCTCCTCGGCCCGCCCGCGCAGCACAGTCACATTCGACAGGCCCAGGAGCTTGACGACCTCCTCCAGGAAGGTGGTCCGCCTCAGTAGCGGCTCCAGCAGGGTGATTCGCAGATCCGGCCGGGTCAGCGCCAGCGGAATCCCGGGCAGCCCGGCCCCCGAGCCCACGTCGCACACCGTCACATCCTGCGGGATCACCTCGGACAGCACCGCGCAGTTGAGCAGGTGCCGCTCCCACAGCCGCGGCACCTCACGGGGACCGATCAGCCCACGACGCACTCCGGCGTCGGCCAGCAGCTCCCCGTAGCGCACCGCATCCGCGTAGCGGTCACCGAACACCTCCAGGGCCTGCCCGGGTGCCGGGGGAAGTTCCGCCGCTGCCTCGGTCACGGGGACCGCCCCTTCCGTTGTTCCATGCTGAGCTTGTTCCATGCTGAGCCGATTACCAAGCTGACAAGATTCGACCCCGCCTGCGAGCAGACGGGGCCGACTGAGCAGTATCGAGGGCCGGGCTCCGGACCGGATCAGACCGGGAGAACGACCACCCTGCGCTGAGGCTCCTCGCCCTCGGACTCGCTGCGCAGGCCGGCCGCCGCGACCGCGTCGTGCACGACCTTGCGCTCGAAAGGCGTCATCGGGTCCAGCTTCACCGGCTGACCGGTGCCCTTGGCCTCCTCGGCCGCCTTGGTGCCCAGCTCCGTCAGCTCGGTGCGCTTGCGGGCCCGGAAGCCGGCGATGTCCAGCATCAGCCGACTGCGATCGCCTGTCTCCCGGTGGACCGCGAGCCGGGTGAGCTCCTGCAACGCCTCCAGCACTTCGCCGTCCCGCCCGACCAGCTTGTTGAGATCGCGGCTTGTGCCCTCACCGACAATCGATACCGACGCCCGCTCGCCCTCGACGTCCATGTCGATGTCACCATCGAGGTCGGCGATGTCCAGCAGACCCTCAAGGTAGTCGGCCGCGATCTCGCCCTCCTGCTCCAGGCGGGTCAGCGCGTCGGTGGTGTTGCCGTCCGTCACGGATGGACTCCTCTACTTCTTCTTCGACAGGTTCGGCTTGTCAGCGGAACCAGCGGGACCGCTCGATTTCGACTTCGGCGCCGGGCCGCCCGCCGTCTTCGCAGGACCGCCGGCCGTCTTCGCGGCACCGGCGGGCTGGGCACCACCCGTCTGGCGCTGGGACTTGCTCTGCCGCTTGGGCTGTGTCCGTTTCACCGGCGCGGCCTCGGCCGCCCCGCTGCCGGACTTGGCGACCGCGGCCGGGGCGTCCTGCAGCTTGCCCTTGGCACGCAGCCGCTCCTGGCGCTCCGTGAAGGCGAGGCTGCCCGGGGTCGGGTTCCGGCGGATCACGAACATCTGCTGGCCCATGGTCCACAGGTTGGTGGTCAGCCAGTAGATGAGGACACCGACCGGGAAGTTGATACCGAAGACAGCGAACATGATCGGGAAGACGTACATCAGCATCTTCTGCTGCTGCATGAACGGCGTCTTCACGCTCATATCGACGTTCTTCGTCATGAGCTGGCGCTGGGTGTAGAACTGCGACGCCGACATCAGCACGATCATGATGACAGTGACGACCCGCACATCGGTGAGCGTCGCGCCGAGCTTGTGGAGCGTGCTGGCGCTGTCGGCGAACTTCGCCGCCAGCGGAGCACCGAAGATGTGAGCACGCTGGGCGCTGGTCACCAGGTCCTTGTGGATGACGCCGACCTGCTGGCCCTTGGCGATGTAGCTCAGCACATGGAAAAGGGCGAAGAAGAACGGCGACTGCGCCAGGATCGGAAGGCACGAGGAGAGCGGGTTGGTGCCCGTCTCCTTGTACAGCTTCATCATCTCTTCGGACTGACGCTGCTTGTCGCTCTTGTAGCGCTCCTGGATCGCCTTCATCTTCGGCTGGAGCGCCTGCATGTTCCGGGTCGACTTGATCTGCTTCACGAAGAGCGGGATCAGGCAGATCCGGATCAGGACCACCAGCGAGACGATGGACAGACCCCACGCCCAGCCGCTGTCCTTGTCGAAGACCAGGCTGTACAGCGAGTGGAACTGGACAATGATCCACGAAACGACATCGTAGAGGGGGTTGAAAATCCCCACGGTCAGGCTCCTTGGGCGTTAGGGGTTTCGACGGGCTCGGGGGTACCGGACCCGCCTCCGCCGCCCCGCAATACGCGGCGCAGCCGATCGTGCCACGGCGGTCGCTTGCGCGGCGGGACATGGTCCACGCCCCCCAGCGACCAGGGGTTGCACCGCAGGATCCGCCACGCGGTCAGAGCGGTGCCCTTGATCGCGCCGTGCCGATCGATCGCCGTATACCCGTAGTGGGAGCACGAGGGGTAGTACTTGCAGACAGGACCGAGCAGCGGGCTGATGGTCCACTGATAGATCTTGATCAGCGCCAGCAGTGGGTACTTCATCGGGCCACCTTCCCCTTGGCTTCGCCAGTGGGGTTCCGCCTGCCAGTTGTAGCGGGCGTCTCCACACCCAGCAGCCGCTGAAGGGCAGCATCCAGGTCTCGGGACAGCTGTGCGTGGTCAGCGCTGCCCGCACCGGGCAGCGCTCGTACGACTACCAGGCTACCGGGGGGCAGCAAGGGCAGTCGCTCACGGACCAGGTGCCGCAGCCGTCGCTTGACCAGATTCCGTACGACGGCGCCGCCGACGGCCTTGCTCACGACGAAACCCGCACGCGCCGGGGGAGTACTCCCCCCCGATCCGTGCGGGTGCGTATCGTCATGGCCACTGCCGCTGTCTGTGCGCAGGTGGACGACCAGAAGGGGCCGCCCGGCCCGGCGTCCGCGGCGTACCGCGTTCGCGAAGTCCTGGCGCCGCCTCAGCCGATTCTCGGTGGGCAGCACAGCATGTGACCTATTGCGATCAGGCGGACAGCTTGGCGCGGCCCTTGCTGCGACGGGTCGCGAGGATGGCACGGCCGGCACGCGTACGCATGCGCAGCCGGAAGCCGTGGGTCTTGGCGCGACGACGGTTGTTCGGCTGGAAGGTGCGCTTGCTCACTCGGGGGCTCCAGGGGAATTCGTGGGGTTGGCGGGGCGTCGCGTGGCGGTCACCGTACGCCCACGAGAAGCTCGTGGATCCTGGCCCATCGGTAGGCAGGCGGCAGCAGCCATCGACAACTCGACCTCGTTACGGTACGCGCGGCCGAGCCATGCGGTCAAACCGGCGGTCGACGCAACCGCGAGCGGCCATCCGGACGTGCTTTTGCACACCCTGTGGACAACGACTTGAACCACGCCCGTCGCGCTGACTACCTTGGCTGAACTCAGACATCCCCCACCCAACCCATCCCTGCGTACTTCCCGCCCGTCCCAAGAAGCACACATTCGTGGGATCCATCGGCAACCGACGAGCGACCCGAGAGAGCGTGCACTGTGGCTGACGTAACTGCCGATCTTGCCTCAGTGTGGCCAAGGGTCCTGCAGAAACTCCTGATCGACGGGGACGATCTCAAGCCCAAGGACGCGGAGTGGCTCAAACGCACCCAGCCGCTCGCCCTGGTGGCCGGCACGGCGGTCCTCTCCGCCCCCAACGAGTTCGCCAAAAGCGTGCTGGAAGGGCGTCTCCTTCCACTGATCACCGAAGTGCTCAGCCGTGAGTTCGGTCACCCTGTCGGCATCGCCGTCGCCGTGGCCTCCGGCGGCGACCAGGACGCCGGCCCCGGGCCGCAGGAGCCTCCTGCCCCACCACAACAGTCCCCCTACGACGACCAGCCGTACGGGGCGCCCGAGCCGTCCCCGTACGGCGGCCAGCACCGCCGTGAGTACGACGAGGCCTACGACCGCCCGGGCCCCGGCCCCGCCGACGACGGGCCGCGGATGCGCCGCGCCTACCCCGACCACCCGGCGGGGGGTCCGATGGCGGGCGGGGCCGGTGGCTGGCCGCCACGCGAGCCCGAGCAGCCACCCTGGCAACAACGCCCCGCCAGCCGCTACCCCGAGCACGACCCCTACCGGTCGGCCCCCCAACAGCGTTACGAGCCGCAGCAGCAGGCGGTACGCGCCGAGCAGTCGGCGAAGCCCGCGCCGGGCTCCGGTCCCGCCGAGCCGACCGCCCGGCTGAATCCGAAGTACCTCTTCGACACCTTTGTCATCGGCGCGTCGAACCGCTTCGCGCACGCCGCGGCGGTCGCGGTCGCCGAGGCGCCGGCCAAGGCGTACAACCCGCTGTTCATCTACGGCGAGTCCGGCCTCGGCAAGACCCACCTGCTGCACGCCATCGGGCACTACGCGCGCCGCCTCTACCCGGGCACCCGGGTGCGCTACGTGAGCTCCGAGGAGTTCACCAACGAGTTCATCAACTCCATCCGGGACGGCAAGGCTGACGCGTTCCGCAAGCGGTACCGGGACATGGACATCCTGCTCGTCGACGACATCCAGTTCCTGGCGAGCAAGGAGTCGACGCAGGAGGAGTTCTTCCACACCTTCAATACCCTGCACAACGCCAACAAACAGATCGTGCTCTCCTCCGACCGGCCGCCCAAGCAGCTGGTGACCCTGGAAGACCGGCTCCGCAACCGCTTCGAGTGGGGCCTGATCACCGATGTCCAGCCGCCCGAGCTGGAGACCCGGATCGCGATCCTGCGCAAGAAGGC
Source organism: Actinacidiphila oryziradicis (assembly GCF_005047355.1). GTDB lineage: Bacteria > Actinomycetota > Actinomycetes > Streptomycetales > Streptomycetaceae > Actinacidiphila > Actinacidiphila oryziradicis. The sequence goes on from NZ_SUMC01000008.1 coordinate 169,402, forward strand.
GGTGCAGGAGCAGCTCAACGCGCCACCGGAGGTGCTGGAGTTCATCGCCTCCCGGATCTCGCGGAACATCCGCGAACTGGAGGGCGCGCTGATCAGGGTGACCGCCTTCGCGAGCCTGAACCGGCAGCCGGTGGACCTCCAGCTCACCGAGATCGTGCTGAAGGACCTGATCCCGGGCGGTGAGGATTCGGTGCCGGAGATCACCGGGGAGGCGATCATGGCGGAGACCGCCTCGTACTTCGGGCTGGACGTGGAGGACCTGTCCGGCTCTTCCCGCAGCAGGGTGCTCGTCACGGCCCGCCAGATCGCCATGTACCTCTGTCGTGAGCTCACGGACCTCTCACTGCCGAAGATCGGCGCGCTGTTCGGCGGCCGCGACCACACGACGGTGATGCACGCAGACCGGAAGATCCGCTCGCTGATGGCCGAACGGCGGGCCATCTACAACCAGGTGACCGAGCTGACCAACCGCATCAAGAGCTGAGCGGACGCCCTTGAAGGGGCCCCGCGATGCCCTGCACGGACGAGTTACAAACGAGCGCCCCGGGAGTCGAACTCCCGGGGCGCTCTTGCTTGTTCGATTCCCCGGCGGGCAGGAGCGTTTCTCCACATGAGTGGCCCCAAGTCACTGTCCACACCCTGGGGATCAACCCCGTTGTCCCGGCTCCCTCCACAGGTACGGTGCCTTCGGTGGCGTATGGCCAGTTGGTAGGGGTGTGGAATTGTGGGAAACCGTTATCCACAGCCTGTGGACAGAGTCGGCGCCCACAAGGACGCCGATCGGTTGTCCACCGGCTGCCCACAGCCGCAGGCCAGTTGTCCCCAGCTTCTCCACAGTCTTGTCCACTGTTCGGCAACACGGACCCCTCTCTCCCCGATGAGAGTGAAAGGCGTCACACCAAGTTGCCGGATTGGCCTGGGGAGAACCGGGGTATTCCTGGGGACAGGGCTGGGGACAACTGGCATGCCCCTGTGTACGCCGTGTGCAGAACTTCCGGCCGTCCACAGAAGAGGCTGGTTATCCACGGGCGCCATCCACAGGCGCGGTGGACAAAAAACGTGGCCTGACCTGCGCAGGAACCACTTATCCACCGTATCCACAGCCCCTACTACTACTACGACACTTAGAGAGCCTGGAACCTGCTTGAAAGCGGGGGCTGTGCACAACCGGGGACCTGGGCCCCAGACCCGACTTGACCCCAAGCAGCATCAGGTGTCAGTGGAGTGCGTCAGACTGGTCTCCGACAGCCAGCGACAAGCAGGAGGCGGTTCCGGTGAAGATCCGGGTGGAGCGCGACGTACTCGCCGAGGCGGTGGCTTGGGCAGCCCGCAGCCTCCCGGCCCGTCCCCCGGTGCCGGTCCTCGCCGGACTGCTGCTGAAGGCGGAGGAGGGCCTGCTGAGCCTCTCCGGCTTCGACTACGAGGTCTCGGCCCGGGTCTCGGTCGAGGCGGACGTCGAGGAGGAGGGCACCGTCCTCGTCTCGGGGCGGCTGCTCGCCGACATCTCGCGGGCACTTCCCAACAGGCCTGTGGAAATCTCCACCGAGGGCGCACGGGTCGTTGTGGTCTGCGGCAGCTCCCGGTTCACACTCCACACACTGCCTGTGGAGGAATACCCGGCACTGCCCGCGATGCCCGTCGCCTCCGGCACCGTCCCCGGGGAGGTCTTCGCCTCCGCGGCGGCCCAGGTCGCCATCGCCGCGGGCCGCGACGACACGCTTCCGGTGCTGACCGGCGTACGGATCGAGATCGAGGGCGACACCGTCACCCTGGCCGCCACCGACCGCTACCGCTTCGCGGTCCGGGAGTTCCTGTGGAAGCCCGAGCAGGCCGACATCTCCGCGGTCGCCCTGGTGCCCGCCAAGACCCTGCTGGACACTGCCAAGTCCCTCACCAACGGCGACACCGTGTCGATCGCCCTGGCCGGCTCCGGCGCCGGTGAGGGCCTGATCGGCTTCGAGGGCGCGGGCCGCCGCACCACCACCCGCCTCCTCGAGGGCGACCTGCCGAAGTACCGGACGCTCTTCCCCACCGAGTTCGCCTCCGTCGCGCTGATCGACACCCCGCCCTTCGTCGAGGCCGTCAAGCGTGTCGCGCTCGTCGCCGAGCGGAACACCCCGGTGCGGCTCAGCTTCGAGCAGGGCGTGCTCACCCTGGAGGCCGGTTCCAGCGACGACGCACAGGCTGTGGAGCGCGTCGACGCCGACCTGGAGGGTGACGACATCTCAATCGCCTTCAACCCGACCTTCCTGCTCGACGGCCTGAGCGCCATCGACTCGGCGGTCGCCCAGCTCTCCTTCACCACCTCGACCAAGCCCGCCCTGCTCAGCGGTCGGCCCGCCAAGGACGCCGAGGCCGATGACGCGTACAAGTACCTGATCATGCCGGTGAGGCTCTCGGGCTGAGGCGCCCGGCGCGCGCCGGAAGCGTGGGCGCACTGGGGCCGACCGGTCGGGCAGCGCCCGCAGGGCCGTCGTAGGCTCGACTCAGGTCAGGCATGCTTCGAACGAAGGATCAATGATGGAGCTCGGTCTCATCGGTCTCGGCAAGATGGGCGGCAACATGCGCGAGCGGATCCGCCGCGCAGGCCACACCGTCATAGGCTACGACCGCAATCCGGACCTCGCGGATGTCCACAGCCTCCAGGAGCTTGTGGACAAGCTGGAAGCCCCGCGGGTCGTGTGGATCATGGTCCCGGCCGGTGCCGCCACCCAGTCGACGATCGATGAGCTCGGCGAACTGCTCTCCCCCGGTGACACCGTTGTGGACGGCGGGAACTCCCGCTGGACCGACGACGAGAAGCACGCCGAGGAGCTCGCTGCCAAGAGCATCGGCTTCGTCGACTGCGGTGTCTCCGGCGGCGTCTGGGGCCTGGAGAACGGCTACGCGCTGATGTACGGCGGCGACGCCGAGAACGTCGCGAAGGTACGCCCGATCTTCGACGCCCTCAAACCCGAGGGGGAGTCCGGCGCTGTCCACGCAGGCAAGGTCGGGGCCGGCCATTTCGCCAAAATGGTCCACAACGGCATCGAGTACGCCATGATGCAGGCCTACGCCGAGGGCTGGGAGCTGCTGGAGGCCGTGGACTCCGTCACCGACGTCCGTGAGGTCCTGCGCTCCTGGCAGTCGGGCACCGTCATCCGTTCCTGGCTGCTCGACCTGGCCGTCAACGCCCTCGACGCCGACGAGCACCTGACCAAGATCCGCGGCTACGCGGCCGACTCCGGCGAGGGCCGTTGGACTGTCGAGGCCGCCATCGATCACGCCGTACCGCTCCCCGCGATCACCTCGGCGCTCTTCGCCCGCTTCGCGTCGCGTCAGGACGACTCTCCGCAGATGAAGATGGTCGCCGCGCTGCGTAATCAGTTCGGCGGACACGCGGTCGAGAACACGAAGTAGCCATCAGCAGGGAGGCCGGCGCACAGCCATGCACGTAGCGCACCTGTCGCTTGCCGACTTCCGCTCCTATGCCCGGGCCGAGGTCCAGCTCGACCCGGGCGTCACCGCCTTTGTGGGCCCCAACGGGCAGGGCAAGACCAATCTCGTCGAGGCCGTCGGCTATCTCGCGACCCTGGGCAGCCACCGGGTCGCCGCCGACGCCCCCCTGGTGCGGATGGGCGCCGACCGTGCGATCGTCCGGGCGGCGGTCGTGCAGGGCGAGCGCCAGCAGCTGGTCGAGCTGGAGATCAATCCGGGCAGGTCGAACCGTGCGCGGATCAACCGGTCCAGCCAGGTCCGGCCGCGCGACGTCCTGGGCATCGTCCGCAGTGTGCTCTTCGCCCCCGAGGACCTCGCCCTGGTCAAGGGCGACCCGGGCGAGCGCCGGCGTTTCCTGGACGAGCTGATCACCGCCCGCGCGCCCCGGCTCGCCGCCGTGCGCAGCGATTACGAGCGCGTGCTGAAGCAGCGCAACACCCTCCTCAAGAGCGCCGCGATGGCCCGACGCCACGGTGGCGCCGCCGGCGGCGGTTCAGCTCTCGGCACCCTCGACATCTGGGACCAGCACCTTGCCCGGGCCGGTGCGGAGCTGCTCGCCCAGCGCCTCGATCTCGTCCAAGCCCTTCAGCCGCTCGCCGACAAGGCGTATGAGCAGCTGGCCCCCGGCGGTGGCCCGGTCGCGCTGGAGTACCGCGGTTCGATCGGGGAACGGCTCGACGGGGCGAGCGGTCGTGAGGAGCTGTGCGGGCTCTTTCTGGAGGCGCTCGCCGAGTCGCGCAAGCAGGAGATCGAGCGCGGGGTGACCTTGGTCGGCCCGCACCGCGACGATCTGGTCCTCAAGCTCGGCCAGCTTCCCGCCAAGGGATACGCCAGCCATGGCGAGTCCTGGTCGTACGCACTGGCGCTGCGGCTCGCCTCCTATGAGCTGCTGCGCGCCGACGGCGCCGAGCCCGTCCTGGTGCTGGACGACGTCTTCGCGGAGCTTGACGAAAGGCGTCGCTCGCGACTGGCGGAGCTGGTCGCGCCGGGTGAGCAGGTGCTGGTCACCGCGGCGGTGGACGACGACGTGCCCGGGCTGCTGGCGGGCGCGCGCTATAGCGTCGAGAACGGGAATGTGGTGCGCGTGTCGTGACCGAGAAGCCTCAGGATCCCCAGCCGCAGGCCCAGCCTCAGCCCGATCCCAAGGCCGCCCCGGAGCTCTCCGGGGTCGACCTCGCCCGGGTCGCGCTGCGCGCGGCCAAGGAGCAGGCGCGGGAACGGGGCGCTGCCGCGCAGCAGAAGAAGCAGGCGCGCCGTGGCGGCCTGCGCAGTGGCGCGCGCGCCGACGGCCGTGACCCGCTGCCGCTCGGTGCCGCGATCAGCCGTCTGATCACGGAGCGGGGCTGGGAGGCGCCTGCCGCGGTGGGCGGGGTGATGGGTCGTTGGCCACAGCTGGTCGGCGACGATGTGGCGCTGCACTGCGAGCCGCAGAAGTACGACGAGGAGGCGCGGGTGCTGACTGTGAGCTGCGACTCCACGGCTTGGGCGACGCAGCTGCGGCTGTTGGCGCCGACTCTGGTGGCCAGGTTGAATGCCGATCTGGGGCATGGCACGGTCAAGTTGATCAAGGTTCTCGGGCCGGCCGGCCCGGCCCGTTCTTACGGCCGGTTGCGGGCTCCGGGAAGTAAGGGTCCGGGCGATACGTACGGGTGATGCGGGCGGGGCAGCGCACCGTAGTGGAGGGTTGACAGTCGGAAGCCCTGGAGGCCCGTGTGAGCCGGTTTGGGGCCTGTCCCGTATATAGGGAGTCGGCAGGAGGCGGTTTCGGACGGCACATGGGAACTCAGGTACCGGCAAAGCCCCATCGATGTCGGCGCTACCGGTAGACTGGTAGGCACACCGCCCAATCGCGGAACATGTCGATCGACGCAGCCGGTCCCGCACCGCGGGAGACGGCTCGTGCTGTGCCAGAAAGGGCGCTTCGTGGCCGATTCCGGCAACTCCAACGAGAACCACAAATCCACCGCCGGTTCGGACGCGCCGCCCAACGGGTCGTCGTACGATGCCAGCCAGATCACTGTCCTTGAGGGCTTGGACGCGGTCCGCAAGCGTCCGGGTATGTACATCGGCTCGACGGGCGAGCGTGGTCTGCATCACCTGGTCCAGGAGGTCGTCGACAACTCGGTCGACGAGGCGCTCGCGGGATATGCGGACACCATCGAGGTCACGATCCTCGCCGACGGCGGCGTGCGCGTGGTCGACAACGGCCGCGGCATCCCGGTGGGGATCATCCCCTCCGAGGGGAAGCCGGCGGTCGAGGTCGTGCTGACGGTGCTGCACGCGGGCGGCAAGTTCGGTGGCGGCGGTTATGCCGTCTCCGGCGGTCTGCACGGTGTGGGCGTCTCGGTCGTCAACGCGCTGTCGTCCAAGGTGGCGGTGGAGGTCCGGACGGAGGGTTTCCGCTGGACGCAGGACTACAAGCTCGGTGTGCCGACAGCTCCGCTGGCGAAGAACGAACCGGTCGACAGCACCGGTACCACGGTTACCTTCTGGGCGGATCCGGATGTCTTCGAGACGACGGAGTACTCCTTCGAGACGCTGGCGCGGCGCTTCCAGGAGATGGCGTTCCTCAACAAGGGGCTGACCATCTCGCTCACTGACGAGCGCCTGGAGCACCTCGACGAGGAGGGCAAGCCGCTGTCGGTGACGTATTTCTACGAGGGCGGCATCGTCGACTTCGTGAAGTACCTCAACTCGCGCAAGGGCGAGATGATCCACCCGACGGTGATCGACATCAACGCCGAGGACAAGGAGAGGATGCTCTCCATCGAGGTGGCGATGCAGTGGAACACCCAGTACACCGAGGGTGTCTACAGCTTCGCGAACACGATCCACACCCATGAGGGCGGCACTCACGAGGAGGGCTTCCGCGCGGCGCTGACCAGCCTGGTCAACCGATATGCACGGGACAAGAAGCTGCTCCGTGAGAAGGACGACAACCTCGCAGGCGAGGACATCCGCGAGGGCCTGACGGCGATCATCTCGATCAAGCTCGGCGAGCCTCAGTTCGAGGGTCAGACGAAGACGAAGCTGGGCAACACCGAGGCGAAGACCTTTGTGCAGAAGGTCGTGCACGAGCACCTGACCGACTGGCTGGACCGTAATCCGAACGAGGCCGCGGATATCGTCCGCAAGTCCATCCAGGCCGCTACGGCCCGGGTGGCGGCCCGCAAGGCGCGTGATCTGACCCGACGCAAGGGCCTGCTGGAGACGGCGTCGCTGCCGGGCAAGCTGAGTGACTGCCAGTCCAACGACCCGACGAAGTGCGAGATCTTCATCGTCGAGGGTGACTCGGCCGGCGGCTCGGCCAAGTCCGGCCGTAATCCGCAGTACCAGGCGATCCTCCCGATCCGCGGCAAGATCCTGAATGTGGAGAAGTCGCGGATCGACAAGGTGCTGCAGAACACCGAGATCCAGGCGCTGATCTCGGCCTTCGGCACCGGTGTGCACGAGGACTTCGACATCGCCAGGCTCCGCTATCACAAAATCATTCTGATGGCGGACGCCGATGTCGACGGCCAGCACATCAACACCCTGCTGCTCACCTTCCTCTTCCGCTTCATGCGGCCGCTGATCGAGGCGCAGCATGTCTATCTCTCCCGTCCCCCGCTCTACAAGATCAAGTGGGGCCGGGACGACTTCGAGTACGCCTACTCCGACCGCGAGCGGGACGCCCTGATCGAGCTGGGCCGCCAGTCCGGCAAGCGGATCAGGGAAGACTCGATCCAGCGCTTCAAGGGCCTCGGCGAGATGAACGCCGAGGAGCTGCGGATCACCACCATGGACGTTGACCACCGGGTGCTCGGCCAGGTCACCCTGGATGACGCAGCCCAGGCCGATGACCTGTTCTCGGTGCTCATGGGCGAGGACGTCGAGGCGCGGCGTTCGTTCATCCAGCGCAATGCCAAGGATGTCCGCTTCCTCGACATCTGAGTCGGCCGCCGCCCGCATCCGACGCCGCAGCTCGAAAGGATTTTGACCAGCAATGGCCGACGAGATCACCCCAGCCACGCCCGAGGGCGCCGAGCCCGACATGACCGTTCGTATCGAGCCGGTCGGCCTCGAGACGGAGATGCAGCGCAGCTATCTCGACTACGCGATGAGCGTGATCGTGTCGCGTGCGCTGCCTGATGTCCGTGACGGCCTCAAGCCGGTGCACCGCCGCGTCCTGTACGCGATGTATGACGGCGGGTACCGGCCCGAGAAGGGCTTCTACAAGTGCGCCCGTGTCGTCGGTGACGTCATGGGTACGTACCACCCGCACGGCGACTCCTCCATCTATGACGCGCTGGTGCGGCTGGCCCAGCACTGGTCGATGCGGATGCCGCTGGTGGACTCCAACGGCAACTTCGGTTCCCCGGGCAATGACCCGGCCGCAGCCATGCGGTACACCGAGTGCAAGATGATGCCGCTGTCGATGGAGATGGTCCGGGACATCGACGAGGACACCGTCGACCTCCAGGACAATTACGACGGCCGTAACCAGGAGCCGACGGTGCTGCCGGCCCGGTTCCCGAACCTTTTGATCAACGGCTCGGCCGGCATCGCGGTCGGCATGGCGACCAATATCCCGCCGCACAATCTGCGTGAGGTCGCCGAGGGTGCCCAGTGGTACCTGGCGAACCCCGAGGCCACTCCTGAGGAGCTGCTCGACGCTCTGATGGAGCGGATCAAGGGGCCGGACTTCCCGACCGGGGCTCTGGTGGTGGGTCGCAAGGGCATCGAGGAGGCGTACCGTACCGGGCGCGGTTCGATCACCATGCGGTCGGTCGTCGAGGTCGAGGAGATCCAGGGCCGGCAGTGCCTGGTCGTCACCGAGCTGCCGTACCAGACCAACCCGGACAACCTGGCGCAGAAGATCGCCGATCTGGTGCGCGAGGGCAAGATGGGCGGCATCGCCGACGTCCGTGACGAGACCTCGTCCCGTACCGGCCAGCGCCTGGTGATCGTGCTCAAGCGGGACGCCGTCGCCAAGGTCGTGCTGAACAACCTGTACAAGCACACCGACCTGCAGTCCAACTTCGGTGCGAACATGCTGGCGCTGGTCGACGGTGTGCCGCGCACTCTCTCCCTGGACGCGTTCATCCGGCACTGGGTGAACCACCAGCTCGAGGTCATCATCCGGCGGACCCGCTTCCGGTTGCGCAAGGCCGAGGAGCGGGCGCACATCCTGCGCGGCCTGCTCAAGGCGCTGGACGCCATCGACGAGGTCATCGCGCTGATCCGGCGCAGCGACACCGTCGAGATCGCGCGCGAAGGTCTGATGGGCCTGCTGACCATCGACGAGATCCAGGCGAACGCGATCCTGGAGATGCAGCTGCGCCGGCTGGCCGCTCTGGAGCGGCAGAAGATCGTCGCGGAACACGACGAGCTGCAGGCGAAGATCAACGAGTACAACGCGATCCTCGCCTCGCCCGAGCGGCAGCGGCAGATCATCAGCGAGGAGCTGGCCGCGATCGTCGACAAGTTCGGCGACGACCGGCGCAGCAAGCTGGTGCCCTTCGACGGTGACATGTCCATCGAGGACCTGATCGCCGAGGAGGACATCGTCGTCACCATCTCGCGTGGCGGCTATGTGAAGCGTACGAAGACCGAGGACTACCGCTCGCAGAAGCGTGGCGGCAAGGGTGTGCGGGGCACAAAGCTGAAGCAGGACGACATCGTCGACCACTTCTTTGTGTCGACCACGCACCACTGGCTGCTGTTCTTCACCAACAAGGGCCGGGTCTACCGGGCGAAGGCATATGAGCTGCCGGACGCGGGCCGGGACGCGCGCGGGCAGCATGTCGCGAATCTGCTGGCGTTCCAGCCGGACGAGTCCATCGCCCAGATCCTCGCGATCCGGGACTACGAGGCCGCGCCCTATCTGGTGCTCGCCACCAAGTCGGGCCTGGTGAAGAAGACGCCGCTGAAGGACTACGACTCCCCGCGATCGGGTGGTGTCATCGCCATCAACCTCCGGGAGACGGAGGACGGCGGCGAGGACGAGCTGATCGGTGCTGAGCTGGTGTCGGCCGACGACGATCTGCTGCTGGTGAGCCGCAAGGCGCAGTGCATCAGGTTCACGGCCACGGACGATTCGCTGCGGCCCATGGGCCGGGCGACCTCGGGCGTGAAGGGCATGAGTTTCCGTGAGAGCGACGAGCTTCTCTCGATGAATGTCGTACGGCCGGGTACCTTCGTCTTCACCGCCACTGACGGCGGGTACGCGAAGCGCACCAATGTCGACGAGTACCGCGTCCAGGGCCGTGGTGGCCTCGGGATCAAGGCGGCGAAGATCGTCGAGGACCGTGGCTCGCTGGTGGGGGCGTTGGTGGTGGAAGCCACCGACGAAATCCTCGCCATCACGCTCAGCGGCGGTGTGATTCGTACACGGGTGAACGAAGTCAGGGAAACCGGACGTGACACCATGGGCGTCCAACTGATCAACCTGGGCAAGCGGGATGCCGTCGTCGGTATCGCGCGAAACGCCGAGGCCGGCGAAGAAGCGGAATTGGTAGAGGCGGCCGAGGCTGCTGACGCCGAGCAGCCGGCCGAGGGCGTAGAGCCTGTGGCCGTAGAATCTGACGACTCCGAGGAGTAAGCCGTGAGTGAAGCCACGGGTGCCGCGGGCGGAACGGGCGTGGAAGGGTGGCAGCAGGCCGACCCGGCCGCGGCCGGCGGTGCCCTTGGCCCACCCACTGCCACCGGCCCTGAGCAGGGGGGATCCACTGTGACCGACACCCGTCCGCCGCACCACCAGCACGCGGCCCGCCAACAGACCTACGGGGCGTCGGCCGCGTTGCCGGCGGGCGTCCCCGAGCAGCCCCCGCACCAGCCCGCCCAGGCCTACGTACCTCCTGGGGCGCCTCCTGCGGCCCCCGCGCTCCATGCCGGGGCGGGGTCCACTGCCGGGGTGCGCCGACCCCGTCCGGCGGCTCGTACCGCGGCGCCCCGTACCCGCAAGGCGCGGCTGCGGGTGTCCCGGGCCGACCCGTGGTCGGTGATGAAGGTCAGCTTCCTGCTCTCCATCGCGCTGGGTATCTGCACGATCGTGGCCGTCGCCGTCCTGTGGATGGTGCTGGACACGATCGGCGTCTTCTCCACCGTGGGCAGCACCATAAGCGAGGCCACCAACTCGGGTACGGGCAAAGGTTTCGACCTGGTGTCGTTCCTGTCGCTGTCGCGAGTGGTGACCTTCACCGCGGTCATCGCGGTGATCGACGTCGTGCTGGCCACGGCGCTGGCCACCCTTGGGTCCTTCATTTACAACATGTCGGCCGGGATGGTGGGCGGTATCGAGCTGACACTGGCCGAGGACGAGTAGGCGGCGAGAGGGGGTCCGCTTACCGATTTTGGGACATGGCCCGGGGTGCGGTAATCTTTCCGTGCAGCGAGGGGCTATAGCTCAGACGGTTAGAGCGCTTCCCTGATAAGGAAGAGGCCCCAGGTTCAAGTCCTGGTAGCCCCACCGCGTGGAATGGCCCGTCCGGATCAATGATCCGGACGGGCCGTTTCCTTGTGGCCGGTGCGGGAGTTTGGGGTTTGAGCAGCAGGTCACCGTTCGGTATCGGCCGGTGTGTATAGTCGGGCCCGTCGGAGGACCCCCAACGCAAGAAGGACGAGGTCGCGCGGTGAAGAAGATTCTCCTGGTCGCACTGGCCGCCATCGGCGGTCTCCTCGTGTACCGCCAGATCCAGGCGGACCGCGCAGAGCAGGACCTGTGGACGGAGGCGACCGACTCCGTCCCGGCAAGTTCTGGCGCGAGTGTCTGAGTCGCAGCCTTATTGGTCGTATTGACTCTTCGGGAAGCCCCGGCCGCTTGGCGGCCGGGGCTTCTTTTGTCGGTGGGGCTCGGTACGGTGGCTGTGACGTGGAGCACCTGCCGGGGCGCCGGCGGGGGACGGCGGGGAGGGGCGGCATGATCGGCGGCAGGGCGCTGGTGGCGGTGGCGGGCGTGTGCGCGGTGCTGGCCGGGGCGGCAGGGCAGGCGTCCGCGGATTCCTCGGTGCCGTACTGGAAGCCGGGGGGTGAGGCGGTGGCGGGTTCGGCGGTCAGTACCGAGGCGCCGCCTCTCGCGGCGGGCTCGACGTACCGGGACACGATCAACAACGACGTCACCAAGTACTACGCGGTGACCCTGGACGCGAAGTCGTCGGCGTATCTGTCGGTGTTCGCGCTGCCGCCTCCGGGTACCAAGGTGGAGTTCCCGGACGACATGCGGCTGATCCTTGACGATTCCGCCGGTAATCGGTGTGACAGTGCCGATGTGCGGTTCGGTACGGACAGCACGGGGCGGCCGGTCGGCAGCTACGTACAGCGCACCATCGAGCCGAACGGGCGGTGCCAGGAGGCCGGGCAGTACAACCTGCTGGTGAGCCGTGGCGATTCGGCCGGTTCCGACCAGAGGGCGTGGCCGCTGGAGATCCGGTACATGCCCGAGCCGGGTCTCAAGACGGGGGCGGCTCAGGGACCGGTGGTTGTCAACGACTCGGCGTCGCCCGCGCCGGTCACAGGGACGCCGCAGAAGGCCCAGGGCGGCGTCAGTCCCGATACGGCGGTCGGAGTGAGTACCGGGGTCTGGGAGGACGCGGTAAGGCCCGGTGAGACCCGCTTCTACAAGGTGCCGGTCAACTGGGGCCAACGGGTCTTCCTCGTCGCGGACTTCGCCAATACCGAGACGACGAAATTCGGCGTTGTCGGCCAGGGCGTGCGGGTCGAGGCATACAACCCCGCTCGCGGGCTGGTGGAGAGCGGATCCGCGACCTATATGGGCGATGCGGCGTCGGTGCGGCTGGGCACGGTACGGGTCTCCTATGCCAACCGGACCTCGGACGACGCTGCGGTAGCCATGATGCGCTTCGCGGGCTGGTACTACTTCGCGGTGAGCGTGGACCAGGATGTCGCGGGTTTCATCACCGGTTCGGTGCCGGTCCGGCTGGCCGTGGAGGTCCAGGGAACGGCGATCTTTGGGCCCGGTTACGACGGTGACGCGGCGAAGGCCGGCTTCGGCGTCACCGGTACGACGGGTACGTCCGGCACAAGGGGCACGGTCGCGGCATCAGGCGGGACAGGCGGCGGTGGCGGCTCGGCGGACGGCACAGTTGGGTCCCAAACCGTTTCCGCCGCTACCGGGGGCCCGGACTCCGCACTGCGCGCCGTCGGCTTCACGGCGCTCGGTACGGGGACCGTCCTCGTGCTGTGGCTCGTGGTCTGGGCCATAGCCGCCCGTCGCCGGCAGCCCACGGACGCGGCCTGGTAGGCGTTCAGGCCGCGGCCAGGGCCCAGATGCCCACCGCGAAGCACAGAGCGGCGGCGATGAGCACCGGGATCACCACCCTGGCGGGTGGTCCTGGTCGCCGTACAGCCACCGGAGCGGTTTGAGGGCGGGTGGCCGGCGATGGTGGGGCGGTGGGCTGCTCCGGGAGCGGCAAGGGCTCCGGCAAGGGCTGGGCGAGCGGCTGTTCGAGCGGCTGGGCGGGGGGCTCAGAGAGGGGGGAGCGGGGTGCGGGAGGGGCGAGGTGGAAGCCGACGGTCCCCTCGACCGTGGGCTCCGGTCCGGCCGCCGCCGGACCTGTTGGCCCGAAGCCTTCCGGCAGTGGTCCGATCTGGTCGAAGACCTCGACCGGCTCGTCGTCGGCCGATCCCGGTTCCGGCAGCAGTTCCACGGCTGCCGCGAGCGCCTTGCGGGCGCCGGTGGCAGTGCGGAACCGGGCTTCCGGATCCGGCTGGAGCAGGGCGCCGATGACCTGCCACAGCGGTTCGGGTACCCCCAGCGGGGCGCGCGGCGTGCCGAATGAGTACTGCTTGTATATGGCCTCCGCGTCCGGTTTCTTGCCGCTGAGCAGATACAGCCCGACCAGACCCGCCGCGTAGAGGTCGGCGGGGAAGTCCGGTTCGGCGCCAAGCATCTGCTCCGGCGCGAAGTAACCGGGCGTGCCGACAATGTAGTTGGCGTCGGTCAGCCGGGGCTCGCCCTTGCGCATGGCGATCCCGAAGTCCGACAACCGCAGGTGCGGCTGCCCGGCGCCGGTCGCCTCGAGCAGGATGTTGGCGGGCTTGATGTCACGGTGCACCACCCCCTCGACGTGCACCGCCGCCAGCCCGGACAGCAGTTGGTCCAGGAGGGCGCAGACATAGCGTGGCGGCAACGGCCCGTAGTCCCCGATGAGGTGCGACAGCGACCCGCCGCGCACCAGATCCATGGTGAACAGCACCTTGTCGTCGTCCGCCGCCCAGCTCGCCGGTGCCAGCACATGCGGATGGTCGATCCGCAGTGCCTGCTCGCGTACGAAGCGCAGCAGCGAGTGCGCGTCGCTCTGCCGCAGCACCTTCGCCGCCACATAGCGGCCGCGCCGCCGGTCCCAGGCCCGCCAGACGGCGCCCGCACCGCCCCCTCCGATCGGGTCCACCAGCTCGTACCGGCCTGCGAAGACCTCACCCATGGTGTGCGTCCGCCCCCTGTCCTGCGGTCAGTCCCGATGTGCCTCGAAGTGAGCGACCGCGTCATCGGTGCGCCCGGCGCCGTACACACGGAGGAACTCTGCCAGTTCCGGATGGTCTGCGGCGAGGGTGTCGGCGGCTTCGGCGATCTCAGCGGCGGAGGCGACCGACCGCAACAGCGACTGGATCTCCCGTACGGTCCGCCGGGTCGGCGGCACCGGCGCGCCCGACGGCACGCTCTGCGTCGTACTCAGCACCGACGACGCCTCCGACTCGCGGATCTCCGCCATGCGTGCCGCCGCCTGTGCCGTCGTCCGCTCCCCCTCGGCGACCTGCGCCGCCAGTTCCCGCAGCGCCTGGAGCCGCTGCACCACCGCAGGATTCCCGATCTTCGCCCGCTGCCCGCTCATCAACTGGGACAGCATCGGCGCCGACAGCCCCAGCACTCCGGCCAGCCGTGCCTGGTTCAGCCCCAGGTCGTCGATCAGCCGCCGGAACAGATCTCCCAGCGGCTCCCCGTACCAGCCGCGCTGGAGTTCCTGCACACGAGCGGCGGCGTCCTGTGGCGCGGTGTCCATCCGGGCTCCCGTTTGCGGCTGTGAATCTTGCAAATCATCCTAGGGACCGCGATACCGGGTCGGGGATCCCCGCTGCACCGGGTACGCTGTTCTGCGACACGGGGCCTTAGCTCAGTTGGTAGAGCGCTGCCTTTGCAAGGCAGATGTCAGGAGTTCGAATCTCCTAGGCTCCACCCTGCTCAGTGGCCCTGCCGTATTCGAACGGCGGGGCCGCTTCCATGACCAGATTCCGCATGGAGTCCACATCCCCCTGTGATCCGAGGGGCATGCCGAGGGATGAGCGCCCGCTCCCGTCCGGGCCTGTGAGATGTGCCCTCGAACGGACCCGCACGCTCTCGATGGGGCGATCGAGACATGCGGGAAGAGCTCCCGCCGCGTAAAACGGCGTGGTCCGTCGCGCAGGTGGCGTGGCACGCGAACAGCTCGGGCAGCTCAAGGGGCGCTCACTGCCCAGTTCCTTCGGCCGCTTCGGGTAGGCCCGCCCGCGTCCGCCATTGGGCGGCCGTACAGTCGTTGGCGGCAGCCCGGGTGCGGACCTCGGCATGGCGCACACCACGGGCGACTGCGGCGACGATCCAGGCGCGGCGCAACCCGGTGGGGACGGGCCGAAGTTCGCGTTTTTCCGGTACTCGTATCCTCAGGCGTAGCTGGTGCCGTACAGGTAGTAGAGGTTGCCGACCTTCAGTACCGAACCGTCGTGCGCGTCCAGCGAGTTGCGGTCGACGTCGAAACGGCTGATCTGATGTCCGACGGCGTCGGCGTTGACGATCGTGGTATCGGCGGTCGCTCGCCCCTGTGCCGCCTGTGCGGGTGGCGGTGCCAGCCCGTAGGAGGCGAGGAGGGCGATGGCGGAGAGTAATGACGTCGTGACTAAGAGTCGCGGCCATCTCGCCGCTGGATTCCCGATGGAGGAGATGCCGTCCACTGGCCGTTGCTCCCTGCTGATGTGAGCGGCTGATCGTGAACGCGGTCGCCATCGGGCACAACCACAAGTAGATGAATCGTTTCATTCAGGGTCACGTGAGGCTTCCCCGCCGTCAAGAAACGCGACGAAAGCCGCGCGCACCGCGTGGCTGGAGGTTTCCCCAGTGGTGCGGCTGGAGGAGCTGCGGGGCGCGGTCACCGAGGACCGGATCGAGGCCGGGCTGAGGCTTGGCGGGCACCGGGAACTCGTCGGCGAGCTACGGGAACTGGTCGCCATGCACCCGCTGCGAGAACGGCTCCTCGCCCAGCTGATGCGCGCGCTGTGCGGCAGCGGGCGGCAGTCCGAGGCGCTGGAGGCTTACGAGGAGGCCAGGGGCAGTCCCGCCCAGGAGCTCGGCGTGGACCCGGGACCTGAGCTCGCCGCCGTGCATCTCGCAGTGCTGCGAGGGGAGGCGGGGTCGGCGGCGATCGTTGTTTCACGTGAAACGGACCCTTCGGCTGTTTCACGTGAAACAGCGCCTTCCCGTGGTTCACGTGAAACAGCGGTCGCGCCGCAGGGACTGCCCGCCCAGCTCTCCAGTTTCGTCGGGCGCGCCGAAGAGCTGGCCCGGATCGGGGGACTACTGGGCGGCGGAGCCCGCCTGGTCACGCTCGTCGGGCCCGGTGGCGCGGGCAAGACCCGGCTGGCGGTCGAGGCGGCGGGACGGTACGAGGGAGAGGTCTGCTTCGTCGACCTCTCCGCCGTCGATGATGGCGGAGAGGTGCCGCAGGCGCTGCTCGGCGCGCTCGGGATACGTGAGGCCCGGCTGATACCCCCTTCCGGGCCGGGCCGGACTCCGGACCCGGTGGCCCGTCTCTGTGCGGCGCTGGCCGACCGACCTCTGCTGCTCGTGCTCGACAACTGTGAGCACGTGATCGTGGAGACTGCGGCGCTCGTGGCGTGTCTGGGACGCAGCTGTACCCAGGTCAAAATTCTCGCGACCAGCCGCGAGGCGCTCCGTATCAGCGGCGAGATGCTCTGCCTCGTCCAACCGCTACCTCTGCCCCCGTCGGGCACCCCAGCCGAGCTGACTGCCGGCTTTCCGGTCTTGCGGCTGTTCGCCGAGCGTGCCGCCGCCGTACGGTCCGACTTCGACCTCGGTGCCGACCTGGAAGCCGTCCTGGAGATCTGCCAGGCCCTCGACGGGCTTCCCCTCGCCATCGAACTGGCCGCCGCCCGGCTGCGCTCCCTGTCCGCCGCCGAGATCGCCGGGCGGCTCGGCGCCGACCAGCGCTTCCGTCTCCTGTCCAGGGGCAGCCGCACCGCCCAGCCCCGCCAGCAGACGCTGCGCGGCGTCGTCGACTGGAACTGGGATCTGCTGCCGGCCCCCGAACAGGCCGTGTTGCGCCGTGCCTCGGTGTTCGCCGGCGGCTGGACCCTCGATGCGGTGGAGGCTGTGTGCGCGGACGGCGCGCGGGCTACCGGGGCCGCCGGGATCCATGCCGACGACGTACTCGAGCTCACCGAGTCGCTCGTTGACAAGTCACTGGTCGTCGCCCGCCCGGCAGATGGCGGCGGCACTCGCTACCGCCTCCTGGAGACCATTCGGGCCTACGCGGCCGAGCGGCTCGGCGAGTCCGGTGAGACGGCACGGCTGCGTCGGGCACATGCCGCGTACTTCCTCGGCCTGGCCGTCACCGCGGAGCCACATCTGCGTCGGGTCGGGCAACTGCAGTGGCTGCGCAGGTTGGCTGCCGACCACGACAACCTCCACACCGCGCTGCGCCGAAGCGCCGCCGACGCGGACAGTGCCACCGGACTACGCCTGACTGCCGCCCTTTCCACCTACTGGATGCTGCGCGGTCTGCGGTACGAAGGCGCCCAGTCCGCCCTCCAGCTACTGGAGCATATCGGCCCGGCCGCGCCCGATGGTCTGGGTGAGGAGTACGTGCTGACCGTTGTGGCCGCGGCGTCGGCCACCCCTGACCGGGAGGAGCTCACTGCCCACCTGGCGGCTGCCAGAGCGGCCTTCGACGAGTTGTTTGCGGCTCCGCGCCGCTACCCCGCCCTCGTCGTGCTCTGGGCACCCTTCGCGGGAGTCCCTGACAGGGAGACGTATGAGCGGTACCGGGCGGGCTTCGAGCTGGTGGACAACGGCCCCTGGTACCTGGCGCTGATGCATGTCGGCGAAGGCTTCCAGAGATGGTGGGTCGACGCTCAGGCGGAAGAGTCGGAACGGGAGTTCACCGAGGCGCTGACCGTGTTCCGGGGCCTCGGCGACCGCTGGGGGATGGCGATGGCGCTCACCCAGCTGGCCTGGCTCGCCGATTTCCGGAGCGACATCCCGCGCGCCATCGACGAGGCGCTGGCACTCGACGCGGCTCTGGACGCCACCGAGAGCATCGCGGAACTGTTGTGCCAGCGCGGCGAGTGCCACACCCGGGCCGGAGACCATGAGGCCGCCCACGCCGACCTCCAACAGGCCACCGAACTGGCCCGCAGAGCCGGCGCCCCCGAATACCTGGCCCGCGCCCATATGGCCCTGGGCGAGTCCGCCCGGCTGCGCGGCGATCTGACCGAGGCGCGGCGGCTGTGCGAGCTGGCGCTGGAGGAGTCCTCGGCGGGGTGGTTCTCCGGCCGCGGTACCCGTTCGTCCGTCCTGCTGGCCCTGGGCCGGATCTGCGCGGCGGAGGGCCGCCCCGGGCAGTCCCGCGCCTACTACCGTCAGGCGTTCCGCCCCGAGCACGACGCCCGCAACCTCCCGTTCGCCGCCGCCACGGCCGAGGCCTTCGCCGGGCTCGCGCTGATCGAGGGCGACCCAGTCGGCGCCGCCGAGCTGCTCGGCACGGTACGAGTGCTGCGCGGCATGGACGTCCTGCCGGGCCCCGACGGGGCACGGGTCACGGTCGCAGCCCGCGCCGCTCTCGGCGACCAGCCGTACAAAGCCGCTTATGCCCGGGGCGCCGCACTCGGCCTGGAGCAGGCGCTCCAGGCCCTGGCCGGGGCCGGCACCGGGTAGACAACCGTCACCGCCCCGTCAGGGGCGTCGGATCCCTCGCGAGCGCCCTCTACCGAGGCGGCCTCGCGCTGCCCGCCGGGTTGTCTGCCGAGGCGGTGCACGCCGCCCGCCAATCAGTCGGCGGAGCCGTTGCCACCGGAGCGGCGCTTCCGGGCGCCACGGGCACGGATGTCATCGCCGCCGCGGGGCGGGCGTTCGTGGCCAGCATCCAGACCACCACCCTGGTCGGTGCCGCCCTACTCACTGTCGGCGCGGTCTTCGCGCTCTTCACCCTGCGCGGCGTGCCGGCCGAGATCCCGGGCCCCGAGGAGCAGGACCCGGCGGCGGAAGGTCCGGCGGTGCCGGCGCCTTTGGAGCGGTGAGCTGCCCGCCGAATCCGCTCATCTGTCCGGCCGATCCCGGGCCGCATGCCGGATGGCGGGAGACCCGAGAGGTCTCCGGCCATCCGGGGTCGCAGCGCGATATCTGTCAGGTCGGTCTTACGGATATGTATCGCCGCGACCCTCGCGGCCGCGCTCGGCTTCGGCTTCGGCCTGCTTGGCCTGGACCTCCGGGTCAAGGGCGTCGAGGGGAGCGCCGTCGACCTGGTCGAGCGGGGCGGTACCGGACTGGGCGCTGCCGTTGAGGGAAGAGCGGTCCGAGAGCTCCGTGGCGGGGGCGGGCTCGACGAGCCAGTCGGGGTTGGTCTGCTTGGTCCACCACCGCCAGCCCGCGAAGCCGGCTCCGCTGAGGGCGCCCAGCACGGTGAGGCGCTTGGCGATCCGCCCGGCGCGGACCCGGCGGGCCCGCTTGCGGGCGAACTTCTCGATGTCGGCGGCGGTCAGTTGGCTGCGGAGCGCGGCGAGGGCCGCGCCGCTGCGGGCGACGATCTCCTCACGTGCGGGCCCGGTGGCGGCGCGGGCGCTTTCCAACGCCTGCTCAACCTTCGGGATCGTGAAGTCGGCTGCCTGCTTAGTGCGTTTCGCGGCGGTGCCGACGGCCTGCTCGACCTTGGGCGGCACGGCGGCCCGTGCTTGCCCGACGGCCTCGCCGACACGGGACGCGAGATGAGCGTCATATTGGGTGCGGGCCGTCGCGCGGGCCTTGTCCGCGTAGACCGCGGCATTTTCCTTGGCCGTGCTGGCGTACGGCGACACCACCTCCGCGGCATGCCGCACGCTGTCCTTCGTCTGCTCGGCTGCGTGGCGCACGCTGTCGATGCGGGTCACGAGAACCTCCTCCTCGGTGGCGTACGGTTTTCGCCTTTCCACCCGGTTTGAAATCATGCCCGTACAGGCGGGGTCCGGCATGTGCGGGCGGGCATCCGGGTCACGGGGAGAGGTACCCCCAGGGTGCGTCTGCCCAGCGAGTACTCGTACGAACTCGACCCGTGCAAGGATTTGTCCCTGTCAGTGAAGACTAGGGAAGGTAGATCGTGGCCGAGCAGCTCTACGCCACCCTGAAGACCAACCACGGGGACATCGCCATCCGGTTGCTGCCGGACCACGCGCCGAAAACCGTGAAGAACTTCGTCGGGCTTGCCGAGGGCACCCTTGAGTGGACCGACCCGACCACGGGACAGCCGACCAGTAAGAACCTCTACGACGGCACGGTGTTCCACCGCGTGATCTCCGGTTTTATGATCCAGGGCGGTGACCCGCTGGGGAACGGCACCGGTGGCCCGGGGTACAAGTTCGCCGACGAGTTCCACCCGGACCTGTCGTTCAACAAGCCCTACCTCCTGGCGATGGCCAATGCGGGCCCGGGCACCAACGGCTCGCAGTTCTTCATCACCGTCTCGCCGACCACCTGGCTGAGCGGCAAGCACACCATCTTCGGTGAGATCGTCGACCCGGCCAGCCAGAAGGTCGTGGACGGGATCATCAACACCCCGACCAACCCGCGCACCGACCGCCCGCTGGAGGCCGTCGTCATCGAGTCGGTCGTAGTAGAGCGCCGGTAGACTCGCAAGCCGTTTTCGGTAACCGATGTCGGCCCATACGGGAACTGAACCGCCCCGCCCGTCCGTCAGACGGGCGGGGCGACGTTTGTACGATGTATGAAGTTGCACGAAGGGGAACCATGGAAGACCAGGCGGTCTGCTGCTACCTGCATCCGGATCGCGAGACCGGGATCCGTTGCACCCGCTGCGAGCGGCCGATCTGCCCGGAGTGCATGGTGAGCGCGTCCGTCGGTTTCCAGTGTCCGGAGTGTGTGCGCGAGGGCAATGCCAGCGCCCGCAGGGTGCGACCGCGTACGGTCGCCGGGGGGAGCGTCGCCCGGGACCCGCACCTGGTCACCAAGATCCTCATCGGGCTGAATCTGGCGGTCTTCCTCGCGGTGAAGGCCTTCGGCAACCAGGTGGTCACCGATCTCGGGCTCTACGGCCTGTGCTCGAAGTACGCCAGTCAGTGCATCGGCGTCGCGGCGGGGCCGGACCAATGGTACCGGCTGGTCAGTGCGGTCTTCCTGCATGAACAGGTAGCGCACATCGCCTTCAACATGCTCGCTCTGTGGTGGGTGGGAGCTCCGCTGGAGGGCCTGCTCGGGCGCACCCGGTATTTCGCCCTGTACATGCTTTCCGGGCTGGGCGGCAGCGCGCTGGTGCTGCTGTTGGCGCCGAGTTCGCTCACGCTGGGTGCTTCCGGCGCGATCTTCGGCCTCTTCGGGGCCACCGCCGTCTTCGTACGGCGGATGCGGTACGACATGCGACCGGTGCTGATCCTGCTCGCCCTGAACCTGTTCTTCACCTTCACCTGGTCGAACATCAGCTGGCAGGGCCACATCGGCGGCCTGGTCGCCGGGTCGCTGATCGCGGTCGGGATGGCGTACGCACCACAGGAACGGCGGGCGCTGGTGCAGTGGGGGACCTGTGCGGCGGTGTTTGTGGTGACGCTCGTGGTGACGTGGATCGGCGTGACCCAGATCACTGGCTGATCCCGCTGACGTGGGGCGGGAGCCCGCAACCCCTGGCGTTGATCTGACGTTATCCACAGCGGAGAGGGTGCCCCTGTGTACATCGGGGAACGTCTGTGGGCGCCTGTCCTGCCCGCCCATTTGCCCTGCAAGATCAACGAATGACCGGTGGCCCGTACACCGGACCACCGGTCACACCGGCGTCAATCCCGCAGGGGTTATCCACAGATCTTCCGACCTTTTCAACATTGTGGATCGAGCTGTGGATAACCCTGGGGACAAGCTGTCGCGCGGGTGGTGGGCGCGGCTACTTCCACTGTGTGGAGACGACGAACCCGCCCGCGATGAAGCCGAAGCCAACCACGATGTTCCAGTTGTTCAGCGCCGCGATGGGCAGGCTGCCCTGCGTCACATAGAAGAGGACGATCCAGGCCAGTCCGAGGAGGAAGAACGCCAGCATCAGCGGCGCGACCCAGCCTCGACCGGTCCTGAGCTTTATGGCGGTCGTCTTCGACGGTGGCGGGGTGAAGTCGGCCTTCTTGCGGATCCGTGACTTCGGCACGAGGAACTCTCCTGTCGATGCGCTGCGTAACCGCGCGGATGATGTGATCGAGCCGGGCGGGCGGGGTACTGCTCACTGCCGCTACCAGGCGTCCGTTAGCGTAGTGCTTCCTCGGGTTGGAAGGAGATAAGGGTACGGTGAGCAAAACCGTTGATGTCTCCCCTGCCCGCGTTTCTGCCCGATCTGTGGTACTTCGTTCACTCAGTGCGGGGATCTTCGCGCTGGCCGGGCTGATCTTCTGGATGAGCTTCGACACCGCCAAGGGTGTCGATATCCGCACCGACGACCCGCTGCTGCGGCTGTCGGACCGGGCCCAGGAGAAGAGTACCGAGAACCAGCAGCTGGAAAGCGAGATGTCCGCCGTACGCAAAGACGTCGACGGCCTCTCCCACTCCGGCAGCGGCACCGGCACGGCCACCCGCAAGAACCTCGACGGCCTCGCCAACGCCGCCGGCACCGAGGCGCTCTCCGGCTCCGCCGTCAGCGTCACCCTCAACGACGCGCCCGCCAACGCCACCCCCCTCGTGCCCGGCGTGCCGGACCCGCAGCCCAACGACCTCGTCATTCACCAGCAGGACCTGCAAGCTGTCGTCAACGCTCTCTGGGACGGCGGGGCGACCGGCATACAGGTCATGGACCAGCGCCTGATCTCCACCAGCGCCGTGCGCTGCGTCGGCAACACGCTGATCCTCCAGGGCCGCGTCTACTCCCCGCCGTACAAAATCACCGCTGTGGGTGACCGGAACGCGCTGCACAAGGCGCTGGACCGCAGCCCGGCGATCCAGAACTACCTGCAGTACGTCAACGCCTACGGACTCGGCTGGAAAGTCGAGGACCACAAGCGGGTGACTCTTCCCGGGTACTCGGGCACAGTGGATCTGCACTACGCCAAGCCCGTGGGCTGAGACCGGGCCCGGGCCGAGTGAGGGGATGGGCCGTGCGCCTGGTGCTGCGGACCCTGAGCGAGTTGTGCGTCACCACGGGGGCGCTCATCGTGCTCTTCGTCGTCTATGTGCTCTTCTGGACCGGAGTACGCGCGGACAGCGCCATGAACGGCGAGATAAACCAACTCCAGGACCGCTGGTCCACCGGGTCCGTCGTTAGTTCGAGCCCCAGCCCCACACCTGCCGGGACCCCGGCCGCCGCCGCATATAGGGACGGCAAAGCTTTTGCCGTCATGTACATCCCCCGGCTCGGCGCCGGCTGGCACAAGCCCGTCCTGCAGGACACCCAGGTCCCCACCCTCAGGAAGGGCCTCGGCCACTACGCCTCCACCGCCCGCCTCGGCGCCCGGGGCAACTTCGCCGTCGCCGGCCACCGCCGCACATATGGCGACCCTTTCAAGGACTTTCCCAAGCTGCGCAAGGGCGACAAGGTCGTCCTCACCGACGGCACCGCCTGGTACACGTACGAGATCGACCGCGGCCCGTACCGCACCCTGCCGACCGATGTAGGCGTCATCGACCCCGTGCCGCGCGAGTCCGGCTTCACCGCTCCTGGCCGCTACCTGACGCTCACCACCTGCGACCCCGAGTGGGGGCACAGTCACCGGCTCATCGCCTGGGGCCATCTGGAAGCCACCCAGGCTGTGGAGAAGGGCATGCCGACGGCCTTGTCCGGCTAATCTTGGTGCCGGAACCGGAAGGAAGGCAGCACATGTACGGCTGGATCTGGCGACATCTGCCGGGCAACGCGTGGGTGAGGGCGACGATCTCGCTCGTGCTGGTGCTGGCCGTCGTCTATGTGCTGTTCCAGTACATCTTTCCCTGGGCGGAGCCGCTGCTGCCGTTCAATGACGTCACCGTCAACAACGGGATGGCCAGCGTCCGATGACCGCACGGATCCTCGTCGTGGACAACTACGACAGCTTTGTCTTCAACCTCGTCCAGTACCTCTACCAGCTCGGCGCCGAGTGCGAGGTGCTCCGCAATGACGAGGTCGACCTCCGGCACGCCCAGGACCGCTTCGACGGTGTCCTCCTCTCCCCCGGCCCCGGCACGCCCGAGGAGGCCGGGATCTGTGTCGATATGGTCCGGCACTGCGCGGACACCGGGGTGCCGGTCTTCGGCGTCTGCCTCGGTCTGCAGTCCATGGCCGTCGCCTACGGCGGCGTGGTGGACCGGGCGCCCGAGCTGCTGCACGGCAAGACCTCCCTTGTGACGCACGAGGGCGCCGGGGTCTTCGCCGGACTGCCGACGCCCTTCACCGCCACCCGGTACCACTCCCTCGCCGTTGAACGCGACACGGTGCCGCCGGAGTTGGAGATCACCGCCTGGACCGACACCGGCGTCATCATGGGCCTGCGGCACCGCGAGGCCCTTGTCGAGGGAGTCCAGTTCCACCCCGAGTCGGTGCTTACGGAATGGGGCCACCTCATGCTTGCCAACTGGCTCGCCCAATGCGGCGACACAGGCGCGGTCGGACGCTCTGAGGGCCTCGCGCCCGTCGTCGGCGCCGGTCTGGGTGCGGGTACCGCTCTCGGCAAGGCCGGGGCGTGACTGCGCTCCGCCCCGAGCGCGACGCGGCCGACTTCGCCGCGGCAATAGAACAATTGGCCGACCCGCTCAGCGATCCCCTTCCCCAGGGGGCAGCGGGCGGCCCCGCCCCGGCTGCCGAGTTCCGGCCCCGTGAGGCGCCGGTTCCGCCGCCGCCCGCGTACGAGCAGCAGCAGTACGCCCAGGCCGCCCACGGCACC
The DNA here is from genome assembly GCF_005047355.1 of Actinacidiphila oryziradicis. GTDB lineage: Bacteria > Actinomycetota > Actinomycetes > Streptomycetales > Streptomycetaceae > Actinacidiphila > Actinacidiphila oryziradicis. The sequence continues at coordinate 193,954 of NZ_SUMC01000008.1, forward strand.
GGTTACGGGGCTCCTGGCCTCTACCAGCCACAGGCCCCCGGCACCTGGCAGCCCGCGCCCGCACCGGCACCGGCACCGCCACCGGCGCCGGAATCCTGGGGCCGGGCCGAACCGCTGCCCGACGGCGGGCGCGTCGTACGACGAAGCGGCGGCCAGGCCGAGACCGCGGTCCTCCCGGCCGTCGACCCCGGCTCAGAGCCGCAGCCCGCACCCGGTGGCCGTGCGGCCCGGCGCAGAGCTGCGGCTGCCACGCCCGAGCCGACCGGGGCCGCCGCAGCCGCACCTACCGCTGCCGCAACCACGGCCGCCGAACCGGACGCCCTACCCGGCGGCCGTGCCGCGCGCCGTAAAGCCGCTCAGGAAGCCACCAGGCGGGGCGGGAGGCGCACAGCCCGGCCCGAGCCCCCGGATGCCGCAGAGGCCCCGGAAACGGCCGCTACGGGCCGCACCGCCGCCACCGGTCGCACCCGGCTGGAAGCCCGGCGAGCCGCCCGGGCGGCTCGGGAGAGCCCCGCCGTCATCGTCAGCCGGATCGTGGGCGAGCTGTTCATCACCTTCGGCGTGCTGATGCTGCTCTTCGTCACCTATCAGCTCTGGTACACCAACATCCTGGCCCACCAGCAGGCCGGCGGCGCCGCCAAGTCCCTGGAGAAGCAGTGGGACGGCAACACTGGCGCCAGCCGGGACCCCGGCACCTTCTCGCCGGGCCAGGGCTTCGCCATCATGTACATCCCCAAGCTCGACGTGAAGGCCCCCATCGCCGAAGGCACCAGCAAGACCAAGGTGCTCGACAAGGGCATGATCGGCCACTACTCCGGCACCCAGGAGACCGCCATGCCCTGGGACAAGCAGGGCAACTTCGCTCTCGCCGCCCACCGCAACACCCATGGCGAACCGTTCCGTTACATCAACAAGCTCGTCAAGGGTGACAAGGTCGTCGTGGAGACCGCGAGCGAGTACTACACCTACGAGATCACCAGCACGCTGCCTTCCACCCCGCCCTCCAACACCTCCGTCCTCCGGCCGATCCCCGTGGGCTCCGGTTTCACCAAGGCGGGCCGCTACATCACCCTCACCACCTGTACTCCGGAGTTCACCAGCACCAACCGGCTGATCGTCTGGGGCAAGATGGTCGACGAACGTCCCCGCAGCAAGGGCAAGCCCGACGCCCTGCTTGGATGACGCACCAGAGTCCACAGAGGAAGCGGAGCATCCGGTGACCACCACCGAGCACGGCGAGGACGTCCAAGCCACCCCGCCGCGGCGCAAGCCGGTCACCGTACGCGACAGCATCGCCGCCGCAGTCAGCCTGATCGGCGAGCTCCTGATCACCGCAGGCCTGATCCTCGGCCTCTTTGTCGTCTACTCGCTGTGGTGGACAAACGTGATAGCCGACCGTCAGGCGCAAAAAGAGGGCGACAAGGTCCGCCGCAGTTGGGCCGCCCCGGTGAGTCCCGGGAAACTCGACACCAAGGACGGCATCGGCTTTCTCCACGTGCCCGCCATGGGCAAGAACTTCGAGGTGCTCGTGAAGAAGGGCACCTCGACCGACGTCCTCAACCAGGGTGTCGCCGGCTATTACACCTCCCCGGTCAAGGCGGCCATGCCGTGGGACACGAAGGGCAACTTCACGCTCGCCGCCCACCGGGACGGGCACGGCGCGAAGTTCCACAACATCGACAAGATCAAGGACGGCGATCCCGTCGTCTTCGAGGACCGCGACACCTGGTACGTCTACAAGGTCTACAAAATCCTTTCGCAGACGTCCAAGTACGACGTCAAGGTCATCAACCAGATCCCCAAGGCCTCGGGTAAGCAGACCGCCGGCCGGTACATCACCCTGACGACCTGCACGCCGGTGTACACCTCCCTCTACCGGTACATCGTTTGGGCCGAGCTGGTACGCACGCAGAAGGTGAACACGGACCGGACGCTCCCGGCGGAGCTGCGCTGACGGCGAGTGCGTGGACAGCGTGTGGGACGACGCGCTGAACCAGCCGGCCGCGCGCTGAACCAGTAGCCGATCCGCTGAACCAGCCGGACGAGGGCGCATCGCAAAGGGCGTGGACGCTGTTGGGCATCCACGCCCTTTGAGGAAGCGGGAGCGGCTCAGCCGTTGTTGCCGCCGAAGATGCCGCCGACGCCGCCGTTGTTGCCGCCGCCGTTGTTGCCGCCGCCGTTGGTGTCCACCGTGGTGAGGTTGATCGTGGTGCCGCCGGGGTCGGTCTCCTGGGTGTTGGCGGCCGGGTCCTGGCTGGTGACTATGGCGTTGTCATCGCTGGGGCTGTTGTTGGGGAACTGGATGTTGTTGAAGCCGCTGGCCTGGAGGAGCTGCTTGGCCGCCTTCACCGACTGGCCGACGACATTGGGCACGGCGGTCTGCTGCTGGCCGCTGGAGACGGTGAGGGTGATCTTGGTGTCCGGGGTGTAGCTCGCGGCGTTGCCGGGGGGGGTCTGATTCGTGACCTGGTTCTGGGGCTGTGCCGAAGACTCTTGCTGGGTGATGACGTTGGTGAAGCCGGCGTCGGAGAGGGTCTTCTTGGCATCGGAGATGTTCTGGCCGATGACGTTGGGAAGCGGGATCTTCGACGGGGGGACGGCGATGGTGAGGGTGACGGTCGAGGCCTTGTCGGCCTTCTGGCCGCCGGGCGGATTCTGGGCCAGCACGCTGCCGGTGTCCGCCGTCGTGGATTCCTTGTTCTTCGTCACCACGTTGAAGCCCTTGCCCTCAAGGGTCTGTGTGGCCTGGTCCTGGGTGTCGCTGGTGACGTCGGGGACCGTGACCTGGACCGGGCCCGAGGAGAGGTGCAGGGTGACGGTCTTGGTCTTCGCGATGGTGCCGTTGTTGACGTACGTCGGGTCCTGGGAGCAGACCAGGCCCTTCTTCTGGTCGGCGCAGGTTTCGTCACTGCCGAAGGTGATTTTGACGCCGCCGTTGGTGGACGCGCTCTGCGCCTCGGACTTGGTCATGCCGACGAAATTGACCATGGGGGCCGTGGCGTCGCCCGAGTTGCTGCCGAAGAAGGACTTGCCGATGAAGATGGCGCCGACCAGGACCAGGATGCCGGCCACGACGAGCAGGATGGTCGAGGTGTGGTTCTTCTTCGAGGGCTGCTGCCGACGGCGGTCGGGGCGCTCCCCGTAGCCGTAGCCGCCGTCGTCGTCCCGCATGGGCGGGAGCATGGAGGTGGCGGGGTCCTGCTGGGGCAGGGCGGTGGTGGCACCGCCGTCGCCGTATCCGCCGCCGTAGCCGGTGGCGTAGCCGACGGAGCCCATGGCGGCGGTGGCGGCGACCGGCTGGCCGTCGAGGTAGGCCTCGATGTCGGCGCGCATCTCGTCGGCGGACTGGTAGCGGTAGTCGGGGTCCTTCGCGAGGGCACGCAGGACGATGGCGTCCAGCTCGGGGGTGATCTCGGGGTCCCAGACCGACGGCGGCTGCGGTTCTTCGCGTACGTGCTGGTACGCGACCGCGACCGGGGAGTCGCCGATGAAGGGCGGCCGGACGGTGAGCAGCTCGTAGAGGAGGCAGCCGGTCGAGTAGAGGTCGGAGCGGGCGTCGACCTGCTCGCCCTTGGCCTGCTCGGGGGAGAGGTACTGGGCGGTGCCGATGACGGCGGCGGTCTGGGTCATCGTCATGCCGGAGTCGCCCATGGCGCGGGCGATGCCGAAGTCCATGACCTTGACCTGGCCGGTGCGCGTCAGCATGACGTTGGCCGGCTTGATGTCGCGGTGGACGATGCCGCTGCGGTGGGAGTACTCCAGGGCCTGCAGGATGCCGCCGGTCATCTCCAGCGTGCGCTCGGCCAGCAGCTTGCGGCCGGAGTGCAGAAGCTCGCGCAGGGTGGATCCGTCGACGTACTCCATGACGATGTACGGGATGGAGACGCCGTCGACGTAGTCCTCGCCGGTGTCGTAGACCGCGACGATCGACGGATGGTTCAGGGAGGCGGCAGATTGGGCTTCGCGGCGGAACCGGGCCTGGAAGGACGGATCGCGGGCAAGATCTACCCGGAGCGTCTTCACGGCGACGGTGCGGCCGAGCCGGGTGTCATGCGCGAGGTAGACCTCGGCCATTCCACCGCGGCCGAGCACCGAGCCCAGCTCGTACCGGCCGCCGAGGCGACGCGGCTCTTCCATGGCGCTTACCCTTCCCTTAACCATTCGTATGGCTGCTCGGGCATACCGTACCCGTCGTGTGTTGTCGATCCTTGCCCTGACCGGCAGCCGATATCCGACCGGTATCGCTACATGCTCACAGACGTGCGACAACGGGTGCGGGCGTGACCGGCGTCACTCCTGCCTCACTTGTTCAGTACGGCCTCCATGACCTTCTTGGCGATCGGGGCGGCGAAGCCGCCACCGGTGATGTCGCCGCGGTTGGCGCTGGCGTCCTCGACGACGACGGCGACGGCGACCGGGGAGCCGCTGCTGGTCTTGGCGTAGGAGATGAACCAGGCGTACGGGCTCGCGTCGTTGTTGATGCCGTGCTGGGCGGTGCCGGTCTTGCCGCCTACGGTGACGCCGTTGATCTGGGCGTTCTTGCCGGTACCGGTCTGTACGACGGTCTCCATCATCTGCTGGAGCTTCTGCGCGTTCGCGGCGGAGAGTGGCTGGCTGAGCTGCTCGGGGTTGGTCTGCGCTATGACGCTGTTGTTCGAGGCGCGCAGTTCCGAGACCATGTAGGGCTTCATCAGCTTGCCGTCATTGGCGACCGCCGAGGCGATCATGGCCATCTGCAGCGGGGTGGCGGCTGTTTCGAACTGGCCGATGGAGGAGAGGGCGGTCTGCGGCTTGTCCATGGTCGTGGAGAAGTTGCTGGCCGCCGTGCGGACGGGGATGTACTGCTCCTTGTTGAAGCCGAACTTCTCCGCCTCCGCGACCATCTTGTCCCGGCCGAGGTCCGAGCCGATCTTGCCGAAGACTGTGTTGCAGGACACTCGCAGAGCTTCCCGGAGGGTGGCGTTCTGGCAGTTGATGCCGCCCTCGTTCTTCAGCTCAGTGGTGGTGTTCGGCAGGATGAAGGGCACCGGCGAGTTGGTCTTGGCGTCGATGTCCGTGTACAGACCGTTCTCCAGGGCCGCCGCCGCGGTGACGATCTTGAAGGTCGAGCCGGGCGGGTAGGTCTGGCGCAGCGCCCGGTTGAGCATCGGGTCGTTGGCGTTGTTCGCCTTCTGCAGGGAGACCCAGTTCTTGGAGTCCGTGGTCGAGTTGCCGGCGAAGCTGGAGGGGTCGTACGAAGGGGTGCTGGCCAGCGCGAGGATGGCGCCGGTCTTGGGGTCGATCGCGGCCACCGCGCCCTTCTTGTTGCCCAGCCCGTCGAAGGCGGCCTGCTGGGCCTTGGCGTTGAGGGTGGTGACGACGTCGCCGCCCTGCTTGCCCTTGCCGGTGACGATGTCGATGGTGCGGTTGAAGAAGAGCCGGTCGTCGTCACCGGTAAGGATCTTGTTATCGACGCCTTCGAGCATGTTGGAGCCGAAGGCCTGCGAGGCGTACCCGGTCACGGGGGCCCACATCGGGCCGTTGGTGAAGGTGGCCTTGTATTTGAAGTCGCTGCCGGTGGTCGTGGTGTGACCGGTGATGGCCTTGCCGTCGACGATGATGTCGCCGCGCGGGGTGGCGTACTGGTTGATGGTGACCCGCCGGTTGTGCACGTCGTTGGCCAGTGCGCCAGCATCGACGAACTGGACGTAGTTCACCCTTATCAGCAGGGCGAGGACGAGCAGGCCGCAGAAGACGGCCACCCGCCTGAGGGGCTTGTTCACTGGACGCGCACCACCTGGGTCGGTTCGGCATCGGGAGACGGGGCAGGTGCCGGGGCCGGGCGGCGGGCGGTGTCGCTGATCCGCAGCAGGATCGCGACCAGGGCCCAGTTGGCGACGACGGAGGAGCCGCCCTGCGCGAGGAACGGCAGGGTCATACCGGTCAGCGGAATGAGGCCGGTGACGCCGCCGGCGACGACGAAGACCTGGAGGGCGAAGGCGCCGGACAGGCCGATCGCGAGCAGCTTGCCGAAGGGGTCGCGGGCGGCGAGGGCGGTGCGGATGCCGCGCTCGATGAGCAGCCCGTAGAGCAGGATGATGGCCATGACGCCGGTGAGGCCGAGTTCCTCGCCGACGGTGGCGAGGATGTAGTCGCTCTTGGGGGCGATGCCGCCGATGAGGCGGGAGTAGCCCTGGCCGAGTCCGGAGCCGAAGATGCCGCCGGAGCCGAAGGCGTACATGGCCTGTGCGGTCTCGGTGACGCCCCCGTTCTGGAGGGCGAGCGGGTGCAGCCAGTTCTGGACGCGGGTCTGGACGTGCGACTCGAAGGTGGCCACGAAGACCGCGCCGCCGGATGACAGCAGCAGACCGAAGACGATCCAGCTGGTCCGTTCGGTGGCGACGTACAGCATGATCACGAAGAGGCCGAAGAAGAGCAGCGAGCTACCCAGGTCGGTCTCGAAGACCAGGATGAAGAGGCTGAGCACCCAGATCACCAGAATCGGACCGAGGTCGCGGCCGCGAGGGAGGTACAGGCCCATGAAACGGCGGCTGGCGAGCGCGAGTGCGTCTCGTTTCACCATCAGATAGCCGGCGAAGAAGATCGCGAGGATGATCTTCACGAACTCTCCGGGCTGGATCTGGCCGACACCGGGGATTTTGATCCAGATCCGCGCGCCGAAGACGGGCGGGAAGAACACCGGAAGGATCAGCAGGACCAGCCCCACCACCATCGAGATGTAGGTGTAGCGCTGAAGGACCCGGTGGTCCTTGAGGAAGACCAGGACGGCGACGAAGAGCGCCACACCGAGGGTGGACCACATCAGCTGCTTGGGGGCCATGGCGCCGCCGAGATTGGGGGTGGTGATGGCCGGCTCAAGGTCGAGCCGCCAGATCAGCACCAGCCCCATGCCGTTGAGCAAGGTAGCCACCGGCAGCATCAGCGGGTCGGCGTACGGGGCGAATTTACGCACCAGCAGGTGCGCGACGCCGGCGAGTGCGCCGAGCCCGGCGCCGTACGCGAGCATGCCGGCCGGGAGCTTGCCCTCCTTGGCCAGGCCGACGTTCGCGTAGGCGAACACCGGGATGATCACTGCGAAGACAAGCAGCGCCAGCTCGGTGTTGCGCCGGTTGGGCGCGCCGACTGACGTAATGGTGGTGGTGTTGCTGATGACGCTCATGGTCGCAAAACCGCCCCTCCTGAGGGTGTTACTGGCCGCTGGGGCATTGCTGGGCCAGCTTCTGGTCATCCTCGGAGAGGGTGGGGCTGGACGATGGACTGGAAGACGTGGACGGCTTCGGTGTGGTAGAAGGCGCCACGCTGGACGTTGCCTTAGGGGTGGCGCTCGGCTTGACGGAGGCAGAAGCTTTGCCGGTCTTCTCGGTCTTGGGCTTCGAGGCGGCCTTGGCCTGGGCGTTGGCAATGGCCTGCTGCGTCTGGCAGACCTTGGCCTGTTTGGCGTAGTCGTCCGCGGATTTGCGGGCGTCGGTGAGGCTGCCGGCGGTGACGGTGTCCTCGACCGAGTTGCGCTGGTATTCGGGTAGGTACTTGAGTTCGATGTCGGTGCGGTCCTCGAAGACCTTGGACAGATTGATCCAGGCCAGCTTCTGGTCGATGCCCTGGTAGATCGCGGCGTGGTCGCCGTTGGCACCGACGTAGTACTGGGTCTGGGTCCAGCGGTGGGCGCCGTAGAGGGCGCCGCCGATGACGCCGATGACGACGAGCAGGACAGCGGAGCGCTTGAGCCACTTGCCTCTGCGGCGGGGCTTGGTAAAGCCCTCGGCATCCAGGTCCGAGTAGTCGCCGAAGCTGCCGATGGGCGCGCCGGCCATGGTCAGGTCGCCGCTGCCGGGCGGCCCGAAGGAGCCCTCCGGGGGCTGGGGGCGCCGGCCGAGTTCGGAGGCGCGGCCGGCGGGCGTCTGGAGGTGCCGCTGGTCGTGGAGCGGCAGCTGGCCGTCGGCGACGGCGCCGACGACGACAGGGGCGTCGTGAAGGCGGCCGGCGACGGTGCCGTTGTCGTCGATGTCGAGGACGTCGGCGACGATGCAGGTGATGTTGTCGGGGCCGCCGCCCCGCAGGGCGAGCTGGATGAGCTGCTGGATGGTCTCACCGGGGTCGTGATAGCCGGCGAGGGTCTCCTCGAGCGTCTGGTGGCTGACGACGCCGGAGAGGCCGTCGGAGCAGATCAGATAGCGGTCGCCGGCCCGGACCTCGCGGATGGACAGATCGGGCTCGACCTGGCCGCGGCCGTCGAGGGCGCGCATGAGGAGGGAGCGCTGCGGGTGCGTCCCGGCTTCCTCCTCGGTGATGCGGCCCTCGTCGACGAGGCGCTGTACCCAGGTGTGGTCCTGGGTGATCTGGGTGAGGATGCCGTCGCGGAGCAGGTAGGCGCGGGAGTCGCCGACATGGACGAGGCCCAGGCGCTGGCCGGTCCACAGCAGGGCGGTGAGGGTGGTGCCCATGCCTTCGAGCTGCGGGTCCTCCTCGACCATGATGCGCAACTGGTCGTTGGCGTGCTGCACCGCGGTGGCGAGCGAGGTGAGGATGTCGGAGCCGGGGACGTCGTCGTCGAGCGTCACCAAGGTGGAGATCACCTCGGAGGAGGCGACCTCGCCGGCCGCCTGCCCGCCCATGCCGTCGGCAATCGCGAGCAGACGGGGGCCGGCGTAGCCGGAGTCCTCGTTACCCTCCCGGATCATGCCCTTGTGCGAGCCGGCGGCGAAGCGCAGCGACAGAGTCATGCGCACCTCGCCCGTTGGCTCCGGGTACATCCGCACGCTGCCCACCCTCTCGCTCGCTGGCTCCGCTCGCTTGGCTCGCCCATTGTGCGACTACTTCCGCAGCTCGATGACGGTCTTGCCGATGCGGATCGGGGCACCCAGCGGAATCGGTACCGGCGCGGTGAGCCGGTTCCGGTCCAAATAGGTGCCATTGGTGGATCCCAGGTCCTCGACGATCCACTGGCCGTCGCGGTCCGGGTAGATCCTGGCATGCCGGCTGGACGCGTAGTCGTCATCGAGCACGATTGTCGAGTCGTGTGCACGGCCCAGGGTGATGGTCTGCCCCTGGAGCGCGACTGTGGTACCCGCCAGTGAGCCCTCGGCGACCACAAGTTTTGTGGGGGCTCCTCGGCGCTGGCGGTTGTTGCTCTGCGGCGGCTGTTGCTGCCGTTGGGGTGCTTGTTGCTGCCGCTGTTGCGGCGGACGGGCCTGGTCGTTGTTACCACGCCGTGCGGCGCGTTGGGTCACTTTGGTGCCGAACAGGTCACTTCGGATGACCTGGACGGCCACGATGACGAACAGCCACAGTACGGCGAGGAAACCCAACCGCATGACCGTCAGGGTCAGCTCTGACATTGCCCCCGCTTCACCCTTCGGCTTGCCGGTAAATGATGGTGGTCTGGCCCACGACAATCCGCGAGCCGTCGCGGAGCGTAGCGCGGGTGGTGTGCTGTCCGTCGACCACGATGCCGTTGGTCGACCCCAGATCCTGGACCACGGAGGGCGATCCGACCCGGATCTCGCAGTGCCGGCGGGAGACGCCCGGGTCGTCGACCCGCACATCCGCCTCGGTGCTGCGGCCGAGGACAAGTGTGGGGCGTGAGATCTGATGGCGGGTGCCGTTGATCTCGATCCAGTGGCGTAGGCGTCCGGAGCCCGCGGGGGCTCCGCTGTCGCTGCCGGTGCCGGCACCGGGCAGCCGGGTCACGGGGGACGGGCCGCCGGCCGGCGGCCGGGCGCCGGGCGGCGGCCCTGCGGGCATGGGCGGCGCCCCGGCCGGGCGCCGGGGCGCCGAGGAAGGCGTGAGGTACGACGCCGCTCCTGGGCCGCTCTGGGGCCCCTGGGACTCGCTGGAGGCGAGAGTGCGGCTGCGGACCCGGTACAGGCCGGTGTCGAGGTCCTCGGCCTTCTCCAAGTGGACCTTGACGTCGCCCATGAAGGCGTAGCGCTGCTGCTTGGCGTAGTCCCTGACCATGCCGGACAGTTCGTCGCCGAGCTGGATGGCGTACGGGCTGAGGCGCTCGAAGTCGGAGGCGCTCAGCTCGACGATGAAGTCGTTGGGCACCACGGTGCGGTCGCGGTTCCAGATGGTGGCGTTGTTGTCGCACTCCCGCTGGAGTGCACCCGCGATCTCCACCGGCTGGACTTCCGACTTGAACACCTTGGCGAAGGTGCCGTTCACGAAGCCCTCGAGTCGCTGCTCGAACTTCTTGAGTACTCCCACGGTGCACCTCCCTCCTCGAGGTCCTGCGGTGGATCGCCGCGGTCCGCGCTGCGATCCTTCCGATACTGCTTGCCGATAGTGCTTACTGATCGTATCCACGCGTCAGGAAAACGGCTGGTTCCCCGGACGGGCCGGGCAGGCCAGTGTCAACCCTCACACCGCTGTCTGTCGTTCTCCTCGTAGGGATGGTAGAGGCGGCTCCTCTCAGTGTCCCGCAACAGTGGAGGGTTCCCGCGCGAGGGGCGGCTGCGGGGGCGGTCAGGGGGGCGGTGTGTCGCGGTGGGAAACAGATGTGATTCCACCCTGAGCCGCGTGCTAATCTTCTGGATGTCGGGAGGCGCTCCCACACTGGTCGGACGGAGAGTCCGGCGGGTGTGTGGGAATCGAACGGCGACACCCATGCGCGGGTGGCGGAATAGGCAGACGCGCTGGATTCAGGTTCCAGTGCCCGAAAGGGCGTGGGGGTTCAACTCCCCCCTCGCGCACATAGAAGCACCATGGAAGGTGCCTCTCGCTGGTGACGGAAGTCACTGGTGAGGGGCACCTTTCCTTGTGTCGTCATGTGTCGTCAGCGGTGCTGACACCGTGCGCCCGCGGGGGCCCGGCCTCGGGTGAGGCCGGGCCGCACCGATAGGCGGCTCCGCCATCCGGCGTAGCGGCCACTGGGCGGTATCCCGCCGCAGGGCGCCGGGGGCGCGGCGGGAAGTCGGTCCCTCAGCCGTGGTCGGTCCCTGCGGCCTGGGCTTCAGGTGTACCCCGCAGAAGAGCCCGGCTGGCAGCCACAGCGAGATCTGCGATCGTGTCGATGCTCTCCTGACGGCGAAAGAATCCGTCCGAGTGGAGCGTGACGTATCCGTGGGCGGCCGCCACGTGCTGCCCCACCAGCGCCAGGGACGTTTCCGGGCCCTGGCCGGTGGCCTGCTGGGTCAGTTCCAGCAGCAAGTCCATCAGCCGCCGCCCCGCGTCGGCGAGAGCACGGTCCTGCAGCCGCTCCAGATCGGCGGCGAAGATGACGTCGAACCCGGCACCTCGGGTGCCCACGAACCGAACGTAGGCCCCGGCGGTCGCCGCGAACCGCTCAGCCGCGTCGTTCCCGGCGCGTTCCGCTGTCTGCCTGAACTGCTCCGCCAGTTCTGCGGCGGCCTGCGTTGCCACTGCGGCCATCAAGTGGTCACGGTCGGGAAAGTGCCGGTAAGGCGCCGCTGTGCTCACCCCGAGCTTGCGAGCTACCTGCGCTACGGAAAAGGCGGCCAGTCCCGATTCCGCGAGCAGCTCGAAACTGGCCTCGATCAGCGCCGCACGCAGCTCACCGTGGTGGTAACGGCCCCGCTGCGGCTGGCTTGCCGGACTCGTGGTCACGGACGCCTCCTGTCGAACTGGACGTGATAGCCCTCTTACCGTACCGTTGTGATAGGCCACTTACATGACTTTCGTGCCTGGTGGCATTGGCCGCGCCGGGTGGGTGTGCCCGCTGCTGCCGGGGCGGCGCTGGTCGGGAGGATGCAAACCTCCCGATCGCAGAGACTGGGAAGAGGAACTTCATGTCGGGAATCGAAGGCAAGGTCGTCGTCATCACGGGAGCGAGTAGCGGAATCGGTGAGGCGACTGCGCTTCTGCTCGCTGAACGCGGCGCGAAAGTCGTACTCGGGGCGCGCCGGTCGGACCGCCTTGAGGCTCTGGCGTCCCGTATCGCGGACATGGGCGGCGAAGCCGCCTTCGCGCGCACGGATGTGAGGCAGCGCAAGGACCTGTCCGAGCTCGTCGCATTGGCAGGTGAACGGTACGGCAAGCTTGACGCTCTCGTCAGCAATGCCGGTATTGGCCTAATTTCTCCCCTAGGCGAGCTGCGCGTCGAGGACTGGGAGGAGATGATCGATGTCAACCTCAAGGGCGTTCTGTACGGCATCGCCGCAGCGCTGCCTGTCTTCCGCAAGCAGGGCTTCGGGCATTTCGTCAACACCCTTTCCACGGCTGGGCTTCGCATCGTGCCGCTCCAGTCGGTCTATGCCGGTACGAAGAACGCCGTGCGCGCCATCTCCGAAGGTTTGCGCCAGGAGGCCGGCGATAAGCTGCGCGTGACAACCGTTTCGCCGGGCTTTGTCCACACTGACTTCGCGCAATCCATTTCAGATCCGGAGGCGAAGAACCAAATAATCGAGCAAATGCACAAGATCGCGATCCCGCCGGATGCGATCGCCCGCGCTATTGTGTTCGCGATTGAGCAGCCGGCCAATATCGATGTGGGCGAGATCGTTGTCCGTCCCACCGCGCAGGGTTGACCCGGGTTGTCACGCCCCCAGCGGGCGCGGCCCGTCGGTGCCCGACGTGTTGAGATCCCGCAGGTCCTCGGATCTGCGGGATCTTTTTTGTGCTGCACGTGGGTGACGGTCCGGCGGGTGTGATGTGGGCGGGAACCGGGGCGGGTACGTGCGCGTTGGAAGTGTTGGGCAAAGGAATCGTCAAGCGGCGCGGCCCGCGCCGGATTGAGCAGGGAGAGCCATGGGTGTCAGCCTTTCCAAGGGTGGCAATGTCTCGCTGACCAAGGAGGCCCCGGGACTGACCGCGGTCACCGTCGGTCTGGGCTGGGACGTGCGCACGACGACCGGGGCGGACTTCGACCTGGACGCCAGCGCGCTGCTGCTGGACACGAGCGGCAAGGTCGTCTCGGACAAGCACTTCGTGTTCTTCAACAACCTCAAGAGCCCGGACGGATCCGTCGAGCACACCGGTGACAACCTCACGGGTGAGGGTGAGGGCGACGACGAGCAGGTCAAGGTGAGTCTCGCCACTGTCCCCGCCGAGGTCGACAAGATTGTCTTCCCGGTGTCGATCTACGACGGCGAGAGCCGCCAGCAGAGCTTCGGCCAGATCCGCAACGCGTTCATCCGCGTGGTGAACCAGGCGGACAACAAGGAACTCGCACGCTACGACCTCACCGAGGACGCCTCGACAGAGACCGCCATGGTCTTCGGTGAGCTGTACCGCAATGGTGCCGAGTGGAAGTTCCGCGCGGTCGGCCAGGGGTACGCCTCCGGCCTGCGGGGCATCGCGCAGGACTTCGGCGTCACCCTCTGACCTGGCCGGCCGCGCCATCTGGCCGGCAGTACCAGCTGCAGCCGCCTACGGCGAGCGGCGCGGGAAGGGCCACCCGGCAGATATGTGCCGGGTGGCCCTTCCTTTTTGCAGGTGCCGGTCCGTCAGGCGACGCGGGCGGCGAGGGCCTTGGCCTTGTCGACCGCGTCCTCGTGGGCCTTGACCTTGGACGCCTCGAACAGCGGGATGAGCTCGGCCATGGCCGGGTTGGCCGGGGCCGCTGTCAGCTCGGGGACGATGAAGTGGACCTCCAGGCCCAGGAAGTCGCCGAGCAGCTTCTGCAGGTAGTTCTGGACGAACTCGAAGCTCTCGCGGGGGGTGCCCGGGGCGTAGGAGCCGCCACGGCTGGCCACAACGGTGACCGGGGTGCCGGCGGCTGAGGGCGTGTCACCCACGGTGCGGCCCGCGATGACCACGTGGTCCACCCACGCCTTCAGGGTGGAGGGGATGGCAAAGTTGTACATCGGGGCGCCGATCAGAACGGCGTCGGCCTGCTCCAGCTCGGTGGCCAGGGCGTCGCGCAGCGCGAAGGCGGCCGTCTGCTCCGGGGTGCGGTCAGCCGGGGCGACGAAGGCGGCGCTGGCGCCGTGGAGGTCCAGGTGCGGCAGCGGCTCGGCGGCGAGGTCGCGGTATATGACGGTGCCGTTCGGGTGCTGGGCCTCCCATTCCTTGCGGAAGGTGGTGGTCACGTCGCGGGAAGCGGAGCCCTGGGGGAAGACGGAGGAGTCGATGTGCAGCAGCGTGGGCATGAGGTGTCTCCATGTTCGGACCCCTGAGGGGCCGAGGGCTGGTCGGAGGGGGTAATGATTCGTACGTAGCTATTGATAACACAGGTGCTTACTTTTCTGCAGCTTCATGGCCGGAAGGCGGTAGTCTGTACCGCATGGGACAGCAGCGGGGGCAGCCCGGGCCGGAGAGCGAGCCTTGTGCGGGCGTGGATATCGCCCTGACTCGGGTCTTCGAACTACTCGGCAAGCGGTGGACGGGCCTGATCGTGGCCGTGCTCCAGCCTCGGGCGGTGCACTACGCCGATCTGCGCCGGTCGATTCCCCGGATCAGCGAGAGGATGCTGTCCGACCGGCTGGCCGAACTGGCAGAGGCCGGTCTGCTGGTTCGGGAGGTCGATTCGGGGCCGCCGCTTCGGGTCAGCTACCGGCTCACCGAGGCGGGCAGGGCGCTCGGACCGGCGCTGGAGGCGCTGGGGAAGTGGGCGGAAACCTATCTGCCGGGGGCGCTGCCCTGCCCCGGGGAGGCCGCAGCGGAGACCGCCGAGGAATCCTCGGGCGCCCTCTGATCGGCAGCGGCCTCGTTGAAGCTGACCAGGTACGACGCGAAGCGGTCGAGGTCGGCCTCGTCCCAGCCGGCGAAGCGCCCCCGGAACGCCTCACGGCGGGCGGCGGTGGCGGCGGCCAGCACCGCGGCGCCGGCCGGAGTGGGGTGCAGCACCTGCACCCGGTGATCACGCGGATCGGGACGGCGTTCGACGAAGCCGAGCTGCTCCAGGCCACTGACCTGGCGGCTCACCGTCGACTTGTCCAGGAGGAATTCGGCGGCGAGGTCGGTCGCGCGCGAGCCGGGACGGTCGTCGAGATGCGCGAGCAACGTGTACGACACCAGGGAGAGTTCCGGGTGCATACGCGCGGCGGCGGCTCGAGCCCGGCGAGCGAAAGCAGCCATCTCGCGCTGGATGGTCTCGACGGCCTCGTCCCGGTCTCCCATGGTTGCATCGTACAAGGGCGTGCGCTCGCGGGGTCGTGCGGCACGGGGCGAATGGCTCCTCTGGGCCACCGCCTTCGGGCCGCCCACCTCTGGGCCGCCCACCGCGAGGCCACCTCTAGGCGGCCGGCAACGCCAGCTCGAACCAGACGACCTTGCCGACGGCTTTGCGGCTGGTGCCCCAGCGCCGGGAGAGGTTGCTGACGAGGGCGAGGCCGCGGCCCTCCTCGTCGTGGGCGTCGGCGCGTCGTAGCTGGGGGAGATTGTGGTCGTCGTCGGTGACCTCGACGAGCAGTTTGCCGACCCGCATCAGGCGCAGCTCGACCTCGTGGGACCCGGCCCGCAGGGCGTTGGTCACCAGTTCGCTGACCAGCAGCTCGGTGAGGTCGGCGAGGCTTTGCGGCAGGTCCCAGGCGGCGAGTTGGGCGCGGGTGAGCTCGCGGGCTCTTCGGACCTCCCGGAAGTCCATTTTCAGCTTCCATTCGGCGACGTCCTCGGAGGGGATGCCCTGGAAGTTGGCGACCAGCAGCGCGACATCGTCGCCACGGTCGTCGTAGTGGACCCTGCTGAGGATCTGCTCGCAGACGTCCTCCGGGGTCTGCTGTGGCTCGATGACGTTGGAGCAGAGGGCGGCGAGCCCGGCGTCTATGCCCTGTCCGCGGACCTCGACGAGGCCGTCGGTGCACAACACCAGCCAGCTGCCGTCGGGGACCGGGATCTCGACGGTCTCGAAGGGGACGCCGCCGACGCCGATGGGAGCGCCCTTGGGGATCTGCAGCAGTTCGCTGCGGCCGTCGTGACGGGCGAGGACCGGCGGGATGTGGCCGGCATTGGCGAGGGTGAGCGAGCGGTGGATCGGGTCGTAGACGGCGTAGACGCAGGTGGCGAGGTGTTCGGCACCGAGGCGGTGGGCGAGGTTGTCCAGGTGGCGCAGGAGCTGGGCGGGCGGCAGGTCGAGGCCGGCCATGGTGATGACGGCGGTGCGGAACTGGCCCATGACGGCGGCGGAGAGCAGGCCGTGGCCCATGACGTCGCCGACGATCAGGGCGACCCGGCCGCCGGGGAGCTGGATGGCGTCGAACCAGTCGCCGCCGACCTGGGCCTGGCGGTCGCCGGGGCGGTAGTGGTGGGCGATGCGGACGCCGGGGATCTTCGGCGGGCGGGTCGGCATCATGCTGCGCTGGAGGGTGGCTGCGGCGCGGGACTCCAAGCGGTGCAGCCGGGCGTTGTCGAGGTGGACGGCGCCGCGGGAGACGACCTCGGCGGCGGTGGCGGCGTCCTTGGCGTCGAAGGGGAGCCGGCCGGGGTGGCGCAGGAAGCACATCCGGCCCAGGACGGTGCCGCGTGCGGTGAGCGGCATGACGATCAGGGAGCGGTCCGGGAGGAGCGGGCCCAGAGCGGGTACGCCCAGGTCGTCGGCGATGTCCTGGGCGATGGCGGGATCGATCACCGGGACGAGCAGCGGGTCGGCGAGGCGCGGGACGATCTCGTCGACCGCGAGCTGGATCAGCTCTCCCTCGGGGAGCGCGCTCTCCCAGAAGTCTCCGGGCGGGCCCGAGTGGGCGATGGCGACCCGGCGGGTGACGACGCTGTCGGAGGGGCGGTCGTCCTTGGGGGGCTCGTTGTCGGAGAAGAGCTGATCGACGATGAGGATGGCGGCGAAGTCCGCGAAGCGGGGGACGGTGACGGCGCACAGCTCCCGGGCGGTGGTGCCCAGGTCCAGGGTGGAGCCGACCTTGGCGCCGGTCTCGCGGAGCAAGGCGAGCTGCTCGTCGAGGGTGTGGCCGGGGGCGGGCGTGGCGTACTCCGCGAAGCCGTAGGGGGTGGGAGAGGCCAGGGCCCCTGTGCGCGGCCCGGGGAGGGCGCGGGGGTGGCCCACGCGGCTTTTGGCGCGGTTGGCGCCGGCGGGGCCCTCGTATTCGTACTCCTGTGGGAGAACGGGGAGCGGGAGAGCGCCGTCCACTTCCAGGACCGGATAGCCGAGCGCCGAGATCTGCCGCATGATCCTCTCGAGCCGGCCGGCGCTCACTCTGGGCAGTACGGAACCGAGCCGGGCGGCGAGGTGTTCGGCGTGCGCCGGGTCGGAGACCGGGGCGAGGCGGGGGGAGATATGTACGCCGGTGCGCGAGTGCGGATATCCCGGGCCGGAGGCCGGGGGAGCCTCGGGGGCGTACGGGAGCATCCGCTCGCCGAGCGCGATCCGCAGTCCGCCGGCGCGGAGGGGTTTGGCGTTGGCGGCGATGATGAGCAGGCTGCGGCCGGCCGGTTCCATGATCCGGTACGACCACCACAGGGCATCGCGGACGGTGCCGTCGCGGTCGATGGCGGCGAGGGACCCCGCCCAGGCGGACTGGGTCAGGTCGTCGAGGAGGTCGAGGGCGTCCTGGTCCTCGGCGGTGGTCGGCGTGGGGCGGGGGATGGGAAGCAGGCCGGAGGCACGCTGGCCGAAAACCCCTTCCCAGCGGTGGCCGAAGAGCTCCTCGGCGCCGCGGTTCCAGTAGGAGATGCGGCCGTCGGGATCCACGGAGAGGACTGCGAGGCGCAGTAATGCGGACACGCCGGTGAGAGCCAGCGGGGGCGCCGTGTCGGCTGCCGCCGGGGCCGGTGGGCCGACAGGGCCTGCTGGGTGGGTGAGCGGGCTTGCTTGGCTGCTTGAGTCGGCGGCTTCGTTGTCCAGTCGGCTGGGCCGGGTCATCTCGTCCAACGTCGGGCACCTGCGGTTCGGCGCTGAGGGGTTTCCAGGGTCTTCAGGCAAGCATGAAACATGGGACGAGGTCGGGTAAATAGCTAGATTGCCCTCCGATGGGGGTCGGGCCGCGGGTGGTTACCGACGAGTTATCCACAGGCTTCGGAGCAGCTGCCCCGCTTGTCGGCGGGGGCGGGTACCGTTTTCGTCAAGTCGATCAGCTGGATCGGTTCGATCGCCTGTGCGAAATCGTGTGGAGCTCCAGGGGAGCTCCACGGGGAGCTCAACGGACAGCTGTACGGGGAGCGTGACGGGGAGGGGTTCGTGGTGGGGCAACTCGTGGCGGAGCAGATGGATCAGAGGGTTCCGCAGGTGGCGGGGTTCGCGCGGTGGCCGCACGCCGGCTCACCGAAGGCGGAGGGCAGGGCGTTGCGGGAGCGGGTGCCGAGGGCATCGCACGCGCTCCTCGGGCCGGCGGACGGGAGGCCGGGCGCGGTCGAGTCCGTCGAGGCGTCGAGCGCCGGGCGCATCGCCGAGTTGGTGCCGCTTCGGGTGGGCCGGATGGCGGCGAGCCCCTTCGCCTTCCTGCGTGGTTCGGCGGGGCTGATGGCGGCCGATCTGGTCGGCACCCCCGTCACCGGGATCGGCGCGCAGATCTGCGGGGACGCGCACGCGGCGAACTTCGGGCTGTACGGGGACGCCCGGGGCGGCCTGGTCATCGACATCAACGACTTCGACGAGACCGCACACGGCCCCTGGGAGTGGGACCTCAAACGGCTGGCGGCCTCCCTGGTGCTCGCCGGACGAGAGGCGGGCGCCGGTGAGGACGTCTGCCGCCGGGCGGCGTTCGACGCGGTGGGCGCCTACCGGCACACCATGCGGCTGCTCGCCCGGCTGCCGGTGCTGGAGGCATGGAATGCCATCGCGGACGAGGAGCTGGTCGCGCACGCCGACGCACGGGACTTGATCGGCACACTGCGCCAGGTATCGGCCAAGGCTCGCAAGAACACCAGTGCCAAGTTCGCTGCCCGGGCCACTGAAGCGGCACCTGGCGGGGGCAGGAGGTTCACCGACGCGCGGCCGGTGCTGCGGCGGGTGCCGGACGCCGAGGCGGCGGCCGTCGCCGGGTCGCTGGAGGGGTATCTGGCCACGGTGGCGGAGGACCGGCTGCCGCTCCTCGCCCGGTACGCGGTGCACGATGTGGCGTTCCGAGTGGTCGGCACTGGGAGCGTCGGCACCCGGTCGTATGTGGTGCTGCTCCTGGACCACCTGGAGGAGCCGCTGGTGCTCCAGGTGAAGGAAGTACGCGCCTCGGCGCTCGAGCCCTATCTGGCCAAGGCCGGCTTCGACGTGCCGGTCGTCGAGCACGAGGGCCGGCGTGTGGTGCTGGGCCAGAAGCGGATGCAGGTCGTGAGCGACATCCTGCTCGGCTGGGCCACCATCGACGGCCGGCCTTTCCAGGTGCGGCAGTTCCGCAACCGTAAGGGCAGCGTCGACCCGGCGGCCCTGGAAGCCGGGCTGATGGACGAGTACGCGCGGATGACCGGTGCGCTGCTCGCCCGGGCGCACGCCCACAGCGCTGACCCCCGGCTGATCGCGGCGTACTGCGGCAAGAGCGAGGAGCTGGACGAGGCGGTCGCGTCCTTCGCGGGGGCGTACGCGGACCGCACGGAGGCGGACCACACAGAGCTGGCCGCGGCGGTGCGAAGTGGCCGGATACCGGCCGAGCTGGGAATCTGAGTCCTGCGGACCGCGGCCCGGGTGCGGTCGGCAGCGGGCTGCGGCGCCATGGGCGGCCGTGCTCTCACCGGGTGCGTGGCGGCCGGTTCGGGACCTGGCTCTTGCGGAGGCGGGGGCAGCGGGGACGGCAGAGCGGTCGGGTACCGGCCCTGAGATCCCGGTAGCGTGCCGCAGGCGCTGAGCCTCTCGTAGGCTGTGCCGGTGACGAACTCCTCCGGAACCAATGCGGACGCAGGCCCACAGGAGCGCCTGGCGCGGGCTGTGCGCGCCGCTGAGCAGGCGCTGATCGAGTTCGAGATCGCGGTGGAGACCTACCGGGTCGAGGTGGAGAACTTCTCCCGGCTGCACCACCAGAAGCTCGGCCCGATGTACGCACGGCTCGACGAACTGGACGCACTGATCGCGGAGGCGGTCGCTGCGAACAGCGGCGACCGGGAGGACATCAAGCGGGCCTGGGAGGCGCGGGCCATGGTGATGCCCATGCCGGGGATCGAGGAGCTCTTCGGGGGGATGCTCGGCTCCGACGGGGTCCGGCCCGTCGAGGACCCGAATCCGCCGCGCCGGGTGCGCCCCGGTAAGGAAGCGCAACGGCTCTACCGCGAGCTGGCCCGCAAGGCCCATCCGGACCTGGCGCAGGACGAGGACGAGAAGAAGCGCCGCAGCGAGTTCATCGCGCGGGTCAACGAGGCGTACGCGTACGCCGATGAGGAGCGGCTGCGCCAACTCTCCGCCGAGTGGGAGGCGGGTCCCGCGGTCGAGGAGGAACTGCCGAGCGAGGCCGAGGTGCTGTACGCGCGGCTGGAGTGGCTGGCCGAGCGCAAGGAGAAGCTCGCCGCGATCGCCGCCGACCTCGAGGGCAGCGCCATCGGGCAGATGATGAGGCTGGCGCCGGACGACCCGGACGGGCTGCTGAACGAGATCGCCGAGAACCTGCTCAACCAGGTCGCGCACCGCGAGGCCCGGCTGGAGGCGCTGGTCCACTCGCAGGAGGGGCCTCCCCGCGACGAGTGACCTGCCGGGATCTTCTCGGGTCCTGCTGGGCGGGCTGTTCCTGCTCGTGCGGTGTCCTGCGGAGGCTGCGCGTGGCGGGCTGCGGCTCAGGTACGTTCGGGGGGTACACCATGTCGTCAAGGAGGCCAGCTCATGTTTCACGCCCAGCTGCCTGCGGTGGATGCCGCGGCCGTGCCGTCCGACGGGTTCCTGCTGGACGTCCGGGAGGACGACGAGTGGACCGCCGGGCATGCCGAGGGTGCGCTGCACATCCCCATGGGCGAGGTCGTGGCCCGGTCCGGTGAGCTGCCGGCGGACAAGCGGGTGCATGTGGTGTGCCGGGTCGGCGGACGGTCCGCGCAGGTCGCGCAGTATCTGATCGCGCAGGGTGTCGACGCGGTGAACGTGGATGGCGGAATGCTGGGCTGGGAAGCCGCCGGGCGCCCTTTGGTCGCCGACGCGGACGGCCAGGCGTTCGTGCTTTGAGGGCCTGACCGGCGGCTGCGGCCGATACGGGCGGCCGGACAGGCCCTAGGCCTGGGCGGCGAGCAGATCGCCCAGAACCTCCTCGTGGGCGGCGGCGGGTCCCAGCGACAGCTCCAGATGCTTGGCCCAGGCGTGATAGCGGTGCAGCGCGTAGTCGGTGTCCGCGCCGAAGCCGCCGTGGAGGTGCTGGGCGGTCTGCACGACCCGTCGTACGCCGTCCGAGGCCCACATCTTGGCCACAGACACGTCCAGGGGGTGCAGCCGCCAGGCGGCCTGCCAGAGGGTGACCTCCATGGCCCGGAGGTCGATGTAGCGGTCGGCGGACTGCATGGCGACGGCCTGGAAGCTGGCTATGGGGTGCCCGAACTGCTCGCGCTTGCTGGCGTAGTCGCTGGTCATACGCAGTACGGCGGTGCCGAGCCCGAGGGCGAGCGCGCAGGTGCCGGTGGCGAGGAGATCGCGGAGGTGATTCCAGGCGCCGTCGGCGGTGATCACGTCGGTGGCCGGGACATGGACGCCGTCGAGCCGCACTTCGGCGAGCCGTTCGCCACTGGTGGAGACCTGCTCCGCCAGGGTGACGGCCTCGCGGGGCACCAGCGCGACGAGGGTGCGGCCCTCGGGGGTATGCGCCGGCACCAGGATGTGGTCGGCATGCTGGGCCCAGGGGACGGCGGTCTGTATGCCGTCGAGTACCTGGTCCGGGCCCTCCGGGCGGGCCTGGACGGCGAGCTCGGCCGCGTCGTGGCCGGTGCGGCCGGCGGCGGCGACGGTGAGGACGAGTGCGCCGCGTGTGACGTCGGGCAGCAACCGGGAGCGCAGGGCGGCGGGGCCGTAGGACTGCACCGTCAGCGCGGCGGCGCAGGTCTCCAGGAGCGGGACGCGGGCGAGCACCGCGCCGGCCTCGCGCAGCACCAGGCAGAACGCGACCGTGTCGAGGCCGGCCCCGCCGTACTCCTCGTCCAGGACCAGGCCCAGCAGGTCGGCGGCGGCGAGCTGCCCCCACAGCCGGCGGTCGAAGTCGGCGGCGACAGCCCCGGCGGTGAGTGCCGGGCTCGGCACATCGTCCGGGGACGTGCCGGAGAAGACCGCCCGCGCTGCCTCTACGGCGGCCAGCTGTTCCTCGCTGAAGCTGAAATCCATGGTCCTGTCCTCCCGCGACATTTACTGACGGTCAGTCAGATTAGGTGTGCGGGGCGGCGAAGTACACAGATAAGCCGGTTGGCTGTACTGACGCTGTGAGGCATGAGTACCGTTCCGTGCGGAACGGCACACGGGGACGAGGAGCGGAAGCGACATGGAGCCACCCGAGGAGACGACGGTACGGCCGGGCGGTGGCCCACAACCGGACAGCACGGACAGCACGGGTGGCACTGACGGCACGGACGGCGCGGAGGGTGCCCGCGGTACGGACGGGGAGGATACCGGAGGGGCCGTTACAGACGTAGGTGCCCTTTCGGTGCCCTCGCGCGTCGCGGTCGCGCTGGCCGTGGCCGTCGTCACGGTCGGCGTAGCGGTCCACCTCACCATGGTGTTCCTGCACGTGGCGCCGCAGAACACCCTCAGCAAACAGCACGGCAATCTGGTCGCCGACTACATCTACCCCGAGTTCGAGCAGAACTGGAAGCTCTTCGCCCCCAACCCGCTGCAGCAGAACATCCACGTCTGGGCCCGCGCCGAGGTCCGCAAGGGAGACGGGAACACCGAGACGACTGGCTGGGTCGATCTGACCGCGATGGACATCGCCGCCATCCGCCACAACATCGCCCCCAGCCACGCCCAGCAGAACGAGCTGCGCCGAGCCTGGACCTTCTACACCCAGACACACGGCGAGCAGAACAAGGCGATCGGCTTGCGGGGCCTGCTCAGTGAGCAGTACGTCCGGCGGATCGTGGAGAGGCGTTTTGGTCCCCGGCTCAACGGCGGGGACGTCGAGCGGGTCCAGGTCCGAACCGGGACCACCGCTGTCGCCGCGCCCGTCTGGAGCGGCGAGAAGACCGATACCAGGACCTCCTTCCAGGTCCTGCCGTGGTGGACGGTGAGCGGCGCATGACCGGACAGACCAGCGTTCCCTCCTCCGCTGCCTCTCCTTCCCCCGCCCCCTCCCCCTTCGCCGGGCTGGCAGGCAGGATCGAGGCCGGGGTCAGCTCAGGCCTCGCCCGTATGACCGGCACTGCGGTCGGCCCGTACCAGACAGCGGTCATCCGCATCGGCTTTTCGCTGACCTGGCTGCTCTTCCTGCTGCGCGAATGGCCGCACCGCGCCGAGCTCTACGGCCCGGACGGCCCGTTCAGCTGGGACATGGCGCACCAGCTGACCGCCGACAACGGCGCCTTCAGCGTGCTGATGTGGACCGACAGCCGGGTCTGGTTCGAGTTCGTCTACGGGGCCGCGATCGTCGCGAGCGCGCTGCTGCTGGTGGGGTGGCGGACCCGTACGTCCTCGTTGTTGTTCATGATCGGCGTGCTGTCGCTGCAGAACCGCAGCGTCTTCATCGGGGACGGCGGGGACAACGTCATCCACCTCATGGCGATCTACCTGGTCTTCACCCGGTGCGCCCAGGTGTGGTCCCTGGACGCCCGGCGCACAGCTCGCGCGCAGGACGCTCTGCCGGACAAAGGGAAGGACCCCGTCGGCGTCGTCCTGTGGGCGGTGCTGGGTGCGGCGCTGCTGTTGGTGACGGCGCTGGGGCTCTTGAGCGGGGGCTGGGCCGCGATCTTCTTCGGTTTCTGGGTCGCGCAGGCCGCCTGGTGGGTCGTACGGCGGTACACACCCGGCGAGCCCCGGACCGTGCTCGACATCTTCGCCAACCTCGCGCACAACGGCGCCCTGCTGGTGATCATCGTCGAGGTCTGCCTGATCTACGCCACCGCCGGCTGGTACAAGATCCAGGGCTCCCGCTGGCAGGACGGCACCGCGCTCTACTATCCGCTCCATCTAGATGACTTCAGCCCCTGGCCCAACCTGTCGCACGCCATGGCGAGCAGCGGCCTCATGGTGATGGTCATCACCTACGGCACGGTAATCGTGCAGGTCGCCTTCCCTTTCACCCTTTTCAACCGCCGGGTGAAGAATTGCCTGCTTGTGCTGATGATGGCCGAACATGCCTCGATCGCCGTGGTGCTCGGGCTGCCCTTCTTCTCGCTCGCCATGATCACCGCCGACGCCATCTTCCTGCCCACTGGTTTCCTGCGCTGGGCCGGCGACCGGCTCTACGGTTCGGTACGACTTCGCCGGCGGCGGCCAACCGCCGAGGCCGGGCCCGATCCGAAACTGCCTCAGCCCGCCGCCGAGCCTGCCCCCTCCGATCTCGTGCGATGAGCACCGTGAGCACCGCGAGCACCACGAGCACCACGGCACGCAGCCCCCGGTTCCGGCTGGGGCTGTAGCTCCAACTGGCGGATCTTGTCCGCTCCGGTGGGCCGTAGGCTGAGATCGTGAGCGATGACGAGGCCGAAACCGCTGTGCGGCAGTGGCGCGAGACCGCCCCTGACGCTGTATTGCTGGATGGTTTCCACGCGCTCAAACACGCACTGCGCTTCGGCGCGGATGTGCGTCTGGCGGTCACCAGCGACAAACAAGCCGTGTTGGGTCTCGCCGCAGAACTGGCCGACGATCTGACGGATGTGCTCAGTGACTCCGTCATTGAGGTTCCGGCACCCGTCCTGCGGGATCTGGTGCCCCGGGTTCACCCGACAGCAGTAGCCGCGCTGGCGTTCCGGCCCAGTGCTCGGGCCACCTTGGACACCCTGTCCAAGGTGCCCCGCCAGTCCCCCATCGTCCTACTGGACAACCCTCGCAACCTTGGCAATGTGGGGGCTGTGGTCCGGTTGGCCGCTGGATTCGGGGCCACGGGCGTAGTGACGACCGGCGACATGAACCCATGGCACCCGAACGTCGTCCGTGCTGGTGCGGGGCTCCACTACGCTACGGCTGTGGAGCGGCTGTCCCTTGCTGACTTGCCGCCCGGCCCGCTTTACGTTCTGGATCCGGAAGGGCAGGACATCAGGTCCGTAGCGATCCCCGATGATGCGCTGATGGCCTTCGGCTCCGAGCGCCACGGGATCTCACCGGAGCTGCGGAGCCGGGCGACCACGCTGGTGGCCCTCCCCATGCGGCCACAGGTGTCCAGCTACAACCTTGCCACCAGTGTGGCCATGGCTCTGTTCCACTGGGGAGGACCAGCCCCGATGCCCATGCCTTCCTGACCAATCAGTACCAATCAGTTGCCGCAGGCCCCGGGCCACCTGCTTGCTGCGCGGGCCTGAGCAGACCTACGCGAGGCTACGCAGGCCTGCGAACCTCGATCACCCGGAATCGGTTCGCGACAAACGCGCCGTCGCACAGGGCCGCATTCGCCGCCGGGTTGCCGCCGGAGCCGTGGAAGTCGGAGAAGGCGGAGGTCTGGTTGACATAGACGCTGCCGGTGAGGTTGAGCGACAGCTGGGCGGACTCCTCGAAGCAGGCGTCTTCCAGCAGCCGTTCCACCTCAGGGGAGGTGGTGTAGGCGCCGACCGTCATCGCGCCCTTCTCACGCACCGTGCGGCGCAGCAGATCTACCGCGTCCGCAGTGGAATCCACCGCCACGGCGAAGGAGACCGGCCCGAAGCATTCGGACATGTATGCCGCTTCGTCGTCCGGCTTGGCTCCGTCCAGCTTGACGATGACCGGGGTGCGGACCATGGCGTCGGGGAAGTCGGGGTGGGGCACCGTGCGCGAGGCGAGGGCCACCTCGCCCAGGGAGGGGGCGGAGTCCAACCGGGCTTTGACATCGGGGTTGACCAGAGCGCCCAGCAGAGCGTTCGCGCGAGCGTCGTCGCCGAGCAGCCCGTCCACGGCTGCCGCGAGGTCCCTCACGACCTCGTCGTAGGTCTTGGGCCCGGCGTCGGTCTGGATGCCGTCGCGGGGGATGAGGAGATTCTGCGGGGTGGTGCACATCTGGCCGCTGTAGAGGGACAGGGAGAAGGAGAGATTGGCCAGCAGGCCGCGATAGTCGTCAGTGGAGTCGATCACCACTGTGTTGACCCCGGACTTCTCCGTGAAGACCTGGGCCTGGCGGGCATTGGTCTCCAGCCAGTCCCCGAAGGCGGTCGAGCCGGTGTAGTCGATGATGCGCACTTCGTCGCGCAGGGCCAGGGTCTTGGCGAGCCCTTCGCCGGGCTGCTCGGAGGCCAGAGCCACCAGATCGGGGTCGTAGCCGGCCTCGGCGAGCACCTCACGGGCGATGGCGACCGTGAGGGCGAGCGGCAGTACGGCACGGGGATGCGGCTTGACCAGCACCGGATTGCCGGTGGCCAGGGAGGCGAAGAACCCGGGGAGCCCGTTCCAGGTCGGGAAGGTGTTGCAGCCGACGAGCAGCGCGATGCCGCGCGGCACGGGGGTGAACGTCTTGCGCAGCCGGATGGGCTCCCGTTTGCCCTGCGGTTTGGTCCAGTCGGCGGTGTCCGGGGTGCGGGTCTGCTCCGCATACGCGTAGGCGACGGCCTCCAGACCGCGGTCCTGGGCGTGTGGGCCGCCTGCTTGGAAGGCCATGGTGAACGCCTGGCCGGAGGTGTGCATCACAGCGTGCGCGAACTCGTGCGAGCGGGCGTTGATGCGGGCCAGGATCTCGAGGCAGAGCATGGCCCGGGTGTCGGGGCCGGCGTCGCGCCAGGCCGGGACGGCGGCGCGCATCGCGGGGAGCAGCACATCGGGATCGGGGTGCGGATACTCCACGCCGAGCTCGATGCCGTACGGCGAGACCTCGCTGCCGGTCCAGCTGTCTGTGCCGGTTTGGTCGAGCAGGGGCTGGAAGGGGTGCCCGAGGAGGGCGTCGAAGGCGGCTTTGCCGGCCTCTCCGTCACCGTAGGCCTTGGGGTGTTCGGGATAGGGGGACCAGAAGTCGCGGGTACGGATTGCGGTGAGCGCCTTGTCCAGCGTCTCGCGATGCCGTTCGATCAACGGGGCAGCGGTGAGATCGGCAGCCATGGGCCAACTCCTCGTCGAGCTGGGCGGTGGGTGGGCAGTGGGGGCGGTACTGGGCGGTTGGGGTGTGCAATACCGCTAGATTAACCGAATGTTCGGTCGGTTCAAGAGGACTGGCCGGGCCTGTGGATAACGACCTGTGGATAACTCGGAGGAAGGCAGCGTTCAGATGACCGCGATCGACCCGGGCAGCACCGTAGCTGTCGTCGGCACCGGCACGATGGGCCAGGGAATTGCCCAGGTCGCCCTGGTCGCCGGGCATTCCGTACGGCTGTATGACGCCGCTCCCGGCCGTGCCGAGCACGCGGCCAGGAGCATCGCCGCGCGCCTCGACCGGCTGGTGGGCAAGGGCACGTTGGACGCCGCCGAGCGGGACGCGGCATGCGGTCGGCTCAGTGCCGCGGAGAAGCTCGTGGACCTTGAGGGCGCCGAGCTTGTGGTGGAGGCGATTCTGGAGGATCTCGGCGCCAAGCAGCAGGTCTTCTCGGCCCTGGAGACCGTCGTCGCCGACAGCTGTCTGCTCGCCACCAACACCTCTTCCCTCCCGGTCACCGCCGTCGCCGGGGCGCTGCGCCGTCCGGGCCGTTTTGTCGGTCTGCACTTTTTCAATCCGGCGCCGCTGCTGCCGCTCGTCGAGGTTGTCTCCGGCCACGCCACCGAGGAGAGGGCCGTCACGGCGGCGTACGAGACGGTCGCCGCCTGGGGCAAGATCCCGGTCCGTGCCGCCGACATGCCCGGTTTCATCGTCAACCGTGTCGCCCGCCCGTTCTACGCGGAGGCTTTCCGCCTCTATCAGGACCGGGCCGCTGATCCGGCCACGATCGACGCGGTGGTACGCGAGTGCGGCGGTTTCAGGATGGGGCCCTTCGAACTCACTGACCTGATCGGCCAGGATGTGAACGAGGCTGTCACCCGTTCGGTGTGGCAGTCGTTCTTCCACGACCCGAAGTTCGCCCCGTCGCTCGCGCAGCGGCGGCTGGTGGAGTCGGGGAGGCTGGGCCGGAAAACGGGGCGCGGCTGGTACGTGTACGAGGGCAAGGAGGGGGCGGCGGCGGAACGCCCGCTGCCGCGCACGGCTCCGCCGGAGAGTCCGCCGGCCGAAGTGGTGCTGAGCGGTGACCTCGGTCCGGCCGAGGAGCTGACCGGGATGATTCGTGAGGCCGGGATCAAGGTGTCGTCCAGCCATGAACCGTCCGAGCGGCACGGTGCCGTCCTGCTGCCGGACGGCACTCGGCTGGGGCTCACCGGGGGACGGATGGCGGCCCAGGAAGCCCCGGTGCGCCAGATCCTCTTCGATCTCGCCCTCGACTACCGCGCCGCCACACGGATCGCTCTCGCGCCGTCCAATGTCGTCGAACCCCGCTCGCTGGCGATGGCGGTAGGCCTCTTCCAGGCGCTGGGCATGCAGGTCAGCGTCATCGAGGACACACCTGGCCTGATTGTCGCGCGGACGGTCGCGATGCTCGTCGACCTCGCGGCGAATGCCCTGGCGCAGGGCGTCGCCTCGCAGTCGGACATCGACAAGGCCATGCGGCTCGGAGTGGGTTACCCGATGGGGCCGCTGGAATGGGGCGAGCGGCTCACCGCCAGGTGGGTGAGTGACTTTCTCCGGGGGATGCATGGGGAATGCCCGGACGGCCGCTATGCGCCGTCGCTCCTGCTGCGGCGTTGCGCCGCTACTGGGCGCCCGTTGCGGCACCGGGCGGCGGTCGGACAGCCGTTCGTTGGATAATCATGGTCATGGCGCAGAGCGGCAACGAGACCCCGGTCCCCAAGAGGTACACCTACACCCCCGAATCGCTGCTCGCCGTCGCCGTGGAGGTCTTCAATGAGCGTGGCTACGACGGCACCTCCATGGAGCACCTCTCACGCGCCGCCGGGATTTCCAAGTCGTCGATCTACCACCATGTCCGGGGTAAGGAGGAGCTGCTCCACCGGGCCGTCAGCCGCGCCCTGGACGGGCTTTTCGGCATCCTGGAGGAGCCGGGGGCACACCGGGGCCGGGCGGTCGAGCGGCTGGAGTATGTGACCCGTCGTACCGCTGAGGTGCTGATGACGGACCTGCCGTATGTGACCCTGCTGCTGCGCGTACGCGGGAACACCGACACGGAGCGGTGGGCGATGGGGCGCCGCCGGGAGTTCGACCAGCGGGTCACCGACCTGCTGGAGGCGGCGGCCGGGGAGGGGGATCTCCGTGCGGATGTGGATCTGCGGCTGGCGACCCGGCTGCTCTTCGGGATGATCAACTCGATGGTGGAGTGGTACCGGCCCGAGGCCGGTGGGGCATCCGCCGTGGAGCAAGTCGCGGACGTGGTGGTGCGGCTGGCCTTCGACGGGCTGCGTAAGTAGACCGCTGCGTCAGACCGGCGCCGGGCCGCCGGGTCAGTCGCCGACCACGCGATCGGTCTCCTCGAAGACCAGCAGCGTCCGGCTGCTCAGCACTTCGGGGATCGCCTGGAGCCGGGTCAGGACGAGCTCGCGCAGGCTGCGGTTGTCGGGGGTGTGCACCAGCATCAGTACGTCGAAGTCGCCGCTGACCAGGGCGATGTGGGCGACACCGGGCAGGTCGGTGAGCTTGTCGCGGACGGTGCGCCAGGAGTTCTGCACGATCTTGAGGGTGATGTACGCGGATGCCCCCTGGCCTGCTCTTTCGTGGTCGACGCGGGCGGTGAAGCCGCGGATGACACCGTCGTCGATGAGCCGGTTGATACGGGCATAGGCATTGGCGCGCGATACGTGCACGCGGTCGGCCACGGAGCGTATCGAGGCGCGGCCGTCCTCTTGGAGCAGCCGCAGGATGGCGCGGTCGATGGAGTCCAGCGGACGTCCCGGCTGCCCAGATGGTTCTGCGGGTTCCGACGGCTCCGCTGATGGGTTGGCCGTTTGTTCATTTGTCACGCCCCCGAGCCTCCCTAGCATGGACGTACTGATCCCATCTCAGGGTGTGGAGAACCGTTTGTCCACAGGCGGAAAGCACCTGTAGCCAAAATGCCTCCTCCGACCGAACAATCGGTGGAAGAGCGATACCCGCTCTGCCCTTTGATAATTCGGACACCTGTCCAAGAGGAGGTGCTCGCGATGACAGTCGTGGACCAGCCCGTCTGGCGCCCCCGCACCGATGCCGGGCCGCTGCTGCCCGACCCCGAGCCATACCGGCTGCTCGGCACTCCAGCCGCCCGCGAGCTCGATCCCGGGCTGCTGACCGAGCTGCACGTACAGCTGCTGCGCGGCCGCCGCTACAACCGGCAGGCCACCGCCCTCACGAAGCAGGGCCGTCTCGCCGTCTACCCCTCCAGCACCGGCCAGGAGGCCTGCCAGATCGCCGCCGCGCTCGCCCTCCAACCGCAGGACTGGCTGTTCCCCAGCTACCGCGACACCCTCGCCGTCGTCGCCCGCGGTGTCGACCCCGTCCAGGCCCTCACCCTGCTGCGCGGCGACTGGCACAGCGGCTACGACCCGCACCAACACCGCGTCGCCCCGCTCTCCACCCCTCTGGCCACCCAGCTGCCCCACGCTGTCGGCCTGGCCCACGCCGCCCGCCTCCGGGGCGACAGCGTCGTCGCGCTCGCCATGGTCGGGGACGGCGGCACCAGTGAGGGCGACTTCCACGAAGCGCTCAACTTCGCCGCCGTATGGCAGGCGCCGGTCGTCTTCTTCGTACAGAACAACGGCTTCGCCATCTCCGTACCGCTCGCCAAGCAGACCGCCGCGCCGTCCCTCGCCCACAAGGCCGTCGGCTACGGCATGCCGGGCCGGCTGGTGGACGGCAATGACGCCGCCGCCTTGCACAAGGTCCTCGGAGACGCCCTGCGACACGCCCGGGAAGGCGGCGGCCCGACGCTTATTGAGGCCGTCACCTACCGGATCGATGCACACACCAACGCCGACGACGCAACCCGCTACCGGGACGACGCCGAGGTCGAGGCCTGGCACCAGCATGACCCGATCGCCCTGCTCGAACGGGAGTTGCGCGAGCGCGGGCTGTTCGACGAGCCGTCGGTACGGGCCGCCGAGGAAGCCGCCGAGCGGATGGCGGCCGATCTGCGGGACCGGATGAACCAGGATCCGCTCCTGGACCCGCTGGAACTCTTCTCGCATGTGTACGCGGAGCCGACTCCCCAGCTCCGTGAACAGGCCGCCATGCTGCGCGCCGAGCTGGCCGCCGAGGAGGAGTCCGCCGAGGGACTTGACGAGGTGCGGTCATGAGTTTCCTGAGTCGACCTCTATGCCGCCAAGGGCGCCTCAGCGGTCGTGTCGATCTTGCCGTTGGCTTGGTGGGTGGCGGGGTCGTAGCAGGTTCCGTCGCGCCAGCAGGCCCACATCACGCGCAGCCTGGCCAGGGTCGCGGCGAACCCCTCCTCGGTCTGGGCCAGTTCCCACCGGTCGATGCGCTTGCCGGTCTCGTCCATGACCGTCACGTCATGGGTCTCGGTCGCCCAGTCCCATCCGACGAACACGAAGGTCGTACTCCTGTGGCTCTGAAGGAGCACCTGCTCGGGGGTGAGGACGTCTGCCGGGAGCTCATTAATCGGCCCTCTGCGGGGCGTGTCCCTGAAGCCGATCAGACGGCCTCGGTCCGGCGGGGCTGGCGGAACTCATGCTGGCCGTCGAACGGCTCGCACTACTGGCCATGCACCCACCGGGACCGAGAGGTCACAACCCTACCGAAGAGGGCTGCAGAAGGGATGGTCCTCTAATGAGCACCGCCGTCGCAGCCGGGCGCAGACCCGCCACGATGGCGCACGCGCTCAACCGCGCGTTGCGCGACGCCCTCGCCGACGATCCGGCCGTCCACCTGCTCGGCGAGGACATCGGCACGCTGGGCGGTGTCTTCCGCATCACCGACGGCCTCGCCCAGGAGTTCGGCGACAGCCGCTGTACGGACACCCCACTCGCCGAGGCCGGCATCCTCGGCACCGCGGTCGGCATGGCGATGTACGGGCTGCGGCCGGTCGTCGAGATGCAGTTCGACGCCTTCGCCTATCCCGCCTTCGAACAACTCGTCAGCCATGTCTCCCGGATGCGCAACCGCACCCGGGGAGCGGTGCCGCTGCCTATTGTGGTTCGAATCCCCTACGGCGGCGGCATCGGCGGTGTCGAGCACCACAGCGACTCCTCCGAGGCGTATTACACGCACACCCCCGGCCTCCATGTCGTCACCCCGGCGACCGTCGCCGACGCCTATGGGCTGCTGCGTGCCGCCATCGCCTCCGACGACCCCGTCGTCTTCCTGGAGCCGAAGCGGCTCTACTGGTCGAAAGCCGACTGGGCCGCCGACGCGCCCGAGGCTGTGCCGCCCATAGGACGCGCCGTAGTGCGGCGCACCGGGCGAGCCGCCACCCTCATCACGTATGGGCCGTCCCTGCCCGTCTGTCTGGAGGCCGCCGAAGCGGCGCTCGCCGAGGGCTGGGACCTTGAGGTCGTCGACCTGCGCAGCCTTGTGCCCTTCGACGACGACACGGTCGCCGCGTCCGTACGCCGCACCGGGCGCGCCCTGGTCGTGCACGAGGCGAGCGGCTTCGGCGGCGCCGGGGCGGAAATCGCGGCCAGGGTCACCGAGCGCTGCTTCCACCATCTTGAGGCCCCGGTCCTGCGGGTCACCGGCTTCGACATCCCCTATCCGCCGCCCATGCTGGAGCGGCACCATCTGCCCGGCGTGGACCGGATCCTCGACGCCGTCGCCCGGCTGCAGTGGGAGGAGGGCCCGTGATGGCCGTAGTCCGCGAATTCGTCCTCCCGGACTTGGGAGAAGGGCTCACCGAGGCCGAGATCGTGCGGTGGCTGGTGCAGACAGGCGATGTCGTCGCCGTCGACCAGCCGGTCGTCGAGGTCGAGACCGCCAAGGCGGTGGTCGAGATCCCGTGCCCCTACGGCGGTGTCGTCACCGCGCTCTTCGGCGACGCCGGTGAGGAGATCCTGGTCGGCCGCCCGCTGCTGACCGTCGCGGTCGGGCCCCAGGAGCCGGCCGCCTCCGGCGAGGAGCGGCCGGGCGTCGCGGGTCCAGCGGCCGAGGGCTCGGGCAATGTGCTGGTCGGCTACGGCACGGCCGCGCCGGGTGCCAGGCGGCGCCGGGTCCGGCCGGACCGGGCCGGAGGCGCTGCGGCGGCTGCCGGACCGGGTTCCGGGGCCGGGGCTCGGCGGCCGCCGGTGCGGTCCGGCGGGGTGTCCGGCGCAGAGTCCGGTATGCCCGCGCCGGATGACCCGGCAGAGCCCGGTCGTCAGCGGCCGGAGGTCTCCGCCATGCCTGCCGCAGCCGCCGGCCAGGAAG
Source organism: Actinacidiphila oryziradicis (assembly GCF_005047355.1). Taxonomy (GTDB): domain Bacteria; phylum Actinomycetota; class Actinomycetes; order Streptomycetales; family Streptomycetaceae; genus Actinacidiphila; species Actinacidiphila oryziradicis. The sequence continues at coordinate 227,097 of NZ_SUMC01000008.1, forward strand.
GCGGCCATGAGGGCGCCGGGGACGGCCCCGTGGCAGTCATCTCGCCGCTTGTGCGGCGGATCGCACGAGAACACGGCGTCGACCTGCGGACGCTGGCCGGCACAGGTCCGGAGGGGCTCATCCTGCGCGCGGATGTCGAGCGTGCCGTCGCCGAAGCCTCGGCGTGGGCGTACAGCAGCCGCGCCTCGACGACGGTCCACCGGAATCCGGCGGACGAGGCGCGAGAGGTGCGACTCGATGGCCTCGCACCGGAGGCAGCCCCGCCCTGGGTGCCCTCAAGGCGGTCCGGGCAGTCCGGACCCGTGGACGGACCCGTAGACACGGAGCAGGCCGCGCCGGGCGGCGCCGGGGCCGCAGCCGGGCTGCCCGGCGGAGCGCCGGGTGCCGTCGGGGCACGGATACCGCTACGCGGGGTCCGTGGCGCCGTCGCAGCGAAGCTGTCGCGCAGCCGGCGCGAGATCCCGGACGCGACCTGCTGGGTGGACGCCGACGCGACCGACCTGCTGGCAGCGAGGGCCGCGATGAACGCCGGGGCCGGGCCGAAGGTCTCGGTGCTCGCCCTCCTGGCGCGGATCTGCGCGGCGGCGCTGGCGCGGTACCCCGAGCTCAATTCGACCGTCGACAGCGAGCGGAACGAGATCGTACGGCTGCCGGCGGTGCATCTGGGATTCGCGGCACAGACGGAACGCGGGCTGGTCGTGCCGGTGGTAAGGGACGCCCACGCGCGGACCACGGATGGGCTGTCGGCCGAGATCGGGCGGCTTACCGAGGCCGCCCGGACGGGCAGCCTCAAACCGGCCGAGCTGACCGGTGGCACCTTCACCCTCAACAACTACGGAGTTTTCGGGGTGGACGGCTCGACGCCGATCATCAACCACCCAGAGGCCGCGATGCTCGGCTTCGGCCGAATAGCCCCCAAACCCTGGGTGCACCAGGGCGAGCTGGCCGTCCGGCAGGTCGTCCAGCTGTCACTCACCTTCGACCACCGGGTCTGCGACGGGGGCACGGCGGGCGGCTTCCTGCGCTTCGTCGCCGACTGCGTGGAGCAGCCGGCCATGTTGCTCCGGGCGGTGTGAGAGGGCCCCGCCTGAGGCGGCGGCGCTCTCCGAAATGCCGGCGGGTAGGCGATACTCCGGGCATGACTTCGGAGCCGTACGACGCCGTCGTCCTGGCAGGCGGCGCCGCCAAGCGCCTCGGCGGGGCGGACAAACCGGGCCTGCCGGTCGCAGGGCGGGCGATGGTGGAGCGGGTCCTTGACGCCTGCGCGGGCGCTGCGGTGACAGTGGTCGTGGGGCCACGACGGGCCATCGGACGGCCCGTCGTATGGGCCCGTGAGCAGCCGCCGGGCGGCGGGCCGCTGGCGGCGCTGGCGGCCGGGCTGCGGAAGGTGACGGCGGATACGGTGCTGGTATTCGCGGCCGACCTGCCGTTTCTGACCCGTACGACGGCTCTGGCGCTGCGTGCCGTACTGCGCGAGCCTCACGACGGTGCCGTGCTCACCGATGCCGACGGCCGGGACCAGCCGCTCACGGCCGTCTACCGCACGGCCGCGCTGCGCCGCGGACTCGCGCTGATCGCCACCGAGCACGGCACCGTGGCGGGCCTGCCGCTGCGGCTGCTCACCGCCGAGCTGGCGCTGTACCGGCTGCCGGATCCGACCGGCAGCGCCTCTTTCGACTGCGACACCTGGGACGACCTTTCTGCGGCCCGGGCACGGATCAGGGAGCATGGACACGTGTTGGATGAATGGATCGCAGCGGCCAAGGCCGAACTCGGTATCGACCTCGATGTCGACACCTCCGTCCTGCTGGACCTCGCTCGGGACGCCGCGCACGGCGTCGCCCGCCCCGCCGCTCCGCTGACCACCTTCCTGGTCGGTTATGCGGCTGCGCTGGCCGGAGGCGGTCCGGAGGCGGTGGCGGATGCCTCTCGCAAGGCCGCGGCGCTCGCTGTCGCCTGGGGCAAGGAGGCGCAGGACTCCGCCGGTCCTGATACCGCCACCGGCGCTGGGGGCGGGGGCGGGACCCCGGCCGGATGACCAGGCAGCCCGCTGCCCGTCTCACGCCTGCGGCGGCACCCGACACCGCCCACCCGGCCACCAGGAACCCGGGGCCGAGGCCTGATCCCGGGCGGGGACAAGAGCATGGTCCGGGGCACGGGCACGGGCACGGGCCTGGGCATGACGTCGGCTGGGCGGAGGCTTGCACAATCGCGCGTACGGCCGGACGGCCGTTGGCGGGCGTCGTCCGGCCGTTGGCCGAGGCGGCGGGATATGCGCTGGCGGCGCCGGTGCGGGCGCTCGCGGATTTGCCCTCGTTCGACACGTCGGCGATGGACGGGTGGGCCGTGGCCGGGCCGGGGCCGTGGCGGCTGAAGGGGCAGTTGCTGGCGGGGCACGACCTGGGCGAGCCGCTGGCGCAGGGGCATGCGATCCGGATCGCGACTGGGGCGGCGCTGCCGCCGGGGGCCATGGCGGTGGTTCGGCGGGAGCATGGCCGTACGGAGGCCGGCAAGGGCGGGGAGCTGCTGTTTTCCACACATGGAGAGCCGCCGGCCGGTCAGGATGTGCGCCCCCGGGGTCAGGAGTGCCGGGAGGGGGACGAGCTGCTTGCCGCAGGCGCTCTGGTGACCCCCGCGGTGCTGGGTCTTGCCGCTGCGGCGGGGTACGACGAGCTGCTGGTGACCGCCCGGCCCCGGGTCGAGGTGCTCGTACTCGGCGATGAGCTGCTGGACGAGGGCCTGCCCGGGGCCGGGCGGGTCAGGGACGCGCTGGGCCCGCTGCTGCCGCCCTGGCTGAGCGCGCTGGGCGCGGATGTGACGGCCACCCGGCGGCTGGTCGACGACGCCGACGTGCTGTACGAGGCGATCGAGGCGTCCACCGCCGACGTGGTCGTCACCACTGGCGGCACGGCGGGTGGCCCGGTGGACTTTGTGCACCCTGTGCTGGAGCGGATCGGCGCCAAGCTGCTCGTCGACGGTGTCGCGGTGCGCCCCGGGCACCCCATGCTGCTGGCCGCGCTGCCGGGCGGCGGCCATCTGGTGGGCCTGCCCGGCAACCCTCTCGCCGCTGTGTCGGGCGTGCTCACCCTGGCCGCACCCCTGCTCCGTACCCTTGGCGGACGCTCGGACCCGGTCCCGTACGCGGCGCCGCTGGGTGCGGATGTGGCGGGGCATCCGAACCACACGCGGCTTGTGCCGGTGGTGCTCGGGGAAGGGCCTTCGGTGACCGCTTTGCGCTTCCACGGGCCGGCCATGCTGCGCGGTATCGCCGCCGCCGACGGTATGGCGGTGATCCCGCCCGGCGGCGCGGTCACCGGTGCCGAGACCGTGGTGCTCGACATGGCCTGGGGGAGTGGCGGGACCTTTCCGTAGCCGTACGGCCGTAGCCGTACGGCCACGACGTACGGCGGTTGATTCCTCGCGCTGCCTGATACCACCGGCTGTGGTGGACCCGAGTAGCGTCATCCGTATGTATGCGATCACGATTTCCGAGCCCGGCGGCCCCGAAGCGCTGGTCTGGGCCGAAGTTCCCGATCCCGTTCCCGGCGAGGGAGAGGTCCTGGTGGACGTGGCGGCTTCCGCCGTCAACCGTGCGGATCTGCTGCAACGGCAGGGGTACTACGACCCGCCGCCGGGAGCATCCCCCTACCCGGGGCTCGAGTGCTCCGGGCGTATCGCGGCTCTTGGGCCCGGGGTGACCGGGTGGTCGGTGGGTGACGAGGTCTGCGCGCTGCTCGCCGGCGGCGGCTACGCGGAACGGGTGGTTGTGCCGGCCGGGCAGCTGCTGCCGGTGCCCAAGGGAGTCGATCTCATCTCGGCGGCCGCGCTTCCCGAGGTCGCCGCCACGGTGTGGTCGAACGTGTTCGACGTCGCGCACCTGCGCTCCGGCGAGACGCTGCTTGTGCACGGCGGAGCCAGCGGCATCGGTACGTTCGCGACCCAGCTCGCCAAGGCGTTCGGCGCGCGCGTCGCCGTTACGGCGGGAGGGCCGGAGAAGCTGGCGCGGTGCCGTGAGCTGGGCGCGGACATCGCGATCAACTATCGCGAGGAGGATTTCGTCGAGGCGGTGCGGGCTGCGACGGACGGTGCCGGTGCGGATGTCGTGCTCGACATCATCGGCGCGAAGTATCTGGAGCGGAATGTGGAGGTGCTCGCCATTAACGGGCGGCTCGTCGTCATTGGGCTGCAGGGCGGCGCCAAGGCCGAGCTGAACCTCGGCAAGCTTCTTGCCAAGCGTGCTCTGATCGCGGCGACATCGTTGCGGGGCCGCCCGGTGGAGGAGAAGGCGGCGATTCTGGCGGCCGTGCGTGAGCATGTGTGGCCGTTGGTCGAGGCGGGGGCGGTGCGGCCGGTTGTGGACCGGGTGTTGCCTTTGCGTGATGCTGCGCAGGCTCACCGGGTTGTGGAGGAGAGCGGGCACTTTGGGAAGGTTGTTCTGGCTGTGTGACCGGGCCGGGGTGGGCCGCGGGCGGCGCTGCGGTCGATTTGCGGCTGCCGCCGCGTGGTCACCCGCACTGATCCTCGCCAACTCGGGACTGTCGCTCACCGTGCCGGATGTGTCGCCCCGTGTGACGCTGGATGTATGCAGAGGCGATGGGTCGCGGCCGCGGGGGTGGCCGTGGTGCTGCTCGGCGGGACGGCGGAGGCGTCGCCGGGGGCGGGGATGGCCGGGGGCGGGGCGGGGGCGGGGCGGGCGCATCCGGGGCGGGGGCAGGAACCGGAGCGGGAGCAGGGGGACCCGGTGCCCGCCGGGGGCCCGGTATTGCCGGACAAGGAGGCGCCGGTGGGCCCGGCGGTCGGGGAGGAGGAGGGCGGCGCGGGAAGGGGGCTGGATGTGTTGCCCCTGGGGGCGGGGTTGGTGTTGGTGGGGTTGGGGCTGGGGTTCGCGGGGTGGCGGATCCGGCGTGGATGAGCGCGGCGTGAGGGCGGCGTGAGCGCTTAAGCAGGGCGTTTGCTGAGAGCCAGCATACTGGGTATACATACTTGGTATGTCGATCCGCCACGGGCTGCTGGCCCTCCTAGACCGAGGTCCCCGCTACGGCTACCAATTGCGGACGGAGTTCGAGTCACGCACCGGTTCGACCTGGCCGCTGAATGTCGGCCAGGTGTACACAACGCTCGCCCGGCTGGAGCGCGACGGACTCGTCGCACCGGCGGGCGAGGACGACGGCGGCCACGCGGTGTACGCCATCACGGATGACGGGCGCGCAGAGCTGCGTGAGTGGTTCGCGACGCCCGTGGACCGGGCCAGTCCGCCCAGGGACGAGCTGGCGATAAAGCTGGCGATGGCGGTCGGCTCGCCGGATGTGGATATCCGGGCGGTGATCCAGGCCCAGCGGATGCACACGATCAAGGCGATGCAGGACTACACACGGCTCAAGGCCCAGGCCTTGGACAAGGGCCCGGTGACCCGGGACGAGGTGGCGTGGCTGCTGGTGCTGGAGCAGTTGATCTTCTCTGCGGAGGCGGAGGCCCGCTGGCTCGACCACTGTGAGGCCCGGCTGGCCCGCCTCGCGGAATCACTTGTGCCGGATCGTGACCAGGATCCGGCGTCCGACAAACATTCGATACGTCGGTAGACATGCTTAAGGGGGATTTGAGCGATGAGTGACCCCGTACTGCAGTTGCAGGGGCTGACCAGGGTTCACGGGAGCGGCGCGACGGAGGTGCACGCCCTGCGCGGCATAGACCTCGATGTCCATCCCGGTGAGCTGGTGGCCGTGATGGGGCCGTCCGGTTCCGGGAAGTCCACCTTGCTGACCATCGCCGGTGGCCTGGACGTTCCGACGTCGGGGCGGGTGCTGGTGGAGGGCACGGACATCACGACCGCCACCCGTAAGCAGATGGCCGCGCTGCGGCGGCGGAGCATCGGCTACGTATTCCAGGACTACAACCTCATCCCGGCACTGACCGCGGCCGAGAACGTGGCGCTGCCCCGGGAACTGGACGGTACGTCCGCACGGAAGGCGCGGCGGGAAGCGGTGGCGGCGCTGGAGGAGATGGCACTGGGGCATCTCGCTGACCGGTTCCCGGACGAGATGTCGGGCGGCCAGCAGCAGCGGGTCGCGATAGCCCGCGCGCTGGTCGGCGACCGCCGGCTGGTGCTGGCGGACGAGCCGACCGGGGCGCTGGACTCCGAGACCGGGGAGTCGGTGCTGGCGCTGCTGCGGGCCCGGTGCGACGCGGGGGCGGCAGGGGTGCTGGTGACGCACGAGCCGCGGTTCGCGGCGTGGGCGGACCGGGTGGTGTTCCTGCGGGACGGAGCGGTCACGGACATGACGCTGCGCTCGCAGGCCGAGTCACTGCTGTCGGGCGGGGTGGAGCGGTGAGTGCGTATCCCAACGGCTGGCGGGCGTCGATACGTATCGCCCGGCGCGACGCGTGGCGTTTCAAGGGGCGCAGCTCGCTGGTCCTGGCGATGATCGCGCTGCCCATCATGGGCGTGAGCGCGGTGGACATCACGCTCCGCAGCTCGCATCTGAGTACCAACGAGAATCTGACGCGGCAGCTGGGGGCGGCCGATGCCCGTCTGGCGGACGGCGGCGGCGGGCCCATCTACCAGGGACTGGACGACAACCAGTACGTGTCGGTGGACGACAAGGCTCCGTGGACGGGCAAGCCCACTGACATCGCGGCCGCGCTCCCGGCCGGCGCGAAGTGGCTGAAGGACGACAGCGGTAGTGCCAAGGTCAACACCGAGCACGGCCTGCTCGACGTGGACGTGCGGGAGCTGAAGGCGGCCGACCCGATGGCCCAGGGCATCATGACCCTGAAGCACGGCCGCTTCCCGGCCGGGGACGACGAGGTCGCGGCTACCACGTACTTCCTGGAGCAGAGCGGCCTGCATGTCGGGTCCCGGCTCACCGTCCGCAATATGGACAGGCAGTACACCATCATCGGCGAGTACGAGCTGCCCAGCGAACTGAAGCAAGCGCAGCTCAATGCCCGGCCCGGGGCCTTCCTGGCACCGCTCTCCGAGGCGCTGGCCCGGGCCGGCAGATCCGCGCCGGAGGCCTCGGCGTCGTATCTGGTCCAGGTCCGGGGAGGCTTCAGCTGGAAGATGGTCGAAGCGGCCAACACCAAAGGCGTCTTCGTCACCTCTCGGCAGGTGAAGCTGCACCCGCCGGCCAACTCGGAGGTGCCGCTGTACGTCAAGAACCCCACCCAAGCCACGAGTTACACCTCCAGCAACACGCAGCTCCTCGGCGCCGCGGCGACGGTCGGCGGCCTGGCGATGCTGGAGATCTGCCTGCTCGCCGGGCCCGCCTTCGCCGTTGGCGCGCGCCGTTCGCGTCGCCAGCTCGGCCTGGTCGGTGCCAATGGCGGCGACCGGCGCCATATACGGGCGATTGTGCTCTCCGGCGGCCTGGTGATCGGTGCGGTGGCCGCTGTGACAGGCACCGCGCTGGGGCTGGCGCTGGCCCTTGCCCTGCGGCCGTGGCTGGAGGAGTTCGCGGGCCAGCGCTTCGGCGGCTTCGAGGCGCGTCCGCTGGAACTGGCCGGCATAGCGCTGCTTGCCGTGGTCACCGGCCTGCTCGCGGCGGTCGTCCCGGCGGTCGTCGCCTCCCGGGAGAGCGTGCTGGCCTCGCTCACCGGCCGTCGTGGGGTCCGCCGGAGCAGTCGTGTGCTGCCGGTTCTCGGGCTGGTGGCGGTCGCCCTGGGCGTCGGCATCGGTGTCTTCGGTTCGGCGGTGACGGACAACCGCTACGCGGTGGCGGGCGGTTCGGCGATCGCCGAGCTGGGCGTGGTCGCGCTCACCCCGGCCCTGGTCGGCCTGTTCGGCCGGGTGGGCAAGTGGCTGCCGCTCTCCCCCCGGCTCGCGCTGCGTGACGCGGTACGCAACCGGGGCCGCACGGCGCCCGCGGTGGCCGCCGTGCTGGCGGCGGTTGCGGGTTCGGTGGCGGTGGCGACGTACCAGTCCAGCAGCGACCAGGAGGCCCGCGACGGATACACCGCATCGATGCCTTATGGGGCGGTTTCGGTCACCGTCGGCGTTGACGGTATCCGTGAGCTGGGGCGAGTGCGGTCCGCCGTCGAAAAGGATTTTCCGGTCACCGCCCGGGCGGATCTGGCCCGTATCGTCGTCGGCAAGAAGACGTGCGACGTCTGGGAGTCCAACCCGGGCTGCGGCATCGCGAATCCGGTCACCCCGAAAGCCAACAAGTGCCCACTGGACGGTTCCGGCCAGTTCACCGAGGCGGAGACACGCAAGTGGCGTAAGGACTGGCGTTGCGCCGGCGGTGCTGGTTCCGGTCCCTCGTCCATCCGCACCGACTCCGGTGTGCTGGTCGGTGGTGACGGCGTCCTCAGGGGGCTCGGAATCAAGGACCCGGCCGCCGAAGCCGCGCTCGCGCGCGGTGAGGTGATCTCCTTCGACAAGCGGAAGGTCCAGGGCGGCCGGATCACCCTGGAACTGATCCCCGACAACAGCGTCGTGCCGCCGGCGGGCAAGGAGCTGACCGGGCCGAAGAAGTCCTTCCCCGTCTACTCCGCGGCGGCCGGCACGAAGTCCTACGGCATCGATGCCGTCATTCCGCCCGCCGCGGCGAAGGCGGCCGGGCTGCGGACCGTCGCGTACGGCTCGATCTTCAGCACTCAGCGGCTGCCGAGCAGCACAGAGCGCCAGAAGCTGGACGGCGCGCTCGCCGACCTCGGCGTGCAGGCCAGCACATATGTGGAGGGTGGTTACGTCAGCGGCAACAGCTCGCTCCTGCTGGCGCTGTCGATCTTCGCCGGGCTGGTCACCATCGGTGCTGCCGCCATTGCCACGGGTCTCGCACAGGCCGACGCCGAGCCCGATCTGAAGACCCTCGCGGCTGTTGGCGCGGCTCCCCGGGTGCGCCGTACACTCTCGGGCTTCCAGTGCGGCGTGGTGGCCGCGATGGGGGTGCTGCTGGGTTCGGCGGCCGGTGTCGTGCCCGCGATAGGGCTGCGGAAGTCCGAGCAGTACTTGCGGATGAAGTACTACCGCCAGGCCCTCGCGGACGGAGTCACCCCGGAGCTGCCGCACGTCCCGATCGTGCTGCCCTGGGGGACGCTGGCGGCGCTGCTGTTCGTCGTGCCTCTGGGGGCGGCGCTGCTCGCGGCGCTCGTGACCAGGTCACGTACGGCGATGGCGCGTCGCGCGGTGGGGTAGGCGGCCGGAAGAGGGGGCACAAGATGTGGGGATTCGCCGGTGCGGGACAATGGCGGTATGGAGATGCCGATGAACGAACGGTCGCAGGAGAACCCACAGGTGCTGGTCGTCGGCCCCGACGGGATGTCCCTCGGCGGCACCATTCCTGGCGGTGGCAATGAGCAACGCGAGGTTCCGGTGACGGAAATGGTCGAACAGCCGGCGAAGGTCATGCGGATCGGCAGCATGATCAAGCAGCTCCTCGAGGAAGTCCGGATGGCGCCTCTCGACGAGGCGAGCCGGGTGCGGCTGAAGGAGATCCATGCCAGCTCCGTCAAGGAGCTGGAGCAGGGCCTCGCGCCGGAGCTGGTCGAGGAACTGGAGCGGCTCTCGCTTCCGTTCACCGATGAGACGATTCCGAGTGAGGCCGAACTCCGCATCGCTCAGGCGCAGTTGGTCGGCTGGTTGGAAGGCCTCTTCCATGGCATCCAGACGGCGCTCTTCGCCCAGCAGATGGCCGCCCGGGCTCAGCTGGAGCAGATGCGGCGGGCGCTGCCGCCCGGCGTCGGGGGCCATGAGGAGGACGGGGAGGGGGGCAACCCCGGGGCTCGTTCGGGTCCGTACCTGTAGGCCCTGCGGGGCTGCAGGGAGAAGCAGGCAGAAGAGAAGGGGGCCCGGATCGCGCCGGGGCCCCTCTTCTTGTGCGTCTCTTCTTGTGCGCCTTTTCTTGTGCGCGCTTTTTCAGCTCGCTTTGCCGGTGGACACCCAGATGGTGATCCTGCCGTCCCTCTTGGGGCTGTAGCTGCCCCGGCTCCCGGGACTCTGGCCGACGACCGAGCCCTTTCCGTGGAGCGACTCGTTCTTGTACTTGAGCCTGTACTCCCAGCCTGCCTTGGCCATGCAGTTCTCCACCGAGCCGACGTACTTGGCGTAGAAGTCCGGCATGATCACAGCCTCCGGGTCCGAGCTGCTGGAGGGGTGTGCCGCCTGAGCGCAGCGCGAGGCGTCGATGGTGCGGCTGCGGGTGCTCTTACTGACGCCCCGGTCGGCCGTGGTCGCCGTCGCCCTGGAAGTGGTGGTGCCTGACGTCCTGCCGCTGCCGTTGTCGACGGTGACGCTGCTCCCGGCGTAATCGCTCTCGGTGAGGTGGCCGATGACCACGAGGGCGACGATACTGACGACGACCGTCCCCGCCAACGCGCCGATGACGACCGCCGCTGTCCTGCCGCCGCTGCTCTTGCGGGGGCCCTGCTGCGGGGGCGGGGTCGGCCGCATGCTGTACGGCGGGGCTGCCGGGGGGCGCTGGGCCGGATGCTGGGCCGCGGGCTGCCGCGGATAGCCGGAGGCCGGGCCGGGCGGTGGGGTGGGGCGGCCATAACCGGGCTGCTGGAAGCCCTGTTGCACGGGCTGCTGCATGTGCGGCTGCGCGAGGGGCGCCTGCATGGGTAGTGGCGCGAGCGGCTGGTACGGCGTCCGCACATTCGCCGGCGGGGTGTGCAGATCGGCCCTCACCTGCGGAAAGACCGCAGAGGAGACTTCCTCCCCGCGCCGCTCCCCGCGTCCGTGCACCCGTGGCCCCTCGCCGATGATCAGCGGTGTCGCCGCGCCCCGGGAGGCGCCGGCGACCCGCTCCGCCTCGTCCCGCATCACGTCGGCCGTCGGGAAGCGTTCCTGGGGGTTCTTCTTCAGCGACCGTGCGACCAGCGCGTCCAGCGCCGGCAGCACCGCCCGGTTGAACTCCGACGGTGCCGGGGGCGCCTCCTGGACGTGCTGGTAGGCAACGGCCAGCGGTGAGTCTCCGTCGAACGGCAGCCGCCCGGTCAGCAGCTCGAAGAGCATGCAGCCCACCGAATACAGGTCCGAGCGCTCATCCACCCCCCGCCCGAGCGCCTGCTCCGGCGACAGGTATTGCGGAGTGCCGACCACCATGCCTGTCTGTGTCATGGAGCTGACGCCGGACTGCATGGCCCGGGCGATGCCGAAGTCCATCACCTTGACCACACCGCGTTTGTTCAGCATCACATTGCCCGGCTTGATGTCCCGGTGCACCAGGCCCACGCTGTGGCTCTCGGCCAGCGCCGCCAGCACATCCCCGGTGATCTTCAGCGCCTTCTCGGTCGGCATCGCGCCGAACTGCGCGACATCCTCGTCGAGTACGGTGCGCAGCGGCTTGCCCTCGACGTACTCCATCACGATGTACGGCACCAGGATGCCGTCGGTGGTGTCCTCGCCGGAGTCGAAGACCGAGACTATATTGGTGTGATTCAGCTTGGCGACGGCCTGCGCCTCGCGCCGGAACCGCTCGCGGAATGACTGTTCCCGGCCAAGATCCGAGTGCAGGGTCTTGACGGCCACCGCGCGGTCCAGCACGGTGTCGTGTGCGAGGTGCACTGCGGCCATGCCACCCTGGCCCAGGAGATCGCGCAATTGGTAGCGACCGCCTCCGACCGAGCGCCCCGAGTAGTCGCTTCGCGCGCCTGCCCCGCTCATCAGTACCTTTTCCCCCTGCGCTCACAGGACGCTCGATCCCCGGGCCACTGCCTGGGTGACGCTTGCCTGCCAAGTCTGCCCTAGCACTATGACAGGTCAAGCGCGTTGCCCTGTTCGTAACCGGATGCGGAAGAAAGGCCTCACAATTTGCGAACGCAGCCTCCAGCGGTATCCGATGTCCGGTCCGTCACGTCACCAACACAGAGATACGCGGTAGCGTTGCGGATCAGACGGTTCCTGTAGGGCAAGTAAGAGTCGACATCGACGGCGAGGACTGATGGCACAGACGACAGCCGCCGGGGGCCCGAACGAGCCCTCCGCAGCCGGATCCGGGGTGCCCGACTCGCCCGAACTGTGGGGCGCGGGCGGCCTGGTCGGCGACGGCCGTTACCGGCTCACCGGGCGGCTAGGCCGGGGCGGCATGGCCGAGGTGTTCGCCGCCGAGGATGTGCGCCTCGGGCGCCTCGTGGCGGTGAAGCTGCTCCGCGGCGATCTCGCCGAGGACCCGGTTTCCAAGGCCCGCTTCACCCGCGAGGCACAGTCCGTCGCAGGCCTGAACCATCACGCCGTCGTGGCGGTCTACGACTCCGGCGAGGACGTCACTGCGACCGGTGCCGTCCCGTACATCGTGATGGAGCTGGTCGAGGGCCGGACCATCCGTGAGTTGCTGGTCGATTCCGATGAGCCGCCGCCCGTCGAGCAGGCGCTGATCATTGTCTCCGGCGTGCTCGAAGCACTCGCGTACAGCCACGCGCACGGCATCGTGCACCGTGACATCAAGCCGGCCAACGTGATCATCACCAACACCGGCGCCGTCAAGGTCATGGACTTCGGTATCGCCCGCGCCCTGCACGGCGCGCAGAGCACCATGACCCAGACCGGCATGGTCATGGGCACGCCGCAGTACCTGTCACCGGAGCAGGCGCTCGGCAAGGCTGTCGACCACCGCTCTGACCTCTACGCCACCGGCTGCCTGCTCTACGAGCTGCTGGCGCTGCGGCCGCCGTTCATCGGCGAGACCCCGCTCTCGGTCGTCTACCAGCACGTCCAGGACGAACCCCGGCCCCCCTCCGAGATCAGTGACCGGGTACCGCCCGAGCTCGACGGCCTTGTCATGCACTCCCTCGCCAAGCACCCCGACGACCGCTTCCAGAGCGCCGAGGAGATGCGCGGCCTCGTCCAGTACGCCCTGGGCATGCTCCGCGAGCGCGGCGGCTACACCGGCGCCTGGGACACCGGCTATGTGCCCCAGCACTCCGGCACTGCCCCTACCTCGGTCATGGGCGTCCCCGGGCAGAGCACCCAGGGGCACCCCGAAGCCACCGCCGAGTTCGGCGCCCCGCTGCTGCTCGGCCCGCCCGGCGGCCGCGACGACGGCGGCGTCGGCTACGACACCCGGCCGCCGCGCCGCGGCGGTGGCGGCAACCGCTGGCTCAAGCCGGTGCTCTTCATGATCGCGGCGGCACTCGCGGTCTCGCTCGGCATCTGGCTGGCGGTCCACGGGACCAGCGGCGGGGGCGGCACGAAGACCAGTACCTCCCCGACGCCCACCCAGTCGCAGCCCGCCGTCACCAGTACCGACCAACAGACCCAGGACACCTCCACCAGCACCCAGGACACCACCGGCACGGTAACCACCCCGTCCTCGAAGCCCACCCACACCCGGCCCACCGCCTCCCTCTCGCCGACCCCGAGCGTGCAGCCCAGCACGGCCCAGCCGACGACCACGGCGCCCACCGAGTCCCCGAGCACGCCCGCCACCACGCCCGCCACCACGCCGACCACCGGCGGCCCGACCGCCGGCAGCTCGGGCCCGACGGTGGGCGGCCCTCCGCCTCCGTAGGGCGTCCTCAACCGGGACCTACTCGGTGAAGGCGCTCAGCACCGCCTCGTACTCGCGCGTCCACCACACCGCAAGCGCCGAAGCCGCCGGAAAGAGCGGATCGGCGCGCCGGTCGCGCTGCTGGTAGCGCCACTGGAGCATCCAGAAGTCATTGAGCCGCTCCCACCACACCCTGTGCACCGCGGCGGCCAGTTCCTCGGCCGCCGCGCCCGCCGCCTGGCGGTAGGCGCGGGCGTAGGGGCGCACCTTGCCGAGGTCCAGCGCCCCGGCCGGCTGTACGAAGAAGATCGCGGCAGCCCGGACGGCCTCTTCGGCGCGGGGTGCGACGCCGAGCCGGTCCCAGTCGACGATCGCGACCGGCTCGTCCTCGTGGTAGATCAGGTTGAGCGGGTGGAAGTCGCCGTGCACCCACCCGGTGACCGGCTCGTCCGCGTCCGGCGGCCGGCGGTGGGCGTGCACGTCCAGCAGCGCCCGGCGCTCCAGCAGCCGGTGCTCGGCCAGCTGGTCGAAGGCCTCGGGCGGCCGACGCGCCCGGGCCAGTGACAAAAGCTCCTCAATGAGCGCGTATGTCTGCTCCGGGTCGGCGCTCGCATGGTGCCGCTTTCCGGCGGGCGGGGGCTGCACCTGCTCCAGCCGGGTGTGTACGAGCCCGAGCAGTGCCCCCAACCGCCGCGACTGTGCGGCGGTCAGCTGAGCCCCGTTGCGGTGCCGGCCCTCCACCCAGGGATACAGGGCGAAGCAACGCCCGCCAAGGACGGCGACGGTCCGGCCCTGCGTGTCCGCGACCGGGGGGAGGGCGGGCAGGCCGGCCGCGCCCAGGCGTAAGGTGACGCGGTGCTGCCGGGCGATGGTGTCGGCATCAGCGGTGTCGGGAGCGACGTAGTGCTTGAGGAAGAACCGGCCACGGGTGGTGGCCAGCTGGTAACCGCGATTGAGAAGCCCCTCGGCCACCGGCTCGCAGGAGAGCGGGGCGCCGGCGTCGTCATATCGGCGCAGCAGCGTGTCCAGCGTTTGCTCGGAGGGCCGCGCCATTGCCGTGCTCCCGATCACCCGGCCGATGCTAGATCAACCCGGCTGACCGCCGACCGGTGGCGTCGTCACTTAGAGGGGTTTCACCTGCGGAAACGCCTGCCTGAGAGGCCCGCTTCCGGTAAGGTGCGGCGCCTGCTCCGGTGGAGAGCGAATCGTGACCTCTTACGCAGATTCCGCCGACGGGATAGCGTGCGGTTGTCCCGGTGGCCTGCGAGAACGCCAATTAGTAGGAAATCAAAGCAAAACCGCAGGTGAAGCACCCTTCGCACACATGCGGGAGGTGTGGGTAACGTTCGTTGCGCAGGGCCGTCCGCCGGGGCACCTGTCACACCCGGCCCGGCCATGCCGCACACACCCCGTGCGCCGTTCCGAATCGGGTGACCGCACTGGCCGCCGGCGGATCCCGGGGGCCGGACAGACGGAGGAGCAGACGTGAGCGTGAAGAGCACTACCGCGCGGAAGACCCCCCGCGGTGGAGCGAAGCGCCGTGGGGGCGAGCCCGAACTCGTGCAGCTACTGACCCCCGAGGGCGAGCGCGTCCAGCACAGTGAGTACTCCATCGACCTGACGCCGGAAGAGCTGCGGGGCCTGTACCGGGACATGGTGCTGACCCGCCGCTTCGACGCCGAGGCGACCTCGCTGCAACGGCAGGGTGAGCTGGGCCTGTGGGCCTCGCTGCTCGGCCAGGAGGCCGCTCAGATCGGTTCAGGGCGGGCGACACGCCCGGACGACTACGTTTTCCCGACCTATCGCGAGCACGGCGTCGCCTGGTGCCGCGGTGTGGACCCGCTGAACCTGCTCGGCATGTTCCGCGGAGTCAACCACGGCGGCTGGGATCCCAACGAGAACAACTTCCACCTCTACACCATCGTGATCGGCTCCCAGACCCTGCACGCCACCGGCTACGCGATGGGCATCGCCAAGGACGGCGCGGACAGCGCGGTGATCGCCTACTTCGGCGACGGCGCCTCGAGCCAGGGCGATGTGGCGGAAGCTTTCACCTTCGCGGCGGTCTACAACGCCCCGGTGGTGTTCTTCTGCCAGAACAACCAGTGGGCGATCTCCGAGCCCACCGAGCGGCAGACCCGGGTACCGCTCTACCAGCGCGCCGCCGGTTACGGCTTCCCCGGCGTACGGGTCGATGGAAACGACGTCCTCGCCGTTCTCGCCGTCACCAAGGCCGCCCTGGAGCGGGCCCGTACCGGCCAGGGCCCGACGCTGGTCGAGGCCTTCACCTACCGTATGGGCGCCCACACCACCTCCGACGACCCGACCCGCTACCGGCTGGACGCGGAACGCGAGCAGTGGGCGAAGAAGGACCCGATCCTGCGGCTCAAGGCCCACCTGGACCGGGAGGAGATCGCCGACGAGGCGTACTACGCTGCGATCGAGACCGAGAGTGACGTCCTCGGCAAACGGGTCCGCGAGGGTGTTCGCACCATGCCCGACCCCCCCACCATGGCGATCTTCGAGCATGTCTACGCCGACGGCCACTCGCTCGTGGACGAGGAGCGCGCCCAGTTCGCCGAATACCTCGCGTCGTTCGAGGAGGGTCACTGACATGGCGGACACCACCATCACCACCATGACGATCGCCAAGGCGCTCAACGAGGCGCTGCGCAAGACGTTGGAAGCCGACCCCAAAGTCATTCTCATGGGTGAGGACATCGGAAAACTCGGGGGTGTCTTCCGCATCACCGACGGTCTGCAGAAGGATTTCGGCGAGGAAAGGGTCATCGACACCCCGCTCGCCGAGTCCGGCATCGTCGGTACGGCCATCGGGCTCGCCCTGCGCGGCTACCGGCCCGTCGTGGAGATCCAGTTCGACGGTTTTGTCTTCCCGGCGTACGACCAGATCGTCACCCAGCTCGCCAAGATGCACGCCAGGGCGCTCGGCAAGATCAAACTCCCGGTCGTCATCCGGATTCCCTACGCGGGCGGCATCGGCGCCGTCGAGCACCACAGCGAGTCCCCCGAGGCGCTCTTCGCGCACATCGCCGGACTCAAGGTGGTCTCCCCCGCCAACCCCCAGGACGCCTACTGGATGCTCCAACAGGCCATCCACAGTGACGATCCGGTCATCTTCTTCGAGCCCAAGCGCCGCTACTGGGACAAGGGCCAGGTGGACACCGAAGCCATCCCGGCGCCGCTCCACCAGGCCCGTACCGCCCGCCAGGGCACCGACCTCACCCTGGCCGCGTACGGCCCCATGGTGAAGGTCTGCCTGGAGGCCGCCGCAGCGGCCGAGGAGGAGGGCCGTAGCCTTGAAGTAGTGGATCTGCGGTCCCTGTCGCCCTTGGACTTCGACACCCTCCAGGCGTCGGTCGAGAAGACCGGCCGCCTGGTGGTCGTGCATGAAGCCCCGGTCTTCCTGGGGACCGGGGCGGAGATCGCGGCCCGTATCACCGAGCGCTGCTTCTACCACCTCCAGGCCCCGGTGCTCCGGGTCGGCGGCTTCCATGCCCCGTACCCGCCGGCCCGGCTGGAGGAGGAGTACCTGCCCGGACTGGACCGCGTACTCGATGCCGTCGACCGCGCGCTGGCGTACTGAGAGGCGAGGAGAGCGTGACTGTGACAGAGATTGCGCAGCGCTTCCGAGAGTTCAAGATGCCCGATGTGGGCGAGGGACTCACCGAGGCCGAGATCCTCAAGTGGTACGTGAAGCCGGGTGACTCCGTCACGGACGGCCAGGTGGTGTGCGAGGTCGAGACCGCCAAGGCCGCCGTCGAGCTGCCGATCCCGTATGACGGGGTCGTCCACGAAATCCGTTTCCCCGAGGGCGACGCGGTCGATGTCGGGACGGTGATCATCTCCGTCGACACGGGCGCTTCCGGGGCGCAGGATTCCGGGGACGCCGGGGCCGGGACAGGCGCTTCCGCCCCGGGCTCCGGGGCGGAGGCCGGGCCCGAGCCTGATGCGGCGCAGAAGCGTCAGCCTGTGCTGGTCGGCTACGGCGTCGCGGCCTCCTCGACGAAGCGCCGCCCGCGCAAGCCGCCCGCGGTACCGGGCCGTCCGGTGTCCTCTGCCGGGACGCCGGTGCCGGTCCACCCGGTCGCCGCCGCGCTCCAGGGCGAGCCCAATGGCCAGGGCCGCGGCGCGCCTGCCCTCGGCGCGGCGCGGACCGGGGTCCCGGCGACGCCGCTGGCGAAGCCGCCGGTGCGCAAGCTGGCCAAGGAGCTGGGCATCGACCTCGCCGCGATCGTGCCGACCGGTGCCGGAGGCGTCGTCACCCGCGAGGATGTGCAGGCCGCCGCGTCGGCCCCGGCTCCGGTACAGGCGGTTCCGGCGCAGGCCCCGGCCACGGGCCCGGCCCTGGCCCCGCATGCTCCGGCGGAGGCGAGCCGTGAGACCCGGGTGCCCGTCAAGGGCGTTCGCAAGGCCATCGCCGCCGCGATGGTGGCCAGTGCGTTCACGGCACCACATGTCACGGAATTCGTCACCTTCGACATCACGCGCACGATGCGGCTCGTCGCGGAGCTGAAGCAGGACAGAGCCTTCGAGGGACTCAAAGTCAGCCCGTTGCTGCTGGTCGCCAAGGCGCTGCTGGTCGCTATCCGCCGCAATCCCGAGGTCAACGCGGCCTGGGACGAGGCCAACCAGGAAATCGTGCACAAGGGTTACGTCAACCTGGGCATCGCGGCCGCGACCCCGCGCGGCCTGATCGTCCCCAACATCAAGGACGCCCAGGCCAAGACCCTGCCCGAGCTGGCCGCCGCGCTCTCCGACCTGATCGGCACCGCCCGCGAGGGCCGCACGGCCCCCGCCGACATGCAGGGAGGCACCGTCACCATCACCAACGTCGGCGTCTTCGGTATCGACACCGGCACGCCGATCCTCAACCCCGGGGAGTCCGCGATCCTCGCCTTCGGCGCGGTCAAGGAGCTGCCCTGGGTCCACAAGGGGAAGGTGAAGCCGCGTCAAGTGACGACGCTGGCACTCTCCTTCGACCACCGGCTGGTCGACGGCGAGCTCGGGTCCAGAGTGTTGGGGGATGTCGCCGCTGTTCTGGAGTACCCCAAGCGGCTCCTTACGTGGGCGTGAGCGCGTAGCCCCTGCGGGGCGGCGGGTCGGGGCGCCTGCGGCGGCTTCTCTCCCCTGACCCGCCCCAACACCCTGGCGGGCGTGGCGGGATCCCCAGTCCCCAAACGCCGGACGGGCTGGTTTTCCGGGCGCTCGGGGCGTCGCTTGTCCGTGCGGCCGTCCGTATCGCGGACGGCCGTTACGTACGCATGCGTGATGTATCTATGATGTGCGCATCATGGATTCCGCCGGTGCCGTCACAGTCGCCAAGCCGCTGCCCGCCGCCGAGCGGGTCTATACCCACGTCAAGGAAGCCGTCCTCGACCGCCGCTACGAGGGCGGCACCCTGCTCAACGAGGGCGAGCTCGCCGAGGCCGTCGGAGTCTCCCGTACCCCCGTACGGGAGGCGCTGCTCCGGCTGGAGGCGGAAGGCCTGCTGAAGCTCTACCCGAAGAAGGGCGCGCTGGTGCTGCCCGTCTCCGCGCAGGAGATCGCGGATGTCGTCGAGACCAGGCTGCTGGTCGAGTTGCACGCCGTCAACAAGGTGGTGCCCGCCCCGGCGCGGCTGATCGCGCGCCTGGAGGAGCTGCTGGAGGAGCAGCGCGGACACCAGGCCGCCGGAGACCTGGCCGCCTTCGCGCAGGCGGACCGCTCCTTCCACGCCGAGATCGTCCGGGCATCCGGGAACCGCATCCTGGCGCACCTCTACGACCAGCTGCGGGACCGTCAACTCCGAATGGGCGTGGCGACGATGCACGCCGAGCCCGGCCGGATCGCCAAGAACATCGCGGAGCACACCGAGATCCTTGACGCCCTGCGCGGCGGTGACGCGCGAAGCGCCTCCGGGCTGGTCGAGCGCCATGTCAGCTGGGTCAAATTCCTGGCCAGGATGGAGTCATGAGCCTTGCCTCGCGTCCGGTGCTGAGCCACGAACCACCTGGCGGCCGGCAGGCCGTCGCCGTGTGGTCCATCGGCACCCTCGTCTACACAGTCGCGGTCGTGCACCGCACCAGCCTCGGCGTGGCCGGTATCGACGCCGCCGCCCGCTTCCATATAGGTGCGTCCGCGCTCTCGACCTTCTCCATACTCCAGCTCCTTGTGTACGCGTCCATGCAGATACCCGTCGGCCTGATGGTCGACCGGCTCGGCACCAAGCGGGTGCTGACCATCGGCACCGTGCTGTTCACCGCCGGTCAGGTCGGCTTCGCGCTCTCCCACTCGTACGGGGTGGCGCTGGCAGCCCGGGCGGTGCTCGGCTGCGGTGACGCGATGACGTTCGTGAGTGTGCTGCGCCTCGGCTCGCGCTGGTTCCCGGCCCGCCGGGGGCCGGTGATCGCGCAGGCGGCGGCGCTCTTCGGGGTGGCGGGCAACCTGATGAGTACGGTGCTGCTGTCCCGGCTGCTGCACTCCGCCGGCTGGACGCCGACGTTCCTCGGCACAGGCCTGGGCGGCGCGCTCGTCCTCGTACTCGTCCTGCTCTTCATGAAGGACCATCCCGACGGCTTCGAGCCGGCCCCTGCCGAACACCCCCGGTCCGGCTATGTGAAGCGGCAGATCGTGGCGGCCTGGCGCGAGCCGGGCACAAGACTGGGGCTGTGGACGCACTTCACGACGCAGTTCTCCTGCACGGTCTTCCTGCTGCTGTGGGGGCTGCCGTATCTCGTCGAGGGCCAGGGGCTGTCCCGGGAGGCGGCGGGCACCATGCTCACCGTCGTCGTCCTCGCCAACATGGTCTTCGGCATGCTGTTCGGCCAGATCATCGGCCGCCACCACGGGGCGCGCATGCCGCTCACGCTCGGCGTCATCGGTTGTACCGCCGTCAGCTGGGCCGTCGTCCTCGGCTGGCCCGGCGAGCACGCGCCGCTGTGGCTGCTGGGTGCCCTGTGCGTCGTGCTCGGCGCCTCCGGCCCGGCCTCGATGATCGGCTTCGACTTCGCCCGCCCGGCGAATCCGCCCGAGCGGCTCGGCACGGCCTCGGGCATCGTCAATATCGGCGGCTTCACCGCCTCCATGATCACGCTGTTCATGATCGGTGTGCTGCTCGACGCCACCGGGGGCAACTACCGCGTCGCCTGGTGCACGATTTTCGTCCTCCAGGCCTTCGGTACGGTGCAGATCCTCCGACTGCGCAGGCGCGCGGCGCGGCTGGAGCGCGAGCGCATCGCGGTCAGCCGCGTGGAGAGCGTGCACGTGCCGGCGAAGGCGTAAGCCGGTCCGGACGGGCCCGATCTGTCAAGCCCGTCCGGTAGGGCCGCTCTACTGCGTCACAGCTATATGGGCCAGGATCGCTTCGGCCAGCGCTTCGTCGCCCTCGATCTTCACCCGGTCCGCGACCGCGAACGGCTTCACCCGGCCGCAGGTGAGCCGCACAAACGTCTCCCAGTCCAGGGTGAAGGTGACCGCCGGGCCCAGCGAGACACTGCCGTCGACGGTGCCGCGCCCCTCCTGGTCGACCCGGACCGTACGCATGAATTCCAGCGGCCCGTGCACATCGAAGACCACGGCCGAACCCGGCTTCGATCCCGCGTCCTTGGCCACCACCTTCGGCAGCAGCCGCAACAGATAGTCGCGGGCGTAAACCGCCGCGGGCGAGTCGAGGTTCCCCGGCTTGTTGAGCGCCCGGCGCAGATCCTGTTCGTGGACCCATACGTCGAAGGTGCGCGTCCACAGCAGCTCCTCCAGCGTCATCTCCTGGCCCACCGGGCCGCGCAGCCTGTGCTGCGGATCGCGTGCCTCGTTGCGCAGCTGCCGGGACCGGCGAATGATCGTGTATTCCAGCTCGGAGGTCATCTCCGGCGCGGTGTGGTGCCGCCGGGTGTCCACCGGCACCTCGGTGTAGCGGGCGAACTCACTGGTTATGTGTCGTAGGTCGCTCGGGAGGGAGTGAATGGGGCGCGGGTCGCCGAGCATTTCGCACTCGAAGCCGATGATGTGCGAGACCACGTCACGCACCGACCAGTACGGGCATTCGGTCGGCCGGTTCCACTCTCCCTCGGGGAGCGGGCCGACCAAGTCGTTCACGGATTCAATGGAGTGGGTCCAGGCGTCGATGTACGGCTGGAGCTGGTTATGGACGGTCACGGGACCCCTCGACGGTCTGGTCGCGGTCGTAGTGGTGTGCGCCTAAATTACGCTGCGCAGTGACACCACGGGAGTGGTTTCGTGTGACGATCGTAGGCCCGTAAAGACGTCCCGAACTCATGGGCGGTGGTACCGTGCGCGTTTCCCTGCTTCAGATCGCCGTAAATAACAACGAAACGGTTGAATCCCGACGTGTTCGAGTCGCCGCGCTCGTATCCGCGCAGGCCGGGGCCGACCTGGTCGTACTTCCCGAGCTGTGGACCGTGGGCGCCTTCGCCGCCGACCTCTACGACGCCGGCGCGGAGCCGGTGCCGGGCGGCCCCACCGCCGAGGCCATGTCGGCGGCCGCGCTGGACGCCGGGGTCTGGTTGCACGCCGGGTCGGTCGTCGAGCGCGGGGCCGGCCAGGATGGCCCGCTCTACAACACCTCGCTGGTCTTCTCCCCCGACGGCGAGCTCCGGCACACCTACCGCAAGATCCACCGCTTCGGCTTCGACCGCGGCGAGGCCGCGCTCATGGCCGCGGGCCATGAGGTTGTCACCGCGCCCCTGCCCCAGGCCACGCTCGGCCTGGCCACCTGCTACGACCTGCGCTTCCCGGAGCTCTTCCGGCTCCTTGTCGACGCCGGGGCGCAGCTTCTGGTCATCCCGGCAGGCTGGCCCGCCCGGCGCCGCGAGCACTGGACGCTGCTGGCGCGGGCGCGGGCGGTGGAGTCCCAGGCGTACGTCCTCGCCTGCGGTACAGCGGGTACGCACGCCGATGTCGAGCTCGCCGGGCACAGCATCGTGATCGACCCCTGGGGCGTGGTCCTGGCAGAGGCAGGCCCCGGGGAGGAGGTCCTTACGGTGGACCTGGACCCGGCGCTGGTCGGCAAGACCCGCGCCGATTTTCCGGTGCTGCGGGACCGGGTACTCGGGATGCCGACGCCGACCCCTGCGGCGGGTCCCTCCTAGCAAACCGCCCTCCCCCGGCCCCCCCAGGCCGTGACCGGCTCCGGGCACCCGCACCGGCGCCTGCCGGATCAACCGCTGAATCAACCGCTGAATCAACCGCGCACATATATGCGCGGCCGTGCCTTCCGGGGGGGAGAGAAGGCACGGCCGCGCGGCTATTGGGGGGCGCTACCGCTTATACGTGCGGGTAGTGCCGGGCGCGTTCGTCCATGACTGGCATGGCCTCTACGACGCGCCGCTTCCTGAAGATGCTGATGTACGCGGCCAGGCCGATGATTCCGACCGCCATCATGATCAGGCCAACGAGGGTCACGTTGACTCCGGCCAGGTGCCAGTTGACCGCGAAGGTGAGGATTGCTCCCACCGCGATCAAACCGATACTGCCTCCGACGCCCATACTGTTCGCCTCACTAGGTCTGTTGTGTTGACTGTTCGGGCTCGTAAACCGCGACTACCCGGGCCTGCAACACTCATGCCCCATAAGCGGATTGCGGGGCGTCAGCTCCCGATCGGACCGACGTAGGTGCCCGGGTGAGTGGCGCCGTCCTGGAGGAGGACGGGGCTCCACGGCCAGGCCAGGCTGACCGAGGTCGTCTCGTTGGGCGGGGTCACCACGGCCGTGGTGGGGGTCCAGGAGCCCTCCTCGCCCTTCTTGGTGACGAGGAAGGTGATCGTGAACTCGGTGGTGTCCCCGTTCGCCAGGGTGAAAGAGGTCGTGGACGCCGGCTTCCGGGCCAGCGACCAGGTGGTGGTGGCGCCGCTGCCCTTCAGATCGACGCCGGGGAAGCCCTTCAGGGTGCAGATGTGGCCGCTCTTGTTCCGCAGGGCGACGGCGGTGGACGTCTGGTCACCGGAGGTCGTGGAGGGAACGGCGTCGCCGCCTGTGGCGAAGGAGATGGCCAGGTCGGCGGTGTGACACCGGGAGGTGCGGCTGCTTGCGCCGGTGCCCGTGCCGGTACCGGTGCCCGTGCTGCCGGTCGTGCCGGTGCCGGAACCGGTGCTGCCGGTCGTGCCGGTACCCGTGCCGGTACCCGTGCCGGTGCTGCCGCTCGTGGTGCTGGTACTGCCCGTCGTGCCGGTTGCGTCCGTGGCCGATGCGGTGGGCGCCGTCGAGGTCGAGGCGGTCGAGTCGGCGCTGCTGTTCGAGCTTCCGCTGCTGCCGCAGGCGGTGAGCCCGAGAGCGAGAGCGGCAGTGGCGGTGATGGTGGCGGCGGCGTGCAGAGCGCGCATGGTGTTCCCCCGTTGAGTGGTTGAGCGGTGCTGGCGTGATCACCAGTATCCGGGGAGATTCTTCACAGCCCTGTGACAGGAAGATCCTGACCTGTCGACAGAATGTTCGCCCGGGTCGACCGTGCAGGCCGGGGCGGCCGCCCCGCCTCGGCCGCCCCGCCTCGGCCGCCCCGCCTCGGCTGCCTTGGCCGCCGTCTCAGCCCGCCAGGAAGGACTTCAGCGCCGACGCGAGCAGGTGCGGATCGTCAGCGCCGCACAGCTCGCGCGCCGAGTGCATCGACAGGACCGGCACCCCGATGTCCACCGTCGTGATGCCGTGCCGCGCCGCCGTGATCGGCCCGATCGTCGTCCCGCAGGGCATCGCGTTGTTCGACACGAAGGCCTGCCACGGCACGCCCGCCCGCTCGCAGGCGGCGGCGAAGAGCCCGCGCCCGACACCGTCGGTGGCATACCGCTGGCTGGCGTTGACCTTCAGGATCGGCCCGCCGTTGGGCATGGGGTGGTGCGTCGGGTCGTGCCGCTCGGAGTAATTGGGGTGCACCGCGTGCCCCGCGTCGGAGGAGGCGCAGACGGTGCCGGCCAGGGCGCGCTGCCGGTCCTCGTACGTTCCGCCGCGCGCGTGCACGGAGCGCTCCAGTACGGTGCCGAGCAGCGGGCCCTGGGCACCGGTCGACGACTCGCTGCCGATCTCCTCGTGGTCGAAGGCGGCCAGCACCGGGATGCAGGGGAGATCCTGCCCAGCCACCGCCGCGAGGGCGGCGGTGGCTGCGTGCACCGACAGCAGGTTGTCCAGCCGACCCGCAGCCAGAAACTCCCGGTCACGGCCCAGGTACGCGGGCGGCTGGACATCGTGCAGCATGAGGTCCCAGCCGGTGACCGTGTCCGCCGCGATCCCGACCTCGTGTGCCAGGTAACGGATCAGGGCGCCCTCGTCGACGCCCCCCAGCCCCCACACCGGCTGCATGTGCCGCTGTTTGTCGAGGGTGAGCCCGTTCTCGTTGACGCCCCGGTCCAGGTGCACCGCCAGCTGCGGCACGCGGAGCAGCGGCCGGTTGACGGCCACCAGCTGCGTTGTACCGTCGCGCAGGGCCAGCCGTCCGGCGATGCCCAGGTCCCGGTCGAGCCAGGTGTTGAGCAGCGCCCCGCCGTAGACCTCGACGGCCACCTGGCGCCATCCGTACGCCCCCGAGTCCGGACGCGGTTTCACCCGAAGGTTGGTGGAGTCGGTGTGCGCCCCGGCGACCCGGAACGGCGTCTCGGGGCGCGCGCTCCGGGGAACGTACCACGCGATGATCGCGCCGCTGCGGATCACGTACTTCCCGCCCGTTTCGCCGTCCCAGGCCTCGGACTCCAAGATCTGCCGGAATCCGGCCTTCTCCAGGCGCTCGGCCGCACTCGCAACCGCGTGGTACTGCGACGGGCTGGCGGCGATGAAGGCCGCGAGGTCGTCGGTGTGGCTGCGGTCGAAGTCTCCGGGGTGCTCACTCATGCCACCAGCATAGGGACGACCGTCTGGGTGGCCACGCAGTCACAGGCCCGACGGGAGGCCTTCGGGAGGCCTTCGGGAGGTGGAGGAGAAGACCCGATCGAGCATCTGCTCGGCATCCGGGAGCGCTTCGTCTTGTCGTTGAGGATGACACCGATGATCGTGCGGCCACTGCGCTTGGCGGCGAACACAATGCGGCGCCCGGCCTTGGTGCCGGTGCCGGTGCCGTTGGTGGTGCGGGATGCCGGGGAACGCGTAAGGACCCGGCACCAAGGTGCCGGGTCCTTACCGCAGAGGCTGGAAAGGTCAGAAGGCCTCTTCCGGGAGATCCATCAGGTCGAGGGTGACGCTTTCGGCGATCGAGCGCTGGACGCCCACGCCCGGCAGGATGTTCGCCGCGAAGAACTTCGCGGCGGCGATCTTGCCGGTGTAGAAGGGGACGTCCTTGGCGGAGGCACCGTCCAGCTTCTCGGCCGCTACGGCGGCGCCCTTCAGGAGCAGGTAGCCGATGAAGACATCGCCGGAGGCGAGCAGCAGGCGCGTCGAGTTGAGGCCGACCTTGTAGATGGACTTGACGTCCTTCTCCGTGGCGGCGAGGTCGGTCAGCATGGTGCCGACGATCGCCTCCAGGTCCACCGCGGACTTGGCGAGCTGCTCGCGCGCCGCGGCGAGCTCCTCGCCGCCGACCGCCTCGGCGAGGAACTTCTTGATCTCCTCGGAGAGCCCGGTGAGGGCCTGGCCCTGGTCGCGGACGATCTTGCGGAAGAAGTAGTCCTGGCCCTGGATCGCGGTGGTGCCCTCGTAGAGGGTGTCGATCTTGGCGTCGCGGATGTACTGCTCGATCGGGTACTCCTGCAGATAGCCGGAGCCACCGAGGGTCTGCAGGGACTGGGCGAGCTGCTCGTAGGACTTCTCGGAGCCGTAGCCCTTCACGATCGGCAGCAGCAGGTCGTTGAGGCTGTGCAGCCTCTTGGTGGCAGCCTCGTCGCCATTTGCCGTCTCTACCGCGATCGCATCCTGGACGGAGGCGGTGTAGAGGACGAGGGCGCGCATGCCCTCGGCGTACGCCTTCTGGGTGAGCAGCGAGCGTCGGACGTCGGGGTGGTGGGTGATGGTGACCTTGGGCGCGGTCTTGTCCATGAACTGCGCGAGGTCAGGGCCCTGGACGCGCTCCTTGGCGTACTCCAGCGCGCTGAGGTAGCCGGTCGACAGGGTGGCGATGGCCTTTGTGCCGACCATCATCCGGGCGAACTCGATGATCCGGAACATCTGGCGGATGCCGTCGTGCTTGTCACCGATCAGCCAGCCCTTGGCCGGGTGCCGGTCGCCGAAGGTCATCTCGCAGGTGTTGGAGGCCTTGAGGCCCATCTTGTGCTCGACGTTCGTCGCGTAGACGCCGTTGCGCTCGCCCAGCTCGCCGGTCTCGAAGTCGAACTCGTACTTCGGCACCATGAAGAGGGACAGGCCCTTGGTGCCGGGCCCATGGCCTTCGGGGCGGGCCAGTACGTAGTGGATGATGTTCTCGGACAGGTCGTGTTCGCCCGAGGTGATGAAGCGCTTGACGCCCTCGATGTGCCAGGAGCCGTCCTCCTGCTCGACGGCCTTTGTGCGGCCCGCACCGACATCCGAGCCGGCGTCCGGCTCGGTGAGGACCATGGTGGAGCCCCAGTGCTTCTCGACCGCGAGTTGGGCGATCTGCTTCTGTACCTCGTTGCCCTCGCTGTAGAGAATGCCGGCGAAGGCGGGGCCGGAGGCGTACATCCAGACCGCGGGGTTCGCGCCGAGGATCAGCTCCGCGTACGACCAGATCAGAGAGGCCGGGGCAGTGGTGCCGCCGATCTCCTCGGGCAGGCCCAGCCGCCAGTACTCGGAGTCGATGTAGGCCTGGTAGCTCTTCTTGAACGTGTCCGGAACCGGCGCGGTGTTCGTCTCGGGGTCGAAGACCGGCGGATTGCGGTCGGCGTCGGCGAAAGACTGGGCCAACTCGTTCTCGGCGAGGCGGGCGACCTCGCCCAGGATATCCTTGGCGGTCTCCACGTCCATCTCGGCGAACGGGCCGGTGCCGTAGAGCTTGTCGCGGCCGAGGACTTCGAAGAGATTGAACTCGATGTCGCGGAGGTTGGACTTGTAGTGGCCCATGACGGCTGGCTCCGTATCGCACTCGATCACTATTACTGGGCAGTAGTACCGATGATGCTACCCGTCGGTAATAAGTAGCAACCCCTAACCGCCCAAGTGTGACCCGTTACTCGTTACGCTTGTGCACGTGTACGGCTACGACCAGAACATGGCCCCCGGCCCCGCGCCCATGGGCGGCGCACCCATGGGTGGTGCCCCGATGGGTGGCGGCTACCCCGAGCCTTCGCCACCCTCCCTTGCTGACGCGGTGCGCGCCTTCACCACCGGGTCCATGTCCGCGGAGGATTTCCAGGCCATTTTTTCTACGTCAAAGGTCTACTGTCCGCGCGGCGACAATCCAGGTTTCCTGGCGCTCCACGACACCCAGCAGCCGGTGATCCCGATGTTCACCTCGCTGAAGGAGCTGCGGCGGTACGCGGGCAAGGAGTCCAAGTACTTCGTCATCACCGGCGCCGAGGTGCTTGACCTGCTGCCGACCGGCTACGGCTTCGTGCTGGACATGGAGGGGCAACACCGGATGGTCTTCGACTCGAAGGCTGTCGAACAGATGGTCGACTTCACGATGCGCCGCATGTACGGCTAGGCCTCGGCCGGTCTGGGCGGTCCGGGAATTAGTGCGTGACGTTCAAAGTTCAACTACATTGAGAGCCGAACGTCCCCAAGGAGGACCGCCATGCCTGCCGTGACCGTTGAGAACCCGCTCAGCCTGCCGCGCGTCTCCGCCCCCGCGGATGCGGCGCCCCGCCGCGCGCTCCAGGTGACCACCGCGCCGAGCGGCTACGAGGGCGAGGGCTTCCCGGTCCGCCGCGCCTTCGCGGGTATCGATTACAAGAACCTCGACCCCTTCATCATGATGGATCAGATGGGTGAGGTGGAGTACGCCCCCGGAGAGCCCAAGGGCACCCCCTGGCACCCGCACCGGGGCTTCGAGACCGTCACGTACATCATGGACGGCACCTTCATCCACCAGGACTCCAACGGCGGTGGCGGCACCATCACCAACGGCGACACCCAATGGATGACCGCCGGCGCCGGCCTCCTGCACATCGAGACGCCGCCGGAGTCGCTCGTCATAAGCGGCGGCCTGTTCCACGGGCTCCAGCTGTGGGTCAACCTGCCCCGCAAGGACAAGATGATCCCGCCGAAGTACCAGGACATCGGCAGCGCCAACATCAAGCTTCTCGCCTCCGGCGACGGTGGCTCTCTGCTGCGGCTGATCGCCGGTGACATCGCCGGGCATGTGGGTCCTGGCGCGACCCACACCCCCATCACGATGATCCACGCCTCCATCAACCCGGGTGCCGAACTGACCCTGCCCTGGCGGGCGGATTTCAACGCCATCGCGTACGGGCTCGCCGGGCGCGGCACGGCGGGGCCGGAGGCCCGGCCCTTCCGCATGGGCCAGTCCGTCGTCTTCGGACGTGGCGACTCGCTGACGCTCCGTGCGGACGAGACGCAGGAGTCGCGCAGCCCGAACTTTGAGGTCGTCCTGCTCGGCGGACTTCCCATCCGTGAGCCGATGATGCAGTACGGGCCCTTCGTCATGAACACCCGTGACGAACTCACGCAGGCTTTCGACGACTTCCAGGCTGGGCGGCTCGGCACGATTCCGGCTGACCGGGGCTAGCGGTACCGGGGGCGCCCGGTATGGCTTATTTTCCTCTGCCGGGGTTGCCGATCCTCCCCCAGCTACCTCCCCCAGCCTCCGGCCGGGAGGTGCCCCCAGGAGGTGCGCCCGCAAACGCCGGACGGGCGCACCTCTTGTCTGCCTTTGCCGCCCTCGCACCGCTTCGCGGGCGGGTTCTGGTGCCCCGCACCGTCGGTCCCGGGGGCAAACCCAACCGGTCCGGCGTTTGAGGACGGCTCGGTACGCCCGGCAGGCGGCATGGTGCCGCGCCAGGGGCGGCGTACCCGCTCAGCGCGCCGGAGGCGATTCGTGGAGCTCGAACCAGATGGCTTTGCCATCACCGTGGGGGTTGACGCCCCAGGCGTCGGAGAGTTGCTGGATGAGGAGGAGCCCGCGGCCGGAAGACGCTAGCTCGCCGGGGGTGCGGGGGTGGGGCATGTCGTCGTTGCGGTCGCCGACGTCGACGCGGAGGCGGCGGTTGCCGGGGGTGCCGAGGAGGCAGGCGGTGAGGACGGCGTCCTCGTCGGTGTGGACGAGGACGTTGGTGACGAGCTCGGAGACGAGGAGGGCGGCGGCGTCGGTCTGGTCGGGGTCGGACCAGTCGTGCATGAGGGCTTTGACCTCTTGGCGGGCGCCGCGGATCTGGGCCGGGTCGGTCTGGGCGATGGTGAGGACGGTGCGCCGTTCGTGGACCTCGTCGCCGGCGAGGTGCGGGCCGCGGCGGAGCAGCATGAGGGCGATGTCGTCCTCGCGGCGGTCGGAGAGGGAGCCGGTCGTACGGTGTGACAGGGGACCCTGAACGGCGTTGACGAGGGTGTCGGCGAGGGCTTCGAGGCTGTCG
The DNA here is from genome assembly GCF_005047355.1 of Actinacidiphila oryziradicis. Taxonomy (GTDB): domain Bacteria; phylum Actinomycetota; class Actinomycetes; order Streptomycetales; family Streptomycetaceae; genus Actinacidiphila; species Actinacidiphila oryziradicis. The sequence goes on from NZ_SUMC01000008.1 coordinate 256,954, forward strand.
TCGGCCTGGCCGGTGCTGAGGACGGCGTTGAGCCGTTTGAAGCCGGTTTCGAGGTCGTGGCCGCCGGTTTCGATGAGCCCGTCGGTGCACAGGAGCAGGGTCTCGCCGGGTTCCAGGACCAGCCGGGTGATGGGGTAGTCGGAGTCGGGGTCGATGCCGAGCGGCAGGCCGCCCGGGGTGAGGCGCGGCAGGGTGGTGCCGTCGGTGAGCCGGATTATGGGGTCGGGATGGCCTGCCCGGGCGATGTCGAGCGTGCCGGTGGCCGGGTCGACCTCCATATAGAGGCAGGTGGCGAAGCGGTCCTCACTCAGCCCGGCGAGGAAGCGGGAGGTGCGCGAGAGTACAGCGTCGGGGCCGTGCCCTTCGGAGGCGTACGCGCGCAGGGCGATCCGCAGCTGGCCCATCAGCCCGGCGGCCCGGAGGTCGTGGCCCTGGACGTCGCCGATGACCATGGCCGTACGGCCGGAGGGCAGGTCGATGACGTCGTACCAGTCGCCGCCGACCTGGAGGCCGCCGCCGGTGGGCACGTAGCGGGCGGCGACGCTCATGCCTTTGATGCGGGGCTCTTCGATGGGGAGCATGGTGCGCCGCATGACGTCGGAGAGCTCGCGCTCGGACTCTTGGAGCCGGGCCCGGGAGAGCGCTTGGGCGAGCATGCGGGCGATGGTGGTGAGGACGGAGCGTTCGTCCGGGGTGAAGGCCACCGGGTGCCTGAAAGCGGCGAGCCAGGCGCCGATGGTGCGGCCGGAGACGATCAGCGGCAGGAAGGCCCAGGACTGGCGGCCGAAGACCTTGGCGAGCGGCCAGGTCGCCGGATACCGCTCCTCGTACGCCTCCGGGGTCGGGAGGTAGACGGCGTGGCCGGTGCGGACCACCTCGGCGGCCGGGTAGTCGGTTTTGAGCGGCATCTCCATGAACGGGTACTCGTCGCCGGGCGTGTGCCCGTGGTGCCCTATGACGGAGAGCCGGTCGCCGTCGACGCCGAAGACGGCGAGCCCGTCCGGTGAGAAACCCGGCATGGACAGTCTGGCAGCGACTCGTAGGATCTGGGCGGTGTTGTTCGCCTCGGCCAGGGCGCGTCCCGCGTCCAGCAGGAATGCCTCGCGGGCCCGCCGCCAGTCGCCCTGGCCGGAGGCCGTGGTCTCGTCGGAGGCGCCGGTGCGTACCTCGTGCAGGGTGCCGACCATCTCGGCCGGCCAGCCGTCCTTCCGGGGGGTGGCCCAGGTGCGCATCATCACGTGGCGTACGACGTCGCCCTCGGGCCCGACCACCCGCATCAGGGTCTCTGCCACCGTGCCCTCGGCGATGGCGACGGCGACGGCTGCCAGCATCTCCACATAGTCCGAGGCGTGATAGTGGGCGCGGACGACCCCTATGTGTACGGTGACTGCCTTGTCGCCCACGCCGAGCAGCCGGGCGGTCTCGGCGTCGAGGTACACGTCGTCGTCATTGGTCCACCGCCAGATTCCGGTGTCGACGGCGGCGAGCACGTCCTCGGTGCGCATTGCTCCACTTTAGGGCTGTATGGCTCGATCATACGAATGGGGGGCGTACCCCCGTCGCCGGTAGGCTAGTGGGGCTCGACCTGTGAAATCCATGAATCCGACGACTTGGACGAACGCGATGCATCGGTACCGGTCCCACACCTGCGGTGAACTGCGCGCCACTGACGTGGACGCAAATGTGCGGCTGAGCGGCTGGCTGCACAATCGCCGTGATCTGGGAGGCATCCTCTTCGTCGACCTCCGGGACCACTACGGTCTCGTGCAGCTCGTCGTCCGGCCGGGCTCGCCCGTGTACGAGGCTCTGAGCAGCCAGTCCAAGGAGTCCGTGCTCCGTGTCGACGGCCGCGTCGTGGCCCGTAGCGCCGAGAACGTCAACCCCGAGCTTCCCACCGGCGAGGTCGAGGTCGAGGTGACGGCCTTCGAGGTGCTGGGCGCCGCCGACCCGCTGCCCTTCCCGGTCTTCCCGGAGGACAACGCCAACGAGGAGGCGCGGCTCACCAACCGCTTCCTGGACCTGCGCCGCCAGCGCATGCACCGCAACATCATGCTGCGCACCCAGGTCATCTCGTTCCTCCGCCGTGAGATGACCTCCCTCGGTTTCAACGAGCTGGCGACGCCGATCCTGTCGGCGACCTCGCCGGAGGGCGCCCGCGACTTCCTGGTGCCTTCCCGGGTTCATCCCGGCAAGTTCTACGCGCTGCCGCAGGCCCCGCAGCAGTTCAAGCAGCTGCTGATGATCGCGGGCTTCGACCGCTATTTCCAGATCGCGCCCTGCTTCCGCGACGAGGACTCGCGGGCCGACCGCTCGCCGGGCGAGTTCTACCAGCTCGACGTCGAGATGAGCTTCGTCGAGCAGGAGGACGTCTTCGGGGTCATCGAGAGGGTCATGACCGACCTCTTCACCGAGTTCGGCGGCGGCCGCGAGGTCACCTCGCCCTTCCCTCGTATCCCGTTCCGCGAGTCGCTGGTCAAGTACGGCAACGACAAGCCCGATCTGCGCGCCAAGCTTGAGCTCGTCGATGTCTCGGCAGTCTTCGCCGGTTCCGGCTTCAAGGCCTTCGCCGACAAGCACGTACGGGCCCTGGCCGTGCCGGACACCGCCGGTCAGCCGCGGAAGTTCTTCGACCAGATGGGCGAGTACGCCGTCGAGCAGGGCGCCAAGGGTCTCGCGTGGGTCCGGGTGGGCGACGACCTCACGCTGACCGGCCCGATCGCCAAGTTCCTGACCGACGAGGATGTCTCCGCGCTGCTCGCCGCGGTGGACGCCAAGCCCGGCACCGCGATCTTCTTCGGCGCCGGTGAGTTCGACGAGGTCTCCAAGATCATGGGGGCCGTGCGGGTCGAGGCCGCCAAGCGAGCCGGGCACTTCGAGGAGAATGTCTTCCGATTCTGCTGGGTCGTCGACTTCCCCATGTTCGAGAAGAACGAGGACACGGGCGCAATCGAGTTCTCCCACAACCCCTTCTCCATGCCCCAGGGCGGGCTCGAGGCCCTGGAGACCAAGGACCCGCTCGACATCCTGGCCTGGCAGTACGACATCGTCTGCAACGGCATCGAGCTCTCCTCCGGCGCCATCCGTAATCACGAGCCGGCCGTCATGTACAAGGCTTTCGAGATCGCCGGCTACGACCAGGACACCGTCGAGGCCGAATTCGGCGGCATGCTCAGGGCGTTCCACTTCGGGGCTCCGCCGCACGGTGGCATCGCGCCCGGCGTCGACCGCATGGTCATGCTGCTCGCCGACGAGCCGAACATTCGGGAGACCATCGCCTTCCCGCTCAACCAGCAGGCCCAGGACCTGCTCATGGGTGCGCCCAGTGAGGTGGACGAGGCTCGGCTGCGCGAGCTTCACATCGCGTTGCGCAAGGCGCCCGTGAAGTAATCGCAAGCGTGCCGGGCCGCCCCCGCGGGGGCGGCCCGGCACGCTTTCCTGCTGCGGCGGGCTCCTCCCGCCTGCGCACCCGGGCGCGGACGGCCATGCGGAATGCTGGCTCTCACTTTTTCACAGGGCCCACATATGTAATCGTGCCCCAGGCATCACTAGCGTCGCGGACATGACAGATGAATCAATTCAATCGACTGACCTGACAAGGCGTCGTGTCATCGCCGCCAGTGGTGCCGGAGTCGTGGCCGTGGGAATCGGCGGCGCTACCGCCGTTGGGGCGGCCGCGGAAAGCAAGGGGAAGAAGCCCTCGCCGGGGCACAGAAGGCCGAGGCCGGAGTGCGTGGAGCTCTCCCCCGAGCAGGTCGAGGGGCCGTACTTCCTGGACTACGCCCTCTTCCGGAAGGACATCACCGAGGACGAGGCGGGCGTGCCGCTGCGTCTGCGGATCAAGGTGATCGATTCGGTGACCTGCGAGCCGTTGCGCAATGCGGCGGTCGACGTCTGGCACTGCAATGCGATTGGTCTCTACTCGGGCTATACGGCCATGGGCTCCGGTGGCGGTGGCGGTGGCACACCCCCGACCGGTCCCCCTCCGACCGGTACCCCGACCGGACCGCCGCCCGGCGGTGGCGGCGGCCACGCCGCGCCGACGGACGACTTGACGTTCCTGCGGGGCTCTCAGGTGACCGACCACCACGGAGAGGTGGAGTTCCGCACCGTCTACCCGGGCTGGTACCAGGGCCGGGCGGTGCACATCCACCTCAAGGTCGTCGCGGAGGGCCAGAAGACCGCCGACGGCTACGAGGGCGGCCACCAGTGCCACACGGGTCAGTTCTACTTCTCGGAGGAGTCGGCGCTGGAGATTGCCGCGCTGGACCCGTACAAGACCAACACCACTACGCGCGTCACCCTCGACGAGGACTCGATCTACCCCGGTACCGGGTTGCTGGGCGGACTGCTGCCCCTCCACTACCGCAAGGGGCACATCGCTCTCGGGGTCAGGAGCAGCATCACCGTGGGCGTTGACCCGGATGCCGTCAATGGCGGCTCGGGTACGCCGCCGCAGGCGTCTGCCACGCCCTCGGCAAGCGCGAGCTGAGGCTTTGGGGGCCCGGGACCCGGTACGCGGGTTCCGGGCCCCTCTCGCGCATCAGGCGTTCTTCGGCTCTTCCAGACGGGGGAAGAGGATCTCGCCCTTGGTGACGGTGGCGCCGGCCGGGAGCGTGCCCCACGTGCCGGTGTCCTGGACGCGCTGGGCGGCGAGCGGGCCGAGGCGGGGCTCGGCGCCGAGCGAGAGCCACAGCTTCTCGCTGGTGGTGGGCATCACGGGGTTGAGCAGCACGGCGATGGCGCGCAGGGACTCGGCGGCGGTGTAGAGGATGGTCGCCAGCCGGGCCTGGGCCTGTTCGGAGGAGTCCTTGGCGACCTTCCAGGGCTCCTGCTCGGTGAGGTAGCCGTTGACCTGCTTGATGAAGTCGAAGACGGCCAGGATGCCGGCGGAGAAGTCCAGTTGCTCGCCGATCTTCTCGTCCGCGTCGGCGACCGTCCTGGCCAGGCTGTCCGCGAGTGCCTGCTCGGCGGGGCCGTGGGCGGTCGCCCCGGGGAGGGTGCCGCCGAAGTACTTGCCGACCATGGCGGCCACCCGGGAGGCGAGGTTGCCGAAGTCGTTGGCGAGCTCGCTGGTGTAGCGGGCCGAGAAGTCCTCCCAGGAGAAGGAGCCGTCCTGGCCGAACTGGATGGCGCGCAGGAAGTACCAGCGGTAGGCGTCGACGCCGAAGTGCTCGGTGAGCTGGCGGGGGGAGATACCGGTCAGGTTGGACTTGCTCATCTTCTCGCCGCCGACCATCAGCCAGCCGTTGGCGGCGATCCTGCCGGGCAGGGGGAGGCCGTTCGCCATCAGCATCGCGGGCCAGATGACCGCGTGGAAGCGGAGGATGTCCTTCCCGACGAGGTGCACGTCGGCCGGGAACGTCGATTCGAACTTCGCCTGGTCGGCGCCGTAGCCGACGGCGGTGGCGTAATTGAGCAGCGCGTCGACCCACACATAGATGATGTGCTTGTCGTCCCACGGCACCTTGATGCCCCAGTCGAAGGTGGAGCGGGAGATCGACAGGTCCTGAAGGCCCTGCTTGACGAAGTTGATGACCTCGTTGCGTGCCGACTCGGGCTGGATGAAGCCAGGGTGCCGCTCGTAGTACTCCAGCAGCTTGGGGCCGTATTCGGAGAGCTTGAAGAAGTAGTTCTCCTCCTTCAGCATCTCCACCGGCCGCTTGTGGATCGGGCAGAGCTTCACGCCGTTTTCGCCGTCGAGCAGCTCGCCCGGCGTTTTGTACTCCTCGCAGCCCACACAGTAGGGGCCCTCGTAGCCGCCCTGGTAGATCTCGCCCTTGTCGTAGAGATCTTGTACGAATTCCTGCACACGAGCGGTATGCCGGGGCTGTGTGGTGCGGATGAAGTCGTCGTTCGCGATTTCGAGGTGCTCCCAGAGGGGCTTCCAGGCCTCCTCGACAAGCTTGTCGCACCACTCCTGCGGGGTGACTCCGTTGGCTTCCGCCGTGCGCATGATCTTCTGACCGTGCTCGTCCGTGCCGGTGAGGTACCACACCTTCTCGCCCCGCTGGCGGTGCCAGCGGGTGAGGACGTCGCCAGCGACGGTCGTATAGGCGTGGCCCAGGTGAGGAGCGTCGTTGACGTAGTAAATGGGGGTCGAGACGTAGAACGCCTTCGTCCCCTGCTGCTCAGATCCAGTGGCCGCCATAGCGGAAATCCTAACGGCCCGGGGATACCACAATCTCCTCGATTACGGATGGTGATCATCCGGGTACCGCAGTGGGAGGCAGCGGGAAGCGACAGAGGGAACCCTGGGGGCTCCACAGGCGTGTACTCGGGTGGGGGTGGGTAGCGACCCCTCATCGGGGAAAGATCACTTAGGGTGACGGCATGTGCACTTGCACGTGCAGATGCACATGCGTTCATGACTGGCTATCATCAGCCGTACCAAGCAAGGTACTTACCTGGAGAGTCATATGCGCCACTCGTACAACTCGTACAACGGTATGGCAGCAGCGAAACTCCGGGGAGTCGTCTGGCAGAAGAGCCGGCACAGCAATGCCAACGGCACCTGCGTGGAGATGGCCGCGCTCCCTGACGGGGACGTGGCCGTGCGTAATTCACGCTTTCCGGACGGGCCTGCCCTTATATATACGCGCGCGGAGATCGAATCGCTCATCCTGGGCGTCAAGGACGGCGAGTTCGATCACTTTATGTAAGTTCGTCCATGCGGCCGGTTAACCTGTGTGCCGCCTGTTAAATCCGCGCTGCCTGTTTAAGGGGTCGTCTCAGGGAGCCGGAAAAGGGCCCAGACGACCTTTCCTGTGCCGAGCAGCGGGTGCCAGCCCCAGGTCTCGCTGAAGGACTCGACCAGATGCAGGCCGCGACCGCTCTCGGCGACCCAGTCGGGGGCCTTGACTGCGGGCCCGTAGCAACTGGGGTCGCGGACGGCGCAGACCACCCGGGTCGACCAGCGGACGAGGCTGAGCCGCACGGCGGTTTCGGCGTTCTCCGTCGTGTCGGTCGGCAGCGCGTAGCGCAGGGCGTTGGTGACCAACTCGGAAGCGACGAGTTCCACCGAGTCCAGCAGGGCTTCGAGGTCCCAGTGTTGGAGAGTGGATCTGGTGAACCGGCGGGCGTCGCCCACGGCTTCGTACCGCGGCGGCAGCGCGCACGAGGTGGCGCTGGACGTGGCGAGCCGTTCAGGAACAAGCCCATTCAGTAAAGGCTGCAAGGCAGTTGCGCCCTCAGTCCACATGAGCACCACCCGGTCTCGGCACCCTTCCATGGTCACCCAGACGCACTGGTGGATGCAAGGGCAGATGCACGTGCATTTGCAAAGGGATGGACAAGTCGCGCTTGTGAGTGACGGGATGAGTACTCCACGCAGTGCAAACCTGCCACACTGCGTGGATTGACCGAGGGGTGAGGCGTGACTCAAACGATCACAGTTCAGTCCGGAAGCGGATCCATGGTGCGCCGCATCCTGCTGGGCTCGCAGCTCCGGCGGCTGCGTGAAGCGAAGGGCATCACACGCGAGGCGGCCGGATACTCCATCCGCGCCTCCGAGTCGAAGATCAGCCGCATGGAACTGGGGCGGGTGAGCTTCAAGGAGCGTGACGTCGCCGACCTCCTGACGCTCTATGGCATCAGCGACGAGACCGAGCGCACCCAGCTGCTCAGCCTGGTTCGCGAGGCCAATATCGCGGGCTGGTGGCACGGCTACGGCGATGTGCTGCCCAGCTGGTTCCAGACGTACATCGGTCTGGAGGAGGCGGCGTCTCTCATCCGGGTCTACGAGGTGCAGTTCGTGCACGGCCTGCTGCAGACAGAGGAGTACATCCGTGCGGTCGTGGCGCTGGGCCACGAGGGCGCCCCGGGCGAGGAGATCGAGCGCCGGGTCGGGCTGCGGTTGGAGCGGCAGAAGCTGCTGGTCGCGGAGCGGGCGCCGGAGTTGACGGCGGTGATGGACGAGGCAGCGCTGCACCGGCCGATCGGCGGCCGCGAGGTGCTGCGCGGGCAGCTCCAGCATCTGGTCGACGCCGTCGAGATGGACAACGTCAACGTGCGGATCCTGCCTGCCGACTTTCGGGGATACCCGGCCGGCGCCGCCGGGGCGTTCACGCTCCTGCATTTTCCGGAGTCGGATCTGCACGATGTGGCGTACGTGGAGCAACTCACCGGCGCGATGTATATCGACAAGCGGGATGAAGTGGACCAGTACGACAAGGCGATGCAAAACTTGCTGGCCGACAGTCTTTCACCGAAGGCGAGCCTCGAGCGAATCCGGAGCTTGCTCCGCGACGCCTGAATCGAACGTAATATGACACCGAATCAACTTACGCGTGCCACCAGGGACTTCGCGAAAGGGACCAAGTGTCGTACTTCTCCGATTTGGCGCTTCAATACATAGACGGGAACTGGCGGCCCGGCAGCGGGTCCTGGGACATTGTCGACTTCAATCCGTACAACGGGGACAAGCTCGCCTCCATAGCTGTGGCCACGGTCGAGGAGGTGGACCAGGCGTACCGCGCCGCCGAGCGGGCGCAGAAGGAGTGGGCCAAGGTCAACCCGTACGCCCGGCGGCAGGTGTTCGAACGGGCACTCGGCCTGATCCAGGAGCGCTCGGAGGAGATCACCGAGGCGATCATCGCCGAGCTCGGTGGCACCCGCCTCAAGGCGGGGTTCGAACTGCATCTGGTGGGCGAGTTTCTCCGTGAGGCGATCCAGCTCGCCGTCCGCTCCGAGGGGAAGATCGTCGCTTCCCCGGTGGATGGCAAGGAGAACCGGCTCTACCGGGTGCCGGTGGGCGTGGTCGGCGTCATCAGCCCCTTCAACTTCCCCTTGCTGCTCTCGCTGAAGTCGGTCGCCCCGGCCCTGGCGCTCGGCAATGCTGTGGTGCTCAAGCCGCACCAGAACACGCCGATCGTCGGAGGCACGCTGATCGCGAAGATCTTCGAGGACGCGGGTCTCCCCGGGGGCCTGCTGAATGTGGTGGTCACCGACATCGCAGAGATCGGCGACGCGCTCCTTGAGCACCCGGTCCCCAAGGTCATTTCCTTCACCGGCTCCGACAAGGTCGGCCGCCATGTCGCCACCGTTGCCGCTTCGCACTTCAAGCGCACCATCCTGGAGCTCGGCGGCAACAGCGCGGTCATCGTCCTGGACGACGCAGACATCGACTACGCCGTCGACGCCGCCGTCTTCAGCCGCTACGTCCACCAGGGCCAGGTCTGTATGGCCGCCAACCGGGTGCTCGTGGACCGGTCGATCGAGGCCGAGTTCACCGAGAAGTTCGTGGCCAAGGTCGCCACCCTCAAGACCGGCGACCCGCTGGACCCGACCACCCACATCGGCCCGCTCATCAACCAGACCCAGGCCGACAACATCAACGCGCTCGTCGACCGCACTATCGCCGACGGCGCCACCGCTCTGCTGCGCGGCACCACCGAGGGATCGCTCGTCTCGCCGGCCGTCATCTCGGGCATCCCCGAGGGCGCTCCGATCCTCAGCCAGGAGATCTTCGGCCCGGTGGCGCTCATCGTCCCCTTCGACGGTGAGGAGGAGGCCATCCGGATCGCCAACGAGACCCCGTACGGCCTCAGCGGCGCGGTGCACACCGGTGACATCGAGCGGGGCGTACGGGTGGCCCACCAGATCGACACCGGCATGATCCACATCAACGACGGTACGGTCCACGACGAGCCGCTCGTCGAGTTCGGCGGCGAGAAGGCCTCGGGCGTCGGCCGGCTCAATGGCGACGCGTCGGTGGACGCGTTCACCACCACCAAGTGGATCTCGATCCAGCACGGTCGCAGCCAGTTCCCGTTCTAGAGTCCCTGAGCAGTCCTGAGCAACCCTGGGTGGCACAGCCGGCGCCCCCGCGCCCTTCCGGGTGGGGGCGCCGGCATTTTCTGCTGTTCTACCGCGCCGGTGCCATGAATACGTCGCTGGAATTTCCCGATTCTGTAACGAGCTGAATCTGAGAAGCCGTCTCATGCGCAACTCACCCTCATCTAAGGGAAATTGGCTTCCGGCACCCGATTCGGTGCCGTAGTGTTTTCCATGTCGGAAGGGAACGCAGAACTCCGGCGAAGGAAAACCGAGGAAAAACCAACCCCCAGAAGGAGCATCCCATGAGCTTCCGCCACGTCACCCCGCTGAAGGCGAAGAAGACCGTCAAGCCCGCGCCGAAGAAGGTCGCCAAGCCGGCGAAGAAGAAGGTCGTACGTCACCGCCCCATCGGCGGCTGACCAGGTAAGACCCAGTAGTACTGAGGCAGCGGGCCGACGGCACACAGTGCCGTCGGCCCGCCTTTGTCTTTGCCGCGCACATGCCCGTCCGGTTCCCGGATCGAGTGAGAACAGGTCTCACATTCAATTTAGCGTTATCTAAGGGAAATTGGCTTCCGGAGGTGGATTTCCCGGGTATTGTTTTCTCTGTCGGAGCGAACGGAAAACGATCCGGCGAAATAAACGAGAAATAACCGAAACCCCCAGAAGGAGCATCCCATGAGCTTCCGCCACGTCACCCCGCTGAAGGCGAAGAAGACCGTCAAGCCCGCGCCGAAGAAGGTCGCCAAGCCGGCGAAGAAGAAGGTCGTGCGTCACCGCCCCATCGGCGGCTGACCAGGGCTGACACCGAGCTGCAGGGCACCCGAGGCGGGACAGCGGCACCGAGCCGCTGGCCCGCCTCGCCCTGCGGGCAGGCCCTACTCGGCACAGATCGTGGCTACGAGCTCCGCCACCTGCGCCTCCGGCAGATGCCGGGCCACATCCGCCTCGCTGATCATGCCGACGAGCTTGTGCGAGGGGTGCTCGATGACCGGGAGCCGGCGGACCTTGTTCTCCTCCATGAGCATGAGCGCCCGGGAGATGTCCTCGTCGGCCTCGATGGTCTGGGGGCGGCCCTGGGCGAGCTCGCTCGCGGGGACGGTGGCCGGGTCGCGGCCCTCGGCCACGCACTTCAGCACGATGTCGCGGTCGGTGATGATGCCCTTGATGACGTCGTTGTCGCAGACGGGCAGGGCGCCGACGTCGAGATCCCGCATGAGGCGGGCGGCTTCGGCGATGCTCTGGTGCCCGGAGACGCACTGGGCGCCGGAGTGCATGATGTCCATGACAGTGATCATGGCCGTACCTCCGTTCAGGATCGGTTGTACGTGAGAGGGACCAGGCGGCTTTAATCCGGGGCTTAGAGGCCGCGCGGACAGGTGGGGCGGCGTCGCGTGCCGATGGCTCTCGCCTGGCGGCGTTGTCGTCGGTCGACGACGCTCCGCGTCGCCTCTCTCCTCCGCCTTGCCAGACTCGGCCCTCGCCCCGCTCCTTCACCCACCCCACCTGTCCGCGCGGCCTCTTATATCCAGCGTGCGCGCCGTCGCGCCGGGTCGCAACGAGGAGCACCCTGGAAGGTGAGCTGGAGGTGGTCGCCATGGACACTCTCGTTGGATGGCACATCGAAATGGACTTCCGCACTGTCGATTCCCGCACCAAAGCAGCCGCTCTGCTGCGTCTGCCGGACGGCACCGAGCTCCGGGCCCACGGGCACTCCACCCGGCATCCGAATGACCCGGCGCAGACGCGGGTGGGGGAGGAGCTGGCGGCGGCCAGGGCGCTTAATGACCTGGCGCGGCAACTGCTGGGAAAGGCGTCGCACGAGATCGAGGACGTGACGAAGATTCCCGCCCATCCTGCTATGTGAGATCCACAGGATATATGTTTCCGGGATATTTCGCCCCACCTCTGGGGGTGTGGTCGACGATGCGATATAGGTTCTAGCGGGGACGCAGAGTCGAACGAGCGTGGGGGGCACATGCTCCCCTTGGGGCGGGGCGCATGAGTAAGCACCGGCGCGGTGTGCCAGGACCAAGGCCAGAGCTGACGCCAGGAGGCGAAGCGGAGCCTGGCGGACGGAGCGCCGTGTGGGCGCGGTTCGCCGCGCCTGTGGTGCGGTTGGCGCGTCGGGTCCGCTGGGAGTATCCGCGTCCCGGCCGGACGGGCGTGCGCCGGTTCGTGCCTTCGTGGCGACAGGTGCTCTCGCTGTTCCTGTTCGCAACGGTGTCGCTGACGTTGGCCGTGGGCATCGCGTACGCGTACACCGGCATACCGAAGGACCTCAACGCCTTCGCGACCCAGCAGGACAATGTGTACTACTGGGCGGACGGTACGGAGATGGCCAGGACCGGCCAGGTCAACCGGCAGGACCTGCCGCTGGACAAGGTGCCGGAGGGGGTGCAGTGGGCGGTGCTGGCGGCCGAGAACGCGACGTTCTACACCGACTCGGGGGTTTCGCTGAAGGGCATCAGCCGTGCGGTGCTGAGGATGGGCTCGGGCGGCGATACGCCCCCCGGTATCCGGGACGCTCCAGCAGCGGCGGCGGGGTGAACCGAACCCCGCCAACACTCCGGCGACCGCGAGCAGCCCGAGCACGACCCTTCCGCCGGCACCAGAATGCGCTGGACAGATCCCCAGCAGCCCATGGCCTTCACCATCCCGGCACTCCCGCCGAGTGCGTACATCCACCCGCGCACCCCTCCCGCAACTCGAACCACACCCGCTTACCGGTGGGCGTAACCCCGCCCGTCCAGGTCACCCCCCACCTATGCGCCAGCGTCCGCACCAGCAGGAGCCCACGCCCGCCCTCCCGCTCCGCGCTCGGCGGACGGACACACGGCCGCCCCTCCGGATCACTGTCCCGCACCCCGACGATCACCCGGTCCCGCAGCACCGACACCTCCACCGCGAGCACGGCCACCCGGGTGTGCCGGAGCACATTTGTCACCACATCCGAGACGCACACCTGAGCGGCATCCACCATCCCCGCGCGATCCGCGGTGGCCAGAATCGCCGCGAGCAGCTCCCGCGCCACCTTCGGCGCCGAAGCATCGTTGGGTGCGGTGAGTTGGTAGTCAAGAGCGAAGTGCTCCTGGATGTTGACGGTCATGCGTACGCCTCCCATGCGATACGTCGTGCCCGCACACACGCCACCGTGGCCGGGCCGCCCCCCTGCGCGAGGCAAGGCAGGCGGCTGCACTGCGGATTTACTGGCGTGCCCGCTGTCACACAGAACAGGACCGTACTCGGGGATGTATCCCCCAAGGGATACATCCCCGAACTTCTCACTCGATCGGGTAGACCGACGGGGTGGTCTCGCGGGAAACTCGGATCCACGCGTAGGAAGGTGACATGTCGCCGAAGGACACCCCGACAGTCCGACAGGCCCGACTCGGCGCCGAACTGCGGAAGATGCGCGAGCGCGCGGGCGTACTCGCGCGCGAGGCCGCTGCCGCGCTCGGGACCAACCAGGCCAAGATGAGCATGATGGAAGCCGGGCGGCGCGGAGTCAGCGAGGAACGCGTCCGCAACCTCGCAAGCCTCTACTCATGTCAGGACGCCACACTGATCGACGCCTTGTGCGCCATCGCACGCGAGCACCGAGGTCAGTTCTGGTGGGATGAGTACCGTGACACCGTCCCGCCCGGGGCCCTGGACATGTCCGAACTGGAATACCATGCTGCCTACACTCGCAGCGTCGAGATGCTCGTCATCCCCGGAATCTTCCAGACCGAGGACTACACGCGGGCTCTTTTCGGCCCAAGCAATCTGTTCGGCGACTTTGAAATCCGCGTCGAGCACAGGATGAAGCGACGGCGGATCTTCGAACGAACTGATCCTGCCCCTTATGAGGCAATCATTCACGAGGCGGCACTCCGCATGCGCTATGGCGGCCGGAAGGTCGCGAAGTCACAGCTGGAATACTTGCTCGCTGTCGCCGATTGGCCCAGCGTCACCTTGAGGGTGATCCCCTTCTCGCTAGAAGAGATCATCGGATATGCCCAGTCCATGGTCTACGCGGGCGGCCCGGTCGCTCAGCTGGACACCGTTGGGATTGACACGCCCTTCGGCGGCCTATATCTGGACGCCGAACTGCAACTCCAGGGATATCGGAAGCTCATCGACACCATCACAGATTCAGCACTGGACGCGAGCAGGTCAAAAAACCTTATTCATAGCATCGCCCAGGAAATGTGAGGCCCCCCGAAATGATCGTAGACTCCAATTGGCAGAAGTCCTCCTTTTCGAGCACCGGCAACAACTGCGTGGAACTGGCCCGCAGTGCGAACGGCATCCTCATCCGCGAGGGTGACAACCCCGGCGTCGCCATAACCACCACCCGAACCAACCTCGCAGTGTTCCTCAGGGGCGTCCAGGCGGGCGAGTTCGACTGGCAGAATTCGTCGTTCTCCAGGGCGAGGGCAGAGCAGCACATCGAGATCGCGTCCCACGACGCCGCCATCCTCATGCGCGAGGGCGACACTCCGACACCATCCTCACCACCACCCCGGCCGAGCTGAAGACCCTCCTCAAGGGCGTCAAGACAGGCCAGTTCGACCACCTCAGCAAGTAGCCAGAGTTCATAGCTGAGCAAGCGAACCGGACGGCAGAGCTCGTGGTGTAGGCAGACAAACCCCCGGCACCCGGCGACCCTCTCCCGGGGACACCGCCCGCGCGCCACGCCCAGGCAGGCAGGCAGATCGGCAAGCGCGGTCCGTCCCGGTCCCCCGACGACCAGGCCTTGGAGTGGCCCGCCTGTCAGCGCCATTTCCTGGAACGGCGTCGTAGAGCCCCGCGGCCACCACTGCGGCCGGAGCCGCTTGATGGAGCCGGTCGTGTCGAGCTATCCGTCGCCGGCCTGCAGAAACTGCCGACAACTCGGCGG
>NZ_SUMC01000080.1 GCF_005047355.1 Actinacidiphila oryziradicis
AGGATAACCGCGATGACATCGTTCATGCTCGTCAGCTCCTGGCGACCGGCTGGTTGGGCGGCGTCGGCTCCGGCCCGTACGGTACGTCGTCGGCGTCGTCGCCCTTGGCCCAGCGTCGACGCATGGACCGCAGTACCAGTACGGCGGTGACGCCCACGGCGAGGTAGATCGCCACCGCCGCCCCGAAGAACGGCCAAAGGTTTCCGGTGGTGGTGACGGCGTCCCTGGTGAGCAGCAGTCCCACCACCGTCCAGGGCTGGCGTCCCACCTCTGTCGTCACCCAGCCGCTCTCCAGGGACACGATCGACACCAGGCCCGCGACCGCGCATGCGCGCAGGAACCAACGATTGGTCGGCATGTCGCGCCGCCGCCACCAGAGCAGACCGAACCACACAGCCAGCAAAAGCAGAGCGGACGCGGTGCCCACCATGACATCGAAGGCGAGGTGGACGACGCTGACGACGGCGTCGGCGGGCCGAACGGCGGAAGGGATCGCGTCGATCCCCTTGATCCGTGTGGAGGGAGTGAATCCCGCGAGTACGGAGGCGATGTCCGGAAGTTGGATGCCGTACCTCGCTTTGCCGTCGATCAGTACGCCCCCGAGGGTCTCGGGGACATGGTCACCGGTCTTGGGGAGGATCTCGATGGCGGCGAATTTGGCGGGTTCCTCATCGAATACCTGGCGGGCGATCGTGTCGCCGACGATGAACTGCAGCGGCATCGTGATGCTCGCTACGGTGAGGGGAATGAGAAATCCCAACCGGTGATAGCGGTCGCGTCGGCCCTTCAGCATTCCGGCGGCGTAGACCCCGGCGACTGTGAAGCCCGCGACGATGTACGCGGCGAGCAGCATGTGCAGGAATTCCAGCCAGAAGGCCCCGTTGAAGAACACCTTCACCGGCGACACGTCCACCACCCGGCCGCCGTGTACGACGATCCCTCCAGGCTGGTTCATCCAGCCGTTGGCCGCGATGACCGCTCCCGCCCCGCCCACGCTGGCCAGCGTAACGGGAACGCCCGTCCAGAAGTGCGCCCAGGGCGAGAGCCGATTCCAGCCGTAGATATAGACGGCCATAAAGATGGCTTCCAGGAAGAAGAACAACCCCTCGATCGCGAAGGGGAAGCCGAAGGCCGAACCGTACTTCCCCATGAGCCCTGGCCAGAGGATACCCAGCTCGAAGCTGAGCACCGTGCCGGTAACGGCCCCCACGGCGAAGAGCACCGCGGCCACTTTCGACCACCGTTGCGCCAAGAGCATCGCCTGCCGATCGTTACGGCGCAGACCCCGGAAATTGGCGACCAGCATGAGAAAGGTGAAAGCTACGCCGAAGGGGACCAGGATGATGTGGAACCCGAGAGTGAACGCCATCTGCTCGCGCGCCGGCAGCATCTGCGAGGGTTCAGATGCGATCGCCAGCATCTGCGACACAGCGCTATATGTCGGATTCGATGGGTCCATCGCTGCATTATCCGATCCTTCCAGTGATCATGCAACTACTGAGGGCGACTGCGGCGCGTCATGCATCACCGCTGGTCGGTCGCGGCGCTGTTCGTCCGCTACGGCGTCGAGCTCAGCGCCGCCCGTATCGTGTCGAGCTCTTCCGAGGGCGCTACTGGGGCTATTCGAGCCGACGCTGACCTAGCGGCGACGTGCCGTAGGTCGTGGAGGCGGATCGGTGGCAGGCCGGCGGCCTCAACAAGGCGTTCGAAGAGGTCGCTGACCTTCCCGGGGTGGAGGAGGGAGCCGTCCTCCTGGGGTGGAGGAGGGAGCCGTCCCCCTGGGTGAAAATCCTTCCGGTGTCGACCCAGCCCTCGCCCCAGGCTTCGCCCTTAGCTCCCGGCACAGTCCTGGAGCACCCGGCGCGGAAAGTCGCCTTGGGGCGCACGGTGGCGTGTCAGCCCCGGGGTGTTCTACGGCCGGAAGCCGTCGATCGCCAGTTCCAGCAGGCGGTCGGCTTGGGCGGCGCCGTCGGGGTTGTCGGGGGTGCGCCACAGGCAGCTCATGAGCATGATGACGTCGACGGGGTCGATGCCGGGGCGTACCTCGCCGGCGCGTTCGCATGCGTCGAGGAGCTGGCCGACGGCGGCGGTGACCGGGGGCCATGAGGCGCTGACGACCTCTTGCGCGGCGGCGGAGTGCAGTGCTTCGCCGAGGCCGTGCTTGATGCGCACGTAGGCGGCGAGGGTGGTGAACCACTGCCGCAGCGCGTCCAGCGGGGCGAGGGCGGCGAGGACGTCCGGCACGGAGCCGACGAGGCGGCCCACGTCGTGCCGGTGGACCTCCAGGATCAGCGCCTCGCGGGTCGGGAAGTGCCGGTAGAGCGTGCCTGGGCCGACGCCCGCGCGCTTGGCGATCGAGTTGAGCGAGGCGTCCGGAGACTCGGCGAGTGCGTCGTGGGCGACCTGGAGGATCGCCTCCCGGTTTTTCAGCGCGTCGGAGCGCTGCGGCGCGGCGTCGGGCATGGGTCCTCCTGGCGTGCGGACAGTCGTCCGATTGCGATGCGGAGAGTTCTCCGTTAACGTCTCCAGGGACAGTCGGAGAGTTCTCCGTTTGTTTTCGTTCCCCATTGTAGGAGCCCCCCCGTGCGCTACATCAAGCTCGGCCGTACCGGCCTCGACGTCTCCCCGGTCGCCATCGGTGCCATGACCTACGGCGAGCCCGACCGCGGCCACCCCGTCTGGTCCCTCGACGAGGAGGCCAGCCGCCCCCTGATCAAGCACGCCCTAGAGGCCGGCATCAACTTCTTCGACACCTCCAACCTCTACTCCTACGGCTCCAGCGAGGAGATCCTCGGCCGCGCGCTGAAGGACTTCGCGAACCGCGACGACGTCGTCATCACGACCAAGGTGCGCCACACCATGCGCCCCGGCAGCCCCAACGGCGGCGGCCTGTCCCGCAAGGCGATCCTGTCCGAGATCGACAACAGCCTGCGCCGCCTGGGCACCGACTACGTCGACGTCTACTTGATCCACCGCCTCGACAACGACACGCCGCTGGAGGAGACCCTGGAGGCCCTGCACGACGTGGTGAAGTCCGGCAAGGCCCGCTACCTGGGCGCGTCTTCCATGCACGCCTGGCAGTTCGCCAAGCTCCTCCACCTCCAGGACCGCCACGGCTGGGCCCGGTTCGTCACCATGGAGGACCACTACAACCTGCTCGCCCGCGAGGAGGAGCGCGAGATGCTCCCGCTCTGCGCCGACGAGGGCGTCGCCACCATGGCGTGGAGCCCGCTGGCCCGCGGCCGCCTCGCCCGCCCCTTCGACCAGGCAAACGCCGGCGAGCGCTCCGCGACCGACGGCGGCTACGCCGACATGCTCTACAAGCCCAACGCCGACAGCGACCGCGTCATCATCGACGAGGTCGGCGCCATCGCCGCCACCCGCGGCGTCACCCGCGCCCAGATCGCCCTCGCCTGGCTGCGCCGCAACCCCGCCGTCGCGGCCCCCCTCGTCGGCGCCCGCACGACCCAGCAGATCGACGACGCCGTCGCCTCCCTCGACCTCGACATCACCGACGAGGAAGCCCGCCGCCTGGAAACCCCCTACACCCCCCGCTACGATTTCCAGGGCATCTCCGACGAACGCGAAATGGAACGCATCAAGGCCGGCATCCCCGGCTACGCCAACGTCTGACGCCGCGCCAGCCGCGACCGCTTGATGACACGATCAAGGGCTTTATCCAAGACGGGGCATCTCAGTGCCCCATGTTCGGGCGCTAGAGATGGGTCCCCTCCATCTGGTGACCAGCATGACAAGAGCACTCGTGTTCTGCGTCAGGCGGTCCAGTTTGATGGCTCCGTTTGGAATGCCAGGAGTCCAGGATGTGCGCCCGCATCGCGGTGCGTGCCGCGAGCTCGTCGGCGTCGGTGATCGCCTGCGCGATGGCGACGTGACCGACGTGGGCGGCCGCGATCTGCTTGTCGAGCTCACCGCCGCAATACCTGCTGCTGTCTCGGGCGTGATCGTGGATGCTTGTCACGACCGCCCGCGCGACGTCGTTGCCTGCCATCTGCATGACGTGATCGTGGAACTCGACATCCAGGGCGAGGTACTGCTCGGGTTGCCCGAGCAGTACCTCCATCGCTGCCAGGACGCTGTTCATCTCGATCAGTTGTCGCTCGGTGCGCCGGGTCGCCGCCGTTGCCGCCAGTTCGGACTCCAGTGCGCAGCGCACCTGGACGAGGTTGTCCAGCAGTCCGAGGCCGTTGTCGTGCCGGATGCGGGCGTCCAGGACCGTCGAGTCGAGCGGATCCCAGCGGGTGACGGCTGCGACCACGGTTCCCTGTCCCTGTCGGATGATCAGCAGTCCCTTCTGCTCCAGGGCTTTGAGTGCCTCGCGCACGACCACGCGGCTGACGCCGAAGTCCTCGCAGAGGGCTTGTTCGCCAGGTAGCACGGAGCCGGCCGGCAGCCGGCCACTGACGATGGCGTCGATGAGGTCCTCGGCCACCGTGGCGGCGAGCCGCGCCGGGCGTCGTTGATTCGTCCGGTTGGCGAGGCTGGCGCGTGGTGAGCTGGGCAATTTGTCCCTATCCCCAGTGAGTTGCTGAGCTGCCTAGCATATCAAGATCTTGCCAACTCGTTACTCGTGTGCTGTCATCATGTCCTACAAGTTGGAGAGATCATGGGACGCTGGCTGAGCGAACGGCGGGCATGCCGCTGCTCGCGGCGGCCTTTGACGGCGCCCACCACAACGCGGCTGACGTCATCGCGTCGGGCTGCGCCACGCCCGTTCGGACGAGCGCGCCCTACAAGGGCGGGCTGACCGACCACGGCACGGGCCCTATAAGCCAGTACCTGTTCACACATCCACCGAGCCGGTCGTCGGCCTGTCGGACTGCGCCGGGGAGCAACGCGCCCATTCGGTGCGGCAGGCCGGTCCGCGTCGGAGTAACACCTCATCACCGAAAACAAGGAGAGGCAATGAAGCCTGATCCATGCGATCACGCGGCTACCCGTGTCCCGTCGGGCGGGGCGATAACACGGAGTCGACTGCGCGTGCTGGTGGGAGCCCTCGCCCTCGCTGTTGGCGCCACCGGGTTCCTCACCGCCGGCCCTGCGCAGGCGGCGGCGCCCGCTGACCCAGGAGCGCGCTACCTCTACGCCTCCCCGGACGGCACCGGCTCGGCGTGCGCCCAGAACACCGCGTGTTCGCTGACCGAGGCGCAGACGCAGGTCCGCAAGTTCACCCAGAACATGCAGGCTGACATCGTTGTCCAGCTCGCCGGCGGCACCTACTCGCTGAGCAAGCCTCTCACCTTCACGGCGGCGGACTCGGGGAACAGCGGCCATCAGGTTCGGTGGCAGGCAGCTCCCGGCGCGCATCCGGTGCTCTCTGGCGGCCGGAACGTCTCCGGGTGGAGTTTGAGCGACTCGGCCCACAACATCTGGTCGGCCAGCGTGCCCGCCGACCTGAACACGCGACAGCTCTACGTCGACGGGGTTCGCGCGGACGTCGCACAGTCCACATCGGGACTGCCTTCGGGCAGCACGGTGACAGCTACCGGATACACCGTGCCCGGCAACAGTCTCCAGTCGGTCCGCAATCCCGCTGACCTCCAATTCATGTACCACCCGCTGGACTGGGCGCAGGAGAGCTGCAACGCGGCCTCAATCACCGGGACGGCCACGCAGACGACCGTCACGATGGCGCAGCCCTGCTGGGGCACCGTGCAGTCGTTCTACGGCGGCACGGAGCGGGCAAACATGCCGCAATATGTCGCGAACGACTATTCGTTCCTGAGCCAGCCCGGTCAGTGGTACTTCGACACGGCCGCGCACCGGATCTACTACATTCCGCGGTCCGGCCAGAACATGTCCACCGCGAAGGCGGTGGTTCCGGTCCTGCAGAATCTGGTGACCGGCGCGGGAACGGCTACCGCTCCCGTCCACGACATGACGTTCCAGGGGCTGACCTTCGAATATGCCACCTGGATGCAACCCAGTACGGACGTCGGCTTCGCCGAGACCCAGGCAAACCTGCTGATCACGACGCCGGATTCGTCGTACAACTGGAGTCCGGCTCACTTCGTGACCCCCAGCGGCGGAACCACCTGGAACAACACCCCCTACGGGAGCCAGGCGCAGGTGATGCCGGAGGCAGTGGAGTTCCACGCCGCCAGGAACATCAGTTTCGTCCGCAACACCTTTGTGCACCTCGGCGGCGCCGGCCTCGGTCTGGCCCAGGGCAGCCAGCACAACCACGTGGTCGGCAACGTGATGACCGACATTTCGGGCAACGGCCTGCAGGTGGGATCGGTCTCCGACCCCAACCAGACCGACCCGAATCTCATCGACGCCTACAACACCGTGTCCAACAACTACGTCCACAACGTGAACGTGGAGTTCCTCGGCGGCGTCGGCATGTTCTTCGGCTACGTGCGCGACACCACGATCTCGCACAACGAGATCGCCGATCTGCCCTACAGCGGTATGTCGATCGGCTGGGGCTGGGGCTCGCTGGACACCACCCCCTCGATCGATGAGAACAACAAGATCATCGACAACTACGTTCACGATGTGATGCAGGACCTGCATGACGGTGGTGGGATCTACGCCCTCGGCCCTCAGCCGGGTGGCGTCATCTCCGGCAACTACATCGGGAACGTCGTCCACGACAGCGGCCACGTCTATCTCGACCAGGGCAGCACCGGGTGGACGATCAGCAACAACGTGATGTCCACCGGGACCACCTGGATGCGCGCCAACCCGAACTCCTTCGACCCGAGCAGCAACGTCGCCAAGGACAACTACACCGACCTGACCATACTCGCCTCCGGAACGGTGGCGATCAGTGGCACGACCACCGTGGCCACCGGTGAACTGCCGGCCTCGATCATCCAGAAGGCGGGCCTCCAGCCGGCGTACAAGGACCTCGACCCGACCACGCCGAGCGACACCCAGGCGCCCACCGCTCCGCAGCACCTGCAGGTCAAGGTCGTCAACCCGACCTCGCTGCGCCTGAATTGGGCCGCGTCGACCGACAACGTCGGCGTGACCGGTTACGAGATCGCCGTCAACGGCCGTCTGGTCCAGGTGACCGCCACTCCGGGTGCCACGCTCACCGGCCTGACTCCCAACAAGGTCACGAAGATCACCGTCCGGGCCCGGGACCTCGCCGCCAACCTCTCCACGGCCGGCGGAATCTCGGTGCAGATGCCCGCGGCGGACACCCAGGCGCCCACCACCCCCGGCACGCCGACGGTCAACTCGGTGTACCCGACCACGGTGAACCTGTCCTGGCCGGCGTCCACCGACGACTGGGCAGTCACCGGCTACCAGGTGTATCGCGACGGCGTGCTGGCCGCGACCACGACGGGCACCTCCGCCGAGGTCGACGGCGCGACCCCCGGTCAGACCGCCCAGTACACCGTCAAGGCTAAGGACGAGGCGGGCAACCTCTCGGCCGCCAGCCCCGCGGTCAGCGCGACGACGCCGGACCTTTCCAACCTGGCACTGCACGCACCGGCCACCGCGCTGTACCTCGACGGCAGCACCGCCCTGATGCAGCCGAACTCGATACCGGGCTACGCGGTCGACGGTGACCTGTCGACCTTCGCCCAGGCAACCAACCAGTACGCCTGGCAACTCCAGGTCGACCTCGGCTCGTCGCGCACGATCTCCTCGATCGTCACCACGATGCCCTCAGACAAGTTCGCCACCGAGTACAACATCGAGACCTCCGAGGACGGGCAGAACTGGACGGTCGCCGACAAGGTGACCGGATTCATGGGCGGAGTGAGCACCCAGAACCTCTCCACCCCGGTCACCGGGCGGTACCTGCGGATCGTGGCGGTACACCCAGACGGCGGCGGGCAGACAGGCGGCCAGATGGCCATCAGCGAGCTCGCTGTCTACGGCAGCTGACCAAACGTGCGAAACACGACGGTGAAGTCCACCCTCGTGTTTCGCACGTTTCGCGATCGGCCGGCGATCGCGTGGCCACCCGCCGGTAGCCGGTTTGCCATGGGGATGCCAGCACCAACAACGTTGCGTTAGGGATCTTCAGTCGTTGGCAACCCCTGTCTGAACAGTAGGAACGGGACTCCTGGCAGATCAGCTTGTGTCGAGCAAGGTGATCATCGAGTCCGGGAGTCCCGTTGCGGGAGAAGTCTGTCATCACGCGCACGATCGAGACGGCTGGGGGTGCATACGCGCCCGGGCATCTGGGCGAGTTGACGCAGATCGTGGACTTCTCCCTGGTGGACGCGGCCGCCCCGTGGTGGGCAACCCGACCCCTGCCCCGGTCGGCCACCACTCGGCGGACCGCCGACTACTCTCCGCCGCCGATGGCATCCAGCTCGGCGAGTGCGTCGGCGGGCAGTTCGAGGGCGGCGCCTGCGATGTTCTCGCGCAGGTGCTCTGCTGAGGACGTCCCTGGAATGAGCAGCAGGTTCGGTGAGCGCTGCAGCAGCCAGGCGAGCGCCACCGACATCGGCGTGGTCTCCAGCTGCTTGGCGACCCGGTGCAGGGCGTCCGACTGCAGCGGCGACATGCCGCCCAGCGGCCAGTACGGCACGTAGGCGATGCCCTGCCGCGCCGTGCTCTCGACCAGTTCGTCGTCTTGGCGGTTGGCGATGTTGTAAAAGTTCTGCACACAGGCCACCGGTGCGATCGACTGTGCCTCAGCGAGTTGGTCCGCGTCGACCGTGCTCAAGCCGAGATGCCGGATCAGCCCCTGCACGCGGAGTTCGGCGAGCGCGCCGAACTGCTCGGCGATCGACCCCGGTTCAGGCGAGTCGAAGCCGCCGACCCGCAGATTGACCACGTCGAGCACACTGAGGCCGAGGCGTCGGAGGTTGTCGTGGACCTGCTGTACCAGTTCGGCGGGGGTACGGGCGTGCGGCCATCCGCCCTGCTCATCGCGGCGAGCGCCGACCTTGGTGACGATGTGCAGGCCCTCCGGGTACGGCGCGAGGGCCTCGCGGATGATCTCGTTGGTGACGTGCGGGCCGTAGAAGTCGGCCGTGTCGATGTGCGTGATGCCCAGTTCGACGGCTGTGCGCAACACGGCGATCGCAGCGTCTCGGTCCTCGGGCGGGCCGAAGACGCCCGGCCCGGCCAGCTGCATAGCGCCGTAGCCGAACCGGGTGAGGGTGAGGTCACCCAGGCGGTAGGTGCCGCCGGGAAGCTCGTTGCCGGTCATGGATTCCTTTCCTGCTCGCCGGCATCTCCGGGAGCCAGATCCACGCTACAAAGCCCTCGTGGACATAGCCTGTGCCCTGGTCATCCTGGGGGTGTCAGGGCCAGGCACGGCGGCCGACGAGCTCGTAGCATCGAAGACATGAGCAGGCCGAATGCGCTCGGGGAATACCTGCGGGCACGCCGTGAGCTGACCGACCCGGCAGACGCGGGGCTGCCGGTCGTGGGCGTCCGCCGTACCCCTGGGCTGCGGCGGGAAGAGGTCGCCACCCTGGCCGGGATCAGCGCCGACTACTACCTGCGCCTGGAACAGGGGCGCGACCGCAACCCGTCCCCGCAGGTGCTGGAGGCCCTGGCGCGGGTGTTCCGGCTGGACGCGAGCGCCACACACCACCTGTTGAGCCTGGCGGCTGTCCGCCCGGCCGCCCGCCGGAGACCACGCCGCGAGGTGGTGTCGGCCGGGGTCCGGCAACTGCTCGACGCGATCAACCTGCCGGCGTTCGTGGAGAGCCGGATGTTCGACGTGCTCGCGGCGAACCGCCTGGCCACCGCCGTGTCACCCAGCATCCGGCCGGGCGTCAACCGATTGCGTGCGATCTTCCTCGACCCCGCCGAGCGGGACCTGTGGCAGGACTGGGAGCAGACAGCCCGGAGCATGGTCGCCGGGTTCCGCGCATCTGTGGGCGGCGACGTCGAGGATCCGCGGATCGCTCAGCTGGTCGGCGAGCTGTCGCTGGCCAGCGAGCCGTTCCGGCGACTGTGGGCTCGGCATGACGTCACCGCGCTGGCCGGAGGCTCGATGCGGCTGCACCACCCGCAGGTCGGCCTGCTTGAACTGCGCCGGGAAAAACTGCCGCTCGGCGACACCGACGGACAGATGCTGGCGATCTACCACGCCGAGCCCGGCTCAGCGACGGCCCGTGCGCTCGGCTCCCTCGCTTCTCCGACCGCCACGCAGGCGTACCCCACCGCTTCAGCATCCGATGTCCCGTCTCATTTGATCTGGGCTGAGTCCAGGGCGGCGATCTGCGACGACCCGATTATCTGAGACGCGTGCCTGTGGAAGATCTCGGATGTTCTGGTCCCCGGGCCACGAATGCCAGCCGCTGTCTCAGTTGACCTGGTCCGGTGGCTGCCCTTGCAGATCGTGGCGGAGGCTGCTTTGTCTCCGTTGGGTCCATTCGGGCCCTTGACTATCCGTGGATGATCGACATCAATGCTGCGGTGAAGGGTGTGGGGTCCAGGTCGCCGCGGATGGCCAGTTGCTGGTTGTAGCTGATGCAGAGGGCGACGAACCCTTCGGCGATCTGTCCGGCCTGCTGACGCCGGCGGTCGGGTACCAGCTCGGCGACCGCGGCCCGCATGGCGGCGAGCTGTTGTTGAACAACGGCCGCCAGTGGCGGCGACACTGCGGCTTCGGCGTAGATCTGGGCGACCAGTCGAGCATGGTCGGTGTCACGCGCCAGGGCGCGTACGTGTTCGAGGAAACCCTCGACGGCCTCGGCGGTGAGCGCCTTCGGCAGGGCTTCGGTCCCCTGCTCGCAGACGGCGACGACGATCTCGTCCTTGCTGGCGAAGTACCGGTAGATGGCCCCGTTGGAGAGCCCGGACTCGGTGACGATGTCGGCCATGGAGGTGCGGGCGAAGCCGTGGCTGGCGAACCGGGCGCGGGCGGCGTCCACGATCTGCTGACGGCGGGCGTCAAGGTGCGCTTGGCTGACCCTGGGCATAAAAAGAGTGACCCCTCGTTTTACTTGGTACGGTAGGGGAGCTTACCGCACCATCGACTTTCAGGAGCTGTCATGCGTTACCAGACGTTCGGCCGACTGACCGGACTGCGAGTGTCGGAGTACGCGCTCGGGACGGCGAACTTCGGCACCTCGGACGCCAGTGCCAGCCCCGAGGGCTCGCGGCAGATCTTCGAGGCCTTCGTCGCCGCCGGCGGCACCACGTTCGACACGTCCAACCTCTACCAGGACGGACAGGCCGAAACCGTGCTCGGTGGGCTGCTCGGCCGCCAACGGGACGACTTCGTGGTGATCACCAAGTACAGCGGGACACGGCAGGACCAGCCCCGCCCCGGCACGACCGGAAACAGCCGCAAAACCATGGTCCGCTCCCTGGAGGCGAGTCTGCGCCGCCTGAACACCGACTACGTAGACGTCTTCATGCCGCACTTCCCCGACGGAACCACCCCCGTCGAGGAGATCCTGGCCGGATTCGACGACCTCATCCGCTCCGGCAAGATCCTCCACGGCGGACTCTCCAACTTCCCAGCCTGGCGCGTCTCCGGCGCGGCGGTCCGGGCGGACCTGCGTAATCTGGCCCCGCTGGTCGGCATTCAGACCGAATACAGCCTGGCCGAACGATCCGCCGAGCGGGAACTGCTGCCGATGGCGCAGGCCCACGGCCTGGGCGCGTTCCTTTACTCCCCGCTGGCCGGAGGACTGCTCACCGGCAAGTACCGGCAGGGCGAACAGGGCCGGTTGACTGCTCGCGGCGACGCAATCGAGGGCACCGAACAGCGCACCGCCGTCGTCGACGCCGTACTGGCGATCGCCGACGAGGTCGGCGCCAACGCGATCCAGGTCTCCCTGGCCTGGCTGCGCCGCCGGGCCGCCTTGGCCCGCACTGCCCTGATCCCGATCGCCGGCCCCCGCTCCCTGACACACCTGGAGGAATACCTCAGATCTCTCCACCTCCAACTCAGCGACCAGCACTACCAGCTTCTGGACCAGGTCAGTGCAGTCCGGATGGGAACCCCGCACGAGGACGTCGCGGCTGCCCTGGACCACGGCTTCGACGGCGACCGCACGCTACTCGCCCCTCCCGCCGTTCCCGTCATCTGATCCGCACCGCTCATACTTCACCGTTGTCCGGACAGCATCACGGGGGACGAGCATCACAGATCGGATGAGATTAGCCAGATCAGATGAGACTCACCCCACCCTGAAAGGTGAAAACCGTGCACGGTAAGCCACGTACGCCGGGAGCCGGTCGACTACCACCTGAGAGAAGTGAGACACCACCAGGTCCGGTGAGACCGGACAGACCGAGCCAGACTGACCAGATCACTGGAGACGGCGAGCGAATCGGACCAGATCACCTGAGACAGGGACCAGATCGGCTGCCGAGTAGCCGTGTCTCACGATCTTGGCCCTTGAGCTGGGTGGGCCCCCTGATGCGGCTCGGAGAGCGGGACACGGTCGGAGACCTCATCGCGTCGATGAAGCTCGCGGCATCCAGGCGCCGGGCCCAGTTCACCGTCTTCTCGCACCTGGTCAAAGCCGGAGACCTCGAAAGATCCACTCGCGCGGCAGCCGGTGGCCCGCGTTGCCGACCCGGCTCGTCCCGTGATCACACCTGTTGCCGCCATGGCGAGTTTTGAGCGACTGGGCGCGAGCCGGACAGGTCCTGCCGGGTATCCGCTGGAAGGAACTCTGGTCACACTCATGGAAGCGCGACACCACAAGGAGGAAACTCATGGACATACCAGGAACGCCGCTCGCCCGGCGCCGGACCGTGCTCGCCGGAGCCGGGGCGGCGGTGGCGAGCCTGGCGGTCGGCACCCCGGCGCAGGAGGCCACCGCGGCAGCGGGCGCCATACCGAAGGGCCTGACCAACCGACAGTTTGCCGGGCAGCGGGTGATCTACTCCTACCCGGGCCACACGCCCCCGGCCGACCTTCTCAAGAAGATCAGCGCGGGCGAAGCGGCGGGGGTCATCTTCTTCGGCGAGAACATCACCAGCGAGAAGCAGATCGCCTCGGTCATCAAGCAGTTGGTGAAAGCCAATGCCACGAGCCCGGTCCAACTCCCGCTGCTGCTGATGACTGATCAGGAAGGTGGTCAGCTACGCCGCCTGCCGGGCGCGCCGGTCCTGTCGGAGAAGCAGATCGGGAACTCCGCCCACCCGTTGGCCACCGCTAAGTCGGCGGGCACTAGTGCCGGGAAGAACCTCGCCGGAGTGGGCATGAACGTCAACCTGGCCCCGGTGCTCGACGTCTACCGCAAGGCCGGTGACTTCATCGACCGCCATCAGCGCTCTTACGGTACGCACGCGGCGCAGGTCGGCGCCCTCGGAGCGGCGTTCACCACCGCCCAGCAGCACACCGGGGTGGCGGCCACCGCCAAGCACTTCCCCGGTCTCGGGGCCGCGACGGCCAACCAGAACACCGACGCCGGGCCGGTGAAGCTCAGCCAGTCGCTGACCGTACTGCGGACCGTTGACGAGGCCCCGTACAAACAGGCCATCGCGGCAGGCGTCAAACTCGTCATGGTCTCCTGGGCGGTCTACCCGGCGCTGGACGCCCATCATCCGGCCGGCCTGTCCGCTACCGTCATCCAGAATGAACTACGTACCCGCCTCGGATTCAAGGGAGTCACCGTCACCGACGCGCTCGAGGCCGGAGCCCTCGGCCACTCGTACAGCACCGGGCGCCGGGCGGTACTGGCCGCAGGGGCCGGGATGGACCTGCTGCTCTGCTCGGCACGCAAGGTGAGCCAGGGCGAGGCGACGGTCACCGCCCTGACGAACGCGCTGCACGACGGAACACTCGGCTCCACCTCCTTCCGGGCCGCAGTCAGCCGCCTCACCACACTGCGCGCCGGGCTGCGCTGACCCCTGCCGAGGTGAGCCGGACGGCTCCAGGGGCGGGCCCGGTAAGGAGTCAGGCCGTCCCTCGGGTTCAGCCGCCGCCGACAGAAGGCCCCAGCGAGCCTGCCGATCGTCCGGCTCCTGACGATGCCGGCATCGACTACTCCAGAGGGCATGCCGAAGGTCGTCCTCGGACGCTGGGCACACCTGGTGACCGGATGCCCCTCGCAGCGGTGCGCGTCGAGCACCCGAAGACGCACGAGCGGCTGATCCTGCAGCCCGGTGACGAGCCGGACGAGGTGCTGGCCGAGGCCATCACCAACCCCTCGGCGATGGGCTGCTCCGGGAATTCAACAATACCGACGCGGCCGCCACCCGCCAGCACCGCAGGAACGAAGGCTTCGGCAGGGACGACTTCCGCATCGACTTCGACCGCCAGCAGGTCACCTGCCCCCAAGGCCAGGTCAGCAGGGGCTGGCACGGCCCCTACCCCACGTCCTCTCCCACCGCGGCCCCGCTGATCGTGGCGAGGTTCACCAAGAGCCAGTGCCAGCCGTGGCCGGCCCGCGCCCAGTGCACCACCTCCCGCGAAAGCGCGCGGAACGTAGGGTTTCCCCCGCGAGAGCTCCTCAACATGCAAGTCAAGGCCCGCGTCGAACAGCAGAGTCCACACTGGCGAGAGCGGTATGCCGTGCGTTCCGGAGTCGAGGGCACCATCTGCGAGTTCGCTCACGGCCACGGCATGAGGCGATGCCGCTACCGCGGCCAGCCCAAGGCCCATGTCCAGCATGTGCTCACCGCCATCGCCGTGAACATCGAGCGGCTCAGCGGACAGTCACCGTCACCACCCCCTTCTCGACCGCCGACGGCACGTGCGCGCGGCCGCGCGTCGGGAATCGCCTACGTGGTCAGGGAGTGGCGCTGAGGCCGACAACGGCCCGGTACTGCGAGGCGGCCCAGATCCCACTCCCGCCTGCGGACAGCGGCGGCGGCCGGGGCGTGGATACCGGCCGTGCGTACGGCTGCACGACGCGACGCGGGCGGCCCGGCGGCGCGGCGCTCGGACGGTCGGCCTCCGGGGGGCACGTACGCGCACCCCGGAGGCCGACATCGGAGGGGTTACTTGCGGAGGGGTTCGGGGGAGACCCCGACGGTCTCCTCCTTGGCGATGTGAGCGGAGGCCGCCGCGGCCTGGCGCTTGGCGGCGGGGGTGGACGGGACTCCGCAGAAGACTGGGTCGAGGGCAGCTCGTTCGGCGGCGAAGACGTCCCCATTGTTTGAGGCGTTCGCCGCGATCGTCACCTGCCTGGACCCGTCCTTCGCGGTGTACGAGTAGGTCTGGTAGCCCTCCACGATGCCGTCGTGGCCGTACACCTGCGTGCCGCAGGACAGGGTGTACGCGCGCATGCCGAGGCCGTAGAAGGAGGTTCCGGTGGAGCCGACCGGGACCATGGTCTCCATCTCGGCGAGTTGCTCCTTGGGCAGCAGCACGCCCGCGGTGAGGGCCCGCCAGTACGTGTTGAGGTCCGCGGTGCTGGAGATGGCCGCGCCGGCGGTCCAGATCCACGAAGCGGTCTGCGCGGTCGCGTCGAACAGCGGCTTGGAGCGATCGTCCTGGGTGAGGTAACCGACGGCGTGCGGGCCGCCGATGTCCGTGCTGGGGACGATGAAACGGGTGTCGTTCATGCCGAGCGGCTGCAGGATCCGCTCGTTGAGAACCGTCGCGAAGGGCTTGCCGGTGACGTGTTCGACGAGCATGCCCAGCACCACGAAGTTCGTATTGGAGTACTGGTACTGGCTGCCCGGGGTGAACTGCGAGCCGTGGGAGAGAGCGCCCGCCACCAAGTCGGCGGGGGCGTAGGTCTTGTACCGGAACTGCTGGTAGCCGGTCACGGTATCGCCCACGAGGATGCCGGGCAGGTCATTGCTGTAGTCGTACAGGCCGCTGGTGTGGTTGAGCAGTTCCCGCACGGTGATCGGTGAGCCGGCCGGCAGCACCCCGCCGGGCAGGTAGTCGACGGCGGGGGTGTCGAGGTCGACCTCGTGTTGCGCGACGAGTTGCAGGGCGAGCACGGCGGTGAAGTTCTTGGTGATGCTGCCGATCCGGAACTGCCCCTTCGGGTCGATCGGCGCCTGGGTCGCGATGTCACCGGTGCCCACGCTGACCGTGCCGCCATGGCCACCGCGGTCGCTCACGAGGGCGTAGGTGCCGGGCGAGCCGGCCGCGACGACGCCGTTCAGCGCCTGCCGCAGTCCCGCGTAGTCAGGTGCCGGGGCCGCTGCCGCCGGGGCGGCGCTCGCCGTGCCCGCGGTGGGCAGAGCGGTGGCGATGGCCGCCAGCGCGGCTACGGCGACAAGGGTGCGGCGCTTTGTGGCGATGGAATTACAGGACAAGACGGGACTCCAGTGCAGTGCCGATACGGTCGGCCCGGGCCGTGACAGCCGTGGACCTCTACTTGTTCGTACTCCGCCATGTTCCGTGTGCGTTGCACCGCGTCGGAACACGTTCCGAAGATTGTCCGAAAGATTCTGAGCCTGGCGTGAAGCAGGGTGGCGTCGCTCTCGCGGTGAGGGTGGTCTGACGGTTGCCCCGAGGCGGCACCCTGATCGACCGTGTTCCGCACCTGTACTGCGCACCATCCGGAGACGTCGACGCCGTCCTGGTCGTGCGTTACCCGCTGTGACCGCCCCAGAGCACCAACGGTGCAGGGGGGCCACATCGACGAAGGGTGCGGATCTTTTGAGGGTTTGGCCCCCCTGCGATTTCGTACGGATCGAGTCCATGCGCCGCCACTGAGCCGTCGCGGCCGACCTTCCCGCCTGTGCCCCGCGGCACCCCGTTCGGCCGCATCGGCGCAGTACAGCCGGGCTGCTGAATCAAGAAACCCGCAGGTCACGCTCGTGCAAGACACCCTCAAAAGATCTGCACCCAACGGCATTCGCAGGTGTTGGCAATGCTCCGGTATCGATTGTCCTGACGTGTTGGGCGTTGCGCCACGGGGTTGTAACAGGCGCTGACGTGGGCTGTTGTCCATGCGAAAGTCGTTGCTGCCGCCGGTAGTTGCTTCCGTCCGGGGGCGGGATCGGACTCATCGCCACCGGATGGGGGGCGACACCGTCGAAAGCGAAAGAGGGACACCATGCGTACCAGGACTGCTCGTTGGGGCCTGCCGACTGCTGTGCTCATCGCCGCGGGGCTGGCACTGACCGCGTGCGGGCCCAACGACGCGACCTTCGCCGCCGGATCCTCCACCAGTTCCTCCGTCCCCACGAGTTCCGCACAGCCCAGCGCCCAACCCATCGCCAAGAGCAGCCAAGGCTCCGCCAACGCCACGCCGTCGGGTACTCCCACGAAGTCTGGGGTGAGCTGCACCGACCAGATCAACTACGCGGGAGACCCGAGGTCCAACGCCGAAATCAACTCCATCGGCGAGCAGACCGGCCACTGCCCGCCGGTGTCCGCCTCCGCGGGGAGCGGCGTCGCCAACGCGGGTGACCACAGCACGATCGTCGGCACGCTGGGGTACCTCGCGCCCGGCAAGCTGATCGTCAAGCCCCAGAGCGGCGGCACCGACCAGGCATTCTTGGTCTCCAACGCCACTCAGATCCTCGGCGCGGCCGCGATCTGCTCCGACACCGACGGCCGCGTGACCATCGGCAACGACGGCTACGGCACCTCGAAGTGCACCGTGGACCAGCTGGAGACGGCTGCCAAGACCGACAGCGTGACCGTCCGCGTCACCATGAACCCGCAGTCCGGCGGTGCCGAGACGGTCGAGGAGAAGTACCACCCGTAAGCCCCCGCACCCCACGCCATGCGCGCCCCGTGGGCCTCTCCCCGACCTACCGGGAGCGGGGACGCCCGGCCGTACCGCGCCGAGGGGCCGAACCGGGTGCCGCGGGGCACAGGCGGGAAGGTCGGCCGCGACGGCGCAGTGGCGGCGCATGGACTCGATCCGTACGAAATCGCAGGTGGGCCAGACCCTCAAAAGATCTGCACCCACCGACGAATGGGTGCACGTGTGGCTGCTGGCTGCCCCGGGCGCCGGGTTCCACGGTTCCGGAAGTGCTCGACTACTTGTCGGGGTGGGTTGATCCTGCTGGTCAGCCGGGGTTCGGCAGGGTCTGCAGCCGGGTGGAGGCCTTGGTGATCAGGTAGGTCCAGGGCCAGTGGCGGGCGAGGCGGAGTATGCGTCGGCGGCCGGTGGTGACCAGGCGGGCGGCGGCGGAGAACAATCTGAGGCGGATCTTCTTGAGTTCCCAGCGGCGGGCTTGGCCGGTCAGTGCGAGCATCGGCATCCAGGCCGGCAGGTCCAGAGCGAGCTGGATGATCTCCAGCCAGAGCTGGTTTGCCAGCTTGAGGTGGGCTCCGGGGAACAGTCCAACGGTCGCGTTCTGGGCTGGGACGGGGTTCCGTCGTTGTGCAGCACACGAGCCCAGTCCTCGACGTCGCGGCGGATGCCGACGGCGAGGCCGTCGAGTTTGGACTCTGGCCACCGCTCGATGTACGACGGCCGGTCATAGAGAAAGACGCCGAAGGTGCCCGAGAACTTCAGCGGTGCGCGCCCTGGCGTCCGGGTGCCGTGGCGGGGACGCCCCGGCGCCCGGACGCCTGTGGTCACTCGCCCGCTACACGCACGTCGGCGCGGCGTCGGCGGGTGGAGGCGGCCCAGGTCATCACCGCGCCGGCGACCAGGGCGATGC
The DNA here is from genome assembly GCF_005047355.1 of Actinacidiphila oryziradicis. Classification (GTDB taxonomy): domain Bacteria; phylum Actinomycetota; class Actinomycetes; order Streptomycetales; family Streptomycetaceae; genus Actinacidiphila; species Actinacidiphila oryziradicis. The sequence continues at coordinate 18,442 of NZ_SUMC01000080.1, forward strand.
TGGCGGCCAGCAGCAGCTGGCCGGTGTTCGACGCACCAGTGGAGGCCAGGGTCGCGCCGCCCGCGACGGTGCCGCCGGCTATGCCGGAGGTGTACTTCATGGCTTGCTCATTTCATTTCCAGGCGGAGACCCGCGTGAGATAGGACTTGGCGGCCGAGGACAGCAGCCAGTAGTTGCGCACGGTGGAGAACAACACTTCGGGGAGGAGCGCGCACTCGACGAGGACGGCCTTCCAGCCGAGATGCCGCACCCTGAACCCCGCGTACACCGCCCAGAACGCGATCAGCGCGAACCAGACCGGGTCGAAGAGATACCCGTGCTGGGCCATGAGGCCCAGCGAGATCAACCCCCATCCGATGGAGTAGGCGAAGCCCACGAAGCCCATCAAGATGGTGAGGATGGAGTACCAGGTGTGCCGCGTCCAGCCGCGCTGGCGCAGCGTGTCCACGGTGCCCCGCATCCAGCGCTCGCGCTGCTGGACGAGTTCGCGCAGCGTCGGCATGAGGTCGGTGTAGGCGACGCACATCTGATTGGCGGTAATCTTCCAGCCGGATTCCTTGAGGGCGAGCGTGGTCTCGTAGTCCTCGACGAGATTGGCGTGGTCCTCCCAGAAGACCTCGCCGCGCCAGTGGAGCACGCTCTGCAGCGCCTCGGCCCGGTAGAAGGAGCCCGCACCGGACATGCTGTGGATGTCGCGCCGGTAGCGGGAGCGTGAGTAGCGGCCGTATTCGATGATCTGCATGCCCGTCAGATAGCGCTGCCAGGGGCTGTTCCACAGATCGGTGCGGCCGAGGCAGGTGGCGCTCACGCCCCCGAGCCGCGGGTCGGACTGGATGACGCGGCGGGCGCGCGCGAGGAATTGGTGGTGCAGGCTGGTGTCCGCGTCCATGACGAGCAGGTACCTCGCGGTCGTCACGAGCCTGCCGTCGGAGGCCGCGGCACAGAGCCACCGGATGCCGTGGTTGAGGGCGCCCGCCTTCTTGTGCGGGTTGTGCGGCACGTTGAGGATGACAGTACGGGGCGCGCCGGGCCGGGCGGCGAACGTGCGGGCGTAGTCCTCGGTGCGGTCGGTGGAGTTGTTGACCACGACCAGGATCAGATCGGGACGGTGGGTCTGCCCGGCCAGGGAGTCCAGGGCGAGCAGGATGCCCGCCTCCTCGTTACGAGCCGGGACGACGCTGCTGCGCCTGGCCTACCTCGCCGTCACGAATACGTTCTCTCCGATCCGCCTGCTGCCGATGTCCAATCGCGAACCGGCGACCGAGATACTGGCCTTGAGGCATCAGCTCGCGATCTCGAAGCGCCAGAGCGCCAGGCCCGCGTTCACGGTGGAGGACCGGTTCCTTCTCGCCGGTCTTCTCCACAGTTCACCGAGGGAGACGTTGCGGCGCATGCAGTTGCTGGTGCGGCCGGGACACGATCCTGCGCTGGCACCGCGATCTGCTGAAACGGCGCCACGCCGCCGGTTGCGTGCCGCGCCGCCGGGAGCGGCCACGCACGGTGCGCTCCATCCGGGCCCTGGCGCTGCGCCTGGCGAGAGAGAACCCCACCTGGGCTATCGGAGAGTGCACGGGAACTGGCAGTCCTGGGCGTGAAGGTAAGGAGGCGCCACTGCGCACCCAACGGCAGCCTGGGTGGTGCAGCTCGGATGAACCCCGTCATGGCCTGGAGGGACACGGGCGCGCGAGCGAATTTCCTGATCCGCGACCGGGACTCGAAGTACACCGCGGCATTCGACACTGCTTTCCAGGACGCGGGCGCGCGTGGTCACCACGGACAACCGGACGCCAAGAATGAACTCGATCATGGAACGCTGGGTACAGACCTGCCAGCACGAACTGCTGGACCGCACTTTGATCTGGAACCAGCGCCAAATCCTCCAAGTACTCCGCGAGTTCGAGCAGTTCTATAACGGCAACCGATCCCACCCAACCCTCAGCCATGCAGCATCGCTGCGCGCACTTCCTGAACCGATCACCGATCCAGACAGAATCACCCGCCTCGGCGTCCGACGACACGACCGACTCAACGGTCGGTTACACGAGTACCGACACGCCTGCCGACCTGCTCAGATGATTTATCGGCACCCGCAGTCTTCATGCCCGGGGCGCCCCGCGTCGCACCACACGCTGGCATGCCACATGTCGGCCGGACGCCTGCGGGCCGAGCAGGCCGTTGAACCATCGGGGATTTCTGTGATGCATACATTCGGAGGGATAGGGGCAGGCGATCCGAAGCCGCGAGGTGTTCGCGGTAGATTCGTCAATTACCCCGACATCATTGGACTGGAGCATGGCGGCGAAAGACGGCAAGGACGACGACCCGGGTGTTCGGATCTCGATGCCTGAGGCGATGCGCGCAGCAACCGCCCAGCTATCCGAATTGCTTCAGAGTGAGCCCGGAGGAGTTTCCGCTCTGAAGTCCACGGACCGTGGATGGACCGCGAATGTGGAAGTCGTGGAGATCGCAAGGATTCCTGACACCACCAGCGTGATGGCGTCCTATCGCGTCGATCTCGACGGCAGGGGCCGCATCGTCGCCTACGAACGCACCCACCGGTACGCCAGGGGCCAGGTTGACCGCTGACACACGGGTCCACGGCGTGGACCGGCCCCCTCCGTATCAAGGTCCGGCCTCCTCCGACAGGCCCGTTCCGGAAGGCTCCGCCAGGAGTCCGAAGAGGAAAGGATGATCCAGCGTGAGTGTTGCCACGCACAGCAGTTCCGCAGTCGCCGGAGGCAGCAACTCCGGGAATCTCTACGACGTCCTCGAACTGATACTGGACCGAGGACTCGTCATCGACGCCTTCGTGCGCGTCTCCCTGGTGGGGATCGAGATCCTCAAGATCGACGTGCGCGTGGTGGTGGCCAGCGTCGACACGTATCTGCGTTTCGCTGAGGCGTGCAACCGCCTCGATCTGGAGTCAGGCCGCAAGGCGCCTTCCCAGCTGACCGATCTGGTCGGGGATGCGACGGAGTCCGGCGCCAAGGGCAAGTCGAAGGGCGCGCTTGCCGGAGCCATGGAGGCGATCAGCGACGGCCTGCACAGCGGCGGTGACTCCGATGGGGAGAAGTCCGATGCGGAGAAGAGGGAACGCAAGGCCGCCCCCTCGTCCTCCTCGAGCAGCGGCCGCCGCACGGCGTCGCGCCGCCGGGAGGAGTAGCACGTGTCCACCTATGTCTATGCGATCGCCGGCGTGGGGCACCCGCTCCGACTGGACGGCGTCCGTGGAGTCGGTGAACCCGCCCGCGAGATCCGGGTCCTGGGGGCTGGTCCGCTGGGCGTCGTCGCCAGCGACGCGCCCGATGGTCTGCGGGCGAAGCGACGGGATCTGCTGGCGCACCAGCGGGTGCTGGACCGTCTCCTCGAGGACGGGACGGTGTTGCCGATGCGCTTCGGACTGGTCGCGGCCGACGACGAGGCGGTCGTCGCGGCGATCGCCGGCGGAAGTGAGGGGTACGCGGAGCGGCTTGCCGAGATCGACGGCTGCCGGGAGTACAACGTCAAGGTCACCCGCTCCGAGGACGATTTGCTGCGTCAGGTCATTGAGGAGGTCCCGGAAGCACGGCGGCTCAACGATCTCACCCGCGCACATCCCGCCGATCACGGCCAGAAGATGGCGCTGGGCGAAATCCTCGCCGGCGAGGTGCGGGCACGGCAGGATCACGACGCCCGCGAGATCCTCGCCCACCTGGCGCCCTGCGCCGTACGCCACAGCGAAGGGGAGCCGACCGGCTCGTGCTTCCTGAGCACCTCCTTCCTTGTGAGCCGCGACCAAGCACCGGCGTTCGTGCAGGCGGTGCAGGAGGAAGCCGAGCGGCGCGACGATTTCTATTCCTTCAAGCTGAACGGTCCGCTGCCGCCGTACAGCTTCGTCTGACCTTCATCCCGTGCGGCTCCGGCCATTCGACCGGTTGGACCGCGCCTGCGCGCAAGGGAGTTCCGGTATGGGCCTCATCACCGGTTTGCTCACGCTGCCCCTCGCACCGCTGCGCGGAACGGCGTGGGTGCTCGACCAGGTGATCACCCAAGCAGAACGCGAGTTCTACGACCCGGAGCCGGTGCGCAGGGAGCTGGCCGACCTGGAGAGAGAACTACTGGAGGGGCGGATCGACGAGGAGGAGTTCGACGCATCCGAGGACGAACTGCTCGACAAGCTGGAGTGGCTGGAGGCCCGGCAGCGGCGTCTGTCCGCTCACTGACCGAGGAGAGAACGAGGTTCACGGAAGATGATGATCAACGCGAAGATCGGGACGGCCCTGGTGGGTGGATACCTACTGGGACGCACCAAGAAGGCGAAACTCGCCCTCGGACTGGGCATGTTCCTGGCCGGGAAGAAACTCAGCCTGGATCCGGACGCGATCAAGAAGGCGGTCGCGCAGTCGCCGGTGCTGGGTGAACTCAACAGCCAGGTGCGCGAGCAGATACTCGGCGCCACCAAGACGGCCGCCAAGGGCGCTCTCACCAAACGGGTCAGCGGACTGGCCGATACGCTGCGCGAGCGCACCCTCAGCCTGGAAGGCGGTGCCGGCGGCGAGCAGGACGAGGCCGCCGGCGAAGCGGAACAGGACCGCGCTGCCCGCGGCGACGACGAGGACGAGACGCAGGCCGGAGACGCCCCGGCACGTAAGACCGGCCGCCGCGCCGGCTCAGGAACCGGCAAAGCCCGCAAGAGCACCGCCCCGGCCCGGAAGACGGCTTCCGGCGGCGGCAAGCCGGCGGCGCGGACGCCAGGCAAGGCATCGGGCACCGCCCGCAAGACAGCCTCTCGTCCTGCGTCATCCCGCAGGACCAGCGGCGGAGGTGACGACAATGTCTGAGTCCGCACTGCGTTCCCTCAAGGGCACGCTGACCGACAGCCCCGAGGCCGACCGGCTCCGTGCGGAGCTCCAGGGATACTTGCAGGCCCGCGCTCGGAGGGCCGTCTCAGACCTCGGCGCCAAGCTGGGCGAAAGGATCAGCAGCCTCGGTGAGGGGGAGGCCGGCGGCCTGGCCGGCCCTCTCGCCAAAGGCGGCAAGGCCCTCAGTGAGGGCAAGTCACCCGCCCAGGCCCTCACCTCTGCCGGAGCGTCACATCTGAAGGACACCATGAAGGAAAAGGTCAAGGGCCTCTTCGGCAAGAGCCGCAAGAGCGGCGGCGGGAAGTCCAAGAGCATCACGATCGTCGAGGACATCGACGTCGGCGTGCCTGTCCGCGAGGCCTACGACCAGTGGACGCAGTTCCAGGAGTTCAGCACCTTCGCCAAGGGTGTCGTCAGCGTCGAGAAGACCGACGACACCAGCAGCAACTGGAAGGTGAAGGTCGCCAAGTCCACCCGGAGCTGGAAGGCTAATGTCACCGAGCAGATCCCCGACGAGCGCATCGCGTGGACCACCGAGGGCGCCAAGGGCACCGTCAAGGGTGTGGTGACCTTCCACCGCATCACCGAGGACCTGACGCGTGTGCTGCTGGTCCTGGAGTATTTCCCCCACGGGCTGTTCGAGAAGACCGGCAACATCTGGCGCGTCCAGGGACGCCGGGCGCGCCTGGACCTCAAGCTCTACCGCAAGTTCATCATGATGCGCGGCGAGGCCACCGATGGCTGGCGCGGCGAGATCCGCGACGGCGAGGTGGTTGTCGACCACGAGGAGGCGGTCGAAGAGGAGGAGCGCGCAGAGCGGGGCGCGGGGAACAGCAACGACGCCGACCGGCCGGACGACGCCGATGGCGAACGGCCGGACGACGACGAGGAATTGGAGGACCGGGACGCCGAGGACGGTGACCTGCCCGAGGACGAGTTGCAGGACGAGGATCTCCCCGACGACGAGATCGACGAGGAGGACCTTCCGGAGGACGAGATCGACGAGGAAGAACCCGAGGCCGCCGACGCGGAGCCCGAGGACGAGCTCGACGACGACGCCGAGCCCGAGGACGACGCCGACCGAGCGCCGGGCCGCCGTTCCCGCAGGCGTTCCACCACGGTCCGTCGCTGACGGGCCCCGACCGCAGACAGGGCTGACGACACGTGTCCGATTCACTGGCCGGCCGCATGGGATCGACCGGGGCGCCGTCCCCTTATGGCCAAGGTCCCTCGACCGCCAACCTGGCCGACATCCTCGAACGGGTGCTGGACAAGGGCGTGGTCATCGCAGGGGACATCCAGATCAACCTGCTCGACATCGAGCTGCTGACGATCAAGCTCCGGCTGCTCATCGCCTCGGTCGACAAGGCAAAGGAGATGGGCATCGACTGGTGGGAGCACGATCGTTCGCTCTCCTCCGGCGCACGGGATTCCACCGCAGGCCGGCAGGCGCAACCCGCCACCGGCCAGGAGTCCCTCGCCGAGGAGAACGACCGCCTGCGCGCCGAGATCGCCCGCCTTCGGGAGGGGGCGTCTCTCCCCGCTGCCAGTGAGCAGGAGCACTACGCGGAGCGTGAACGGTGATCGGGCCGGAGGCGGCGGCGACGCTGGCATACGTTTACGCCGTCGGCAGGGACGCCCCCGTCCTCGACGAAGCCGCCGCGCAAGCCGGGACGTCCGGCGTGGCGGCCGCCCCGGTACGCGTGGTGCGTGCAGAAGGCTTCGGGGCGCTGGTCGCCGACGTGCCGGCCGATCAGTACGGCGAGGAAGGCATGAAGGCCCAACTCGACGACCTGCTCGGCCTGGAACGAACCGCTCGCGCTCACCACGCCGTCGTCGCCGCGGCGTTCGGGACCGGGACGGTGCTGCCGATGCGGCTGGCGACCGTCTACCTGAACGACTCCCGCGTCGCCGCGATGATGGCGGCACGTGCCGGGGAGTTCGACAGTCTGCTCTCTCGCCTGGACGGCAAGCTGGAGTGGGGCGTCAAGGTCTACGCCGATCCGCGGCAGGCCCGCCGTACCGAGTCCGAAGCCCCGGCTGCGGCATCCGGACCGGGACGGGCATACCTCCAGCAGCGTCGGGCACAGCGCGATGACCGCCGCCTGGCGTATCTCAGCGCCGATGCCCTGATCGATCGAGTGTTGGAGCAGGCACGGGAGTTCGCCGTGGCCGAAGTACGTCACCGGCCCCAGCAGGGCGCGCTCACCCAGGGATCCGGTGAGAACGTCGCGAACCTGGCCTTCCTGGTTCCATCCGCGCGCGGGGACGCCTTCCGTGCGGCAATGGACGGCTTGGACGTCCATGTACTGGACGGTGCGCCGTCCGGAGCGCGAGTGGAGATCACCGGCCCCTGGGCACCGTACTCCTTCGCGACATCGGCCCCCGAGGGGAGCGCGGATGCACGGTTATCCGACGGGCTCCACCCCCGCAGCTGCTCCGGACGGCCCGGTCGCGGACCGGCAACTGGCGCTGGTCGACCTGCTGGACCGCTTGCTGACCGGCGGTGCCGTGGTCACCGGCGACGTTGTCCTGTCCATTGCGGACGTGGACTTGGTGCACATCAATCTGCGCGCGGTGATCCGTTCCCTCGGACCGGACGCGCCGTCCCCTTGGTGGAATGCGGATCCAGCGGATCCTGAGAAGTGAGGCGATCTACGGTGATCGAGGATTCACGGTGGAACGACATCGCACAGGCTGCGGCACGCGCCTTCGATCTCGTTCCGGGCGACTCCGGGGGCGTCACGGACGACGGCCGTACGGACCGGGGGCACGCGGCGGGGCGGCCCGCAACCCGGGTGGCCACGCGGCTTGCAACGGACCCGGACACGGTGGAACGCGATCTCGTCAAACTCGTCCTGACCATCGTGGAGCTGCTTCGCCAGCTCATGGAGCGTACCGCCCTGCACCGCGTCGACCAGGGAGACCTCAGCGAGGACCAGGAGGAACGGATCGGGATGACGCTGATGGTTCTCCAGGACCGCATGGCCGAACTCTGCGACCGCTACGGCCTGTCGATGAGCGATCTTAACCTCGATCTCGGTCCTCTCGGTTCGCTACTTCCCCGCGAAGACCTCTGAAGGAGGACGCCTTGCAGGCACGCGGGGCGTTTCACCCGCTGACGAGCTGGCCAGGGCCGTTGGGGAGCATCTTGGGGCGGGCTCGGAGTGCCGCCCCTTCGACCGTGACGTGCGCAGCATCGTCTACGAGCGGGCGAAGGGCACCGACGCCGAGGAGCCGTACGGCACCGAGCGGGATGTCTACCAGCCCGGCTACGAATTCCTGATCCCGTCGATGGCGCCCTGCCCGGTGCCGGAGACGCCACCGCGGGTGCGGATCGGCGGACCCGACTGCAGCCGTCCGTACGACATGGCGCTGCTGAACGTGTCGGCGATGAGCTTCGGCTCCCTGTCGTCGAACGCGATCCTCGCCCTCAACGGTGGCGCTGCGGCCGGGGGTTTCGCCCACGACACCGGTGAGGGCGGCCTGTCGGAGTACCACCTGCGGTCGGGCGGCGACCTCGTCTGGGAGATCGGCACCGGCTACTTCGGCTGCCGGACGCAGGACGGCGAGTTCGACCCGGGGGAGTTCGCCGACAAGGCGGCGCACGACCACGTGAAGTGCGTGTCGCTCAAACTCTCGCAGGGCGCCAAGCCCGGCATCGGCGGGGTGCTGCCCGGGGCAAAGGTCAACGCCGAGATAGCGCGGGTTCGGGACGTGCCCGAGGGGCGGGCGGTGATCTCGTCCCCGTACCACCAAGTGTTTTCCACTCCGCGCGAACTCGTCCGCTTCATCGCCAGGATGCGGGAGCTGTCCGGGGGCAAGCCGACCGGCTTCGAACTCTGCCCGGGCTCGCGCCTGCAGTTCCTCGCCGTGTGCAAGGCGATGCTGGAGGAGGGCGCGGCCCCGGACTTCATCATCGTGGACGGAGCCGAGGGCGGAACCGGCGCGGCACCGCTGGAGTTCGCCGACCACGTCGGTACCCCGCTCACCGAGGGGCTGCTGACCGGCCGGGCCAGACCACAGGCCGTCGCCCGCGAACAAGGCCGGGCCGCAGTTGGTCCAGTAGTCGTAGTTGCAGTAGAGGATCACCCGGTGGCCGGGCTCCTTCTTCTGCACGTACCGGATCCAGGCGTCCTTTTCGGCGCAAGTCACCCCGGGTCTTCCCATTCGAGGGCGAGGATGTCACCGGCGCGAAGGGTGATCTTCGACAGGAAGAAGTCGGCCTGTTCGGCCACATTGCCGGCCGGATGAAGTGGTAGAAGCCAGTGATGAGGGCGCCACTGCGAGCAGTAGCGCGCTGCGCAACCCACTTGGGGTTCGTGTAGGTGGCGCCCTAGGTGATCTTGATGAACGCGAAGTCAAGTCCGCGGGTGCTGTAGTCGGTCGCCTGGAGACGACGTCGACCTCCCTCTTACCGTCATCGGGCGCGTACTGCCTTCTCCCCCGCGCCTGAATCGAGAATGCGGTCATGGGTGGCTTCACGACATCTGGATCAGACCACCAGGATCTGGCGTCTCTTCTTTGTCATGACCTGACTCCATTCGGGAAGTGGCCCTCCCCTGCCGAGGTCGGCGAGTTTTCGGTGTGATGCACCCATACGCCTTGTGACGTGGTTTTACGGTGTGCTGTGCCTGCCGCTGGGCAGACGCAGAATGGCTGGTCGTCAGAGTGAGGACGTGCGCAGTGTTGGTGGCGGATCGGTATCGGTTGGGTGACCTGCTCGGCAGCGGGGGGATGGGCGAGGTCTGGGGCGCCGTCGACGAGGTGCTGGGCCGGTCGGTGGCGGTAAAGCTGCTCCGGAATCAGGGAGCCGACAGCGCCGCGATAACCCGCTTCCAGCTGGAGGCCCAGACGGCGGCTCGGCTGAACCACCCCCACGTGGTGGCCGTCTACGACTTCGGTACCGACCAGTGCCGCCTCTACCTGGTGATGGAGCTACTCGACGGGCGCAGCCTGGCCGACGAGTTGACTGAGCACGCGCCGCTCTCTCTCCACAGGGCGGCACAATTTGGCGCGCAGGCCGCCGCCGGACTGGCCGCCGCTCATCAGCAGGGCGTGGTGCACCGGGACATCAAGCCCGGCAACCTGCTACTGACCTGTGATGGAAGGGCCAAAGTCGGCGACTTCGGGATCGCCCGTTTCGCAGACGAGTCCGCCACTCTGACCACGACCGGCCAGATCATCGGCACCAGCTCCTATCTGGCACCGGAACAAGCCCTGGGGCGCCCGGCCGGTCCCCCGGCGGACATGTACGCGCTGGGCTGCGTACTGTACGAACTTGTCACAGGTCACCCGCCCTTCCGTGCGGACACGCCCATGGCTGTGGTGTTCCAGCACGTGGAGGCCTCCCCCGAGGCTCCGCGCCGCCTCCGCCCCGACCTTCCCGAATCGTTCGAGGCTTTCATCCTGCGACTGTTGGCGAAAGACCCCGCCGAGCGCCCCACCGCCCAGCAGACGGCCGATGCACTGGCCGCCTCTGGCCTGGCAGCTGACCGGCTGGCCACCGCCGCTGCGGGCGCCACCCACCGGCTTCCTTCCATCCCGGCCATTGGCAAGGAAACAGGGCAGCAGCCAGGCACGAGCAGATGGCGCTCCCGACGGGCCCGGTTGGTGGCCGGCATCGTCGTCACCGGGGCCGTCGCAGCGGCCGTCGCTCTGTCCACCACATCCCCCGACGTCCAGGCCGGCAGGGCCGCCACGACGCGTCCTTCCCCCGCACAGCAGGACACACTGCCGCCGTCCACCGCCCCCACCACACCGTCCACGGCTCCCACCACAGCCGCCGCCCCCACCACACCATCCACGGCTCCCACCACAGCCGCCGCTCACACCACACCATCCACGGCTCCCACCACAGCCGCCGCTCACACCACACCATCCACGGCTCCCACCACAGCCGCCGCTCACACCACACCATCCACGGCTCCCACCACACCATCCACGGCTCCCACCACACCGTCCACGGCTCCTAGCACACCCTCGACGGCTCCCACCTCGCTCTCCGCGGCTCCCACCACGGCCGCCACAGCTCCCACCACGGCCGCCAAGTGAAGGTCAGGAGCGTTTTCCTGTCTCAGTGACGATCCGGGCCACCGATGCCCTGTCTTTGGCCCGGGGCCGGTAAAGGATTTTTGAGAACGGTCTGGTCGGCATTTCGTGACGGTCATGAGCGCGACAGTTAGACCCGCTCTGTTCTGAGCAGCTCCCCACCGCCCTGAAAGTCCTGATCGCGGGCGGTATTGGCGTTGGCCAAGACCACCTTTGTCGGCGCGGTGAGCGAAATCGAGCCCCTCAGCACAGAGGAGCTCCTCACCTCGGCGAGCGTCGGCACCGACAGCCTGACCGGGGTGGAGAACAAGCGATGTCGGTGGTCTGCACCCAGTCGGCGTCGGGGCCGGCCAGCACGGCTTGGGCCGCGCGCGGGCCAGCGGCTGGTTCCCCTTCAAGATCAGGACGTAGTGGGCGTGCAGTTCGCCGGTGATCAGGCGGGCGGTCTTCTTGGTGGTGTGCAGCGCGTCCAGCGTCAGCACCATGCCGGACACCTCCAGCGAGGCCAGCAGTTCGCGAGCGGCGGAGCCTTCGCCGCGCTTGTCGACGACCTGCCGCTGGCCCAGCACCACGCCGGTGGCATGGCCGATCGCCCCGACCAGGAAGACCCGGCCCTGCTCAGTACGCGCGCCGCGCAGGGCCTTGCCGTCCACGGCTGCTGCGGGCAGCAGGCCGGGCGGCGCCGGATGCTCAGCCGCACGCTGGACAGCGCGCCGCTCCTCGCGCTCCGCAGGGCCAGGAGTGCGCGGGACCTCGGGGACCGGGGCCGTCCCGCGTACGACGTCCGCCGCGTAGCCGCACGTCGCCTCGTCCAGGGCGTCGGTGTCCAGATCTGCGAGTACCCGGCGGAAGGTGCGCTCGCTGGGAACCTCGAACCGGCCGGTCAACGGATCGCGGCGGGCACCGATGCGGGCGAGCTTGTCCTGCGGCGAGCGTGCCGCCCACTGCCAGATCGCCGCCACCGAGTCGCCACCCACCACCAGCGTCGCGCACGCCGCCAGCACCAGGATCACCAGCAGCGGGTGCCGAAGCCCTCGCTGAGCGCGGCGATCCGGCACGCTCCGAAGCCTGGCCATCAGGGCCGACTCCACCGCGACCGGGTTGGCTGCGCGCTCTGCCTCCCACCGCGCCAGGTCGGCGAGCTGGTCAAGGCAGGGGATGGTCAGCGATGATGCAGACACGGGCGCGACTCCTGTGACGCAGCATCAAACCGGAACTACCCCGGGGTCGTGCCCTACATGCGGCGGGCTTTATCTGCGTCGCTTCCGCGAGGCATGCCGCGGCCGACTTCGACGTACTCACGCAGGCTCGCGAGGAAGTGGTCCCAGCCGCGAGTGCACTGCTCGATGCAGTCCAGCTCTGTTGTGAGACCGTGGTGGCTGAACTGAAGTTCAGACGCGTCGCCATCGACCGGGGTGATGGCGAAGGTCGGACGCGTTCCCACCCAGTCAGGAAGGAAGCTGCATTCGTTTACGGTCCATTGCACCGATGTTGGCCGCGTTGCCTGATCGACATGCATCAGGAGCGGTTCGGGGGAGTCGAAGAAGAACTTGAGTTCGCCGCCGGCGTCGCAGGATCCCGTGGCACGGGTCCACCAGGCGGTTAGGCCGGAGACGGTGGTGAGCGCATCGAACAGCGCTCCAGGAGATGCCTTCACGCGGATCGTCTTCTGATAGTCCGCGCTCGCTTCCGCTTGCATTGCAGAGGGTTGTGCAGTTTCGGTCATTCGATGGATTCCTTTCATTCCGGCCCGTCTCGGCCTTGGCGATCGGGGCTACTGGTTTCTCGAGAAGGAGCGTTCGGCTCGGGGCCTTCGGGACTGCACGCTCACCCATTCCGTGCTGCAGTTGCGCCATGAATTCGACGGGCTAACGCCGACCGTTATGCACGAACTGCAAGACGGTCCGTTAGTAGTCAATCCATCGATCGCAGCGCCTGGATCGACTCGGCGATCGTCTTGATGCGACGCAGTCGCGCATCCCACGCCGCGCCGACGGAGACCAGCTGCTCGACGGCGCGGGCGAACTGCGCTTCGTTGACGACGTAACGCACCTCGCGGCCGTCCTTGCGGGGCACGACCAGTTCGGCGCGCTCCAGGACGCTCAGGTGCTTCGCGACCGCCTGACGCGTCACCGGCATGCGGCCACTCAGGCTCGTCGCCGTGCCGGAGCCGTCGGCCAGCAACAGGTCCAGCAGGCGGCGCCTGGTCGGGTCACCGAGGGCCGCCCACAGCTCGTCGTCGATCGTCGGGGTCACGCTCGCACCAGACCGGCCGCGTACGCCGCCAGGCTCGGGAGGTGCTCGTCCCAGCCGGCGCTGTGGTCGCGGTAGTACGCCTCGAGCTGTGCGGCCTCCCAGCCGATCTCCCGGAAGCCGGCCTCGGTCAGGCGCAGCAGCGTCCCACCGTCGGCAGGCACCAGCTCGAACGTCACGAGGAACGAGTTCTGCGGCGTCGCCGGCTGACCCTCTGGCTGGACCCAGCGGAATACGAATCGCCGCGGAGCGTCCGCCTCGACGACGAGGACCGGCACGACGACCGATCCACGCCCGTCCCGCCGGCGCCGGGTCATCCGCCCGTCGCCCGGCACGGCCGGGAACGACGCGTCGAAGCCCCACCAGTGCGCGATGTGCTCAGGCTTCGTGATGACTTCGTAGACCACCTCGGGGGTGGCGTCGATGTGGATCTCATGCTCAATGGTGCCGTACTCCATGGGCCTCTCCCCGAATCCGCAACCAGTAGTTGCACCTTAGGCCACGAAGCCACAACGCGCAACCATAGGTTGCATTAGGCGTAGAGGCGGCGCGGGTGTCTCCGTGGCTAGCCCCAATGCCGCTGTTTTAAGCGGTGACCTTGGGTTTTCGCTTGGCCGGGGCGCTCTTGGACGCGGGGGTGATGGTGACCGCCTCGGCCGGCGGGGCGGCGGGCTGGGGCCAGGTGCGG
>NZ_SUMC01000081.1 GCF_005047355.1 Actinacidiphila oryziradicis
CCCAACAGGTCGGAAGCCGCCGTGATGATCTCTGTATCGTTGATGTCCGAGCCCGTGGGTGTTCATGATCAGTTGCGTAGAGAACAACCATGATCACGGACGCCTGCGGGCTCACTGCGTCCAGGGCACCGGACCCCCAAGACCGTCGCTCAACGTCACAACCGGGCCAGCGATCCGCCACGTTGCCCGTCTAAATTCGAAGACCCGGCAATGCGAGGTCGTATTTCTCTGCGAGGAAGAGCGTCTGCGCGTAGAGGCGCGCCTGCTTCGCAACATCCCCGATGACGTAGGCGTTGGTGCCAGTCGACGCCACGACGGCAACGACGGGGAGACCCTTGGCGGCTTTGCCCACGGACACGTTGGGCACGCCGTTCCACTGCTTCATCAGTTTCTCTAGCGCAGCGAGGATCCGATGGCCGTCGCGAAGCTTCTTGCTCCAGTTCTTCCGACCCTTCGCCGCAGCAGCAGCGAGATTGACACTTCGCGCTGTCGCGGCCTTTGGAACCTGCTCACCGAAGAAGCGGGTGGCCATCCGGCGAACGACGTGTTGGAGTTCAGGGTCCTTGGCATCGAATCCATAGGCGTAACAGACTCTGGTCACAATCGCGTTCGTCAAGATCTGCATCACCAGGAGATCGGCGGCAATCGCCAACGCTCCTCCAGCGAAGGGAACCATCGCCAAGGCACCCAAAGCAGCTCCCTCTGCCGCGCCGAAGGACCGCCACTGCAACACAAGCCGCCTCACGACCTCGTCTAGATCGGCAAGGTCGAGCTCGCGAAGGTCCGCCAGCGATGCGACATCCCGGCGCCGCACCCATAGTGCTTCGTTAGTAGCCTGCGCTGAGGCGTCCTTCTGGGCCGGGCGCGGGCGCCCCTGCCGACGCTCCTGACGGGGCGTTCGCTGCCGTCTACTCGTACCAAAACCCGGCGATCGGCCCGCGTCGGGTCGTGGCCTTGGTGCCGGGTGGGGGATTGGCGGTGGCCAGGTCGCCGCGGATGTGCAGATACAGCGTCGGGGTGGGCAGACCCGTCGTCTGGATCCAGCCCTTCCCGTGGACGTGCCCCGCGGCGGTCAGTTCCTCCGCCTGGCCCTGCGGGGCACGGCGGTGGTCGTAGGTCTGGGTGAGGGTTTCATCGTGGTCCGCGAAGGCGTACCTGGCCGCGTAGGCGTACCCGCGATAGAGCCACAGGTACAGAACGATGGGCCTGTGCAGAGTTGCGTGGAACCAATCCGCCGATCGCTGTGCGAGTTCCACGACGGTGCCGGTCGTGTCGAGTGCCCAGTGTGACGGCTGGTCAGGCAGATCGAAGAGCTGGTTGTGCAGCCGGTCGCCACGCACTCTTTCGCCGTGGAAGTGCACTCCGAAGGGGATCAGGCCGCGGTCGGTCTCGGGGTCGCTCAGGCTGAGGTAGGCCACCAACGCATCGTTCTCACCGGTCCGTTCGAGACCGCCGAAGACGTCCTCGGACGCCCAGAGCGCGGTGCTGTCGCGCAGCGACGAGACGAAGGTCCGCTCGGCTTCGGTGATTTCGATATCCTCCTCAAACTCGTCGAAGTCGAACCACGGGTTCTCAGGCACAGGCGGGAACCCGTCATTCAGCAGCGCCGCGATACGGGTGGCGATCTGCTCGCCCGCCCGGTGCTTGATCAAGCCCTCCTTGGTGGCCGCACGCAGGCTGACGTGCGACCTGGTCTCCCCGTACTTCGTCACCCGCGCCGTGACCACGAAAGGGTTCTTACTCCCGAATCCGCCGCCTGCGACGACACGGATCGTCGTCTGTCGGCCCCCAACGGTTTCAACACCTATGTGATCGACCGTTCGCCCTACCCCTTTGAGTACTTCAGCAACGCGCTCGACGGTGCCTTCGAACGGCAACGGCACCACCAGGTCGATCTCTTGGACGTACTTCTTCAACCGTTCAGCAACGAACCGGGTCAAGCGCCTACTTCCCCCGTAAGCGGCGGCCACGGCAGCGAACTCGGCAGCCAGTGGAGTGAGGGGTTGTCGTGGGGCTGATGGACCGCATCCGCGGTGAGTTCATCGACATCATCGAGTGGACCGACGACGGCCGGGACACCATCGTGTGGCGCTTTCCGCGCTACGGCAACGAGATCAAGATGGGCGCTCGACTCGTGGTGCGCGAGTCGCAGGTGGCCGTCTTCGTCAACGAGAGCCGGCTGGCCGACGTCTACCAGCCCGGCATGTACACCCTCACGACCCAGAACATGCCGGTGCTGTCCACACTGAAGGGCTGGAAGCACGGCTTCGAGTCGCCGTTCAAGGCCGAGGTCTACTTCGTCACCACCCGGCAGTTCACCGACTTCAAGTGGGGCACCCAGAACCCGGTGATCCTGCGGGACGCCGATTTCGGCATGGTCCGGGTCCGTGCCTTCGGCACCTTCGCCGCCAAGGTGGTGGACGCCGCCGCGCTGCTGCGTGAACTGGTCGGCACCGACCCGCAGTTCCGCACCGAGGAGGTCGGCGAGCACCTGCGGCAGCTGATCGTCTCCAAGCTGGGCTCCGCGCTGGGCTCGTCCGGCGTGCCGCTGCTGGACCTCGCCGCCCGGCAGGACGGCATCGGACAGCAGTTGGCCAAGGCGCTGACCCTGGAGCTGTCCTCCACCGGCATCGCCATCCCACGGTTCTACATCGAAAACATCAGCGTCCCGCCGGAGATCGAGGCGGCGATCGACACCCGCTCCCGGATGACGATCACCGGCAACCTTGACGACTACGCCAAGCTCCAGGCGGTCGACGCGATCCCGATCGCCGCCGCCAACCCCGGCACCGGCGGCGACGCTCTCGGGCTGGGCGTGGGCATGGCGCTGGGCCAGCGGATCGTGCAAAGCACGTCCGGTGCGGAGGCTCCCTCGGGCCCAGTGATGCAGGCCCCGGCGCAGCCCGCTCCCGCCCTCGCCGAGGTTCCGCCGCCGCTGCCCACCGCGCCGCGCTGGTTCCTCGCGGTCGGCGGACAGCAGCAAGGCCCGTACGACGAGAGCGCGCTGGCCGGGCAGGTTGCGGCCGGCAACCTGACCCGTACCACGCTGGTCTGGCGCAGCGGGCAGGCCGCCTGGCAGCCCGCGGACCAGGTCCTGGAGCTGACGCCGCTGCTCGCCGATGTCCCGCCGCCGCTGCCTCCGCAGGGCTGAGATCCGCCACCCGGAGCCTCTCGGCAATAGGTCACAAGGAGAAGTGAGTTGACGGATCAGGACGTCGCGCCGACGCCCGACCGGGCGTTCCAGTGCGAGGCGTGCGGTGGGGTCAGCGAGTACGCGCCCGGGACGTACGCGCTGCGTTGCCCGTACTGCAAGCACGAGCAGGACATCACGCCGACACCGCGGCAGGTGACCGAGCACCCGATCGAGGAGCTGACCGTGCTGCCCCGCCGGGCATCCGCGCCGGGCCGGGTGAAGGTGTACACCTGCCCCGGCTGCCACGCGGTGACCGAGAGCGACACACTCAGCGACAAGTGCCAGTTCTGCGCCACCCCGCTGGTCGCGGACGCCTCGGACAGCGAGCACGTGGTACCCGAGGCGGTACTGCCCTTCGGGGTGGGCCGCGAGCAGGCCCGTGACGCACTGGCGGAGTGGACCAGATCCCGCTGGTTCGCGCCCAACGAGCTGAAGGGGGTCACCGAGGCGGAGACCTTCCGGGGCAGCTACCTGCCGCACTGGACGTACGACGCGCAGACCACCACCCAGTACACCGGCGAACGCGGCGAGCACTACTGGGTGGAGGAGGAGGACTCCGAGGGCCGCACCCGGCAGGTGCGGCACACCCGCTGGCACCACACGTCCGGGACGGTCGGCCGGTTCTTCGACGACGTGCTGGTGCCCGGCAGCGGCCAGGTACCGGTGAAGGAACTGGACAAGCTGGCCCCCTGGCCGCTGGAGGAGACGGTTCCCTACCAGAAGGAGTACCTGGCGGGCTTCCGAACCGTCCGGTACGACATCGAGCCGGAGGCCGGCCTGGAGTCGGCGAAGGCGCGGATGGCGCTGGTGATCCGCACCGACTGCATGCGGGACATCGGCGGCGACGAGCAGCGGGTGCACTCGATGTCCACCTTCTACAGCGGCCTCACCTACAAGCTGGTACTGCTGCCCGTCTGGTTCCTGACCTACCTCCACGCCGGCAAGGCCTGGCCGGTGATGGTCAACGCTCGTACCGGCGAGGTCATCGGCGAGCGGCCGTACAGCGCGGTGAAGATCACCCTGGCGTCGGTGGGCGGCGCGCTGCTGATCGCCCTGGTGGTGCTGCTCGTAGTGATGCTGCGCAACTGAGGACGCCTTCGTCGGCCGGGTTCCGGAGGGGCCCACGAGCAAGCCGCCGACCACGAGTCGAGAACCGGCCGCCACGGCGGATCACCGCGAAAGACATGCCTCCGGCGGGGGCGCTCATGCGGACGGGATGGGAGCCCGGGGAGGTCGTGGTTGAGGTGGAGGGCGGTAAGGCCACACCTCAAGAAACTCCGAAAATATGCAAGATCACCCAAGCCATGTCACACCTGGGCATAGTCGAATAATCCACCTCAAATCTTGGGGAAGTAGCCTTCAATGGAGTTCCGCTTCGGTGAGAAATCGCGAGACGAAAAACACCTTCACCGGCCGGAAATGTGAAACAACATGACCTGGACAAGCAACTCCGGGGCGCCCGCTGGAGCGTCCGCATACCGGCTCGACGACGAAACGCATGAAGTAACGAGGGAGGTTGTTCGGTGGCACCGATGAGAGGACGCTTCTTCGACTCGGGAGGACGGGCTGTCTCGGGTGGGGCACTCGTCGTTGACGGGCTGGTCGGGATCGACGGTCTTGGAGGACGCAGGCGCGTCGGGATATTCAGAGCGCTGCTCATAGTGGTGATGGGGGCGGTCTTCATCGTGGCCGGGATCTTCATACACAGCCAGCACCAGCCCTACAAGGGTGGGGTATCAGCCACAGGCACCGTGAGCGGGGTACACATCAGCCGTGACAGCAAGGGCCACATCGGGTATTCACGCGTGGTGGGCTTCACTGATCTGGCCGGCCAGCACGTATCGGTGACCGATACGCAAAGCAGCAGTAACCGTCCTGCCACAGGCACCAGTGTCACGCTGTCCTATCCCAAGGGGCACCCCTTCCAGGCGCGCATCATCCCGGGAATGGACTGGGGACCCTGGCTCCTGATCGGGGTGGGCGGTTTGACGTCGCTGATTGGTGTGGTCACCTTCTGCCTCAGGGCTATCACACTGAATGCCGCCTGGAGGCGGCGTCGCGTGAGCTGACGGGCAGTCAGGCAGCTGTTCATGCCTTCCCCTTGCTCAGTGGGCGCAATGGTGTGTGTTCATGACCTCTCTGACCGTTGCTGACCGACCCAATAGAGCTACGGGTCAGAAGGTCTCTAACATCCACGGCTGACATCAACGATGCCGGACGGGGGCGTACACCAGCGTCTCTACCCGGACCTCGCATCACTCGCCGGGAGCGGCCGAAGCAGGAGGTGGGCGTAGCCCGTGTCGGGGCCGGCCAGTCGGTTTTGTCTCGCGGTGGAAGCGGTGCAGCGAACGCTGCACCGCTTCCAGCGGAGGAGGATCAAGCGGGGCGCAGAGGGATGGAAACGGGCCGATAAGTCTGCTTCGCCAAGAAAGCCGCAGGTGAGAAGCGCCACTTGGATAGGTTCGAGTCCCACCCGCCCCACTCTGTGTCGGCCCTATGCAGGCCTCTGACCTGGGCGGGAGCCACCGAGCGGGGACCCGCGAGGTCACCTGCTCCTGCGGGTGCCGATAATTCATCCGCACAGGTCGTGTGCCACGAACGCTGAAGGAGGCGTTGATGTAAGAGCTTCTGGAAGCGGTGCTGTGTGAGAGATGGAGGTAGGTCCTCCGGGGTCGCCCTGCAGGGGGAGGTTCCAAACCACCGCAAGCTGCGTCGGTTAAGTGTCGGTCGTGGTGAGCGTTGCGGGAAAAGGCGCGGCTGTGATCGCGTCAGGTATGGGTCGGGAAGGCGAGCGTGAGCGAACCGCTGATGACGTGTCGTAACGGATTCCAGTGGCGTCGAAACCGGGGCAAGATCTGGGCTCCGGGACAAGTCTGGGGGGAGCCTGCTGACTGCCCAGACGGCGTCCGGCATGTAGGCGGCGCGAGTCCGGCCCGGGCTCTTGCACGGAACGTGGGAACCTGTCGCGCGTTCAAGTGCGCAGCTGTCGCGCGTTCAAGTGCGCAGCTGTCACGTGTTGAGCATGTTCAGATTCCGTCCATTCAGCGGTGAGTCATAAGGCTGCTGACCTGCGCGGACGTAATTATCGGCACCCGCAACGTCACCGGCGAATTCACCATCACACCGCCGCTGCCCTGGACCGTGTTCAAGGACAGCGAGTTCGCCCCGCACAACGTCAGCGACAGGCGCACCCCCGACGGGTGCCGCGACGAAGGGCGGGTCGGCGGCCACACTCAGCCGCTGACCCGCCCGTCTTCCCCCGTACCCCCGTGCGTCCCCCGTGGCCCCCTGGTTCCCCGTGTCCTGGCGGCTCAGCCGCAGGCGGACGCGGAGTTGTAGTAGGCGGTCCTGTAGCCGACGCTGGTCTTCACCCGGATCTGGTACCGGTAACCGACCACCTTGAACCACACGTCGTGCTTGGAGCCGTGGTAGTGGTCAACGTAGGTGCTGTTACTCGAGATGGAGTCCAACTTCAGCTTGTTGTCCGCCTTCGAGAATGTCTTGTTGCCGACGATCCCGTCGTTGGCGAGGCCGTTCGCCGACTGCCATGCCTTGGTGGCGTTCCTCGTGGTCGGCCCGAACCGGCAGTCGATCTGGGATGCCTTCGTCAGCTTGCCGTCGGCCCAGAGCACGGCCTGCCACAGGGCGGTCGCGTTGCTGTGTGCGTGAGAACTCGTGCTGAGGTTGCCCTCACCGGCCCAGTCGGTGGTGATGGCCCCCGTGCCCGCAGAGATGTACCCCTGCGACGTGTTCGCCGATGCCGGCGTCGTCTCCGCAGCCACCCCGCCCGCGATGGCGAGAGCCATGACCGCGGCGGCAGCGCTCTTTCGTGCAGACATGATTCGTGTCCCTCCCGGAGCCGATCCCCCGATGGCCGGCCCTCGTTGCTGTCCCTGAGAAGTTACGAGGACAGCGGTGCGCCGGTCGTCCCGTGGCGGGTTGAGGTTTGGCCATGACCGCGGCGGTACGACACCGGTTCCTGCAACTTCCGTGGTATGCACGGCGAATACCGTCGTTGGACGACGCGGCTTCCGGGTCGGGCTTACGCTGCGCCGATGCGGAACATGCGATGGGCGCGCGTACGCCTGCCCCCGCCGGCGCTGGACGCGGCGCTGGCGCTGGCGTTCGGCGCGGTGAGCCTGCTGCTGGGGCAGAAGCCGCCGCCGCTCGCCGGCTGGCATGGGCTGAACGCGTACGGCGATGTGCTGACGCTCCTGGTCAACCTGCCGATCGCCGCCCGCAGCCGGGCCCCGGTAACCGTCATCGTCTTCGTATGCGGGATGTGGGCGATGTTCGTCGACGCGGGATACTGGCCGGTCGTGAACTGCCTGGCCCCGCTGCTGGCGCTCTACACCGTGGCGTCGCTACGGTCGCTGCGCGTTGCGGTCGGCTGTGCGCTGATCATGAGTTCCGTGTGGTGGTACGCAGGAGCGACCGCACGAGAGACCTCGATGGTGACGTACGTCGCCCAGAGCATACTGTTCTCCGCAGTCATGATCCGCTTCGGCGTCGCCGCCCGCGTCTCGGCCAAACGCGCCGATCAACTGGCAGCCATGGCGGAGCGGTTGCGTGCCGAGCAGGAAGACCGGGCCCGCCGGGCTGTTGTCGAGGAGCAGGGACGGATAGCCCGGGAGCTGCACGACGTGGTGGCGCATCACATGTCGGTGATCTCCGTGCAGGCGGGCATGGCCGGTTACGTCTTCACGTCCGACCCGGCCACCGCGCGTGGTGCGTTGCGGACTATCACGGCCACCACCCGCGAGGCGCTCCAGGAGATGCGCCGGATGCTCCAGGTGCTGAGGGCGGACGCGGACGAGCCGGACGGCGGCTCGGCGTCGTACGACCCGATGCCGTCGGTCGCGGCGCTGGGAAAGATGGTCGAACGCATCCGGGGCGCGGGCGTCGACGTGGACCTGCGGATCACCGGCGAACCGCGACCGCTCGCGCCGGGCGTGGGCCTGTGCGCGTACCGCGTCGTGCAGGAAGCGCTGACGAATGTGCTGAAGCACACGAGCCCCGCCGCCCGGGCCACGGTGCTGGTCGACTACCTGCCGCACCACTTGGCGGTGAGCGTCACGGACGACGGCAGCCCTCCGGATCCGGCCACACCGGCGGGTGCGACGGCCGGAGTCCAGCCGACCGGCGGCCACGGCTTGATAGGAATGCGAGAGCGGGCCAGACTCTACGGCGGGACCGTGACCATCGGCCCGCGGGCGGAGGGCGGATTCGGCGTGCACCTCACCTTGCCGACATCGGCCCGTGAGGTCCGGGACGTACAGCGGAGGGAAGACTGACGCGGATGATCAGGGTGCTCGTCGTCGACGACCAATTCCTCATCCGTGCAGGCTTGGTGGCCCTACTCCGCGCCGCCCCCGGCATCGAGGTGGTCGGCGAGGCGACCGACGGGGAATCGGCTGTCGAGGCGGCGGCCTCCGTCCGGCCCGACGTGATCCTTATGGACATCCGGATGCCCGGCACCGACGGCATCTCTGCCACCGAGCGCATCCTGACCGCCGCCTCCGCCGCCCCGGACGGCGCCGAGCCGCCCCGGATCCTCGTACTGACCACCTTCGACCTCGACCAGTACGTGTACGAGGCACTGCGCGCCGGCGCCTCCGGCTTCCTGCTCAAGGACGCCGGCCCCGAACGCCTACTGGCCGCCGTCGCGGGCGTCGCGGGGGGTGACATGCTCTTCGCCCCCAGCGTCACCCGCCGCCTGATCGAGGCTTACTTTCACGCCTCCGGCCCAGTCTCGGACGCCCCGGCGGACCTGGAGGTGCTCACCGCCCGGGAACGTGAGGTGCTGAAGCTCATCGCGATGGGCATGTCCAACCCCGAGATCGCCGACCGCCTCTTCATCAGCGAGGCCACCGTGAAGACCCACTTTAACCGCACGATGACCAAGCTCGATCTCGGGAGCCGCGCCCAGGCGGTGGTGCTGGCGTACGAGTGCGGCCTGGTGATCCCCGGAAGCCCTTAGTAGGGTCGGGCCTCGGTGTTTCATGGTGGAGGTCTTCACGCTCTGTGTGTCGATCACGGACGCGGTCGGCTCGGCCTTGCGGCCGTCCTTGACGCGGGCCAGTCCGGTCAGGTCGAAGATTCCTTCGTCGCGCCAGGCCTACGGGTGCCGAAAACCCCATCCATGGCCTGTGACGTGCAGGCTTTCGCGAACGGCCGTTAATCGCCGGGTAGGCGTGTCAGTCTGATCGATTGTGCTGCTTCGACTGCCCTACCTCGCCGTGTCGAACGTGTTCGCCCTCATACGGCTGCTGCCGATGACCGACGTCGACAAGGACATCGAGATATTGACACTGCGCCACCAGCTGGCCGTCCTGCAGCGGCAGATCGACAGGCCACGCGTCACCACGGCGGACCGCGCCTTCCTTGCCGCGCTCCTCCACCGGCTCCCCAAGCCCAGACTGCGGCAGCTACACCTGATCGTCTCCCCGGACACGATCTTGAGGTGGCACCGCGACCTCATGCGCCGTCGCCACGCCGACGCCTCCCGTCGCAAGCGGTCCGGCCGACCACCTACCCTCCCCCAGCCTTCGGCCGGGAGGTGCCCCCAGCAGCATCCGGGCTCTCGTCCTGCGCCTGGCCCGGGAGAACTCCGGGTGGGGCTACAGAAGGATCCACGGCGAACTCGCTGCCCTCGGCATCAAGCTCGCACCCTCCACGGTGTGGGGGATCCTCCGGGCGCATGGGATCGAGCCCGTGCCCGAACGCGACCGCCAGACCTGGGCCGCGCCGTTCAGGGTGGTGGCGGTGAAGAAGTCGCAGGCCAGGCGTTCTGCTCGCTGATCTCGATGTTGGCCTCGTTGATGGCGTCGAACACCTTGTCCAGGTGGTGCACCCGGAGCTTGTCCAGACGCAGCTCGCCCAGGTGCGGCTTGAGGTGCACGCGCACGTCCAGTTCGTAGCGCTTGAGTCCGGTCGGCCGCAGCCGCTTGCGGCCGGCGAGCCACAGGTCGAGCCATTCGGCGACGGTGGTCTTCGCGTTGAGGGTCTGACCGGTGTTGAACCGGCGCCGGGTTTCGTCGTAGTCGGGTAGCGGCTCCTTGCTCCGGGCGCAGGTCTCCAGCAGGTCGCTGATGAGCATCAGCCCGGCTGGGTCGTCCTCGTCGGGTATGGCCAGCAGTGCCCGGACCTTGTCCAGTTCCTCGGACGCCTTCGTGGCGGTGGGGAAGCCCGAGCGGCGGTACTCGCGCCGGGTGCCGTCCTGGCGGGCGGGCAACTCGTCGGCGACGCTGCAGGAGAATCGCCCCATCCTCAGGACGGACCACCAACATGTTGCACGCCGGAATCAGGGTGTTCGGCTTCGGCGCAGCGGCGTCGTACCAGTACTCGGTGCGTCCCATCGCTCGGCACGCTCCTCACACGGAATCGGGTGACCAGGACTTCGCAGTCTCCCAGACTTGATCGAAGCTCTCGGTGTAACGCCCGAACCAGCCAGCCCCCTCCAGCCGGCGCAGCTGCAGCAGCGGATTGGCCGAGGCCGGCTGACCCCAGATGTGCGGTTCACCACCAGGATGTCGTCATACCGGAAGAGGCTGTTGTACAGAGTGGTGTCGTGCAGCCGCATCTCGCACCCGCCAACGTCGACGAGACTTCGGTAGTACGTCAGCGACGCTCGGATCTTCGCAGCCAGGGTGCCCCCGATCCGCTCCTCCTCGTCCCGGATCGCCACGGCCCGCCCCCTCGGATCGCCGAAGCACAGCCGCACCTTCACACCCGCAGCCGCCCGCTCGGCCAGCATCCGTGCCACCTGGGGATTGGACTGAGCAAAGAACGTGCCGCTGAAGACGAGCACATCGATCCGCTCGCGCGCCGAGGCCAGCAGGTGGATCCAGGCCTGCTGCGGCACGCTCGCCCGGTTTCGAGAAGACGCCGATCAGCTCAGCCTGCGCCGTCGTCAGCTGCCGGCCCTGGTCCAGGTCAGGCGGCCACAGATAGGACTCCTCAGCCTGAAGACGCTGCGCCACCGCCCACCGGTGCCGACGATGCGGAACCCGGCCCCGGACCCATCGGTCCACCGTCTTCGGATCCACCGAGCACGTCTGCGCCAACATGTCGCTGACGCCCTGCTGCGCCATGACCGTACGAAGCCGCTGGTTCATCCCGCCATCCTGGCAGGACGTTTTCGGACGCCACAAGAAGTCACAGAAGCCTGCAGCGTCCCAACGCCAAGGCTTGTAGAACGATTGAGACTGCGTCGTACGCTGGCCCGATGCCGCTGATCGTGCTGTGGGACATCGACCACACCCTCATCGAGAACGCCGGCGTCAGCAAGGAGATCTACGCCGCCGCCTTCACCACTCTCACCGGACGGGCCCCGGTGTCGCCAGCGCCTACCGAAGGACGCACCGACCGCGCGATCCTTCCGGAGATGTTCCACGAGCATGGCCTGCCCGCCCCCGAATGGGACCGAGCCAAGGAAGCCCTCGAAGCAGCCGGCCGAGGCCGCGAGCCGGACCTGCGCCGACGCGGCCATGTCCTCCCCGGCGTCCGCAACGCGCTCAAGGCCCTGTTGCGGAGATCGTGCAGCCATGGCAACTCTGGGTGGCTATCCCAGTGCCGTCGTAGCGCTGCCTCTCGCTCCGAGTAACGGCTGTGGTGGCACAGGCCGCCGTGAGAGATGTTGATGCTCATGCTGAGCGCCGTCTTGCCGGTCACCCAGTGCGGCGTCAACGCGTGACTCCACAGCATGTCGCCCGGCCTCATCGGAACCGAAAGACGGTCCGCCTCGTCATGCGGCGCCGGTAACTCGGCCGAGATCGCGCTGCTGATGGCGACGGATGCCGGGACGAGCCGGTCCGGGTCCTTGTAGCTGTTGAAGTTCTTGATGCCCTCCACCTGCCACACCAGGCCGTGAGAGTTGTCCACGTGGTACGTGGAACTGCATCCCTGGCCGGAGATGAACAGGGCCGGGGAGCAGCGTTGCCAGGTGAAGCCCTGGGCCGTCAGGAACGTCCGCCAGGGAATCATGACCTTGGCCTGGAAATCGCCTAGGAAGCCGCCGTAGAAGCGGCTGAGGTTGAAGTGGACGAGCCGGAACGGCCAGGTGACGACTTCGTCGATCGGGGCGGTGCGGATGGCGAGAGATCTCGCTGTCCGCACCGCCTCCTCGTTGTCACCGAGGACCGTGATCCTTGTCTCTGGGTCGCGGCGGACGAGGTCGAGAACGTCCCGTGCGTCGGGGAAGCCGTAGGAGAACGGGATCAGGCCGGCGTCGATCCGGAAATTCGGCGGAGTCCTCCAGCGTGCGGTGAACTCCTCCGGCGTCGTCACCAGTGGTCGCATCGGTTGGCCTCGCAAAGGGTGTCAGTCTGCCCGGCGGCACAGGGCGGCGCAGTCCGGTGTCACTCTGTCGGTCGGGCATCGGTTGAGGAAGAGCGTGAGGTCGGCGCGCGGCTCGTGCACGTTGATCCCTTGGCCGTAGGGACAGCGGCGGAGATCGCCGGTTGCCGAGAGGTAGAGGACCGGGGATCGGCAGGGGTGGCGTTGCTCCTCGGGGAGGTAGAGGTCCTGGAGGGTCTCCAGATGGCGCTGGACGCCGACTCCGAGCTTGAAATGGCGGTCGAGGACTTCCGCGTCGAACTGCTGCTGTTCCAGATAGTCGGCCACCGTGAGGCTGGCGCGGCGTATGGCGGCCTTGTCGAGCACGACGGGGCTGAGCTGAAGCTCGACGTCGATCGAATCCAGCTGCTCGGCGATCTCAGTGCACTCGTCGTCGGTGATCTTCCAGTACGTAAGGTGCAACCTGGCCCGGGGTGTCGACCCGGCGCAGGGTGCTCATCGCGGACTGAACGGTGCGCGTCGTGCTGCCGAGCGTCATGGCTTCGAGGGAGTCCGCCGAGACCGTGACGTTCTGAAGAAGATGGGCGAGCGCGCTGAGTTGGGTCACGTCGGCCTCCGTGCGGGCCGACGTGACCACCGATACCGGCAGGCCGAACTGGTGGGCGAGTCGGATGAGCTGCCGCAGTTCGGGGTGGTGGGTGGGCTCGCCGCCGGTGAGGCAGATGCCTTCCACCCCGATCTCCTTGAGACGCGAGAGCGCCCGTGTGTAGGTGGCGAGGTCCAAGAAGGTGTGGCCCCGGTCCGCTCGGAGACAGAATCCACAAGCGATCTTGCAGTGCCCTGCTGTGCTGATCAGTGCGGAGCGGTAACCGGTCGGTGCTCGGATTCCGGGTGCTGCGTTGGCCGTGTCCAGGCTCATTGCACCCCCGTGTTGTCCCAGAGCGCGATCTCCACGGTGCCGGTGTAGAAGGCGCACATCTGTGGATCCGGGGTGTCGCCGCCGATCAGGCTCTGCTCGTTGCGGGAGGGACCGCCGCATACTGCGAGGGCGGGACAGTCCGCGCAGGCGGCGACCGGGGCCACGTCCTTGGTGATGGAGCCCAGCCGCTCCGGGCGCTCGCGCAGTTCCTCCAGGGCGTGGAGGAACGTCGGCTCGGTGAAGTTGATGTCGCAGAGGCTGATCCGGCTGCCCGGAAGGAGGGCGGCGTTGAGGGAGCGGTCGCCCTGCACCGGCGCGGGGCGGTTGCTCCCCCGCAACAGCGGAACGGGATGACGGTCCGTCAATGGTGTTCTCCGTAGGCCACCCGGGCACATTCCGCTGGTGATATCACTCCGGTGATATCCGATCGACCGAGTTGTCGAGGAAGGGAAATCCGCAGGTCGGGAGGGGTGTCTCTGCATGCGATGAGCTTCGCGCTTCTCCGTGTGCGGGCACTGGGCGACTACCTTGCGACCGACCTACCGACGAAGATCACAGCCGCTTCTGGAGCCGCCGTCCCGACCGACGAGGCCGGAGATGTAGGCACGTTGGCTGGTCCTCCGCCGCACCCACTCGCCCTGACGGAGCTTCCCCATGAAACTCGCCGCCGCTCTCTGGAGGGTCCGCCCCGGCGATCGTCCTCGCCCTGCAGCCCTCACCCGGGATCTGCGATGGGACGTGCTGAGCCTGAACCAACAGCTGTGGCTGCTGCCCCCGCAGCCGGAGGACGAGGTCCTGCTTACGGACTTCGTGGAGGTCTCACACGAGATCCGCCGCGCTCGGCGCGGAGCCGTCTGATGGCCCTGTCGATATCCGCTGTCCTCCTGCTGCTCGTCACCGTCTTCCTGCTGGTGCGGAAGGGCGGCCTGAAGGCCGGCCATGCGGTGGTGTGCGTGCTGCTGGGGTTCTACCTGGCCAGTTCCTCGGTCGCGCCGACCATCCGTGACCTCACGAAGAGCGTCGCAAGCGTGATCAGCAGGTTCGACCTCTAAAGACCGGCCGTCGGGGTGCATGCGACCACCTCGGGCCGCATCGGCCTCCCCCTGCCGGGAAGGCCCGAGTTTGCGCCCCGGCGGCCTTCCCTCCCCGCCCTTCGCTCTCGTCGAGGATCTGATGAACCCATCCATACCGGACGTACTCCCTTGGCTCCTTGCGTTGGCCGTGGTCGCGGCCGGGCTCACGGCGGCCCAGTACCGGAAGAGCGCCAATGCCCGCGCTGCGCGCATTGAGGCGCTCGAACAAGAGGCTCGGGATCGAGGGCAGGTCGTCGCACAGGCCATCCGGGATCGCGATCGGGCCATTGAGGCCCGTGACCGCGCTCTCCAGGTGCGTGAGGAGGAGGTCCGTCACTTGGTCGAGCACCGGGTACCGGCCTTGGTGGGCGGTCTGCGACAGGGGCGGCAGGCCGAGGTTCCTGGTCTCCTGCACCCCCAGGATCTGGCGGATTCGCCCTTCGCGTATGCCCAGGACGCGGTGTTGGTCATGTTCGGCGATGTGGCGGTGCAGGCCGCTGAGCAGGCGGAGGACGCGACCCAGGCCGCAGTCAGAACGGTCATGCGGTCCATCCAGGCCCTGCTCAACGAGCAGCAGGGCGCGATTGCCGAGATGATCGATCGGCACGACGATCCGAAGATGCTGGCCGACGCGATGGCGATCGACCACGCCGGCAGCCAGCTGGCCCGCCGGGCCGCGATCATCGCCGTGCTCACCGGCTCCTGGCCGGGGCGCCAACGCGAGGCCAAGCCGCTGCTGGAGGTCGTACGCGGGGGCATCTCCCGGATTCGCGACTACAACCGTGTGAAGGTCACCGGCGACCCGTCGCTGTATGTGGTCAGCCGGGCCGTGGAGCCCGTTGTGCTCGCCGTCTCGGAGCTGCTGGACAACGCGGCCCGCCATTCCGAGCCCGGATCCGATGTACGGGTGTGGTTCGTGGATGCCCACAACGGCGTGGGCATCGTGATCGACGACTCCGGCATCGGCCTGAAACCGGAGGACCGGCCGTTGGCGGCACGGCTGCTGTCCGGCCAGGAGCCAGTGCGGCTCACGCAGCTGCGCAACCCTCCACGGCTCGGCTTCCTCGCCGTCGGCGCACTCAGCGCACGCTACGGCTTCCGGGCCAGCGTCGACCAGGAGTCCGACTTCGGCGGTGTGCGGGCGATCGTGTACCTGCCCCGGGAACTGCTCACGACCGTGGCAGAGCCATCCTCAGCGGACCGGCCGTCCGCTGCTGACTCCTTTGCTAAGCGGGCGCCTGACGGATGATCAGCGCAGGTGATCGCGGCCCGCAGCCTGCTGCGGGGCTCGGCGAGGCCGTCGACGTGCTGGCAGCGCTGCCGGGGCGGATCGAGTTCACCGCAGATGGCACCGTGGTCTCGTTCGTTGTCGCCGATGCGTGGATGGATTGAGCTGGAGCGCACGCCATCAGCCGTCCGCTCCAACGGGCGGGGCGTTGCGTCCGTCACGCCGCAAACAGGGGCACTGTGCGGTCAACTACGCAGTAGTCGTGCCGAAATAGCTGGTTGGCCCGCTTTGCCGCGTTGGTATGTCTGTTGACCTCGTCTCGCCCTGTGACCATCCTGTGAATCCGCTCCCTGGATTCTTCACTTGCCCGGGAGAGCGCCAGGGGAAGGATCGCCGGGCTGTTTCGCCAGCGTCGCGCGGTCGGGGGAACGGTGTGCGTGGCCGGAGGCGTCTGTGGCGCCGTCGTCTACGCATGCTTTGAGCGGGGGGATGGCATGGCATACGGGAGACTTTCGGCCTGCCCGGCCGGGCTTCGGGCTCGTACGGCTCTGCGTGGGTTGACGGCGACCACGGCGCTGGTGACGGCTGCCGTGCTGGGCCTCGGCCAGGCGCCTGCGCTCGCGGCCGGGGCGGGGTCGGCCGGCGACAGTGGGGCGACGAGCACGTTCGATGCCGCCGCGGCTCAGACGCAGCGGCAGGACCAGTGCCTGTTGTCGACGGTGCTGAGGATGGGCGGCCCCGCGATGAAGCAGGTCGCGGCGGACGGGCTGAACGGCGACGCGGCGGCGCTGCACGCGTCGGCCGCGGCGGACTTCTGGGACACGACCCCGCTGTCCACGGCTTTCAAGACCGACAATGCGGCGGCGTCGACGCTGATGGACACGCTGTCGGCGCGGCACTTCGACTGGGAGAAGCCGCTGTCCGGGCTTTCCGTGCCGGGCGGTTTCACCGACACCGGATTCGAGTGGGCGCCCAAGCCGGACTTCTTCGACGCGGTCGGGCTGAGCCCGTGGGCGGGCCAGCGGTTCTGGACTCAGGAGGACGGCTTCTACGACGACCCGACCCCGCTTGCCGGGGACGACTCGGCGCAGGCGGCCACGGCGCTGGGCAACGCCCGCTACCCGGAACCGAGTGGCGGTGACCCGAACTGGCACCAGGATTACAACGAGTGGAGTGCCTGGCAGGGCATGACGTCCGGGCACAAGCTGTTCGCGGACGACACCCGGTTGCTGTTGGAGGGCGGCGGCTTCCCGCGTACGGCTCCGGCGGTGGACACGGTGGAGTTCCGGGTCGCCGTGGAGGACCTGAAGTCCCGCTTCGCGTCCTGCGAGTGGCGCAACCCCGTAGACCCCAACGGCGTGCTGGGCCAGGAGGTGCAGACCGCCTCGACCGAGTGGCAGGCGGAGATCGCCGGGCAGCAGACGCAGCGGGACGCGATCTTCGCGGCCAACGGCAAGGCGACCGCGGCGCTGGCCACCGGCGCTCAGGCGCTGGGCGAAGCGCTCGGCCAGTCGTGGCTGGCGGACCATTTGTCGCGCTGGGAGGCGTACTGGCTGGCCCCCGGCGCCGGCACGGCGGGCAACGGGCTGATCAAATTCCAGCTCAGGGCCGGTACGACCCTGTGCCTGGACGACTCGGGCGGCTCCGCCACCAACGGCAACCCGATCGTGGCGTCCACCTGCACCGCCAACACCCCCTCGCAGCAGTGGGAGCCCACCTCGGGTGACGTACTGGACGGTCCGCTGGTCAACTTCAAGACGAGCAAGTGCCTGTACGTGACCGGCGGCAAGGTCGAGCTCTACACCTGCAACAGTTCAGCCGCCGAGCACTGGCAGTACGTCACCACGCAGGGCGTGACGCGGCTGTACAACGTCGGTACGAAGCTGTGTGCGAACTTTGCCGCCGCGAAGGCCGGACAGGCGGCCACCGCAGTGGCGTGCGACAGCACCAAGACGGCCCAGCAGTTCGTGGCGTCTCAGGACAACGCGGGCACCGGCACCGGGACCGATGCCCTGGACTACCCGACCAAGGCCCAGTTCTCGCAGGCCAAGGCGGCGCTGACTGCCGCCCAGGCCGCCGCCAAGACGCAGGCCACGCTCGCCCAGGCGCAGTCGGCGGTCGCCCAGCAGGCCGTCACCGACACCGCCGCCGCCGAGCAGAGCGCGTACGCCGTCGCCGACACGGTCGGTGTGCCGCGTGGCCGCGGGCTGCTGGCCGGGCAGCAGGAGGCGCAGGTGACGATGGCCTCCGCCGCCGCGCTCAAGGCGGTCGCCGGGGCCACCCAGACCGCGTACCAGGCGACGACCGCCTCCGCTTCCGACGCGGACGCGCTCCAGCAGCTCGCCCAGACCCAGGGCGCGGCGTCGAAGGCGGCCTTCCGGGAGGCGGCCGCACAGGAGGCGGACGTCCAGGCCAAGGCGGCCGCCGCCGGAGCGGCGCTGCAGGCCAAGAGCGCGGCCGCGGCCAACGCCACCGCGCAGAAGGCCCTCGGCACCGCGCAGCAGGCTGAGGCGACCGCCAAGCAGGCTGCGGACGTCGCCCACGCCAAGCGGTTGGCCGCCGAGGCCGAGCAGGCCAAGGCGGCCGCCGACAAGAAGGAGGCGGCGGCCGACCAGGGCCGCGCGGCAGCCGACCAGACGGACGCCGAGCAGCAGAGCCAGGCCGCCTCCAACGCCCTGGCCGCGGCCCAGTCCGCCGGGGCCACGGCCGCAAACAAGCGGCAGGCCGCGCAGGACGCCGACAAGGCCGCCACCCAGGCCCGGAACAAGGCCTGGGACGCCGAACAGAACAAGAACGCGCTGGTGGCCAAGGCGCAGGCTGCCGACGCTCATGCCGACGCTGAGGCCAGCAGTTCCGACGCGACCGAGGCGCGTTCGGCGGCCGACCGGGCCGGCGCGGATGCCGCCGATGCGACGACCGCTGCGAACCGGGCATCCGCGGACGCCGGCGACGCCACCGCCGCCGCCCAGGCTGCCGACGCGGCCGCCACTCGCGCCGAGGCCGCCGCCTCCCGGTCCCAGGCGGACGCGAACGACGCGCAGGCCGCCAAGGCCACCGCCGATGCGGCCGTGCGCACCGACGAGGCCGCCGTGGCCACCGCGATCCAGGCGGCGGGCCAGGCGTCCGACGACGCGGCGGCCGCCAAGAAGGACGCCTCCGACGCGCAGGCCGATGCCGTCACAGCCCGCCAGGACGCCGTGGCGGCCGGGGCGGACGCCCAGCAGGCCCAGGCCGACGCCGCCACCACCGCCGGTTACGCCTACACCACCGCCCAGGCGGCCACAGCCGCATCCAACGCCGCCCAGACGGTCGCGGCCCCGGCCAATGACGCGGTCCAGTTGGGCTCGCCGTACGTCGACACCGACTCCTCCGCCGGGCTCGCCGTGCTGACCGCCCAGGCGTCCAAGACCATCGCCGACCAGCAGCAGGCGGTGGCCCAGGCCAAGGCCGACCAGTCCGCGCAGGCCGCCAAGTCGGCCCAGGCCCTGGCCGACGCGGCCACCGGTGACGCCAAGAACGCCCAGGTCGCTGCCGCCGACGCGGCCGCTCAGGCCGCCGCGGCCCAGGTATCCGCCCAGCAGGCGATCGCCTCCGCGGCCCAGGCCGAGAAGGCCGCTGCCGAGGCCAAGGCCACCGAGGCCCAGACCATCGCGTACGACGCCCAGGCCACCGCCGACGCCTCCGCCGCACAGTCCGCCGCCGACGCTGCCGCCGGTGACGCCGCCGACGCCCGTGCCTCGGCCAACCAGGCCGAGTCCGACGCTGCCGCCGCTCAGTCGGCAGCCTCCGCCGCCCAGGACGCGGCCGCCACCGCCCGCCAGGTCGCTGCCCAGGCCGACCAGGACGCCGCCGCCGCCGAGGCCGCCGCCCAGGACGCCGAGAAGCAGGCTGCCTCCGCCCAGCAGGCCGCCACGCAGGCCGAACGGGAGCAGAACGCGGCATCCGTGGACAGTGGCGGTGCCACCGGTATCGCGCACATGTTCACCACCGAGAAGGTCACGCCCATCGGCGACCCGAAGCCGGAGAACGAGTGCGTCCTTGGTCTGGGTAACTCCGGCTGCGACGTGAAGTACTTGCTGACCTTCACCCTCACCGTCGACTTCTACCTGTGCAATGACGCCAACGCTCCGGCGAATGTGACCGCCGCCGGCTGTCCCGCCGCCGACACGGTGTTCCTTGGCAGCCAGTCCCAGCAGGCCAGTCAGGAAGTCACCCACCACTTCAGCAACTGGGACATCACCAAGATCATCGACGGGGCGATTCTCCAGGGCCTGTGGGACGGCCTCACCGCCGACTTCGTCAACTGCTCGCACGGCAGCGTCAGCGGCTGCCTCTGGGCCGCCACGTGGTTCGTACCGCAAACCAAGATCGCGAATGCCATCAAGGCCATTGGCGCCCTGGACGACGCGATGCACACCGGGGTCGGCATCGCCGACGCGTGGAAAGTGGTGCAGGACTCCGGTCTGGGCGCGGACGCCCTCGCACAGATCGAGGAGGACGTCAAAGTCGCCGAGGACGTCGCTGCCGGATGCGCCGTCAACAGCTTTCCGCCGGACACGCAGGTGCTGCTCGCGGACGGATCGAGCAAACCGATCGGGAAGCTGCAGGTCGGCGACCTGCTGAGGGCGACCGACCCGGAGACCGGGGCATCACGGGCGGAGCCGGTGGCGGCGTCGTTCACGCACGGCGCGAAGCGGTTGTCGACTGTCGTACTCGCGGGTGGCGGCCGGTTCACCACCACCCTCGGACACCGGCTGTACGTGGTGGGCCACGGCTGGAAGCTCGCTTCCGACCTGCGTGTCGGTGACCTACTGCGCGCGGCGGACGGATCGCCCCGTGCTGTCACCGCCGTCCATGATCGGAACAGCAGCGAACCGACCTCGGTGTACGACCTCACTGTCACCGGTCTGCACACCTTCTACGTCCTGGCCGGACATTCCACCGTCCTGGTGCACAATTGCGATGGCATTGATCCGACGACCGGCGAACTCGACGCCGCGATCGCGCAAGCGATCGACGACCAGTACGGCTCGGACGTCGCCGCCGGCGTGGAGCGCATGGTCCAGCGCATGCACGACGGGTCGGCAACCGCCGCCGACCACGTGATCCCCGGCGTCGGACACGACCCGATAGAGCTCGCCAAGTACCTTCAGTCGTGGGAAGGAAGGCTTACGTACCGCGACACGGTACAGAATTCGGACGTCGTCTACGACACGACCAAGGGCGTCCTCGTAACGAAGAACTCGTACATGATCCACGCATTCCTTTACAGCGAAGACGCGTTCAAGGCCGGGATAAAAAGCGGGAGGTACGCGCCCAAGTGACCGATACGACGAGTGTGGGCGCCGTGCGGTCCGGCGCGGGGTACACACTGACATTGACCGCAGGACCGCATGGATCACACCGCGTGGTCGTGGAGATTCTCGGGTACCTGCGCCACCACCAGGCGTCGGACACCGCGCTCGGACTCCGGACCGGGTACGACAGGCGACGGTTCGAGAACCTGCACGACCGGCTGGCAGCCGGGGAGGAGCACTTCACACTCCGCGATCTCCACGCCGTCCACGCGGCGCTGCTCGCGGCGAAGAGTCCCGCACTCTTCCGTTCGGAGGAGGACTTCGCCATTCATATGGGGGCCTTCAAGGAGACGGTCGCTGAACTCGCCGCCAACCTGGCGCGCGCGGTCACGCAGGCCGGCTGAGCATACCGTGGCGCGCCCTTGCCTCCGTTGAGGGCCGGAGCGCGCGCTGATCCCTGCAAGGAGTCATGTCCATGAAGCGAGTCCAGGTCACGAAGTCCGCGAACGGCTACCTCGTGGGGCTCTCCCGTGCTCAGCGGATATTCCTGTCCATGATCTTTGAGTACCTGCTCGGACACAGCGCCTCGGACATCGACCTGGAAATCCAGACCGGGAGCGACAGGGACCACATCGAGAGTCTGCTCGGTCGACTGAAGTCAGGGGCAGTGGAGGGAGGGCGTACGGCTGACGAGTTCACACGTGGTGACCTCCACTCCATCCATGCGGCACTGCTCGCCGTTCGCGAGCACCTGCCGTCGGAAGTCCAATTCCACACCACAATCACCGGCTTCTACCGAGAGCACGCGGCCGACCTGGCCGATTCGCTCGTTCGCTCGGCCGACCGAGCGGAGTGAGCGGCTCGCGGTGCTGGTGGGGCGTTCGGCTCCGGACAGCGCTTCGTAGAGAGGGAGGAGGCCCTGCCGGATCGGGTCCCGTGCTGTCGCAGCTCACCATCCCGGCGGGCGGTGAGGCGACCGCCGCCGTGATGCCGACACCCGAGCCGGGACGGCCGGGGCCCTGTGCCTCGCTAGGAGCTGCCCACCGCGCAGATCTCCAGCGGTTGCAGGATCGGCCTGACCGCCTTGCGCACCTACCTGCGAGCGCCAGTGGTGCGCCGACTTGGTGGTCGGGCGCACCCCCATCCTGGTCGCAGCGAGGGACGCTCTGACGGTGACGATCACTCCGAGTCGCCGAAGCGCTCGCGCATCCGCTCGCGGATGTAGTCGTCGTGCCCCTCGGCCAGGTCCTCGGGTCCGTTGACATTGCCGATCAGGGCCAGAAGTCCAGCCGGGTCAGCCTCTTCCGCCTCGTCCACGTCGAGCGGGGTCAGCGACTGGGCCAGGGGGGAGAGCTCCTCATCCTGAGTGACGAGCAGACGCAGGCGGCGCACCTGGGTCGGCGTGAGCCAATCCACCAGGTGGTGCATGTCCTCGTAGTCGAATGCAGCGGTCACGTAAACAGTCGATGGCCGTCGCTCTCCTCGGCAGGCCGATCCTCCGGGCCGCCTGCGAATGGGCCGGTGGACACGTCGCCGGGCCGATCCGCCCCAGAACTTCGGCCGCAGCCGACAGGGTGCCAGCGGCCTCTGCGCCGAGCGGAACGGTGGCCACCGTCGGCCTGCACAGGGTCGGGCCCAGCCGTCCTCACCGTACGGGGCGCCCCGCACCGTGGCATCCAGGACCGGACCGGCACCTGGAGGCAGCGCTGGCCACTACCGCGCTGCCGATGGTCACCGGCACCGCGACCGTATGCGCCACCGTGATCGACGCCTTCTTCGACCTCGCGGACCCGATCAACTGTCCGCAGCCTCATCCGACGATCCCGGGCCCCCCAACGCTGCCCTGGCGAAGTGAGCGCCCGTTCGGACTAAGAGCGACCGAGGATGGGCGTCACTTCAGGCGGCGGACTTCTGGCCGGGTCTCCCATCGATAGCGGTTGCGGGCCTGCTGGATCAGACAACGCACGGTGACGAACGCGGCGGCGAGGTAGAGGTAGAACTCGACGGTCTGGGTCGTGCGCTGGAAGCAACGCCGGAGCTCGCCGTACCCGTTCATCCAGGAATGCGTGCGTTCGACCACCCAGCGACGCCCGACCTGGATGGGAGCCTTCACGCCCTTGACGGCGATCTCGCCGACAAGTCCGTGCTTCTCCAGCACCTGCGCGCACGGCTTGCCGTTGTACGCGGAGTCCAGGTGGATGGTGGGATTCTCCGGCAGAACAGGCCCGACCTGGTCGTTCACCGATTCCAAGGTGGGCTTGAGCAGTTTGGAGTCATGCCGGTCCGCGCCGGCGGCCGCCAGGCCGACCGGCACACCCTCGCCGTCGGTGGCGACCGAACGCTTCAGCCCCTGCTTGCGACGGTCGACCGGCGAGGGCCCGGCCGCCTCACCGTTGCACGGCGCCTTGGTGATGCACCCGTCGGCCGACAGATCGTCCAGGTCGAGCCCGATCATCTTCTCGTAGGCGGCCAATACCAGCCGATGCAGGACCTGGGCCAGACCCAGCCTGCTCCACTCCTTGACCCGGTCGCGGATCGTCCAGTCCGAGCACCCGACCTGGGCGATCCTCTCGTATCCCGCACCGTAGCGCGGCCGGTCGAGTTCGTACCCCGGATTCCCGGCCGGGCGAACCGCGACGGATCAGAGCGGCCCGGGCTGAGGAGAGTGGCGGGTGGGCTCTGCCGCCCGAGATTGCGTAGCTGCCCAGCTGGCGAGGAATTTGAGCCGGTCTTCAGATGCGGTGCCGGGTTCGGCGGTGTATGTGATCAGGTTGTGCACGGCTCGGCCGGACAGGGGTAGGTCGAGGGACTGGAAGGTCAGTTCCAGGTGGCCGACATCGGGGTGCTGGAGTCGTTTGATGCCGTCGTGGCGGATCAGGACGTCGTGCGCGGCCCATAGGCCGCGGAACTCGGGGCTGAGGGTGCACAGCTCGCCGACGAGTTCGCGCAGTGCCCGGTCGTGGGGCTCGCGCCCGGCCTCGGCGCGCAGCAGGGCGGCGGTGGCATTGCCGGCGGCGTCCCAGTCGACGAAGAAGTCATGTGCGCCGGGGTCGAGGAAGATGTAGCGGGCGATGTTGGGGCGGCCGCGGTGGTCGATGGTGGCGCTGTCGAACATCGGCGCGTGCAGGGCTCGGGCCAGGGGGTTGCTGGCGACGACGTCCGTGCGGCCGTTGCGTACGAACGCCGAGGACATCGTCATGGAGTCGAGCAGCCACTGGACCTGGGGCGGGACCTCGACGTCCCTGCGACGCGATGGCGTGCGACTCTTGGGCCGCGATGACCGGGCCAGGTCGAACAGGTAGGTGCGTTCGTCGTCGTCCAGTTGCAGGGCGCGAGCGACCGCGTCCAGGACGTCTTCGGACACGCCGCCGATGTGACCCTTCTCCAGCCGCGTATACCACTCCGTGCTCACGCCGGCAAGGACGGCGACCTCCTCGCGCCGCAGCCCGGCGACCCGGCGACGGGCGCTGGTCGGCAGTCCGGCCTGCGCCGGGGTGATTTTGGCGCGCCGGCTGGCAAGGAAGTGCCGGATTTCGCCGCGGTTTCCGGGCTGCTGGTCCATGCCATTCACGGTAGCCGCTGGTCACGGCGCGAGGGGGGTTGAGGTCATACCCCCTATAAAGCCGACCTTCTCCGGTGGCGGCGATCGGGGTCTCCTGGGGATCGAACGTTCCGACACGATCCCAGTGGTCCCAGTGGTGATGAGAAATGAGCACGAGTGCGGGGCGTCATCGACGGCCCTGGCGAGGTGCCTGTCGAGGCCCAGCAGGGTCGGCGCACCCGGCTGCCGTTCGTCGTCTACGTGCTGGCCTTGGGCACGTTCCTGATGATCATGACGGAGCTCCTCGTGGCGGGGCTGCTGCCGGAGATGGCAGGCGACGTGGGGGTGAGCGTGGCCCAGGCGGGGCTGTCGATCACCGTCTTCGCGGTCGGGATGATCGTCGGGGCGCCGCTGATGGCGATGCTGACGCTGCGGCTGCCGAGGCGGTTGACGCTGCTGCTGGCCCTGGCCGTCGTCGCGGCCGGACACGTCGTCGTGGCGGCCGGTGCCGGCTTCTCGGCGTTGCTGGGGGCGCGTTTCCTGACGGCGCTGGCGGCCGGGGCGTTCACCACAAGTCACCACGGCCGAAGAACAAGCAATGGAGGTAGGGGACATGACGAGCAAGACGCTGACAGCGCCGGCGGTGGCGCTGGGCACGTGGGCCTGGGGAGACAGCGGCGAGGTGGGCGACGGCTATTTCGGCAGTCAGCTGACCGCGTCCGGCCTGCGAGAGGTCGTCGATAAGGCGCAATCGAACGGGTTCACCCTGTGGGACACCGCGGTGGTGTACGGCATGGGCCACTCGGAGACGGTCCTCGCTCAGGCGCTGAAGGGCTACGCCCGCAGCGAGTACCAGCTGTCGACGAAGTTCACCCCGCAGGTCGCGGGCGACGGCGACGATCCGGTCGCGGACATGCTGGAGCAGAGCCTCGACCGAATGGGCACGGACTATGTGGATCTGTACTGGATCCACAACCCTGCCGACGTGGCCCGTTGGACTCCGCTTCTGATTCCGCTGCTGCAAAGCGGCAGGATCAAGCATGTCGGCGTCTCGAACCACAACATGAAGGAGATCGCTCTTGCCGATCAGATCCTCGGCGAGGCCGGCTTCCGTGTGGAGGCGGTCCAGAACCACTACAGTCTCCTGTACCGGAGCTCTGAGCGCGCGGGCATTCTTGATCACTGCCGCGAGCACGACGTGCGGTTCTTTTCCTACATGGTCCTCGAGCAAGGGGCGCTGACCGGCAGGTACAGCCCGGCCCATCCGCTGCCGGAGGGCAGCAGCCGGGCGGCCGTGTACAACGGCATCCTGCCCCAGCTGCAGGCGCTGACGGACAGGATGGGGGCGATCGGCGAGGACCGAGGCACGTCCGCCGCCGACGTCGCCACCGCCTGGGCCATCGCCAAGGGGACCACCCCGATCATCGGGGTCACGAAGGCGGGTTACATCGACGGGTTGGTCCGAGCTCACGGCATCGCGCTCGCCGACGAGGAGATCGCGGAGCTGGAGGCGCTGGCGGATGCTGCGGACGTCGACACGCGCGGCAGCTGGGAGCACGACATGTAGCAGTCGTCGGCGGACCGAAGGAGAGACCACGCGGGAAAGGAGTGGGGAGATTTGTCCGCCGCTTCTGACGGCCGAACTCTCTCCCTCGGCGTCGGTCAGGGGTCTGCGCGGGCGGCGTCGGCGGCTTCGTTGGCGGCTACGCGCAGGATGGCCTCGCACCGACCGGTGCAAGCGGATGGCGGCGCGGATCGTGCCGGCGTACCGGGTGGCCAGGATGGCGACGTCCCGGTCCGGTTCGTGCTCGCCCCACCGATCTTCCGGTATCTGCTCGACACCTTGAGGGCCCTAGAACATGAGTTCTAGCTTTCAAACCTCTGTCCAGGCCCGGTGCCGCTGCCACCCCGCCCTGCCACCCGGCAAGGCCAGAATGATGCGCGTCGAGCACGAGTACGACCGAGGCGGGGCGCTGGCCTACCTGGCAGCCTGGGACGCCCACCGTGGCCGGGTCTTCGGCCGCTGCGAACCCACCACCGGCATCGCCCCGTTCGGCCGGCTCGTCGAGCAGATCATGACCACCGAACCGTACGCCTCCGCGAACCGGGTGTTCTGGATCGTCGACAACGGCTCATCCCACCGCGGCCAAGCCGCCATCAACCGGATGCGCCACCACTGGCCCACCGCCTGGATGGTGCACACCCCGGTACACGCCAGCTGGCTAAACCAGTGCGAGATCTACTTCTCCGTCGTACAACGCAAAGTCGTCACCCCCAACGACTTCTACGACCTCACCGACGTGGAAGACCGGCTGCTGGCCTTCCAGAACCTCAACAACGCCGCCGCCCGGCCCTTCAAGTGGAAGTACACCACCGACGACCTCAACGACCTGCTGGCCCGCCTCACCGCCCACGAACGCACCACATCCGATGTCGACGGTGTAGCCGACGCCCATGTCGACGCCGGGGTTCTCCATGGCGGTGATCAGGTACGCGATGCCCTGGCCGAGGATGCGCTCGGCGAGGCTGCGGACCGCCACACTGTCGCGGAGCAGGAGAGCAACTTCCCGCTCCCAGAGGTCTTCCACGCCCACGTCGGTGACGAGGTACGGCACGCGCTGCTGGAGAGCGTTGAGGATGACGCGCGGATCGCGAGTCCGGACCTGAACAGCTGTGCTCATCTATTCCTCCTGATGAAGGGATGCTGCAC
The DNA here is from genome assembly GCF_005047355.1 of Actinacidiphila oryziradicis. Classification (GTDB taxonomy): domain Bacteria; phylum Actinomycetota; class Actinomycetes; order Streptomycetales; family Streptomycetaceae; genus Actinacidiphila; species Actinacidiphila oryziradicis. The sequence goes on from NZ_SUMC01000081.1 coordinate 27,259, forward strand.
TGCACTTGCTGACCCGTTCCGGCCGCTCGACCTGTCCAAGGGTGGGGACGGCCGGAACGGGGGCTTTATGGGGCCGCCGTCGCAAGGCGGTAGCCGCATCGGGCCGTCATCGCGCGGCGCCTTCCGCCGGCCGCGCCCGCCACGGCCGTGTGATGGCCTCGCGGTAGACGTCGTGGTGGGTAAGCCCGGCGTGCTTGAGGGCCATCAGCTGCGCGGGCTCGATGTCCTCGAACGGCAGGGACTTCTCTCCGCACGTTGCGCACTGCATTGCGTGGGTGATGGGCTCCGCGTCCGGATCCGGGTGGGGTGCGATCGTCCATGTGGCGAACCACAGCACCGGTCTGGGGGTCACTGGCCACCCACCCGCAGGCGCGTAGCCGTGTTCTGTACCGACGTCCGTGCGCTCAGCTCTTCCCGCGCGGTCAGGGGACGGACCTTCTCGGGCTTCACGTCCCACTCGGTGCCGCCCTCGATGCCGCGCAGCTGGACGTAGCCGCCGATGGCCGCCATCACGACGGCGTCGCGGGAGCGCTTGGTGTCGCGCACGAACGCCCCGACCGGCGGTACGCCCTCCGGCCATCCGGTGCCCTCGGCGGTGCTCACTGGATTGCGCCCACGTCGAGAGCGGCCAGGGCGTGGCGCACGACTTCACCGCGGCCGGCCGCCGCATGCTGGCCACCCTGGTCCGCGTCCCGGAAATCGACGGAACCTTCATCGAGGTCGAGACGATCGTCGACGAGGACGACGTGCACACGGCCCTCGCCGATGTCCGCCAGGTGCTGGCCGAACTCGGCATCGGGGAGCAGGACCTGACGACCGAGCTCTACACCGACGCCGTAGTCGCCCGCCGCAACGCCTGACCCCCGGAACGCACGAAAGCCCCCGCGCCGGTACATCCGGCGCGGCTACGGGAGAAGGTATCTGATGGCGCAGGGCCAAGATCTCGACGTCTTTCTCGCGGTCGCTCATTGGCAGCAGTCGCAGCATCGCGAACGCGTTCGTCACGCGCTTGGCCTTGTTACCGGACAGCAACCGTTGGACACGCTTGCGCATCTCGAAGGCCTCACGCACCCGAGGGTCCGAGGCCACACGCTTCGGGTCCTCGGTCGCCAGGGTTCTGTCTGTCGCCGAGGACGAGAAGCCTATCCAGAAATTCCTGGAAGATTACCCATGGATGCTGATCCAGCAGATAGGAGGAAGCTGCAGATGGATTCGCCCGCAAGTGAGGCTTGGCGACGCGTACATACCGGGCTTCCTAGTAGTTCGGCTCGACAGCTTGCAACTGAACTGGACCCTCGTGGAGTTGGAGAGTTCCAGGGCTCCGCTTTTCATGGCGAGCGAAGAGAACGCTAACCGACCCGCAGAGAAACTCCGGGAAGGACTCGACCAGATCACCGAATGGCGTCGGTGGATCCGCGCAAACACGGATTATGCACAGAGACCCCGAGGGGCCTCAAAGGGAGGCCTTGGTCTTATCGAGATCGGCGAGTGGTCGAATGGTCTTGTACTTATTGGCAGACGCAGCGACATGTCAGCCGCTCAGCGTAGAACTCGCGATCAACTGGGCTTTGAAAGGAGCACAGAAATTCACACATACGACTGGCTGGCCGACGAAGGTCGTAGAGTCCGTGCAAAGGTGGAGGAAATCGGAGACGGTACCTGCGAAGAGTGCTCAATGTTCCTCTAACGAACTTCCTAGGTGAGGTGCGCTCGCCACGTCTGCCATGAGAACAGTTGCCTTACCGGCACCGGACTGACCCTGGATGGCTGACCAGACCGAGGGCTCAACATCACGAATTCAAGTTCAGTGGCCCCCGACGAGGCGGTACTGGTGCTGCACCAGCCGCATGACCTCGGTCTTGTTGGGTGCAGCCGGGTCGTAGTAGCGCACGTAGATGAACGTGTGGCCAACATAGGCGGTTTCCTTCGCTGTCATGTTGCCAGAGGAGTCCAGCGCCGGCTCCAACTCCCCTGTGCCGTGGACAGCTGGATCCGTGAAAGCCGTCCCGCTAGTCGTATCCTGCTTCCATTCTGAAGTCAACGCGAGATACATGCCCTGCGCGCCGGTAGACGAGGAGAACTCGACCAGGAACACCTCAGCCTGCGTGCCGTCCGCGTTGTACCAGCCGTGGCGCACTGCAGTGGAGAAACGGCGTCGGGCCAGCAGTGAGCGCTCTTCCCCCTGGACGCTCACTTTGTAGAAAATGGTGTCGAATTCATCGAGAGTGAGCACGCCGGTCTTGTTGTGCGTCCAAGGCCGTGCACCACTGGGGTACGGCACGAGCTTCGAAAGCAGCCCCGCGGAGTCGTGCACGGACTGGGCATCGGAGGCTGATCCAGTCGGCGCACCGCTCATCGCCACACTGGGTGAAGCCGCCGATCCGGAAGGCCGGACGGCCGACGCCGCCGAGGTACTAGCCGAGCAACCAGCCAGGGCTCCCAGCGCGACGACGCCAACCGAGGCAACCATCGAGCGCAAACAGTTCACTTCCAGCCTCCCCAAACAGCTTCAAATACTAAGTAGTGATCATTCCAGTTTTCTCGCTGGCGGGCGCAGCCGCAGACAACAGCCCGATCAATCGAGATCGAACCGATAACCAGAAGGGGTGTTAGATCCGGTTGTCATTACTATGTCCGCCTTGCGAACATTGCTTTTGGATATCCCGCTGTGGGTGGACCGCACCCTTCTGGATGGGCAGCAACAGCGGCACCTGTAGCTTGCAGGGCTTGACCCGTAGCCGGGCGAGCCCGCATCAACGACATCAAGAACGGTGACGACGCGGAGATCGACGGTTTCGACGCGGACGAGTTGGAGACCCTCGAGGTCGCCCAGGGTGTGGCGCTGCCGGAGATGGGCGCGTCCAGCGGTTCGATCGGTACCTCGTCGTCCTCGTCGAGCACCTGCTCCGCCTGCTGATGCGGATCAGCCGTACCGGCTGATTCACGCACCAAAGGATGCGCCCGCCCGGCCAGCCGGCCGGTCGGGTACATCCTTGCGTGTGTTCGCCTACCGGCCGAAGCTCAGCCCTTGACCGCCACGTGGTAAGCGGAAGCCCACAACACGACCGCGGCGGCCAGGCCCACCACGGCCCGTACGGTCTCACTGGACAGGCCGACGGCGATGAGGCCGAAGCCGACGACCGCGGCGACGGTCAGCAGTACGGCTGCCCCCTTGTACTGCCACTGGTCGTAGAGGCCTGCGAGTGGGAAGAAGTGCAGGCCCACGACCAGCGCGATGCCCGCCGGAATGAACGAGGGGTGTCCCGAGGCGTTGGACGCGGCGATCACCGCGAAGATGGCCACGACCTCGACGACGTTGACGATGCCGACCCCGCGCGCCCAGTTGTCCGGCAGGCTCACCATACGGGGCGAGGGCGCGGCGCCCTTGCGATAGGCGAGGACGATCGCTGCCACGGTGAGCGTCCCGGCCGCGATCTCGACGGCTAGGGCGGCGGTCGACGACGCCATGCCCGACGCGCCGGCGAAGGCCCATACCAGGGCGAAAACCGAGAGTACGAGGGTGCCTCGGCGGCGCAGGTTCCGGGTGAGCGCGGCGCACTCGGCGTCCGCTGTCGAAGGACTCGACGGGGTTGATGGCGTCGTAGGCGTCATTGGCGGAGAATACAGCGACCACCCCGAACGGGTGGCTGTTTTCGTGTGCCGCTCGAAAATACGATTTGGTGCCGTGACCTGTGCTGATGTCGTTGGCTCAGGCGGCGTGCTGGTACTCGTTGATCACGCCTCCGAGGACGGATTGTCGTCGAACCCTGTGGGTCTGGAGGTCGGTGACGGCGGCCGAGGTGGGCGGTTGGTCGCTGTCCGGGGGTAGCTGCCGCCGGGATTGGTGGGGGCGGTGCCCGTCGTAGTGGCGGATGTACTCGGTCAACGTTGCCACGGCATGGGCTTCATTCTAGATCAGCATGCGGTCGAGGAGTTCGCGGCGGAGGGTGCCCACGACTCTCTCGCAGATCGCGTTCGCTCTCGGCGCCCGAGGCGGGCTGAGCAGGATCTCCACCTCGTCGGCCTCGAAGACGGCGTCGAAGGAGCGGGTGTACTTGCTGTCCCGGTCCCGGATGAGGAAGCGCAGCGAGTCCACTCGGCAGCCCAGGGGCATGGCGAGGTTCCTGGCCTGCTGAACGGTCCATTGAGCCGTGGGGTGGGCGGTGACGCCGGCGAGGTGGAGGCGCCGCGTGCCGTGTTCGATAAAGACCAGGGCGTACAGGCGCTTGAGGGAGACGGTGTCGAGGTGCGGGAAGTCGGCGGCGATGATGCCGTGGGCCTGGGCGGTGAGGAACTGGCGCCAGGTCGGCCCTGAGCGCTGCGGGGCGGGATCGATGCCGGCGGCGTGCAGGATCTCCCAGACCGTGGACGGGGCGATCGGGTAGCCCAGGCGGCGAGTTCGCCGTGAATCCGCCGGTGGCCCCAGGTGCTGTTCTCGCGGGCCAAGCGCAGGATGAGCTGCTTGACGATGGGCGCGGTAGAAGGTCGCCCGGGGCGGCGGTGCTGGGTGAACGTCCACTTGCGGATCATGAGTTGACGGTGCCAGGCCAGCAGTGTGGTGGGGGTGACCGCGAAGACCTGGCGCCAGCGCTCCCGCGGGATCAGCCGGGAGAGTGCGGCGAGCCACACCCGGTCGGCGGGCTCGTACCGGACCCGGGCGATCTGACGGCGCAGCACCGCGTTCTCA
>NZ_SUMC01000082.1 GCF_005047355.1 Actinacidiphila oryziradicis
ACCCAACGCGATGCGATCCGACAACCGCTCCTCAACCGGCGGCTTGACCTGTCCAGCTCGTGGCACTCAGCAACCCTCCCGAGGCACACACTACAAACAAGATCAACCCAAAGTCAGCGGCATTGGGCCTAACCCTGTACTCCCGACATGCGAAAGAGGGTCGTGACCGTGGAGTCACAACCCTCTCAAATAGGTGAATACGGGGTGTGTCCGAGGACTGGTTGGACCATATCTCCCGGTCATTCTCTGCGCCGACCTGGAGATCCAGGTGAGCCCGCGCGCTGGCCGAGGGCGGTTCGAACCCGCTACTTCGGATGATGCGCCGTGACCGCCGGAAGCCGCCGGCCGGCCAGTAGGCCGTCAACCGCTCCCACGCAAAGATCCGCGCTCCCGGCGGACAGGCCATGGCGCTCTTGAAATCCTGGCGCCTCCTGCGCACACTACGATGCAGCACCATCCGCATCACCGACCTCTTCAAGTTCGTCCTCACCCTCCAACTCCGTGTCCTCGGACCGAAGTGCGTCACCCTGCTCGACACCTATGACTTCAATGCGGCCCGCCACATCGTCGACGTGGGCGGCGGGAACGGCACCCTGCTCACCGAGATCCTGCGCGCTTGCCCCACCGCCACCGGAGACGTTCTCGACCAGCCCCACCTGGCTGAGGCTGCCCGTCAGCTCATCCGGGCCAACGACTTGGCCGACCGCTGCACCTTCACCGCTGGCGACTTCTTCCGGGATGTACCAGCGGGTGGCGACATCTACCTGCTGAAGTGGATCATCCATGACTGGTCCGACGCGGAGGCCGTGCGGATCCTGAGCACCTGCCGCAGGGCGATGTCCCCGGGCTCCCGACTCCTCCTCGTCGAACGGGTGATACCGCCGGGAAACGAGCCGCACCCCCAGCAAAATCTCCGACTTCGCGATGCTCGTCCTGCTCGGCGGTCAGGAGCGTACCGGGGAACAGTATCTGCTGGACAAAGCTGGTTTTCGCCGCGTCTCGGTCATCCCCTCTGTCTCCACCTTCAGCATTATCGAGGCGAGTTGACTCTCCGCGGTTTGTCGGCCGGTTGGGAGTGACCTTCCCCCGGCGGTGAACTGATGACGACAGGGTCTCCGGGAGCTGCTCAACTCAGGCAACGAGAAGGAGAGCCACCTCTATCGAGTGACATCGTGTGCGCGTCGCGCGGCTAGCTTCGCTGTGCCGGGTGCGGCAAGGAGCGCACGGCCAGCGCCGTGCACAGCGTCGCCATCGGCAGTTCCACGCCCAGGCCCATGGCGATGGCCGTGGCAAGCTCAGCTCCGGGGGTGGAGGTCGTCACATCGAACCAGAAGTCGACGATCAGTAGTACGGCTGTCGCGGTGGCCGTGAGACAGCGCCGCGGGTCCCGGCGGAGCAGCAGGAGGCCGGTGGTGGCCAGTCCCAGTGCCTCGAGCGCGTCGAGTCCTACCCACGCGGTGGACCAGTGCGGAACGAGGTCGGCGGCGGGCAGGGAGTTCGCCAGCACCAGAAGCCACGGCAGCATCGCGATGCCGCAACACACCAGCGCTACGCCGAGACAGCCCGTGCCGCCGCGACGCTGCGACACCGGCTCCCGCGAGGACGCGGCGCCCGGGAACTCGATCACCTCAGCGCCGTCGGATTCCGGCGACTGCCGGCCGCAGCGGGCTTCCCTATCGACGATGGCCATCTTCGCCGTCTCCGATCATGGCTGGACGGATCATGAATACTTCCTTGGACGGACAGCAACGCCGGACGCTTGTCCGCACTAGTCGGGTGCGTTCGGGCGGGCGAGCCCGAGGTCGTAGGCGAGGATGACGGCCTGGATACGGTCGCGGGCTCCCACTTTCGCCAGGACGCGGCCGACGTGGGTCTTCACAGTGGATTCCGACAGGAACAGACGCTCGGCGATCTCAGGGTTGGTCCAGCCCTGGCCGATGGCGACCAGGATCTCGTGCTCGCGTTCGGTCAGGGAGCGCACTCTGGGGTCGTCCGCTGCCTTTGGGCTCGACGGCTCTTGTGGCAGGTGCCGTGCGTAGGCGTCCAGCAGGCGGCGGGTCAGTGCGGGGGCGATGACGGCGTCGCCTCCCGCGACCGCGCGGATCCCGGCCAGGAGTTCTTCCGGGCGGGCGTCTTTGAGGAGGAATCCGCTGGCTCCTGCGCGCAGGGCCGCGTGAGCGTATTCGTCCAGATCGAAGGTGGTCAGGATGAGGATGCGGGAGCGGCCACCTGAGGCGATGATGCGGCGGGTGGCCTCGATGCCGTCCATGCCGGGCATCCGGACGTCCATGAGGATAACGTCCGGGCGGAGTTCGGCGGCCTTGCGGACGGCCTCGCCGCCTTGGGCCGCCTCGCCGAGGACCTCGGTGTCGGGGGAGCTTTCCAGGAGCATGCGGAAGCCGAGGCGTTGCAGTGGCTGGTCGTCCACGATGAGCACGGTGGTCACGCCGCACCGCCTGTGCCGGAGACACCGGAAAGAGGGGTGAGGTCGAGGGTGGCCCGCACCGTCCATCCTCCACCGGGGGCGGGTCCAGCGGTGACGGTCCCGTTGTAGAGGGCTGCGCGTTCTGTCATACCGGCAAGTCCGTGTCCTTCGTCGTGGGGCGGTCCGGGCCGGGCGGTTCCGCCACTCGGGCCGGTGTCGTGGACGTCGATGTGCAGCTGCGTGTCCTTGACGGTCACCGTCAGGTGGATCCGGGTGTCGTGGCCTGCGTGCTTGAGGGCGTTGGTGAGAGCCTCTTGGACGATGCGGTAGACGGTCAGCTGGACGCCTCGGTCCAGCGTGTCCAGCTCACCGCTGGTGCGGTAGACGACCTGCGGACCGGCGGCGCGGATTCGAGTGAACAGGGCATCGATGTCCGCGATGCCCGGTTGGGGGGTGAGTTGGGGGGTGTCGGTCTGCTCGCGCAGTACCCCGAGCGTGCGGCGCAGTTCACCCAGTGCCTGGCGTCCGGTGTCACCGATGAGGAGCAGAGCCTGCTTGCCGCGTTCGGGGGCGAGGTCGGCCGCGTACGCGCCACCGTCGGCGAGTGTGATGATGACGGAGAGGTTGTGGCCGACGATGTCGTGCATCTCGCGGGCCACGCGGGTGCGTTCGGTGGCGGTGGCCAGTTTGCTGCGCTGGTCGCGTTCGATCTCCAGGCGGGTCGCGCGGTCGCGCAGGCCGGCGAGCTGGGCGCGTCGGATCCGTACGGCCAGGCCGAGCGCGACCGCAGCGATGATGGTGCTGGACAGGAAGAACAGCGCCTCCAAGATCGATACTTCAGTCGGCAGCCGCACGGCGACCAGGCCCAGGGCGCCGGCTGTTACGGCGCAGGCCATGGGCAGATGCCGAAGCCGCCCGTGCAGCGCCAGGCTGTAGAGGGCGATCAGAATGGCGACGCCGGCGCGCAGCCAGACTCCCAGAGAGGACTGGAGAAGGAAAACCGCGGCGATCACGGCGAAGGCCAGTGAGGGCCTTCTGCGCCGCCACAGCAGTGGCAGCACCAGCCCGGCCTGCAGCGCGAGTGTCCCCGGCCAGGGCAGGCGGGTGAAGGCCATAGCGCGGTCGTGCCGGCTGCCGCCGTGTGCCAGGTCCGGCACGCAGAAGAGCAGAACCACGACAGCGACCACACCGGCGTCCAGTATCCACGGGTGGTTCTGGTCGCCCTGCTTGAGTCGCTGGCCGAGGCGGGACAGCCTGCTGACCAGGGGGTGACTCCACAGGGAGTCTGCCCCTGCGGGTGGCGGGTGGGAAGGTGTTCCCATGTGGGCGGTGTCGTCGATGCTCATGGGTGTCACCTGTCCATCGTGGCTCAGAGCGGCCGGGCGGTGGGGGGCCCCCCCCGCGGGGGGGGGGCCCCCCCCCGCGCCCGTGAGGAGGGGCCGCGTCAGGCGTCGGTGCGTACCAGGCGGTAGGCGGCGCCTGCCAGCGCGAGCGCGGTCCAGCAGAGGAAGACCAGGAGCCCGGCGGTGGGCGACAGGGTCGTCGCGTCGTGGTGCAGCGCGAACATCGACTCGCCCGCGTTGCTGGGCAGGTACGGGCTGATGTTGCCCTGCCACGAGGTGGGCAGCAGCGAGATCAGGCCGGGTACCAGCATCAGCGCGCCGACCAGGACCGCGATGCCGCCGGCGACCGAGCGGAGGAGCGCGCCCAGGGCGGTGCCGATCACGCCGACCAGGCCGAGGTAGAGGCCTGCGCCCAGCAGGCTGCGTACCACGCCGGAGTCGGAGAGCGAGAGGGCCGCGCGCGTGCCGGAGACGATGCCGCCGGCGATCGGGAACGCGACGAAGACGCCGAGGGTGGCGACGGCCAGGGCGACCAGGCCGAACACCGCCGCCTTGGACCACAGCACCGGCAGCCGGCGCGGGACCGCGGCCAGCGTGGAGCGGATCATGCCGGTGGAGTACTCGCCGGCGGTGACCAGCACGCCCAGGACACCGAGGGCCAGCTGCGCGAAGTTCGTGCCGAACAGGGAGAGGCTGAGCGCGGTGGCCCCGGCGTCGTCCGGGCGCAGGGGCTGACCGGAGTTGAGCTGGGACTTGTAATGCGCGGCGGAGATCACGCCGAACGCGATCAGGAACACCAGGCCCAGACCGAGGGTGATCCAGGTGGAGCGAAGGGACCACAGCTTGGCCCACTCCGAGCGCAGGACCCGACGCCCGGTGACCTTGTACGGCGGACGAGCCTTCTGTACGGGCGCCGGCGCGGAGCTGTGGGTCGCGGTCAGGGTACTCATGCCGCCCTCCCGGGGGTCTCGACGGTGGTGGTGGCGTGGTATTCGACGGCGTCGCGGGTCAGGTCCATGAACGCCTGCTCCAGGGAGACGGTCCGGGAGCTGAGCTCGAACAGGGGGATGCCGTGCTCGGCGGCCTTGAAGCCGATGGCCCGAGCGGACATTCCGGTCACGTGCAGCTCCTCGGAGCCGACCTCGCCGGTGATCTCGACGCCGGGGCCGGCCAGGACCTCGCGCAGGCGGGCCGGATTGTCGGACGCCACGGTCACGGTGTCACCGCCGGCCTGGCGGATCAGGTCCTGCACGTTGGTGTCGGCGAGCAGACGTCCGCGTCCGACGATGATCAGGTGGTCGGCGACCAGCGCCATCTCGCTCATCAGGTGTGAGGAGACGAAGACGGTACGACCGTCCGCCGCAAGCCCGGTCAGCAGGTTGCGGATCCACAGCACGCCTTCGGGGTCCAGCCCGTTGACCGGCTCGTCGAGCATGATGGTGGCCGGGTCGCCCAGCAGCGCCGCGGCGATGCCCAGGCGCTGGCCCATCCCGAGGGAGAAGGCGCCCGCGCGCTTCTTGGCCACGGACTGCAGCCCGGTCAGCTCGATGACCTCCTCCACCCGGCGGCGCGGTATGCCGTGGGTGTGGGCCTGCGCCATCAGGTGGTCGAACGCGGACCGGCCCGGGTGGATCGACTTGGCCTCCAACAACGCGCCCACCTCCTGCAGCGGCGCGGTGTGCCGGGCGTAGTGCTTGCCGTTGACGGACACGCTGCCGCCGGAGGGCGCGTCCAGTCCGACGATCATGCGCATGGTGGTGGACTTGCCCGCGCCGTTCGGGCCCAGGAAGCCGGTGACCGTGCCGGGCTTGACGACGAAGTCCAGCTGGTCGACCGCCGTCTTCTCCCCGTACCGCTTCGTCAGCTGTTGCGCCTCGATCATCGTTCTTCCCTCACGTTCGCGTGCCGGGCCCTTCCGGGCTTTCTCACCTGCCACGCTAGGAGTCCGCGGACCGGGAACCGTGGTACCCGGGGGGTCATTAAAGGGAAGCCTGTAGTACTGCGGTACCACTGAGGCCCGGCTCGTGCTCCGTCGGAGTGACTCGTGCTCCGTCGGAGTGAACTGTTGAATGTCGTCACACTGTGTGCCAAGCAGCTATCGACGGGGCTATGCCCCAGATGCCTTGGCGCGGAACTGAGGCGGTCGGCTCTCGGAGCCCAGCCCGAGGGCCGCCCAGATCGGTGAGGCGCGTCAACTCCACGGGCCGTTGGGTCGGTTCCGCGCGAAGCTCCTTCGCGCGGGCAAGATCAGAGCCCCGAGTGCACGAGCACCACCGTAGGCAGCGTGCTGTGGCTGCATCCAGCAATGACGGCCACGCTGTCCTCTCCGGCCGGCGCCAGCAGGTAGGCCGTCGCGCTGCTGACCGGCGGCGACGGCCGAGCGACTCGATCAGACGGCGCGTACCTCGTCTGTCGGCTCGGAGAGATCGTGCGCGCCTGCGGCGAGCGGCGCGGACGCCATGGCGACGGTGTCCAGGCCCTCGCGGAGCAGCGTGATCCGGCCGTTCTCGGCGACGAGGCGGCCTAGAGCCACGAGGGGTTCCAGTCGGTGAGGTGGAGCCCTTCGTGCCTTGTCGGCGACCCCGGCCTCGGGCCGGTCGTTGGTCAGTCCTCGCAGGGTTCGTCGCCGCCGAGTTGTTCCATGTACCCGGCCAGCACCCGCAGGCCGTCGGCGCCGAGGCGTGGGACCACGAGCTCCCGCAGCTCGGCGACGAAGACGGCGAGCGCCTGCTCGGCCTGCGCGCGGCCGGTCGGCGTGAGCACGGCGTTGGTGACCCGCCGGTCGGACGTTGAGGGCTGCCGTTCGATGAGCCCGGCCTGCTCGAGGCGGTCAGCGAGCTTGGTGAAGCCACCGCTGGAGAAGGAGATGGTCCGGGTCAGCTTGGTCAGCGACACGGGCTGGTCGCCGGCCCGAAGCAGCCGGACGAGCACATCGAAGGAGCGGCCCGGCATCCCGGTCGCATGCTCGACTTTCGCGGTGAGCACCCGCGCCACGCGGGTGTACCCGAGGACGATGGTGGTCCACGACTCGACGAGTTCCTCGGACGACGGGATCGCCGTGGGGTCGCTCGGCGGGAGTTCGGGCTTGGGCAGAGGCGCGACAGATGCCATGCCTCAGTGTACCGGCAGGCAAGAAACTTGCCAGCAAGAAGATCTCAAACTAACCTCTCGCCGGGAAGATAAATGTGCCCTGCCTCCCAGCACCTCAGGCTTGGAATGTCCTCACCGCGTCAGGGGCCGACAAGGGATTTCGCATCCGAATGACCAGTCAGGCGACTGGCCAAGAAGCCGGAGTCGTCAATGTCCGACACCCCACGCTCCAACAGGCTGACCACACTGTGGGCCATCACCATCGTCATCGGCCTCGGCCTGGTCCTCAACGGCGTCATTCCCCATATAGGTCTGCTGGTGATCCTCCTGCAGGTCGCCTTCGCACTGCTGCACGGCGCCCAACGCTACGGCTGGCGCGCCATATGGGTCTTTGTCGCCGCGGGCCTCGTGATCAGTAACATCCTGGAAAATCTCAGCATCCAGGCCGGCTTCCCGTTCGGCCACTACCACTACACGGGCGGCGGCAAGCTCTTCCTCGTGCCATGGTTCATCGGCCCGGCCTACCTTGCCACCGGCTATCTTGCCTGGATCGTCGCCACCGTGCTGCTCGGCGACGTCCGCCGCAACTCGCACTGGCTGACCACGATAGGCACCCCGGTCATCGCGGCCTTCGCGATGACCGCCTGGGACCTGTCAATGGACCCCAGGGCCTCGACCATCGGGCAAACCTGGATCTGGGAGAACGGCGGCGGCTTCTTCGGTGTCCCCCTGGGCAACTTCCTGGGCTGGACCTTCACCGTCTACCTCTTCATGCAGGTCTTCGCCCTCTACCTGCGCAGCCGCGGTCCGCTGCCCACCGCCGAGCCGGACCGGACCGGAACCAGTGACCTGCAGGGTGTGCTGCTCTACGGACTGACGACAGTCTCCTTCTTCACCACACTCTTCACCGGCGACCACAAGACCGTCACCGACGCTGCAGGCCATAGCTGGCAGACCGCCGACATCTACGAAACGTCGACTCTCGTCACCGTCTACGGCATGTTCTTCATCGCCGCCCTCGCCCTGCTCCGGATCGCCCAGCAACGCACCGCAGCACCGGCACCGACCGCTGCGGCCGGGGCAACCAAGCGGGCGGAGCCTGAGACACTGCGCCCCTCCGCATAGCGTTCGGCGCCTACGATCCGCATGCCCGCGTCGCCGCCCGCGCCGACCGGCAAGGTCGGGGACCGGGAGTGGTTCGCCCGGTCGGGGTGCGGTCGGACGACTCCGAGGCTGCCCAGGTCGTCCTGGTCCAGCCAGCACGCGTGGACGCCGAACGGAACGCGTTGCGGCAGGTGCAGGCGGGCTACCTCGGTCATGGTCGTGGCGTCGACGACGATGAGATCCGCCCGGTCGTCGGCCATGAGCAGGTCGAGCAGGTAGCCGTCGTCCTCGCTGCGCGGTTCGGCTTTGGGCACGAACAGCGCTTCACCGCCGTACATGTCGCCGTAGTCCAGGTACGCGACCTCCCGTTCGTCGATCAGGTCGTACTTCAGCACGCCCTTGCCCATATAGCCGTCGCCGTGCTCGTCCAGCAGGCAGCAGTACCGGCTGGGCGAGCCGACGAAACCGAGGTTCAGGCTGGGGCGCTCGTAGCCGTGGTCGATCAGCAGGCGCTCATCGGTGACCTTGCCGCTGTCGATGTCGAGCACCCATGTCTTCACCTGCGCCGGCGGCTCCTCCGGCGAGTGGATCGGGATGTCCGACGGGTACGAGCCGAAGCACAGGCCCTGACCACCATCCGAACTGCCCGTCCGGCTGACCGGTGCGCCACCGGGGCCCCTCGCCCTTGCGTTACGGCGGGGCCCCGGAGCTCTGGCGATGGGGGATACCGCCGAAGTCGGTCCGGTCGAGCGGTTCGAGCCGGGAAGCCGAGGACTCCGCAAGGGCTTACGGGGTCCCCTTGGCGAGCCGCGGTCGCGCACCTCAGCCGTGAGCCAGGGTCGGCGGCGTGGTTCCGCCGCTGGGCGCGGATGGAGAGGTCGGCGATCAGCCTGCACTTACGAATGCCGGGCGGTGCCCGGTCCGTTGCGGACGGAGGCCCACATCCCGCGCTGGTGCCCCCACCTCCGCCTTGCCAGACTTGCCCCTCGCCCCTCCCCCAGCTACCGCTGGGAGGTGCCCCCACCTTCCTCCACCCCCCTATTCGCGCGGCCTCTTAGTCACTTCTTAACCTACTCTCCAGCACACTGCTGTTCGCCCCCGCTCGGGGCACGTACAGCGGAAGGATGCGCGTGACCCCTACCAGCTCCCAACCCGTGCCCCCCGGTGTTCACTCCGACGACGGACCGGACGGCAATGAGCGACTCACCGCCGCCACAGGCGCGGTGCTGCTCGCGCTCTTCGCCGCCGAAGGCGTCACCATCGTCTTCCTACGGCAACTCCTCACCTTCCATTTCTTCATCGGGCTGCTGCTCATAGGCCCGGTCTGCCTCAAGCTTGGCTCCACGGGCTACCGCTTCTTCCGCTACTACACCGGCTCGCCGGCCTACCGGCGCAAAGGGCCGCCCGTCCCGCTGCTGAGGCTGCTCGCGCCGCTGGTGGTGATCACGAGCGTCGCGGTCCTTGCCACCGGTGTCGCACTCGCTTTGCTCGGGCGCCATGCCGGCCCCGTGCCTGTGCTGTTGCTGCACAAGGCAAGCTTCATCGCCTGGGCCGCCGTGATGACGGTCCACGTTCTGGCTTACGTATGGGGGCTGCCCCGGCTCATCGCCGCCGACCTGGGCCGGCGCAGTTCCCGCCACGGCATCCCCGCTCCAGGCGGCATCGCGGTGCGCTGGACGCTGCTCGCCGGATCACTGGCCGCCGGACTGGTGATCGCGTTCGCCGGAACTCCCTTGGTATCCAGCTGGAGCCGATAAGCGCGGGATTCCCTACCCGGCGGTCACGGCAAAGAAGCGCCAGCGAATAAAGAAGCGCCAGCGAATACTGTCGCTGTGCGGGTCCAGTCTCCTGGTCAAGATTCGGCCGCCTCACCCTCGGCGCCAAGGGCGAGGCTGCCGAACCGTTAGCCAAGGTTTCCCGGGGTCTGGGCCACCTTTCTCGGACTTAGAGGCCGCGCGAATAGGTGGGGCGGCGTCGCGGGCCGATGGCTCTCGCCTGGGGGAGAGTCGTCGGTCGATGGCTCTCCCCCAGACTCCGTCCGGGAGGTGCCCCCACCAAGCTCTCGGCTCCGCTCGAGCAGGGGGCACCCCCATCGCGTCGCCTCGCCCCCAGCCTTCGGCCGGGAGGTGCCCCCACCCCCAGCTACCTCCCCCAGCCTTCGGCCGGGAGGTGCCCCCAGGAGGTGCCCCCACCTCCGCCTTGCCAGACTCGGCCCTCGGCCCGCTCCTTAACCCGCCCCACTTATTCGCGCGGCCTCTTATTGCCGTCTCTCTGTTATCAGCAGTACTGGAATTCTTCCCAGCGGGAATCCGGATGATCCGGACTACCGCAGGCTCCGCTGCCCTCGGCCGAGGCCGAGGAGATCAAGCGACGCCTGGCGACGTTCCTGCGTGACGAACTCGAACTGGAACTGGGTCGGGTCTTACTCCTGGTAGAGAAGCTCTTCACGCACGTTCCCGGCGTGGTCCCGGGCCATCAGGACGGCCGCAGCGGGGCCGCGCTCGGGCAGGTCGGCGAGGTCTGGCCCGGCAATGAGGAACGTCCCTGCGGCGATTCGTGCCGGCAGGTCGGGCATGCCGTCGCGGCGCAGGACCAAGGCCAAGCCATCGCCCGCCAGACGCGCCTGATCGGTCGCGGTTCTCCCCGGACGGGGCGGGAGGTTCTCCGCTCCTGGCTGGTCCGGCCCTGGCGTGTCAGGCCGCTCCCAAGTGCGACGCCGTGTGGCGATCCGCTTGGGGTCCAGGTAGGCGTCGGTCTGCTCGAAGTCCTTGAGCATGGCCGATCGCCCTGCCTGGAAGCCCGTGCCTACGGTCGTCGCCCGCTACTGTTGGCCAGTTATGGGAGCGTGACTCGCGTGTCGTTGATACGCCCGCGGCCCGGAGGGCCATCGTCCGGAATTTGTTCGACCACAATCTGTTCGTTGGTGCGGAGCGCGATGTGGTGCTCGGTGGGGATCACGTAGGCGCGGGCGAAGAAGGTGTCGATTTGGGCCTTGTGCAGGTGGCCGCCGATGGTTCGGTCTCCTTGGACGGCCATGACGGCGTGGATGTGGGGCTTGCCGTCGATGATCTCGCCGGTGGCGGTCATCTCGGCTGGGAGGGGGTAGGTGGAATAGGTGTGCGCGGTGGGGTCGCCGGCGGGGTTGGTGGACAGGGTGAAGCTGTCGACGGCGCCGATGAGGGCGACGATGGCGGCGTAGGTGATGCGCTGTTCGGCGGCTTGTTTGGTGATGGATTCGATGAGTTCGGCGTTGCGGACTTCTAGGACTTTCATGTCTTCGCTCTCTTAAGAATCAAGCTGTGTGCTATCGGTCGCTCATGGACCGCCATCGCACCTGGGCCAACTGGATTCGACTAGGCGGCGGCGTCTTCGAAAACCTTGAGCGTACTCGGCGATCATGTCCATCATGATCCTGCGCAGTCAGATCGGCTCGCGGGTCCTCTTGCGGGTCCCTGTTTCGTCCAGCGAGGCCGCGGCGGCTGTGATCTGCCGGGATCGTTCGCATTCTCCCCGCCAGACGGCGAAGGCTTATCGACCTCGCCGTCCAGGTTGTCGAAGTCCTGGTCCCCGTTACCGCGCCTGCCTCAGTGCCGGAGTTCGGCGGGCACCGGCGCGCCGAGTTCAGTCAGCAATCCGGCCACCAACGAGTCGAGGTGGAGGCCGACCTCGGCGATGGCCGGGTTGTCGTAGCTGGAGAACAGCGCGCTTGGCTGGTCGACCGCGAAATAGGTGTCACCGTCGGCGTCCGCATAGATGACGGTCCTTAGCGGTGCGTGCAGCATCACCGACGGGTCGTGGCGGTACATGCGCTCGGCGATCGTGTGATTGCCCATCAAGTACTCGGTGCTTTTCCATCCGGACCTGGATCCGGCCATGGTGGCAGTGACATCGGCACGCCAATAGATCATGAACCCGAGCGGCGCGTTGATATCGGCCAGCTCCAGGACCGCGTCCCAGTTGGCGAGTTGCGCGAACCGTGCGGCGTCGACGAGCGGCACCAACTTTTCGTAGGCCTTCACGGCCCTGTCGTACGGCATGGGCAGCGGCACCAGAAGTCGGCGACTGGTGTGTTCGATCGTACGCGGGACAGTGGACATGCCGGGCTTTCCTCTCCGGTGTCGGGATATTCGAGTGACGCGCTATTCGACGGAGACGTCCTGGACGTCGATCGTGATGGACGGCATGTTGAGATTGACCGTGCCGTCGGGATTCCGCCGGAACACGCGGCGGCGGGTGGGTACCACGAGTCCGCCGAAGATCTGGTGGTGGCTCGTGTAATGACCGACCAGTGTGCTGCCGAGAATCTCAGTGACGTAGTCCATGCGGCGTTGCAGGCCCTTGTGGTCGAAATAGAAGACCTGCTCGGGATTGTGCGTCGCGATCGATTCCGGGAAGGTGACGTGGAGCCGGCGCCAGGTCTGCCCCGACTCGCGCCAGGGCTCGATCTCGCGGGCGACCACCCCCGGGTAGGTGAACACGAACGGCGTGGTCAGGTAGTTCCAGAAGGCGTAGCCGACGAAATACCCCAGGTTCAGTACATCCCAGGGGGTCGAACGGACATACCCCTTGAACGCCGCCCGCGCGTCGGTCCGTTGCTCGACCTGCTCCCCGTCCAGCGTCTCCAGCGTGACCCGCTCGGGGCCCACCTCGAACACCGACCGCAGATCGGGCCGGGTGAACGGGGTGAAGACGCTGCGCTCCACCTTGGTGTCGATCCCGACGGTCTCCTGCAGGAGTGCGTCGGGCCAGCCCTTGATGGCCCAGATCGGGCCCCCGATGGACATGCGGGCGGTGACCTTGGTCAGACCTGACCACAGGTCGAGGCCGCCGTGCGCCTCAAGCACCTCTTCCAGCAATGGGTCCATCATTCGCTCCGGGATCTCGCCGGCCTCGGCGGTCGGGAGGGTGGAAAGAGAAGTTCTGACAGCGGTTGGATCGCGGTGCCGTCGTGGCCGGGGTACGTGGCTCCCAGCTGCCGGTTTCAGGTCCTCGGGGCCAACGCCGCCGCGATGCGGTTGCACCGTGGCGCCGAGCGCCGCCGTCACGGCGTGCACCAAGCCGTCTCCGGCAGGGCCCGGAGATCACACCGCAGGCCTGTCCTGTCAGTCGCGCAGGCTGAATCGGCTCGTTACCACCGCCGGGCGGCGCCATGCCAGCTCGTTACCCGGCATCCGCAACCTCTTCCAGCCGGGTGCGATCAGCCCCGCCCAGCTGGCTTGTGATTGAGCAGTCAGAAATAGCATAAGCGGCTGCCTTTTGCGATGCAAGTTACAGCTCGCGTTCGCCGACGGCGTGGGCGCGGCAGGTAGGGCTGCCTGGCGGCCGGTGAGGCCGCCGCAGAGGTTCTCAGCTTCGCCGGCCTCCGCGAGCGCGTCCTCAGCGCCTGCGGCGGCAGTACTCCGCCCAGCTGGCCGACCACACCGCCGGTGTACAGGGCGAGGAGAGTACGCCGCTCCAGCCATCGGCGGCGGAGCTGAACTCGAAGCCCGGCTCGATCCACAGGGAAGCCCGGACACACAGCGCAGGGGCCGGGTTGCGGCCGTCGGGATGCGGATCGAGGGGCGGAGTGCCCGGCGGTGGCGAGCTGGCCGGTGCCTCCGTCCAGGTCGAGCGAGACGCAGCAGCAAGTGGCGGACAAGTCGGTGTTGCGATGGACCAGCAGGCGATTGCTCCGGGGCCATGGGCATGGCGAAGCCTCCTTCGGCGTTGGGCCGGGCCGTCGCGCGATCGTTATGTCAGGGCGCGGGATCCGGTACAACGTCGGCCATCGCGAAGGGCTCGGGAGAGCGCCAGGGCCGCAGCCAGTTGATCTCGTTGCGCGGGGCCGGGCGCCCGCAGCGCTCGCAGAACTCGCCGTTGGTCAAGGCTTGGCCGCAGACGCTGTGGATCACGCGCATGGGGTCGACCGGTTCGGAGGGCCTGGTGTGACGGACGCCCCAGTTGGCCAGGGCGTTGAGCACCGGCAACATGTCAGCGCCCGCCGTGGTGAGGCGGTATTCGTGCCGGGTGCGGCCGCCGTCGCGGTAAGGCACCTTGGCCAGCAGGCCGGATTCCACAAGGCGCCCGAGGCGATTGGAGAGGATGTTGTCGGCTATGCCGAGCTCCGCGCGCAACTCATCGAAGCGCGACGTCCCGAGCATGGCGTTACGCATGATCAACAGCGTCCAGCGATCGCCCACCGTTTCGGCGGCCCGCCCGATGGGGCAAGGCACATCGCCGCGTTCCGTTCGTTGTCTGCTCACGTTCACCTTTGTTCGTAGCTGGCTTTCACGGAGAAAGTTTACCTCTGCGTGGCCCGGTCCGTCGCTGCGCCGGCCGATCGGGCTCCTCCGCGTCCATGCCGGTTCGCCGTCCCAGCGCCAGTCGCAGCGCGGATCAGCTCGAAAGCAGCCAGCCAGGAGGGGAGGCACGGTCCGAGGCCGGTTGGTTCGTGCCGCCGGACACCCTCGGACGGGCTCTCCATCATAGGGGCGGGGTGGTGCACCCCCGCCGAGCCCGGAGGACGTCGCCGTACCGGAGGCCATCAAGGTCTTCTGCCCGGAAGCCGGACGGGATCAGACCGCGTAGAGGGCCGAGTGGGCTCGGTGGTCGCCTCCGCGGTTGAGGATGCCTTACTGCGGAGCGCTCACTGTTGTCACCGACGGCGATCAGCGGGGCAGCGGCGGTATCCGGCCGTCGCGCGAGAAGGCGCAGCACGAAGAGGGCTGCGCCCGTGATTCACGCAGATTCGGGCCCGAGGTCACGAGCACGGCTTTCACCATCCGCCAGATCATGCCGGCGGCGAAGACCACGCTGCCGGAGGCCACCAGGTGGTCCGGGTCCCGGGTCTTGTGGGTCGAGGCTCAGAAAGCCGGATATTTTGGACTTGCAAAGTGAAAGTCACGGTTCTACGGTGTTGAACGTGGACGATGACTTTTAGTACGAAAGTCAGCGTGCGACCAGGAGAGGCCATGCCGCCGGTGTCTGCACAGGATGGAACACCCTGGGAAACGCCTGGGCAACCCACCGGTGCTGCATCACGTAATCACGTCGGCCCACCTCGTTGAGGAAGTGGGCAGGAGGGCAGGTAGGGATGTCTGCACAGAAGATGATCAGCGAGCCGACTGCGGGGGATGGCACCGTGCCGGCCGCCGAACCAGCGGTGGAGCGGCGGCTCGACGGCAAGGTGGCGGTGCTGACGATGCGTCACCGTCCGCACAACCTCCTCGACCCGGCGCTCAGCGGTTACATCATCGACGCCATGGCCTGGGCGGGGACCTCCGGCGCTCGCGCGGTGCTGCTCCGCAGCGGCCTGCGGCACTTCTCGGCCGGCGCGGACCTGGACCAGATGCTGGCGGCGGCTGACGAGGGCGAGGGCGTCATCGACTGGCCCCTACTGGAGACTCTGCGGGCCCTCGAGGACCTGCCGCTGCCCATCGTCGCCGCCGTGCACGGCATGTGCCTGGGCGGCGGCCTGGAATTGGCACTGGCCTGCGACCTGACCGTAGCCGGCGAGTCCGCCAAGATCGGCTGCGTGGAGGCCAGCGTTGGACTGCACCCGTTGATGGGCGCCATCCAGCGCATCGCCCAGCGCGCAGGTGTCGCCCGGGCCAAGGAAATGGCGATGCTCGGTCGCCGTTACGACGCCCGCACCCTGGAGCGCTGGGGTATCTTCAACCGGCGGCGGCTCACACTGCTCGGCACGGCCGGCGCGGTGCTGGTCATCGCAGCGGGCGCGGTGTCGGCTGTCACGATGTCGGCAGGTCGGCCTGGAGACACGGTGCAGGTGGAGGCGACCGGCGCCGATCGCCCGTGCCCGGCACAACTTGGGCCGTTGAACGCTTCGCAGCGCCCAGGAGCCGCCGACGCGATGGTTCCGGCCTCACCGGTCTCGGCCTGGGTCTGCCTCTACGAGCGGCCGTCGTCCCCGGCCCCGGGGAGAGCGGACGCCCCGGTACTCACCCGCTCTGGCCGCCTGTCGAGCGCGCAGGTGAGTGCCCTGGTCGCCTCGCTCGACGCCGCGCCGAAGGGCGCGATGCGGTGTGTCAGCAACGCGCACACGGTCACGGACGTGCGGTTCGCCTACCCGAGCGGGCCCGACGTCGAAGTCCGCATCGGAGTGGACAACTGCCGCAACGCCTCCAACGGCAGCCGGGACGCCAACGCCACCGCGGTCAGCGTCCCCGTGCCCCCGGACGCGGCGCAGCGTGGGCCGGCGCCGAGCCCGTCGCCGTGATGACGGCAGGCGTGCCCCCCGGGGTTCAGCCCCTGGACGCGCCCAGGAAGCGCAGCACGGCGAGCACCCGGCGGTGGTCCGCATCGGCCACCGGCAGGTCGAGTTTGGCGAAGATGTTGTTGATGTGCTTGGCCACCGCGCTCTCACTGACCGTCAGCGCCTCGGCGATGCCGGCGTTGGACCGGCCCTCCGCCATCAGGGCCAGCACCTCCCGCTCGCGCGGGGTCAGGGCGGCCAGGGGGTCGCCGCGGCGGAGCAGAAGTTGGGCGACGACCTGGGGGTCCAGCGCCGTTCCCCCCTCGGCCACCCGCCGTACCGCTGCTGCGAAGTCCTGGACATCGGCCACGCGTTGCTTGAGCAGGTAGCCCACTCCGCTCGTGTTGGTCGCCAACAGGTCAGCGGCGTACCGCTCCTCCACGTACTGCGAGAGCAGGACCACCGCCGTGCGCGGCCGGCCGCGGCGGATCACCGCGGCCGCCCGCACGCCCTCGTCGGTGAAGGTGGGCGGCATCCGGACGTCCACCAGAGCGAGTTCGGGCTGGTGCTCCTCGACGGCGGCCAACAGCGCTTCCGCATAGTTGACTTCCGCGACGACCTGGAAGCCGCCCATCTCCAGCACCTTGACCAGGCCGACCCGCAACAGCACCGAGTCCTTGGCGATCACCGCGCGCACGGCAGCTCCACCGTCACGGTCGTCGGTCCCCCGACGGGGCTGCTGAGCCGGAAGATGCCGTCGACGGAGCCCACCCGCTTGGCCAGCCCGCTCAACCCCGTACCACCGGAGGGGTCGGCGCCGCCCAGCCCGTCGTCGGTGACGTTCACCCGCAGGACCGTCCCGACCCGTCGGACCGTCACCTCGACCCGCGAGGCGCCGGCGTGCTTGGTCACGTTCGCCAGCGCCTCGGAGATCACGAAGTACGCAACCGACTCCACGGCGGGCGCCGCCCGTTCCGGCAGCTCGACCCGCAGGCGCACCGGCAGCGGAACTCGGGCGGCCAGTCCGGACAACGCCGCGTCCAGGCCCCGGTCTTCGAGCACCGCCGGGTGCAACCCGCGTACCAGATCGCCGAGTTCGGCGATCGCCGCCTTCGCCTCCAGGTGCGCTTCTGCCAGCACCTCACGGGCCTCGCCCGGCAGGTCGGGGCGGGTGGCCATGGCCAGTCCCAGGTTGACCGCCAGCGAGACCAGCCGCTGCTGGGTGCCGTCGTGCAGGTCGCGCTCGATCCGGCGGCGCTCGGCATCGACCGCCTCGATCAGGTCGGTGCGGCTGCCCGCCAGGTACGCGACCCGCTCCTGGAGCCGATCGGCCCGGCTGGGTCCGAGCAGCGCCGCGGCGGAGCGCGACTCCGCCCGGGCTACCACCCCGGCGAGCCAGGGCAGGAGGGACAGCAGAAAGAGGCCGAGCACGGTGTAGCACGGCATCAGCGTCGCCCAGCCGAACCAGTCGCGCCGCACCCCGACCGGCAGCGCCCACACCCAGCCGTACCCGGTGGCGCCCGCCAGACCCACCAGCGCCGCCACCAGCACCAATAGCTCCGACAAGGCCACCAGCGGGCCCAGCAGCAGGTGGTACCCGACCTGGCGCCAGGCGCGCGGCGAGGAGAGCCACCGCAGGGCCGTGGTCGGCGACCACCGCTGCGGCACGGGCGCCGAGCGACGGATGTCCACCCCGAGCAGCGCCCGGTGCCGGTACCGCTGAACCACCGTCAGCACCGGGACGCCGCTCAGGACCAGGGCGACAGACACCGGGAGCGCGAGCGCCCAGTTCCCCGTCCTGGCAGTGGTCGCCGCGCCCCAGGCCCACACGGGCACCAGCGCCAGGTGCACCGGGACACCCGTGGCCAGGAAGCCGGTGTCCCGCCCCGCCCGCCGTGCCAGGCGCCCCAACCGGGGTGGAATCGTCATGGCTCGACGTTAGAGCACCTCAACACGGGCCTGCCATGGATCTTGTATCCGCATCCATGGTGAACCCAGTACCACCACGCCGGGGCCGGGTCTCAGAGGACGTTAAGTCCCGTTTTTGACGGTTCGGTATCGCTCGATCGTGGGGTCAACTGTGGTTCCGGGGGGCCTGCTGGATCCCAGGTGGTGCCATAGTTGCCATGGGGCGACATGCGTGTCCGAGTGATCTGACGGATGATCAGTGGGCCTTGATCGAGCCCGTGATCACGTCGTGGAAGCAGGAGAGAGTGGCGCGGTCGGCGACCGGCGATGCGGGCTCGTGCGACCTGCGGGAGGTTGTGAACGCGCTGTTCTATCAGAACCGGACCGGCTGCCAGTGGCGCTACCTGCCCCATGACTGTCTTCAACGACTCTCCCGGACATGCCTTCCGTGCTCGTGAGCTGCACGAACTCCTCGAACTGCCCACCGACGAAGCCTCCGTGAACATCACCCGGAACCGACCCGGAACCGGGCGCCGGGCGTCTCCTGGATGCTCAGCAGGACACGTAGCCCGCGGTCCAGGCCGTAGGCGGTGCAGTACCCCAGCCCGTGGCGTTGAGCGTAGTCGTCGACCGCGGCCTTCAGCGCCGCTGCGACCTCGGGCGCCTCAATCTCGGCAAAGCCCCGCTCTTGACCGCGCCGCAGATCCCGGCCGGACGGAGGGAACAGGACAAGCTGCTGGTGTTCTGCTGGCACCAGCGGGGGCGGAGGCTGCGGGACCGGCTCGGGTCGACGCCGTGCCCCCTTCGGGTTCAGCAGTTGTAGGCGCCGTTCAGCATCCGCGAGGAACAGCTGCTGCCCGTGCCGATTCGCCCCTTCCAGGTCCAGTGCCTGCCGGCGGGGCCGGAGCATCTGAGCCTGCTTCATGCACAGCCGGCACGCGCCGCTCTCACCTAGGTGCAGGTCGCGCCCGCAGATCCGGCAGGGGCCGGTGGTCGGGTAGAGCCGACGCCAGCCACGGCACCCCACGCACATCCGGCCGTAGCGCCGAAGCATCCCCCAGGCGAAGCAGTCCGGGCAGGACGCCGGACGCTCGGCTGACGAACCGCGGTAACAGTCACGGCACTTGAACGCTGTCCAGTAGTCCTCGGTTGACCCGCACTGACGGCACGGCGGCGGGTCGCACGGCTTCGGGCGGCAGCGGTGGCAGTACTTCGCGCCGTAGCTGGACACAGGCCGCTGGCGGCACCCTGAGCAGGTCCTCGGCGGCGTCATCAGATCGGCGGAAGGGTCCGGCCACGGCCCAACCGCGGCACCACCGACGCGGACCCGGTGGCCGCCTGCGGCTCGACCTGTGGCCTCCTGGCCGCCGCCACCTCCGGTTCGTGCACCAGCAGGTCCGCCGTGGTGCACTGAAGCACCAGGCAGATGATGTCCAGGTCATCGAGCCGGACCGTTGTCGGTGTCCCCGTCCACAGCGCCGACATCTTGCCCGTGCTGATCTCCAGCCCGGCCTCCGCCAGACGCCGACGCATCTCGGTTGACTTCCAGATCCAGGTCAGAAGATGATGGGCCGAGCAGAAGGAACTCGCGGGAGTCCCGACAGTGGGCCTCGGCCCGGTCAAGGGCAAGGACACCGCCACGAGTCTCGGCCCCTGGCTGGTCACCCCGGACGAACTTGCCCCGCACGCCAAGGGCAAGGGCTTCGACCTGGAGATGACCGCAACGGTCAACGGCGAGCAGTACAGCACCGGCAACTGGTCCGCCATACACTGGTCCTTCGCACAGATGATCTGCTTCGCCTCCCGGGGCACCGAAGTGCGTACCGGCGATATCATCGGCTCCGGTACCGTGGGCACCGGCTGCATCCTGGAACTGGCCCGTGTCCATGGTGCCGAGCGGTACCCGTGGCTGCAGGCAGGCGACCAGGTTCGCCTGGAGGTCGAGGGCCTGGGCCATATCGAGACCACCCTCAAGCCGGGCGCCGCGGTCAACCCGCTCCAACCCGCAATCCCTTACCAGTAGCCCGCTCTGCACCGCCCCGGCACGTACCCCGACTGGCGGTCGAGCGGTACGAGGAGCTGTTCCGCGAGAACGCCGACTGCGACACGATCCAGCGAATCACCGACGGGAACGCGCCGAACAACGTCATCGACCTGGCACCCGGCGTCTCGACGGACGACATCGGCCGCCTTGCCTTTCAGCCCTGGCCGAGGTTGACACGCCCGTTGCGTTGAGCGGCGACAACACCGCCGTCGACGAGCAGATCGGTGCCAGTGATGAAGGTCGGGTGGGGGCCGGTCAGGAAGTCCGCCGCAGCGGCGATGTCCTCAGCGGTGCCCAGCCTGCCCGCTGCTGATTCGGAGATCATTACGCGCCGCACCGGGAGCGGCCTGCACCGGAGACAGGCCGGCGGTATGGACCGCATCCGGGCCGTCGAGCGCCCGGCGCACGGCCTCGATCAGCCCGGCGCAACGGTCGTCGAAGGTGCGCAGGAACAGCTGGTGCTTGTCGCCGAAGGCGCCGTAGAGGCTGCCCTTGCCCAGACCGGTGGCCGCGGCGATGTCATCCACCCTCGCCGCCGCGTGACCGGCCCACCAGAACTGGTCCCTGGCGGCGCGCAGGACCTCGCCTTCATCGAAGCTTCGGGATCGTGCCATGGCCTCACGATGCCTATTCTTGACGGCCTCGTCCAGAATCGACTACGTTCTGGACGAGGCGGTCAAGAAAAATCGACCGTCCGTCCCGTCGCGTAGCGGCTACGAGCAGCGCAAACGACATAGTCATCTCGAAAGGATGGGTGCCATGCGCCCCATGGACGGAAAGACGGCCCTGGTCACCGGTGCCTCCAGCGGTATCGGACGGGCGATCGCCAGGCGCTTCGCCGATGACGGCGCCCGCGTCTACCTGACCGGCCGCCGCAAGGACGAACTCGAAGCCGCGGCCAAGGACATCGGCCCCGACGCGGTCGCCGTGCAGTGCGACGTCTCGCAGGCCGCCGACCTCGACCGCCTCATGGACGTCATCCGCGGCGACGGACGGCAACTGGACGCCGTCGTGGCCAACGCCGGCCTGGGCGACGGATCCCTCCTCCAGGACGTCACGGAGGAGCAGATCGACTTCGTCTTCGGCGTGAACACCAAGGGCAGCCTGCTGACCGTGCAGAAGTCGCTGCCCCTGCTCGCTCAGCCCGCATCGGTGATCCTGCTCGGCTCCACCACCATCCACCAAGGCGCCGCCAGAATGGGCGTCTACGCCGCGTCCAAGGCAGCCGTGCGCAGTCTGGGCCGGACCTGGGCCGCGGAGCTGGCCCCGCGCGGCGTGCGCGTCAACGTCATCACGCCCGGCCCCATCGCCACACCCGCCATCGAACGCCTGGCCGACAGGCTCGGCCAGAGCATTGACGACTTCCACGGAGCGCTCGCCTCACAGCTACCGCTGCAGCGCATGGGCCGCCCCGAGGAGGTCGCGGCGCTGGCCGCGTTCCTTGCCGGCCCGGAGAGCTCGTTCATCACCGGCGCCGAGCACTTCGCCGACGGCGGACAGATCCAGGTCTGACCAACCGCGAGGAGGCGCCGCCCGCCCCGCCCCGCGGTGAGCCTGATGGCACCGCGAAATTACGAAAGAGAAGTGGCGTGAGCAGTAATATTCGAGCGATGATCGCGAACGTCGAAGTCGAGAGCCTTGAGGCTGCCCTTCCCTTCTATCGTGAATTGGCTGGGGACGTCGAAGTCAGGCGATTCCCCTACCGCGATCTGGAGTTGGCATTGGTGGGGCCGTTTCTGCTGTACTCCGGCCCGCTGGAAAAGTACGTGTCACAGACGGCGACCGTCATCGTCGACTCTTTGCACCCCGTGCTCGACGCCCTGAACAAGGCAGGCGCCGAGGTACTGGAAGCACCGAACGACGTACCCAACGGCACGAGGATCGTGGCTCGCCACCCGGACGGCTCCGTCTTCGAGTACATGCAGCCACCCACATGAAGTCCAACACCATGGTTTTGGGTGAACCGAGGCGCCCCAGTTCGTAACACGGAGGGTCTTCGGCCTCAAGGGGTCAGGTGGTATGTGGCGAGCGCGGTCTGGACGTTCTTCTCGCGGCGCTGGTGCCCCTTATCGGATACGCCCTGTACGTCGACCGCCCACCAGGAGCTGGCCAGCCAGCTCCAAGCCCTCCGCCGGGCGGAGTGCCACAAGATCTTCCAGGAGCAGATCAGCACCCGGGGCAAGGTCCGCCCCGAGCTGATCGACGGCTGCCTCGCCGAGACCGGACTGATCATCACGCCAGAGATGATCACCAAGCCCGAGCCCGCCAATTCAACCCGAGTACCCGTTCTGATCCACAACGAACAGCGCCACCGCACACTTCACCGCTCACCCTCGACCGACGCCGAGCCAACCGCGCTTCTGACCGAGGTCGCGAGCCCGATTCAACTTGACACCTGTCAAACCAGAAGGCACCAATCGATCGGAAGAATTCCATGAGATCCGCAGAACCGGAAGTCCGTGCCGCCGCTGGAATGGTACGCGGGCGCGAAGAGGACGGCGTAGCCGTCTTCCGCGGCATACCTTTCGCGCAGGCGCCCGTGGGCGGATTGCGTTTTGCCGCGCCCCGGCCGGTGCGCCACTGGGAAGGGGTACGCGAAGCTGCCGCTTTCGGCCCGCCGCCCCCGCAGTCCGCCGCGATGGGCGGGCGGGGTGCACCCTCACCGGAGGTCACGGACACCGACTGGCTGACGGTCAACGTCTGGTCGCCCGGCAGTGTCCCGGACCGGCTGCCAGTGATGGTGTGGGTCTACGGCGGCGCCTACATGACGGGCCAGGGGGGTGACGCCACGTACGACGGCGCGGTGCTCGCCCGGCACGGGGTGGTCGTGGTGACCTTCAACTACCGTGTCGGCATGGAGGGTTTCGCGCAGATCGAGGGCGCCCCGGCCAATCGCGGCCTGCTCGACCAGGTCGCCGCGCTCACATGGGTGAGGGACAACATCGCGGCCTTCGGCGGTGACCCCGGTCGCGTCACCGTCTTCGGTGAGTCCGCCGGCGCCGGCTGCGTCGCCTCGCTCCTGGCCATGCCGCGTGCCGCCGGGCTCTTCCAGCGGGCCATCGCGCAGAGCGTGCCCGGAACCTTCTTCTCCGCGGAGCTGGCCGCCGACATCGCCGGGGCCGCCGCCGCCGAGCTGGGGCTGCGCGCGACGGTGGCCGACCTCGCCGGCGTCGAGCCGGGGCGGCTGGTCGGCGCGGGGGACGCGGTCTCGGCCAAGATGGCCCAGCACGACCGGTGGGGCGCGGTCGCGCACACCCCGATGCCGTTCTCACCGGTGGTCGACGGGGAGGTGCTGCCGCAGGCGCCCTGGCAGGCGCTGGCCGCGGGCTCAGCGCGGAATGTCGAGCTGATCGTCGGTCACAACCGGGATGAGTACCGGCTGTTCCTGGCTCTTTCGGGGCAGTCCGGCCAGATCACCGACGAGCAGGCCGCCACCGCCCTGCGGGCCTTCGCTCCCGGCGCGGACGGGCCCGGCACCTACCGGGCGGCCTACCCCGGCGCCGGTGCGAGCGAGCTGTATGAACGCGTCCAGACCGACTGGCTCTTCGCCGCCCCCTCGCAGCGGCTCGCCCAGGCTCACGTGCAGGGCGGCGGCCGGGCCCATCTCTACGAGCTGACCTGGTCCTCCCCCGCCATGGACGGTGCCCTCGGCTCCTGCCACGTCCTCGATGTCCCGCTCGTCTTCGGCAACTTCAGTGCCGGTATGGCCTTGCTGCTCATGGGCGACACGCCCCCGCCGGAGGCGGCAGCCCTGTCGGGGCGGATGCGCACCGCCTGGACATCCTTCGCCGCCGACGGCGACCCGGGCTGGCCCGCGTACGACAACGAGCACCGGCTCACCCGAATCTGGGACGCGGAGCCGTCCGTCAGGGCCTATCCGGAGGAGGCCGCCCGGCTCATCTGGCGCGACCACGAGTTCAGCGCTCTGCCGCTGCTGGCCTGATCGCGGCCCACAGCGAGGCGGCCCGGAACTGTCGCGGTGGCCAGGTCCTGTAGTCCCCGGTGGGTGAGTTGGCGGACGGCGAGGGAGCGGGCGCTGCTGACGACGGCGGGGTCGGTGGGCAGGTCCCAGGAGACCACCTGCCCGGGCTGAGGACACGGGTCCGGGCCAGGAGCACGGTGACGTCGTCGGAGGGTACGCGGGTCGGCAGCGTGTCGAGCACGGCCGAGCAGAGGTCTTCCACCGGGAGGCCGGGTTGCGCCAGGACGGTGGCCAGGCCCGTGGCGCACATCAGCTTCAAGCAAACCCTCGCCGCCGCCCGACGCTCCATCGGCGCGGGCTTTCCCCCCTCGGCAGCTGGTCGCCAAGGTCCGTGACGTCAAGGCCGACCTGGTCCGCGAGGCCGTCAAGCCCCGCCCCCGACGCGCCGCACCCCGCGCCACCAAGCGCAGCGGCACCGGATACCGCGTGCTGCGGCCCGACGAGCCGGCCACCGTCCGCGTCGTCCACACCGTCACCCTCCAGCTCTTCCCGCCCGAACAGCGACCCGCCGCCCCGAACAGTCCAATCCCCGCCCAACGGCGCGGAGCGGCACAAGCAGTCGTCGCGGAGGCGGCCACTGTCACCAGCCGTCTAATACTCCAGCCGTAGATCGTTATCCTCCGAGGCCGGCTCCGGTCGGGGGTGGGGTCGATAGATGGCGATGATGACGCCCGTGGCCGTTGTGGTCGCGTCGGCGAGAGTGAACGTGATTGGGCCGAAGCCATTGGTGAACAGGCGGCGTCCGGCGCCCAGGACGAGTGGGTGGATGCAGAGCAGGTACTCGTCGATGAGGCCGAGCGGGGAAAGGGACTGGATCAACGCGCCGCTCCCCATGATGTGCAGGTCGTTGCCCGGGGTCCTTTTGAGTTCGGCGACCGCTGCGGGGATGTCGCCGCTGAGCAGGGTGGAGTTGGGCCACGGCAGGGGCTCGGTCAGGGTGTTGGACACGACGTACTTGGGGGCGTTGTTGAGGGCGTCGCGGAACGGGTTGTCCGGGGTGTTGTTCCAGTGGCCCAGGACGTCCTGGTAGGTGCGGCGGCCCAGGAGGTACCCGCTGCTGGCGGTCAGCCGCCGGCCCCATGCCCTCGTGATGGCGTCGTCCCCGGCCCGTTCAGCGGCCCAGCCGCCGTGAGCGAACCCGTCGCGGGTGTCCTCATCGGAGCGGCCGGGTCCTTGCATGACGCCGTCCAGCGTGACGTGATTGATGACGACGATCCTCATGGCACTCCTGTCCATCGACGCGACGGGACTGTGTGGGTACGTTCGGGCCGAACGCCTCGTGGTCTATGACCGCGGACCGTGCGGAAACTCATCGGCCGACGCCGATGGCTCCGGCAGCCGGCAGTCCCTCTGTGCCATGTCGTGGAGAGGCTGAATGGCGATCGTGATGAACAGCCGTACTAGCGCGGACCGAGACCGGTTCGGCCGTCGAGGAGTTCGCGCGCAGCGTCGAGGTGGCCGAGATGCCGGGCGGTCTTCTCGATCATGTGCAGCACGATCCCGCGCAGATCAGAAACCTCGCCCTCGCGGGTCACCACCGTGACACCCCACCGGCTTCGCGTCCAGCGGCGTGGCGGCCAGCACGGCATTGCCTCGTTCGCACTGCTCCCCGTAGAAGGCGAAAACCTCCGCCACCGGATGCGCCGAAGTCATCCGATCCTCGTCGTCATCAGGCCACGGCACCTCGACGGCGGTCCCGCTGAACATAGTTTGGAACCAGTAGCGCTCGGCATAGCCCAGATGTTTGATCAGGCCGAGCGGTGTCCAGCCCGAAGCCAGGACCGGGGTCCGCAGCTGCTCGTCGGTGAGCCCGTCGAGGATCGCCAGCGCGCTAGCGCGCTGCGCGTCGAGGTAATGCTGCAGCGCAACGGCCTCTGCGGTCATGGTGCGGGTGGGTGCCACGGTCATCCTCTCGTGCGGCGCGGTGAGGGCTCGCACTCTACTGCCGCCGCAAGATCTTCTGGATTCCCCACCGACCCGGCCTGAGCACGCGGTGCCCGCCCACACCGCCGCGCCCGACATCACGAAGTCCGACTGTCGTACTAAACCATCGACGTTGACCCATGCCCCGATCCCTATTGAGTCGGTCGTTCTTGACCCGGCGTCTGGTGATGCTCGACTTCTTGCCCGACGCGCGGGCCACGGCGTGGGAGTGCCGGCCCGCGGTACGGCTGGGGCGCCGTCCCCACGCGGAGATCACCGGGACGGTGGCCGGGTCGAGCCCGTCCTGCGGCCGTCTGCCAGAATCGCCGCATGGCTGAGCACGACACCGACCGCGGCTACCTGCTGGACAACCGGCAGTCGGAGGCGGGTATCCGTTTCGGTGCCCTCGCCGAGCTGTTCGACCCGGTGACGTTCCGGCACGTCGACCGGCTCGGGATCGGTGCCGGCATGCGGTGCTGGGAGGTCGGCGCCGGCGGTCCCTCCGTACCCCTCGGGCTGGCCGAACGAGTCGCCCCGAGGGGTACGGTGATCGCCACCGACATCGACGTGTCCTGGACCCGGGACATCGCCGGCGGCGTGATCGAGGTGCTGTCCCACGACGTGGCGGCCGACCCGCCGCCGCCCGGCGGCTTCGACCTCGTGCACGCCCGGCTGGTCCTGGTGCACGTCACCGACCGCACCGAGGCACTGCGCAGGATGGTCCAGGTGCTGCGGCCCGGCGGCTGGCTGCTCCTGGAGGACGGGGCCCGACCCTCGCCAGCGACGGCGACACACCCACCGGAAGCGTGCACATCGTGGACCTGCCCGATCCCGTCGCCGCCCGCGCGTTCGCCTTCGACGAGCCGAACTACCAGGCCGGCGTCTACCGGGACGTGCTGCTGCGACGGTGGCGGAACACGCTGGGGCGCACCATGTGGGACTTCCCCGGCGGCCGGACCGGCGGCAACCGGTACCTGGTGCTCGGCCTCGGCACGGGGCAGACCGCCGACCTCGCGGTGCCGCCCGACCGGAACGAGCTGATCGCCTACGGGCCACTGCTGTCCGACAACGGCGCCACCTGGCTGGGCACGGCTGCGTTGGTCCGGGCGCCGGACCCGGACACGGCACGCGCCATCCTGACCCCGGACCGGTACGCCGACATCGAGGTGCACAACTGGCAGTTCGGCGGGCGGCCGTGATGACTGAGGACGTCCCGGCCGGCGTTACCGCCGAAGCCCTTCGGATCGCCCAGCATCCTCGTGTTTCACCCAAACCCACGGATGCATCGACCTGACGCACACCGGTGGACCCGTGGGTTCGCACTGAAGGACCTTCGGTTTCTCAGAACCCACGGGGATCACGGCCCTGTTCTCCTATAGCTGCCGCTACCCGACGGGTAACACTGCGTAGCCGATTGAGCGCTGAGGATTGATCACGGTAGGCGCGTACACGGGAAGCGTTACAGACGCTACCTGCGGGAACGTCACGTTGATCTTTGTGTATCGAACGATTGTTTCCGGACGTTCGAGCCCTCGGGGCAGCTCGGTGGCAGTCCCGACCGGGGTGGCGCGGGAAGGGTCAGCCGGAGGCGGGACGTGGCGCCAGTCGGGCGGCGCGGGTTTCCAGGTAGCGGCGCTCGGTCAGGCTGGTGGTGCCGCGGGCGGCGCGGTGGTAGTACTCCCGGGCCGCCGGATGGTCGCCGGCCATCTCCAGCAGGTGTGCGCGGACCGCGTGCAGCCGGTGGTGGTCGGTGATCCGGTCGTCCGCGGCCAGCTCGTCCAGCAGGGCCAGGCCGGCCCGCGGTCCGTCGATCATGGCGACCGCCACCGCCCGGTTCAGGCTGGCCATCGGGTTCGGCGAGAGCCGCTCCAGGATCTTGTACAGCGTGTTGATCTGACGCCAGTCGGTCTCGCCGGTGCTGGGCGCCTCGTCGTGCAGCGCGGCGACGGCGGCCTGCAACTGGTAGGGGCCGAGTGTCGAGCGGGTCATCGCGTCGGTGACCAGCACGACGCCCTCGGCGATGCGACCGCGGTCCCAGCGCGAGCGGTCCTGCTCGTCGAGCGGGATCAGTTCGCCGTGCGGGCCGGTGCGAGCGGCCCGGCGGGCGTCGGTGAGCAGCATCAGGGCCAGCAGGCCGGCCACCGCGCCGTCGTCCGGCAGCAGCCGGTGCAGCAGGCGGGTCAGCCGGATCGCCTCGGCGGCCAGGTCGTCGCGCCGCAGCCGGTCGCCGGAGCTGGCGGTGTAGCCCTCGTTGAAGATCACGTACAGCACGTGCAGCACGACCCGCAGTCGCTCCACCCGATCCTGCCCGACCGGCATGGTGAACTCGCTGCCGGCGGCCTTGATCCGCTGCTTGGCCCGGCTGATCCGGGCCGCCATGGTCGGTTCCGGCACGAAGTAGGCGCGGGCGATCTCCGCGGTGGTCAGGCCGCCGACCGCGCGCAGCGTCAGCGCGACCTGCGAGGCCGGGCTCAGCGCCGGGTGGCAGCACAGGAACAGCAGGGTCAGCGTGTCGTCCCGGTTGGCCGGGGTGTCCTCGCCGGGGCCGGGCGACGTCCGATCCGGCTCCCGGGCGGCCACCGCGTCCTCGCGCCGGCGCCGGGCCTGTTCGCTGCGAATCTGGTCGACCAGGCGGCGGCCGGCGACCGTGGTCAGCCAGCCGTGCGGGTTGTCCGGGACACCCTCGGTCGGCCAGCGTGTCGCCGCGGCGAGCAGCGCCTCCTGCACGGCGTCCTCGCTCAGGTCGAACTGCCCGTACCGGCGCACCAGCGCGCCGAGAGCCTGCGGCGCGAGCGCGCGCAGCAGGCCCTCGACGGTGGCGCGGTCGGCCCTCACGCGGTCGGGCCGCCGGAGAAGATCACCTGGCGGACCTCGATGCCCAGGCCGTTGAACCGGGCGTCCGGGATCATCGCGGCCAGCTCCAGCGCGCGGTCCCTGCTCGCGACCTCGACCAGGTAGTAGCCGCCCAGGAACTCCTTGGCCTCCAGGTAGGGGCCGTCGGTGACGACCGGCACACCGTCGCGGACGCGGACCACCGAGCTCTGGGACGGGTCGGCCAGCGCCTCGGTGCCGATCATCTCGCCGGACTCGCGGATCGTCTTCATGAATGTGCCGTGGCCGTTCATGATCTCCTGGCGCTCGTCCTCGGTCAGTTCCTCCATGATGGCCGGGTTGATGTGCATGATCAGCAGGAACTTCATGTCCAACTCCTCACTGTCTCGGCGCCCGGTCGGACTCCGTCATCGGGTGGTCGTCGCGGGCCGACCGCCCTTGACATGCCGGCGACGGGTTGGCCAGATCAGATGATTCTGCCGGTACGGGTCAAGATCCGTCGATCGGCTCCGACCTCACGGTGACGATCCACCCGGAGGAGGTTGCCCCATGAGCACGACGACGACCGAGACGGCGCCGGCCGTGGACCGCGCCGGGCAGCGGCCCTGGCTCGGCCTGGCCCTGCTGGCGCTGCCCCGGGATCAAGCGGCTGGCCGTGCCCGAAGGCGGCGGCCCGGCGCTGCCGGTGGCCGCGATCGTGGTCGGCGCCGGCGTCGGCGCGCTGTTCGTCCGGCGGCAACTGCGCCTGGCCACGCCGCTGCTGGACCTGAGGCTGTTCCGGAACCCGACCTTCACCGCGGTGCTGTGCGCGCTGGTGCTGGCCGGCGTCGCGATGGCCGGCACCGCGCTGCTGGGCACCCAGTTCCTGCAGAGCGTGCTCGACCTGTCGCCGACCACAGCGGCGCTGTGGGTCGCGCCGATGGGGCTGGGCGTGGGGCTGGGCACGATCCTGGCACCGACGCTGGGCCGGAGGCTGCCGCTGGCCGCCGCGATCGCGGTCGGGCTGGCCGGCCCGGTGCTGGGCTGTCTGCTGATCACACAGGTCGGCGCCGGCGGCGGGCCGCTGCCATTGGCGGTCGGGGTGGCGGTGCTGGCCCTGGGAACCGGTCCGCTGTTCGCGCTCGGCACCGGCGTGGTCGTGGGCGCGGTACCGGCGGAGCGGGCCGGCTCGGCCGCGTCGATGTCGGAGACCAGCAACTTCTTCGGCGCGTCGCTGGGCATGGCGCTGCTCGGCGCGGCCGGCGCCGGCCTCTACCGGCAGCGGATGGCCGGCCCGGTGGCGGACGCGACATCGGCCGGGCTGCCCGCGGGCGCGGCGCGCCCGGCCCGAGAGACGCTGGCCGGCGCGGTCGGCGCGGCGCACCGGCTTCCCGACCGGGCCGCGGCCGACCTGCTGCGCGCGGCGCACGACGCGGCGGCGGAGGGGGTGAAGTCGACCAGCAGCTTCGGCTCCTGCCGCCGTTCGCCGAAGGTCCACTCACATTGGCCCGCGAAGCAGAAGTGCAGGTGCCCCAGCCGCCACGCGATGGTGGTGACCGGCGCCTCGTCGGGCTCCGGCGGGCCGGTGTGGCCGAGGATCTGCTCGACCCGCTCGACGCTCACGCTCCAGTCGTCGGCGATCTTGGCGACTTTCATGCCGCCGGCGGCCTGCCGGGCGACCTCGGCGTACTCGTTTGCCGGGATCTGCGGTTCGCCCTGGTCGAGCACCCACTCGCCCAGCCCGAACGCCCTGGGCGTCGTCGCCTCGCCCCGGCGCCGGATCGACCAGCAACCGGGCACCTGCTCCCACAGGTACTCCTCGTCGCCGAGCCCCGTCAGCCGCACCTGGGCCATCTCCCTGGCGCGGTCGAACTGGTCGAGCAGCAAGCCCAAACGGTCGGTCCGCACG
The DNA here is from genome assembly GCF_005047355.1 of Actinacidiphila oryziradicis. Lineage (GTDB taxonomy): Bacteria > Actinomycetota > Actinomycetes > Streptomycetales > Streptomycetaceae > Actinacidiphila > Actinacidiphila oryziradicis. The sequence goes on from NZ_SUMC01000082.1 coordinate 30,731, forward strand.
CCCTCAGTCTCCATGCCTGTCTTTCTTCGCGGTCGCGGCTCGTACTCGCTGCGTTCAGAGGGAAGCTAACGGCTCACGCTGCCCGTCCTGCCGGCAACTCAACATCGTGCGGGAAGAGGACTTCGTCTGCGTCTTCTGCGATTCGGCATTGCCCGAGAAGTGGAACGTCGACGAGTGCGGGCGATAGTGCCGCATCAGGCAACCTTTGCCCTGTTGCGATGTGACGCGCCGCTCGGATTCCGTCCTGGGCGGCTTGCGGCCGTCAGGCTGTGACACGGGGAAGTGGTCACGGAAGATGTCCCACGCGTTCGGGGTGGGGCGCCCTCCCGGGTCACGGAGAGCGCCCCGGGCTTTCGGCTCACGACCCGGCCGTCACTGCGCGCGTGTCAGCGGTCGTGGTGCCCTCGGTGGTTGTGCTCGTCCCACCGGTGCTCGTCTCCACCGTGGTGGTCGTCCCACCTGCCGTGGTCGTCGTTCCACCGGTGCTCGTCCCGACCATGGTCGTCGTTCCACCGGTGCTCGTCCCGACCGCGGTCGTCGTTCCACCGGTGCTCGTCCCGACCATGGTCGTCGTTCCACCGGTGCTCGTCCCGACCGCGGTCGTCGTCCCCACCCCGGTGCCAACCATCGTGGTCGTGCGAGGCGTACGCGGATACGCCCTGCGTGGTGGCGCTGGCGGCTCCAGCACCACCCAGCATCACGGCGGCTGCCGCGCCGACCGCGGCAGCGAAGCGGAAAACACGCATAACTATCTCCTGTCACAGCAGACGCACGGAGCGCCTGCACGGATTGGACGGGGCAACCG
>NZ_SUMC01000083.1 GCF_005047355.1 Actinacidiphila oryziradicis
TCACGAACAGCTGGGACGCGAAGAAGATCACGGCCAGGGTGGCCAGGGTCTGCGCCACGACGGCCCAGGTGGCCGGAGAGGCCGCCTTGCGCTGGAGCTTGAGGGGTTCGAGTTCCTCGTCCTCCTCGTCGCCGTCGCTGCCGCCGCGTATCTCGCGCCAGAAGTAAACGGCGTAGGCGGCGAAGAACAGCAGGCCCAGGGTGGGCTTGAAGGCGAAAGCGACCAGGCCGAGCGCGACCTTCACCACGAAGATCGGGAGGAACCAGGTCTGGTCCTTGGCCAGCCGGCGCATGTCCGTCTCATCCCCCAGGGCCTGCTCCTCCCCCAGTGCCTGCCCCTCCGGGCCGCTGGGAGGCATGCCGGTGTCCGCGAGCACGACCGCGTGCTGTCTGCGGCGCTTGAGCAGCAGCATGGCCCCGGTGACGCCGTAGGCGACGGTGGCCAGAGCCAGCGGACCACCCATCGCCGCCCCGACACCGATGTTCTTGGCCTCTTCCGTGCCGCCGGTGGTGACCGCGACGAGTGTCACCACGGATTCGGGCAGAGCGGTGCCGAACGCGGCCAGGATCGTACCGACCGCCATCTTCCCGACGTTCAGGCGCTGGCCGAGCCACTCCACCGCGTTGACGAACCATTCACAGGAGAGGTAGATCGCAACCGCGCACACGATGAGCAACACAAAATGGATCACGCTGATCGTCCAGCTTTCCCGCACCGCGGGAGTCCAGGGAAGACGCGCAGGGAGTTCGCGGCGTACGACCTCGGCCCCGCGACGCGCATACGTCGTCGACAAGGAGCCGAAGGTCTCGCCCGCCCGGCACATTCGCTCGGGCCCGGCCACCGGGAACCCCTAAGGGTTCCAGCATGTCGACGACCGGTTTGCGGGGCTACTCCCCTTCGCGGCACCCACTGTACACACCCCGGCGCCCTGCCCCCGGTCTGCTCCTCGGACACAAGTTGGCACCGGCCGGGCAGCCCCGGCTGACAGCGCACGGCGGCCGTCATTCCCCGACCGTCCGCGAGGTCGACGGGTGTCAGCGGGGGGGGTGGAAGGGGGTGGTTGGCCCCTGCGGGTCAGCCGGCTGTGTCCGCTGGAACTGCTGGCTGGGTGCGGTAGCGGTCGGCCCACTGGGTGAGGGCGGCGTTGCAGGCATGGTCGAGGTGATTGAGGCCTTTGAGGTCGAGGAGGATGCGCCGGCCGGGGGGCAGCGCATCGAGGGCGTCGAGGATCTTGGGCAGCCGCAGGAAGGTGGCGTTCCCGGTGATGCGGATGTGGATGCGTCGGTCGGGCAGGTGTTCTATGGCCAGGTGGACGTATGAGGTTTCCCAGGCGGCCTTTGCGATCGCCAGGGCCAGCCCGATCAGTACGCCTTCGAACATGTCGGTGCCGACGATGGCGGTGGCCGTGGCGGTCAGCACGAGCGCTTCTCCGCGGTGCTCGCGCCACAGGGCACGGGTCTCACCCACGGGCAGGAGTTTGCAGCCGGCATGGATGAGGATGGCGGCGAGCGCGGCGATGGGGATATAGCCGAGTACGGCGGGCAGCAGGGCGACGAAGACCAGCAGCCACAAGCCGTGCAGCACACGGGAGGCCTTGGTACGGCCGCCGGCCTGGACGTTCGCGGCGCTGCGGACGATGACTGCGGTCATCGGCAGTGCGCCGAGCAGTCCGCAGACGGCGTTGCCGGCCCCCTGCGCGAGGAGTTCCTTGTTGTAGTCGGTGCGCGGGCCGTGATGCAGGCGGTCCACAGCGGCGGCGCTGAACAGGCTTTCCGCGGAGGCGATCAGGGTGAAGGCAGCGACGGTGCTGATCAGGCCGAGGTCAGCGAGCCGGGCGAGGTCGGCGCCGCCCGGCGGCTGCACCGCACCCAGGAGCCCGGTCACCTCCACCCGCGCCACGTCGAGGCCCGCCAGGGCGGTGGCCGCGGTGGCGGCGGCGACCGCGGCCAGCGGGGCGGGGAGCGTACGGGCGCGGCGCGGGAGCCTGGGCCAGATCAGCAGCAGGGCAACGGTCGCCACGCCCAGGACGAGCGCGGTCAGCGAGCGCGGTGAGTGGACGGTGTCCCAGGCCAGTTCGGGCAAGGTGGTGAGTTTCGCCGGGCCGCTGGCCGGAGCCGAGGCACCGACCAGGGTGTAGAGCTGCCCGGCGATGAGGATCAGGCCGATGCCGGCGAGCATGCCCTGGACGACGGAGACAGAGATGGCGCGGAACAACCGGCCCAGCCGCAGGACGCCCATGGCGATCTGCAGGACGCCGGCGGTCAGCACCACCGCACCGAGCGCACCGAGCCCGTATGTGTCGACGGCTTCGGCAACCAGCACCGTCAGCCCGGCAGCCGGTCCGCTGACCTGCAGGCTGCTGCCGGGCAGCAGACCGGTGACCAGGCCACCGACGATCCCGGTGATCAGGCCGAGCTCGGCCGGCACGCCGGAGGCGACGGCCACGCCCACGCACAGTGGCAGGGCAACAAGGAAGACAGCGACAGAGGCGGGCAGGTCATGACGCAGTACCTCCCTGACTGCGGAGGGTGTGACCGTCGCCTGGTCAGGCGTCGTCGGGCGGGCTGCGCGGCGGAGCGGCCTCTTGGGGCCGAGGCGGGCACTCACAGCGGAAGGAAGGTGTCGGGGCGCTGCTGGTGAGCCTGCACCCGGCCGGTAGTCAGGTCGTAGAACCAGCCGTGCAGACGCAACTCGCCCTGCGCGGCCCGGACACGGATGCATGGGTAGCGGCGCAGCCGGTCCAGCTGGGTCAGCACGTGCCGTTGGACAGCCTCGGCCAGGTGCGGGTCGCCGCAGTCGGGCAGGCCGGGTTGCAGGGCTTGACGCAGCCAGTCGCGAACGGCCGGGGCGTGGCCCAGGGGGGTGCCGTCGATACGGGCACGGACGGCTCCGCAGTGCGAGTGGCCGCATACGACGATGTCGCGGACGCCGAGGACCTGGACCGCGTATTCGATGGTCGCGGCCTCGCCGCTTGGCATGAGGACGCGGTAGCGGGGCACGGCCTGACCGGCGGTGCGCAGCTCGAACAGCTCGCCGGGCTGGGCGCCGGTGATCAGCGAGGGGATGACGCGCGCGTCGGAACAGGTGATGAACAGGGCCTGGGGCCGCTGGCCGTCAGCCAGTCGGCTGAACTCCTCGTGGCGCTCGGCGCAGCGATGGTGGAAGGAACGGGCATGGTCGATCAATGCCTGCATGGTGCGTACCTCCAGTGCCCGGGCGCAGGCGTGCACCCAGGGGCACGGATCGTCACGGAGTTATCGGGAACGTGGAGGACCGGGCGGACTCAGCAGCGCAGGACCGCATGCGTGTCCGGGACGCGCGCGGGCGCGGCCCCGGCAGGGGCTGCGGCCGACAGGGCAACGGGAGGAAATGGGGCCACTGTGCCGGCTGCCTCGACGATGCCGGGGTGCGCGTCCTTGCGGGGCGAGGGGTCGTCGTAATCGGGCACATCGAGATGCAAGGAGCACCACACGGCGCTGTTTGCACAGTCATCGGCGGCTGCCGCCATAAGAAAGGCGGGCGCCGGCGCCTGAGCGGTGTCCGCGGGAAGCGGCACCAGGAACAGGTCGGCGAGCACCAGCAACACCAGAGCGAGGACCCGCCTGAGACGTGTCGGCGTGATGCTCGGCAGAGGTCGCGGGGCGCGGCTCAGCAGCGCAGGATGCCGTGGGTGACCGAGGCAGCGGGACCGACGCGCGGGGCCGGGGTGGCCGGCTTGTCCACCGGGCGCGGTACGAAGAGGGCGGTGTCGGATGCCGAGGCCGTCGGCTGGGGCTGGGAAGGCTTGCGGGGCGGGTGGCTTGGATGCTCGGCCAGGTGCGAATACTCCGGTGCCGCGTAGGAAGCGTCACCGCCGAGTGGCACGCTCTGTGCCGCGGGCGCCGCCCACGCGGCGAGCACGGGGGCATATGGGGCCGGCGCGGCGGCTCCGACGCTGTCGTGCCCCGCGCTCAGATGCACCAGAATGGACAGCACCAAGGCCATGCCCGCGGCGGCCGCGTATCGCTGCCGGGCGCCCAGGAACCGCCACATCCTCATGTACTGATAGTAGTCGGAATATTTCACTAAGTGCCCGACGAAGGGGTTGAGTGCCACGCATGGGCTCGGCGCCCAGACCGTCTCGGAAGTCTCGGCTGCCGGTCGTCGACCGGTAGCGGGGTGGTCCAGGGCACACCAGAGGGCGCGCCGAGGTCATACGGCGAACAGGAAACCCGCCGCGGGAGGACCGCGCCGTCCCACCGCATCCGCGAGGACGACCGAACTGCGCGGAGGCGGCCGCGCGTAGGGCCGCAACGACCGCGCCTGGGCGTGCAAGCGCTGAGCGCCTCGCAGCAGCCAGGCCAGCACAGCGACGAGGACGCCGCGGTCTCGGCGACCACGGGCACGCCGCCGCCGTGGGAGCACACGATCCTGGCCGTCTCCGTGTTCACCGTGGCTACCGTCGTCCTACTCCTCCTCGCCGCTCCCGGCATTGGGGGAAGCTGACCCGCGACCGGCGGCATGTCCCGGATCTTTGACAGGAACGGCCTTATCCTCCGCGCCGATGTGCTGCAGTCGAGGCGTCACCGTCCTCAAGGACACTGTCTCGTCGATGATTAGCGGGCGGTTGGATCAGGACTTGCGTCTTCCACGCGCCAGAGGATCGGCACATGCGCCACATCTCATGGCTGGCCCGGCCTCCCGCTGCTCGCGGCTGCGATCCGGCAGATCCGTTAGGGTGTGCGGTAGCGAAGGGGAGTAGCCCTGCGATACCGGTCGTCGACACGCTGGAGCCCGTGTGGTTCCCGGTGGCCGGGCCCGTGATCTGATCACGGGTGGGCGAGACCTTCGGCCCTTTGTCGACGACATGTGCGCGTCGCGGGGTCGAGGTCGAATATGCCGCTTCCCGCGCATCGGTCCTTGTCTCCCGCGGTGCCGGAAGGCTGGACGATCAGCGTGTGGCATTTTGTATTGCTCATCGTGTGTGCGGTGGCGATCTATCTCTCCTGCGAGTGGTTCGTCAACGCGGTGGAATGGCTGGGCCAACGGCTGAACGTCGGCAAGATGGCGGTAGGCACCATCCTGGCCGCCTTCGGCACCGCCCTGCCGGAGTCCGTCGTGACGCTGGTCGCGGTGACCACCGGCAGTACCCCGGAGGCCAAGAACATCGGCGTGGGTGCCGCGATGGGCGGACCGCTGGCCCTAGCCACCGTCGCCTACGGCGTCACCGGCGTGATGCTGCTGCTCAACCGCCGCAGGCAGGGTGCCCTGGTGACGGCAGGAGCAGGGAACCCCGGCCCGGAAAGCCCGTCCGGCGGCGAGGTTCTCGGCGAGGAGAAGGACACCAGGCGTCTGGCCAAGGACCAGACCTGGTTCCTGCCGATCTTCATCGTGAAGGTCGCGCTCGGCCTGGTCGCCTTCGCCTTCAAGCCCGTGCTCGGCCTGCTGTTCTTCGCCGCCTACGCCGTCTACTTCTGGCGCGAGATCCGCGGGGGCAGCGACGGGGACGACGAGGAGGACGCCGAGGAGCTCGAGCCGCTGAAGCTCCAGCCCAAGGTCGCCTCCCCGGCCACCTGGGCGGTGGCGGTACAGACCCTGGCCACCCTCGTGGTGATCTTCTTCGCGTCCCAGTTGTTCGTGAAGCAGCTGGACGCCATCGGCCCGATGCTCGGTTTGTCCGCCGCGGTCACCGCCCTGTTGCTGTCCCCGATCGCTACCGAACTGCCGGAGATCATGAACGCGATCATCTGGGTCCGCCAGGGCAAGACCAAGCTCGCCCTGGCCAACATCTCCGGCGCCATGATGATCCAGGCGACCGTCCCCAGCGGACTGGGCCTGCTCTTCACCACCTGGAAATTCGACGGCGCCCTGCTGTGGTCAGGCCTGATCACCATGGCCGCGATCATCTACCTGCTGGCCACGATGCGCGCCCGCCGACTCACTCCGGCCCGCCTCAGCCTGGCCGCCCTCTTCTATGTCGCCTTCGCCCTCGGACTCATCCCGATCCTGGCCTGACCGCCCGCCGCGGTGGCCGCGGCCCCCAGGGGGCTGCCATCGCCGCGGGCGGCCGGGCCTTCCCGCCCGACAGACCCGGCGTCCCTTTTGACGAGCCCGCCCACCTCACAGCAGGTAGCAGCGGGCCGAGATCTCCCGCGTCTTCCGCCGAAGGCGCCCGGACGAAGGCGTAACTATGACCGGCCACCTTGGAACACAACACCCCGACGCACGTGACCGCCCCCTCCGCGAAGACGAGGGTGAGCTGCCCGGATACAGCGACAACAAGGACGCCATCCTCAATCGGCTGCGCCGCATCGAGGGCCAAGTCCGCGGCCTGCAGCGCATGGTGGACTCGGACCAGTACTGCATCGACGTCCTCACCCAGGTCTCCGCCACGACCAAGGCGCTGCAGGCGGTCGCCGTCGAGCTGCTCGACGATCACCTGGGACACTGCGTCCAGGAGGCGATCGCCGCCGGCGGGGACGAGGCACAGGACAAGGTCACCGAAGCGTCGCAGGCCATCGCCCGCCTTCTGCGCGCCTGATCTCCCTGGTCCCCGGAAGAGGTATAGGCGCCGCAACAGGAACACATCGACACCGAGGGCGAGGGGACCCTCTTCGACCGGCGCGTCACCGCCACGATATCCCCCACCCTGGGGGCGTACAGGAACACATGGCGAGCGCCGGCGGCGTCCAGGTCCGCTTCCGCACCGAATTCGCCTACGTGGCAAGCCAACTGCCGAGGGGGAAGACCCGCTGCCCCTGTGCCGCCTGCGCCTCACCGGCTGCCTGCACACCTGGGCCTTCGCCCTCTACCTCGCCAGCCTCAACGGCCACCAGGACAACTTCCTGTCCGGCTTGTGTCGGCATTGGTCGTCAAGGTGTGCCCGGGTTCCAGGCACGCAGCAGTGGCTCGATCAAAGTTCCCTGGGCATGCATCGATGACGTGGCGTGTAACACATTCGACCCGGGGACGAAGGACACCGGAAACGATCTGCCTAAAGGGTTACTCCGGGCATCCGCTCCTTACCTGGAGGCAGTTGATGAATCCTCTTAGCTCCCTCGGTCGTGCGAAGTCCACGGCACTGGCCCGGTCTATGCTCAGCCGGCGTAACCTGCTTCGCGCGACCGGCGCGACCGGCGCCGGACTCACCCTCGGCGCGGCACTGCCTGCCGGTAGCGCTCTCGCGGCGCAATCCGGGATAGCCGGGTCCGGTCAACACTCTTACGACGCGCTGCTCAAGACGAGCAAGGAGACCGCACTGTGGGGCTGGTTCCCCACCAGCCGTCCGTCGGTGCTGACCGTCAAGTCCGGGACGGTGGTGAAAATTGACGCCATCAATCAGTCCGGCACCCAGTCCCACTTTGCGCCACCCCTTGCTCATGCGCAGCGCATGCGGGTGCTGCACCTGTCATCGCTGCTCAAGCAGCCGGTGACCTACTGCGGCGGCCAATCGTGGGGACGGCTGGCCGATGTGATCGTCCGGCTGAGAGGCGCGGATTATCCGCTCGTGACGGGGCTGGTGGCGAGTATGGGCGGGCGCGAGTTGTTCGGTACCGGTCGAGCAGGTTGAGGTCGACTCCTTCGAGGAGTGGCGCGCTGGAACTCGTCAGCGCCGAGGTGGATCTGCGGCCGTTCGAGCGCCGGGGGGTAACGGGGGAGGTGTTGTTGCGCGCGACATAGCGGACACTCCGAAGGTGTCGGTGCTGGACGCGCCGCGGCCGGGCGGCGCGCAAGGAAGGCTGCGGAAGGCCGACGGCCTACGGCCCGCAGCGCACCATCTGGTGACGGAGCGTATCCAGCGTTCTCAGCGGGGCCGACGGAGCTGCGACGGGCGGCTGCGGACCCGTCACCAGCGGCCCGCCCAGCGTGAGCAGCGGGGGTGCAGCCGGTAGCGTCGCGGTGGAGCGAATGGTCCCAGGGGAGAGCAGGACGCCCAGGTTCAGCAGCATCCAGGGCGCCGAAATCCGCTGCCCGTATGAGAGCTGGTGGTGCGGGCGGCCGGATCATAGGATCCCGCATCGGTCGTGCGTCCGGCTTTCACCCCATCGGCGGGTGTAACGGCCCTGTCCGGCGTCGGGCGGCCCGAAGACGTGGATGATGGGCGCGGCATGGCAGGCGGAAGCAGTCTCGTATCCGGCGCCGCGTCGCCCCCGCAGGCTCAGGTGGCGACGCGGTGTTGGCGCGCGGGCGTCTTCGCGGTAGTGAGCGCCGTCCTGGCCGCGGTGGGGCACCACCTCGCTACCGAGGCGCCGGTGCCGTACGGGCCGCTGTCGTTCGCCACGGCCGGCCTCTTCCTTGCCGTCCTGCCCTGGGCCGGGCGGATTCGCCGCCTGCCCGGGGCCATCGGCGCGACCTTGACCGGCCAGGTCCTGCTCCACCGCGTGCAGGCCGATGACGGCCACCACGACGGTGCGATGCCGGGCATGCCGGGACACCGTGACGCTCACGGCACCCTGCTGATGCTCGCCGCCCATGCCCTGACGGCCGTGGCGGTGGCGCTGCTGCTGCACGGCGCCGACCGCCGGCTGTCCGCGCTGCCGTCGGTCCTTGTCCGTCTCGTGCGCTCCCTCGCTGCCGTCCTGGCCCGGCTGCTGACCCGGTGTCTGTTCCGTCCGGCTCACGGCGCCGGACCCTACGGCCCACGAGCGCCACAGACCGCGACCGGTGCCGGCCTCGGCACGGCGCTGCTTGCCCATTCCCTCGTTCGCAGGGGACCTCCCGTTTGGCAGGGACCGACCCGACCCTGCCGATCTTCACGGACCGCGCCTACTCGCGCGGACCGCCCGAACGAGGAGAGAATCCTTGGTGCGTACCGCAGACCCGTCCACCCGCCTGCGACGCCTCGGCGTGATCGCACCCGCGGGCCTGGCTGCCGTCTTCGCCGCTGCCGGTCCCGCCGCCGCGCATACTGAAGTGACCGCTTCCAGGGCCCAGGCCCTGGCCGAGAACGTCACCCTGACCTTCACCAATGAGGCCGAATCCGACTCGGCCGGCTTCACCAAGATCCGCATCGTGCTGCCTGCGGGCATCACCCCGGACGCGGTCACGGTCAAGGAAGCCCCCAAGGGCTGGAAACTGCGGCCCACCGCTGACGGGTACACCGTCGGCGGTCCCGCGCTCGCACCGGGGAAGGACGCCGAGCACAGCATCGTCGTGCGGCAGCTGCCGGACGCGAAGTCGCTGGCCTTCAAGACCCTCGACACCTACAGCGACGGCAAGGTGTCGCGGTGGATCGAGCTGCCCACCGGCGGTGCCGAACCCGAAAAGCCCGCTCCGGTGCTCAAGTTGAAGGCCGCCGCCCCGGGCGCCGCCCCGATCAGCCCCAGTCCGAGTACCGGCGCGGACAGCAGCCCCAGCTCCAGCGAGACGTCGGCCGCCGCGTCGGAGATCGGGAAGGAACGCGTCGTGGCGCAGGAGGCCGACGCTTCCGGCAACAACAACGGCATTACGATCGTGGCCGTCCTCATCGGCGCCATGCTCGCGCTCGCAGGTGCCGTGCTGTGGTTCAAGCGCCCTTCCACCTGAGGCGACCAGCCAACCCAGTGCCGGGGGTCCGCCGGGACGCGTCCCGGCGGACCCCCGCGTACCGGGACTCAGGCGGTGGTTGTGAGCCGGACGGGCGTGCTGCCGTGGGCGTTGTGCCGCTCGGCCCAGCCCATCAGGGCCATGCCGCTGGCGTGGGTCCTGGTGACGCAGGCCGGTCAGGTCCAGCTCGATGGGCCGGTCGGCGGGCAGAGCCCAGGGTGTCGAGCACCTTCGGCAGCCGCAGGAACGTCGCTTTGCCGGTGAGCCGTACGGTGATGAGCCCGTCGCTACAGTCGTCCACGGCGAGATGGACGTGGGAGGTCTCCCACGCGGCCTTGGCGACCGACAGGGCCAGGCCGATGAGGACACCCTCGAACATATTCACCGCCACGACGGCCACTGCGGTCACCGCCAGAATCCTCCCCGCGGTGGGTGCGCCACAGCGCATCTCGCCCGCCCGGAGCCCTTCGTGCACCTTGTTCGCAGCCTGGGCGTCTCGCGTTCAGCCCGGTGACCTCCACCGGCAGGGCTGTGTGAGCGCCGCTGGGTAAGGCGTACGTCTACCCCCCGCAAGCGTGCGCCGCCCCGCTACGGCTTCGATCCAGCCGGCCCCTGATGAGGCGTCGCGCATCCTGCCCGGGGAGACTGTGCGGGCAGGACGCGCGGCGTGCCTCAGCGTGCGGCCGAGTGGGGCTCGCGTACCGGGCGGGCTGTGGTGTCGCCGGGGGTGGCCTGGATGCGCGTTGCCGGCTGCTCGGCCGGGCCGGACGCGGTGGCTTCTGTCGCCTGGGTGGTAGCGGCGCCGTCGTCCTTCATCGCCTTGGTCTCGCTCTTGAGGATCCGCATGGACTTGCCCAGCGACCGGGCGGCGTCCGGCAGCCGCTTGGAGCCGAACAGCAGAACCACGACAGCCACGACAACGATCAGGTGCCAGGGCTCCAGCCCGTTCCTCAACATCTCGGCCACCTCCTTCGCGTCCGTTCCCGGTGGCGACCTGCCGTCCGGATGTCAGACTTGCTACATTGCGCAATTATGCGACCTAGTGCGGGCGACGGCAATCTCCGTCCTCGGCCTCTGGACGTCCGCAGGCCCACGTTTCCGCGACAGGACAGGAACTGAGCATGTTCTTCGATCTCAGCCCGTTCAAGCTGGTCGCCCTGCTGATCGTCGCCACACTGGTCTTCGGCCCGGACAAGCTCCCCGAGATGATCTTGCAGGTCAGGGACTTCATCCGCAAGGTACGCGCCTTCGCCGACAGCGCCAAGCAGGAAGTCCGCGGGGAGCTGGGGCCGGAGTTCAAGGATTTCGAGTTCGAGGACCTCAACCCTCGCACTTTCGTGACCAAGCACCTGCTGGCTGACGACGCTCTGGGGCTGCGTGAGATCCGCAACGGCTTGAGCCTCCGGGAGGAGGCGGAAGACCTCCGTGAGGCCGCGAGCACCGCAGCGGTCGGCGTCGATCTCAGCAAGAGCGACAGCGACCGGTCGGGTACCCCGGTCCCGCCCCGGTACGACCCCGACGCCACCTGACAGATACACGCCACACAGAGCCCCGACCCCGGGGAGGACCGCCGGAGCTGGGGGCCTGGGAAGGCGGCGGAGCCCCACGATTGCCGGGTTGCGCAAGTTGGAGAACCTAAGGTCGGTTCGCTCGTTGTGCCCCGCGAAGACCCGGACGACTGAGGGATGACCGCGTGGCTGGCAACCGCAGGGCGTTACGCCGGCAGCGCGGCGGTGCCACAACGACACAGCGGGGACGCAGGCGCAGGCCCACCCATAAGCGAATGATGGCCGTGGGGGTGCTCTCCGCGGGGGTACTGCTGGTCGCGGGCGCCGGGTGGGTCTGCGCCCGGTTGGGCGGGAACATCGCCACCTTCGGTGCGGGTGGCGTGAGCGGCGACCGGCCGACTTCCGCGGCGGGGCAGAACGTGCTCGTTATCGGCTCGGACTCGCGGGCCGGCGGCAACAGAAGCCTGGGCGGTGGCACCGGGGCGGTGGGCCGCTCGGACACCACTCTCCTGTTGCACGTCTATGCCGACCAGCGACACGCCGTCGGGGTGTCGGTGCCGCGTGACGCCCTGGTCGACATCCCGCCGTGCCGACTGCCCGACGGCCGCTGGTCGGCGCCGCAGCAGAGCGTGATGTTCAACTCCGCCTTCGCCGTCGGGCTGACCGCATCGGGCAATCCTGCGTGCACCCAGAACACCCTGGAGAAGCTGACCGGGCTACGGGTCGACCACACTGTCGTCGTCGAGTTCGAGGGCTTCGCCGCGATGACATCCGCGCTCGGCGGAGTGCCGGTGTGTGTGCCGATCGACGTGTACGAAAAGGACCTCAACCCGAATCGGGCCTCGCGCGGCAGGCTGCTGTTCCGCAAGGGACCGCAGACCGTGTCCGGGCAGAAGGCCCTGGACTACGTACGCCTGCGGCACGGCATCGGCGACGGCTCCGACATCGGCCGCATGAAACGCCAGCAGGCCTTCCTCGCCGGCCTGATCAAAAAAGTGAAGGCGCAAGGCTTCAACCCCGCCACCCTGCTGTCCCTGGCCGACGCGGCCACCCGGTCGCTCACCGTCGACCCCGGCCTGGGCTCGGCTCACAAACTGCTGGCCTTCGCACTGTCCATGAAGGACATCAACCTGCACGACATCACCTTCGTCACTGCCCCGTGGCGCTACCAGAGCACCCGCGTCGCCCTCGTCCACCCCGCCGTGGACGCCCTGTGGACCGCCCTCAGAACCGACCACCGCCTCGACAGCAACGGCTATGAAACCGACGACAAGGCTCCCTCCGCAGCGGGTCCTGCCCGGTCCGCTGCCGGCGCGGGGATCAACGTGGCTGTCTACAACGGCACCACCACCCCCGGCCTCGCGTCCCGTGCGGCGGCCACACTGAAGACCAGCGGCTTCACCGTCACCGGCACCGCGAACGCCCGCACCCCCGACCACACCACAACCGTGATCGAGTACGGGCCCGGCGCGCGGCCTCAGGCAACGACCGTGGCGCGGCTCTTCGCAGAGTCCCGACTGCGGGCGGTCTCCCGCAGCGGCCTGACCGTGATCCTCGGCCGGGACTACGCGAGGAGGTCCCCGCCCACCCCCGCCGCGGAGATCGGCGACCGGGGACGTTCGGCTGACGACAACCCATGCTCCAACCTGTCGTACGGCTGAGTGCGTTCACGGCCGCGTCTCATCGCTCCCGGCCCCATGGTCCGACGGGCTCTCGTCGGGGCTGCTGAAATCCGGACAGACGCGGCGCAGGCCGGCGCGGCCCAGGCGCGGGCGTTCACGGACCGGGCCGACGCGGCCACAAGCCGGAACCAACGGCGGCACCGCCGGTCGTGCTACTGCGACTGGTATCACCGGTTCCCCACGGCCTGGCCCCGGACAGGGCCTAGTTGTATTGACCGCCGAGATGGGTCACTACGCCTACTAGTGGCCCGGCCAGCTGTTCCCGCGTTCCGGCGGCGCCCTGCGGGCCAGAGCCGCCACCAGCGCCGCTCCGGCTCGCGCGCGGCCCTGTGATGCGGTTTGTTCTACGGCCGTGGTCTCCGATCACTGTCCTCAGATCTGTTTGTTATATTGCGCAACCACGCAACCGTGGCGAGGCGCTGCTTTGCCACGGACACGGTCGTTCGCCCCGCCGCCGTACCCAACGCTGCGGTGGCGTCCTGCCGCCGGACCGCAGCACCGCCCACACCACCCGGGCCTGACCGCACAAGGAGTGGGAGATGACCGACCCTCGATCCGGTCCTACCGGCCAGACCACGCATGACCGTGCGTCCGTACCGCCTCCTCGGCGTGCAGGTGACACAGAGGCGGCCCGTCCGCCGGGCGGCCGGGCTGCGGCCAGAGCGGCCGCGCACACGCAGGGGGGCCGGTCGGGACGGCGGGCCAAGCCGGCGGCGCGCGGGCGGCGGATCGCGCGGATAGCCGGGATCACCGCGGCGGTACTGGTACTGGTCACCGCCGGAGCGGGCTTCTGGTTCTACCAGCATCTGAACGGCAACATCCACAGCATCGCGCTCAACGCCGGCACCAGCGGTGGCACAGGGACCGAGAAGGCCGACGCCTTCGGCCGTACCCCGATCAACATCCTGGTCATCGGCTCGGACGGCCGCAGCAACACGGCCGACTGCAAACTGGGCGGCGGCTGCGGATCGTCGAGCTCCACGGCAGGGAAGAACGCGGATGTGGAAATGGTGGTGCATATATCCGCCGACCGCTCCAACGCCACCGTCATGAGCGTCCCCCGCGACACCATGACCCAGATCCCGGCCTGCAAAAGCACCGTGTCCAGCGCATCGACATCCGGCTACTACGGACAGATCAACAGCGCGCTGCTGTACGGGCCGGCCTGCCAAGTGGCCACCGTGCACCAGCTCACCGGCATACCTATCGACCACTTCGTGATGCTCGACTTCTCCGGCGTCGTCAACATGTCCGACGCGGTCGGCGGAGTCTCGATATGCGTCAGTGACAACGTGTACGACACGTACTCGCATCTGAAGCTCGCCAAGGGAACCCACACCCTCAAGGGCGAGGCGGCACTGGAATTCGTCCGCTCCCGGCACGGCTTCGGCGACGGCAGCGACCTCGGCCGCACCTACGCCCAGCACCTCTTCCTCAGCGCGATGATCCGAAAGTTCAAGAGCGCCGGTACCCTCACCGACCCCACCGCCGTCTACTCCCTGGCCGACGCCGCCACCAAGGCACTCACCGTGGACACCGGCCTGGGCACCATCCAGAAACTGATCGGCCTCGCCACCGACCTCGACAAGGTCCCCGCCAAGCAGATCACCTTCACCACCATGCAGACCGCCCCCGACCCGAACAACTCCAACCGGGTCGTGGCCGCGCCGGCCGCCAAGACCCTGTTCGCCACCATCGCGGGCGACCAGTCCCTCACCGCCGCGAGCGGCAAGAAGCCCTCGGCCGCCGCCACGACCGCCAAGGCGACAGCGTCAGCGGTACCCGCGGCGCAAATCGCAGTACAGGTGGAGAACGGCACCAGCACCGCCGGACGTGCCTCCACCATCACCACCGCCCTGACCGGCAAGGGGTTCAGCCCCGGCACCACCGCCGCCAACGCCCCGGCCACCACCACAACGACCACACTCACCTACGGCCCCGGACAGAAAGCCGAGGCCCAGACCGTGGCCGGCACCCTGGGCCTGCCCGCCTCCCACCTCAAGCAGGCCACCAGCAGCGGCCTGACCCTGGTTATCGGTGCCGACTGGCCCAGCGGCACTACCTACCCCGGCGGAACCTCCTCGGCCGCCCCCGCCGACACCCACGCCGCCGTATCCGGCGCCCACAGCCAAACCGCTGACCAGGGCAAAACCTGCGCCCCGGTCAGCAAGTACAAGACCGTGCAGGTCAACGGCGTCCCCATGACCCCCGCCCAGGCCTACGCCGCGGCCGGCACCAAACCCGACTCCGCCTCCTGACAACCGGCCGCCGCAGGCGCGGACCGTACATCCGGCTGGTGAGCGGCCGGCCGGACTCTCCCGGAAGCTCCTGCGGAAACCGTGAGGCCAGCGTCCTCAACGGAGTTTCGACACCCTCGCGCTCGCGGAGGGATTCTCCTGGGCCACTCCCAGCCGGCCCACGGCCAATGCTCAGAGCCCGGCCATAGCGCCGATCGCGGCGACCACCGGCCGAGCCGAGAGGAGCGAGGGTACGTTGGGCGGCTTCATCGGACCTCAAGGACCGGGCGGCCCGGCGGCTTCGGTGCGTTCGGCGGACCTCCCCCTGCACACGGCTGCGGCCCCGACGGATGCGGGCCAGGCGCCTGTCGGCCCGGGGCGGCGGCCGCGACGGCTGCCTTCCACTCCTACTGACGTCGTCGATGCTGTCGGTCCTGGCGACCGCGATGCTCGGAGCGAACCGCCCGTCCCGGGCCGCCGCCCCGGGACCCGGGCGCGCCGCGCGGCCCGCTGGGGCGCCGTTTGTACTCCGCTGTACGGCGGCCTCAGGCGCCCAGGCCCCGGGCGTCTCGCGATCGGGCGGAACGGTCGGCCAACTGCCCGATCATCAGCTGGACCACCGTCACCAGGTCAGGATCGTCGACCAGATAGACCTGCCGACGGCCCTCCCGCCGCGAGTGCACCAGCCCGGCCAGCTTCAGCTTCGCCAGGTGCTGGCTCACCGCCGGCAGCGTACCGCCCACCCGCTCGGCCAACCCGCTGACATCGCACTCGCCCTGCGCAAGAACCCACACGAGGTGCAACCGCATCGTGGAGGCCAGCAAGCCAAAGGAGACGACCGCGCTCTGCAGCACCTCCGGAGCGGGGTCACCGGAGCCCGCAGCGGACCTCGTCACGCGCACCTCCCTCACTTCGGTGTCCGGCGAGGCACCAGCGTACGCAACCGCCGCACCGCTGCACGCACCCCGATTGCCCACTTACGCAATTTCGCAACCTAGTGACTATGCTGGGCCGGCTCCCGGGCACATAGAAGGGGACCCGTCTCCTGCCGCCCTCGGGGAGCCGCGAGCGGACCGCGCCAGGGCCGTCGTGTGACGGGGTGACTAACAGCGCAGCGGGGGGCGGCACATGGACACCGCACCACAACTGAGGGCCGAGGACAGACCGGAGTTCGAAAAGATACTCAACAGCGTTCTGCGCACCGAGGAGATCCAAGGCGCTCTGCGTGGCCTCCCCGCCGGGCTGAACAGCGAACAGTTGCGTACCCGTGTCCTGCGCGCGGCCGACACCGTCGCCACGGCTGCCGCAGCGGAGTACAGCGTCTACCTCGCAGTGCAGGCCCGGGCGTCTTCGGGAGCGGGCGGGTACGGCAGTCCTGAGGCACGTGGCCCGGTCGCCGGGCGGCAGCCCTCACCCGGTGCTGCAATCAGGCGCGCCGACCTGGCCCCGCTCCTGGCTGTCCTTGTGCCGTTCCTGGCCAGTATCGCCGCGCTGCTCTTCCTGGTGCTCGGGTACGGCCTGGGTGCGGTCGGCGCCGGCCTCGCAATCAGCGGGCCATTGATCACCGCCGGTCTGGTCGCCGGGGCTGTGAGCGTCGCCGCCCTCGCCATCGGCCTCGCCGGTCTGCTGGTCACCGCTCTGCGCGGTGGCTCTGTCGCGCGGGTCGGCGGGAGTGCGCAGGCACGCTTGGCAGAGGCACGGAAATCCTGGCTCCATGCGTTGCGCGAGCGGGCCGTCCTCCCCTACGTGAGGGAGCAGTTGGCGGACCACATGCAGGCTGCGGGCGGCGGTGCCGCCGAACCGTCCGAGTCGACCGGTGGCGGCGGAGTCAACCTGGTGCGCGGGCGGCCACGCCTGGGCTATAGCCGTCCGGCCTTCGCCGGCCCGGGCCCCAGCGGTCTCACCGACGAGAACGGCGACGAATCCCGTGCTCCCGGGACCGATGCCGCCCGCTTCACCTCCCCCGACTTCACCAGCCCTGGCTACCAGGACCCGCCAGACGGAGGGACCAGCCAGAGATAGGGCGCGGCCTGAGCTCGGCTTAGGCTTTCGACAGGTCGAGCACAGGCCGTCGTCTGCAGAACGGCCCTGGCCGACCACGCCCGCAGGCAGAGCAGCCGGGGCCATGGCCATTTTGCAGGAATGCCCTCATGAACTCACGCTGGAATCGGCCGGCCTCTCGCGGGCGAGCGATCCGCGAATCCGCGGGTGAGCCCACAACCGGCATCCTGCTCGGTACCTGAAAGACATCTCGCGTATCGGTGTTACCTCGCCAGCGCTCATTCCCGCAGGCAGGAGGCTGGCTGGGGCAAAGGCGTACCGCAGCGGCGGCCGGGCGCGCTTGCCGCGGCGGAGGTACAGCGTCTCCACCTGCCTCCCGTCCGCCGGATTCTCGACGGGCAGGGGAAGGTGGCCTGCAACAACCAGGACGGTCCGCCACCCAGACCCGCATCCCATCCCCCGGCCCGCTCTTCAGCGCGCCTCCTCCCCGCCACACCCCCTTCGGCCTCGTCAGCATGCCGTATGGACCAGTGCATACTTCAGATATTGCGCAATCTGGGAACTATGCTGCACAAGCCCGCGTCGTTTCTGGTGAGGCGGGGATCATGGGAAGGAAAGAGGGAGGCAGTTCATGGGTGTGACTCTGTCCAAGGGTGGCAATGTCTCGCTGAGCAAGGAGGCACCCGGCCTGACCGCCGTGGTGGTGGGACTGGGCTGGGACGTACGTACCACCACCGGTGCGGACTACGACCTGGACGCGTCCGCGCTGCTGTGCGACGCGAGCGGCAAGGTCCTCTCGGATCAGCACTTCGTGTTCTTCAACAACCTCGCCAGCCCGGACCGCTCCGTCGAGCACAGCGGCGACAACCTCACCGGCGGCGGGGACGGTGACGACGAGCAGATCAAGGTCAGCCTCGCCACCGTCGCACCCCAGGTCGACCGGATCGCCTTCCCCGTCTCCATCTACGAGGCGGAGAAGCGTGGCCAGAGCTTCGGCCAGGTCCGCAACGCCTTCATCCGTATCGTCAACCAGGCCGACGGGCGAGAGCTGGCCCGCTACGACCTCACCGAGGACGCCTCGACCGAGACCGCCATGATCTTCGGCGAGCTCTACCGCAACGGCCCGGAGTGGAAGTTCCGCGCCATCGGCCAGGGGTACGCCTCCGGGCTCGCCGGCATCGCCCGTGACTACGGCGTCAACCTCTGAACGCGCCGGAGCATGCACCCCGTCCAGCGGCAGCTATGAGCAGCCCGTCGGGTCTGCGACCGGCCCGACTTCGAGCACGCTCCGGAACCGGCCCTGGCCAGCCCCGCGACTAGCGAGGCGCTGACCGCCGCCAACGCCGGTGCCGAACCGTTGCGGGCCCGGGCATGTGAGGAGAGGGCCGTGATCGTAATAGCGGCAGCCACCGAGTACGACGCCTACCTGCGCGCACGTGAGACCGCTGCCAAACGGCCGCCCGTCGGCTCCACCTCGGCACGCGGGGGCGTACTGCTGCCCGGGCAGGCGGTCCTGGCACCGGTGCTGTCCGCCGTCTTCCTCCTGCCTGGCTACGCCCTGCGGCTGCACGGCGCCCACCCCACCTTCTCCGAAGCGTTACTGACCGCCGGCTGGATTGCCGCGGGCACCGCGGCGGTGACCATCCTGGCCGCCGGCACCAGTCTGCTGGTCACCGCGGCCCGGAACCGCACCGCGCCTCTCGGCGATGGCCCGATCCACGATGACCAGGCCGCCGCCCGAGCCTGGGAGGCATGGCAGCAGGCCCTTCCGGAACACGGCATCCTGCCTTTTCTCCACCGGCAGCTGCAACAGGAACAGCCCGCGGGCACGGGCCGCCCACCGCTCCCGCTTTCGCTTCACCAGCCCGCATTTCACCGGGCCTGACTACGCCGCCCCGACTTCACCAGCCCGGCTCCATACCCGAGGAGGTAGGACCGCATGACCGTAAACCTGGCCAAGGGCCAGCAGATCAGCCTCACCAAGTCCGACGGCGGCACGCTCGGCCGAGTGCGCATGGGCCTGGGGTGGCAAGCCGCACCCCGCAAGGGCTTCCTCGCCAAACTGATGGGCCCCCAGGAGATCGACCTCGACGCCTCCGCCGTGCTGTTCGCCGGCACCGAGCCGGTGGACGTGGTCTTCTTCCAGCACCTGACCAGCGACGACGGATCCGTCCGCCACACCGGCGACAACCTGGTCGGAGGCGCCGGCCTGGGCGCCGACGACGAGTCCATCGTCGTGGACCTGCCGCACGTCCCCGCCCACATCGACCAGATCGTCTTCACCGTCAACTCCTTCACCGGCCAGACCTTCACCGAGGTACAAAACGCCTTCTGCCGCCTGGTCGACGAGACCACCGACCAGGAGCTGGCCCGCTACACCCTCACCGGCGGCGGCCCGTACACCGCCCAGATCATGGCCAAGGTCCGCCGCGCCGCGGGCGGCTGGCAGATGGCCGCCATCGGCGAACCCGCCAACGGCCGCACCTTCAAGGACCTGATGCCCGCCATCACCCCCCACCTGTAGCCAGTCACGCAGCCGGGGAAACCGTGCGACGCCAGGCTGCCCACCGGCATCAGCCACCTGCACGGGCACCCGAACCGTCAGCGTGCCGACAGGCCAACGGCGGTCCATACGGCGCCGACCATGTAGCCATCGTCGCCGGCGGCGAAGGTCACCGTCAGGGCGGTGTCGCCAGGCCAGAGGGCAGCCGTGACGTCGAACTGGGCGGTGTCCCAGCCGAACGTGTTGACGTCGTCGGGAGTACGGGGGAAGCCGGCAGCGGTGGAATTCATCAGGTCGTCGTACGGGTGGCGAGCGTCGCCGATGGACAGCGGCAAACCGTGGGGCGAACGGACGTCGGCGTGGTCGCCGGTGAGGGTACGGCCGCCGCCGTAGGAGAGGTAGCCGAGGGTGGCGGATGGCCGGCCGCCAGTGTCGTCGGTGAGACGGTCCAGGGTGAGGGGGACGGGCGAGGTGTCGGCGTCGACGGTGCGGTAACCGTCCCAGAGGCTGACGCGGCGCAGCGGTTCGGCGGAGTTGTCGTACGCTACGACCAGTGTCCAGCTGCCCCAGCTGTACGGCGTGGCCACGACGCCCAGCCCGGCGGCTGTGTACGTACCGGGACCGGCGGCGGCCACGATGCCGGTGACGTCGGCGGAGGTCTGGTAGCCGTATGCGACCTCGCCTCTCATACGCCCGATGGTGGCATCGGCGGTGACGGCCCGGTAGACCGTGTCACCGGGGGCCTTGAGGGAGATCCGGTTGATCTGCTGGTCGGTCAGCAGCCCTGGGCCATTGGGAGAGTCCATCCCGTAGGTCCCGCCCCAGTACAGCCGTGCGTAGACGACCCGCGATCCGGCCGGCAGGATCAGGCTCGCAGCGGTCACGGGCCGGTACGTCATCTGGTAGTTGTTGCTGTAGATGCCCTTGCCCTCGCCCCGGCGGGCCTGCACGCAGGAGCGCCGCCACGAAAGAGGGCAGCGACGCTGGGCGAGTGACGTTCATAAAAACCTTCCCTGCCGCCCGCGCGTCAGACGCCCACACGGTAGTTACGCGAATCGGCACCCGCAGGGGCGCGTCCGGATAGAGACGGACGGACACACCACAGTTCCCTGGTTGCGCAACCATTAAAGTACATGTCGCGCCACGAGGCGCTGAGACCGCGTGGGAAGGCATCGGCGATGTGGGAGATGGCAGCACTGGAAGGCGGCCCCGCGAACGGGCTGCGGGTGAGCGTGGCCGACCGGCCGCTGGTACTGCAAGTCACCGTCCCTTGCACCCCCGAAGATCCCGCGGGAGAACTGCGGGGGGAAGCGGACGATCTGCGGGTGGAGATGGTCTACGTCTACCGACGCAGGCACGCGCAGCCGCCGCTGCGCTACGGCTTTGATCCGGCCAGCCCCTAACGAAAGCCACGCGTCCCGCCCGCACGGGCTGTGCGGGCAGGACGCGCGACATGGCTCAGCGCGTGGCCGAGACCGGGTGGGGTTCGCCCACCGGGCGGGCCGCGGTGGGGTCGCCGGGGGCGGCCTGGATGGTGCGCGGCGCGGGCTGCTCGGCCGGGGCAGGCACGGTGGCTTCTGCCGACTGGGCGGTGGCCGTGTCGTCGTCTTTCATTGCCCTGGTCTCGCTCTTGAGGATCCGCATCGACTTGCCCAGCGAGCGGGCCGCGTCCGGTAGCCGCTTCGAGCCGAACATGAGGATCACCACCACCCCGACAATGAGCAGGTGCCAGGGCTCCAGGCCGTTCCTCAGCATCGCGTTACCGCCTTCGTGATTGTTCCCGGCGGCGACCTGCCGGCCGAGCGTCAAGCTTGCTACATCGCGCAAGTATGCGACCCCCGGCCGGAGGGGGCAACGCCCGCCGGGCCGTATCTGGTCCGCAGTGCCCAACGCGCGCGATTCCCCGAGTGGAGCCCGAAGGTGTTCTTCGACCTCAGCCCGTTCAAGCTGCTCACGCTCATGATCCTGGCCACCGTCGCCTTCGGCCCGGACAAGCTGCCCGAGATGGTCTCCCGAGCCATGGGCCTCCTGCGCACGGTGCGAGCCTTCGCCGAGAACGCCAAGCAGGACATCCGCAAGGAACTGGGCCCGGAATTCAAGAACTCGAATTCGAGAACCTCAATCCGCGCACCTTCGTGACCAAGAATCTCCTGGGCGAGGAGACCCTGGGGCTGAGCGAGATCCGTAACGGCTTCCGCTTGGACGACGAGGCCGATAGTGCGCGAGGCGGCACACATCTTCGGCGGCAGCGTCGACCTCACCAAACAGGGACCGCAACCGGCCCGCGGCCACCGCAGGTGTCCCGTACGGCCCCGACGCCACCTGACGGTGACGCGATCTGGTCATTCAATATGGGTGCATCTTTTGAGGGTGTCTGGCACGAGCGTGACCTGCGGGTTCTTGATTCACCACGGCTACGCCGCGTCAGTGACACCCGGCCATACGGAGCCGTCGCGGCCAAACGGGTGCTGTGGGAGACAGGCAGGCAGGTCGGCCGCGACGGCTCCGTGGCAACGACGGACTCAAGTGTGTTCGGTCCCGTCCTGGGCCAATTGGACGATTGCCACCCCCATCTGCGGCAGGGCAGGAACCAAGCGTGCCACGTAACCGACGTCACGCGCCGCCGGCTTCGCGATGGCCTCACCGACGGGTGGTGGTGGGGGACGCTCGACGAGGTGCGTTTCCTCAGTCGCCTGTACGACCTCAAAAACCTGCCCAGCCACGACCCCCGGTTCGCCACCGCCGAGCAGGACATCTGGCAGCACTGCATCAACAACCCAGTGGACTGGGCGGGGGAAGAGGACTGGATCTGGACCGACGAGCGCTTCGGCCTGGCCGACAACGACG
Organism: Actinacidiphila oryziradicis; assembly: GCF_005047355.1. GTDB lineage: Bacteria > Actinomycetota > Actinomycetes > Streptomycetales > Streptomycetaceae > Actinacidiphila > Actinacidiphila oryziradicis. Next base: position 22,283 of record NZ_SUMC01000083.1, read on the forward strand.
AGCCTCTCCTGCGGTTCCTGGCCGAGACGCTGCACCCGGCGGTGCGCACCGACCCCGCCGAGGTTGAGCGCCTGCACGCCTTCTACAACCAGACGCTTGTGCACGATGGCTACGAAGTCATCGCAGTGGACAGCATCAGCGGGGCACCGGTCTTCACCGCCCGGACAATCGGCGCCGGTGTGCCCGGCGTGATGAAGAACCTGATCTTCGCTGCGGACGGGCCGAAACCGGAATTCGTGCTCGGTGACGCAATCAACAACGACGTCCTGATACTGAAGAACGAGCAGTTCTGCCTCGTTTACAGCCAGCCGCTCAACATCTCGGGCCTGACCTGGGGGGAGATGATCGGATGGTGGCGGTCCCGTGAGTCCCTGCCCGAGAGCGTGCCCGACGACAAGGTCGGCCGGGCCCTATACAAGCGGCTGTGGGCGTCCCTCCACAGCGATCCTGACCGGCCCGAGTGGCTCTCGCCCGAGCAGACGGTGTTCCGCACCTACTGCGAGCTGTTCCCCATCAACGAGACGGGACCTGGGCGCCCGGCGCTGCTACCGCAGGTGTACCTGCACATGGACCCGAAGACCCGCAAGGAGCGCGGCGGCAAAGACAGCGTCCTCGGCCGCGAACGCATGGACTTCCTGCTGCTTCCCCACGGTGTCCGTATCGCGGTGGAGGTGGACGGCCAGCACCACTACGCGGAGGGGAATCAGGCGTCCCCGCGGCTGTACTCGAAGATGGTGGCCGAAGACCGGGCGCTGCGACTCAAGGGTTACGAGGTCTACCGCTTCGGAGGGCACGAGCTGGGCTTGAACGACGCTCCAGCGATGCTCCGCCAGTTCTTCGCCGAACTTCTCGCACGCCAACCGTAGCTCTGCCTGATCAGACCGCCCTCTTCGCGCGGACAGTGACGCCCACACCGTCGACATCAAGGATCTGCTTGAAGGTCTCGCCGGAAGCACGCCGCGGACCGCTGGTAGCCGGCGACTTCCCACGCAGGCGATGCGTGCCGGGGCGGCACCGATGCTCGCGCTGCCCCACGGTCTCATTCTCTGGCAGCTCCGCATGGTCGTCCTGCGGGCTGCGGCCGTGCCGGTCGGCGTCTCAGCTTCCTCGCAGCAGCTCTGCATATTGGTCGAGCAGTTCCTCGGCCAGATCGTTTTCGATCGTGCGCACGACCTCTAGGGCGCGAAGGTGGAGGTCGGATCGCTCAATGCCGCAGAACGTGGTGTCGTCGGTGATGCCGATGTCGATCCCTTCAAGTTTTCGGAGGCTCCAGAACCGGTCGCTCTTCGCTCCGTCCTCCTTCGGTGGCGCGACGGCACGGTCGTCGACAAGGGCGGCCTCGTCCAGGTGCTCCAACGCGTTCCGGGCCAGCTGCAGCGCCTTGTCTTTTTGTCGGGGCGGGTTCCCACGTTCCTTGTCGAGCCGGTCCCGCCACCGCTCTACCTGATACGCGGCCCACAAGAGGGTGTGCTCTGCGGCTCATTGCTCCCGGAAGGAGTGGGCCAGCGCGTCGGATGTGATGCCCTCGACTTCACAGTGCATGCGGTGCAGCGTCCGGGCGGTCCGGTCGATCTCTTCCACACGCCTCACTTGCTGCAGTACCGCCTCGGCCCAGGTCCGCAAGAACAGCAGCGCCGGTTCTTCCGCTTGGTCCTTCTTCGTGCCTGATGCCGAGGGGAAGGATGTCCATCGCTTGTCCACAGCAAGATCGTCGCCCGCATCGGCGTCGATTGCCGCTCGATGAAAGCGATGAAGCATCAGTGCAAGTTGACGTTGATCAACTGAAGTGGTATCACTTCCTGCATGATCCCCACTGAAGTCTTATCCGAGAGGTCGGTCGCTCGTGGAAATCGCTGAGTCTCACTGGTCCACTGCGCTGTTCGGGAGCGACGAGCAGGCGCGTGCCGTGCGTGACGGGATCGCGCGGGCGCTGAAGGACATGCAGGACAACGCCGTGGCCTCCCAGGAGGAGGCTGGTGTCTCCTCCACGCAGGTTCACGGGGTGGCGCGGTTCCGGGGCTCGTACGAGCGCGTTGCCGAGGAGCTGAAGGACGTGCCCGGCGCGCAGCTGGTGAAGCCCAACGGGTTCCAGTTCGAACTCGTCCGGGTAGGCCAAGGGCTCATCTACCCGTTCTGCTTCGCCAAGAAGGACGTCAGCGCCCGCACGGCGAAGATCCAGAACGTGTGGTCGGTGATCCGGGAGCTGTTCGCTTTCGCTCCTCCACCGGCGCAGGCTGACCTGTTCGGGGAGTATGCGTTCGACCCCGCAACAGTCGAGCTGCGGTCGAGGCTCGCTGCCCTGTCGCCTGACACGCGGCTGGTCCTGGTGCCCTTCGCCTGCAACGCCGATGGGCTGCTCAAGCCGTACTGGGGTGTGGCGTCCCTCGCCGACGAGAATGGCGCCCTCGAATGGGTGGTCGATCCGGAGCCGCTTCCCATCCCGGACTCCGCGACGATGCAGCCGAGTATTCCTGCCCAGTCGGTTGGCGAACCGGCCAGCTTCCACCAGGGGGCCGAGCCCGTCGTTCCCCTCTCGACGCGTCCCCTGCCCGAACGTAAGCAGGGAGTTGCAGCGATGACCGAGATCGAACCGATCACCCCAGTGGCAAGCGAGAACGATGAAACCTGACGAACCAGTCCTACCCGGGCTGGAAGAAGGGCCCGCCACCCCCCGGACCGTGGCAGGCGCTTTCGATCCCGCCCGGTTGACCCAGGCACGGCGGCTTGCCGGGCTGACCAAGAAGGACGTGGCGGAGTCCATCGGGGTCTCGCCGGCAGCCGTGGGCCAGTACGAGACAGGGGTGTCGCGTCCCCGCCCGGACATCGTCCCGCTGCTGGCCAAGGTCCTCGATGTCTCGATGGAGTTCTTCCTCGCGGGGCGCCCCGGACACCGGCTGGATGCCTCCATGGCCCACTTCCGCAGTCTGCGCAGCACTCCGAAAGCGCAGCGGGAGCGCGCGCTGGCGTTCGCCGAACTGGTGGGGGAGCTGACGTACGCGCTGGAGCGGCGGGTCCAGCTTCCTCAGGTGGACCTGCCCGGCTTTGTCGGCGGCGAGGTTCATCCGGGGCTTGCGCTGCCGTCCGACCCCGCCGCAGCGGCGCGCGGACTGCGACAGCAGTGGGACCTGGGAGACGGACCGGTCACCCACCTGGTGCGGCGCCTGGAGGCTCACGGCGTCGTGGTGGTCCTGCCGGCCGAAGCGGACGCTGCGGCGGCAACCGTGGACGCCTTCTCCTCCCATGTGGCCCGCCCGCTAATCGTCCTGACCCGCAACCGGGCCAACGACGTGTACCGTCACCGGTTCACCGCAGCCCATGAACTCGGGCACCTCGTGCTCCACGGCGAGGCCACAGGGGACAGCCGGCAAGAACGCGAGGCCGACGCTTTCGCGGCAGAGTTCCTCACCCCGACCGACAGCATCCATCCCCTTCTCCCGGGCCGCATCGACTTTGCCCGGCTCGGCGGCCTCTCCCGCACATGGGGAGTTTCGGTCCACTCCCTGGTCTACCGGTGCCGCGAACTCGGAGTGATCTCCGACGCCACGGCGAGCCGGGCCTACCAGAGGCTGCGGGTCCTGCACGGGCGGCCGGGATTCAGCCCGGAACCGATCAGCGGATACCCAGGAGAACAACCGGTACTCCTGGGCCAGGCGTTCGACCTCGCAGCCCGTGAAACCGGCCTGACCGTAACGGTCCTTGCCCGAGAACTCGCCCTGGCTCCCGCGCGGGTACGGGAACTGCTCGGCATGCCCGACAGCAGGCCCGTCCTCCGCCTCGTATGATCCGCGACTCGGCCACGCCCGCCAGGGGGCCCGGCAATATGCCGCGGCCCCCTCGCGCATGGCTGATGAAGGCGGGAGTCAGTGCGCGGATTCGCTGTTCGGGTACGTCGCCCCTGAGGGCGTTGACAGCCATGTCCACGCCGGGGGTGGCGGCTGCGCCGAAGAGTGCGTGCAGCTTGTCCAGACCCTGACGGGTGATGTCTCCAACTCGTTCGTCGCGTCGCTGCGGAACTCAACGGCCGCCCATGCAAAACGCTCGGCTGGGAGACCCCAGCCGAGCGTCTGGTCAAGCTGCCGACAACAGCCGCTTGACCAGCAGTGTTGCCACGACCCCTTGAATTCGCCACCGGGAGGGGACTTTGTGGCGCTGGCGTGGCCTCTAGACTGCCATCGAGTCAGATCGTCGGCGTGTCATCGATGACCTCCTTATGCGGTTCGACAATGAACCTCCAGCCATCGCTGGGCTCCAAGAACCGCGCTCGGGTCGGGTAGATGTCCAAGGCGCGGCGATCACGGTTCTGACTGCTCGTGCCCTTCCGCCCCCGGATCGGCTCCTCGAACAGGTCGACCTTGACGTCCGGCACCGCGACGACTTCCTCGCTCCAGCGCTGAACGATCCCCGCTCCGAACGCATCCCGCGCGGCGGAGTAGAGCGACTCCAGAGATTCCTTGTTCCCGCCGGGAACGAAGAGGGCGAGGCTCAGGAGGACGCCGGCACTCTGGAGAACCTCTATTTCTTCCCCCGCCGTGTCGACAATCCAGATCCCGGGCTCTTCGGCATTGTCCGGGAGAAGATGGATTTCGTCACCAAATATCGTCCTTGCGGTGAAGGACCCTCCCTCAAAATTATTACCCGGCTTCGTAAGGTTGGCCGGGGCGTAGCAGTCGAGAGGAAGGCCATCTGTCTCTGCGGAGACGAAGATGCCGTCCTGGGGGCCCAACTCTGAAACCTCCTCGGCCGTAAGACGTCGAGCCGTAACCTTCTCGGTATTCACGCCATTCCCCTTTTTTGCGGCGTCCTGTGAATTAACCATGACTCTATCACGAAAACGCCCAGCCAGTTCCCGTTCTGGGATCCGGGAATAAGGTTGCGTCCACACCAAGACGGTACTGGTCGGCTTCATGAGCCGCCGAAGAAATTACTAGGGGAGTTGACCAGTACCAGCGTGACCGCGAAGACATGCTTAACAAGCGTGGAAACTAATATGCCATTCTCGCCGAGTCCACTCCGAGATCTGCCGCGGAAGACGCATCGAGGTGAAACGCGCAGGCGGGACCCTGCGGGCCTCTGACTGGCCAGCCGAAGAATCGGCACCCGACTGCGCTCTCAGCCGAGACTGCTCCTCAACCGTCACCTTTCCCATTTACCGCCGTAATCCCAGGCAGGGCCTGGATGTCGTAGGCGTTGAGGAGGTGTTCGATGCGTTGGTTGTTGATGGACTGGCGGTCGTAGAGGCATTTGGCGTAGCGGGTGAGGAGGACTTCGACGTGTTGCCAGCGCGCATGGCGACTTCCGCAGGATCGGCGCCTGCCGCGAGCCAGGTGGACAGGGCGGAGTGGCGCAGGTCGTAGCGGCGTTTGCCGAGGGGCGTGGTGACGAGGGCGGGTGGTAGGGCGAGGGTGCGGGCTCCGTTCCAGACGCGGTGCCAGATGGTGTAGCCGACGATGTTGCCGCGTTCGGTGAAGAACAGCCGCCCGTCCTGCGCGGCGCCGAACATCTGGACGCTGTCCCGCCAGATGGCCACCAGGGGCGGCGGGAGCGGGACGATGCGAACCTCGCCGGGCGGCCGGTTCTTCAAGCCGCGCTCGTCGTACATCTGGCCGCTGTCGGTCCACTTCTTGCCAGCCTGGGGGCGGGTGCGGTGCAGGACCAGCCGGCCCCACCCGGTCTCGGGCAGGGTGCAGTCCGGAAGCGTCACCGCGACAGCCTCCTCCGGGCGCAGCCCGGCGTAGTACATGCCAGCAAACAGTCCGACCAGCCGTCGGCCCTTGGCCCGCTTGTAGCCGCCGACGTAGGAGACCGCGGCCAGCAGGTCCTGCGCCTGGTGAGGGTTGATCACCGACCGCGGATCGACCGACCTGGCCTGCTTCGGCACCCGCCAGCGGATCCGGTCCAGCGGATGACTGCCCAGCTCCCCCTGCTCCATCGCGTAGTACAGCGCGTTCACCAGGACCTTCCGCTTGCGCCGCACCGTCTCCGGCGCCGCAGTGCCACCGTCCCGCTTGCGACGCAGAGCTTCGAGCACACCACGGGCCAGGGCCGGATCGTGCGGATCGACCAGCGGACGGGACGCCTTCGCCACCCACGCCAGCGCCAGCCGGTCCTGCGCCGGAATCTCCTCCTCGCTCGCTCCCGGGCCCAGGAACGCCCACGACCGCAGCGCCCGGTGCAGCACGTCCTCGCGGGGCCGCCCGGGCACATCCCACAGCATCGCCCGGGTCACCAGCATCAGCGCCTCGCTCGTCTCGTTCCGCGTCGTCGCCGCCCGCCCCACCCAGTGGTCCCGGGCATACGCGACGGCGAAGGCGTACCAGGTCAGCTCCGCCGGCCCCCGCGACCCGCACCCACCCGGACCCGCCGGCGCCAACCCCACCCGCAGCGCCCGCGCCAGCTCCGCACCGAACTCCCCCGCCACCTGAGCCACATCCCGACCCCGCTCCACCGGGACGTCATGCCGGAACGCCCGCCCCCGCTGGCGGCCCACCATGACCCCGCCGACCCCTGCTACAAGCTGCTGCACTATGCCCCGTCCTCTCACGCTGAGGAGGAAGGACTGCCCACACCGTTCCCCATCCGCGCAGGCGCGCAGGCGCGTAGGCAGGCGTGAAATCCCCAGCCGCACTAACCCCCGCCAACGAGGCAGTCGTACGTCAGGGCAACCGGCTACTCCCCCAAGGGAACGAGAATCCGTCACGTAGCGTGATCGCCCTCACGCGCACCCCTCGCACACACCCTTCGTGCTTCGTCACGCCGGGTCCGGACCCAGGACTGTCAGAGCCCCGGCGGGGTACAAATATCAGGAGACCAATCCAGCGAGACGGGACCTGATGATTCGTCAGATTCGAGATCCGAGGCAGTGACGCATTTGTGACGCGGGACGCCTGACGGCCCGTCCGATAACGCGCTGACCTGCGGAAACGCGAGCTTTGGCCACGGCCTCCGGAGCCGTTGCACTTTCCCCCGAGGGCCGGGCGGTACGCACAGTTCCGTCTCGCCCGCACCCTGGCCCAGGACCTGCGCAGACCCTGGGAGAAACCACTAACCCCTGACCAGCTCACCCCCGGCCGAGTCCGACGCGGCTATCCCCGCACACGCCAGGCCCTGGGGCACACCAGCCAGCACGCCGAAAGCCACCCACCCCGACCCCGGCCGCCTCAAAAGGCCGCACCACCACCCCCGCGCCCCGCCACCCAGTCACCAAAAAACATCACAAATATGACATGCCCTGACGCGGCGGAACAGAGAAGAAGACTTAAAGATCAAGCTAAAGCGGCGCTCGCGGTACGGCCGCCGTTACACGGGTGTCCGCGCCCTTGCAGCGAACAGCCAAATTTACACAAAGCCGGACCCCGCAAACCGGGCCACCCATCCTGCGTCACCTGCACTATCAGCGAGGTGAGCATCCATCAGAACGTGCGTCAAACGTGCGTCACGTGCGTCGAATATGCGTCAAGATATCGCCCGTAACGCCCACAGCGCACATAACGCACACGGCGCGAACCTGCAGGTCAGACGCCCTTTGCCACCGGCTCAAGGATCGCCACGCACTCCACGTGATGCGTAAACGGAAACAGGTGACCTGGCTCAGGATCTGCAAAGGGCAAACTCAAGCCCCCGGCAGGCCGCTGGCGCGCGGCTACTGGCACAGTGAATCCTCGTGCCCGCCAAGAACGCGAAAGACCAGAAGCCCATGCGGTACCCCGACGCCATCGACATACCCGTGCTCTTCCGCGACGGCCCAGGCGGACGGACCAGGAGTGAGTGGCGCCGGAAGGACCACGCCGCATGGAACGGCACCGCCTTTCCCCCCGGAGACGGCTGGCATCTACCCACCACGACGTGGCGGAACATCCTTCAGGCCGCGGTCGGCGTGGGACGTGACATCTCCCCCTGGCTCAACCGGCCTCACTACGCCATGCGCGAGATCGGGGCGCGGATCGTGCCCCTGAACGCGTATCTGGACCTTCACGACGGTCCCCGCCTGCACGAGTACAACGCCGGAAGGCGGCTGACCGCGAACGTCGTACTCGAACACGGCACCGAAGCCAGCGCCTTGGGTGCCTTCAGCTACCGGCTAGGCATGACGATGGCGGAGTGGGCCTGCCGCTCGCTGATGGGCCTCGGCGAGACATGGCACATCGAGAACAGCTGGCCCATGGGCATCTACGACCCGGCCGCCGGAACGAAGCCGACCAAGGGGCAGAAAAACCCCCGGCCCGACTTGTGGGGCAGGCATCATTCCGAGGGCCGCCACTGGCTGATCGAGGCCAAGGGCGGAGACATCACGCCCGGCCGGCTCAACCACGGCTGGGAGCAACTCCTTGGGGGATGCACAGTACTTCATCCCCATGGCCTGGATCACCGCATCGTACTCTGCAGCACCGCCCTCAAACGCGGAGTCGGCCCCAGGAACGACCTGTTCGTCATCATCCGTCCGGAACACCACCCCGGAACACAGAGCGGCTCCCTCACCTCCACAAGCGGCAAGGGGTCGTCCCCCGCAGAGGTGCAATCGGCGGAGGAGGCTCTCGACGAGGACGGTACCGGCAGCACCCTGCTCGATGTCGCCCGCTCACAAATGCTCACCTACCTGGCTCTGAGCGCCCTGGAAGGCTCCGCCTTCTCCCGGCTCCGCCTGGTACCGGTAGCCCGTGACCGCGGCGAGCGCCATCCAACAGCGGGGCCACTCACCCTCATGGAGGACGACGAGGCCACCCGCGAACGACGTACGGCCCTGGGCGGGCGCGAAGCGTCCCCGAACGACGCGAACGCCCGAGCGGCGGGCCTGGACAGCTTCCTCACGGGCCGTATCCCGCACACGGAAGTCACTCTCGGCATGTCCCGACGGCTCTACGCAACCTGCGCCGAACTCTTCCAAGCCGACCGGGAGATCGCGGAGCGGACGCCGGGGCTACGCGCGGAGGACCGCACCACCGACGTCGAGGAGGAAGAACTGGAAGAACGATCGACGGCCGCGCGCCGCGAGTACCGCGAGCGCCAGGAGGAAG
>NZ_SUMC01000084.1 GCF_005047355.1 Actinacidiphila oryziradicis
ATGAGATCACCACGTGGGTGGACACCACCGCGTTCAGCGGTCAGAAGTTCGACGCTTTGGCCGCGCACGCCAGTCAGGGCGAGAACATCTTCTTCCTCAAGATGGGCAAGGAGAGGTTCGGCGAGTTGATGGGCATGGAGACCTTCGTACGTGTCCAGGACGCCACCGGCGCGGCCATACCCGAGAACGATCTCTTCGCCGGACTGCGCTGATCCGCCCGTCCGACCGGCCGGGAAAGCGCATCGACCGCACGGCACGATCGAGCGGGTCACACACCCGGAGGCTCAGGCGGTAGTCGGTCGATTCTCGGTGTGCATGGCTGGCTGTGCCCGGTTTTCACCTTTTGGGGTGGATTGAGTCTCATCTGACCTGGCTTGTCTCACCAGAGTCGTGATCGTCGTCCCTGGACCAGCCACCGTCCCACAGATATCGTCCCCGGATGCCTCTCCGTCAGTACGTCTACTTCGCGTTGTTCAGCCAGCGCACCTCCGCAGCGGAGATGACCGCGCTGCTGGGAATCGAACCTGACGAGGTATCCGTCCTCGGCAGCCGCTTCACCGAACCCGCGGTGAGACCGGTGAGCCACTCGTGGAAGATCGTGTGTCGAGAGCCCGGCTTGCGTGTCGACGAGCAGATCACCCGCGTCCTGGACAGGCTTCGGCCGCACACGGACCGAATCGCCGAACTCGCCGGTCATCTGGCCGCCGAGGAACAAGAACACGGTGGCGCAGTCCTGGAGGTCGTGCGCTACTTCAACGACACCGACCAGGAACAGCAGCCCCTCCAGCCGGGGACTCCGGAAGGCCCCAACCTGTTCGGCTGGCATCTGGACCGCGACGTGCTGGACTTCCTCACCGCTACCGGAGCGGCTCTCGATATCGACGAGTACGACATGACCCCGCATAAACCCGGCGAATGAGCCCAACCTGAAAGCCCATGCAGACCCGGAAACTGCCAGATCCCGTGAGAATCGCGCCTCCAACGCCTCAGAAGCTGTCCTCTTACCGATCTTGACGTGTGTCAGTCGCACGGGAGTGCGGGGCGGGCCGCCGGTTCGGATGATCTTCCGCTCGTGTGCGCATGAAAGCAGGGCCTCCTGGTAGTGAACCGCTCCGGGTTCTCCAGAGACTCTAGTTTGTGGCTGTGGCCTGCAGGTTTGGATGGTTCTGGCGGTAGTAGGCTTCCTCGTACTCGATGGGTGGGACGTGAGCGAGCTCACTGTGGAGGCGGCTGGTGTTGTACCAGTCCACCCATTCGGCGGTTGCGATCTCGACGTCGGTGAGGGTGCGCCAGGGGCCCTGACGTTTGATCAACTCGGTTTTGTACAGACCGATGGTCGATTCCATGAGGGCGTTGTCCAGGGCGTCTCCGACGGTGCCGATGCTTGCCGCGATGTGTTCCGCGGCCAGGTGGGTGGCGAGGCGGAAGCTGGTGTATTGCGAGCCGGCGTCGGAGTGGTGGATCAGCTCCTTCGGGCGTACCGGGATTCCTGCGCGTTCGCGCTGCCACAGACCCATGTCGAGGGCGTCCAGAACGAACTGGGTGCGCTTGTTGGTCGCCGCCGCCCAGCCCACGATCCGGCGTGAGAACGTGTCGACCGCGAAGGCGACGTACACGGTGCCGGCCCAGGACTGCACGTAGGTGAAGTCGGTGACCCAGACCCGGTTCGGCGCGGCGGCCACGAATTTGCGCTTGAGCAGGTCGGGTGCCCGTTCGAGGTTCTTGTCGGCTACGGTGGTGACAACTTTCTTGCCTCGCACGGCTCCTGACAGCCCCTGGGCGCGCATGAGGCGCTCGACGGTGCAGCGGGCGACCTGATGGCCCTGGCGCAGGAGTTCACGCCAGACCTTGCGGACACCGTAGACGCCGTAGTTCTTCTCATGGACCTCCTTGATGAGTGCGGTGAGTTCCGCGTCGCGCCGGGCGCGCGCGGACAGGACGCGCTTGTTGTACGCGTAGTAGGTGGACGGGTGGATGCCGCAGTCGTGCTCAGTGAGCGTCCTGCAGATCGGCTCGACGCCGCCGAAGCGGTCCCGGTGCTCGTCAATGAACGCTACGAGCGTGTGTGTGGCCGGTCGAGCTCGGCCGCGAAGAAAGACGCCGCAGCTTTCAGGATCTCGTTCGCGCGCTTGAGTTCGGCGTTCTCCCGCTTGAGCGCCTTGAGTTGAGCCGACTCCTCAGTCGTGGTGCCCGGCTTGATGCCGGTGTCGACCTCGGCCTGGCGGACCCACTTGCGCAGGCTCTCGACCCCGACGTCGAACTTGGCTCCGATCGAGCGGATCGCTTCGTACTCGGTCTTGTACTGATCACGGGTCTCCATGACCAGGCGCACTGCCCGCTCGCGGACCTCACTGGGATATTGCTTCGGCATAACGGACTCGATCCTTCCAAGTGATCGAGTCTCGGTCAAACCCGGAGCGGTTCACTCCAGCAGGCCGGCCTCGGGCATGTCAGGGTCGCAGGAGCGGACATAGGCGGCGACGTCGGCGTCGGAGCCCTCGCCCTTGCGGCGCTGGATCGCGGTGTGCTTCGCGGTGCTGCCCGACGCCCGGAGCTTGACCAGGTCGTAGTCCGGATGGTCGTCGATGTAGGACTCCAGCCGTTCCCGCAGGTGGTTGACCTGCCGCCGGCGCTCCTTGGCCGCTTCCCGCGGCACGTTCACCTTGTCCTCGGCGTGCTGCGCCAGCACCTTGTGATCGACATAACTCTCCCCCGCCATACCGTCCCGCCTTCCTCCACGGGACCATCCCGCGCACCGTACTCAAAGTTTCATGAACCTAGTAGGTGCATGAGATCAATTGACCTTGGCCGAGAGGTTAGCATGCACCAGTCCGGTATACGCAATCGGTTCCTGGGGTGGCAGTTGAAGATCCTCTTCGGCGACGGTGAGGTAGCCCGGATCTGCAACGACGACGACGTCAGGCGCAGCCGCTACGGCCCTGCGCTGGCCTCGACGATTCGCAGACGGCTGGGAGAGATCTCCGCCGTCACCCACCTGGCCGAACTCCGCCGCCTGCCTGCCACCCGCCTCCGCCGCCATCCCGACCGCGGCGACGGCTACCTGCTGATCTCCCTGGGAGCGACCGCCGACCTCCTCGTACGCCCCCGCGACGACCCGGCCCCCGCGCTCCCCGACGGACGGCTCGACGAGCACGCCGTCCGCGCCCTCGTCGTCACCGCCATCGTCCCGTGACCCCCGCCGCCCACCGCCCCCACGGCCCCTTCCTCGCCAGGAGAGAGGCACTCCGATGACCCTCGGCGCCCCCCCGCACGAGTACGCCCCCCAGACCGTGTCGCCCCCCGGGGAGACCCTCAAGGAGACCCTGGAGGAGCTCGGCATTTCCCAGGCCGACCTCGCCCGCCACACCGGCCTGTCGACCAAGCACGTCAACCAGATCGTGCAGGGCACCGCAGCCCTCAGCCCGGAAACCGCGCTTCTGCTCGAACGCACCACCGGCGTCCCCGCCACCGTGTGGAACACCCTGGAAGCCGCCTGGCGCACCCAGCTGGTGCGGCAGGCGGAACACGAAGCCCTTACCGACCAGATCGGATGGCTGGACAAGTTCCCGCTGGCCGACCTCGTGGCCCGTGGCGTCCTGCCCGACCGGGGCAAGACCGTCGCCAACCTCCGTCAACTCCTGGACTTCTTCGGTGTCGCCAGCCCTGCCGTCGCCGAAGACCTCTGGAGCGGCTACAGCACCGCCTTCCGGCGCTCGACCACGACGCCGCCGAACGAGTACGCGACGTACGCCTGGCTCCGGCTAGGCGTGCTGGAGGCACGCCGACGCCCGTGCATGCCCTACCAGCGGGAGGCGCTGCATGACCTGCTGCCGGAGCTCCGTGCGCTCAGCAGCCAGGAACCCGAGCTCTGGCTCACGCGGCTACCGGCGCTGTGCGCCACGGCGGGGGTAGCCGTGATCTTTTCTCCCGCCTTCAAGAACACCAGCCTGTCCGGCGCCACCCGCTGGCTCAGCCCAGACAAGGTCATGATCGCCCTCACCGACCGTCACAAGAAAGACGACCGGTTCTGGTTCACCGTCTTCCACGAGGTCGGGCATGTCCTCCTGCACGGCAAACGCCTCACCTTCCTCGACGACGACCCGTTCAACGGCACCAGCACCGCCGAAGAGGAAGCCAACGCCTTCGCCTCCCAGATCCTCATCCCACCCGCACACGCCCCCGCCTACGAAACCCTGCGCCGACGGCCCAGACCCTTCACCAACATCCAACGGTTCGCCGAACAAGCGGGCATCGCCCCCGGCATCGTCGTCGGCCGTCTCCAGTACGACAAAGCCCTGGACTGGAGCGAAGGAAACAAACTCAAACGCGGATTCGACCTGACAGCCTTCACCACCGTCCAAAACACCAAAGCCACAGAGTGAGAGTTTTCCAACCTCAGGCTGGCCTGGTGCGATGAAGGTCAGGATGACCTGGACGCCGGCAGCGATCCGATTAGTGCTGCATCGAATCTGCCGGCGCGCGTCCGTCTCCGTGATGCGCGCCTCAGGGTTGGAGCGGCGGCTGGGTGGTTGGCCATCACCGGGTAGTCGAGCACGGATCGCCTCGTCCAGTTCGGTCATCGCGCGACGGAAGGCGGAATCGAGATCGACACGGTGCCGGTGGGCCAGGATCAGGACGGACCATAGGCAGTCCGCGAGTTCATGCTCCAGCGCGTTGCGCCCGCCCGCCACATCCCGTGCGCCTTCCTGGGCCATGACCAGCTTCGCCAGATCGTCAGCGGCCGGGGCCGGGAAACCGCGGCACCCTGCGGCCGGTGGGCGGGTAGTCGGGAGTTCAGGGCTGGCTTTCGGCGAGCCAGTACGGATCCCAGCAGCGCTGCAGCGGCCTGGTGACGGTGTTGAACCGCAAACCGCGCGGGCCATCGACACCGGCCTCGGGCAGGTCGATGAGCCAGTCGAGGACGCTGTCCGATACCAGATCGGGATGGTCAAGGTCGGCAATGAGGGCGTGTGCACCACGGTCGTTGTAGGGGTGCGGCAGAGTGAAGCCTGCGGTGAGGGCGTCCTCGACGATGCGCCAGCAGATGCTGCGCCAGCGGCGCTGCCCCCACCAGGAGTCCGTGTAGCTGGTGGAGCCACCGATGCTCATCAGAATCAGCGTGGTGTCGGGACCGAGGATCTCGTGGTCGATCTGTCGCCAGCGCTTCAGTTCGGCGCTGACCGTGGAGGCCACTTCCGCCCAGCCGTTCCCGAACAGCGACCGGATCGCGGTGCCGTCGGGCAGTGCCCACTGGGGGTCCATCAGTGCGGCCTCGATGCCGTACCAGTCGATGCCCTCAACCGGGCAAACGTGCTGCTGGGTGACGCGGGTGACGGTCATATTGACGCGCGCCATCAGCACGTCGGTCTCCAGGTGGTGCGCTTCCACAGCGGTGTCGTTTCGCCAGCACCAGGCGGCCACGCCCAGCGCGGCAGCGTCCGGCACGATGTCGGGTGCCACGTCCTGTCCCACCATGCCGACGACCATGTCCAGGTAGGCACTCAGCCACTCGTTCTCGGTGATCTCCCGCAGCACGTCGCTCAACGGGAGTTGCCGGTAGTCGGCGGCCGGTTGGAAAATCCGGCGGATCCGCCGGATGGCGAACTCATCCTTCGCGTCTTGGGGAGCGGAGTCGGCGACGCAGACGTGGGTGGCATCCAGCAGCCCCGCCTCCCCCGCCGCATGGGCGACGGCGGTCACCTCGTCCTGGCCGGCTGCTGCGACAGCTACCTCCAGGCTGGTGTCCAGCAGGGAGTAGGACTCGGGCCAGTCCCCCATCACGTCATCGAAAGGCCGCAGGGCCAGCACACCCTCGCCTGGTCGGTACTCGGCCACCACACACCCGTCACCGCGCCAGGTCTCCGAGAACAGCAGCGCACCCGTCTGCGGGTCCCAGTCGCTGTCCCAGGACTCCGGCAGGTCGAAGCCCGCCCACTCCAGCGAGGCCAGCAGTTCGTGCAGCCGCTCCACATAGCGGTCCCATTCTTCGGCGGAGGGACGGCCGCTGGTTTCATCCCGCGTGGACGCCGCCTGGGCGCCGTCGCTGCCGGCCTGTGGGGAGGGCGCCCGGTCGGCAACAGCCTGACCCTTGGGCTGAGACAGCGTCCCGAGCGTGGCCCACAGCTGTTCTGCCGTCTGTGCGTCGTGGTCACGCTCCGCGGCCCGGCACCGTGCGCACAGATAGCGGTACTCCTTACCGACGCGAGCCGAAAAACGCGTCAGGGAACGGGGCTTGCCGCAGTCTCGGCACGGACCGCGCCCAGTCTTGGGCCACCACAGCCACCACTCGCCGTCGTAATCCCAGGGCTTTGGCACCACTCCCCTACTCACGAGCACCTCCGCCAGCCGCCGCATACAACCGCTGTCCCGGTGGCGCAGCACGCTTGCGTAGAGGAGGTCATGAGCTGCCAGCACATCGGCGTCCACGACGGTCTCCCCGCCATCCACCCGGCGCAGCACGCCCAACGCTGCGGCCAGGTCGCTAACGCCGGCGGTCTCTGCATCCACGGCCTGGCCGTTGCGTGAGAGGCCGGTTATCGCTGCGTCGATGTCTGTCTGTGCAGGCGCAGGAATCGTCACGTACGCAGCCTAGGCCGGGCCTCTGACATTCCCGTCGGGGGCGGCGACGACTACAGATGGCACGACCAGACTCGCGCGGATGGCGTAACCGACTGAGGGCACGGGCGTTTTCCTGATTGGGCCGCCTGTGACGGCCTCGGCTCTGCCGTCATGGCCCGTGACCGTGACGCACGTTCATCGGAGTCGAAAGTGGCTTAGCAGCAGCACAGTGTCCGCCGGGTGAGCACTCGTTTCGGCCGCCGGGTCACGGGACCGGCTGCCCTGAAGGAACTACGAGTGAATTCCCATCACTACGCAAAGCAGCAGGCCAAGGCCCCGAGCAAGTTCAATGGCAAGCCTTACGCGGCGAATCTGGCCCACGTGCTGCGGAATGAGCATCGCGCTGTCCCCAAGCCTTCGGTCTCGGACGTCGGCCCGTACGCGACGGGCGGGGGCGGAACAGTGGCGGAGCACCGCTACGGAGCTGTACTGCTGTCTCATCTGCTCACGCAGACTCCGGTTCCCGCCCTTGGCGATCACATCAGCCCCACCCATGTCCGCTTCCAGGCCCGGAGGGTCAGCAAGGTGGACGATATCCTGGTGCGCGGACGAGGCCAGACCAACGCAGAACCCGGCCAAACTCGCCGGAGTCGGGCCAGACATCACCCCCCAAGTGATCTGCGTACTGTCTCTGACTAATCTGACGGCATGGCTCAGTACCTCGACAATCCGGCCGGCCGCCTACACAAGCTCTTGCTGGATCTGCACACCGCGTTCCCATCGGACCAGCAGCAGAAGTCCGTCCCCGCATGGCAGGCCATTGTGACGCTGATTGGTAACGAAGGCGGATTGTCCGGTGAGGCAATGATCGTGAGTGGTGTAGCGGCACTGCCTCAACAAGTGCGTGAAGGCGTAGCGGCTCTGCCATCTGACGACGACCGCAAAGCGGACCTGGTGCAGCATCTGGACGAGATCGAGAACGGCATGGCGGCCTTGCTGAATCGCCAACCACTCTTTCAAATGTTTTGTATATTTTCGACCAATGGGGAGGTGCCCCGGTCGGCGGCCATCAACTCCCTGGCGCACTGCTCATACGAGCTGCATCGAGAAGTCCCCGAGCACACCATCTCCGATGAAGAAATCGCCCGCATCATCGAGATGATCACTGAACTGATGCAGGAGGTGTCGGAAGCGCAGTTGCCTGACCAGTTCAAGCTGCTGATGCTGCGCCACCTGCACGCTCTGCTCCAGGCGGCGCACAGCGTGCGGTTTGCGGGCACTCAGCCACTCGATGATGCGTTGTTCGCGCTGATGGGTGCCATGGTTCGCGTGCCGAGTGCGCAGGAAGAGCTTCACCGTGTGGGGCTGGGGGAACGATTCAAGAACGCAGTCAACACCCTCAACATGCTGCTTTCCACCGGCACAGCAGCAGCGCAACTCGGTCAGGGTATTGCAGGGATTCTGGGCGGCTGACTCTCTCGGCTGCGTGGCGGCCGCGCCACCCAGGTCTCGGTCCGCAAGGGCTGTGGGGGCAGGCCAGGGCGGCCGCAAGGCTCAGAACGGCGGGCTCCGCTACCCGAGATGGGTGCAGATCTTTTGAGGGTCTGTCCCACCTGCGGTTTTGTACGGATCGAGTCCATCGTCGCCACGGCGCCCATCGCGGCCGACCTGCCCGTCTGTCTCCCACAGCACCCGTTCGTCCGCGTCGGCGCCGAGCGGCCGGGCGTAACTGACACGGCGTAGCGGTGCTGGATCACGAACCCGCAGGTCACGCTCGTGCCAGACACCCTCAAAAGATCTGCACCCACCCGAGATCGTGAGCAATCCGGTGTTCAGGTTGGCGTCGTCCCGCAAGAGGAAGTTGCCTTCCCGTCCGTCCGGCAACCGCACCAGCAGTTCCTCTGCCTCGTGTACGGCCCTGCGTCATTACAAAGCCCGTCGGGCTCTGTGACCGCCCCCCAGGCCCACACAGAGACGACGGAACCGTGGCCGGCTCGGGTATTCCTGTCGGCCGCCCGTTTTCTGCTATCGCGGCGTGGCCGGTCGTGGTCGCCGGGAGGATCCGGCACCCCGCCGTGGGGCGGCGCGAGCTGCCCGTCGGGGGTGCCGCGCCGCCCAGGCCCCCGCGAGCCGTCGGCTACTGATGGCGGCTACTCGGCAAGTGTCTGCCCGGTCTGCGCACGTGAAAGTCCCGTTTCGGGGCTCCTTGGCGGTGTAATCGGGTGTTGCGGCGCGAGGGTCTCGGCGCTCTGCCACAAGCGCTCGTAGGTGTCGCGGTATGCCTGTTGGATCGGAGGGCCGGGCGCGAACAGAGCCGTCAGGTGTTTGCCGATGCCAGTCATGGAGGCGCCGAGCAGGACGACCTGACGGGTTTCTTCGATCAGGCAGCGATCGTGGATCTGCTTCCCATCCCCGACGCGGATCTCGACTTCGTTCGCACCGGGAACTGTGGCGAGCGCGACTCGGAGAGACGACAGGTCGGCCGGCTTCTGCTTGTCTGTCACCATGACGCGGCGCAGGAGGGTGGTTTCCACGAGCCAGGGCAAGTGGTCGGCCTTGAAGTACGGGTCGACCAACAGTCCTGCGCCGGCCTTGGCGAACCGACGGGTGAGGGCGGTGTAGAGAAGGGGGTCTTCAGGGTGCAGCGCGACGTCGGCAACGAGGTGGTCTGGGCTGCTGTGCTCGTAGCCATCGTCAGCTGAGCGCAGGACACCCTTGCCGAGTTCGGTGAGCACCACCCCGTGAGGGGAGTCGACGATCCATCTCACCCGCATGAGGTATCCAGCGACTGGTTCGGGCGAATCCATGTCGACCGCCCCCACCGTCCGCATCAAGCGCTCGGACAGTGCGATGACGGCTTTCGGCGGGCGAGATCGCGAGAAGGCATCCGCCTCGATACGGGAGAGGACGACTCCGATGCGATTCATCGCCCCTATGTATCGGAGGGTGTTGAGCACATGGTCCGACACGAATTGCATGGCGTAAGACTGACACCTCCCCGCGCGCAGCACGAGGGGTTTACCGGCGCACGCCACTGTCCTGGAATTTGGCAGGTCGCCAGCCGATCCGGCCGGGCAAAAACCAACTCTCCGCCTCCGGACACCGGCCTGTCTGCCGCCAGGACCGCCGGGTGACGAGTGGGCCGCCCGCTTCCCAGGCTCACCGGTCGGGGGCTGTGGCGCGGGGCCGGTTGCAGACCCACCTGCGCTTCCTGGCCGCGCTTGTCGACCGGGGGCCGGGAAGCCGGGGTCGACGCCCCGTGCCCGGCGCGGTGCGGCGAGGCTGATGTCCGGCAGGTGCCTGTCGTGGGTCTGGCACAGCCCGACCATCTCACTGGCCGGCGCTTCCGCGACCGGCGTATCCGGTTCGGCTGACGCCGGGAGCAGCGCGAGCGCCTGGTCGTCCTGGCCGGACAGCTCGGCCGCAGGCGCTGGAGCCAGCTGCGCGCCGGCCCGTGGTGAGTTCCGCCCTGGGAAAACTGACCACGGCAGGTCAGCGACTTGCGTGGGCGGGTACCGGACGGAATGAGTCCGAGGAAGGTGATCAGCCGCTGGAGGAGGCCGAGCAGGGTGGCGATGGCCAGGACCGCGACGGTGATGCCGGCGGCGACCATGGCGGGGTATCCGTAGCGGGCATCGGTGAGGTTCTGCTGGCCGTCGACGATGAGCCGTCCCAGTCCGCCGACCAGCGGCGCGTATGCGGCGTCGGTTCGCGCGCAGTTCGCAGTAGTCGACTCTCCGCTTCTGCGGCAGCCATCCTACTCACCACGGGGGTCGTCGGCGGGTGATGGGCAGCTGGGTCGCCCACACGCCTACGACGGCGGGCCGATTCGCTGACCCTAAGCTCAGCAGCCCACCCACCTGCGGTCGGGCGCCAACTCCCCGTAAGATCCTGCGAAAAGGGGGGCCTTTCTGTGGTGATGTCAGCGCCGGACGCGCTTGAGGTCGGTCAGCTGGTTCGTGTGCGTGGGCAGCAGTGGGTGGTGTCTCAGCTTGATCGCAGTCGCCAGCCCGAGGACCAGCTGGCGGCTGCAACGCCGCCCGGGCGGACTCTCGTAACGCTGAACAGCGTCAGTGACGACGATCTGGGTGAGGAACTCACCCTGGTCTGGGAGGTCGAGCCCGGCCGCGAGGTGGTTCCCTCCACGCAGCTGCCCGCGGTGACCGAGACCGGCTGGGACGATCCGCAGCGCCTCGGCGCTTTCCTTGACGCGGTCCGCTGGGGCACCGTCGCCAGCGCCGACACCCAGACCCTGCAGGCCCCGTTCCGTTCGGGTATCACCATCGAGGAGTACCAACTCGAGCCCGTCGCCCGGGCCCTGGCGATGCCCCGGGTGAACTTGCTGATCGCGGACGACGTGGGCCTGGGTAAGACGATCGAGGCCGGGCTGGTGATCCAGGAGCTCCTACTACGTCACAGGGCCCGCCGGGTTCTGGTGGTGTGCCCGGCGCCGCTGACCACGAAGTGGCGCGAGGAGATGACGGAGAAGTTCGGGCTGGACTTCGTCGTACTCGACGCTTCGGCGCTGCGGGAGTTGCGCCGGACCCACGGGCTGGAAGCCAACCCTTTCACCGTCTACCCGCGCGCGATCATCAGCCTGCCCTGGCTCCGTACGCCGCGTGTGCAGCGGCTGCTGGACGAGGTCCTCACACCGCAGACTCGCCACCCCGGGTTCTTCGACCTGCTGATCGTGGACGAGGCCCATCACTGCGCTCCGCCCGCTCCCGCGCGGGGTCGCGGCTACGCCGTGGACAGTCTGCAGACCCGGGCCGTGCGAGGGTTGGGAGAGCACAGTCAGCACCGGTTGTTCCTGAGCGCGACGCCCCACAACGGGTACAGCGAGTCGTGGCAGGCGCTGCTGGCCATGCTGGACCCGCAGCGTTTCACCCGCGGAGTTCCCCCTGACCCTGAGGTTCTGCGGCAGGTGATGGTCCGCCGGCTCAAGGCGCAGCTCATCGACGCCGACGGGCAGCCGGTCTTCCGGCGCCGCACGACGCGGGCCGTCGACGTCAGGTACACGCAGGGCGAGCGGGAGATCCACGGCCTGCTCGAGGCCTACGCCGGCCGTCGTCGTCGCGTGCCCGGGCAGGTCGCCGTTCGTGCCAATGACCTGATCACGCTTCTGCTGAAGAAGCGGTTGTTCTCCTCCCCCGCCGCGTTCGCGCACACGCTCACCGCGCATGCGGCCACCGTGAATCGGCAGGGTGGAGGGGCCGGCGCGGCCGCGGACATGCCCGCGTGGCTCGATGAGGCCCTTGGGTGGGACGACGAGGTTGAGGACGTCTTCGACGACGCTGCCCCCGGGGATGGGGACATGCTGCAGTTGGGGGGCGTGCCGGGGTCCGCCGACAACCGCGTGCAGGATCTGGTCACTCGTGCGGCCGAGGTCGGCGCTGGAGCGGACCCCGAGGACCGGGAGTTGCTTGAGGCGATGGTTGCCTGGGTGGAGCGCCACGCCGAGCGGTCGGACAGCAAGGCGAACGCTCTGGTGGCCGAACTCGATCGGATCTGCCGCCCGGGTGACGGCTGGAGCGATGAGCGCGTCATCATCTTCACCGAGTACCGCGACACTCAGCGTTGGCTCGCTGAGCTGCTCGATTCCCGGGGTATGGGGGGCGAGCGCATGGGGTTGCTCTTCGGCGGGATGGACACCGCCAAGCGCGAGCATCTCAAGGCCGCCTTCCAGGCCGACCCCGCACGTGACAAGGTCCGCATCCTGCTGGCCACCGATACCGCCAGCGAAGGCATCGACCTGCAACGGCACTGCCATCGGGTCATCCACTACGACATCCCCTTCAACCCCAACCGGCTCGAGCAACGCATCGGGCGTGTCGACCGGCGCGGCCAGCGCCACGAGGTCGAGGTCATGCACTTCGTCGGTGCCGGCTGGGAGCAGGCGGACGCCGGTTCCTATGAGGGTGATTTGGAGTTCCTCAGTCGCGTGGCGGAGAAGGTCGCGACCGAGCGCGAGGATCTGGGCAGCGTGAACCCCGTGCTGGCGCACGCGATCGAATTGCGGATGCTCGGCCGGCCCGTCCTGGTCGATCCCCTGGCGGTGACCGCCAGTACCGCGACAACGGTGCTCAAGGCCGAGCAGGACCTGCGGGAACAGGCACGGAAGCTGCGCCTGCAGCTTGAAGAGAGCAAACGCCGTCTGCATGTCGGGCCTGCCAACGTACGGCGGGTCGTCGACACCGCGCTGGAGCTGGCCGGGCAACCGCCTCTGATCGACCGCGGCAACGGCGAGATCGATCCGCCGACCTTGCGTGCCGGGTGGGAGCGCACGGTGTTCGGCCTCGCCGACCCGCTCACGGGACTCTCACGGCCGCTCTCCTTCGATCAGGGCGTCGTCGGCGACCGGGACGACATTGTGCTGGCCCACCTGGAGCATCCGCTGGTCGCGCAGGGCATCCGCCTGCTGCGCAGCGCCATCTGGGGCGGCCGCACGACGTTGAACCGGGTGGCCGCGGTCCGGGCCTCGCTGCCTGCCCGAGCCGCGGTGGACGGGCTTTTGGTGGCAGTGTTCTCCCGCCTGGTGGTCGTCGGCAAGGACGGGGCCCGCCTGCACGAGGAGGTCGTCCTGACGGGCCGTGAGGTTCCCGCTGCCGGTCGCTCACGGCGCTTGGAGCTGGAGCAGCCCCGCTACGGGGAGCTGCGCGAGGCGGTGGAGCAGGCCCTGGAACCGGACGCCTGCCGCCCGGCACCCGCCGACGCCAAGGCTCAACTGGCCCAGCAGTGGGACGGCCTGGTGCCGCTGCTGGCCAATGACGTCCGCGTTCGTGCCTCGGAACGCCTGGCCACCATGAGTCGAGAACTCCAGAGCCGGGCAGCGGCCGAGGCCAAGGGGGTCCAGGCGATCTTCGACCAGCTCCGCGCGACTTTGTCCAGCGCGCTGGAGGGCCCTGGCCCGACCCAGCTGGGCTTCGACGACCTCGAGATCGAAGAGCGCAGGCAGGTGGAACGCGACAAGAAGGCCTGGGCGGACCGCCTCGCCGCGCTGGATGAGGAACGCGAACGAGAACTCGCCGCGGTGGAGTCCCGCTACTCCGACGTCCGCGAGTTGGTCTTCCCCTTCGCCGTGGCCCTGATCGTTCCCGACCCGGAGGCAACCCGATGAGCGCCACCCGACACCGTCCCCGCCGGCCAGGTGGCGTCAACGAGGCGATCCGCCGCCGGCACGGCTGGCTCGAGCTCCTGCAGACCTCCGGTCCGTTCCTGACCCTGCCGGTCGTGCACCGGGTGTTTCCCGACGGCCTGGCGACCGTCCCCGGACAGCACCGGGCACGGCTGCGCCCCGCCGTGGAGCGAGTGCTCCAGGACACGGGGGCGGGCCGTCGGCAGCTGGTGACCACCGTCCTTCGGGATGTTCTGGACTGGCAAGACCACCTCTTGGACGGGGAGTTGATCCCGGACGCCCTCGCGGAGCCGGTTCCGACCCACGGATTCGGTTTTCTCCGCGCCGACTTCGGCTTCCACGTCGAGGAAACGGACCAGGACGAGGACGAGGACGAGTCGCCCGGGACCACCGACGACGAGACAGAGGAGGCGGCGGACGGCGAGGACGAGGGACCGGAGGGGGCCGCGCGTACGCAGGGTCCCTGGCGGCTACTGGGCGCCCTGTCCCCATGGGGCCGGCACCCGCTCACCCGCACGACCGAGGGCGGATGGACCGCCAGTCCCGTCGAGCGCCTCGCGGTGCTGCTACGCGCCCGCGACGTCCCCGTCGGGCTCGTGACCGACGGCCGCTGGTGGGCGCTGGTCTGGGCCCCGCCGGGCGGCACCACCGGCGCGGCGGTATGGGACGCGAGCTTGTGGAGCACCGAGCCGGACACGCTGCGCGCCTTCGTGGCCATACTGCAGCGCGCCCGGTTCCTTGGCGTGCCTGCCGGGGACACCCTCCCTGCCCTGCTGGCCGAGAGCCTGGAGCGGCAGGAAGAGGTCACCGAGACCCTCGGCCGGCAGGTCCGGGACGCCGTGGAGATGCTCGTCGGCACGCTCGACCGCCTGGACGCCGACAGCGAGCGGACCCTGCTCGCCGGCGTCGACGACGACGAGTTGTACGCGGGCGTCGTCACGGTGATGATGCGGGTGGTGTTCCTGCTCTTCGCCGAGGAACGCCGCCTGCTGCCCAGCGATGACGCCCTCTACGTCTCCGCCTACAGCGTCGGAAGGCTCGTCGACCAGCTCGAATCCCAGGCCAGCCTGCTCGGCGAGCAGGCTCTGGAGCACCGCACCGGGGCCTGGCACCGGCTCCTGGCCGTCACGCGCGCCGTGCATCAGGGAGTCGCCCACGAAGACCTGCGCATGCCCGCCTACGGCGGGAGCATGTTCAACCCTGACCGCTTCCCGTGGCTGGAAGGCCGCCGCGGCAGCGAAGCCGACCCGGGCAGCCACGTGCCCGCGATCGACGACCGCACCGTCCTGCGCACACTGCGGGACGTGCAGTACATCGAAGCCGCAGGCGAACGACGCCGGTTGAGCTTCCGCACACTCGACGTCGAGCAGATCGGCTACGTCTACGAGGGCCTGCTCGAACTCGAGGTCCGCACCGCCGAAGACATCGTGCTCGGCATGGTCCGGCCGCCGAAATGGCCACGTGCCAAAGGCGAGTGCGAGGTCACCCTGCCCGAGGCACTCCAGGTCCTGGCCGCACCCGACCAGGGTCTGGCCGAGTGGGCCGCCCCCCGCACCGGATGGACCAAAGCCCGACTCGCCGCGGCGTTCGCCACTCCCCCGGAACAAGAACGCCTGCAAGCCGTGCACCGCGCCGTGGGCGGCAACGCCGACCTGGCCAACGACATCGCGCCGTTCGCAGCCGTGCTCCGCTACGACGAGCGGGGACTGCCGGCCATCACGCTGCCCGGTGGCCGCTTCGTCGCGCCCAGCATCCGGCGTGCCGCCAGCGGCACCCACTACACCCCCCGCTCCCTCGCCGAGGACGTCGCCGGAAACACCCTGGAGCCGCTGGTCTACCGCCCCGGCCCGCTGGAGACCGCCGACCGCGGCACCTGGCAGCTCCGCCCCTCATCCGCGATCTTGGAGTTGCGAGTCGCGGACATCGCCATGGGCTCCGGGGCGTTCCTCACCGCGGCCTGCCGCTATCTGGCCGACCGCCTCGTCGAAGCCTGGCAGGCCGAAGGCCGCGACGACGCACTACGGGCCGTCCGCCAACGAGCCGGACACCCCCTGGCCTCCGACACCGAGATCGACCAGGTCCTCATCGAAGCCCGACGACTGGTCGCCGAGCACTGCCTGTACGGCGTCGACCTCAACCCCCTCGCCGTCGAGATGGCCAAGCTCTCCCTGTGGCTGGTCACCATGGACCGCGAACGCCCCTTCGGATTCCTCGACGACCGTCTGAAGGCAGGCGACAGCCTGCTCGGGCTGACCAGCGCCGACCAACTCCAAGCGCTCCACGTCGACCCCGCCGCAGGCCGACGAATACACGACGGCCTGCTCGATCTGACCGCAGGTGTCCGGCCCCTCCTGCAGCGCGCCGCCGACCTCCGCCGCCGCATCACCGCTGCCCCCGTGATCACCATCCGCGACGTCGAACACAAGACCCGTCTGCTGGCCGAAGCGGAAGACACCAGCGGTCAACTGCGCCTCATGGCCGACGCGGTCACCGCCGCGGGCCTCGTGGCAGCCACCGAACAACCAAAAGCCGTGGAAAAGCGTTTCCTACGACTCTCCTGGGCGCTCAGCCACGACAACGACTCCGATGTCCTGGCGAAGACGGTCGCCAACGACCTGCAGACCGGCCGCCCCGAGACCACCAGCCCCCGCCAACCCCTGCACTGGCCTCTTGCCTTCCCGGAAGTCTTCGCCGACACCACCCGCCCGGGATTCGACGCGGTGATCGGCAACCCGCCCTTCCTCGGCGGCCAGAAAATCTCGGGCCACATGGGTCGGGAGTACCTCGCCTGGCTCCAGCGCTGGGACGGCGCCAGTGCCAAAGGCAGCGCAGACCTCGCAGCCCGGTTCGTCCTCCGGGCACAGCGATTGCTCTCCGACCGCGGACAACTTGGATTCATCACCACCAACACCCTCGTGCAGGGCGACACCCTCGAGGTGGGCCTCGCCCAGGCAGCAACAAGGGGAATGACCCTCCGCCGCGGCCAGAGCAGCCACCCCTGGCCGAGCCGCAGCGCCAACCTCGAAATCATCAACGTTTGGGGAAGCCAGGCCCCGCTCTCCGCGACCAGCCTGCGGTGGCTCGACGGCGAAGAAACCCCGGCGATCGGCATCGATCTGGAACCAGTCGGCCGCATCACCGGACGCCCACAGCGACTGGCCGAGAACGACGGACTCGCGTTCCAGGGCAGCACCATCCTCGGCCTGGGATTCACGCTCGAAGCCGAGCAAGCCACCGAACTGATCAACCTAGACCCGCGCAACGCCGAAGTGCTGGCCCCCTACGTCATTGGCAAAGACCTCAACTAACGAGCTGACTGCTCAGCCAGCAGGTGGGTCATCAACTTCCGCGACTTGCCGCTCGACCGCGCCGAACAGTACCCCGCACCCCTCGACATCGTCAGGCGCCTCGTCAAGCCCGAACGCGACCGCAACAAGGAAACTCGAACACGCGAAGAATGGTGGCGGTTCACACGCACTCGACCCGAGCTGTACGAGACTGTTCGCAATCTCGGGCATGTGCTGGCGATCAGTCTCGTAAGCAACGCTGTGATGCCGGTGCGGGTCCCGACAGGTCCCGTGTTTGCACACAAGTGCGCCGTCTTCGCCATCGATGACTTCGGCGGCCTTGCATGCCTCTCGTCTAGTGCGCATACAGTTTGGACTGTCCGTTACACATCGACGATGCGACGCGACATCAACTACTCTCCGTCGGATGTTTTTCTGACTTTCCCTCGGCCCGAGTCCAACCCGAAGATGGAGCGCCTCGGGCGGCGGCTTCATACCGAGCGCCGCGAGCTCATGTTTAGTCGCGGGTGGGGGCTGTCGACGACGTACAACCACGTCCACGACCCCAGCGACCGGGACCCAGAGGTTCAGGCGTTGAGGGAGTTGCATGCCGAGATCGACGCGGCGGTGCTCGCGGCGTACGGGTGGTCCGACCTCGATCTGGGGATCGGCCATCATTCGACGAAGATCGGTGTTCGGTGGACGGTCGGTAAGGAGGCTCGGTTCGAGCTCCTGGACCGGCTGCTGGAGGAGAATCACCGGCGCGCCGCCTTGGAGGGTGGAAAGTGAGCGGGCCTGGACTGTCGGTGGGCGGGCTTAGCGGCATCTTGGCTGACGGCAGAGGAGTGGCGTGGTGACCTCAGGTGCGGCGGGCAAGACGTCCTACGAGGTCCGGGAGGAGCTTGAAAGCCTTCTCGAGCGTGACCTGCATGGGCCGTGGGACGGTCCGGAGGAGGAGCTGCTGCCCGGTGTCAGCCCTGGTGAGCGTTACGTGCTGGGGCGGTTGGTGCCGCGGGACGTCCCGCCGAGCCGTTCCGATGATGCCTCCGATGGTGATGATCCGGGCACGGTGGACCGGGAGGTCGTGGAGACGTCGGACGATGACGATGCACCCGAGCCGCCGGCGGCAGTCCGGTCCGGTTCGATGGCGGCATCGGCGCTGGGGCTGTCTTTCGCTGTCCCGGCCGGTGTCTCGAGGATTGTCGTGACTGCTGAGTGGGGTCGCTACGAGCGGGCTGCCTCGGAGGTGCACCTGACGGAGCAGGGCAGGCCGCGTACGGTCTGGCGGCGGCGGCCTGCGGGCGGCCCTGTCGAGGTAGCTCTGGACAGCGATGGCGAGCTCGATCCGGTGCCGCCGGACAGCGAGCAGCCCGGTGTGGTGCTCCGTAGCCTGGTGCGGCATCGGGGAGCGCGCCGCATTGTGGATGTCTCGCTGGTCAACGCCCAGCCGCAGCCCAGTGCCAACCCGGACACCGCGCGACTGTTCCAGGTTCATCTCACGGTCACCGCTCTCGACGGCAATGCGTCGGTCTTCTTGGGGCACAATGACCCGGAGCTGGGCGAGCGTCCCTTCACCAGCGACCCGGAGCGGCTCCATCTTGCTCTGCTCCACCGTGCGCAGCGGGCCTACGCCCATGGTCGGCAGTGCGCCGTGGATGCCGAGGTGCGTCCCGGTCAGGCTCGTGCGTGGCAGCTTCGCACGACCTGCTTCCCCGCGGCGGATGTTCGGCTCACGGTGCCGGGGGACACCTCCGGGATGCCAGGTCTGCTGCTGGACATGGCGCGGCTGGGTAGCGCGGAGCTGGCCCGTGATGAACTTGTCCGCGCTCTGCGGCCGCTGGCCACGGGTTACCGTTCGTGGCTGGCGGATCAGGTGCGGCGAATCGATGACGATCCGGAGATCGCCGCGTATGGCCGGGCTGCGCGGCCGGCGTTCGACCGGGCCGGTGAGATCGCTGATCGTTTGGATCGGGCCATAGATCTGCTTCGTC
This sequence comes from Actinacidiphila oryziradicis, assembly GCF_005047355.1. Classification (GTDB taxonomy): domain Bacteria; phylum Actinomycetota; class Actinomycetes; order Streptomycetales; family Streptomycetaceae; genus Actinacidiphila; species Actinacidiphila oryziradicis. The sequence continues at coordinate 18,972 of NZ_SUMC01000084.1, forward strand.
ATGATGGCATCGCGCGTGAGGCGTTCCGGTTCGCCAATCAGGCGATGGCGCTGCAGCGTGTGCGAGGGGAGGTGGTGCGGGCGCGGCTGAACAATCCCGACGTTCCTCTGGCCCAGATTTTGCGGGAGAAGGACGTTGCATCTACCCGCAGTTGGCGGCCGTTCCAGCTTGCTTTCGTCCTGTTGTGCCTGCCGGGGCTGACCGATCCGAGCCATCGCGATGCTCACCGGTCGGTTGAGGACGGCCAGGTGCAGCTGCTGTTCTTCCCGACCGGTGGCGGTAAGACGGAGGCGTATCTGGGGCTGACCGCGTACACGTTTGCGATCCGGCGTTTGCAGGGTGTCGTCGGTAGCGGGGATGACGCGCGGGACGGCACGGACGGTGTGGCGGTGCTGATGCGCTACACGCTGCGGTTGCTCACTGCGCAGCAGTTCCAGCGCGCGGCCGCCCTGGTGTGTGCCTGTGAGTGGCTGCGCAGGGAGCGGCTCGCCGCTGGGGATGGCCGGTGGGGGGCGACGCCCTTCCGGGTGGGGCTGTGGGTGGGCAGCAGCGTCACCCCGAACAGTTACGAGGAGGCCAAGCGGCAGGTCGAGGAGGCCCGGGACCGGGAAAGCGCGATCGGAGGTCCGCTGCAGCTCGTTGCCTGTCCCTGGTGCGGATCGCGGCTGACCGGTGCCGCCTTGAAGACCCAGGATCTGCGTCGGCGGGTGCTGCTCTTTTGCAGTGACCCGGAAGGGGACTGCCCCTTCACCGAGCGGCATGCGGGCGGCGAGGGGCTGCCCGTCCTGACCGTGGACGAGGAGATCTACCGGCTGACTCCGGCGCTGGTGATCAGCACCGTCGACAAGCTCGCGCAGCTGCCGTGGAAGGACGCCGTGGCACCGCTGTTCGGTCTGGTCGACACCCGCTGCGAGCGGCACGGCTGGCGTGCCCCGGCCTTCCAGGGCTTCTGCAAGACCCGGCACCCCGCTGCGGCCGGGCTGCCCGCCACTGCGCCGCAGCCCGCGATGCGTCTGCGGCCCCCGGACCTGGTCATCCAGGACGAGCTGCACCTGATCAGCGACGCCCTGGGCAGCCTGGTCGGGCTGTATGAGACGGTCGTGGACCGGCTGTGCAGCCGGCCGGTGAACGGGGAGCTGGTCAGGCCGGTCGTGGTGGCCTCGACCGCCACTGTGCGGCGGGCCCAGGATCAGGTGGAGCAGGTCTTCGCCCGTGGACTGACCGTCTTCCCGCCGCAGTTGCTCGACGCGGGCAACACGTTCTTCTCCCGCTCGGTGGAGCCCACACCTGAGACGCCCAGCCGGCGGTACCGGGGCGTGTGCGCGACCGGGGAGCGCCTGAAGTCGGTGGAGATCCGGCTCGTCGCCGCCCTGCTGGAGCACGGTCAGATGCTCTTCGACCGGTACGGGGACGCCGCGGACCCCTACCTGACCGTGGTGGACTACTTCACCTCCACCCGTGAACTGGCCGGCATGAAACGCCTCGTCGACGACGACGTCGCCGACCGGCTCGTAAGCAAACAGGTCCGCACGCGCCGCCGGCGTCCCACCGTCAGCGAACTCACCAGCCGCATGCCCAGCAGCCGCATCGGCAGTACCCTCGCGGACCTCGAGCGGTCTTTCGATCCGCGCTATGACTCCTCCGAGGCCCTGGAGGACTTCCGGCGCAACCCGGAATCCCGGGGCCGGCTGGCCGGGCGTTTCAACCCACTGGACGTGCTCCTCGCCACGAGCATGCTCCAGGTGGGCGTAGACGTCCCGCGGCTGGGCCTCATGGTCGTCACCGGACAGCCCAAGAACAGCGCCGAATACATCCAGGCAACCTCCCGTGTCGGCCGTGACCCACGCCGTCCCGGCCTGGTCATCACGCTGTACCAATGGAGCCGGCCGCGGGATCTGGCGCACTACGAGTCCTTCGGTTACGACCACGCCACGTTCGGCATGCGGGTCGAGGGCCTGACAACGACCCCGTTCAGCGACCGGGCGCTCGACCGCGGGCTCAGCGGGATACTCGCCGCGGCCGTGCGGCACTCCGCCTTCCACGCCCTGCCGAACACCGCGGCCCACGACGTGCCCCTGACCGGGCCCGCGGTCCTCGCCCTCCTGGAGGCTCTGGAGCAGCGGGCCGCCAGGGTTCTGCACGACAGTGCCCAGGCCGCCGCGGTACGCCAAGCCGCACAGCACCGCCTCGATTCCTGGACCCAGCAACGAGGCGCACTGTCCGCCGGCCGCCTGGGCTACGAGGAAGCTCCCGACGTCGTGGGCCTGCTGATGCGGCCCGAGGAGGACAGCTGGGAGTTGTGGTCAGCGCCGATGAGCCTGCGCGAAGTAGAACCGGAGATCATCCTGCAACTCGACCGGCGCGACCGGAGCCTGGCAGAACAACCCGCCTGGAGCTACGACCGCACACCGCCCTCCGGAGGGACCTCGTGAAGCTGCCCACCGGCCCCTCCAGCGGGCACCGGGACCCCAGCAGGATCGGAGGGGTCCGTCCCAGCCACCTCATGACCACCGCCGGGGTCGGCGCCGTGGCCGACCTGCCCACCATGTCCGTGATCGTGCGCAGTCTGGACGCCTGGAGCCCCGAGCGGCAGGAGACCATCGAAGAGCCCCGGCTGCTCGCAGAAGTACAACGCGTTCTGGGCCCCCAGGTCAGGGCCTTGCGCAAGGCCCCGTGGGATCCAGCCGAGACCGACGACCCCTACACCCGCGTCGGGGTGCCGGTCACCCCGTTCCCCGGATGGGTGCGCTGCCCACGCTGCCACCGGCTCGGCCCGCTCGACCCGCCCGGGCAGTTCGAGCTGGTGCACCGCTACGGGCGCCGCCCGGACCTGGCCAAATGGGTGCACGCGCAGTGCCAGAAGCAGACCACCACCCGGGACGCCAACAAGCGGGCCTGCGTCCCGGCCCGCTTCATCGTCACCTGCGAACGCTCCGGCCACCTGGACGACTTCCCGTATGTCGACTTCGTGCACGCCGGGGCGACCGTTCCCTGCGGCGGCGCGAAACTCACCATGATCGACAGTGCGAGCACCCTCGGCCCGCAAGTCACCGTCAGATGCGCCGAATGCGGTGCCTCCCGCAACATCCAGGAAGCCGCCGGCCGCCACGGCTGGCAGAAACTCCCCGTCTGCCGCGGGCGCCACCCCCACCAGCAGCGCTTCGAGCCCTGCGGCGCCGACCTGCGCCTGATGGTGCTCGGTGCCTCCAATTTGTGGTTCAGCGTCACCGCGAGCGCCCTGCACCTCCCGCAGTCGCAGTCCATCGAAGACATCGTCACCGGCAGCTGGGACCTGCTGGGCGCGCTTCCCTCACCGGCCCTGGTGCAGACCGTGGTCGATGGCATGAACAACCTCCGAAGCCTGCGCTCCGTGCCGCCCGACGAGCTGTGGGCGATCATCGAGAAGATCCGCGCCGCCGGCGGACCCGCAGCGCCCGAGACCTCAGGAGACCTCCTCCAAGACGAATGGCGGCTGCTCGCCAAGCCCACCACGCTGCGACAGGACGTCGACTTCCGGGCCGTCCCGACCCCGACGCCCCCCGGATACGACAACCTGCTCGAGCAGGTCGTCCAGGTCACCCGGCTGCGCGAGGTCCAGGCCCTGCTCGCCTTCACCCGCATCTCAGCCCCCGCCCGCCGCGACCTGGCCCCGCGCAACCGCGTGTCCCTCTCCCGAGGGCCGATGCAGTGGGTGCCCGCGGCAGAACAACGCGGCGAAGGCATCTTCCTGCAGCTCCGGGAAAACGCCGTAGCCACCTGGGCCGGAAAAGTCTCGAACCACCCACGCCTGCTGGCGTTGCAGCAGGCGCATCAGCGGTGGAGCCACAACCGGGCCCAGCCCTACAACGCCGGCTTCCCCGTGGCCCGCTTCGTGCTGCTGCACACCTTCAGCCACCTCCTGATGCGGCAAGTCGCACTGGAGTGCGGCTACTCCTCCTCCAGCATCCGCGAGCGCCTCTACATCGGGCACCCCGGCCAACCCGCCGCGGGACTGCTGCTGTCCACCGCCGCCAGCGACAGCGAAGGCACCCTCGGCGGCCTGGTCGCACTCGGACAGGCCCGCTACCTCAAACGACTGCTCGACCAGGCACTGGAGGAAGCCGCCCGCTGCTCCAGCGACCCGCTGTGCGCCGAGCACCTTCCCGAGGACCCCTCCGACACCCTCCACGCAGCCGCCTGCCACGCCTGCCTGTTCGCTTCGGAGACCAGCTGCGAGACCAACAACCGGTGGCTGGACCGCGCGTTCCTCCTCGACATCACCGGCGACGGCCTGGCCTTCCTGTCATGATGTCATCAGGCTCCCTGGAAACCCTCACCGCCGAACTCGCCGAACAACTGCCGTACAGCGACATCAAACAGCTCGCACACGCCTGCCGGAAGGGACGATCAGGCCTACGCTCACTCGAGGCCCAAGTCGCCGGCATAGCCGTCCGCACGGCATGTCGCCGCCTGCGCACCCACCTGCCCGGGGACACCGACGGCAGGTACGCGGCAGGGCTGCTGCTCGGCGCCGCGCAGGCCCGGCTGAAGTACCGCTCCGACCACGACGCGGACATCGTCTGGACCGGCCCGGCCTCCGGCATCCAGACCTCCCGGCTAACCTCCGCCGTAGTCAGCGAACTCATCGACTCCGCACGCAGGGAGCTGCTACTCGTCAGCTACGCGACCTTCCCACCAGCATCACTCACCGCCGCCCTGGCCGCGGCAGCCGCCCGCGGCGTGGAAATGACACTCCTGCTGGAGCAGCCGGCCGACAACCCCAAATTCCACGGGGCCCCCGCGTTCCCCACGCTCCCGGCTGTCCAGTGGAGCTGGCCGATCAGGAACCGGGAACCGGGAGCCGCACTGCACGCCAAGATCATCGTGGTAGACCGGCACGTGGCCCTGATCGGCAGCGCCAATCTCACGGGCTACGGGTTCGAGAAGAACCTCGAATGCGGAATCCTACTGCGCGACCCCACACAAGCCGACGCAATAGCCCGCCACCTCGAATCCCTCCAAGAATCAGGAATCCTCCTCACCTCACCCTGAGATCGCGACCGCGCACGTTGGGGTCCGAACATGACTCCCAAGCCCGCTCCGCACATCCGCGTGGCCGCGCCGCACGGGATCATCGCGGGATGAGCACTCGCCGCCCGCTGGGCACCGGTCCGTCTGTCCCGCCCGACGACCAGGGAGCACCGGGGGAACGGCGTCTGCCGGCGGACTGCCCAGCGGGCGAGGTTGTCCCGGACGGCGGGGAGCTCCATGATCTTCCGCCGGTCGGAGTGGTCTCATGACCTTGCCTCGGCGATCCCTCGGGGACGGGACGGCCGGAGCACGGTGACGAGACGGCCCAGCGGGGCCCGGCTCTATTGCGGGTGACTGCGGTCCCAACCAACCGCAACCCCCCCAGGTCACCCCCGGGCCGGCGGCCACCTTGAGCCCAGTCGCAGCTTCAGCAGTCACCACCTCAGAAGCGTTGAGACTGCCGTCGGGGTGATCGGAGCAGTGCTCGGTGTACGTGCCATACCGGCCCGTGTCCACAGTGAGAGTGCCAGTACCTTGGCATTCCGTGGCCACCCAGACTGTTCCGCCGGCAGCCTTCGCGGGCAGCGTCACTTCCAAACTGCCAATGCGCCTACCGGTTGAAGCCCACACCTCGGCGTAGTTCAGTTGGCAGATGTCCCGCAGGACCAGCGGAGAGCGCGGCGGCCACCGGACTGTCCTGGCACCTCGCCGCTGTCACCGGCCACGGGTCAGCCCGGACAGGCGGGGTGGCTGTCGGCGCCTTCCGGCAGCAGCCGGCGCTCGGCATCGGTGAAAGGGCGGTCCACAGCGCTGCACAGTGCGGCGTACCACGCGTCGGGGTCAAGGGTGACCGAGAGTGAGCCGTCGGTGGTACCGCCTTCGACGACGTTGCCGTGTACCGTCCAGACCGCGCCGTCGGGCATCGAGAGGCCGGCGATCTCCGTGGACACGTGGGTGCTCCACACCTGCATGAGATCGGAGGAGGTGCCGGAGGAGCCGGTGGAGATCAGGTCTCCGGCGGGGGTGAACCCGACGAGGTTGTAGGCGTCGGCGGCGGAGACCGGCGGTGCCACCCGGTCGAAGCCCGGGACGCCGCGGAATTCGATCCTGGTGCCGCCGGACGACTTGATATTGCTCAGGGTGGCCAGCAGGTCCCCCGAGGCGTCGAACGCTTCGCTCTGCCACGCGCTGATGGCGTCCGGATCGGCTTGGAAGCTCCCGATGGAGCGGCGCTGGCCGAGGTCCCACAGCCGCATCACACCGTCGCGTCCGCGGACGAGCGCCTGCTCCGGATGGTCCGGCCGTGACCAGACGGACTCGCCCTGCCCGGCCAGCCATCGCAGTGTCGTGTCATCGCTGCGGAGTTCGAGCGGCGAGCCGAGGGCCCTGCCGGTCGCGGGGTCCCACCGGGCGAGCGTCCCGGCGTAGAGCGTCAGGACGCTTCCGTCGTCGGCCGCGGCCAGGGCCCCGGTGAAGTCTCCCTTCATGCCCTGTGGAACGGGCAGTTTGACCATACGTTCCAGGGACAGCCGCGGCACGGAGTAGACAGCGAGCGAGCCGCCGGTCCGGGCGACGAGATGGCGGCCGTCCGAAGTGAAGGCGATCTGGGAGTGTTTCTGAGATGCCATCAGAATTTGTTTCCGTACCGCCGCACCGGCCGTGAATGTCCTGCCGTCCGTGGTGTCGCGCAACCGGACCGATTCCTCGCCCACGAGGTCGTCCACCAGCAGCCGGAAGCGTCCGTCGCCACTGAACATGGGGAACTGGGGGCTGACCGGCATGGCGGCGGGGGCGGCACGGTCCGGCCGGGGTGCGGTGAACCGCAGCAGTTCCCCGCCCTTCAGGGCCAGTATCGCGAGGCGGCCGTCCTTGCGCGGAAGCACCACGAAGTCGGACCCCCTTACCACGTCGTAGACCGGGGCCGCCGACTGGGCAACCCCACCGGTGCGCAGGTCGACCACCTTGACGGTGGCCAGGTCGGTACCCGAGGACCCGCCGGGGCCGGTGAAGGCGTAGCGGCCGGTGCCGTCCACCACCACTCCGCCGTCGCATCCGGAATTGGGGACAGTGCGCAGCGGTGTGCCGTCGGCCGCCGCGCGTATCCTCAGGGCTTCGGACGGACAGTCGACGACGACCTGCCCGCCCAGCCCGACGTCGCCTCGCGGCAGCGCGGAAATCGTGCCGGTCTCCGCGCCCGTACCCGGATCGAGCCGTACGTACTGGGGAGACCCGTTGCCCGTCGACTCCTCGTAGAGCAGGACGCCGCCCGGCTTCGGGCCGAAGCCGGCCTGGTAGAACGTGCGGCCGGCCGGCAAAGTGGTCCTGGACACCAGGGATTTCCCGGCGATGTTCCACAGGCCGAGGCGGTCGTCCTCGGTCCCGGTGCTGCCGGTGTGACCGAACAGCCCGAGCAACTGGCTGCTGTCGGGGGAAAAGGCGACGTCCAGGGTCTGCTGGGCCGGATCCCAGCCAGCCGGTACCGGAAGCCGGGTGGGCTGGTCCGGGTGGGCGACGTCCCACACCGTCAGTCCCTGCCGGTCATCGAGCATGCCGATCTTCCGGCCGTCCGGGCTGATCTTGACCAGGGGCTCGTGTGCGGTGACCGCCCGGGTGCCGGGGAGTTGCCGTACCTCAGGACTGCCCAGAAGACCGGTGATGACCGACACGATGCCGCGCTGGTCGACGACGACCGCCGAGCTGCCGTCGGGTGTCGCCGTGAACAGCAGAACGTGGTCGACTCCCAGCCGTTTCACCAGGTCCACGTTGTGCAGCCGGGTATTCAGTTTGAACAGCGCGCCATAGGCCTCGGGCTGCGAGTCGTCGGTCCGCCAGGCGGACAGGGCGAGCAGGGCGGCGGTTCCCGGATCGTCGTCCGCCCTGCGCTGGGCCTCCTGAGCGAGCAGCCGGGCCGCCTGGGCGCGGAGCTGACTGCTGAGCTCGCGGGTGCGCTGGTACGTCACACCGGCCAGCGCGGCGGCGAGCAGGGCCAGCACCGCGATCGCCGCGGTGACGATCCGCCAGCGACGCACCTCACGGCTCTGCCGGGCGCGGCCGGCGGCTATGTAGGCGTGCTCGTCGGCGGTCACGTCCTGTGGCCGCCGCTCGCTCCACAGCAGTGCTTCGGCCAGCAGCGGGCCGTGCACCAGGGCGCTCTTCCGGCTGCCGAGCCGCTCCCACTGGCGCAGGTCCGCTCTGAGCCGTTCCTGCCAGTCCCGGAAGTCCCGGTCCGCGGCCAGCCATTCGCGCAACCGGTCCCAGCTCTCGATGAGCGATTCATGGGCCAGGTCCGCGATCTCCGCGCCGTCGACCGCACGGGTCGTCACCAGGAGTTTGCGGTCGGCCAGCCGCGGCACCAGCCGCTGCTGGTCCTCGTCCAGGTCTTCGACCCGTACCGCGCGACGGGCGAAGCCGCCGTCCTCCTCCGGCCGGGCGAGCTGGACGAACAGCCGTCTGGCCGGTTCCCGCTCCGCCGCTCTCAGGTCCCGGTGATAGACGTCCTCCGCATAGTCGGCGACGGCGCCCGCGACCCCGCCGAACGCGTCGTACGCCTCGTGGGTGAGCACCCCACCGCGGCGCCGGTCCCACAGCCGGGTCAGCGCGAACTCCACCAGGGGCAGCCGGCCCGGCCCGGTACCCGCGTCGTCCAGGATCCGTTCGACCAAGCCCGGCTCGTGGACGACGCCGGGCGCGGCGGCGAGCGGCCCGGTGACCGCTGTCCGCAGCTGCTCCCGGTCCATAGGCGCCAGGAACGCGATCCCGTCGCGGAGCGAGCCCTGGTTCCGCTGGGTGAGCAGCCGGTCGAGCGATCCCGACCGTACGGTGAGCAGCGCCCGCACCGGCGTCGGCGTGGCGACCGGGTCGGCGAGGCCGGTGATCAGCTCCAGTAGCGCCCTGGCCGTAGCCGGGTCGGCCGTGGCGATCTCCTCGAACTGGTCGGCGAAGAGCAGGACGCCGTGCGGATGACGGCGTGCCAGGCGGGCGGCGATCTCGGCGTGCCGACCGTCCGTCAGCCGCTCCGCCGTCTCATATTCCGTCAGTTCGTTGCCGAGCAGCGGCAGCAGAGCGCCGGCCAGCGTCTCGGCAGGGCCGAGCCCGGCGATCGGGCGGAAGTCCGCGATCTGGTGCCCAGCCCGGCGCAGCCGCGGCAGCAGCCCGGCACGGGAGAGGGAGGACTTGCCGCTGCCGGAGGGACCGGACAGGATGACCACCGGTTGCCGGGCGGTGAGCGTCTCCAGCCGGTCGATGTCCGCATCGCGACCGCAGAAGACCGCCTCGTCGCTTTCGGCGAAGGCGTCCAGCGCACGGTAGGGGCAGGACGGCAGGGCGTGCTCCGCGAGTTCCGGCCAGGCACGCAGCAGCGAGGAGACCGGGTGCAGGTAGGCGGTGTCCGCACCGCTGCCGAGGCCCGCCGCCACGGCCATCCCGACGACCCCGCCGAGATCGGTGTCCCAGACCGGGGATCCGCTGAAGCCGGGCTCGATACGGGGCCCGGCCTCCGTCTGCATCTGCACCCAGCCCGCGCCCTGGGCGGCCCGCAGCCTGCCGGTGCCCCACACGCCGTGATCGCTCCCGGAGGGGAATCCGAACACCCGCACACTGTGGTCCCACAGCTCGTTGGCCTCCACCAGCCAGGGCGGCCGGACCTGCGCGGGGACCGCCTCGTCCAGCCGTAGCAGTGCCAGGTCCCCCGTGTCGTCGGCGAGCACCGGCCGCCAACCCGCCACCTGCGCGGGGAAGGTGGTCCGGCTGCCGTCGGCCGGGCCGGGCAACAGCGGGAAGTCCAGCCCGACCCGGCCCGGCGGCGGATCGGCGGACCGCATGTCACCGCCCAGGGCGCGTGCCACCACATGGGCGCAGGTGCACACCAGCCGAGGCGCCACCAGGAATCCCGCGCCCACGATCCTGCCGTCGGGGTCCCGTACCCGGACGACGGCGCCGGCCAGCGAGTCCGCGCCGCCCGTCATACGTCCGCCGGACGGTTCCATTCGACGGAGACGGTGAAATTCGCCTCCGTGGCGGTACGGGCCACCACCACCCCGGCTTCGGCGGAGAACTTGATCCCGAACTCCAGGCTGATCCTGTCCGGCGGCGCGATGCCGCCGCGGAGCTGGCCGACGACCGCCTGCATGGCCGGCCGCATCGGTGCCAGCACCTCCTGGAGGGTCCGGCCGGCGGCCTCTACGGCATCGTGGGTCCGGCCGGCCCGGGTCCAGCCGTCCGCTCCGTGGCCGTCGACCTCCACGTGCAGGGTTTCGCCGCCCTCGACCAGAACGCTCATGACATACGGCACTGTTGCCCCCAACTCTCTTACCGTGCACATGCGGTAGCGATCGTAGCCAACGGCGGACGGGGGCAGCGTCGCGCCCTGCCCGGCCATGGATCAGCCCGGCGGGCGGCACGGTGTGGTGCTCACCACGGGCGGGCAGCGGGCGCGACGATCAGAAGCCCCGACCGGGACTCCTCAGCGGCGCAAGCCCCGGGACCTTCCGCGATCCCGGACCGTGGGCCCGGCGACCCCGCGCGCAAAGCCCGGCCCGCGTAAGCCGCCGGCCCCGCGTAAGCCCCCAGCCACCAGGAGACGAGGCGTTGGACGACACCCCGTACGCCCCCGAGGCCGCACTCTCCCGGCGCAGATTCCTCGAGGCGGCCGGCACCGCCGCCGCAGCCGGCACCGCCGCGGTGACCGCACCCGCCCCGGCGGGCGTGCTCGGCCGGTGTCCGTGAAATGCCTTCGCCAGACCCAGCGGTCCTCCGCCACAATCCCTTCGTGACGACACAGCAGAGCCAGACGGAACAAGTCGCCTCAGCCATTGCCGAGCACGCGCACGACGGCTTCGCTCTGGTCGCGATCGACGGCCCAGGTGGAGCCGGAAAATCGACGCTCGCAACAACACTCGGCGAAGCCCTGGGCGGGGCAGAGCGGACCACCATCGTCCGTGGCGACGACTTCTACCGCCCGATGGCCCCGGAAGAGCGACTGCTCCTCAGCCCGGAAGAGGGCTATCACCAGTACTTCGACTGGCAGCGGCTGCGCGACCAAGTACTCATTCCGCTCCTCGCAGGCCAGGCAGCGGACTACCAGCGCTACGACTGGCCGACAACCGCGCTGACTACGGACGAGCTCCACCACGTCCCCCGGTCCGGCACTGTCATCGTCGAAGGCGTGTTCACCGCCCGCCCGGAACTGGCGAACTACTACGACCTCACCGTTTGCGTCGAGACACCTCGCGACACGTGCCTACACCGGCAGCACGCACGCGGACACGACCACGGCCCCGGCAACTGGATTGAACGCTGGCGCGCCGCTGAGGAGCACTACCTCGCAGCAACCCGTCTCAGTGCCCGGGCAGACCTGACCGTCAAGGGCTTCTGACACCGCGCACACAGACGATGGGAGCACCCGACGACCGCAACGACCGGCACCGGAACGCGCCAACCGCCACGACAGCGCCCACCAGTTCAAGCGCTGACTCGCCGGTGAAGTGCGGGTGAAAACATGTGACTGAGCGCTTGAGTTGGCCAGTTGAGCATTCCATGTCGAGGGCGTGTCCCAGCCGGTGGGTGTAGACGTCGAGCGGTGGCTTGAGCTGCTGGTAGTAGGGCTCGGCGAGCTGCCATCCTGGGCCTTGCGACCGAGCCCGAGGACACCGCGAGACGAAGCCGCA
>NZ_SUMC01000085.1 GCF_005047355.1 Actinacidiphila oryziradicis
GGATCCCGGTGCAGATACGATGGCTCAAGGCCGTGCGGGCCCCTCTTGACGTCACAATCATGATCGTCTCGCACGGCCGTTTGCATGCTCAGACCGGGGTCTCAGCTACCGCGCACGACGTCGTTACTCGCGCTCGCCGCCATCGTCGGCACCCAGATGATGCTGCTCCTCGATGCCACCGTCGTGAATGTCGCCCTTCCCGATATAGGCACTGACCTCGGCTTCTCAGCCACCGGCATGTCCTGGGTACTCAACACCTACACCCTCGCCTTCGGCGGCCTCCTGCTGCTCGGCAGCCGGGTGGGTGATCTCATCGGCCGCCGCAACGCCCTCGTCGCGGGTGTGCTCGCCTTCACCCTCGCCTCCATCGCCGGGGGCTTCGCCGCGAACGCCGCCTGGCTGCTCGTCGCCCGTACGGCACAGGGGGTGTCCGCCGCCCTCGCCGCACCCAGCACCCTCGCCCTGATCGCCACGACCTTCAAAGAGGGTGCGGAACGGCTGCGCGCCCTCAGTGTGTTCTCCGCCGTCGCCGGGGCGGGAGCGTCCATCGGCCTCATCGTCGGTGGTGTCCTCACCGACCTGGGCTCCTGGCGTTGGGTGTTCTTCATCAACATCCCCGTCGGTGCCGCCATAGCCCTCCTCGCCACGCGATACGTCACCGAGACCGAACGCCATCGCGGCGGACGCTTCGACCTCACCGGTGCTTTCACTGGCACCCTTGGTACGGCTTCGCTCGTCTACGCGTTCATCCGGGTCGGAGAGGAAGGGTGGAGCGACGGTCGGGCCATCGGCGCCTTCGCGGCCTCGGTTGTCCTGCTGGTCCTCTTTGTGGTGAACGAGGCACGCGTCGAGCGCCCCCTGGTGGTCCTGCGGCTCTTCGCCGACCGCAACCGCGCCATCGCCTACGGCTGCATGCTGCTCGTGCCCGCCGGAATGTTCGGGGTCTTCTTCTTCACCACCCAGTACCTGCAGTCGGTGCTCGGCTACGATCCTCTCCGCACCGGCGTCGCCTTCCTGCCCATGGCCGGGCTGCTCTTCGTCGCCGCCCGGACGGTGCCCCGGGTGCTGCCCCGCTTCGGCGCCCGGCGCACGGCCGCCGGTGGCGCGCTGCTGACCCTGGCCGGCACGCTCTGGCTCACCCAGCTCTCCTACGGCGACGGCTACACGGCCGCCCTGCTCGGGCCGCTGGCGCTGACCGGGGTCGGCATGGGGTTCACGATGATGCCTCTCAACACCCTGATCCTCGCGGGCATCCAGGGAAGGGACGCAGGGTCAGCCTCGGGGCTCCTGCAGACCTCGCAACAGATCGGCGGCAGCCTGGGGCTGTCGATCCTGGTCACCGTCTTCGGCACCGTCTCGCGGGGCGCCGGGGGCGGGGGTGCGCACGCCTTTGTGGACGGCGCCGCTGCGGCCTTCGGCGGGGCGGCGGTCATCGCGGCGCTGGCCCTGGGGCTGGTACTGGCGGTGCGGACGGCGCCGGTGCGCACGGACCGGTGACTGTGCGCCGGGTGGGAGGCGGCTGGGCTTGTGCGGCGGCACGATGGCGGCCTCTTATGCGCTCAACGCCGGTGACCCGCTGGACGACCTTGTCAGTCGCGTGCGCGGCGGCCATCAGCCCATTCTGCTCAGCCGGTCCGGTGAGCCGGTGGCCGCCGTGGTCACGATCGGGGGGTTCCGGGAGTACGAGCGGTTGCGCGACGAGGCAGACCTGGCGCTGGCGCGATCCGTTTTCGAGGACCCCGGCACCGTGCGGATTTCGCACGAGGAGGCCATGGTGATCCTTGACGCCGATGAGCAGAAGGAGGCGGCCGGGTGAGCTGCCCACCTGGCGCGGGGTCGGAGCGCGCTGCGCACATATGGATGAATTTGTCCTCGAATGGAGTAGTGCGAGGCCTGAGGGCCTCACGGTCCTACCATGACAGTCATGGAGACCTATCGGCTCGCCGAAGCCCGCGAACACCTCGACGAGCTCTACGGCCGCGTGCGCAACAGCCATGAGCACATCGCGATCGCCGAGTCCGGCGAGGCCGAGATCGCGTTGATCCCGATCGGGGAGTTTCGGGAGTACGAGCGGTTGCGCGACGAGGCCGACCTCGCGGCAGCGAAAGCCGTCTTTGATGATCCGGGGGGCGAGTGGATTCCGCATGACGAGTTCATGGCCCAACTGGAGGCCGAGGACCGGGCAGCAGCAGGATGACCCTGACCCTGATCTGGGCTCCGCGCGCAACACGACAGTTCGGGACCTTGCGTCAAGCGGATCATCCCGGTGCCAAGGGGTGCGCGGCGGCTGTCCGGTGCCTGGTCGATGAACCGGCGCCGCCAGATGCAGTGCCGATAGGGGGCTCCGGTTACTACCGCCTCCATGTCGGGGAATGGCGGGCCATGTACCGCTTGATAGAGGCCGAAGGCGCACTGCACGTTCTGACCGTCGGCCGCGTCCGCGGTTGACGGATTGCTTCATCGTGGGCCCCGGCCGATCCCTCGGCCGGGGCCCACGGCCGTCCGGCGGAAGCCGGGCCGGCGTACCCACCTCCCGCCGCGTGTGGCACAGCCCGTAGCGGTGCCAGGACCGGCCACTGCCACGCGAACGCCCGCGGGCCCGGACCGATCTCTCGGTCCGGGCCCGCGGACGTGCCGTAAGGCGTAAGGGCGTCAGTCCTTGATCTCACAGATGACGGCGCCCGACGAGACGGACGAGCCCACTTCGGCCGTGAGGCCCTTGACGGTGCCGGAGCGGTGGGCGTTGAGGGGCTGCTCCATCTTCATGGCCTCAAGGACGACGACGAGGTCGCCCTCCTTGACCTCCTGGCCCTCCTCCACGGCGACCTTGACGATGGTGCCCTGCATGGGGGAGGCGAGGGTGTCGCCGGAGGCGGCGGAACCGGCCTTCTTGGTGGTGGCGCGGCGGCGGGGCTTGGCGCCGCCGGCGGCTGCGGTACGCGCCAGGGTCATGCCCAGCGATGCCGGAAGGGAGACCTCCAGTCGCTTGCCGCCGACCTCGACCACCACGGTCTCGCGGCCGGGCTCGTCCTCGTCGGCCTCGTCACTGACCGGGGCGGTGAAGGCCGGGATCTCGTTGACGAACTCGGTCTCGATCCACCGGGTGTGGATGGTGAACGGGTCCGAGGTGAAGGCCGGGTCGGTGACGACCGCGCGGTGGAAGGGGATGGCGGTGGCCATGCCCTCGACCTGGAACTCACCCAGCGCACGGGCCGCGCGCTGGAGGGCCTGCTCACGCGTGGCGCCGGTGATGATGAGCTTGGCGAGCAGCGAGTCCCAGGCGGGGCCGATGACCGAGCCGGTCTCGACGCCCGCGTCCAGTCGCACACCGGGGCCGGCGGGCGGGGCGAATCTCGTGACCGTGCCCGGGGCGGGGAGGAAGCCGCGGCCGGGGTCCTCGCCGTTGATGCGGAACTCGATGGAGTGGCCGCGCATCGGGGGATCGTCGTAGCCGAGGGCTTCGCCGTCGGCGATGCGGAACATCTCGCGGACCAGATCGATGCCGGTGACCTCCTCGGTGACCGGGTGCTCGACCTGCAGGCGGGTGTTGACCTCCAGGAAGGAGATGGTGCCGTCCGCGCCGACCAGGAACTCCACCGTCCCGGCGCCGACGTAGCCGGCCTCCTTAAGGATCGCCTTGGAGGCGGTGTAGAGCTGCGCGTTCTGCGCCTCGGAGAGGAAGGGGGCCGGAGCCTCCTCGACCAGCTTCTGGTGGCGGCGCTGCAGCGAGCAGTCGCGGGTGGAGACGACCACGACATTGCCGTGGCTGTCGGCCAGGCACTGGGTCTCCACATGCCTGGGCTTGTCGAGATAGCGCTCGACGAAGCACTCGCCGCGGCCGAAGGCGGCCACCGCCTCGCGCACCGCGGAGTCGTAGAGCTCCGGGATCTCCTCCAGGGTGCGGGCGACCTTCAGCCCGCGTCCGCCGCCGCCGAAGGCGGCCTTGATGGCGATCGGCAGGCCGTTCTGCTCGGCGAAGGCGACGACCTCACCGGCACCGGACACCGGGTCCGGGGTGCCGGCGACCAGCGGGGCGCCGGCACGC
Organism: Actinacidiphila oryziradicis; assembly: GCF_005047355.1. Lineage (GTDB taxonomy): Bacteria > Actinomycetota > Actinomycetes > Streptomycetales > Streptomycetaceae > Actinacidiphila > Actinacidiphila oryziradicis. Next base: position 4,046 of record NZ_SUMC01000085.1, read on the forward strand.
TGGGCGATATGACGGGCCGCCACCTTGTCGCCGAGATCGCGGATCGCCTGCGGCGGCGGCCCGATCCAGGTCAGGCCGGCGTCGAGGACGGCCTGGGCGAAGTCGGCGTTCTCCGACAGGAAGCCGTAACCGGGGTGGACGGCGTCGGCGCCTGCGTCGGCGGCGGCGGCCAGGACTTTGGCGGCGTCCAGATAGCTGGCCGCCGGGGTGTCCCCGCCGAGCGCGTAGGCCTCGTCGGCGACGCGGACGTGCAGCGCGTCCCGGTCCGGATCCGCGTAGACGGCTACGCTGGCGATCCCGGCATCCCGACAGGCTCGGGCGACGCGGACTGCGATTTCACCGCGGTTTGCGATGAGCACCTTGCGCACGATGGCTCCCTCCTTGGAACAAGCCGAAGTTTAGGTACTGGCGACACTTCATGCCGAGGCACCCCTCGGGGTGAGCTTGCCCACACGGAGGGTGATCCGGTTGCTGAATACACACCCGCTTACCTTGGCTTACCACGGTAAAGCCGTATATCTCCCCACGCTTGGGCCTCGCTGATGTGTGGCAGATCTCTGACCGCCAGTGTGAGTGGAGGCGGCAATCGTTTGTGGGGTTCCCACGAAGGGGGGAGGGAATCTTTGCCGGATCGCCGCCCCTAAAGGGTGGTGTCGCGCGAGGTCTTGCCCCCGGGCCTACCCGTTAGTAGCGTGCGAGAGGCGGGATACCAGCGGTAATGGAGGAGGTTGACGCGATGCGAAGAGGCATAGCGTCCACGGCGGTACTGCTGCTGATCCTTGAGTCCTTCGGCCTGGCGCTCGTCAACTGGGTGCTGGGCCTCGCCGTCCGCCGCCAGTCGATGTCGGTGGCCGGACTGGACCCGAATGCGATGGCCGTCGGGGCCTGGGCGGCCGGCGGCCTGCTCGCGCTCTTCCTGATCGGCTGCGGAGTCGTCCTCGGGCGTGCCGTGCTCCACGACCGCCCGCTGGGCCGCTTCGGGCGGCTGCTGCTGATCGCGTGCGCGGTGCTGCACGGGGTGCTGGGCGCTCTGGTCGTCGGGCTGGTCGGCTGGCCGGCGTTCGCCGTGATGATGCTGATCTTCGGCTTCGTCCTGTGGAGCCTGCTGCTCTACGGTGCCGAGGACCACCCCGAGACCCCGGAACCCCCGCCGTCCATGGAGACTCCCGTGCTCCCCGGACCCAAGGGCGGCGCCCCGGCGCCGGCCTGAGCGGCGGTCAGGGCCCGTGTCAGACCGCGTCCGCCCGATCAGAGGTCACCCGACAGGCTCTCAGGGGGTCAGGGACGGATTACGCCCACAGATCGGTGATCCGTACCCCGAGGTCCGCGAGCAGCCTGCGCAGCAGCGGCAGCGACAGCCCCAGGACGTTGCCGTGGTCGCCGTCGATGCCGTCGATGAACGGCGCAGAGAGGCCGTCCAGGGTGAAAGCCCCGGCGACCTGGAGCGGTTCGCCGCTGGCGACGTAGGCGGCGATCTCGGCGTCGTCCGGATTCCCGAAGCGGACCGTCGTGGAGGCGGTGGCGGAGACCTGCCTGCCGTTCGCCGTGTCGATCACGCAGTGCCCGGTCCGCAGCACCCCGGTGCGCCCGCGCATGGCCTTCCAGCGGGCGGCCGCCTCCTCGGCGTCCGCCGGCTTGCCCAGGGCCTCGCCGTCCAGGTCCAGCACCGAGTCGCAGCCGATGACCAGCGCGCCGTCCCTCAGCTGCCCGGCGACCACCGCCGCCTTCGCCTCGGCGAGGACCCGGGCCAGCTCCCCGGGGGTGTCGGCGGTGATCGCGTCCTCGTCGACCCCGCTGACGATCACCTTCGGGTCCAGGCCCGCGCTCTTCAGCAGCCCGCGCCGGGCAGGTGACGCGGAGGCCAGTACGATCACGCGCTGCTCAGTCATGGGGACAGGCTAGCCGGGTGATCGCACTGGTCGGCCGGGTCTGCCGGAGCCGGGTGCCGATCCGGACAGGCCCTAGGGCCGCAGGCCGATGGCGATCGCCATGACGACCGGCACCACCACCGCGATCACGATGATCGCCCGGCGGAGCATCGCCTGCACCTGGCGGATGTCCTCTGGCGGCTCGTCGGGCGGGTCGGACCACAGCATGCCTTCCAGGTTGCGCCCCGGCCGCGGTCCGCGCCTGAGTACGGATACTCAGGCCCGGGCTGCGGCTGTGCCTATTTCGCCCGTTTCCTGCCGGTCAGTGCGGCCAGTATGTGGCGCGCCAGGCGCCGGGGGCGGCCCGGAGGGTGCGCTGGGGCACATTGCGGGCCGGGTCGGCCCATTCGTCCAGGGAGTGCGGGCCGCCTGCGGCGGTGGAGGCCGCGACGGCCCGCGCCTGGACAAGGGCGACGACGGCCGCCAGTTCTTCGGGGGTGGGGTTGCCTCGCTCTACTTTGATCACCACGACGGTGCTCCTCAGCGGCTAGAGGGGAATGTTGCCGTGCTTCTTGGGCGGCAGGCTCTCGCGTTTGTTACGGAGGGTACGGAGTGCCTTGATGAGATGGGCCCGGGTCTCCGACGGTACGACGACCGCGTCGATATAGCCCCGCTCCGCCGCGACGTACGGGTTCAGCAGGGTGTCCTCGTAGTCCGCGATGAGCCGCTGCCGCAGAGCGGCCTCCTCCCCTGCGTCCTTCACCTCCGCGAGCGTGCGGCGGTGCAGGATGTTGACGGCCCCCTGGGCGCCCATGACGGCGATCTGGGCGGTGGGCCAGGCCAGGTTGAGGTCGGCACCCAGGTGCTTGGAGCCCATGACGTCGTAGGCGCCGCCGAAGGCCTTGCGGGTGATGACCGTGATCAGCGGGACGGTTGCCTCGGCGTACGCGAAGATCAGTTTGGCGCCGCGCCGGATGATGCCCCCGTGTTCCTGGCCGACGCCGGGCAGGAAGCCGGGGACGTCCACCAGCGTGATCACGGGGACGTTGAAGGCGTCGCAGGTACGGACGAAACGCGCGGCCTTCTCGCTCGCGTCGATGTCGAGGCAGCCGGCGAACTGCATCGGCTGGTTGGCGATGACACCGACCGGGCGGCCCTCGATGCGGCCGAAACCGCTGATGATGTTGGGGGCGAAGAGGGCCTGCGTCTCCAGGAATTCCCCGTCGTCGACAACATGTTCGATGACCTTGTGCATGTCGTACGGCTGGTTCGCCGAGTCGGGGATCAGCGTGTCCAGCTCAAGATCCTCGGCCGTGATCCCCAGGTCCGCCTCGGCCGGGTAGGCCGGCGGCTCCTCCAGATTGTTGGAGGGCAGGTAGGACAGCAGCGCCTTGACGTACTCGATGGCGTCCTTCTCGTCCCCCGCCATGTGGTGTGCGTTGCCCGACACCGTGTTGTGGGCCCGGGCGCCGCCCAGCTCCTCGAAGCCGACGTCCTCGCCGGTGACCGTCTTGATGACGTCCGGGCCGGTGATGAACATGTGCGAGGTCTGGTCGACCATCACCACGAAGTCGGTGATCGCGGGCGAGTACACCGCGCCGCCCGCGCACGGGCCGAGGATCAGCGAAATCTGCGGGATGACACCCGAGGCATGGGTATTACGGCGGAAGATCTCGCCGAAGAGGCCCAGGGAGGCGACGCCCTCCTGGATCCGGGCACCGCCGCCGTCATTGATGCCGATGATCGGGCGGCCGGTCTTCAGCGCGAAGTCCATGATCTTGACGATCTTCTCGCCGTAGACCTCGCCCAGTGCCCCGCCGAAGACCGTGAAATCCTGCGAGTACACGCACACCGGGCGGCCGTCGACGGTCCCGTAGCCCGTCACCACACCGTCCCCGTACGGGCGGTTCTGCTCGATGCCGAAGTTGGTCGACCGGTGCCGGGCGAACTCGTCGAGCTCGGTGAAGGAGCCATCGTCCACGAGGAGTTCGATGCGCTCGCGGGCGGTGAGCTTGCCCTTGGCATGCTGCTTCTCCACCGCGCGTGCGGAGCCCGCGTGCGTAGCCTCGCCGATGCGGTGGCGCAGGTCCGCGAGCTTGCCCGCAGTGGTGTGGATGTCGTACTCCGGCTCGGCCATCACTTCTCCCTGAATTCGGCAACGCATAACGTAACCGAGTCGCTACACTCTGTCCTACGTCCTCGCGGACGACGGGCAGGGCTTGTCCGTCATGAGATCGCGCAAGTGGTCGAGTGAGAGGCCCCCCTCCAGCTGGAGGGGGAGGAGTCGCGGAGGCGGCTCTACTGCCTCTCGCCGGACCCTGCGTACCTGGCGGGTAATGCTGTTTCGTAGCGTAACGGTGTCGCTGCTCTGTGAGCAGTGCGGTGTCGGACACACCCCGCCCCCAGGACCCGGTCCTAGGGTTGGGGTTATGACCTCAAACCGCTGGTCCGACCTGGAGCGCCCGCCCCTCAATGCTCCCGCTCTGCGGCGCGCGATCCTCACCCCCGATGGCTTCTGGACCGACCTGGAAGTCGTGGAGACCGCCGGCTCGACCAACACCGACCTCGCCGCCCGCGCCAAGGAGGGCGCCCCCGAGGGCGCCGTACTGGTCGCCGAGGAACAGTCGGCCGGGCGAGGGAGGCTCAACCGCCGCTGGTCCGCGCCGTCCCGCTCCGGGCTCTTCTTCTCCGTACTGCTGCGGCCCTCTGCCGTCCCCGTCGAGCACTGGGGATGGCTGCCGTTGCTCGCCGGGGTCGCGACCGCCACCGCACTGTCCCGGTCCGCCGGGGTCGACACGGCACTCAAGTGGCCGAACGACCTCCTCGTCACCATTGACGGCGAGGAGCGCAAGACCGGCGGCATCCTCGCCGAGCGGGTCGGCGAGGACGGCATCGTCATCGGCATCGGGGTGAATATCTCACTCCGTTACGACGAACTCCCGGTGCCCGCAGCCGCCTCCCTGGCGCTGGCCGGGGCCAAGATCACCGACCGTGACCCGATCCTGCGGGCCATCCTCCGGTCGCTCGCCGACTGGTACGCCGAATGGGTCGCCGCCGGCGGCGACCCGGCCCTCTGCCGTCTCCAGCAGACCTACGCGGCAGGGTGCGCCACCCTCGGCCGCGCGGTGCGGGTCGAGCTGCCCGGCGGGCGCGAGGTCGACGGCACGGCGGTCGCCGTGGACGGCGACGGGCGGCTCGTCATCGCAACCGAGGGCGGCGGTGAGCAGGCGGTCGGAGCGGGCGACGTCGTGCATGTGCGTCCCGCCGGGTGAGCCCCGCCAGAGGCTGTGAGCGTGAGCTACAGCACACCTGCCGTATTGTTGGGCCCGTAGCCGACTGCTGATCGGAAGGGCAGTGCGCAGGGATCTCAGAGGGGGCGGCCGGTGACTGTGGACGACGAGGACACTCCTCCCACCCCGCCAAGCACAACGGAGCCGGACGGCGCCGAGAACCCCATCGCACTACGCCTCGAACAGATGATCCTCGGCGCCGAGCGCCAGTACACGCCGTTCCAGGCCGCCCGCGCCGCCGGCGTCTCCATGGACCTCGCCTCCCGCTTCTGGCGCGCCATGGGCTTCGCCGACATCGGCCAGGCCCGCGCCCTCACCGAGGCGGATGTGCTGGCGCTGCGGCGGCTCTCCGGTCTCGTCGAGGCCGGCCTGCTGGAGGAATCCGTCGCCATCCAGGTCGCCCGCTCCACCGGCCAGACCACCGCCCGGCTCGCCGACTGGCAGATCGACTCCTTCCTGGAAAAGCTCACCGAACCGCCCGAGCCCGGCATGACCCGGGCCGAGGTCGCGTATCCGCTGGTCGAGCTGCTGCTGCCGGAGCTCGAGGAATTCCTCATCTACGTCTGGCGGCGGCAGATGGCCGCCGCCACCAGCCGTGTCGTACGGAACGACGACGACGAAGCCGTCGACCGTCGCCTCGCGGTCGGCTTCGCCGATCTCGTCGGCTTCACCCGCCTCACCCGGCGCCTGGAAGAGGAAGAGCTCGGCGAACTCGTCGAGGCCTTCGAGACCACAGCCGCCGACCAGGTCGCCGCCTACGGCGGCCGGCTGATCAAGACCCTCGGCGATGAGGTCCTCTTCGTCTCCGACGACCCCGGGACCGCCGCCGAGATCGGGCTCCGGCTCATCGAGACCATGACCGGCGACGACGCCATGCCCGCCCTCCGCGTCGGGATCGCCTTCGGCACGGTCACGACGCGCATGGGCGACGTCTTCGGGACGACCGTGAACCTCGCGAGCCGGCTCACCTCGATAGCGCCCCGGGACGCCGTTCTGGTCGACGGAGAGCTTGCCCAGGCCCTCGGCGAGGCCGGTGACGCCCCGGTCTCCGAGGCGGACACCCCGGAGGACGCGAAGTTCCGCTTCGCGCTGCAGCCGATGTGGCGGCGGCCGGTGCGGGGGCTCGGCGTGGTCGAGCCTTGGCTGCTCACCCGCCGGGATTAGGCGGTTCCCTTTCCTGCCCGGAACCCTCGCGATCACGAACGGCCTTTGCGCCGCCGCCATACCGCTGCGGAGCAGCTGATGTCACGAGCAACCGCCGGCGCTGTGGACGGCACCTCGCGCGGCGTTGCCGACTGCGCCCATAGGCCTGCAGCCAGCTACCGCCGGGAGGTGTCCCTCACCAGCCGATGCCACTGCGAGATCAGCGGCTGCCGCGGCGGGCGCCCACGATCGGCCGGATACAGCCTGGTTCCGCCGCGACGGGGAGAGGTGGGACGGCGCAGTCCGGCGGTTGCCAACGGGCCGCAACTCGGGCGGGCCGCCGGTGCGCTCCAGGCTCCCCGGTGACGGGCGGGCGGCCGGCTCCCAGAGGCGCAGGCCGACTACTCAGCCGGCCAAGCGGGCGGCCGCTTCTCGTTGAAGGCGGCAACGCCCTCCGCCCGGTCGGGGGAGAAAGCGACCGTGTGCCAGGCGGCGTCCTCGATCTCCAGCCCGGCCCGCAGGTCCAGCCCCTGGCCGAGCCGCAGCGCCCGCTTCGCGGCCCGCAGGCCGACCGGGGAGTTCGTGGCGATACGGGCCGCCAGGGCCAGTGCTTCGGTCCGTTCCTGTCCCTCCTCCGCGAGCACGTCGATGAGGCCCAGCGCCAGGGCCTCGGCGGCGGCGACACGGCGCGCCGTGAAGATCAGCTGGGCGGCGCGGGCGGCTCCGACGCGGCGGGGCAGGAGCTGGGTGCCGCCGCCACCGGGGACGACCCCCACGGAGACCTCGGGCAGACCGACAACCGCGGTGGGGTCGGCCACGATCACGTCACAGGAGAGCGCCAATTCATAGCCGCCCCCCAGGGCGTACCCGTGCACGGCCGCGATGGTCGGCATGGGCAGCTCCAGGACGCCCGTGTAAGCCGCGCGCGCAAAGGGCCGCTGGCGCGCCAGCTCGGCGTCGGAAAAGGTGTTGCGCTCCTTCAGGTCCGCCCCGACGCAGAAGGCCCGCTCGCTCGCCGAGGTCAGGACGACAACGCTCACCCCCGGGTCCGCCGCCAGCGCCGCACAGGCGCTGCTCAGGCCGCGCGCCAGCTCTGTGGAGACGGCGTTCATCGCTTTGGGACGGTCGAGGACGAGCTCGGCGACCCTCTCTCCCTGCTGTCGGACGACAACCCACTCACCGAACCGCTGCTCCACCATGTGTCACACCCTTCCGGTTAACGACCGTGAACACATCATGGCAGCGGTCCCGGTCAATCGGGTGGTGGGAGAGCGAACCCCTCGTGCCGAAGGCGCGCGACGTCGAGTCGGCCGACAATGGGCGCAGCTGTCACATACAGGCCGATGGGAGACGCCCACATGGCAGGAGCCCGGAACGCCGGAGACGCACGGCTGCGCGCCGTCGCGGAACTCGCGCGGGCCGTGGCCGCCGCACGTACGCCGATGGAGGCCGTGATCGCCGCCGCTCAGCACGCCCGTACCGCGCTCGGCGGCAGCATGTCGGCGATCTCGCGCTGGGAGCGTGACCAGGGCCGGCTGCGGGTCCTGGTCAACGACGGCGAGCTGGCCGGCGACGAGGAGCCGTTGCCGGCGGAGGAGACGTACTCGATCGCGGACTTCCCGGAAATCGTGGAGTTCCTGCGCGGCGAGTGGACCGAGAACGGCGAGCCGCGCGCATGGGTGGAGACGGCGGACGGCCCGTCGGAGCGCCGAGGGGCCTACTGCCATCAGCGCGTGGCCGCCCTGCGGCGCCGGGGCCGCTCGTCGTGCATCGTCGCGCCGATAATGCTGCACGGGCTGGCCTGGGGTGAGCTCTACGTGGCGCGGGCGGCGGGCCGGCCGGTGTTCGACAGGGCGGACGAGGAGTTCGCGACGGTGCTGGCGGCGCTGATCGCCGCGGGCATCGCCCAGACGGAGCGCCTGGCGGAGGTCCGCAGACTGGCGTTCACCGACCCCCTGACGGGGCTGGCGAACCGCCGGGCGGTGGACGCCCGGCTCGACGAGGCGGTGGACCGGCACCGGGAGGAGGGGGCTGCGGTGAGCCTGGTGGTGTGCGACCTGAACGGCCTGAAGCGCGTGAACGACGAGCTGGGGCACGCCGTGGGCGACCGGCTGCTGGTCGGGTTCGGCTCGGTGCTGTCGCTCTGCGGCGCGGCTCTCCCCGGGAGCCTCGCCGCACGGTTGGGCGGCGACGAGTTCTGCCTCCTGGCCGTGGGGCACCCGGCCGAGGACGTGGTGCGGGCGGCGGAGGAACTGTGCGTACGGGCCCAGTGGCTGGGCCTGGGCGACGGCGTTGCGGTCGGCGTCGCCTCCACGGACGCGGAGATAGGGCCGGTCACGTCCAGCCGGCGCCTCTTCCGGCTCGCGGACGCCGCCCAGTACCGGGCGAAGGCGCTCCGCGCGGTCGTGCCGGTCGTGGCGGGCCGCGCCGGTGCGGCCGACCCCGTCGTCCGCCTCGCCGACGAGGCGCCTCCGGCGCCCCCGCGCAAGGGTGAACGCCGCCGCTTCCGCGGGAGCTCCTGACCTCGCGTTGCCCCGGTCGATGCGGCACCGGGCGCCCCCGGCACGGTTCCTTCCCCAGCCAGCTCCCCCAGCCTTCGGCCGGGAGGTGCCCCCAGGAGGTGCCCCCACAAGAGCCGGACGGGCGCACCTCTTGTTTGCCGCCCTCGCGCCGCTTCGCGCGCTTCGGACGGCTGCGCCTGACTCCGTTCGTCGGGGCGGAGTGCCCGGCGGGTCGGCGCAACCGGCACCGGGGGCACCCGGCGCCGCACCGGCCGGCCGGCCCGGCGAGGGCAACGCGTGACAGATCAAGATTCAATCCATAGGGTTCCTGAATATGAGTATGCAAAATGTGGTCATCGGCGCCCACGGCGCCACCGCCGAGGACGTGCTCGCCGTCGCCCGCGAGGGCGCCCCCGTCGTGCTCGCGTCCGAGGCGCTGGCCGGTATCGCCGCGTCGCGCGAGGTCATCGAGGCATTGGCGGCGAAGCCGGAGCCGGTGTACGGGGTGTCGACGGGTTTCGGGGCGCTCGCGGTGCGCCATATCAGCCCGGAGTTGCGAGCGCAGCTGCAACGTTCGCTGGTGCGGTCGCATGCGGCGGGCATGGGCCCCGGGGTCGAGCGTGAGGTCGTCCGGGGGCTGATGTTCCTGCGGCTCAAGACCCTCGCCTCGGGCCGGACGGGCGTCCGCCGGGTCGTCGCGGAGACGATGGCGGCGGTGCTGAACGCCGGGATCACCCCAGTGGTGCACGAATACGGCTCGCTCGGCTGCTCCGGCGATCTCGCGCCGCTCGCACACTGCGCGCTGGTGCTGATGGGCGAGGGCGAGGCGGAGGGCCCGGACGGGGTGGTGCGGCCCGTCGCCGAACTGCTGGCGGAGGCCGGCATCGCGCCGGTCGAGCTGCGGGAGAAGGAGGGCCTGGCCCTCATCAACGGCACGGACGGCATGCTCGGCATGCTGCTGATGGCGATCGCGGACCTGCGGCGCCTCTTCACCGCGGCCGACATCACGGCGGCGCTGTCACTCGAAGCCCTGCTGGGTAGCGCCAAGGTGCTCGCGCCCGAGCTGCAGGCGATCCGCCCGCACCCGGGGCAGGCGGCGAGCGCGGAGAACATGCGGCGGGTGCTGGAAGGCTCCGGCCTCACCGGGCATCATCAGGACGACGCGCCGCGTGTGCAGGACGCGTACTCGGTCAGATGTGCCCCGCAGGTGGCCGGCGCGGGCCGGGACACCCTGGCGCACGCCCGCCTGGTCGCGGACCGTGAGCTGGCCTCGGCGGTCGACAACCCTGTCGTACTCCCCGACGGCCGGGTCGAGTCCAACGGCAACTTCCATGGCGCGCCCGTGGCCTACGTACTGGACTTCCTGGCCATCGCCGCCGCCGACCTGGGCTCGATAGCGGAGCGGCGCACCGACCGGCTGCTGGACAGGAGCCGGTCGCACGGCCTGCCGGCGTTCCTGGCGGACGACCCGGGCGTCGACTCGGGGCTGATGATCGCCCAGTACACGCAGGCGGCGCTGGTCAGCGAGAACAAGCGGCTCGCGGTGCCCGCGTCCGTGGACTCGATTCCGTCGTCGGCGATGCAGGAGGACCATGTCTCGATGGGTTGGTCGGCGGCGCGCAAGCTGCGTACCGCGGTCGACAACCTGGCGCGGATCATCGCGGTGGAGCTGGTGGCGGCGACCCGGGCGGTCGAGATCCGTACGCAGGGCAGCGAGGTGCTGGAGGCGGCTCCGGCGACCCGGGCCGTCGTGAAGGCGGTGCGGGCGGCCGGTGTGCTGGGCGTGGGCCCGGACCGCTTCCTGGCGCCGGACCTGGCGGCGGCGTACGAGTTCGTACGCGCGGGAGGGCTGGCCGGGGCGGCCGAGTCGGTGACGGGCCCGCTGGCGTAGTACAGGCGCTGCGGGTTGCCCGGAGCTGACGCGCTACATCTCGTAACGCGCGCGGCGGGAGGCGTTGACGACCAGGCCCGCGCCTATGCCGAGGAAGGCGGTGCCGCCTATGAGGTACGGGGTGGTGTCGACAGCGCCGGTGTCAGCGAGCTCCTGCCGGGCGGTGGCGGCGGTGGCGGCGGTGCCGGACTTCTGGGTGGTTCTCGTCGTGACGGACGCGGGCGTGTTCGTCGTGTGCTGGGCGGACGCCGAAGCGTTCGGCACGAAGTAGAGCGCGCCGAGGATGCCGGCGGCGGCGGCGGCGATGATGACGGGTCGGCGGTGCGAGGTCAATGGATCCCCCAGCGGTAGCGGCGATTTGACCGTAGGGGCTGATATTAGTGAGCGAGCGGGGCTGGTGGGAAGTTCGGGGACGGAACGATCCCTTCCGGTCGTGTCCGGAGTATCGTGAGCCCGCGCTGGACTTACGCTCCGTGACATGAGTGACACTGAGGCACGATATGTGCGGCTCCAGGTCGAGCTGGTCCTGGAGATCAGCGACGCGGGCGAGCTGAGCTCCGCCGCGCTCGACGGCATCGCCGGCGACGACTCCATGCCGGACGAGGAGCGGGCGCAAGCCGAAATGGCGGTCCGGCAGGACGAGTCCGAGGCGCTGGCGTACCTGGTCGATCCGTTCGACCTTGTGACGACGGTGCCGGGGGTGGAGCTGATCCAGGCATCCTGGTCCTGCTCTCACACCGAGTACGACCCCGACTCCGATGAGTGGGATCTGTATGAGGATGACGAAACCGCCGCTGAAGAGGAACCGGACGAGGTATGAGCGCGTCTGACAAACTGTGAGTGATTCACAGGCCCCGGGCCCATCATGGTCCGGGGTCTCGCGTGTTTTCACTTCGCGTGCTTTCACGTGTTCTTCCCCACAACCGCGCGGTGGTGGGGAACGAAGCAAAGACCCTGGAAGTTCGTAAGCGTACGACTGAGGCCTGCCCAATGGAGATCCTTGTGAAGCCGTCCGACCACGGCATAGCCGCCGATACCGCTCGTCCCCATATAACGCGGCGCAGGGGGCTGGCAGCCATCGCAGCGATGGCCGCAGGTGGTGCGGTGCTGACCGCGTGCAGTGGTGGCAAGTCCAGCAGCGGCTCGAGCACCGGCGCCGGTGCCAGCGCGAAGGCCTCGGCGGCCGAAGCGGCCGCCAAGGACACCTCGGACGCTAATGTCAAGATCACCCCCGGTGACAACACCGCCAACGCGTCCATCCACACCGCCGGCCAGGTGACGGTCACCGGCGGCACTCTGGTCTCGGTCGTGATGACGACCGGCGCCGGCGTCAAGGTCGCGGGCACGATGTCCTCGGACAAGACCAGCTGGAAGCCGTCTGCCCAACTGGACCGGGCCACCAAGTACAAGATCGTCGCCACGGCCCAGGACGCCAAGCAGCGCGCGTCGGTGGCGAACGCGTCCTTCACCACGGTCTCGGCGTCCAACAGCTTCATCGGCTACTTCACGCCGGACGGTGGAACGACGGTCGGCGTCGGCATGCCTGTGTCGTTCAACTTCGACAAGGCGATCACGAACAAGAAGGCCGTCCAGCAGGCGATCACGGTGACCTCCAGCACCGGCCAGGAGGTCGTCGGCCACTGGTTCAGCTCCACCCGTCTGGACTTCCGCCCCGACAAGTACTGGACCGCGGGTTCCACGGTCACGGTCAAGATCGCCCTGGACGGTGTCGAGGGCGCGACCGGCGTCTACGGGGTCCAGTCCAAGACCGTCTCCTTCAAGGTCGGCCGCAGCCAGATATCCACGGCCGACGACAAGACCAAGACGATGACCGTGGTCCGGGACGGCAAGACGATCCGCACCATCCCGGTCTCGCTCGGTGCGCCCGGGCACACTACCTACAACGGCATCATGGTCATCTCCGAGCAGTACCAGAAGATCCGGATGAACAGCCTGACCGTCGGCCTCGGCAAGGCGTACGACATCAAGGACGTGCCGCACGCCCAGCGACTGAGCACCTCCGGCACCTTTGTGCACGGCAACTACTGGCGTCCGGTCTCGACCTTCGGCAGCCAGGACACCAGCCACGGCTGCGTCGGCCTGCACGACACCAAGGGCGGCAACGACACCTCGGTGCCGGGCTACTGGTTCTACCACCAGTCGCTGATCGGCGATGTGGTCATCGTCAAGAACTCGCCCGACAAGACGATCCAGCCCGACAACGGCCTCAACGGCTGGAACCTGTCCTGGGCCGACTGGCAGGCCGGTTCAGCCGTCTGACCCGGTACGGACATGAGCGGGGCCCGGAACCAGCATGTGGTTCCGGGCCCCGCGGTCTTCTCCGGACCGGTCGCCCTCAGCCGGAGAAGCTCAGCCGCGCCAGCCGCAATGCTCCGCGCAGCGTGATGTGCAGGTCGTGCACGCCGTCGGGGAGCTCCGGGACCGCGACGCGGACAGCGGTGTAGGCGTAGGGGCCGCCGGTCGAGGGCACCCTGGCGGTGGCGAGGTGCGTGCCGTCACCCAGGTGGAGTTCGACGGTGGCCTCGCCCGGTTCGGCACGGGCCGCGTCGAGGATGACGGACGCCGATCCGGTGCTGGTTCCGGCGGTGTCCCTGGCGCCGAAATCGCATGTGCGGAAAACGAGCCGGCCGGGCGTGTCGGCGCCGGAGGCCACCGCGTCGCCGCGCACCTTCGTACGGTCCACCAGCGTGGTCGCGGTCTGCGCGTCAAAGTCGGCCGCCTCCAATCCGCGTACCAGCACCGGGCGCGGGGCCGGAGGCTCGCCGTCGAGCTTCAAGGTGGCGGTGAGCCGGATGTCGGTGCTGGAGGCGCCGGCCAGGATCTCGTACGTACCCGGGTCGACGGTCCAGTGGCCGTGGGCGACGTCCCAGAAGCCCAGGACGTGGAGGGGGAGGGTGAAGGTGACCGTCTCCGACAGGCCCGGGTCGAGGCGAAGGCGCCTGTATGCGGCCAGTTGGCGTCCCGGGCGTGTCACGCGCGGATCACTCTCGCGGGTGTAGAGCTGGACGACCTCGTCGGCGGCCACATCGCCGGTGTTGGTGATGGTGAAAGACGCGATGAGGGTGGCGGCATCGGGATCCTGGGTGAGGGTCAGATCCCGGTAGGAGAAGGACGCGTAGGACAGGCCGTGACCGAAGGGGTAGAGCGGGGTGCCCCGGAAGTAGAGGTAGGTGGCGCCCGCGCTGATGATGTCGTAGTCGAGCAGCTGGTTCGGCAGGTCGGCGTCGGAGGCGTACCAGGTCTGCGGCAGCCGCCCGGCGGGAGAGACCGCGCCGTAGAGCACCCGGGCGAGGGCGGTGCCCCCGGCCTGGCCGCCGTGGGCGGTCCACAGCAGTGCCGGGAGCCGGTCGTCGGCTTCGGGGACAGCGTAGGGGTAGGCGGCCGAGAGGACGAGCGCGGTGCGCGGGTTGGCGGCGTGGGCCGCGCGCCAGAGGCGGTCCTGGTGCGGGGGCAGCGCGAGGGTGGTGCGGTCCTCGGTCTCGCGGCCGTTGATGTGCGCGTCGTTGCCCGCGACCACGATCACCGTGCCGGCCCGGCGGGCCGCCTCGGCCACCGCGTCCTCGCCGCGCCGGACGACTTCGACGGAGAAGGGCGTGCCCTGGGCGGCAACCTTCAGGCCGTCGGCGGCGACTGAGATGTACTGCCCGGATCCTGTGTGCTTGAGGAGGTGGCTCTCTCCGTGGCTTTCGAGTGTGAACGTCTCCTGGACGATCCAGCCGCCGGGCCGGTCGGCCGCCGCGCGCACATAGCCGTCCCCGGCCACCGTCAGATACAGGCCGCCCACCCTTCGCCCGCCACCACCCTTCTGAGGAAGCGCTTCGCGCTCTTTCTCAATTGCGCGCAGCGTGAGCGCCCCGCCGCCCCAGTCGATCAGCGCCAGGTCGGTCGGGGTGTCGCCGGTCGTCACCGGCGGCAGATCGGTGCGGCCGGTCGCGTTCGCCGGGTTGAAGGAACCCTCGTCCTGCTGCTCAGCGACGGCAGACTCCGGCACCTGCACCCAGCTCCCGTCGGCCGCCCGCAGCCGCACGGTGTCGGAGCCCTCGGCGTAAATGACACGGTCCGCGCCGAGCCGCTCGACAAGGGCCTCGCGCAGCGTGGTGCGGCGGATGAAACTGCCGCTGTACCAGTCGAGCTTGAGGTCGTCGGCGAGCAGGCCGACCACCGCGACCGTGTTCTCGCCGTCGTCGGCGAGCGGCAGCAGCCCGTCGTTCTTGAGCAGCACGACTGCCTGCTCGGCACTCTCCTGCGCGAGCGCGCGATGCCCGGGCGTGTCGAAGGACTCCTCACCGATCCCGGCGTAAGGATCCTGGTCCGGATCGAACTCGCCGAGCAGGAAACGCATCGTCAGCAAGCGGCGTACGGCGGTGTCGATGTCCGACTCGTCGATCAGGCCGCGGTCCAGCGCCCCGTGCAGCCGCGCGATGATCTGCGAGGAGTCCTGGTCGTGGTCGGTGAAGCTGTCCACGCCCGCGCGCAGCGCCGCTGCCGTCGCCTCCTCGTGAGTGTCGTAGTAGTGCTCGCTGTTGACGAGGTTCGACGGCGCGCCCGCGTCCGAGCAGACCACCAGTTCCTGGTCCGTCCAGGCACGCAACTGCTCGCGCAGCAGCGGCGAAACATGGTTCGGCCGGCCGTTGACCAGGTTGTACGCCGGCATCACACCGATCGCCGTACCGGCCTCGATCGGGCCGCGGAAGGCTTCGAGGTCGTATTCGCGCAGCACGCGCGGCCGGACCGAGGAGGAAGTCGTGTCGCGTTCCGTCTCGTTGTTGTGCGCGAGCCAGTGCTTGAGGACCGGCGCGGTGCGCCAGTACGTGGGGTGGTCGCCGCGCAGACCGCGGGTGTATGCGGTCGCAATCGACGCGGTCAGCCTGGGGTCCTCGGAGTACCCCTCTTCATTGCGGCCCCAGCGCGGGTCGCGCAGCAGGTTCACGGTCGGTGCCCACACGTTGAGGCCGACCCGCTCGTTCCACTTCCGCATGGCCCGCACCTCGGTGCCGACCGCCTCGCCGACCCGGCGCACCAGGTCCTCGTTCCAGGTCGCGCCCAGGCCGACGGCTTGCGGGAAGACGGTTGCCGGGCCCATCCAGGCGACGCCGTGCAGCGCTTCCTGCCCGGTACGGAAGGCGGCCAGTCCGAGGCGGGGGACGGCCGGCGCGAACTGGTGCAGCATCGCGATCCGCTCGTCCAGGGTGAGCCGGGCCAGCAGGTCGTCGACCCTCTGCGACACGGGCTGGGCCTCAACCCGGAAAGGCAAATGATCGGTTGTCACGCTGAGTACCTCTCGGTGGAACCTGAGGGAGGAACAGTCGAACGTTTCGAAGCGCTTCGATGCTGAGCCCTGTGACCAGGGCTGTCAAGACATCGAGCGGCAACAACCCTGCAATCACCTGGGGTGTTGGTGACCTCGCCCTAGCACGCAGATCGGACGTTTCTTAGAGCTGACTCTTGCGCGCCCTGCCCCTCGCACTTAACCTCGCAGCAACATCGAAGCGCTTCGACCAAAGGCGGTGGCAGCGGGTGCCAACTCCTGTGCCGAAGAGCGCTTCTGTTCAGCCAGTTCAGCCAGTTCAGCCTGTTCCTCCCCCAGAAGAAGCCGACCGGCGGCAGCCCCGCCGTGTGTCCTGGCGCGCCACGAAGGGTTGACGCAATGCCGAACTCCCAGGCTCCGGCCAACGGATCCGCCCCCAGCCGAAGAATGTTCCTGAGCGGGGCTGTAGCCGTCGCGGCCACTGCCGCGGGCGGGTCCCTGCTCTCTGCCTGTTCCACGCCGAACAACGCCTCGGGCAATGGCGGCGTGGCGGCCGGCAGCTCGCTGAAGAAGCTCCTTCCGGCCTATGTCGCCTCGAACGCGGTCCAGCCCGACATCGCAGGTGTGAACGGGTCCACGCCCGGCTTCCTGAAGTACCCGGCAGACCTGGTCACCTCGGTGAGCGGCACCCCCGGCAAGGGCGGCTCCTACAAGGCGATGACCCCCGCCTGGTGGTCCCTCCCGAGCAGCGACAACGCCTACTTCAAGGCGGTCAACAAGGCGCTCGGCACGAATATCAAGATCCAGGAATCCGACGGGACCACCTACCAGGACAAGATCGGCGCGATCCTCGCCTCGTCCGACATCCCGGACTGGATGAATCTGCCCACTTGGAACCTCACCGGCCAGATACCCAACGCGGTGGGCTCCAAGTTCGCGGACCTCGGCCCGTATCTCTCCGGCGACGAGATCAAGAAGTACCCGAATCTGGCCGCCATCCCCACCGCCGCCTGGCAGTACGCCACCTTCGGCGGCAAACTCAAGGGCATCCCGCTGTCCAGCGAGCTCAAGACCGGCAACCCGGTCTACTACCGCAAGGACATCTTCGACACCCTCGGCGTCCAACCACCCAAGTCCGCAGCCGAGTTCCTCTCCCTCGCCAAGCAGATCACCGACGCCAAGAACAACCGCTGGGCCTGCGACGACATGTGGGTGAGCGCCCAGGCCTTCTTCGGCTGCGTGCCCGACCGGCCCTCCTACTGGAAGCTCGACAACGGCAAGCTGGTCAACAAGGTCGAGACCGAGGAATACCTCGCCGCCCTGGACTGGACGCGCAAGTTGTTCAAGGCGGGCGTGGTGCACCCGGACGCGGTGGCCCTCAAGACCGCCGACGCCAAGACCCGCTTCGAATCCGGCAAAACGCTCATCTACAGCGACGGCAACGGTGCCTGGCACGAGGCGGTCGCCCGGCAGGCCGCGATCAACCCCAAGTTCAACATGCAGGCGATGGACTTCTTCGCCGCCGACGGCGGAGACCCCACCCTCTGGTACGCCGCCCCCGCCTACATGTTCAGCTTCCTGAACAAGAAGCTGTCCAAGGCCCAGATCGAGGAACTGCTCGCCGTCGCGAACTACCTCGCCGCGCCGTTCGGCACCAAGGAGTACGAACTGGTGACGTACGGCGCCGAGGGCGTCCACTTCAAGAAGGACAAGAACGGAATCCCGCAGACGACCGATCAGGGCAAGAAGGACGTCACCAGTTCCTACGGCTTCCTGTCCACCCCGCCACCGGCCTACGCGTATGTCGCCTACCCGCAGAACGTCAAGGACTACTGCGCCTGGGACGCCCGCATGGCGCCCTTCTTCAAGAAGCCGCTCTTCTACGGCATGCAGATCCAGGAGCCGACCCGCTTCGCGACCCTCGGGGCGAGCTTCCTCGACCTGCAGAACGACTACACCCGGGGCCGCAAGTCGTTGTCCGACGTCAAGTCGGCGATCTCCTCGTGGCGTTCGACCGGCGGCGAGGAACTGCGGACGTTCTACAAGAAGATCCTGGACGCGAACGGCGGCGCTTCCTGATGTCAGTCCAGGCGGACGGTCGGCCCGGCGGGGGGACCAACCCCCGTCGGGGCGGCGGCACACAGCATGACCAGATCCCGGGCGGGACCGATGCCAGGGACGCGGGGATCGCGGCTACGGTACCGGCACCCGTCGAGGGCACTCCCGTCTCCACCCTTACGACGATCCGTACCGCCCGCCTGGGCAAGCGCGGAAAGCAGCAGCCCGCCACCCGCCGCGAAGGTGGCATCACCTGGCGGCACCGGCTGCGCCGGGACCGCGCGCTGCTGCTGATGACCATGCCCGTCGTCGGCCTGCTGCTGGTCTTCAACTACATCCCGATCCTCGGAAACGTCGTCGCCTTCCAGAACTACGACGTCTACGGCGGCGGCATCTGGCACAGCCAGTGGGTCGGCTTCTACAACTTCCAGCGGATCTTCGAGGACGCCCGCTTCTGGGGCGTGGTCCAGAACACCCTGAGCATCACCTTCATCCAGCTGATCCTCTTCTTCCCGATCCCGATCCTGCTGGCGCTCCTGATCAACAGCGTGATCAGCAACAAGCTCCGCACCGTTGTGCAGAGCATCCTCTACCTCCCGCACTTCTTCTCGTGGGTGCTGGTCATCACCGTCTTCCAGCAGATGCTCGGCGGCGCGGGCCTGATCGCCCAGCAACTGCGCGACCACGGAGTCAACGGCTTCGACCTGATGACCAATCCGGGGCTCTTCAAATTCCTGGTCACCGCACAGTCGGTGTGGAAGGACGCGGGCTGGGGCGTCATCGTCTTCCTCGCCGCGTTGTCGGCCGTCAACAACGAGCTCTACGAGGCCGCGGCCGTCGACGGCGCCAACCGCTGGCGGCGGATGTGGCACGTCACCCTCCCCGCACTGCGGCCGGTGATCGCGCTGCTCCTGGTGCTGCGCGTGGGCGATGCCTTGACCGTCGGCTTCGAGCAGATCCTGCTCCAGCGTGACGCTGTTGGCGCGGGCGCCTCCGAAGTACTCGACACATACGTCTGGTACATCGGAATCCGTACCGGGGACTACGCGTACGCGGCCGCCGCCGGCCTGATCAAGGGCCTGTTCAGCCTGTTGCTGATCCTGCTGGCCAACAAGATCGCCCACAAGCTGGGCGAGCAGGGGGTGTACTCGAAATGACGGCACCGACGATCGGTCCGGTCGACACCGCTGTGATGCCCGCCCCCGCGGCGCAGATCCTGCGCCGCGACAGCACACGGCCCGTATGGGAGGAGGAGCCCACCAAGGCGGGGCAGAGCCTCAAGGGCCTGACCCTGACCGTGGTGTGTGCGCTCATCCTCGGCCCGCTGTGGGTCGTGATCGTCACCAGCCTCTCCGACCAGAAGACGATCACGGACGCCGGTGGTCTGGTCATCGTCCCGAAATCGATCACCTTCAACGCGTACACCGAAATCCTCAGCGGGGGAGTGGTCACGCGAGCTGTGATGGTCAGTCTGGGGCTGACGCTGGTCGGTACGGCCATCTCCATGGCAGTGTCGATCCTCGCGGCGTACGGGCTGTCACGGCCGGGTTCGTTCGCGCACCGACCGCTGCTGCTGACTCTGCTCATCACGATGTTCTTCGGCGCGGGCCTCATTCCGACGTACCTGCTGATCAGCGGAATGGGTCTGATCGACAGCTACTGGGCACTGATCCTGCCGAGCGCTGTGAGCATCTTCAACATCCTGGTGCTGCGGTCGTTCTTCATGTCCACCGCACCGGAGTTGATCGACAGCGCGCGGATCGACGGAGCGGGGGAATGGCGGATCCTTCTGCAAATCGTGCTGCCGCTGTCGCGGGCGGTCACCGCGGTGATCGCGCTGTTCTACGCGGTCGGCTACTGGAGCTCGTGGTTCAACGCGATGCTCTACATCAACAGCCCTGAGAAGTGGCCGCTGCAGCTGATACTCCGCTACTACGTGCTGATGCACCAGTCGTTCCCCGGCTCCGGCACGAACAACGGAATCATGACGGTGGGCGCGAACCAGGTCCCGGGCCTCGCCGTGCAGATGGCGGTCATGGTGCTGGCACTGATCCCGGTGGCGATCATCTACCCCTTCGTCCAGAAGCACTTCCAGAAGGGCATGCTCATCGGCGCCGTCAAGGGGTAAGCCGCGCTCGGGGGGGGCGAGGTCGCCTGCGGCGCGCTTCCCCCGCCCCGCCCCTTCCCGCGACTGAGGCTCCGCCCCAGACCCGCCCGCTACGCCC
The DNA here is from genome assembly GCF_005047355.1 of Actinacidiphila oryziradicis. Lineage (GTDB taxonomy): Bacteria > Actinomycetota > Actinomycetes > Streptomycetales > Streptomycetaceae > Actinacidiphila > Actinacidiphila oryziradicis. The sequence goes on from NZ_SUMC01000085.1 coordinate 24,291, forward strand.
TGCGGGCGTGGGGGGACCCCCAGCCCGACCCCCAGCCCTCAAACGCCGGACGGGCTGGAAGGCACCTGGTTGTGGGCAGGCGTGCCGCAGGCCGGGGGAGGGTGGGCACAACCCGCCCACCGGCCCGCACATGGCAACCCGGGCCCAGGGCAGCGCCCGGGCATCGCAGCTCCGCCGCGCCCGTCGGGCACCTGACCCCCGCCGGGCGCGGCGGCCCAGGCCCGCCCCGACAGAGGCACCGCACCGCACCCGGCCACACCGCGCGCGCCAGCGCGCCCCGCACGGAACGAGGTTCCTGCCATGGATCTGCCCGCTCAGCCGTTCACAAGACGCGGCGTGCTCTCCGGCACCGCGGCCACCGCCGCACTCGCCGCGCTGCCGTTCGCGCAAGGGCGCGCGCAGGCCGCCGACAACACTGCCGCAGCGGCCGCGCAGACGTACCGATGGCGCAATGTCGCCATCGGCGGCACCGGATTCGTCACCGGGGTGGTGTTCCATCCGCGTGAGCGCGGGCTGGCGTACGCGCGTACGGACATCGGGGGCGCGTACCGGTGGGACGAGCGCACGGCGCGGTGGATACCGCTCATCGACCAGCTGGGCTGGGACGACTGGAACCTGCTGGGGGTCGAGGCGATCGCGATCGACCCGGCGCACCCGGGGCGGGTGTATCTGGCCCTCGGCACCTACTCGCAGTCGTGGGCGACGAACGGCGCAATCCTGCGCTCCGACGACCGGGGCGCCGGCTGGACCCGTACAGACCTGACGGTGAAACTCGGGGCGAACGAGGACGGCAGGGGCGCCGGGGAGCGGCTGCTGGTGGACCCGCGCGATGCGGACACGCTGTGGCTGGGGACCCGGCATGACGGGCTGTGGAAGTCGGCGGACCGGGGCGCGACATGGGCGCAGGCCACGGCCTTCCCACCGACCGGCACCGCCTCGGGCCAGGGCATCACGTTCCTCGCCGCCGCAGGGCGCGCGATCTACGCCGGCTGGGGGGACGGTGACACCGCGCTCTACCGTACGAAGGACGGCACGGCCTGGGAGGCCGTCCCGGGCCAGCCCACCGGCACCGCCGCGAAGGTGCCGCAGCACGCCGTGTACAGCGAGGACGGCCACCTCTACGTCACGTACGCGAACGCGCCCGGCCCGAACAACCAGAGCGACGGCTCGGTCCACAAGCTCAACACCGCCACCGGCACCTGGACCGAGGTCACCCCGGTCAAGCCAGGGGGCACCACAAGCGACGGCTCGGCCGACACCTTCGGCTACGCCGGCCTGTCGGTTGACGCCCGCAAGCCCGGCACCGTCGTGGTGTCGACCAACAACCGCTGGGCGGACGTCGACACGCTCTTCCGCTCCACCGACGGCGGCCGGTCCTGGAAGTCGCTGAAGGACACAGCGGTCCTGGACGTGTCGGAGACGCCGTATCTGAAGTGGGGCGCCGAGGCGAAGTTCGGCTGGTGGATCCAGGCCGTGGCCATCGACCCGTTCGACTCCCAGCACATCGTCTACGGCACCGGCGCCACCCTCTACGGCACCCGGGACCTCAAACACTGGGCTCCGCAGATCCGCGGCCTGGAGGAGACGGCCGTCACCAAGCTGCTCTCGCCGCCGACCGGCACAGCGCACCTGCTCTCCGCCCTCGGCGACATCGGCGGCTTCTACCACGACACGCTCAACGCGTCCCCGGCCGCCGGAATGTCCGCGAACCCCATCTTCGGCTCGACGACCGGCCTGGACCAGGCCGCGCTCAAACCCTCGTACGTGGTCCGGACCGGCTGGTCGTCCGCGAAGAACGGCGCGTACTCCACCGACGGCGGACAGACCTGGACCCCTTTCGCCGCCCAGCCGGACATCGCCTCCAACGCGCCCGGCCCGGTCGCCGTCAGCGCCGACAGCTCGGCGATCCTCTGGTCGCTGGTCCACTGGGACGGCACCACGTACCCGACCCAGCGCTCCACGGACAACGGCGCCGGCTGGGCCGAGGTCACCACCGCCCCCAAGGGCGCGCCCCCGGTCGCCGATCCGGCCGACCCGACGCGCTTCTACGCGTACGACACCACCACCGGCACGGTGTACATCTCCACCGACTCCGGCGCGACCTTCACCGCGGGCGCGACCGGACTGCCGTCCGGCGACACCCAGTTCAAGATCGCGGCAGCACCGGGCCGCAACGGCGACCTCTGGCTCTGCGCCAAGTGGAACGGCCTGTACCGCTCGACCGACGGCGGCAAGAGCTTTACGAAGGTGAGCGGCCCCTGGGCCTCGTACACCCTCGGCTTCGGCAAGGCCGCCCCCGGCGCGGCCTACCCGGCGGTCTTCGCGGTGCTCGCCTTCGACACCACGACCTGCGTCTTCCGCTCCGACGACGAGGGCGCCACCTGGACCCGGATCAATGACGACGCTCACCAGTGGGGCTGGATCGGCCAGACCATCACCGGCGACCCGCGCGTCCACGGCCGTGTCTACCTCGGCACCAACGGCCGCGGCATTCAATACGGCGACCCCCCAATGAGTGCGGAGGACCGGAGGACCCATGCCTGATCTCAACGACGCGACCCGTGGCCGCATCCTCTTCGGCGGCGACTACAACCCCGAGCAGTGGCCCGAGGAGGTCTGGCCGGAGGACATCCGCCTCATGCGCGAGGCCGGCGTGAACAGCGTCACCGTCGGCGTCTTCTCCTGGGCCAAGCTCGAACCCCGCCCGGGAGCACGGGACTTCGGCTGGCTCGACCGCCTCCTGGACCTGCTCCACGCGGGCGGCATCGGCGCCGTCCTCGCGACCCCCACCGCCGGACCGCCGCCCTGGATGGGCTCCCGGCACCCTGAGACCCTGCCGCGCGACAGCCAAGGCAACATCGTCTGGTACGGCGCGCGCAACCAGTTCTGCGCCTCCTCGCCCGTCTACCGCGACTACGCGCGCCGGATCACCGAGGACCTCGCCGCGCGCTACGGCGGCCACCCCGGGCTGCGCATGTGGCATATCAACAACGAGTACTGCACCTTCTGCTACTGCGACGAGACCGCCGCGCACTTCCGCCGCTGGCTGCGGGCGAAGTACGGGACGCTGGACAGGCTCAATGAGGCGTGGGGAACGGCCTTCTGGAGCCAGCGCTACGACTCCTGGGAGGAGCTGATCCCACCCCGCCAGGCCCAGTACATGATCAACCCCGCCCACGGCCTGGACTTCCGCCGCTTCACCTCCGACGCCTGGCTGGAGTGCTTCACCGCCGAGCGTGACATCGTCGCCCGGCACACCCCGCACATCCCCGTCACCACCAACTTCATGCCCTTCTGGATCGGGCAGGACGGCTGGAAGTGGTCCGGCGAGGAGGACGTCGTGTCCGTCGACATCTACCCGGACCCGAAGGACCCGCTCGGCGGTGCCTGCAACGCGATGATCCACGACATCACCCGCTCCCAGTCCGGTCCCGGCCCCTGGATGCTGATGGAGCAGGCCGCCGGACCCGTCAACTGGCGTGGCGTCAACCACCCCAAGCCGCGCGGCCTGAACCGTCTCTGGTCCCTGCAGGCCGTCGCCCGTGGCGCCGACGCCGTCTGCTACTTCCAGTGGCGGCAGTCCCGGCAGGGCGCGGAGAAGTTCCACTCCGGGATGCTCTCGCACGCGGGGGAGCAGGGCCGTACGTTCCAGCAGGTCAAGGGGCTCGGCGCCGACCTGCGGAAGCTGGCCGGCGCGGTCGGCAAGGGGGTCCCCGCCGAGGTCGGCATCCTGCTGGACTGGCAGACCTGGTGGGCCCATCAGCAGTCCGGCCGCCCCTCCGCCGAACTCGACTACGAACAGACCGTACGGGCCTGGCACCACGCCCTCTGGGCCCAGAACATCACCGCCGACTTCGCCCACCCCGAGGCCGACCTCTCCCGCTACAAGCTCATCGTCATCCCCAACCTCTATCTCGCGGGCGACGCCGCCGTCGACAACCTCTCCGTCTACGTGCGCGGCGGCGGCACCCTCGTCTCGGGCTTCTTCACCGGCGTCGCCGACGAGGACGACCGGGTCCGGCCCGGCGGCTTCGACGCGAGACTGCGCGAGCTGTTCGGTATTGACACCCTGCACGAGTGGTGGCCGCTCGCCCAAGGCGAATCGGTCGCGTGCGACTCTTTCGCCGGTACGGTCTGGTCCGAGGACATCGAGGTTTCCACCGCCGAGGCGGTCGCCGTCTACAAGGGCGACGAGCTCGACGGGCAGCCCGCGGTGACCCGCAACACGGCGGGCGACGGTACCGCCTGGTACGTCAGCACCCTCCCGGAGCCCGACGCGCTGCGCGCCCTGCTGGCCCGCGCGGCGGACGAGGCCGGAGCGCGGCCGGTCCTGCCATCGCTGCCGGGCGGGGTCGAGGCCGTACGCCGTGGCGAACTGCTCTTCCTGCTGAACCACGGGCAGGAACCGGTGACCGTCCCGGTCGGCGGCGGCAGCCATGAAGACCTCCTCTCCGGCCTCACCCACACCGGGGACGTCCCGCTGCCCCGCTACGGCGTCGCCGTCCTACGGGAGGTCGCGGCATGACCCGCACCCTGAAGCTCCCCGCCGGCCAGGACACCGTCCTGGAGCTGGACCTCGGCGGGGCCACCCCCGCAAATCCCCCAAGCGTCAAGGGAGACACACCGTGCAACGAGCCGCCCGCAAGCTCTTCCTGACCTCGCTCATAGCGCTCCTCGCCGTCATCGGCTTCGCCGCCACCCCGGCCCAGGCCGCCACCTGGTCCACCTCCGCCCAGTACGGCAGCTGGTCCAACGGCGGCTACACGCTCTACAACGACGTCTGGGGCTCCGGCGCCGGCGCCCAGACCATGTGGGCCAACTCGTACAGCAACTGGGGTGTCTGGGCGAACCACCCCAACACCGGCGGCGTCAAGTCCTACCCGAACGCCACCAAGTACGTAGGCAAGACGCTCACCTCACTGTCGTCCGTGACGTCGAGCTTCAACGTCACGGCGCCCTCCTCCGGCTCGTACGAGACCGCGTACGACATCTGGGACAGCAACAATGCGAACGAGATCATGCTGTGGATGAACTACACCGGCGCGGTCGGCCCGCTGGGCAGCTCGGTCGGCACCGTGACCGTCGGCGGCCACACCTGGACCCTCTACAAGGGCTCCAACGGGTCCAACGCGGTCTACTCGTTTGTCCGCACCAGCAACACCAGCTCCGGATCGGTGAACATCCTAGCTGTCATGAACTACCTCAAGAACACCAAGGGCTACTTCGGCAACATCACCCTTGGGAACGTCCAGTTCGGCTTCGAGATCACCTCTTCCTCGGGCGGTCTGAACTTCACCACCAACAGCTTCGGCGTCTCCTCCAGCTGACGGCCCCGGCCGCCCGCCCCCGTCGCGCGTGCTCAGCGACGGGCGCGGGGGCGGGCGGCCGGGCCAGGGGCTTCACCGGCCAGAAACCACCTGCGATCCGACGCCCGGCCAAGGTACCGTCAGCGCCCATGACCCCTCCCCGCAATCGCCCTCCTTACGGCGCCGACGAGCGCACCCAGCTTGTCGGCTGGCTCGACATGCAGCGCGCGATCATCGGCTGGAAATGCGACGGGCTGTCCGAGGCGGACGCCCACCGATCCGTCCTTCCGGCCTCGCCCCATATGACGATGGCGGGTGTCGTCTCCCACATGCGTTGGGTCGAGCACTGCTGGTTCGAGGTCATCCTGCTCGGCCGGCCGGCCGAGGGGCCTCAATTCGACGACGGGCCCGAGGACGCCGACATGATGGTCGACGACATCCCGCTCGCACAGCTCCTCAAGGAGTACGACCGGCAATGTGCGGTGTCGAACGAGATCATCGCGGCCCACTCGCTGGATGACGCGGGCCGCCACCCGGACTTCGGTGCTGCTGCCGCGACCCTGCGGTGGATCCTGCTCCACATGATCGAGGAGACCGCCCGGCACGCCGGTCACATGGATGCCGTCCGAGAGCTTCTCGACGGCGAAAAGGGCTACTACTGACCGAGCCCCTTCCGACCTGACGCCCAGGCGGGGCCCCACGGCCCGGAAGGCCTCAGGCCGATGCGGTCGGCCCGAACTCGCCGGTCTTGAGGGCGAGGAGGAACGTGCCGAGCGCGGTCGGGGTGATCGCCAGGACGACGGCGGGGGTGTCGCTCTCCCGGAGCCGTATCGTTCCGTCGGCGGAGGTTACGACGTGGTGCTCGATTGAGGTCGGGCTGTGTTGGCCTGGCGGGTTGGCTGGTGGTTGATTACCGCATGGCCGCGCGGTCGGAGACCAGGCCGGCGATGGCTTGGTAGGTCTGGTCGAAGTACTCGCGGCGTCCGATCCAGCGTTGGAGGGGCCGCCAC
>NZ_SUMC01000086.1 GCF_005047355.1 Actinacidiphila oryziradicis
GCCACGGTGGTCGGCGGTATGTCGATCGGCCGGCAGTCCAGTGCGCTGCGCGGCGGCGCCGAGGTCGTTGTCGCGACCCCGGGACGGCTCAAGGACCTGATCGAACGTGGCGACTGCCGCCTGGACCAGGTCGCCATCACCGTTCTGGACGAGGCCGACCAGATGGCCGACATGGGCTTCATGCCCCAGGTCACCGAGCTGCTCGACCAGGTGCTCCCCGGCGGCCAGCGGATGCTGTTCTCGGCCACCCTGGACCGTAACGTCGACCTTCTGGTCCGCCGTTACCTGCACGACCCGGTGGTCCACTCGGTGGACCCCTCGGCGGGCGCGGTCACCACGATGGAGCACCACGTACTGCATGTTCACGGTGCCGACAAGCACGCCACCACCACGGAGATCGCGGCCCGCGACGGCCGGGTGCTCATGTTCCTGGACACCAAGCACGCGGTGGACCGGCTCACCGAGCACCTGCTGAACAGCGGGGTACGGGCGGCGGCGCTGCACGGTGGCAAGTCCCAGCCGCAGCGCACCCGCACCCTCGCCCAGTTCAAGACCGGTCACGTCACGGTGCTGGTGGCCACCAATGTCGCGGCCCGGGGCATCCACGTCGACAACCTCGACCTGGTCGTGAATGTGGACCCGCCCAGCGACCACAAGGACTATCTGCACCGTGGCGGTCGCACCGCCCGCGCAGGTGAGTCCGGCAGCGTCGTCACCCTGGTCCTGCCCAACCAGCGCCGTGAGATGACCCGTCTGATGGCCGACGCCGGCATCACCCCCCAGACGCACCAGGTCCGCTCCGGTGAGGCCGAACTGAGCCGTATCACCGGCGCCCAGGCCCCGTCGGGTATTCCCGTCACCATCACCGCACCGGTGGCGCAGCGGGCCGAGCGCGGCGACTCCTCGGCCCGTGGCCGGCGCAGCCGCCCCGCTCGGGGTCGCCGCTCCTCCACATCCTCCACATCGTCGGCATCGTCCCGGACGCGGACCGACACCACGCAGTCCCGGTCCGCCCTCAGCGGCGCTGCCTGAAACCCGAGCCGACCCGCCTACGGGCGGGTCGGCCGGGCAATCCCGTTCCGGCTTTCTCCCACACCCTGCTGAGGCACTATGCGCTGCGTCATCGCCCGCTTCTCCTTCGACCTGGTCAAGAGTGAGGTGCAGGAATCGATGAAGGGCATCAAGCCCGAACCCGTCACGGGTGCGTCCGTGATCATCGGCCGCCGTGCCTACCCCATCAAGCAAGTGGGTGAAGTGATCACCAAGCAGGACCGCCGCGACTTCTCCTCCAGCGAAGTCATCAGGGCGCTGACCCGCCTCGGCTTTACATGCCGCACTCTCCCCGAGCCGGCTCCCGCCGCTGTCCTCACCCCCATCGAGACGGCATCAGCACTGCTCGGATCCCCGGCCCAGATGTGACGACCGCCGTCACACGGCGAACACCTGCCCGTCGTCGGCGAATGCCTTGAACTCCAGGGCGTTGCCCGCCGGGTCGAGCAGGAACATGGTCCACTGTTCGCCCGGCAGCCCCTCGAAGCGCAGGTACGGCTCGATGACGAAGCGGGTGCCGGCGGCGCGCAGCCGGGCCGCCAGGTCGTGGAACTCCGGGACGGTCAGGAGCAGCCCGAAGTGCGGTACGGGTACGTCGTGACCGTCGACCTCGTTGTGGGCGGTTTCGCGGCGCCCGGGGGCGAGATGGGTGACGAACTGGTGGCCGCGCAGGTTCCAGTCGATCCAGGTGTCGGAGCTTCGGCCCTGGGCGCAGCCGAGGATCTCGCCGTAGAAGGTACGGGCGGGCTCCAGTGCGTCCACGGGTACGGCCAGGTGGAAGCGGGGCAGGGGCGGCGGGGTGGGCGGCGATGACATTCGGTCCTCCTGCGGTACAACGGGCTGTTGGGCTATGGGTTTGTTCGGCTGACGGGGCGTTCGGCCCGGTCCGGCTGGGCCTGCCACCCCGGGCGGACGATGTCGGTCCGGATCCGGGAGCCCGCCGGCGGGCCGACCAGACCGACGAAGTACAGCTTCTCAAGACCCAGCGGCACGTGGACGGTACGGCCCTCGCAGCGCTCGACGCCGGCCACGACCTTGATCACGACCTGCGGTTGCGTGCGCCGGCCGCACGTCCAAGGATGGGATGAGGGGAAGCGGTTGCTGCCTGCTGGAGGCGGACATGAGCCCGCAGCGTCTGACCGGCGTGGGCGCCGATGACCGGCCGCTGCGCTGCCTGGTGACCGGGGCGACCGGCTACATCGGCGGCAGGCTGGTGCCCGAGCTGCTGGCGGCGGGCCATGCCGTGCGCTGCCTGGTCCGCTCGCCCGGCAAGCTGCGCGCTCACCCCTGGGCCGGACGCGTGGAGTCCGTGCGCGGGGACGTGACGGACGGGGACCGCGTCGGTGCGGCGATGGAGGGCATCGACGTTGCCTACTACCTGGTGCATTCGCTGGGTACGGGGTCCGGTTTCGAGGAGACCGACCGCCGCGCGGCCCGGCTGTTCGGTGAGCGGGCGAGCGCTGCGGGGGTCCGTCGGATCGTCTATCTCGGTGGGCTGACTCCGGCAGGGGTGCCCGAACGTGAGCTGTCGCCGCATCTGCGGTCCCGGGCCGAGGTGGGACGCATCCTGATCGCCTCCGGGGTGCCGACCGCCGCGCTGCGGGCAGCTGTGATCATCGGCTCGGGTTCGGCGTCGTTCGAGATGCTGCGCTATCTGACCGAGCGGCTGCCGGCGATGGTGACGCCGAGCTGGGTGAGCACCCGGACGCAGCCGATCTCCGTCCGCGACGTGCTCCGCGCACTGGTGGGGTGCGCGCGGCTGCCGTACGACGTGAACCGCACATTCGACATCGGCGGGCCGGACGTCCTCACGTACGAGGGGATGATGCGGCGGTACGCGGCCGTCGCGGGCCTGCCGAAACGGCTCGTCATCCCCGTGCCGGTGCTCTCGCCACGGCTGTCCAGCCTCTGGGTCGGCCTGGTCACCCCCGTTCCGAGTGCCGTCGCGCGACCGCTGGTCGAGTCGCTGCGGCACGAGGTCGTCTGCGCCGAACACGACATCGCGCGCTATGTGCCGGACCCTCCGGACGGTCTCCTCGGGCTGGACCAGGCTCTGCGGCTGGCTCTCAACCGTATTCGCGACGCCGATGTGGCCACCCTCCCGGACTCCGTCCGGGGGACCCCCAGGTCCTCCGCCTCCGTGCCCGGTGCGCCGAGCGATCCACTGCCGACGGATCCCGACTGGGCGGGCGGAAGCCTCTACACGGATCATCGCGAGCGCGCCGTCGACGCGACGCCGGAGGCACTGTGGCGGGTGGTGGAGGGCATCGGGGGTGAGAACGGCTGGTATTCCTGGCCGTTGGCCTGGGCCCTGCGGGGCTGGCTCGACCGGCTGGTGGGCGGGGCCGGCCTGCACCGGTACCGCCGGAACGCGACACGGCTCAGGGTCGGCGACCGCCTGGACTTCTGGCGGGTGGAGGAGATCGACCCCGGCCGGCTGCTGCGGCTGAGGGCCGAGATGCGGCTGCCGGGGCTGGCCTGGCTGGAGCTCCGGATCGACAAGGACCCGACAGGCAGGACGGTCTACCGGCAGCAGGCCCTCTTCCATCCGCACGGCCTCGCCGGTCACGCCTACTGGTGGGGCGTCTCCCCCTTCCACGCCGTGGTCTTCGGCGGCATGGCCCGGAACATCGCGGCCAAAGCCGAGGCGAGCGCGAGCGCCGTCGCCGTCGGCCCGGCCTGACGGGAGCGGGGGTTGGCCCTTCCGGCCGCGTAGCGTAGCCAGCTGCGCAACGTGCGAGCCGCTGGATCCAGCAGCGGATGTCGCCGCGCGAATGGCAGGCCACGACCGACGGTGCGGTCCTGGCCGACGGTACCGCCGGGGCTCGCTCTGGACATTTATCTCTGCAACAGAGGTAAAATGAAAACATGTCCGACCCCGGCTTTCCCAACGATCTCGGCGAGGTGCTGGCCGGTATCCAGCGACTGGTGCGCCGCAGGCTGCGCGGTACTCTGCCCGGCCCGCGGGTACGCGGTGCGCAGGTCGAGTTGCTGAGGCTGGTGCGCGACCGCCCGGGTATCGGCGTCTCCGCGGCGGCCAGGGAGCTCTATCTGGCGGGCAATACCGTATCGACGCTGGTCAATCAGCTGGTGGCGGCGGGAATGCTGCAGCGGGAGACCGCTGCCGACGACCACCGCGTCGCGCTGTTGCACCCCACCCCGGAGGCGGTGCGGCGGCTGAGCGCCTGGGAGGAACGGCGCAGCGCACTACTCAGGGAACAGGTCGAACTGCTCGATGAGGAGCACCGGACCGCGCTGGCCGCGGCGCTGCCGGCGCTGCGCAGGCTCGCTCAGGGTCTGCAGGACGAGACAGGACCAGGAGGAGGCGCATGAACAGTGTCGAGGAGGCCGTGGTGTGCACGGGCCTTGAGTACGCGTTCGGTGGCACTCTGGCGGTGGACGGGCTGGATCTGTCCGTCGCGGCCGGTGAGGTGTTCGGACTGCTGGGCCCGAACGGGGCGGGGAAGACTACGGCGATCCGGGCCATGACGACCCTGCTCCCAGTGCCGTCCGGCATGGTGCGGGTGTTCGGGCACGATGTTGCCCGGCAGAAGATGGCGGTGCGGCGCCTGCTCGGCTACGTACCGCAGGCACTGTCCGCCGACTCGGGTCTGACGGGCCGCGAGAATGTGGCGCTGTTCGCCCGGGTCTTCGATGTGTCCCGGCGCGAACGCACCGCACGGGTGGCCGCGGCACTGGACGCGGTCGGGCTCGGCGGCGCGGCCGACCGGCTGGCCGGGACGTACTCCGGGGGCATGGTGCGGCGGCTGGAGCTGGCACAGGCGCTGGTGAGCGCCCCACGGCTGCTCGTACTGGACGAGCCGACGATCGGGCTGGACCCGATCGCCCGGACCAGCGTGTGGGAGCGGATAAGCGAGATACGCGCCGCCACCGGCATGACGGTGCTGGTGACCACGCACTACATGGACGAGGCCGACCAGTACTGCGACCGCGTGGCGTTGATGCACCGGGGCAGCATCCGCGGTCTCGGCACACCGGAGCAGCTCAAGGCCGAGGTGGCCGGCGAGCGACTGGCCGCAGCCGCAGCCGCAGCCGCAGCCACTGCCGCAGCCTCTGCCTCTGCCTCTGCCTCCGGCGAGACCGAGCCCGAGAGCGATCCCGTGCCTCCGACGTTGGAGGACGTCTTCCGGCACTTCGCCGGTGACGGCATGGCCGGGGGCCCCGACGACCAGACAGAGAGGTTCCGCGATGTCCGCCGTACCCGCCGTACCGCCTCCCGCGTCGGCTGAGACTCAGACTGAGGCTGAGCCTGACGGGCTGCGGCTGCTGCTCACGCCGCCGCTCGCCCGTACCGGCTGGCAGGTCGTACCCGCCCGGGTGGTCGCGATGTGCGTGGTGGAGCTGCAGAAGCTGCGCCACGACCGCAGTGAGCTTTACACCCGGGCCATCCAGCCGGCGCTGTGGCTGCTGATCTTCGGGGAGACCTTCACCCGGCTTCGCGCCATCCCGACCGGGAACGTCCCCTACCTGGACTATCTGGCACCGGGGATCATCGCCCAGTCCGCGATGTTCATCGCGATCTTCTACGGCATCCAGATCATCTGGGAGCGGGACTCCGGCGTCCTCACCAAGCTGCTGGTCACCCCGACCCCCCGGGCCGCGCTGGTCATGGGGAAGGCCTTCGCCTCCGGGGTGAAGGCGGTCATCCAGGCCGTGGTGGTGATCGTCATCGCCGCACTGCTCGGGGTCGCCCTGACCTGGAACCCGCTCCGGCTGCTCGGCGTCGCCGCTGCGGTGGTCCTCGGCTCGGCGTTCTTCTCCTGCCTGTCCGTGACCATCGCCGGGATCGTGCTCACCCGCGACCGGCTGATGGGTATCGGCCAGGCCATCACCATGCCGCTGTTCTTCGCCTCCAACGCCCTGTATCCGGTCGCGCTGATGCCGGGCTGGCTCAAGGCCATCAGCACCATCAATCCGCTCAGCTACCAGGTGGACGCCCTGCGCGGGCTGTTGCTGGGCACCTCGGACCACCTCGGCAGGGATTTCGGTGTCCTGGTGCTCGCGGCCGCGCTCGCGATCGCCGCGGCCTCGTCACTGCTCGGACGGCTGGCCCGCTAGGGCCTTTCCGGCGGATCATGAACGGCCCCTTCGCCGCCGCGCGGCGTGCGCCCATGGTTCAGGCACGGAGGCCGTCGAACGCGATGTTCAGGTGACGGGGTCCGCGCAGGACAGCGTTCTGGCGGTAGGGAGGCGGGTCCTCCACCAGGCGGGGATTGCCGAGCCTGCGGGCGAGCTCGGTCAGGGCGAGTTGTGCCTCCAGGCGGGCGAGGGGCGCGCCGAAGCAGTTGTGGATGCCGCTGCCGAAGCCGAGGTGCTGGTTGTCCCTCCGGTCGGGGTCGAAGCGGTCGGGGTCGAGAAATCGTTGCGGGTCCCGGTTCCCGGAGGCCAGGACGAGCCAGACGGAGGCGCCCATGGGGATGGTGGTGTCGGCGATGTCGATGTCGGCGAGGGTGGTGCGCTGGGGAAGCAGTTGCACGGGGGGCTCGAAGCGCAGGAGTTCTTCCACGAGCGGGACGGCCAGCTGGGGGTCGTCCCGCAGCCGCTTGAGTACGTCCGGGTTGCGCAGGAGGGTGAGCATCCCGTTGGCGATGAGGTTGACCGTGGTCTCGTGGCCGGCGATCAGGAGCAGGGCTGCGGTGCTGAGCACCTCCATCGGGGTCATCTGCCCGTCCGGGCCGTGCCCGGTGACCAGGGCGGAGAGCATGTCGTCGCCGGGTGCGCCGCGGCGTTCGTCGATGAGCCCGGACAGGTACACGCCCAGTTCGGTACGGGCCTGCTGGGCGACGCGGCGCCGCTCGCGGGGGTCCTCGTCCGGGTTGGGGTCGAGGCTGGCGGCGATGGTGTCGGCCCAGGAGTGGAAGCGTGCCTCGTCCTCGTGTGGGATTCCGAGCAGCCGGCAGATCACGGTCACCGGGAAGGGATAGGAGAAGTCATCGACGAGGTCGACCTGGTTGCGGTCTCCGAAGCCGTCGACGAGGTCGGAGACGATCCGGGCGAGTTCGCCGCGCATGTTGTAGACGCGCCGGGGTGAGTGCGGCGGTCCGAACGGGCGCATCGTCATACGGCGCAACCGGTCGTGCTCGGGAGGGTCGAGCCTCAGGAAGGACGGCGGCAGAGCCGTCGCCTCCTCTTCCTGGGGGAGCGCGCCGGCGGCCTGGGGGGAGAGGTTGCGGACGTCGGAGCTGATCCGCGGATCGTGCAGCAGGCTCTCGATCTCCCAGTAGGTACTGACGACGAACAGACCGTCTCCCTGCTGGGACACCGGCGTCTTACGGAGCTCGGCGTACAGAGGGTAGGGGTCGGCGCGGTTGGCGTAGTCGGTGATCTGCCGCAGGAGCGTGCCTTGCGTCATGGTGGCGTCCTTGTGGGCGTTGGACAGCGGGCTTCCGGGTTCCCCGTGCCGCGGTCAGGCTCGGGCGGGGGTGAAGGTGATCCGACGGTCGGTCGGCGAGTAGCCGCTGAGGGTGACGGACGGCCCATGGGTGGGCAGGGAGGGGTCGGGGAAGCCGGCCGGGACGGGTCGCAGACCTTCGGGACGGCGGTCCACCGTGGGGAATGCCGGCGGGAACGGCGCGGCCGTTTCGATCAGCCGCTGGTAGAACTCCAGCCACTTCGTCTGGTCGAAGGTGACGGCGGCGATGACGCGGCCCTGGTATCCGTACACCCCGGTGAAGCGGCGCTCGGCGAGTGACCCCTGGGCGATCAGGACCTCCTCGCCCAGCGACGGGACGCCGACCGACTTGATGCTGACCCCGAACTGGGAGGACCAGAAGGCCGGCACCCACAGGTGCGGACGGCGGTCCGAACTGGCGCTGATCATGTTGTGCGCCGCGATCTCGGCCTGCGCGACGGCATTGCCCCAGTGTTCGAGGGACAGGAACTGGTATCCGAAGAGCGCGTGCGGGGACCGTGCGACGTCACCGGCGACGAAGATGTCGTCGGTCACGATGCCCCGTACATCGAAAGCGCGGCATCCGGCGTCGCAGGCGATTCCCCGGGGTCCGGCGCCGAGACCGGATTCGGCCAGCCACGCGGTGTTGCGCGTCGCGCCGAGCGAGACCACCGCGACATCGGCGTCGACGGTGCTGCCGTCGGACAGGTGGGCGCTCCGCAGGCGTCCTGCCGAGTCGCCCTCCAGCCCTGTGACCATGACGCCGCAGCGCAGGTCCACGCCGTGTTCGCGTTGCAGCTGCGCGGCCGCCTCGCCGACCACGCCGCCGAGCGCGCCCACGAGAGGCGCCGCGGCGCGTTCGATGACGGTGACCGGCAGCCCGAGCTCGCGGCAGGCCGATGCGATCTCCGAGCCGGTGAAACCGGCGCCGATGACGACCACCCGGCGGGGTGCCGCCGTCAGCCGCCGGTGCAGCTTGGCCGCGTCGTCACGGGTACGCAGTACGAAGACGCCGTCCAGGTCGGCTTCTGTCTCATGGGGCCACGGCCGGGCGTGAACGCCGGTCGCGATCAGCAGCCGGTCGTATTCCACCTGGTCGCCGTCGGCCAGGCGCACCCGCCTGGCCGCTATGTCCAGCCCGGTGGCGGCGACACCGAGCCGCCAGTGCGCCCCGAGTTCCATGCGCCGGGGGAGCGCGGTGTGGTCGGCGGACGCGTTGCCCAGCAGGACCTGTTTGGACAGCGGCGGCCGGTCGTACGGCTCGTGGGGCTCGTCGCCGATCAGCGTGAGTGAGCCGGTGAAGCCCTCCTCCCGCAGGGTCTCCGCGGCGCGCAGGCCGGCCAGGGAAGCCCCCACGATCACGATCCGTCCTTCACGCCTCATCCACTCCAGGAAGCTGTCACCGGACACTGGACAGCCTCTCCTTGGCGGTGCCGGTGGCGGTGGCGGGCGCATCGTCCAGGTCGTCCACCAAGATGGCCTGGACCGGACACGCCGCGGCGGCGCGCGCCACATTCTCGCGCTGTGTGTCGTCGGCGTGGGGGTTGTACATAAGCGCCTCGTCGCCGTGCATGGCGAATACATCGGGTGCGAGGAAAGCGCACTGCGCGTATCCCTGGCACCGGTTGAGATCGACGACAAGCCTCATCAAGGGGCCGCCCTTCCAGTAGTCCTCCTGCCCCAGCATGTGAGTGCCGCCGGGGTTCCGCGAGCACGGGTGGGCCAAAGGAGTCATCAGTCGAAAACACACGGTCAAAGGGCTGTTCGCGACTCGGCGGCCAACGCGGGCTGTGGTCGGAAACTGGCCACAAGCAGGTGGAGGCTGACAACCAGAGCCCATAGGGGGAAGACCAGTTCGGACCAGGCGATGCTGTCCGCCACGAGGAGCAGCGTCAGCGCGACCGGACAGCCCAGGAGGGAGAGCCAGCCCGGAAGGACCCGGAACCGATGCCCGATGGAGGAGGTCGAGACGGTGAATACCGCGGCCATGCGCATCGAATAGGTCGTCAGAAGGCTGTAGGTGAGGTGATGGCCGAAGGACCACATTTGCGGCTCGGAACCTGTCCCGTACGCGTCCGCCGTGGCCAGCAGGCTTCCGGCTGCCGCCGCGGCGCCGAAAAGAGTCGCCACGAATACCAGACCGCTGCCCAGGAAGACAGTGGCGAAGAACTGGTCCTCGGCCTTTCCGATACGCGCGCGCACAGCGCCCATGAACCACAGGAAGAAGATGCCCGCGAAGGGAATCAGGCGGAGCGCCGTCTGTACCGTGCGCCGACGCGAGGGATCGGTCAACCAGACGTCGCCCGCGTTGCCCGGCCTCTCCGGTATCGCCAGCCGGATCAGAATGATGGCGGCAGCGAGCAACAGGGCGAAGATGATCCCTACCAGTCCTGCGGCTCGTGGAGTGCGCAGAGCCTGACTTTTCCTCTCCATGGGCGCCCAAGGCTCCTTCTCCCACGGCCAGGTCGCGCAGGCGACATATCAGCTGCAGCGGCCGGACAGGCCCTACGACCAGCAAGCACCCGCGCCCGTGACCGCGCCACCCGGGCCGCCCACGCGGGTGATGAAGGCCTACGGACGCGGTGCCGGATCCGTCCGGCGCACCGCGGACGGGACTTCCCGCGTGCCCGGGGTCTTGGCCTGCAGCCGGGCCAGCAGGAAACAGGGCAGGCAGACCGCGGCCATGGCCAGGAACGCCCAGTGCGGGGAAGCCGCGTACAGGGGGCCGGCGGCGGCGGTGATGGCCGCGACGCCGAGGCTGATCGCCAGGGCGGTGTAGAGCGCTTGGGCGGTGGCCCAGAGCTCCTTGGGGACGTGGCTCTGCACGGAGCGCGCGTGGGCGATGTGGGTCAGGGCGAAGGAGCCCGCGTGCAGCGTCTGCGAGAGCACGACGAACGCCAGCGGCAGCGGCGCGGCGAGCAGGCCCCAGCGTAGGACGGAGATGGCCGCGGCGGCCGCGAAGAGCACGGGGACCGAGCGGTGGCCGAGCAGCGGCCCCGCGTACTTGAACAGCAGGAGCTCGCATCCGACGGCCAGCGCGAGCATCAGACTCACGTTGATGCTCGATATGCCGAGCCGGGTGAAGTACTCCGCGCCGAAGGCGTAGTACGCCGCGTGCGCTCCCTGGAGCAGCACGGAGCTGCCGAGGCTGAGGGCATAGGCGCGGTTTCGCAGCAGACGCCGGCGCCCGCCGCCCGTCGCGGTCACCCGGTCCGCCGGGAACCCGGCGGGCCGGACCACGTCGGCCAGCGCGAGCAGCAGGCAGCCTACGACGAACACCCGGACCAGCGCGCCGTCGCCGTACTGCCGCCCGACGACACCTGACACGCCGAGCCCGACGATGAACCCCGCCGAACCGAAGTAGCGGACGCTCCCGTAGTCGACCTTTCCGCTCGCCGCGCCAATGGTGGCGAGGGTCTCGCTGAGCGGCATCAGCAGGGGATAGCTGATGCCGACCAGGATCGACACCCCGATCATCGAACCGAAATGAGGATGCGTCAGGTACAGCGTGCTCAATCCCGCCGCTCCCCAGGCCAGCGCTTGTGAAAGCCGCCGCAGCGAGGTCACCCGGCACAGCAGCGGGTACACGAAGGCGATGGAGAACGAGCGCGCCAGCAGCCCGACCGTGACGATCGCGGTGACGTCAGTCGCACCGAACCCCGAGGCGAGCAGCCAGATCCCCCAGTAGGAGAGATACGAGCTCCAGGTCAGGAAGAAGAGGAAGAACCGGGCCGACAGCCACACTCTGAACGACATCTCAGGATGATCGCGCACCCGGACTGAATCATGTGAGGTCAGGGTGGCCGGGACCGGGTGTGGGCATCACATCGAATTCCGGACATCCTGATCGCCGAACGGCAGAATGAAACCGGTGCCGCCGAAAAGAAGACGCGAAGGAGAACCACATGCCCGCTGAGCCCGTCGAGCTGGATCAGGGCGTCGCGCACAATGCCCGGGTGTGGAACTACTGGTTGGGTGGCAGGGACAACTATCCCGTTGACCGTGAGGTCGGCGACCAGGTGTCCTCGATGTTCCCCAGCATCAGCCAGGTGGCGCTTGCCGACCGGCTGTTCCTGGGGCGCGCGGTGCGGTATCTGGCTGGTGAGGCGGGGATCAGGCAGTTCCTCGACATAGGCACCGGCCTGCCGACCGTCGAGAACACCCACGAAGTAGCCCAGCGGGTAGCTCCGGAGGCCCGCATCGTCTACGTCGACAACGACCCACTCGTCCTGGCACACGCCCGCGCCCTGCTCGCCAGCGCCCCCGAAGGGGTCACCGACTACATCGACGCGGACGCCCGCGACCCGGACGCGATTGTGCGAGGCGCAGCGGAGACACTGGACCTCACCCGGCCGGTGGCCATCATGATGCTGGGCATCCTGAACTTCATCACTGACACCCGCGAGGCGCAGGCGACCGTGGAACGGCTGCTGGAAGCTGTCCCCTCCGGCAGCTATCTGGCGATCACCCACCCCACTCTCGAACTCGGCGGCGAGGCGAACGCCGCAGCCATGCGGTTCTGGAACGAGAACGCCAAGCCTGCGATCGTGGCCCGCAGCCGTGAAGCGGTCACTCGTTTCTTCGACGGCCTGGAGATCGTGGAGCCGGGCCTCGTATCGTGCTCGCGCTGGCGGCCCGAGGCCACGCCCGGGGGCGAGCCCGACACTGTGGCGCAGTTCGCCGCGGTCGCGCGTAAGCCGTAAGCCGTAAGCCGGACGGGCCCTCAACGCTTGGCAGCCGGTGGGCCATGCGGTCGGCCATGCGGACCGCCAGCATCAGCCCGATGAAGAGATACGACACCAGGGACAGCCCCGCCGCCCTCAACAACTGGACCGAGGCCCGCTCCGCGCGTCAAGGAGTTCTCGGACGTTGTCCGCTGTGGCGCCAAGGGGAACGGGGACGGTGTCGGGGTTGGTCTCGACCATGGCGACAGCAGGAGTACCGGCGGGGAGGAGGGCCAGGAACCAGACGATGGTGTCGGTCCAGAAGGCGGGCGGGGCGTCGCTCAGAATGAGGTGGCTGTGGTCGAAGTAGCTGCCGTGCCTGCGCTCGCCGTCGAGGTCGACCTCGAACGCGAGGTAGTCGTGGTCGCCGACCGGCTCGTACTCGGCACTGGTCAGGACCTCGAGATAGCGCTCGCGGATCCGTACCTCGAACTCCTCGATCGTCAGGGGCCAGCTTGTGCCGGGAGATGCCGCGATGAAGATGGCGTCCTGCATGACCGTTGCTCTTCCTCTTCGTTATCCGGAGTTCGTTCCTCGGAGTGTGCCGACTATGGCACATAGCGGACGTTGCTCTTGACGTGGTTCGTGGCGCAGAGGTACTGCCAGTAGCCGACGGTCGACTGGTCGTTCGTGTCGACCTCCAGGTACTGGGCATGGTTCGCGGGGTTGTCGATGGCCGTCTGGTACCGGCTCATTTCGCTGGAGTCCTTGCCCAGCAGCAGGTTGGTGTTGAACGCGTTCTCCTGCAAGCCCTGGAGGGTGCGCGGACTGCAGCCCTGGTTCCGCACGTTCTTCGCGTCGACGATCGCGCCGTCGGTGGGACGGAAGCCGTCCGCCCACACCGTCTGGCCGTTCGCGCCGCTCATGAGGCGTTCGGGGCTTCCGGCGACGCGCACCTGGTACGCCCGGTCCGCTGCGTTGCCGTAGTTCGGGTCGCGCGACGCGCAACTCGCCCACACCCGCGCCGCCTGGCGCAGCTTGTCCGGATCGCCCTGCGGCCAGAACTTCCCGATCACCGGGATCTCGTGCACCTCCTTGGAGCCGGTGACCATCGGCAGACTGTTGTACGCCTCGTTGGGCTCGCACTGTTGCTGTTGCGCGGACGGGGACAGCCCGGAGGAGGTGCTGACCTTCCCTGTCAGCGACGCGGCGATGGCATCATCAGCGGCCAGGTAATTCGTGGCCATGGCCAGCAGGCGACTGGAGATGGTGGCCGTCCCCTGCCCGGCCGTACCGATCGCCTTGACGATCGTCCGCGCTGCGGGCTCGTACTTCGCTGCGAAGGAATGCGCGGTGCCGTCATCCCCCGCCATACCGGCCGAGGCGCTCAAGTCCCCGGCAGTGCCGGTGGCGATGTTGTAGACGAAGTCCTTGGTGTCCAAGAACTGGACGGACGACCTGAATACGGTGTCCGGGTCGACCTGATAGCCCGCGACAGGTGTGCCCATCGTTATCCACCCCCGTGTATGCAGAAGCTCCCCGTTGTAGCTGGGTCATGACCACAACAAACGTCATCGAGCGTACTCGGAGGGGTGCGTCGCATAGCCGACTCGTCGTGCCGAACGAAGTCTCCTTTGCGTCCATTTGGTAATTCATTGACCGAGCCGTCTTGGCCCTCCGGCTGACGGTCAGAGATCCGTGGCGATCAACGGCGAAGGCTCTCCCGTTGTACTTCCCGCGACACCACGAAGCCATCACCCTCACAGGCGTCGAGCACACGCGGGCTCTCGCGCGTCCAGAAGTAGAAGTTCCGGCCATCGACGCGGAACCCCACGCCGGAGGTCCCGAACAACCCTCGGCACGGGAAAACCTCGGCGATCTCTTGGGCCGACCACTGCGTCGGTCCAGCTACCAGCGCACCGAACAGCCGGACCCTCAGACGGATCCGGCCGGCCTCGACCGTGAGCTCGCCGAACGGCCACGTCGCGTTGAGCCGCCCCGCCTTGAACGGGCCAAGCACCGCCGGAACATTCGCCCCGCCAATCAGTCTCATGCGGCAGATCATTCTCCCCGGTCGGAAAGAATTCCAGATCGCCGCAGCCATCTGTCGTCCGGCCCGTACCGGACTCGTCGGCTCAGCACGCCGTTTGCAGGTGATCGGCGTGAGTGATGGCCGGGCCTGCGGTGGTCACGTCGTTGTCGGGAGGGCAGTCGCGGCAGCGGCCGGGTTCGGCCGCGCGGAAGGGGCGTTCGCGGCCGCCGTCGCAGGTCTGCCAGGGCAGGACGGCCGGTGTGGCGATCGGGTCGGGCGCCGCCCTCGTCCCTGCCCCGGAGTGGTTGTTACCCTCGATTGTGATCGGTTTCCCAAAGCCCGGCCGGGGCTCGCGGTGAGCGCCGGCGGCTCCTTCCCGCTCGGTGCCGTGACCACTCTCGCCGAACTCGCCCGGGATCCGCACCCGCGACTGGCGCTGCTCCGTGCCCATGAGCCCGTGTCCTGGCTGCCCGAGCTGGACGGCTGGCTGGTGACCCGTCGCGACCTCGCGCTGAACGTGATGCGCGACGCCGCGACCTTCACCGTCGACGACCCCCGGTTCTCCACCGCGCAGGTCGTCGGGCCGAGCATGCTGTCCCTCGACGGTGACCAGCACACCCGCCACCGCGAGCCCTTCACCGCTCCCTTCCGCCCCCGGGAGGTGCGTGACGGCTTCGCCGGGTTCATCGAGCGCGAGACCGACCGGCTGATCACCGCACTGGAACAGGCGGGCGCCGCCGAACTGCGTCGTGCCTTCGCCGGCCCGCTCGCGGTCGCCGTCGTCACCGAGGCACTCGGCCTGGAAGGCACCACCGCGGCCACGGTGCTGTCCTGGTACGACGCCATCGTGCGGTCGGTCTCGGAGATCACCGCCGGACACGAGGCCGCGCCCGCCGGAACGGCGGCATACGCGCAGCTGCGGGCCGCTGTGGAAGCCACCGTCGCCGACGGGGGCGGTACCTCGCTCCTCGTCTCCGCCGCCGGGCGGCTCACGCTGCCCGAGGTGGCGTCCAACGCCGCGGTGATGATGTTCGGCGGCATCGAGACCACCGAGGCGATGATCACCAACGCGCTGCTGCACCTGCTGGAACGCCCGGACCAGCTCGCTCTCGTCCAGTCCGACGCCGACCTGCTCGACGGCGCGATCGAGGAATCGCTGCGCCTCGAACCCGGCGCTGCGGTCGTCGACCGCTACGCCACCCGTGACACCGACCTCGGCCCGGCCACGATCCGCCGGGGTGACCTGGTCACCGTCTCCCTGGCCGGTGCCAACCGCGACCCGGCCGTCTTCCCCGCCCCCGACCTCTTCGACGTCCGCCGTGAGAACGCGCGTCTCCAACTCGCCTTCGCCCACGGCCCGCACCACTGCCTCGCCGCGCACCTCGCCCGGCTGGAGACCCGCATCGCCCTCCAACGACTGCTCGGACGACTCCCCGCCCTGCGCCTCGACCCGGACCGCCGCGCCGCTCCGTACGGTCTGGTCTTCCGCAAGCCGCCCACCCTGCACGTGCTGTGGGAGAGCCGTAACTGACTGCCCATCGGCACGCGATTGACCCTGCGTGGCGCGAATTCCTGGTGCAGTTGGGTTTCCAAGCCAACCGCGTCCTTGCTGAAGATCAGGGCGTGGACGTCGAACCGGAAAGGAACCGCGGCCCCGCTCAGTCCGTAGACCCGCTCCAGGGGCCGAAGATGGGCAAAGCACCCCCAAAGGATCGGCTACTGCGCGATGATCCCGCTGTGACTCCTGATCCACGTGACCGCCGCCGGTCCTCGCCGCGGGCTGCGGCGGCGACGCAGGTGAGGACCGGCCCCTCCAGCGACGATGCACATGAGGTGGTGTACTTCCGGCGGCACTCCGACGACGATCCCCAGCAGATCTCTCCAGGGCGTGCGTTCTTGCGTGATGTGTGCCCCCTCAAGGTGCGCTCGACCATGCGTTCAGTTCTCGCCGCTGTGGCCGCGGCGCCGCCGAAGCGCTTCGCCGGGGGAGGGTACTGGGAGGCTATGAAGGGAGACATGGCCAGCTGGTACGAGGTGCGCGTCGACGGGCCCCGACGTCATCACTACCGTCTGTTCTGCTTGCTGGACTACGCGGCGGAAGGGGTCGAGAAGCCGTTGCTCGTCGTGGTCACCGGCTTGGACAAGCCGTTCCGCACGGTCCTGTCGGATGGGGACTACCAGGCGGTGCGGGATCTGGGCGAGGAGTACCGGAAGCGGAATCCCCGCTCAACGCAGTGACAGCACGCTGAGCTAGGCGGCGGCACCTGAGCGAGATTTCGTGCTCCGCAGCTTGCTGAGGTGCTTGGCGAGCGCACGAGTGTCTGCTGCCCGCCCTTCCAGCAGTGGGGCGGTCACCGACTCCCGCTCGGCTGCTGGAAGCGGCTCAAGGGTGATCCGCATTCCCAGTGCGGCCGCCACCTCAGCCAGTGTGCCCAGCGTTGGGTTGACATGCCCCGCTGAGAACAGCCGCCGCACGACAGCGGGCTCAGCACTGATCGCGCGAGCCAGCGCGGCCTTGGAGAGATCTGCCGCGTCACGTGCCTCGTCCAGCGCGTTCACGATCCGGTCGATGGTGGCAATGCGGATCGACTCAACCACGTAATGCCGAAGGAACTCAGGGTCCTGCAAGTCCTCTGCGAGGTCTTCCCAGAAGGCGCCGTGCTCGGTTGCCATTGGTGTCTCCCCTCCTCCCTTAGTCCGTCGATGAAGAGCGTACCAAATAAGTTACGCGCTGGCTAGGATTGAGCGTGCGTCGAAGTGTGAATTTCATCGCGTTTTCGCTGGTCAGAGGCCTGATGGCGTGGGGCTTGGCAAGCTGGCTGTCGCGCTGCCAAGCGGGGGTCCCTTCTCCTGTGAAGCACGACGAACCCCCAGGTCAGAGCCATGTGGCCAGCAGTCGACAGGGAGCCGACAATCCATATGCCAGCGATGCCGCAGCTGCGCTGCAAGGACACGAAGAACGTCCGGGTGCCCCGCCGGCAAGCGAGACCAAGCTGTTCCAGCGGGCCTCCTTCTTGGACGCGCCCAAGCCGGGCCAGCCACTACTGCGGCTCATGACAGACGACGACAGCGACACCTTCAGCAAGCCGTTTGCAGGCGATCGGCGTGAATGCTGGCCGGGCCTGCGGTGGTCACGCCGTTGTCGGGAGGGCAGTCGCGGCAGCGGCCGGGTTCCGCTCCGCGGAAGGCGCGCTCGCAGCCGCCGTCGCAGGTCTGCCAGGGCAGGACGGCCGGTGCGGCGACCGGGTCGGGCGCGGGGAGGGGCGGCTCGCTGAGCCGGAAGGCCAGGAGGCGGGCCGGGCGGGACTGGATGTGGTCCGGGAGCCGGGTGGTGAGCAGATCGGTGAGCTGGGCGGCCCCGACGCCTGCCGCGAGCCACCGCGTGACGGTCGGAGCGAGCTGGGCGACTTCGCGTGCGGAGAGGATCAGCCGGGGATCGACGATACGCAGCGAGGCGAGGATGACGACCGCCTGCGGATCGGCTTCGGCGAGTGAGGGCGGGGACGCGGGTGCAAGAAGGGGCTTGGGGGTCGGCGCCGCCCCGGTCTCCGGCGTCGTCGGGGCGCTGCGCACGGGTTCCGGTGCCGGTGGACGGACCGGCGTAGGCGCCGGCCGGGGTGTCTGCGCGGGTGCCGCCGCCGCAGGCCTCCGAGGACGCGGTGGCGTGGGCGGTGGCGGGGTGGGCAGGCCCCGGCCCGGTACGTCGTAGAAGTAGGTCCGGGTGCGGATCAGGCCGCCGGGCCCGCGCTCGCGGCGGCGCTCCAGGTAGCCCGCTTCCTCCAGCTCCCTGAGCGCCCGCGAGATCAGGATCTCTCCCTCGGTGAAGTGCTCGCACAGCGCGGCGATGCTCACGGACGCGCCGTCCGGCAGCGAGAGGATGTACGCCGCGACGCCGACCGTGACCGCGCTTCCGCGCCGCTGCGCGAGGGCGTTGGCGATCACAGTGAAGTCGGCGGTGAGGCGGGTACGGACATGGATCACACCGGAGCTCGGTGCTCCGGCGTCGGCGCGCAAGGGCGCGTTAGACTGCGGTCCAGCCATCGGGAAGGTTTCGCTTCCTGGTCGGTCAGGCCCTCGTTCGGGATTCGCCGTCCCGGCGGGGGCCGTCTTCTGTCTGTGGTTGTTGCGGCGAACCTAACCGCCCGAATCCCGCCCCCGCAAGCCAGTCACCCTTGCGGGTGACGTGGGGGAGGGGAGGGAGGGTAGGTGGTTCTTTCTCCCGGTTCTTTAGGGAGGCGCGTGGCCCGCCGGACCCCCGCACACGAGGGTCCGGCGGGGCCGGGAGACCGACCGCAGCCGGTTCCCGGCCAGGTCAGATGCGGTGGCCGGCCTTCAACTCGCCTATGAAGGCTGCCCAGGACGCAGTCGGGAAGACCAGCGCCGGGCGTTGGGGGTCCTTGCTGTCACGGACGGGCACGACGCCGGGGAATCCGTTCGCCACCTCCACGCAGTCGCCCCCCTCCTGATTGCTGTAGCTGCTCTTGCGCCAGTCGGCGCCGTTCAGATCGGGACGGGACATTCGCTCCACGGTCATTGCCCTCCATCGCGGATCGGATCATGTCGAGCGACATGAGCGGGGGCAGGGCTACTGCCCGCAGCCGATCGTAGGTCACCGTGAAGCGCTTGACCTCTGCCGGATCCTCGATGAGTTGGCCGTAATGGGCACCTTCCGTGTAAGCGACCTCGGTGCCGTTCGGCAGTGTCAGAACTGTCAGGGACCCGCCCATCACGTCGTGCTCGCCCTGGTCGAACGGCAGTACCTGCACGGTGATGTGGCGTTCGGCGGCCGCCTCCAGCAACCTGGCCAACTGCTCCCGCATGGCAACCCGGCCGCCGACCGGACGTCTCAGCACGGCCTCGTCCAGCACGACCCACAGGCCGGGACGATCGGATGAACCGAGCCGTTCCTGCCGCCCCAGCCGTGCGGCGACCCGCTCCTCCAACTGCTCCTCACTTTCGAGCGAGAGGCCGACGCTCAGCACAGCCCGCGCGTAGGCCTCGGTCTGCAGCAGACCGGGCACCACATGCGCCGCGTACTGTCCGATGGACACCGCCCGCTCCGAGTACGCCATGAACGCCCGCGACCAGTCCGGGAACGCCTCCCGGTACACGTACGGCCACAGATCCACCAGCAGGTTGTCCGCCCCGAGGACGGCGTCGAGTGCACGCGCCAGCTCAAGCGTCGGTTTGGCCCCGGAGGACCGCTCGATCTGGGTGATCCGGGTGCTGACCACATGTGTTTTCCCGCCCAGTTCGGCCTGGGTCAGCCCGGCGGCCGTACGGAGTCTGCGGACCCGTGAACCGAACAGCGCTGCCATCGACGATCCGGGGTCAATTTCCTTGGCCAAGGCGTCACTTCCGTTCCTTACGGGGTGAAAGGTAAGGCTTCGTCACCTTTCGAGCGTAGGCCAGTCGGACGATTCTTGAGCACAGAACGTCACGACAGATCAACGGACTGGGATGGGCGACACCGTGCTCAAGACACTGACCACGCCGGACGAGGACCCGAAGTGGGAACACCACGCGTTCGCCAGGCAGTTCGCCTCATCGACCCGAAAGGCGCAGCTCGCCCGGCGGCTCGCCGTGCAGCACCTGGGGGAGTGGGGCTATCCGCCCGCGTCGGACACCTCCTGCACCGTTGCCCTGCTGGTCGCGGAACTCACTGCCAACACCGTACGCCACGGCCACGTCCCCGGCCGCGACTTCCACCTCCGTCTTGCCTTCGAGGCCCGGAGGCGCACGATCCGCATCGAGGTCTCCGACGCCTGCCCGGACCAGCCCCCGACCGCTTCCCCGGTCCCCTCCCTCGACGACGAATCAGGCCGTGGCCTGCTCCTCGTCGACATGCTGGCCACACGCTGGGGTGCAACTCCTCGTGTCCCCATCGGCAAGACGGTCTGGGCGGAAGTGGCTGCGGAGTCCGTCAACTGCCCTGTGAGGCGAGCAGGTTCGCGGTAACCGGGCTACCAGTCGCGCAGCCGGAACAGACCCAACCGCCTTGACGCATCGGTCCTCCCCGACGCGACGAAGTGGGAGGGAGCGATAGGCGAGCCCCACCGATGTACATGTGCCGGCTCCGGACGGTCGTCCGGGAGATCCTGAACGGACGGGCCAGGGCCTGGGGCGCGGTTCCTCTGCTGGCCAGGCCGTTGCCCAGAGGTGTCGACCGCACACGGCGGGCCCGCGTTCCGGGCCCGGTCCGGGGCAGAGGGAACGTTTCGTTACCGAAGCTTTGCCCGCCACCTGTCGCCAGCGGACCGGCCGCGCGCAAGTCTGGCCAAGGCCATGACTTGACGGGGGCATGCACTGTGGCGATCGAACTACCCTATGAAGTTGTCTCGTTGCTTCAGTTCATCGGCATCAACTGGCCGAATGTGAACGAGGACAAGGTCCGCGAGTTCGCTACCCATGTGCGTGACTTCGCCTCGAAGGTGGACGAGACCCACCAGGACTCCACGGCCACCATCAAGAAGATGGCCGATGTCTACCAGGGCGCTTCCTACGACGCCCTGCTGGCCAAGTGGGGGCAGATGTCCTCCACCCACATGTCCGAACTGGTCACGGCCTGCCACACGGTGGCCACAGCGCTGGACGCCGCAGCCGACGTCATCGTCGCCATGAAGGGCGTCGCCATCGCCGAACTCGTCGCCCTGGCGGTTTCGTTCGTGGCCGACCAGGCGGCTGCCGTCGCCACCCTCGGACTGGCCGAAGCCGCCGAGTTGCTGATCGTGGAGGCGGCCGAGAAGGCGGTTGACTACCTCGAACAGCAGTTGGAGCAGTACATCCTCGGCGAGGTCATCGAGGCTGCCATCAACCCACTGGTCGAGGTTGTCGGCCGGGCGGTGAGCGGTCTGATGTTCCAGACCGCCGAGGCCGCCCTCGGGGTCTCCGCCGATGGCGGCGCCGGCGGCGCCGGGACCGGCTTCTCCATCCACCCGGAAGAACTCCACGGCCGCGCGGAGTTGATGCACGGCCACGCCGAGAAGATCGCCTCCCACGCTGCAGAGTTCAAGGTCAAGGCGGCGGGGGTGAGCTTCGAATGACCAACAAGATCGTCCAGGCGCTGGAGCACGGCGCGGGGAAATTGGCCAAAACCCTGGGCGAGGACACCGGCAAGGCCGTCAAGGACCTTTATCACGACACCGGAAATCGGCTGAAGCGGGTCGCCGACAACCATCTGGAGAACGACGCCAAGCACGCGGCGGAGCTGGAGAACATCGCCAAGCGTCCCCGGCTCGAGGAGCCGCGCGTCTACCACATGGCCGATGACGGGACCATTCGCCGGCTGCACCCTGACCGCTCCCACTCCGACCTGACGGACGAGGACAGGGCGAAGCTCGGGCTTGACGGCACGTCGATCGGACGCCCGGCCAAAGGCGAACAGAACGCCAAACTCAAGAACAAGCAGGAAGGGCGGACCAACCCGCGGCCGCAGGCATCGTCCCAGGAGGTTCCCCTGGGCAGCACTGACCTTTCCCGCGCCACCCAGCTCGGCCGCCACGCGGACAACAGTTACGGTACTCGGAACACGGACGGGACATTCACAAGCAACAACTACGCGGCTGCGAGAGTCCGCAGCGCGGACGGTAGCGGAGACTTTCTTCTCGTGGCCCGCAGTAATGGACGCCGACATTCGGAACGAATGATCGGAACGCCGTTCCTGAGAGAGGGGGAACCGGCCCGAATACGTGAACTCTATACGGAACGAGAACCCTGTTCCGACAAGGCCAACTGTAGTTCCTGGATGGCGGAGAGATTCCCGGGAACACAGGTGAGCCATAGCGTCGAATATGGCGACAAGGCGTCAAGAGAGCAAGGAAACACCCTCATGAGGTCCTACCTTGACCAGCTGCAACTGAGTAGATAAAATTCCGCATATTATTATCTACCTATGACAGGACCGGAGCGTATGAGCAGCCCCCTCAACCGCGACATGCTCGAGGCCGTGTTCGAGCCGGATGAACTGATCACATCGCCGGAGAGTATTCTCGGACCCGTGACGAACGCAGACGCCAGGGAGGTGCTGCGGACGCTGGGAATTCCGGTCTGGGAGAACCCGTGGTTCGACTTGGACGCCGGGATCGGCGAGCGGCTGGAGCGGGTCGCGGAGTGGGACTGGGAACTCTCCGACCGTTTCGACCAGGTCCCGCCGGGTGCGGACGGCTGGATCGGTCTGGGGCTTTTCCCCTACGACGATATCGCGTTCGACCCGGACAGTGGGAAGGTCTACTGCCTGCCCCAGGACGATGAGATCTATCTGGTGAACAGCAGCCTGCGATCCTTTGTCCACTTCCTGTATCTTCTCAAGGCCGAGAGCCCGAACTACGAGTGGGAATCCAACGGAACGGCCGAACTCGAAGCCACGCGTCTGCGTATCCGGGAGACGATGGCCTCCGTGGACCCGGCCGCTCTGGAAAACCCGGATTCCTGCTGGTTCGAGGTCCTCATGTATATCGTGGACCCCGAACACCACTACTGACAGGAAGAGCGCGTGAGCACCTCTCTCGATCTCAGTCGCGAAAAGATTGAGGCCGTATTCGAGTCGGACGAACTGGTCACCGTCCCGGAGAGCAATCTCGGGGCTTTGTCGGACGCGGACGCCTCACGTCCATCGTGGACCCGGAATACGATTACTGACCCGCCCAAGGAGCGCCGACCCGGTGACTGACCCGGTGACTGATGACGGACCACTGCGGACCTTTGGACCGAACGACCCCGAGGACCCCGGAAGTGCGCCCACCCGCCTCCTTGCCGGGATCTCCGTACCGGGGCAAGTCGGCCCCTATTTCGCCACCCGTGACGACGACCCGGTACCGCTGGGCGAGTACGCCGCCGCGACCGGCCACGGTGTCGCCCGTGAGGAGTGCGCGGCCTGGGCGCGGCTGGGCGGCGACAGCGGCTTCGAACTGTGCGCCGACACCGAGGGCACGGTATGGGCGGTGCTGCTGGACTTCGACGAAGCCCATCGCTTCGTCAACTCCTCGCCCGAAGCCTTCGCCTCCGGCCTCGTGGAGCTGCGCGAGGCCCTGCGCGTCATCCTGAGCACCGATCAGCCGCAGACCGCCTCTTCGGCCTTCGACAGGCTGACGGAGCGGCTGCGGGCGGGTGATCCGCAGGCGCTCGCGGAGCGGGAGAACTGGTGGGCCCTGGTGCTCGACGACATCCGCGACACCGCGAGCGTCGAGAACTACGCGGCCTTCGAATACCTCGACGCCACAGACGGCAAGCGGATCGTCACCCAGTCCGGCGCGATCGCCCTGCACCCCGAGGAACGGCTGTGGGCCGGTCTGAACGCGGCCGGAGTCGAACCGGAGCAGGTCCTGCGCATCCACACCGACCTGGAACCCTGCTTCATGCCCGGCCACTACTGCTCCATGTGGCTGGCACAGGTCTTCCCGCACGCCGAGATGACGCACAACTTCCCCTACGGCGAGTCCGCCGACTCCCGAGCCGAGGGCATCCGGCGACTGCGCGAAAACGCCGACGGTCGGGCGGCCGGACAATGAGCACCGTTTCCGCGCCGGGCGGTCCCGATGTCACCGCCTGGCCGCCGCGGGAAGGAGTCACGGCAGCCCACGGACGGGCAGTGCTGAACTGGGCAGCCGGCACCTCCCCGGGGCACCCCAGGGTCTGCCTGGTCCGGGGTGCCAGGGGCAGCGGCAAGAGCCAGTTGCTGGCCTGGTTCCTCATGGGCTCGGCCGGCCACCCCCGCACCACCGTTCACGCGACGGTCCTTTCGGCAGGACTGTTCACGGACGCCTTCGCCTGGGAACTGAGCCGGCAACTCGGCTACGGCCCGCTTTCGCCGGCTCGGCTGCTGGACCGCCTCACCGTCGATCAGCGGCCCCTGCTGCTGCTCGTGCCAGACCTCCACCGCTCCGGGCGCGGCCCCGCGGACCGCCCGCCGGCCCATCCGGCGACCCTGGTCCAGGACCTTCTCCTCCCCCTGCTGGAGCTTCCGCAGACCCGCGCCATCGTCGAGGTCGGGGACAGCGGCCTCCTCGACGGCTGGGCGCCCGCTCAACCCGCCGAACCCGCCCGACCTGCCGAACCCACTCTGACCATCGACGTCGGCGACAAACCGTTCGGGAACTTCGCGGAGCCGTCGGAAGGCGACGGCGACCTCACCGCACAGCTCCGCCGCACCTCCGACGGCCGCCCGCTCTGGGACCTGGCCCCGGAGGCCGTCCGCGAACACGCCCTCGACCAGACGCTGCTCGCCCCCGACTCCGTGCACGCCGTCCGTGCGCTGCTCACCGACCCGGGGTTCCTGCTCCACGGCTCCCCTGTGTCCATCGCGGCCTGCCTGGCCGACGAGCGCATACCGGCCCCGCCGGGGTTGCGGCAGACCTGGCGGCTGGCGGCTCCCCAGCTGTCGGACCCCGAGCACAGCGCCGCCCAGCGCGCCGCCCTCCTGCACGCCGCCGCGCTGGGCGCCGGCCCCGCCCTCGCCCGCTATCTACTGCCCCTCGCCGAAGGCCACGTCTTCACGGCCGTCTGGTCCCGGCCGGACGCGGCCCTGACCGCCCTCGCACCCGTACCCGGCGGACCAGGGGACGGGCAGGGGGAACTGCTCGCAGCCGACCCGCTGGGCGACCTCACCCTCCTCGACGCGGCCACCGGCCGCAGCACCGCCGCCGTGCCCGTCCCCTCGTCGAGCACCGCGCGCCCGCAGGGCATCGCCGTACGCCACGACCGGTCGCTGCTCCTGCTCACCGACTCCGGCGCCCTGTACCCCGCCGGGGAGGACCCCACCGCCGTCCTCGGCCACATCGCGGCCCACCACGGGCAGGCCGCCCTCAGGAACCCGGACCTGCGGCCCTCCGCCCTCGGCCAGTGCCCCCACGGCGGAATCACGGTCATCGGCGACGAACAGGGAAACGCCCACGTCTGGAGCATGGAAACCCCGCAGACCGTCCCCCACTCCCGTGCCCTGCACTCTGCGCCCGTAACCGCCGTGGCCTGTCTGGCCCAGCCCGACGACCAGCACACCCTGGTGATGAGCGCGGCCATGGACGGCACGGTCCGGCTCTGGGAAACCTCCGCCGACCCCATGCCGGCCCCCGTCGAACAGCGCCCCGCCCTCGTCACTGCCATGGCTGCCGCCCAGACCGCCCACGGCCCCGTCCTCGCCGTCGCCTGGAGCGACGCGACGCTCCACCTGTGGCAGATTCTCACCGGCCGCGTCCGCCCCATCCCTCTTCTCGTACCGTGCCGGGCTCTCGCCCTCTCCCGTGACTCCCGCCTCACGGTCGGCGGGCCCGAAGGCGCCTACGCCCTCAGGCTCGACACCGCGCGGCTCTGGGACTGACAGGCCCCTTCGGTCGGCGGCGGATGCCCGGAAGGATCGCAGCATGCCCCCAGCGGGAATGCGGCAGGGGGGTACGGCGTTACGGTGAGCAGAGAGCCAACGAAAATGGATCCCATCCCTACTTACGGGGGCAGGATCCAGGCCTGATCCTCTGGAGGCCCCGCCCCATGGCACGAACTGAGACCCGCCCCGTCATTACCCTGCGCTCCACCGCCGGCACCGGCCACACCTATGTGACCCGTAAGAGCCGCCGCAACGACCCCGACCGCCTGGTCCTGCGCAAGTACGACCCCACCGTGGGCCAGCACGTCCTCTTCCGCGAAGAGCGCTGACCCCGTCCGCACCGACGTCGAGAGTCGCTACGCCGCCTCCCCCGGACTCCTGGGGGAGGCTTTCGGTTTGCCATGGATCAGGTCAGGGCCACCGCCGCCTCGCTCGTGTGGGCGAGGAAGGTGAAGGACTCCTGGAGGTAGAGCTCGACGCTCGTCGCGTCGTGGGACTGATAGCCGATGGACAGGTCCTGGCCGATGTGGAGTCCGAAGTCGCCGCCGCGGGTGGTGAGCAGGAAGGCGCCGGTGATGGCGGGTGCCCAGATGATCTCGCCGTCGATAAGGCGGGCGAGGTGCTCGTGGATGGGGTAGCCGTGGTCGGAGGTCTCGTTGACGGCGGTGTATGCGTCGGCGCTGAGCGCCAGGGAGTACGGGCCGTCGACGCCGGCCAGGCGCAGGGCGGTGATGGCCTGGCTGACGCTGTCGGGGTAGTCGAGGGGCTCAGCGGGCAGGGTCAGCGGGGCGTTGCTGGAGGCGGCCCGGATGCCGGCGACGCCGGCGGCGGGGTATCCCTCGAAGATCGTACGGTCCTCGGCGAAGGCGGTCAGGCGGGCGGCGTCCTTGGCGGGCTGCCAGTCGGGGTCCTTGGCGCCGCGTTCGACGTCGTCGACGGCCTCGCGGTCCACGGTGAAGGGCACCCTCAGCTCGACCAGCGGCTGGGACCGGCGCAGCCGGGCGGTGACGCCCTCGGCGGGCGGATCGACCGGTGAGGTGTGCCCGGTGGAGATCGCGGCCAGGGTGCTGTCGGCCGGTTCGGGTACGTCGACGAGCCTGCGCCCGGCGAGATGGCGGGTGAAGGTGCGGCGGACCTCGGCCTCCAGGTCGGCCCAGGCGGCGTCCGAGACGGGCGCCAGCTCGCGGTGCAGATTGTTCATCGAGGGGTACTCCTCTTCAGGTCGCCGATACCAAGGGAGCCGTCGGCTGCCACCGGAACGACTGGGGGTGCCACCGGAACGACCGCGGGCTGCTCTTCCGGGGCCCCGGCCTCCGGTGCGGGAGGCGGGTCGTCGAGGAAGTCGGCGGTGGGGACGTGGAACAGACTTCCGGTGACCGGGGTGGAGAAGTCGAGCAGCCGGTCGTGATTGCCCGGGGGATCACCGATGAACATGTTCTCCAGCATCCGCTCAATGACGTCCGGGGTGCTGGAGTAGCCGATGAAGTACGTGCCGAACTCACCGGTCCCGGCAGCGCCGAACGGCATGTTGTCGCGCACGATCTGCCGTTCGGTGCCGTCGGGGTCGGTGATGGTGTTGAGTGCGACGTGCGAGTCGGTCGGTTTGACGTCGTCGGGGAGTTCGATGTCGGAGAGCTTGGTGCGGCCGACCGCCCGTTCCTGTGTCTCGACCGGCAGCGCGTTCCACGCGGTCAGGTCGTGCAGGTACTTCTGCACGATGACGTAGCTGCCGCCGGTGAAGTCCGGATCCTGCTGCGGATCGCGGGCGCCGATCATGACGGCGGTGCTCGCAGCGGGTCCGGTGGGGTTCTCGGTGCCGTCGACGAAGCCGAGCAGATCGCGTTCGTCGAAGTACTTGAAACCGTGCACCTCGTCGCAGACGGTCACCGCGCCGCGCAGCCGGTCCATGATCTGGGACGCCAGCTCGAAGCAGAGGTCCATCTGGCCGGCCCTGATGTGGAAGAGCAGATCCCCCGGGGTCGCGATCGCGGTGTGCCGGGCGCCGGCCACTTCCCGGAAGGGATGCAGCTCCGCCGGGCGCGGGCCGCTGAACAGCCGGTCCCAGGCCGCGGAGCCAATGCCGGTGACGCAGGTCAGCGTCCCCTCCTGAATCCGGAAGCCCACCGCGCGCACCAGCCCGGCGAGGTCGGGCAGCAGCTCCCGCACGACGGGCTCCGCGCCTGGGTCGATGGTCACGACCAGGAAAACGGCCGAGCCGGTGAGCGGGCTCAGCACCGCCTGCGGGACGGGCGGCTGCTCGGTCATGACACGCTCCTGACCCTTGACGGGGAGTTACCGAAGTAGCACGCGTCATGATCCCACCGAACGCCTCGGCTTTTTGTGACGTCCTCGATGATCCGCGCGGGCGGCCCAGCCGTCTTGGGAAGCGGCATCTGGTCATGACCTCGGGCTACGTTCTCCATCCAGCATCCCAGCGGGCACCGACAACCGCATCGCATGATGGAGCGAGATCCCGGTGACCTATGGGCAGGCATCTGGCTCGAAGCCGTCAGGCTCACCGTGTGACGTAACCCGGCCCGGCCCGGCGTACGGGGCGCGACGCCGCCGAGCGGCGATATTAGCCGTCCATCTGCCGGAAGCGCGCTTCGGCGAAGGAGAACGCGGTGGGCCGTACCGCGAACGGCTTCTGGAAGGCGTGGTTGAGCTGCGCCGTCAGACAGATGGCGAAGGCCACCGCCGCACCCGTGAAGCACAGCGCCACCAGGTGGCGTGGTGTGGCGGTGAGCCCGAGAACCACCGGAAAGGCGATCAGGAAAATACCCGCGACCAGCAGGGCCAGCCAGGTGATCAGCGGCATCCCCGCCCTGACCTGTGCGGCCCGGTCGGCACGCGTCTGGTACACGGTTCCCAGAGCGGACTGGGCGGCGGCCTTCGCGGTCTGCTGGTCAGGCCGTACGGCGGACGCCACGCCGACCGCCGCCCGCACGTGGTCCAGCGCGCTCCACGCCTCCGGGCTGGTGTGCCCTTGGGCGAGGGCAGCGAACTCAACGTTCCGCACCTCTTCGGTGTACTGCCTCAGCAGGCCGCGTACCTTCGTGCGGTCGGCGTCGGCCAGGCCGCCCGCCGCCCAGTAGGTGTCTGTCAGCGCCCGGGCCTCGTCGTAGGTGCGGGATCGCGCGGTGCTCAACGCGGACCAGCTGCCGGCTACCTGAAAGCCAGTCAGCAGGATGAATGAGCTGAGCAGCACGCTGCTGATCAGGGACAGCGCCTGACCGTTGAACTCACTGGTGGCCGCGCGTCTTCCGCTGCCGAGGAGCCTGCCGAGGACGAGTGCGACGGCGACGCCACCGAGCGTGCACAGGACGCTGACGAGATACATGGACATGGAACTCCGATGGCTGCCGTGGCAGGGAGGGTGGTGGTCAGTGACGGCGGTTGACGAAGCGGGGCAGAGTCGCCGCGAGCACGGCGGGGAGCAGTACGGCCATCATGGAAAGCAGCCACCACCGCCCCGAGTCGTCGGGCCGCGGATCGGGTGCCTCTTGCGCGATGGGCGGATTGAGCCGGATCCCGGCGGGCGCCGTGGGACGCGAGACGGGTGCGGGGGCCCGGGGACCGCTGGGCGGGGCGGGTACGAAGGCGGCGGAACGCGGCGGCGGTGCCGGGCGGGCGGGGCGAGGGTGGTGCCTCGGCGGGGCCGGCGCCGGTGG
Source organism: Actinacidiphila oryziradicis (assembly GCF_005047355.1). Classification (GTDB taxonomy): domain Bacteria; phylum Actinomycetota; class Actinomycetes; order Streptomycetales; family Streptomycetaceae; genus Actinacidiphila; species Actinacidiphila oryziradicis. The sequence continues at coordinate 29,144 of NZ_SUMC01000086.1, forward strand.
GCCTGGTGTCGGGCGGACGGGGGGAGGCGGTGGCGGGGCGGGGGTCGGCGGCTTCGGCGGGACGACCGGCGGCTTCGGGGATTCCCGTGTGCAGGGGTCGCCCACATCGATGCTCAGCCGGGTCACCGCGGAGACCGGGTAGTACGTCCCCAGGCCGATGGACTGCCGGATGCGCACGTCACCGACGCAGACCACCGCGGAGAGCCCGCAGCCGACCGTATCGGCGCCCAGGTGCCGGGCCGCGGTGGATGAACACCCGACGGACACGTGGGCTCCCCACGGGAAGGGACGGATCCGGCTGTCCGGGCCGTCCCGCTCTGCCGACGCCGGCACCATCGGGCCCCGTGCACGCGGCGCGGCCGACGCCTGCCTGGTGAAGGCCGCCGTGATTCCGATACCCAGCACCGCGCCGGCCAGCACGGCGGTCGTGAGGCGTCGCCGCCGGGTGGAGGCGGTCCACGGCGTGCGGCGTGCGGATTCCTCCAATGCCAACAACCTCACTTCGATTCCTCACTCTGCGACACTCTGCGGCCGGACGGTGGTGAACGGCTGCCGTGGGGAACCAGCCGCCGTTCACCACCCGGGCTCAGCGGTCGTTGACTTCCAGGCTGGCCCGCACCGCGCTCTCCAACGCCCCTTCGATCCAGGCGGGTTTCAAGCTGGTGTGTTCTCCGGCGAAGTGGATCCGGCCTTCCCTGGTCCGGGTGGCGGGGTGGTGCTCGTGCAACTGGCCGGGGGTGAAGATGACCGCCTCCCCGAGCGCGTAACGGGCCCTCGCCCAGGACTGGGTCGCTCCCGACCCGGTGAAGTTGTCGAAGACCTGGCGGCCGAACATCCTTGCGAGATTGTTCAGCGCGAATGTGTACCGCTCCCCCTCGGTCAGGGAGTGGCGCTCTCAACTGGTCAGTGCATCGTGAGATCATGATCACTTTGCGCTGAACCGGAGGTTGCGGCAGTTGAGTCAAGGGAACCCGCTGTGCGTGCAGGAACGCGAGTCCATATTGCGCGGTCTGGC
>NZ_SUMC01000087.1 GCF_005047355.1 Actinacidiphila oryziradicis
CGTGAAATCGCTCTACAACAACTCCCGAAGCCGCAGCGTCACCCTCTACGCCCGCTCCCACTACCGCGGACACCAGCTGACCCTGCGCCACGGCACCGGCGTACGGCACCTAGGACCGCGACTCCGCGGTCACATCCGCTCCGCGAACTGGCACTACTGCCGCTACTGGCACTACTGCTGACCACCCCGCAACCACCGCACGGCGCCCGCCCCCTGTACGACAGCGGGCGGGCGTCGAGCAACCTGCCGCACCCGGAGCGCGGCGCTGGAAGTGACGTTGCGGCTCACCAAGACCGACCCGTACGGGCGGAGCACGGACGTCGTGCGGATCATCGCGCAGGACGATCCGGCGTGCCCGGTGGCGGCCTGACGGGCGGTGCTGGAAGCGCACGACCAGCACCACACCGGCCGCTGCTGCGGCGGATCGACCGTCACGGCCGGCTCGGCGGCACCGGCCGGTGCGCGGGCCGTCAGCCCAAGGATCCGCCCCGGGCCGGGACGATCGGGTCGCGGACGGTGCGCAACCTGGTGGGCGACTGCACGGCCGCGGCCGGGCTGGTGCGCGGACTGACCGGGACGAGCGGGCGCTGTTGTCCACCCTCGATGAACGTGCCGAGCTAACCAGCGGGGAGCCGGTGACGCGGTCGACGTCGTCCATGTAGCCGAGCAGCGCCATACTGCCGTCGCCCATCCGCCACCCCGGCCGATATGGATCAGGTCGTGCTCGGAACTACTCATTTCTGCGAGCGCGAAGCGTGACGGTACTCACCAAGCGTGATCATGCGGCCGGAGCGTCGTGAGTCCGGAATCCCAGTTCTGTCCCCGGCCAATGCGGGGGCAGATCACGGCACGGGGACCCGGCGAAGAGCCAACCGGTCAGCGGGCTCTGCGTGAGGAGCGGGGCCGATCGGGGCTGGTCGGCTCGATGCAGCGAGACTGGACGTGCTCGTAGATCATCGTGGTCTGCACGTCGGTGACTTCGCGGCGTTCGGTGAGGCGGTCGATGACGAAGGCGTACACGCTGTCGACGTCCGGGACAGCGATGTGGATGAGGAAGTCGTGAGCGCCCGAGGTGACGAACAGGCCGATCACCTCGGGCAGTCGTGCTGCCCATTCCCGGAACCCCTCGATGACTGGGCGGGCAGGAGGCCGGATGCGCACCGAGATGAGCGCTTGGACGGGTCGGCCGGCGGCGTCGAGGTCCAGGGCCGCGTGGTAGCCGGTGATGGCGCCGCGCTCGCGGAGCAGCCTGACGCGTTCCAGTGAGGTCGAGGGGGAGACCCCGGTCTTGGCCGCCAGGTCGCGGTTGGTCTGCCGTGCATCGTTCTGCAGTTCCCGCAGCAGGGCCCGGTCCAGCGCATCAAGTTCCATGAGATCCACCGTATGCCAGACGAAGTTCGGCAAGCAGTGGACCGTGTCGGATTCCTGCCTAGTCTCGCTGGCTATGGATGCGCGAAAGAACGGCCTGGCCTTCGGCGCGGGTCTGGTACTGGCGGCGGCGGTGCTGTGGGGCACGGTCGGCCCTGCTCAGGTCCTGGCGGCCAGCCCCATGGCGCCGGCGGCCCTCGGCGGGTGGCGGCTGCTCGTGGGCGGGCTGGTCCTCGGGGCGCTCACCGCATGTCGCCCGAAGAAGCTCCGGGTTCTCGCCGCGGGCACGGTCCTGCGCCCGCTGCTGGTCTGCGCGGTCTCGACGGGCGTCTACCAGGCGGCCTTCCTCTCCTCGGTGTCGCGGACCGGGGCGGCTGTGGCCACGGTGATCGCCCTGGGCACCGCACCCGCGGCGACCGGCGTGTGCGCCCGATGGGTCACCGGTGAGCGCATCGGCGCCGCCTGGATGGCCAGCACCGTCGCGGCCGTCGCCGGCTGCGCCCTGCTGCTGACACCGGGCAGCGGAGCCCGTGTGGATCCGCTTGGCCTGCTCCTGGCAGCGGCCGCAGGCACCTGCTACGGCCTGTACACCGTCTTCGCCAAGCAGCTGGCCGCCGCCAACCGCGCCGCCGACCTGCCCACGCTCTCCGCGCTCCCCCTGCTGCTGGGCTCCCTCCCCCTGCTGCCCTGGATGATCACCGACAGCACTCCCCTGCTCGATGGCACCACCCTCGCCTTGATCGCCTGGCTCGGCGTGGCCACCACCGCCGCCGCGTACTGGCTGTTCACCGCGGGTCTCGTCCGGGTGCGGGCGACCACGGCCGGGACGCTCAGCCTCGCCGAGTCTGTGGCCGCGGCCCTGATCGGCGTACTACTCCTCCACGAGCACCTCTCGCCCTCGGCGTGGGCCGGCTGCGCACTGATCCTCGCTGGAATGATCACCACGTGCCTGCCCACGATGCCTCGCGGTCGCTCCTCCGCACGAGCGACGGGGTTTTCGCGCGATCGCCGCATCACGTTCGCCGAGGACTCCGCAAGCACCTCCTGCGGCGAACGAGGTGCGCAGACACCACTGGAATACCACACGTCTGTCTAGCATTGCCGGATCTGACCGTACGAGTACAGGGGACGCCATGCCTGTGGTAAACGCGCCGAGCGCGGCGACAGTGGGCTTCGACCCGGAGGAGGTGGACTTCAGCCTGTCCACCCGCCAGGCCCGGCTGAAGTGGGTCGTGATCGTCAACGCCGACCTGCCTCCCGGCCGGGCCGCCAACGCCGCCATCTGCGCCGCCGCCCCCACGGTAGCCGCGGTCCCCGGCCTGCTGGGCACCGACGCCGCCGACGCGGAAGGCACCGTGCACCCGGGCCTGCCCTGGACGGGCTGCTCGGTTCTCGTCGCCGACTCCGCCACGCTGCGCACCATCCGCGCCAAGGCGGCCTCCCGCACCGACACCTTCGTGGCCGACGTGCCCGCCGCCGCCCAGAGCACCCGCGTCTACAGCGACTTCATCGCAGCCGTGGGCAAGACCCAGACCGAAGACATCGAGTACTGCGCAGTCAGCATCGTCGGCCCGCGCAACCGGGTCGACAAGATCGTCGGCAAGCTTCCCCTCATGCCCTGAGCCACGATCGACGCGATTTCCGCCACTGCGTCGGAGAGCTGCTGCTGCGCTCGCTCACTCCCGGACCGTCCGGGGCCAGCCCGTGAATACCGCGCCCGTCAGGCGGCCTGACCGAGACCTGCGGCGCTCAGGCCCTGATCCCGGAGCAGGGTGAAGTCGACGTCCAGCTTCGGGTCGTACGCCTCGGGCTGGATGCCCAGCCCGTGCGTGCTGTACTCGCCGAACCGCTGGATTATGGGACATCCCGTGGGTTCGTCTTGATTCTCCGCACCTCGCGGTCACCTCGTCGGCCCTGGTCACGAGCACCCCGAGGGTGCCGAGAGCGCACAGTGGATCATGAGGGTTCTTCGGGATTCCTGACGAAGCCTCATGATCCACTTACGGATCGCAGGCAAGGGGCACAAACTGCCTGGCCAGAGCCGCCGAGGCGTCCTGAAGGTCCGCCGGAACCCACGGGATATCTCACAGAAAAGGACCCGCGCCACGGGCACCTCGTCGGCGGCCTACTTCACTTGAAGTGGCGGGGGCTGGAAACGGAACGTCAGTTACCGCGCCAGCCCCCGACCCTACCGTTAAGTTGACACTCCCAGCCGCTCCGGTGGCGGGCGCCGGTGGGAATGTCAGGGGCGTCGATGGGCGATCGGTGTGGCAGTAGATGGGGCGCGGCTGGTGAGACTTGTTTCCGTCGAGGAACCGCTGACGGCCGGTGCCGCGATGGCCGTTAACACCAGTCCCTGACGTTGTGTCCAGCGTCCGGTGAACGCGGAGAGGGTGCCGTGTCCGGGCAGTACCGGGCCCTTGATGAGCAGACGTGCTGTGAAGGAATTGCTACCTGGGTGAAACTCCAGTTCTGCGCCGGAGAAGTCCAGGAACCGGTGGGTAAGAGGGAACCATGCCTTGTACACGGACTCCTTGGCGCTGAACAGGAGCGTGTCCCAGTGCACGTCGGGTCGGCGGTCCGCCAGAGCGGCCAGTGCAGAGCGTTCGGTGGGGGAGGAGACCGCCTTTAGTACGCCTTTGGGCAGGGGGCCCGCGGGTTCGGCGTCGATCCCCAGGGAGAAGAAGTCGGTGGTGCGGGCGAGAGCGGCGGCGCGGTAACCGTCACAGTGGGTCATGCTGCCGAGGATGCCTTGTGGCCAGCGGGGTGCTCCGCGTTCGCCGGGCACGATGGGTGCGGGTGGCAGTCCGAGCCGTGCGAGAGCACGCCGGGCGCAGTGTCTGACAGTGGTGAACTCGCGGCGGCGCTTCTCAATGGTCGCGGCGGACAGCACTGCGGCTTCCTCGGCGAGCAGCGGGGTGGCCGACGCGTCGTCGGTTGTCCCCTCCACGATCACTTCGGACGGCAGTATGGACTCGAACATCAGTCGGACTCCGGGCCTCGGACTCATAGATCGCTGCGGACGGGGTGTGTGCGCGGCGCTTCCACAGATATGAGCGTGTGTCCGGCGGTATGGCGGCAACGCGACGCGCTGGGCGGCCCGCAGCGATCGCGGCTGCCCGGGCGTGGTCGGCGCGGGTCCCCGGCGACACCGCATGCTACGGGTTGACGTTCGACCAGAACAAGGCTTGAAGCAGCAGTGTGTTGACGTGACCAGGGCGGACTGGAGCAGGTGGAGCGCGAACATGCTGGTCTCGGCGTGTTCCTTGTCCGGGCCGGTCAGGGCGCCGTCCCTGCCGTAGTGCAGGCGTCGCGCACCAACCTCGGACCAGGTCACGCGAGAACTCCCAAGGGTCGACCGCCGTTAATCATGCCGCACGAGCCTCCGGGCGTTGGACCAGGTGGCCGCGCATACTTCGGGAGCGCGTCGAGCACATCGGCCGTTTTGGCCGTCGCCCAGTGCGCCCAATCACAGCAAGAGGTCCGTTCCGTCCGGCGGGCAGACGGAACGGAAGGGACGACTGCCGTGCGCGGCGTCACGGCACGCTGGGGAGCTCTCCCGTCCGCTGCCAAGCCGCGATGGTGCCGCCGAGCAGGCCGGCAGCCGGCGGCAGGTCCGGGTACTCGCCGGCCAGGGTCCTGGCGGCGTTGCGGGGTTCGCACCCGATCCGGTCGTCGAAGGAGAGCCGATCCGCAGGAAGCGCATGGCAGAGCCTGGCCACCGCCGGATCGTCCCGACCGGCGGCCAGGACGGCCGACCGCCACCGCTGGTACGGCAGCTCGACCGGCTCGTACCCGGCGGCGCGCAGGGCAGCCGGCACGTCGGCCCACAGGAGGGACTGCGCGGCAATCAGGTGGTACGCCTGTCCGTGGGCACGCTCCGTCCCGAACAGCGCGACGACCAGCCGGCTGACCCAGTCGACGGGGCTGAGCCTGACCCGGGTGTCGAGGACCGGCACCACGCCCAGCCACGCCGAGACACGGATGACGCGTTCGAGCAGGTCGTCGGGGTTCGAGCGGGCCGTGCGGGAGTGCGCCGTGATCCGGCCGGGGCGGAGTATCACGGCTCTCACCCGGCCCTCCTGGTGCGCGACGCTGACCAGCCGGTCGGCCGACCACTTCGTCTGGCCGTAACCCCCCGACACCGAGTCGTGAAGCTCGAACGGCTCGCCCGTGACGCTCCGGCCGACCGCTGCGAGGCTGCTCACGTAACCGAAAGACGCCGAGCAGGCCTCGGCCAGCTCGATCAGCTCTTCCGTCGCGCGAACATTGGTCCCGTACAGAGGCCCGTACGGCAGCGTCATGTTGACCCGCGCCCCACAGTGGACGACCCGCGAGACGTCCCGCCCGAGCGCCGCGAACCCGGCGGCCGACAGCCCGAGCCGCTCCTCGGCCAGGTCTCCCGGGACGACCTCGATCCGGTGTTGATCCTTGGCGGCGACCCGGCCGTCGAGCGCGGTACGCAGCTTTGCGGCCCGCGAAGCTGCGGTCGCCCCCCGGACAACGCAGCGCACGGCCTCCCCCTGCTCGACCAGGCTCACCACCAAGGCCGATCCGAGGAACCCGGTCGCCCCGGTGACGAGCGTGACCGATCGGTCGCCCAACACGTCAGGTCGCCCGCTTCGAAGCGGCGGCGGGTGCCGGCCCCGCTGCGGCCGATCCGATCCGGCGCGCGTACGCACGCACCGTGGCGGCATCAGCCGACGGCGCCGGAACGTCCCGGCCGAGCGCCTGGCCCATCCGGGCCGCCACCGCTACCGACGCCAGTGAGTCGCCGCCCAGGTCGTAGAAGCTGTCCAGCAGCCCGATGTCGTCGATCTCCAGCACGTCGCAGAAAACCCCCGCGACGATCCGGTCCAGCCTGCTCCAGCGGTCGACCTGCGGACCGGGCACCGTCACGGGTAGGGGCGGCCGCGGGACGGGCAGCCGGCCGGTGTCGACCTTGCCGTTGGCGTTCACCGGAAACTCGTCCAGCACCGCCATCCGGGCCGGAATCCACTGGGGCGGGAACGCCGCCTCCAGAGCCTCGCGCAGCGCCGCGGGGTCGGGCCCGGCGACGGCCCCGACCTCGCGGATCACGAAAGCGTCCAGCGCCATGGTTCCGTCGGCGGCCCGGGGAAGGACCAGGGCCTCCTTGACGTCCGGCAGGCCCCGCAGCGCATCCTCGACGGCGGCCGGCTCGACCCGGTGCCCGCGGATCTTCACCTGCCGGTCCGCGCGGCCCAGCACGGTCACGACGCCGTCGGGGCCCAGGCGGGCCAGGTCGCCGGTCCGCAGCAGCCGCTCGCCGTCGGTACCCCAGGGATGTGGGACCCAGCGCTGCCCGGTGAGCGCCGGCAGGTGACGGTACCCGCGTCCCAGAGACGGGCCGCCGACAAGCAGCTCCCCGACCTCGCCAACGGCCACGAGCGCGCCATCGCGGTCCACGAGGTAGGCCTCGACGTTGTCGATCGGTGTGCCGACCGGAATCCTGCTGCCGAGTTCCTCATCGCCCGTCAACCAGTGGCAAAAACAGCCGTGCGTCTCCGTCAGGCCGTAGTGGTTGACCACCACCCGGCGCCTGTCACCGCCCATCCATTCCCGGAGTTCGCGGCTGAACGTCAGCTGCTCGCTCCCCACCATGAGCTGGCGCGCCAAGCCGTCCTGGGGGACGCCCCTGGCCGTCATCATGCGGATATGCGTCGGGGTGACCTTCAGCAGGCCGCCCGCAGTCCGCTTCGAGAGGTCCAGCAGGCCGTCCGTGGTCACGCCGTCGGGCGCGACGACGATCGGCCAGCCCTCCAGCAACGGGGTGAAGATCGTGGTGAGCGAGCCGAGGAAGAACAGGGAGGCGCTGAGGAAGGTGACCTCCTCCGGCTGGTGAGCGAACGCGGTGCCGCACCAGAGCGCGTAATTGACCAACTGCCGGTGGGTACCCTCGACGCCCTTCGGCCGCCCGGTGGTGCCCGAAGTGTAGAAGACGTACGCCAGGTCGTCCCCGGCGGCCGGCCGCAGATGCGCGGTGGAGTCCTTCGCTCGCGCCCGCAGGTCCGACAGGGACAGGACCACGTCGGCATGCGGACCCAGCGTGCCCGCGAGCTCGTCCGTCGTGACGACGATCCGCGCCCCACAGTCCTGGAGGACCGCCCGGATCCGCTCGTCGGGGTCGTCGCAGGACATCGGTACGTACGCGCCGCCGGCCTCAAGCACGGCAATGATCGCCGTCAGCGCGTCCAGGCCGCGCGGCAGCAGGAGCGCGACCGGGACCTCCCGACCGCAGCCCTCCTCGGTGAGCACCCGCGCCCACCCGGCCGCCGTCTCGAACAGCTCGCCCCGGGTCAGCCGCTCGGAGCCGCACAGCGCGGCCGTCCGGTCCGCCGGAAGGTCCCGCGCCCGGATCAGGGCGGTGACCGAGCCGTCCGGTACGGCACGGCGCGGGCCTCGCAGGGCGGACCGGTCCGCCGCGGGTTCCGGTCCGGCGCCACGGTCTTCGGTGGCGGGCCGGCGAACCTCGGCTCGCGCGCCGTTCTGCCATGTCCGGTCGATTTCCTCGAAGCACGCCTGCTGCGGCCCGGTGAAGCCCGCCGCGGCCCAGCCGGCCGGGCGGGGTCGAGTCATCGGCCACACCGAGTACTGCCCCGCGGAGTTCCTCACCACTTGGAAGTCCACGTCGTCGTAGTTGTCCCACAGTGCCATTGCGCTCCCCCTCATTCTGTCCGGTCATCCGCCGACGACGCCTGTGCCGGGCCACGGCCCAGTGCCGCGTACGGTGCCGAGGCGCGCTGCAGAATGGCCGCCAGCCGCTTCTCCAGGCCGACGCGGCAGTCCGGCCACTCCGCGTCGACGATGGAGAACATCGCCGAATCGCGCAGCTGGCCGTGCTCGCCCGGTGCCCAGGACTTGGACCAGTTGCGCAATACCCCCTCGAACCGGGCGCCCACCTTCTCGATGGCGGCTCGGCAGCGGGCGTTGCGGGCGTCCGTCTTCAGATCGACCCGGGCCACGCCCCAGTCCTCGAAGGCGTAGCGGAACAGCAGCAGCTTGGCCTCCGTGTTGAGACCGCTGCCCTGTGCCGAGGCCGCCAGCCAGGTGAAGCCGACCTCGATCGCGCAGAGCCGGTCCTCGCCCGGCCACAGCCGCGGATCCCAGAAGGCCGTGGCCCCGACCGCCCGCCCGGACGAGCGCTCCACCTGGGCGTACGGGGCGAGCCTGCCCGCGGCGGCCCGGGCGAGCTGCTCGTCGATGTATCGGCCGACCTCGTCCGCCCTGGGCACCCAGGTGAAGGAGTACGACGTGCGATTTTCCTCGACCGCCACGGCCAGATCCGGCAGATGGCGGTGGTCCAGCGGTTCCAGGCGCACCAGCGCGCCCTCGAGGATCGGTCCCTCAAGCCTGAAAGTCATCGAGCTCTGCTCCTGCGGTTCGTCGAGGTGGGTTTACGTTCCAACCGGCGGCCAGACGGGACGGGCGCTATCGGGGGGCGCTCCGGTGCACGGACAACAATTCCACCGGGGCACCGCCGGGGGTTTCGATCAGGGCCATCCGCAGCGGGCGCCCGCCGACGTCGGTGACGATCGGTTCGGACCGCACCGTCGCCCCGGCGGCCACGGCTCTGGCCCGGTCGGCGTCGACCGCGGTGCTCCCAAGGCCGATGGACGGGAAGCCGGAGTCGTTCATGGCGTGCGGCGGCCGGGCCCCGTCGCCCCGGACTATCACCAGTCGGCACTCCGCCGGGAAGAGCGGCGAGGACAGGGAACCCCAGGCCGCGTCCGGCCCTACCGTGGTCCACCGGGCTCTTGCGAAAGCCGACCAAAACTCGGCCTCCGCCCGGACGTCCTCAGCGTGGCAGAGCAGGCCGACCAGGCCGCCGGCCGCAGCCGAGGGCTCGAACCACGCCTCACCGTCGGGTCCGGCCACGGCCCGGCAGGTGGGGTCGGCCAGCGCACCGGCCCGCAGCAGGACGTCCCGGATCGCCCGTCGGCCGGCCACCGGGTGCGCCGGCGCCGGGGGCGGGCAGCGGAAGATCCCCGAGTAGGCGCCCCGCCGGCCGCTCGGCTTGCGGTGCTGCACGACCTCCAGCCGAATCCCCCGCAGGCCGGCCAGCAGGGCGAGTGGCAGTGTGTGGTCACTGTCCTCGACCCCCTCGAAGGCGGCCGGCAACCGGACCCGGTCGACGAAGTCGAGCTCGAAGCCCAGCGCGATGCCCAGCGCGATTCCGTGCTCCAGACCCGCCTCCATCGTCACGTGCGTGACACCGGCGATCACCGCGCACCACCGGGGTCGACGGCCCGGACGGCCGGGCGGCACGGGACGGCCGAAGATCGGTGGTGACACCCGCGCGCCTGCAGATCGGTCATCGGCCGGCACCCGAGGTCTCCCAAGAGCCGCGCAGGGTGCGCGGCACGTTGGGCAGGTCGTCCCACCGCGCCATGACGGCGGGCCGGACCAGCTTGTCCTGCCCTCCCCTCGGCAGCGGCTCCGCCGTCAGGACGACCCGGCAGGGCGCGCGCCGCGCACCCAGGGCGTCGCGGAGCCAGCCGAGGATCGCGTCCGCCGCAGCAGTGCTCCCGTCGACCAGCCGCACCAGGCAGCCGATGTCCTCTGTGCTGTCGGCCAGTCGCAGCGGCACCGCCGCCGCCTCCAGGACGTCCGGGTGGGCGGCGGCGGCTTCCTCCACCTCGGTCAGGTAGATCGCGTAACTCCCCTTCATCACTGCGTCCTTGCTGCGCCCGACCAACTGGTGGATCCCGGCGCCGTCGCGGCGCGCGATATCGCCCGTACGCAGCCATCCGTCGACTAGGGTTTCCGCCGTCGCAGCGGAGTTGCGGTAGTAGCCTCCGAAGACTTGGTCCCCCGCCAGCTCGATCTCGCCCTCGCCCGGACCTTCGACGATCCGCCCGGCCGCGTCGCGCAGCCGGGCGGCGACCCGCTCGGGAACGCCGATACGGATGGTGGCCAGCCCGTCGTCGCCGAGGTGTCCGAAGAAGGCGGCCGACGAGGTCTCGGAAAGTCCATAGGCGTTGAACAGGGGCAGCCCGAAGCGGCGCTGGAACCGCTCCTGGGTCCGCGGGGAGAGCGGTGCGCTTCCGGTGAAGCACAGCGGCCCCGGCACGGTGGCGTCCCGATCCTGCGAGAACCGGTTGACCAGTTCGACCAGTTGCGGAACGAGAAAGGTCTGGTCGATGCGGTTCTCCTCCAGTCGGGACCAGTATCCGCGGGCGGTCTCGACGGTCAGCTCGGGGAGGACCACCACGCACGCCCCGAGCACGGCGCCCCATGTGTGGTGCAGGTTGATCACGCCGGACCCCGACATGCGCATGGAGCGGGCCAGCCGAGACGGGCGCGTGCCGCGCAGCCGCAGGGACGCGGAGACGTTCCCCAGAGTTCCGTCGTAGAGGCGCTCGTGGGTGAAGACGATCGCCTTCGGATCGCCCGTGCTGCCAGAGGTGTAGCCGATGAAGACCGCGTCAGCCGGCACGTCCGAAGGGGTGTCCCGGTTCAGCGGCGTCACCGTCACGGACGGCACGAGGTCGACGCGGAAGACCGGAGTACTGTGCGCCAGGATCGAGGCGGTCAGCCGCCCGCCCCACTGCGGATCGAGCAGCACCGGAGGGCTGTCGAGCTGCCAGAGAGCGAGCAGGGTCGGGATCAGGTCGGGGTGGTCGTTCAGCACCAGCGCCGAGACGCAGTGGCTCCGCGCCCCGCCGGCGAGCAGCGTCGCGCGGATCTGCTCCGCCCGCTCGCACAGGTCGGCCCAGGTCAGGACGAGCCCCGCGTGCGGCTCGCACCGGTAGATCACGGCCGGGTCCTCCGGCCGCCGGGACGCGAGATCCTCATGGCACTTGAGCAGCTCTCTCATGCGCCGAGAACCTTCCACTCAAGGTGGTGGCTGTTGAACTCGAACCCGTTGCGGAGGTACGCCTTGTGCGCCCGGTGCCGGTGGTAGCCGGTGTCGAGGTGCACCGCCTCGCAGCCCGAACGGCGGGCCTGCTCCTGGACGTACCGGAGCACGGCGGTGCCGAGCCCGCCGCCGTGCTGGTCGCTCCGCGCTGCGAGGTCGTCGAGGTAGAGCACCCGGCCCCAGGCCATCGAGTGCAGGATGCGGTACCCGCCGACCGCCTGGACCTCGCCCTCCCGCTCTAGGAGGACGATCCGGTATCCCTCCTCCCGCTGGCTCTTCCAGCGGTCGACAAACAGCTCCTCGGAAGAGATGTTCAACCGCAGCTCCCGGAACACCGGCCAGCACCTGCGCACGTCGCCCTCGTCCAGGGCTTCGCGGATTTCCCAGTCCATCCGTTCCTCTTTCTCGGTTTTCTCGGTTTCCGGGACCCTGGTGGCCAATTACCCAGCGTGACGCTCGGATTGTGCGCACCGGATCCTCCGGGGTCGCGATCACGTGCAAACCGGGCGTCAACGAGGGCGGCCGCGAGCGCTCACGACACTCCGCCTCGAATGGCCACCAGGATCTTCCGGTTCGGCTGCGGCGGTAGCTGCTACGGGCGGGGCCGGGGGTCGGCGCCGGCCCGGTCACCACCCGTAAAGACGGGCCACCGACCCGAAGTCGACCTCGTCCCCGAACTCCTGCCCGGCCTCGGCCAGCCGGGCGCTGGCGGCCTCGCCGACCGGGACCGGCACGGCCGTGTCGGCGGCAAGGTCGAAGGCGTGCCGGAGGTCCTTCAGCATGTAGCCGAGCCGGAAGCCGGCCCGGAAGTCCCCGGCGAACACTCGGTTGGGATAGAGGTTGGCCAACTGCGCGTTGGTGCCGCCCCCTCCGGACGTGATCGCCTCGATCGCCGTTCGGGGATCGACCCCTGCCTCGCGAACCATCGCCAGAGCCTCGCCGGACGCGACGGCGTTGACGGCCACCAGGTAGTTGTTGACCAGCTTGACCACCAGGCCGGTGCCGACCGGTCCGCAGTGTCGCAGCTTCGCTTCGTCGCCGATGGCGGCCAGGACCGGCCAGGCGCGCTTGAGCCCCTCCGCGGGGCCGCCGACCCAGAAAGCGAGCGTGCCGTCGCGCACACTGGCGACGCCGCCGCCGGCCGGGCAGTCCAGATAGGCGACCCCGCGGGACTCCGCCTCCAGCGCGAGCTCACGGGCGACGGCCGGAGAATGCGTCGTCATCTCCACGAGTACCGTGCCGGGTCCGGCGACATGCAGCACCGCCGCCACGACCGCGCGGACCTCGGCCGAGTCCGGCAGGATCGAGCAGACCACTTCGGCGTCGGCGGCCGCCGACGCCGGGCTGTCCACGACGGTCCAGTCCGGGGGCAACAGGTCCGGGGTGCGGGACGAGACGGTGACCTCGTGTCCCGCCTTGATGAGGCGCTCCACCATGGGCGCCCCCATGAGCCCGGCACCGATGAATCCAACGCGCATCGCGAAGCACTCCAGTCATGAGTTGCTGAACCGATCCAGTGGGAAGCCGCCTGCCGGCCGCGGCTTCCAGGGCGGGGCCGCTGCAGTCGAGGGCCGTGGGAACTAGCGCCATTCGGCTCGTACCGGTAAGTACTCGTAGCCGGCCTTCAGGACGTTGGCGCTGACCTTGGCCCCCCCGACGGACGAGATACTCCGGGTGGCCGCCGCCAGTGCGCTCAGGACGTACCTGGTTTCCAGTTGTGCCAGCATCCGTCCCAGGCATCGGTGGGGGCCCCCACCGAAGGCCAGGTGCACGGTCCGCCGTCCGGCGCGCGGCGTGCCGGGGTCGTCGAAGACGCGTTCGTCCCGGTTCGCAGAACCGAGCAGCACCATCAGCATGGCCCCGTCGGGTACGGACACCCCGCCGACCGTCCTGGCCCCGACCGCCGTCCGGAAGGTGGCCCGGACGGGGGAAGCCAGTCGGAAGCCCTCGTCGATCAGGTCGGCCTGCAGCTCCGGCCCGGCCGGGCGGTCCGATGGCCGCGGCCGGTCGATCACGAAGGTGACCATGATGTGGCAGACGGCCGACACGATGGTCTCGTAACCGGCCTGGAAAAGCTGGAGGATGGCGAGGATGACCTCCTCGCGAGCCGCCGGGGTGGTCGCCTCGCGCCACGACTCCACCATCCCGTTCCGCGGGACGCTCGGGGCTCCTCGGGCACCGGCCTTCAAAAACGCCGTCACGGCCCGGAAGGAGGCCAGGTTACTGCGCATCACCTGCCGTCCGGCGGCCGCCGAGGAGAGGTCGTCTCCCGGGTCCAGCACGCGGGACGTCAGATCGGCCCATCCGGCTAGCACCCGCACCACGTCGTCGTCCAGGCCCATGACGACGCCGATCGCGTGCGCGGCCACCGGCTTGGCCAGATCCTCGACGACGTCGAACTCGGAACCGGCGGCTGCGAGTTCCGCCACTACCCGCTGCACGTGTGCTCTGATCTGCGGGTCGGCCGCATCGAGCCGGGGTTTGCTGAGCAGCCTGGCGACCGTCCGGCGCAGGCGGGCGTGGGCCTCACCGTCTGTAGACGACACGACCCGGCCCGCGTCCCCGGCGAACTTGAGGTTCAGCTGCCGCCGGACGGGGCCGCGGGAGTCCGTGATCGACGAGTCCTTTCCGAACGCGAGGGCGGCGGAGAAACCCTCGGGAGCACCGAGGAGACTCTGCACCTCCGCGTACCGGCTGACCACCCAGACGTCGAGCGGTTCCAGGAAGGCGACCGGACACCGGTCCCGGAGTGCCCGGTACGCCTCGTACGGGTTCCTCAGGACGGCCGGGCACATGGGGTCGAAGATGTCGATGGCCGATACCCGGCCCGGCGCCGCGGCGGTCATGTCCGTGCTCCGACGGCCTGCCCAGGATCGACCGGGGTGGCGGCCACCGTGCCGTCCGCTTCCCCCCGGACGGTCGAAACGGTCACTGTGCTCCCCGGCGCCACCTCGGGTCGCACGAACGCGAGAGCGAGCCCGCAGTGCAGACGGGGCGAGAAGTTCCCGCTGGTGACGCGGCCCACCTTCTCGTCGTCGAGAAATACGTCCCCGCCATGCTGTGGAATCTGTCGGCCCGTCATGACAATCGCCCGCAAAATCTGCCGGATGCCCCGTCGCCGTCTGGTGATGAGCGCCGACCGGCCGACGAAGTCGGTGTCGAAGCCGACCGCCCGCTCGCACCCCACCTCAAGGGGGGTGATCGCCGGCCCGAGCTCGAAGCCGTGCCGGGCTATGCCGACCTCAAGGCGGTGCGTCTCACGCATCCCGAGACCGGCCGGCGCGACCCCGCGGGCGACCAGACTCCGATAGACGGTCCGGGCCGCCGGCGGTGCGAGCTGGAGCTCGAATCCGCTCTGGCGCCCGAAGCGGGTGGTGGCCACCAGTGCGGTCGAGCCGTGGAAATCCAGCCGCCGGACCCCGGATGCGGGCATCGACCCCGCTGCCGGGGCGAGTTCGGCCATCCGCTCGGCGGCCTGCGCGCCCTGCAGCGCCAGCAGTACCCGGTCGGCCGAGACGTCCTCGATCACGCAGTCCGCACGCGGTCCGTCGGCCTGCACGGACCGCAGTGCGCTCAGCACGGCCTCGGGCCGGTTCGGCGTGAGGAGGAACAGATCGGTCTCCACCCACCAGACCATCAGGTCGTCCACGACGCTCGCGTCCGCCCCGGACAGCAGGAAGGTGTACTGGCTGCGGCCCGGGCCGCAGCGGCGCAGGTCGTTGGTGAAGGTTCGCTGGAGCAGATCCCGGGCGCCGGGTCCCGAAACCCGGATCGAACCGAGATTCGAGGCGTCCCACACCACCGACGCCTTCCAGTGGGCCTGGTACTCCTTGAACACGCCGGCGAACTCCAAGGGCATGCTCCACCCCTCGGACTCAGCCATCCGGGCGCCGAGCCGGGCGTGCTCGTCGTGCAGCGGTGAGCGGTGCGAGCTCATCAGTGGGCCCCATATCGGACGTCGGCCTCCCGGCGCGGGAGACCGGGCGGTTAGTCCTGCTTTTGATCCTGCACGAATCGATGGGCGCCGCGAAGCGTCGCTATCGAGTCCATGTCCAGCGCGTCGATCTCGATTTCCTCCCCCATCTGCTGCTCCAGGAAGTCGAGGAACGCGAGGGTCCCCAGGGAGTCGAGCACCCCGCTGTCGAAGAGATGCGTCCCCGGTTCGACCCCGGAGATGTCGGCGCCGATCTCCTCCAGGAACCGGAGCGCATCGCTGACGAATTCGGTTTCCGTTGACATGGTGTGTCCTTTCTCGGCACGGCCAGTTGCTTTCCGCAGCGCAGCGCATCCGGTCCGCCGGACGTCAGCGCAGGGCCCCGCGCAACACGGCGTGCTGCTCCTCCAGGGCGCGCCGCGAGACCGTCGCGGCGGCGAGGGTGTCGAAGCCGTGGAACGTCCCGGCGAACTGGCGCAGTTCGGTGAGGACGCCGGCGTCTGCGAGCCGCTGGGCGTATTCGGCGCCCTCGTCCCGCAGGGGGTCGTACTCCGCCGTCATGACGTACGCCGCGGGCAGCCCCGACAGGTCGGCCACCCGCGCCGGCACGGTGTAGCGGCAGGCGCCGGTCCGCTGTACGTCGGTCCCCAGATAGTGGCGCCACATGTGCGCACAGTTCCCGGAGTCCCAGGCGGGCGTGTCCGTGAACGCCCTCGCCGAGGGGGTCTCCAGCCGGTCGTCCAGCACCGGGTACAACAGCATCTGCAGCCTCGGCGGACGAGCGCCCTCGTCACGGGCCGTCAGGCACACCCCGGCGGCGAGGGTGCCGCCCGCGCTCGTGCCGGCCACTGCGATGCGGCCGGGATCCACGGACAGCTCCCGGCCGCCCGCCCCGCGGAGCCACCGGTGGGCAAGTACGCAGTCGTCCAGGGCCGCGGGGCTGGGGTGCTCGGGGGCGAGCCGGTAATCGACAGAGACCACGACGGCCCCCGTCTCGCGGCACATCTCCAGGCACCGGGGATGCTCGAAATCGAGGTCGCCGGAGATGAACGCGCCACCGTGCATGTACAGCACGGCCGGGTACGGCGCCGTGCCCGCCACCGGCCGGTAGACGCGGACCGGCACCGCCTGGCCGGCACCGTCCGACGCGACGGTGTCCTCGACCTGTACTGCAGCGTCCGCGGCGACCCACAGCCCCGCCATCCTGGCCACTCGGATCCGGCGCGAGGCCTCCTTGCGCACGGCGAGCGGGTTGCCGTGGTCGACACGCCGGTAGAGCCGGGCGGTCCGTTCGAGTTCTGGGTCAATCAGCCGCGCGGGCGGCGAGGTCACCTGGTCGTTACTCATGGTCATCGCCCTTCCGGAACCGTGCCGGGCGCTGCCCCGTGTCCGGGGCCGCCGGCCGCGCGCCGGTCCCGGCACGCCGCGGGTAGCGCAGCACGAGTATCCGGACGCCGTCGCTCCCGGCCGTCCCGGCCCAGCCGCCGCTGCCGCACGGCTGCCAGCCGATCGACTCAGGCGGGTACCAGGCGCCTGCCGACTCCACCGCGCCAGCTACCACGAACAGGAACTGCCCGCCCGGGCCCGCCTCCGGCACGGAAATCATCGCGCCGGGTTCTCCGGCCGTACAGCCGATCCACAGGCCGTCGCGCTCGTCCTCAAGCAGCGTCGACGACGCCGCTGCCGCCGGACCTGCGTCTCCCGCTGCGGGTCCGAGCTCCCGGTGCAGGCTCCGCCCGGCCCGCTGCGGGAGCAGCGCCCGGGACTCCGGCATGAACTCGGTGGCCTGCGTGGGCTCGGCCCGCAGGGTGAAGTAACGCAGCGGCGGGTCACCGCCGGTCAATGGCCCGTACACGGTGTGGGCGTCGGCGTAGTGTGCGACCAAGCCGCCTACCGGCCAGCGGCCGAAGAGCGCGCCCGGGGCGCCGTAGAGGATCTGGAACTGATCGACGGGGTGGAAGTGCGGGCGCAGGACGTAGTTCCGCTGCTCCACCAGGTAGGCCTGCGGGCCGGCGAATGGCGACGCACCGCCGAAGTAGTCCACGACTTTGTCGATCCGTCCGTTGAAAATCACCCGCCGCGACACCGCCTGATCGCGGGCGACCCACTGTGGCTGATCCACAACTCCCCCCCTTTTTGAGGTCGTTCGGCGCTCGGTACCCGGTGGTGCGGCCGGGCTCACTTCTTGCGGAGCATGGTCACCGCGAGCGCCGCCGACTGGACGAAGAACTTGACCTCGTTCCCCACCGCGATGAAGCGGAACCCCTCTTTGGCGTACTGCCGCGCGAGCCCGGTGCTGGGGGCGAAGATCCCGGCGGGCTTGTCCGCGGCCGCGCAGGCCGCCAGTACGGTGTGCCGGGCGTCGTCGAAAGCGCTTCCCGTCGGCCGTCCCGGCTGCCCGAGGTCCATGGCAAGGTCACCGGTCCCGATGAAGAGCGCGTCCACCCCGGCGGTTCGTGCGATCTCCGCCGCGTTGCGGACCGCCTCGCGGCTCTCGATCTGGACGATGCAGACGACCTCGTGGTTCGCCGACTCGTAGTACCGCTCGGAAGCGGTGTAGTAGGCGCTCGCGCGGATCGGATTCCCACCCCGGGCCCCGTCCGGCGGGTAACGCGAGAACCGCGCGGCGCGCTCCGCGTCCTCGACCCGGTCGACTTTCGGGACCATCACCCCGGCCACCCCCAGGTCGAGCGCGAATTCGATGTCGTGGCGGTCCAGTCGGGGCACCCGGACGATCGCGGCAACCTCCGATCCGGCCAGGGCCTGCGCCTGGTGGAGCGCGTCGGTCTTGGTCATGGCGGCGCCCTCCATGTCGATGACCGCCCAGTCGATCCGGGTGTACGCGGCAGCCTCCGCGAGCATCGCGCTGCCGCTGACCAGGAACAGGCCGTACGCGGGGCCGTCCGACATCGCCTGTCGCAGACCGCTCCCGGACCGCCGCGGCGATGGGTCCTGCGTCGAACTCGTCACTCCTGCTCCTTCTCCGGTCACCCGTGCCGGGGCTGGTCCGGCGTCCTGTCCAGCAGCGCGGCCGAGGCCGGTCGGCGATTCGGCCGCGGAGGTCAGCTCGGCCGCAGGGTCCGGTAGATCTCGTTCCAGTTCTCGGCGAGCAGGTCGAGGTAGATGGTGAAGCCGCGCTCGATGTGCTCGATGTCCTCGGCAGTGCGGCAGGCCTTGGCCGCGGTGGAGAGCGAGTGGATCTTGTGCTCCTTCTCCGTCGCGCCGATGTGCAGGTAGAAGTACTCGCAGTTCTCGTGGAACTCCTCGAGTCCGTAGTGTGCACGGTAGTTGCGGACGCCCTCGTAGAGGTGGACGAGCTGTGGGTAGGCGTGCCACTCCTGGGCGAGCAGTGCGCCGCAGACCTCCTGCGGGTAGGAGCTGCTGAACACCTTTTCGCCCTGCTCGATCAACCGGACGGTCGAAGGCAGCAGCGGAGCCGCCACCGAATCCAGATCGACCGCATGCCCGCGCAGCCGGCTGAGCAGCGTCTCGAAGAAGTCCTTCAGGATGACGGAGTGGACCTTCCTGGGGTTGCCGAGGCCCATCTCGTCGTAGAGGTTCTCGACCGTCTCCGACCGCGCCGCGATGTCCGTCATGTTGAGGAACGCGAGGGCGATGCGCACCGGCGTGCGGCGCACCCGCTCATAGAAGTTCTTGGCGACCACTTCGACCTCGTCGGCGGTGAGCTCCTGCTCCATCCACAGCTCAAAGAACGGGTTCTTCAGAGCGGGGTGCTCGGCGCAGCCGCGCGCGAGGGCGTGGATCCGGTCGTGCGCCTCCTCGGGCGACAGCAGCACGAACTGGTCAAGAGTGGCGGTCATGTCGTTCCCCCATGGCTCGGGTCGGTGTGGGAATCTCAGGCTGGCAGTGGTCAGCCGATCAGGTGGATGCAGGACGCGGGACAGGCCTTCGCGCAGAACTCGGCGAGCTCCGCAAGGTGCTCGGGCACCTCCGCCTGGCTGTCCTCACCGCCCGGCTGGTCGAGCAACTGCCCGTCCCGGCGCACGTACGCGAAGAAGTCATTGCCGATGCCGAACAGCTGCGGCGCCTCCTCCTCGCACAGTCCGCTGTTCTGGCACTCGGACTGGTCGATCCAGATCCGCATGGGTCGTCCTTTCTTTGTGGGGTCCGGCATCACGGAGGAGGTGCGGGGCCGGGTTCACGCCGTCGGCGCTGGGACGTCCGCCCGGACGACCGCGCCCATTCGGTAGGTCTCCTCCACGACGACGCGCAACCACTCGCCGTAGCGGATGACCTGGGGGAGTTCACCGGCGGTGAACGTCTCGTCCTCGTCGTGGCTCATCCGGACCACTCGAAAGTCGCCGATCATCGGCGTCATCGTCTGCTCGGTGCCCCCGGTGGTGTGGCGCAGGGCGAACGACGCGCGGCCGCCACTGGAGCACCCGATGCTCTGGTGTCCCCGGTAGTGCGCGTCCTCGTTGCGGAACAGCATGTGGCCGCCATGCTTCTCGACGAACTGGCCCTGGAGGCAGCCCGGTCCGTAGAGGCTGCGGATCGCACCTCGCTTGAGCTTCAGCATCCGAGCCCGGATGGTGCGCTGGAGCTGATCGGCGGACTCGTGGCCCAACCGTTCGGCGTAGTCGCCGAGTTCGAGGCCGTCACGCACCTGGGTCTCGGTGAAGAAGGCACCACTGGTGGTCATCTCGTGCGGCCGGTCGAGCATGTCGCCCATCGGGCAGGTCAGCGTCACGTGGTCGGCGCGCAGCACCGGGTCGGTCAGTGCCGCTCGCATGATGGCGCGGACCATCGAGGCGCCGTCCCCGTCCGCCGCGACAGCTGTCCTGGTCGCGGCCTGGAGCCGTTCGTGCGCAGCGGGGCCGGCCGGCTCGCCGAAGACCTCCGTCAGCACCTGATCGACGGTGGGAGTGAGGTGCACGGTGTCGATCTCGCCACGCGGCACGGCCCCCTCCGTACGGAACCAGGCCTTCCCGTCGATCACGGAGAAGAGCTCGTGCGTCTCCTGGACGAGGGGTCGCAGCCGTTCCACCTGCCGGGCGAGCGCGAGCAGCGTGCCCGGGGGCTGTTCGGTCGGGTCGACGACGCCCGTGTACAGCGCATGGCGGGCATGCAGCACATCGCGGACCGCGGCCGAGTCGACCCGGTCGACTAGGTCGTCGAGTCCGGTCGACGCGCAGTCGAGGGCGAACAGGGTAAGCATCAGATCTGCTTCCTCGTCGTCCCATGCGAGCGGATCACGCCGGCTGATCGACTCGCAGGCCGACCGGAGATCGGCGCGGACCCGGTACTCGCCCTTGTAGACCAGCCAGTGGTGCCGGCTGTACACGAGCGGGCGTAAGCAGGCCTCGACAACTCCGGCCAGGCAGTGCTCGTCGGGAGCCGCCGCCACGGCGGCGCGGAATTCGTCGGCGGTGTCCGCCGTCTCCAATTGGGATGTCTGTCCGGGCGTGAGCGCAGTCATCGTTTCTCCTCGGGCGCTGGATGGGATCAGCTGTCCTGGGACGGAGAGGGGGAGGGAGTGATGTCGTTGCGGCGCTCGGTAGCCTTACACATCCGCTCAGGTTCTTGCAACGGGTTGAATTTTTCTCGTGAACTTATGCAAATAATTGACACAGTGCGACACGATGCTCACTTTTAGTGACCAATCCGTCACATATCGTTAGTACACATCAAGGACGGCCACGTAACCGACTGGTAGCTTCGACCGGCTATCCGGAGTGTTGACTACCGTGCCCAGAGGTCGATTTGGCACTATTGAGCGCGGCCGCACGCCACGCAGGCCGCTGGTCAGCGCATGACACCCCGAGTCCGCGCTGCCACAAAAGGGCCGACAGCAAGGATCGCCGTCGCTAGTTGTCCCTGCAAAACACTTGCAATTGAGTGAAAATATGAGACACCATTGAGACCGGCAGCGGGGGCATGTCCGGCAGCGACGTGGAGCGGCACCGGGGCCAAGAAGACGGGCTGCCGACCTGTACCGCCCTCTCGCCCACCCGGGGAGAGTGGGCACCGCACCGCCACAAGCCGCGACACCCTGCCACAAGCAGACCGCGCCGCGCCTTCCCTGTGACGACGGCCCCTGTACGTCGCGTAACCGGCCACTTGGGCCACCCGGCCGGCTCTTGCCCGCACTCCCCGTCACGGACCGCCACCGGGTCCGCGCACAGCCATGTCGGACGGCACCCCGCAGGAGACCTCGAATGACCTCGCCAGCGCCCCACCTGGTCCACTTCCGCTCGGATGGTCCACCGCCGACCCCGCTGGCGTGGGGGCAGCTGGCCTACTGGGACGTGCTCCGCTGGCTTCCCGAGGGCGACGACTCGCCCAACCTGTACCGGTGGGTCCCGGTTCCGGCCGGCACCCGCCTTGACCATGTGAACGCCGCGCTGCGAGTCCTCATCGAACGTCATCAGGCCCTGCGCACAAGCTACTTCGAACAGGACGGGCGCCCGACCCAGCAGGTCCTCCCCGAGGGCGAGCTCCGCGTGGGGGTGAGCGAGGCAACCGGCCCACACCTCGCGGAAGACGCCGAGGCGCTCGGCGGCCGACTCCGGCGCGGCGCCACGGACCATGCTCGGGACCTGCCGGTCCGGGCCGCAGTCCTGACCCGGGGCGCGGCGCCGGTGGCGGTCATCCTGGTGATCAGTCACCTGGCGGTGGATGCCTGGAGTTTCCGGATTGTGCTCCGGGACCTGCGCACCCTCCTGGACGCTCCCGCACCCAGCGAGCACGCCCTGCCGGCCAGAGCCAGGCAGCCGGCCGAGCGGGCCCGTTATGAGCTGTCCGAAGCCGGCCTGCGCCGCCAAGCGGCCACGCTCGCCCACTGGGAGCGCAGGTTGCGGGCTGCCTCGCCGACCATGCTGGAGAAGTCGCCGAGGACCGAGGCCGCCGGACGGGATTGGGCCACGATCGACTCCCCGGCGATGGCCCTCGCACTGCGGGGGCTCGCAGCCCGCGCGGGCACCAGCCCGAGTACCGCCCTGGTCGCCCTGCTCGGCCTGCTGCTGGCCTTCCGGGTCGGCGAGGCCGAGGCCACCGTCCGCCTGATCGTCGCCACCCGGTTCGCACCCGAGGACCGTGACTATGTCGGCGCGTTCAACCAGAACGGCCTGCTGCACCTGCGGGTGGCCGAGGGGACACTGGAACGGTACCTGCGCACCGCGGTCGGCACGGTACTCGCCGCCCACCGGCGCTGCGAGGCGGATCCACGCAAGGTCGAGCAACTCGTCGCCGACATCGCCGCCGAGCGCGGATTCATCCCCGACAGCTACTGCTTCTTCAACGACGTCAGTTTCCACGGCGACCGGGCGGCGCGCACCGGGCAGGAGTCGGCCCCCGGCGACTCGATGGCTGTCACAACCGCTCTGCCACGGACCCAGCTGGAGCAACTGCCCCGCGACGACCCGCAGAAAGGCTCCAAGCTCTTCTTCTCGCTACGCCGACTGGACGCCACCTGCCTGATCACGCTCTGCCTGGACCCGGCTTTCCTGGGCGACTACCGGGCCACCGACCTGCTGGGCGACCTTGAACGGCTGCTGGTGAGCGCGGTCACCGATCCGGCGGCCGAGGTGGGCGGCCTGCGGCAGTCCTTCGCGCCGGCCGACTCGGGCCCCGACTCGTGCGCCACCGCGTTCTCGGCGCCGCTCCCGAACCACCGCACACAACAGTCAGAGGGAACGAAGTGACAGTGACTTCCAACGAACTCCTGGTCCAGGCCACCGGTCTGCGCAAGGAGTACGGCTCGGGATTCGTCGCGGTGGAAGGCATCGACTTCCAACTCCACCGCGGTGAGGCGTTCGGATTCCTCGGGCCCAACGGTGCAGGCAAATCCTCGACCATGCGGATGCTCGGCTGCGTGTCCCCACTGAGCGCCGGCAGCCTGCGCATGCTCGGCATGGAGACCTCAGGGCATGGCCCCGAGATCCGCGCCCGCATCGGCGTGGTGCCGCAGGACGATACGCTCGACACCGAACTCACCGTCCGGGAGAACCTGCTGATCTACGGCCGCTACTTCGGGCTGAGCAAATCGGTGATCCGGGACCGGGCCGAGCGGCTGCTGGAGTTCGCCCGGCTGACGGACAAGTCCGACGCGCAGGTCGAAGCCCTCTCGGGCGGGATGCGGCGGCGGCTCACCATCGCCCGCGCCCTGATCAACGAACCAGAGATCCTGCTGCTGGACGAGCCCACTACCGGCCTCGACCCGCAGGCGCGGCACCTGCTCTGGGAACGGCTCTACCAGCTCAAGGCCGACGGCGTGACGCTCGTCCTGACCACGCACTACATGGACGAGGCCGAGCAACTGTGCGACCGGCTCGTGGTGATGGATGCCGGCAGGATCGTCGCCGAGGGCTCCCCGCAGGAGCTGATCCGTGCCCACGCCACCCGTGAAGTCCTGGAACTGCGCTTCTCGCCGGGCGACCAGCAGGCGATGGCCGAGCGCCTGGCAGCACTGGCGGAGCGGATCGAGGTCCTGCCGGACCGGGTCCTTGTCTACTGCAAGGACGGCGAAACCGCTTTGGCTGCCGTGCACGCCGAGCGGATCGCGCCCATCACCGCACTCGTCCGCCGGGCGGGTCTCGAGGACGTATTCCTGACCCTGACCGGCCGCACCCTCGTTGACTGACCCCTGGTCGACCGAACGCCTTCGAAAGGTCCGTCATGGCGCTCTCCCTGGACCCCGCCCGGTTGCCCGCCCTGCGGGAGTTCGCGTACTGGATGCACCGTTACCGCAGGACCTGGCGCGGCACGGTCGTCGTCAACGTCGCCAATCCGCTGCTCTTCCTGGCCGCCATGGGTGTGGGCCTGGGCAGGCTGGTGGACCACGGGGGCAGCGATCACCTGCACGGGGCCTCGTACCTGACCTTCTTCGCGCCCGGCCTGCTGGCCGCCGCCACCATGCAGAACGCCTTCCTGGACTCGGCCGGACCGGTCTTCCAGTCGGCCCGCCATCGGGGGAACTACCGAGCGGCGGCAGCCACTCCGATGCGTCCGGCGGACATCTTCACCGGGCACCTGCTCTTCACCGGGTTCCGGATCCTCACCACTGCGCTGATCTTCATCGCGGTCGTCGTCGCCACCGGGGCGGTGGCCTGGCAGCACTGTGCCCTGCTGCTGCCGGCGGCGCTGCTGACCGGTCTGGCGTTCGCGGCACCGGTGGCCGCCTGGGCCATCACCGTCACCCAGTCCACCCGGATCAACGGCGTTTTCCGCTTCGTCCTGATGCCGCTCTACATGTTCTCCGGCACCTTCTACTCCACCACCCAGCTCCCCGGCTGGCTGCACGCCGTCGTATCGGTCACACCGCTCTACCAAAGCATCCAGCTGTGCAGGGAGGTCGCGCTCGGCACCGCTGCACCGCTCGCAAGCGGCGTGCACATCCTCTACCTGGCCGCGATGGCGACCGCCGGCCTACTCCTGGGTCGCCGGACCTACACCCACTTCCTGCACAGCTGACCACGCCCACCCGTCCCCATGCCGTGTTCCACCGCGATCCGGAAGGCTGGTTCCCACACCCGTGACCGTCCCCAGCATCCCCCTCACCGCCGTGCACCACGGACGCCCGCGCGGCGCCGGGAACATAGTGGTGCGAAACCTCCTGATCTACCGCCACACCTGGTACCTGCTGCTGGCCGAGGTCTTCGAACCGGTCCTGTACCTGCTGTCCATTGGCGTCGGCATCGGTGAGCTGGTGGGCCGCGTGCCGGGGCTCGGCGACCCGCCGGTGGACTACTCGTCCTTCGTCGCCCCGGCCCTGCTCGCCACCGCGGCGATGAACGGGGCGATGAACGAGACCACGTTCAATATGTTCGCCAAGCTCAAGCTCAACCGGACCTACGAGTCCATCCAGGCCACTCCCATGACTGCCCAGGACATCGCCCTCGGCGAGGCGCTCTGGGCCGTACTGCGCGGGACTCTGATTACCACGGGGTTCCTGGTCGTGGTGTCCGTCCTCGGCCTGGCGCACTCGGCCGGGACCCTGCTGGTGCTGCCGGGCGCCGCGCTGATCGGGTTCGCCTTCGCCTCCATTGGCCTGGTCGTGGTCACCTACCTGCGCAACTGGCAGGACTTCCAGTTCATCCAACTGGCGATGCTGCCGATGTTCCTCTTCGCCACCACCTTCTACCCGCTGGGCGTCTACCCTCGCTGGCTCCAAATCGTGGTCGAGTGCCTCCCGCTGTACCAGAGCATCGAGCTGGTGCGTCAACCCTCACTCGGACATCTGGGAACCCAACTCATCGTCCCGGTTCTTTACCTTGTCGTGCTCGGGGCCATCAGCCTGCGCTGGGCCATGCTGCGGATCGACCGGGCGCTGACCCGGTAACAGACAGTGGTCAGGATGCACCGACGGAGAAATCTCGGATCAATGCCCGGCGTCGGCAGCTTGCCGGCAGTGGCCGGCCTCGCAGCGACCGCCCGCCTTCTCCCGGAAGCCGCTTCCGGCCACATCAACGATTGGTGATTGCCGGCGATCGCCGAACCGCTGTTGGTCTCTCACGGTTCCACGCACGCACATGCCCCATTCCCATCAGCCCCTGTCACCCCGTGAAGGAGGTCGGCCACATGGACGTGCCGCCCATCGTCGCGCAGGCCCAGCGGTGCGCGGCAGACCACGGCCTCGGGTACTCGTGTGATCCGCTGACGGGGCGACTGCTCGCCGCACCGCCGTCCCGTCCGGCGGCCGGGTCCTCGAACTCGGCACCGGCACGGGCGCCGGCCACGCCGGGGCCTTGCACCGCCTGCGCGGACGTGTTGACCTCATCCTCGTCACCCACCGGCACGACGCGAAGACCACCGCACTGGCCGTCATGGCCGACCGGCCCGCCGGGGTCGGGCGCCGCACCGGCGACGCCGTGGCACCGCTGCCCGGACCGCGCTCCTTCGACCAGACCCCTCCGACACCGAGCGCGGCAAGTGGAGCGGACCGGTCGCCGCCCTCCGCGTCGCACTCCGGGCCGAAACCGA
The DNA here is from genome assembly GCF_005047355.1 of Actinacidiphila oryziradicis. Taxonomy (GTDB): domain Bacteria; phylum Actinomycetota; class Actinomycetes; order Streptomycetales; family Streptomycetaceae; genus Actinacidiphila; species Actinacidiphila oryziradicis. Next base: position 26,124 of record NZ_SUMC01000087.1, read on the forward strand.
CCTGGTCCCCGTCGACCTCCCGGTCGGCGCCGGCCACGTCCTCGCCGACAGGCGACCCGGCGCCGGGCCGATTGGCACTGCTGCGGACCATCCGCCCGGGCCGCCCGCCCCTGTCCCGGCCGACCCGCCGCCGATTCCCGACCGGCCGTGACTCCGCCCGCCACACCCAACCGCTCCGGAACGAGGGGAACCATGCTCGAAGCAACAACCGCCGCACCATCTGCGGCACACTTCCACCGCAACGGCTACCACCTGTGGCGCGGCTTCCTGGACGCCGACCATGTCGCCGGACTCCGAACCCGAGCCGACGAACTGTTGGCCGCCGATGGCGCGCTGCACACCCCCGAGTCGGTCCGTCTCTTCGAACTGTTCCGTCACGGCGCCCCGTTCGTCGACCTGATGAACGACCAGCGGCTCGCCGACCTCACTGACACCCTGCTCGGGCCGCACGCCCTCATGAACGACCTGAGCCTCAACCGCGTCAACCCCGGCGCCAAGCCCGACCGCTGGCACATCGACTACCCGTACAACACCATGACGCACATCGTCGAGGGCAGTCTGCTCGCCCTCCAGTGCGTACTGCCGCTCACCCCTTTCACCGAGGAGAGCGGAGCCACGGAGTTCATGCCCGGCAGCCACCAGCGCTACAAGCAGCCGCCGCTGACCCCTGGCGGCACCCCCCTGCCCGCCATCGCCGACCCCGGCGACCTGCTCATCCTCGCGTCCTCTACCTGGCACCGGGCCGGCGTCAACCGGACCGCCCTGCCTCGCACCGCTATCCTGCTCAGCTTCACCGAGGCCTGGGTCCGGCCGATGGCCGAGGCGCCGGAGGCCGGGCCGTGGTCCGAAACCCGCGCCGCACGCGTCCGCCTGGGCATCGAGCGCTCCTGACCGCCTGGGCGGTGGAGGGCGTTGCAACTGCCAAGAACCTCATCCGCGCAGGTCGCCGCCCTCGTCTGACCGACGCCCGGAAGCCAGATGCAGACGCCCACCGAGACGCAACGGAGCGACCAGATGAGTACAGGGAACATCACGGTCTGCATCGTCGGTGCCGGGCCGCGCGGCGTGTCGGTGCTGGAGCGGCTGTGCGCCAACGAACGCAAATCGGCCGCCCACCCGGCGGTCGTGGTCCACCTGGTGGATCCCTTCCCCCCCGGGTCGGGCCAGGTCTGGCGGATCACCCAGTCACCACTGCTGCTGATGAACACCGTCGCCTGCCAGGTGACGGTGTACACCGACGACAGCGTGGACATGGACGGCCCGGTCGAGGCGGGTCCCAGCCTCTATGAGTGGGCATCCGCGCTGGTCGCGGCCCCCGACAAGGTCCACGTTTCCGGGACTGCCACCAGCTCCCGCAAGGACTCCGGCACCGAGTCCGCGCTACTGGCCGAGGCCCGCCGGATCGGTCCCGACACCTACCCAAGCCGCGCGTTCTACGGCAGCTACCTGCGCGACGCCTTTCGGCGAGTGGTCGCCCAGGCTCCCGCACACGTCCGGGTGCTCATCCACCAGGCGCGGGCGGTGAAACTGGAGGAGGCCGGCCGCGAGGGCACCCAGACGGTGACGCTGTCCAACGGCACCCGGCTGGTCGGCATGGACGCGGTGGTGCTGTGCCTGGGCCACCTACCCGCCAAGGCCACTCCGGAGGAGGAGCGGATCGCCCGCGAGGCAGCCGCGGTGGGGCTGACCCACCTGCCGCCCGCCAACCCGGCAGATGTCGACCTGTCCCATATCCCGGCCGGCGAGCCGGTGCTGCTGCGCGGCCTGGGTCTGAACTTCTTTGACTACCTGCCCCTGTTCACCATCGCCCGGGGGGGCCGCTACGAACGCATCGACGGCGGCGGCATGGTGTACCACCCGTCCGGCAACGAGCCGAAGTTGCATGCCGGTTCGCGCCGCGGGGTGCCCTACCACGCCCGCGGCGAGAACGAGAAGGGCGCGCACGGCCGCTACGAACCGCGGCTGCTCACCGTGGCGAAAGTCGCCAGGCTGCAACAACAAGCCCTGGAAAGGCAGCCGCTGACCTTCGGGGACGACGTGTGGCCGCTGGTCGCCCGGGAGGTGGAGTGCGTCTACTACGAGGCGTGGCTGGGCGCCGCCGGCCGCGGGGCGGAGCGGGCCGCCTTCGCCGAGCGCTATCTGGCCGGGGGTGGCGAGCGACGGCTGCTGGACGCCCACGGCATACCGCCGGCCGACCGCTGGGACTGGGAGCGCATCTCCCGGCCGTACGGGCGACGGGTGTTCGCCGACCGCAGCGAGTTCCGCGCGTGGCTGCTCGGCCACCTCGCCCGGGATGTCCGCGAGGCGCACGCCGGCAACGTCAGTGGCCCGCTGAAGGCCGCCCTGGACGTGCTGCGCGACCTGCGCAACGAGATCCGGCTGGTGGTCGACCACGGCGGCCTGGAGGGCAACTCGTACCGCGACGAACTCCAAGGCTGGTACACCCCGTTGAATGCCTTCCTGTCCATCGGGCCGCCGGCCTCCCGGATCGAGGAGCTGATCGCGCTGGTCAACGCCGGCGTGGTCGACTTCGTCGGCCCTGGAACGACGGTCCGCATCGAGCGGGACGCGACCGGTCGGCCGTGCTTCGCCGCGGTCTCCGACCGGGTCGGCGGCCCGCCGGTGCGCGCCCGCGCGCTGATCGAGGCGCGGCTGCCGGAGCCGGACGTCCGGCGGACCGGCGACGCGCTGCTGTCCCACCTCGTCGCCACCGGCCAGGCCCGCCCGTACCGCATCGACGGTGCGTACGGGACGAGTTACGAAACCGGCGGGCTCGCCGTCAGCAAGCGCCCCTACCGGCTGCTGACCGCCGACGGGCACGTCCACCGGCGCCGGTTCGCCTACGGAGTGCCCACCGAGGCCGTGCACTGGGTGACCGCAGCCGGCATCCGGCCGGGCGTCAACTCGGTGACGCTCGGCGACTCCGACGCCATCGCTTGCGCCGTGCTGGAGCTGACCCCGGCCCGTACCACGGCCGGCCACCGGCAACCCGCCCGACCTTCCCGCCAACTGACGGAGCCCCCATCATGACCCACACCGAACAGACCAGCGCTGACACCGGGCTGCTGTCCCCCGTACGCGCCGGTACCCCAGTGGAGGCCGCGGTGAGCGACGGGGCATGGCTCCAGGCCATGCTCGACGCGGAGGCCGCCCTCGCGCGGGCCCAGGCGCGCCTCGGCGTGCTACCGCGGTCCGCCGCGGCGGCCGTCACCGCGGCTGCGGACGCCGAACTATATGACGTCCGTGCTCTGGCCCTGGCCTCCCGGGAGACCGCCAACCCAGTGGTCGGGCTCGTGCGGGCGCTCACCGAGCTGGTCGCCGACGCCAACCCGGCCGACGCGCAGTATGTGCACCGCGGCTCAACCAGCCAGGACGTGCTGGATACCGGCGCGATGCTGGTGGCCGCCCGTGCGCTGCGGCTGATCCGGGCCGACCTCGGTCGGACCGCCGCGGCGCTCGCGGGGCTGGCCGCGGAACACCGCGACACTCCGATGGCCGGCCGCACCCTGGCCCTGCACGCGGTTCCGACCACCTTCGGGCTGAAGGCGGCCGGCTGGCGGTCGCTGGTGGTGGACGCCGACGCCCGGCTGGCGGCGCTGCTCGACGGCAGGCTGCCGGTGTCACTCGGGGGCGCGGCCGGCACGCTGTCCGGCTACCTGGCCTTCGCCGAGGCGGACGGCACCGCGACCGACCCGGCGGCCTACGCCGGCGAACTCGCCGACGCCTTC
>NZ_SUMC01000088.1 GCF_005047355.1 Actinacidiphila oryziradicis
CGTAAAGCCTTGGTCCGCACATCCGAGCAACGGGTCGCCGGGGCCGTGTTCGCCGCCTCCTCGGTGGTCACTCCCTTCTTCCTGGGGGCGGTGGCAGGCGGCATCGCCTCGGGCCGCGTTCCGACCAGCGGATACGGGGATGCGCTGTCCAGCTGGACCAACCCGACGTCCATGCTCGGCGGCATCCTGGCGGTCAGCGTCTGTGCCTACCTGGCGGCCGTGTTCCTCACCGGTCAGTCCGTGCGGCGCGGCGACACCGAGCTCGAGCAGGGATTCCGGCGGCGTGCGCTCGCCGCGGGCGTCGCCTCCGGACTGGTGGCCCTGGCGGGAGTATTCATCCTCCACGACGACTCACCCAGGCTCTTCCACCAACTGAGCAGAGTCGGACTGCCACTACTGATCATCTCGGCCGTCTGCGGAGCCGCCGCTCTGCTGCTGCTGCGCAGCGGCCGACCGCCCCTGGTACGCACCCTCGCTGCGGCAGCGATCGCCTGCGTGGTGGCAGGCTGGGGCGTCGCCCAGTACCCGTACCTGCTCGGCACCCATCTGACCATCGACCAGGCCGCCTCGCCGAGCGCCACCCAGTGGGTCCTGATCGCCGTCTCGTGCGTGGCAGCAGTGCTGATCGCCCCCTCACTGCTGCTGCTCTACACCCTCTCACTGCGCCGCAAGCTAGAATGAGCCGCCCCACCAGCCCTCAGGCGGCAGTTGCGGGAGCCGAGGGCAGGTACTGGGCCGGTCAAACGACGACGTGGTTGGCGTGCATTTCGGCGACGGCATCGGCATCGGCTTCGTAGCCGAGTTCGGCGAAGACTTCGTCGGCGTGTTCGCCGAGCAGGGGGAACCCGGTGATCACGGGGTGAAGCCGGAGAACCTGACGGGCTGCCGAACGTCAGGTACCCACGTGTGCGGACTGCCAGCCGATTGCCGGTGCCCCCGCCCATGATCAGCGCGGTACTGACCTCGAATCGCTGTGCCATCATCCCTTCCTTCCCGGGGTCCGCCCGTGCCACAGCGGCCGGGCGCCTGCTGAGGGTGCGGAACAGGCGGCGACATGGGGTCACCCGCGACGGATCGCATGCCGAACTCCTCGCTGTGCGCGCCGGCGCCCTGATCCGCAAACCCGAGCGGCTCGACTTCGCGGAGGCGTCGGCTATGGGAGTCAACTTCGTCGTCGGCTGGCTCGGCGCCGTCGAGACCGCTCAGCTGGACAAGGGGGAGACGATCGCCGTCTTCGGCGTCTGCGGTGGCGTTGGCAGCGCGGTCGCGCAGATCGCCCGGGTGTGGGGAGCCCGGGTCATCGGCATCGACCGGGTCGCCCCGGAACAGGCACCCCAGCGGCGTCGGTCATCGCGCGCTGCGTGCCGTTCGGCGGGGAGCCGGGTGAGATCGGCTCCGCGGTGAAGCGACTCACCGGCAGCGCGGGCCCAGACGTGGTCTAAGACGCGGTCGGCGGCGTCACCACCCCCGCGGCCCTCGCCATCCAGCCCCACCAGCGCTGCTCCACGTCCCGCAGGCCGCAGCCGACCCCGGCGAGGCCGACCCCCGCTGCATCACACCGCGCACCGCATCCATCGGCCCCCGCACGGTCATCGCCGCATCCATGGAGAACGACACCGTCGACCTCGCCGAGATCGAAGCGATCGTGGCCGAGATCCTGCCCCCGTGGCCACCGTCCCGGCATGGACCTGCTCTACGCGATGTGACGCCAGGGAGACAGTTGCCGCCGGAACGACAAGGCGTTGCAGGATCCGGCCAACCCTGTGGCCGGTACGGAGAAGCTGCCGATGCGGCATGTGCGAGCGGCCGAGAACCACACCATCCACCACCAAGTCGGAACATCCGCACTCCGGCGGCGCCACCCTGCACTATTCCCACGGCAATACCACCGACGGGAGGCATCGGCGTGGCGGCGGCGCATGAGGTCGCGGGCCACCTCAGGACCGTGTCCGGGGAGACGACCAGGTGCAGCTGCCGCAGCTTGGGCCTTGGGAGCCGATGGAGAAGCGCGGCAAAGAACGCGCGGTCCACCGCAGTGACCCGTGGCCAGTCGATCTGCCGCAGCGGAACGGCCAGCTGGTGGCGCAGCGTCAATATCTCCATGTCCTCGTCCACGTCGCTCATCGGCAGCAGCCGTATGAGGGCGAACACACTTGAGACGGCGAGGTAGGGCAGTCGCAGCAGCACGATCCATCAGCCTGACACATCTACCCGGCGATCAACGGCCGTTCACAAGAACCTGCACGTCATAGGCCATGGATGGGCTGCCCTGGTCACGGGCCTGATCATGCAGACGCGGCGGCGCACGGTGTGCGGGATGCTGCTGGGCGCGGGGTTGACGCGGATCTGGCCGCACGACCGCGCGCACTACTTCTTCGCCCGCGCCCGCTGGAGTCCGAACCAACTCGGCCTGGCCCTGGCCCACCTGATCGCGGAACAGCTGATCCCCGCAGGGGCTGCACTGGAGATGGCGGTCGACGACACCCTCTTCCACCCGCCGGGGCAAGAACGTGTACGGGGCGGCCTGGCAGCACGACGGCTCCGCTACCGGAACCAAGAAGACGGGCTTCGGCAACAACTGGGTCGTGGTGGGCCTGCTGGTGCCGCTGCCGTTCCTGGCCCGCCCCATCTGCCTGCCCGTGCTGGCCCGGCTGTGGCGGCCCAAAGCTTCGGCGAGCAAGGTCGACCTGGCCCGCGAACTGGTCGGCCTACTCCTGGCGGCCTTCCCCGGACGGGAGTTCTACCTGGTGGGGGATGCGGCCTACTACGGCAAGGCTCTGAGCGACCTGCCCACACGCTGCACCTGGACCTGCCGGATGCGGCGCACCGGCGTGCTCTACGACCACGCGCCGCCGCCCACCGGCAGACGGGGCCGCCCGGCACGCAAGGGCGCACACCTGGGCACCCCGGTCCAACTCGCTGCCACCGCTGACTTCGTGGAACACCTCGTCGAACGCTACGGCCGCCTCGAGACCGCATACATCGCCCAGGTCAGCGGCCTGTGGTAGGGCGCCTTCCACACCCGCCCCGTGGGCCTGCTGCTGATCCGCGACCCAGGCAGCACCAAGCCCTACGACCTGGCCCTGGTCACCACCGACCTGACCACCCCGCTGGCCGGCATCGTGACCGGTACTCCTGGCGCTGGGGCATTGAAGTGCTGTTTGCGCAGCTCAAGCAGGTCCTCGGAGCAGGCGAGGCCCGCAACCGGGTACGACGCTCGTTCGTGATGCCTCGTATCGGCAAGTCCAAAGGCGTCCGCGCTCCCCTTGCGCTCCCCCGCCCTCCCCAAGGGATCCCGTCTCAGCCCCACTCTGGCACAGGTGGGCTACACGACGTTGACATGGCCGCTATACCTGCGGGCAACCTGCCGCGTCAAGGCCTGGTGCCCGGCCTGCTGACAGCACCCCGTTCACACCTGGCACGCCAATTGTAGCGAGTCCACAAATACAGCTGCGTGACGAGGGCGATGGCGTTGACGCGGATACCTTCCGGCCTGTATTCGGCGGCGGCCGTCTCGGTGAGGCTGTTGACTGCCCGCTTTGCGGCGGAGTAGGCCTCCAGCCCCGGGTTGCCCATCAGACTGCCGACACTGCTGGTGTGGCCATTCCGGGTGTTGTTGCCGTCCACACGTGCCCGCCGGTGGCTACTCTCCACGAGGAAGAGGAGGGCATATGCCGGGTGAAGCACGACAGGTGACCCCTTACTGACCTGCGGCTTTGCGCCGCTATTGTCGACCGGCTGACCTTCAACGGCGCGATCATCCAAACCGGCACCGAATCCTATCGCCTCGCCCACACCAAGGCCCAGGCCGAACGAGCTCAGGCCAGCTGACCGCAGTGACCCCGGCCGGTCCGGATCCTGACCAGCCCCGATCCTGGGCGTCGACCCGGGCGCCAACCTCAGCTGCTGACAACGGGCTACCCCCCCAGTCCACCACGGGGCTGCACCGTCGGCTCACCAGCCGGCCGCGCCGCCCCTGCTGTCGATACGAGTTCGACGGTGACGGCGACCGCGCGTCCCGCGTCGATGCGGTCCCACAGACTCAGCAGCGGGGTCGCCATCACGGTAGTCACGAGGGCGACCACCACCAGCACGGAGAACATCGCGGGCGACACGATGCCCGCAGCGAGACCGACATTGATCGCGATGAGCTGCATCAGACCACGCGCGTTCATCAGTGTGCCCACTCTGAGCGCGACCTCCGGCTTCTCACCGACCAGCCGCGCCGCCAGCCAGCAGGCACCGAGCTTGCCGACCACCGCGAGCACCACACAGGCCGCGGTAAAGAGCAGGACCGAAGTGCCCGACAGCAGACTGAAATTGGTGTTCAGGCCGGAGTACGTGAAGAACAGCGGCAGAAAGACGATCCTGCTGACCGGGCTGATCGCGGCGACGGCCCGGTCGACGGGTTCCGAGCGCGGGAGGACCAGACCGAGGCTGAAGGCGCCGAACACCGCGTACAGACCGATCCGGTCGGTGTACCACGCCGCCAGGAACAGCACGACGACAGTCGCCAGCAGCAGTTGGTCGGAGGAGAGCTTCGCGGCGGCGAGTGTCGCCCGGCCGCGCGCCTTCGCCAGTACGGCCAGTACGGCGGCGAGTCCCACCGCACCCAACAGCGCGACGAGGAAGGTGCTCACACCGGTGCCGGCGAGCGAGAGCACGCCGGCCAGCATCACCCAGGCGACCGCGTCGTCCAGCGCCCCGGAGGCCAGCGCGATCGAGCCGAACCGGCTGCCCGTCAGGCCCCGTTCGGTGATGATCCGGGCCAGCATCGGAAAAGCGGTGATCGACAGCGTCACCCCCACGAACAGTGCGGACACCAGGGTGGACACATCGGCGGGAAAGACATCAACCGAGCCGTGCACGAGGAATGTCAGCCCCGCACCCAGCGCCAGCGGAGCCACGATGCCGCTCGCCGAGATCGACGCCGCCGCCCGCGCCACCGGTCTGATCCGGTCCGTGTGGAACTCATACCCCGCCTGGAACATGAAAACAACCAGGCCGATCTGGCCGACGACATAAAGCACCGGGCGCATCTCCGCGGGAAAGAGCTGGCTTTCCACACCGGGTGCGAGCAGCCCGAGAACCGAGGGGCCGAGCACCACACCGGCGACCATCTCGCCCACCACGGGCGGTTGTCCCAGCGAGCGCAGAGCGAGGCCGACCAGCCGGCAGACGACAAGAATCACAACGACGGACAGGAAGAAGGCAGGAGCCAGCTCGGTGGGGGACATGTACTGGTGTCCTTCGGTTCGTTGAGAGGAGAGAAACGCGCGCGTCAGTCGGTGTGACCGGTGTACGGGCAGCGGGGCGCAGCGGCGCCCTCGCTCCCGCCCTCGCCCTCGCCCTCGCCCTCGCCCTCGCCGGGTGACCGTACGGACAGTGGGCGTCCCTGCGTGTCGTGCGTGGCGAAGAACGTCTCGGCGGGCCGCTGGCGCCGGGCGTCCAGCACCATCCAGGTGCCGAAACCCAGTTGGGCCGAGCTGCGCCACACGTCCTCGACACTGTCGCGCAGCCGCAGGAAGGTGCGGATGCCGAGCGTCTGCCAGCGGGCGAGCGGTTCGTCGCGCCGTACCAGCAGAGCGGGCGCGCGGTGCGGGATGGAGCGGGTGTGCGAGACCTGCGAGTCGAGGGTGAAGCGGCGCAGCACCTCGCGGGTGGCCGCGCGCATCACCAGCGGTGACAGCCGCCACGCGGGACACGAACGGTTCGCAGCCACCCCGAAGGGGATGTGGTGCGCTTCCTTCGCCGACAGAGTGTCCCAGCGGGACGGGTCGAAGACTTCCGGGTCGCGGTAGCCGGTGGCGTGATACTCCGGGTAGTTGAACAGCAGCACGAAACCGGCCGGGATCGTCGGCCCGGCGCCTGGATCGATCTCACCGGTCGTGATGCGGTGCGCGATGCCGAACAGCGGATAGCAGCGCAATGTCTCATTCATCACATTGCTCAGATACCGGTCGTCGTCCGGGTCGGCGGCCAGGCGTTCCTGTACGTCGCGGTGGCGGGCGAGCACCAGCAGCAGATGCGCCATGGCCTCGGACATCTGCACCACCGCGGTGTTGAAGAACGTGCCCTGGAGATAGTACGCCTGCTGCCGCTCCGTCAGGCTCCGCGGTAGCTCGTGCGCGACCTCACCCGCTGCGACGCGCCGGCTCAGATAGCGTGTCAGGCGCCCGCGCCTGCGCATATGGCGGAGCCGGGTGCATTTGAGGGCGTTGATCACGTCCTCGGCGTTGTCGACGATGAGCCGCCGCGCGTGCGGCGGGCAGGGCTCGTGGAAGACCAACTCGTAGAAGAACTCAGCCCAGACGGGCATCATCAGATCGCGCAGCCGCACCAACGAGACCCGTCCTGTGACAGCTTCGTCCAGTACGGCGGCGGTGCGGCGGGCGGCTGCCGCGGACAGTTCGGCGCTCGGCCCGGCCAGAATGGACAAAGTGGTACGGGCGACCTCGTCGTAGCGCGGACCTGCCTCCAGATGCTCCTGATGGACATCGGCGCCGGGCGCGAGCCAGTACCAGAACAGGTCGGAGAGCGCGGCGCCGCGGCTGCGGCCGTTCGCCGCCGGATGCGAGTAGACCTGCTCGAACCGGTCGGCTCCCACCGTGCTGTTGGGGAAGGTGATCCCCTCGTCGCCGTTGACGGCGGCGAAGACCTTGACCCGCAGTGCCACGACCGACCGGGGCAGCCACAGGGGCGTGGACAGCAGCAGGGATCCCGCCGCCAGCGCCTTCACAGCGGTTCGTGTGTTCACCACGGCATGCTTCCCTCTCCGGCCCGAACTGCCTGCGGCCCCACCGATGTTCCCCACGCCGCCGTCGCCGCTGTCGCGCGGGCCACGACCAGATCGCGGGTGAGGTCGGCGGGACTCCGGCCGCCGCACAGTGCCAGTACGTTGTCGAATTCCGCGCGCAGCAACTCCAGTACCTGCCGCACGCCTTGGGCACCCTCAGCGGCCAGCCCCCACAGTACGGGCCTGCCGATACCGACGGCGGTGGCGCCGAGCGCCAGCGCCTTCGCCACGTCGGAACCGCCGCGTACCCCGCCGTCCAGCAGTACCGGGACCCGGCCGGCGACCGCGGACACGACGGCGGGCAGCGCCTCGACGGTCGCGGGAGCCGCGTCGAGCTGGCGCCCGCCGTGATTGGAGACCAGCAGTGCGTCCACGCCCTCGGTCACGGCGAGGGCCGCGTCCTCGGGATGCAGTACGCCCTTGAGCACCACCGGCAGTGCGGTGACATCCCGCAGCCGCCGCAGGTGGTCCCACGACAGCGCCGGTGACATGGCGATGTCCAGCGGCTTCCCGGGTGCCGCACCCGGCAGATCGCGCATGTTCTCGGCGGCGAGCCCCGGCGGCAAGTCGTGGAAGCCGTTACGGCGGTCCCGCTCGCGGCGCCCGAACACCGGCGAGTCGACAGTGACCACCAGTGCCGAGCAGCCGGCCCGTTCGGCCCGGCGCACGAGGGCGGTTGTGACATCCTGCTCGGGGTGGAGGTAGAGCTGGAACCACACGGACGCCTCGTCCCGTACCGCCCGCGCGGCCGCCGTGACCTCGCCGACCGCGATCGTGGACGCCACGCCCGTGACGAGCACCGTGTCGGCCGCGGCCACCGCGCGTGCGGTGGCGAGTTCACCGTCGGGGTGGGCGAGCCGGTGGAAGGCGGTCGGCGAGACGATCACGGGCAGCGAGGCCCTGGCCCCGGGCAGCGTGACGCGGAGGTCGCGCTCGGCCGCACCGCGCAGCACCCTGGGGAGGAGAGCGAGCGCGTGGAAGGCACGTTCGTTCTCGGCGAGTGCCACTTCTTCGCCTGCGCCGCCGGCGAAGAAGTCGTAGTGGACCGGGTCCAGGTTCTTCCGGGCCCGCTCACGCAGGCCGGACAGGGCGGACGTCACGGTTGGTTCACCGGTGTCCCGCGGTCGAGCCGGGCCCGCAGAAAGCGGAGCAGCGGCGCACGGTGCACGTCCTGACTGTCCCACTCGTTTTCGAGGTTCTCGGTGATGTGGTGTTCGGCGACCGCCTTGTCGTGGCCGTCGGGCAGGAAGTGGCGTACCACGGGATGCAGATAGCGTCCGTCGAGACCACCCGTGTCCTGCTGGGAAACGCGGCTGACGGTGATGTCGAACGGATTGACCCGGTCGTGGTCGGCGCCGTACTCCAACGTGACGGTGAAGTAGTCGAGGACTTCACCGAACTCGCCCTCGGCGACGGCACGGTGGAGATGCGCGACCGGGACCTCCTCGGCATACCTCAGAGCGCCGTCGGGGCCCACGAGTACGGCGTCGCCGAGGAAGCCGAACAACTGCCAGAGCGCCGAACTGCGGTTGACCCGCTCGATCACCGCATCGGAGGCGGCCTCCGGGGTGCCCGTCAGCCGGCGCTCGGGCCAGGGGCGGTCATGATAACGCCGGTCCAGAATGCGGCTCAGGGCACGTACGCCGTACCGGAAACCATGTATGAAGCCGCTGGTCGACTTCTTGAAGTCGCGCACCTGCGTAATCGTTCCAGCGAAATAGAGGTCAGGTACGTTGACCGATTCCCAGGCATCGGTCTGCGCCGGGAACCTGTTGTTGATGACCAGCTCAGGACGGCATTCATCGGCAAAAATAGAAGCGTCGAACCTGAATCCGGTCGCCAGAATGACCCGGTCGTACTGAATTTCCTTGACGACCTCGCTCACCCGGGAGAAGCGAACGCTGACCCGATAGCCGGAGCCCTCCTGCTTCCGTATCCGGAGTATGTCTCCGTCGAGCAGCGCATTCTGCGACTTGAGCTGATACGTGTCGAGGAAATTGTTGTTGACCGCGCGCAGATGGCCGACGAAGTGACTCTGCCAGGCAAGTTTCAGGGACCCAGGTCCTGCCACATGAATGACGGACGCTGTCTCGATGAGATTGTCGGCGGTCTCGAAGGCGGAATTGCCGCGCCCGATGATCAGGACGCGCTGGCCTGTGAAATCGTCCGGATCGACCGATACCTCATCGTAGCGCTCCACCGAATCGACACCCTCGGTATCGGGAATGTTCGGTCGGCTCACGCCGGTCGCGACGATGATCCTTTTGGCGCGGTAGGTGGTGCCGTGTTGGTCGCGGGCGTGGAACTCACCGCCGTCCGGCCGGGTGATCTCGGTGATACGGGTGTTGTGACGCACGTTCAGCTCGTGGGCCGCCGCGAAGTCGGCGAGATACCGCACGAGGTCGTCGGCGCCCGGGAAATAACGGGGAGTGTACGTGGTAAAAAGAGGCGCGCTCTCCTCCGAGAGGAGGGAATTCCAGTCGGTGCGCAGCTTCAGTTCGGGATCGTCCCAACCGGTATGCACCTTGTTGATCGATATAAGTTTGCGATGCCTCGGGAATTTAGTGAAAAAGGCACCAGGAGCTGCCTCGCCCTCGACGATGAGATAGCTGTGGCCTGCCCGCGCTGCAAAATATCCCGCTTGCAATCCGGCCGGACCTCCGCCAATTATGAGGTAATCGACCTGTCTATCGTCGGACATGGATTCTCCTGTTCTCCTGCGGGGAGGATTGATATCCTACTTGATAGTTAAAGCAAGACACCACCTGCCGTCTTGTGAGGTACGTCACAGTGCAGTCCTGGGCGGTGCAATTGACTGGCAGCGTTAACGTGAGAACGCTCGCCCCCATTTATTTCCACTCATGGGAAGTTTTGACCGAAGATATCATCTGGAAGGGAAAACAAGTGGATAATCCGAACGAATCGGTATTTCCTGGGCCCCTCGTCGAAGCGTTCCGTACTCACCCTGATCTGGCCGCCTTCGAGTACCGGTCACACCCGGTCACCCGGGGCGAGGCGCTTGGCCTGATCGGCCGTTTCGCCACTGGCCTGCGAGCGGCCGGGCTCGGCCCGGGGAAGTCCGTCGCGCTGGCCATGGGGGTCACCCCCGAGGCGTTCGCCGCGCAGATCGCCGCCCTGCTGCTGGGCTGCCGAGTGACCGGGCTACGACCGGGGCTGACGCCCGCTCACCTGGCACAGGTCCTCGACGGTGAGACCGACGCCGTACTGACCGACGATCCCGATGCCCATCCGGGTCTGACCCAAGCGGCCCGTGGCCTACCGGTGTTCCGCCTCGGCCCCGACCTTCTCGACAAACATCCGGCGCCCGACCCTGACGTACTCATCCCTCGCGGCAATCCCGCCGACGTGGCTTTGATCAACCTGACGAGCGGCAGCACGGGCCGGCCCAAGGGCTGTATGCAGACCTATGCGAGCATGACGGCGCAATGGTCGTGGCAGCCGGCGCGGTGGACCGAACGGACCCGCCGGCTCGCGACCGGTTACGGCCGCTATCTGCTCTTCGGCACCCTGACCAGTGCCGTGATCTTCGAGCATCTGGGACTGTGCCTGCTCAGCGGGGGCACCGCCGTCATCCCCGAGCAGCCCTTCGTCTTCCCCCAGGTCTTCGAGCAATACGGCGTCACCGCCTGCCTGTTGACCGTTCCCCGACTGCACCACATCCTCGACACATTCCGTACCGAGCGGATCGACACCAGCAGCCTGCGCACCCTGGTGGTGGCCGGCTCCTCGCTGGCACCGCACCGGCTCGCCGAGGCGACCGAACTGCTCGGTCCCGTCGTGCACCACGGCTACGGGCAGACGGAGACGGGCATGCTCACCCTGCTCACCCCTGACGACATCGCCGCCGACCCGAAGCATGCTCTCAGCACCGTCGGAATTCCCACCGACACCGTCGAACTGACTGTGCGTAACCACCAGGGCAGGCCGGTACCCGACGGTACGACCGGTGAGATCTGGACCAGGACCGACGGTGCCTTCTCGGGGTACTGGAACGACCCGGAGGAGACCGCCGATGTCCTGCGCGACGGCTGGGTCCGCAGCCGCGACCTCGGGCATGTGGACGAGCGGGGCTTCGTACGGCTGTCGGGGCGCATCCGCGACGTGATCATCGTGAACGCGATCGTGCACTACGCGGGCCCGATCGAACGCTCGCTGGCCGGCCACCCCGACATCGACCAGGCATACGTGGTGGCAGCGCCGGACCAGACCACCGGAGAGGCCGTGTACGCCTTCGTCGTCCCCCGGGCCGGCCGTACCCCTGACATGGGCGCCCTGAAGGCGCTGGTCGCCGCGGAGGTGGGCGAGGCGAGTGTCCCGGCCAGGATCACCATTACAAGCGAGGTGCCGGTGGCGCCGAGCGGAAAGCCGGACAAGAAGGCGCTGCTGACCGCTCTCCTCGGCGAGAGCGGCTGACCGACGGCAGCGGGCGGGCACGCGGGGGCGGCCGGTTCAGCAGACCGGGCCCCCTCTGCCGAGACCGCCCCCGGTGCCGTGCGCTTCGTCGGCGACCTGTAGGGTGCCAAAACTGGCGCGTTGCCTCTGATCAGGCTCTTTGCAGTTCCAGGTGGTCATGGCATGCTCGGACTGCATGGCGTTGCGCGTGCTGTACTTGATCTTCATCCGGCTGCTCGGACTGCTCCTGCTGCTGTCGCGCTCGGAGGAGGCCAAGAACGTTGAGCTCCTTGCGCTGCGTCACGAGGTCGCGGCGGCTGCGTCGGCAGATCGGTGTCCGGCCGCGCCTGACGTGGCCGGACCGCGCCGTGCTCGCCGCCCTCGCCCGGCACCTCCCGAGCAGGCTGCGCCGCCACCGCCTGGTAACCCCCGGCACCCTCATGGCCTGGCACCGCCGACTGCTGCGGTGGAAATGGAAGCAGAAACCCGCCCGGACCGGACGCCCGCCGCTCTCCGGGGAACTCACCGCCCTCATCCTGCGCTTCGCCCACGAGAACCCGACATGGGGCTATACCCGCATCCAGGGCGAACTGCGACGCCTCGGCCACCGAGTCGGAGCCTCCACCATCCGGCGCATCCTGCGCAGCGCCGGCCTGGGCCCCGCACCCCGACGAAGCCGCAGCACCGCTAGGTGGCGCGAGTTCCTGCGCACCCAGGCCTCCGGACCCCTCGCCGCCGACTTCTTCCACATCGACACCGTGACCCTGAGACGGCTGTACGTGTTCTACGCCATGGAGGTCGGTACCCGAACCGTGCACATCCTCGGCATCACCGCCCACCCCACCGCGGCCTGGGCCACCCAGCTCGCCCGCAACCTCCTCACCGACCTCGGCCAGCGCGCCGCAGACTTCCGCTACCTGCTGCGCGACCGCGACAGCAAGTACACCCAGGCCCTCGACGCCGTCTTCACCGCCGACGCCATCGAGATCCTCAAGAGCGCACCGCAGACCCCGCGGATGAACACCCACGCCGAAAGGGCCATACGCACGCTCCGGGCCGAGTGCGCCGACCGGTTACTGATCTACAACGAACAACACCTGAGCCACGTCCTCGCCGAATACGCCGAGCACTACAACGCCGGCCGACCCCACCGCGCCCTGCAACTCCGCTCTCCCAGCGATGACCCCAACGTCATCCCCTTCCCCGCACAACGCATCCAGCGCCACAACATCCTCAACGGACTCATCCACGAGTACCGCAACCCCATGTGAGGAAGACCAGCGAAGCTGACAGACGCCCAGGTCAGCCCATGCGCACGACTTTTGGAACCCCACAGGGCGCTGAGCCCGAGCGGCTGGGTCGAAGCGGCCTGACATCGTAGGGCCCCTCGCGCCCGCGCTGCGGGTGCCGTGCCCGGGCCTTCCACGCCACCGTGGGACATCGTCGGACGACCCGGCGGGCGCCCGACGACTTGAGGCGTCACAAGATCACGGCACCGGCCCACGCGTCCGTCGCTACAGCGCGGGCCTGGTCCCGCCGCACGCGCGGCAGGACCAGAACCCGAGACCCCGGTGAGTCTTCTCTAGCTGAACGTCAGGTAGTTGACGTTCCAGCCGCCGTTGTCCTGATTGAGCGTGAGGACCTGCCGGCCGGCGGGGAGGGTGACGCTGGTCGTGACCGTGCCCCAGTTCTGCCAGTCGCCGGTTGCCGGGAGGTCGACCGCCCCGCTCAGGTTGGCGCCCGAGGCGTCGGACAGGTGCAGCGCGCCGGTCACGGCCGAGGGGGCCGCGACCCGCAGGCTGACGGTGTACGTACCGGCCGAGGCCACGTCCACCGTGTAGCGGAACCACTGCCCGCCGCCGGTCCACCCGAGGTCGTAGACACCGTCGGTGTCCGAGGTCGTCTCCAGGTCGATACCGTCGGGACGGTAGCCGTTGGCGTTCCCGTTGACCGAGGTGACGTTGTAGGCGACGCCCTGGTCTCCGGTGTCGTAGTTCTCCGCCTGCACCGTGCCCGGCACCGCGGCGGCGGTACCGCCGTAAGGGCCCTCGGGCGCGGGGGGCGGCCAGCTGTTGTCGGTCACCGTCGCCGTGAAGCCGCTGGAGTTGTTCCTGAACGGGTAGGTCCCGGGGCGCAGTCCGGTAAGGGTGTTGCCGGTGATCGTGGCGGATCCGCTGGGCGCCGGGTAGAACGGCGGCGCGACCACGATGCCGTTGCGGCCGGGGTTGGTGATGGTGTTGTCCTGCAGCAGCGTGTTGGTCGAGGTGGAGAAGCCGACCGCGTCGTACAGGGAGTCGGCCACCGTGTTGCCGGTCACCGTGACGTGGTCGACGGTGCCGGTGTTCTGGCCGTCGCCGCCGTTGCCGATGTGCAGCGCGGGCTGGCCCTGGCTGTAGGCGTTGCCGCCCGACCTGACGACGACATTGTCCGACACGGTCGCCGACAGCAGGTCGTTGCCGTTGACCCCGAAACGGCCGGCGCCCAGGCCGATGTAACGCGCCGTGTCGCTGATGTAGTTGTCGCTGACCTGGTGGCCGCTGCCCCCGTAGATCCCGATGCCCTTGCCGCCCCAGGGCGCGACAGCGGTGTTGTGGGTCAGCGTGATGTCGGACATCGGGGTGTAGTACGTCGTAGTGCTGCCGTTGGTGTTGTAGTTGACGGAGTTGATCGCCATCGCGTCGTCGCCGGTGCCGCGCACGAAGTTGTTGGTCGCGGACAGGTTTTCCCCGGTGGTGCCGTTGAGCGAGACGTTGTTCAGGTTGATGCCGTCGGCCCAGATCGAGGTCAGGCGGCTGTTCTCCACAGTGCCGCCGCTGCCGGAGGCCCAGAAGCCGGACATGGTGTGCTGGCTCCAGATGCCGTTCGCCACCCAGTTGGTTCCGGTGGTGTCCATGGCGCCGCCGTCACCGCCGACCGTGCTGCGGCTCACGGCGTTGGCGTCGATGTGGATGTTCTGCACAGTGCACGAGGTCACTGAGAACAGCGCTGCCAGCGGGGTGGAGTTGGGCACCGGTACATCACGGTAGACGGTGCTGTACCACATTCCAGCGCCCGCGATCGTGATGCCCTGGGCGTGCAGGCCGGTGGTGCCCTTCACGTAGAAGGTTCCCCGCGGGATCCAGAGGATCTTGCCCTGGGACTGCGCCCGGTCGATGCAGTTCTGGATGGCGGCGGCGCTGTCCACCGACTTACTGTCGGCCGCGCCGTTGGTCGGGGTGTTGTCGGCCACCGCGCCGCAGCTGGTGATGGAGATCGAGTTGGCGGGCCGGGCGGCCGGCGGCGGGGGGTTCTCCACGTCGACGACGTCCACGTCGTAGAAGGACGCGGTGTTGGAGGAGTCCTTCCGCAGCGAGAAGGTGCTTCCGGGCGCGATGGGGGCGACGAAGGTGTGCGACTCGTCGAAGAAGACGCGGGGGTCGCCGTCCGCCGGGTTCTGGTTGTCGCTGGTGTTGTAGTTGTTGTTGCCCTCGTACACCCAGGTCTGCTGGGAGTTGAGGTTCAGCGCCTGCCGGAACCTGCCGTTGACGTACAGGTCCAGCGTGGCGGTGATTCCGCCGCCCGACGGGGAATCGGGGACGCTGGCTCGTACGTTGATGAAACGGATCGGTCGGGCCGTGGTGTTGGTCCATTGCACGGACTGCCCGGTACCGCCGAGGTGGACGTAGGCGTGCCCGGACGCCTCTAGCGCCGCGCTCGAATACTGCGTCGTCGGGGCCGAGGTCAGCGACACCGTGCCGGCGCCCCCGCCCAGGGTCCCCGCCTCGGCCTCATAGCTGGTGAACGGCGTCTTCGCGCCCGCCGCCACGCCCGCGGCGGGCTTCGCGGCGACGGCCGGGGGATGCGCGGCCTGGGCGTGCTGGGAGGCGGCGCCCGCCGGCGTGAAGGACATCCACACCATGCCGGTCGCGGCGACGACGCTCACCCCCAGGCGCCGCCGGACGCGACCTGCACGAGGTAAGCCTCTTGAGAACCCATACATCGGATACTCCTCGGGAATTGGGAGGGGCCCAGCGCAACGCCGAGGCCCCCACAAAGGTCAGGACGCGTACATGACCGGCGACCGAACCGCCCCGACCGTACAGAGTGACGCACGGGGCCACAAGCTTCTGACACAGGAACGAAAAAATTCAACAGCGCAGCGGAAGAGGACGCCTACGTATGCGTGGTGTCGTACCGCCGGGGGCAGGCGCAGGCCGACCTCGACCAGGACAGCGTGCGGGGTGGAGGGAGGGGCACGTGGTCCTTGCGGGCTGCTCACGCACACCTGCGAGGACCACGTCCGGATTAGGCCAGAATGCGTTGGACCAGGTTGCGAACCAGGCCGTCCAGTGCGTGCGGGGCGCGGACTCCGCCGAATATGTGGAAGTCGGGACGGATCACCACGACCGACGCGTTCAGCCGCTCGAACCACTGGGCGTACTTGCCTTCGACGTCGGTGAGGCCGCCCGGACCTTCGCGCCTACTTGGGCCTTCACGTCGACGCGGACGGCAACGTGAATTCCCACCGCCGGGCCAACCACAGCCCCTTCCAGTGCTACGCATCCGGCATGCCAGCCAGCGAGGTGACCACGAAACGCGGCAAAGGCGGACCCCGACCCAAGCGTGCCGAGCGGTTCACGATCCCCCCACAGACCTTCCTCAGGCCCCCAGAGTGGCTACCGGCATGGCGTGACAACCATCTAGCCTCACTCGCGCTCCCGGCCGAAGGGCCGCTCGGCGTCTGGCTTCCCCAACACACCAGCTGGCAACAGCAACAGAGGATCGGGGACTACATGCCAACCAGTACCCGTCCCCTCTGGCACGAGAAGCGAGGATGCTGGACCGTGCCCAACCAGCACTTCCTGCGGCTGGCTGGTGAGCTGATGGCCAGGAATGAGCAGATCGTGGTCGGCCGTGAGTACAACCCCTACGAGGCTTGTACGTCGAGCTGCAAGAACGCGCAGGGGCCGCTCTGCACGTGTTGCCGGGCTAAGTACCACGGAGGGGGCCGATGGCGGAGAGGCTGGACGACCCTCGCTGAGTTCGACACCCGGCATGACATGCGTTCGTGGCACTGGGTTGTCGTTTGTCGGCGTCGGGCGAATCCTGGTTCTGGCACACTTTCCGTGCAATGAGCCCTCCTCGCGGCACAGAGCGCAGCTCTTGGCGGCGTTGCCGCAGGTCAGCGGAAGGGCTCTGACCGGGGACTGGACGGCAGCAGTGGCTTCACGGAAAGTGTGCCAGAACCTGAATCCTGACCGCTGAACGGCGGTACAAATCTGACCCGCCTGGTGGTCGTCCGATCATCCTGATCTTGATTCGAAGGTCAGGAGGAGAGGGTGATTTCCGTGGAGGACTGGGCTGAGATTCGTCGGCTCCACCGGGCCGAGGAGATGTCGATCCGGGCGATCGCCCGTCATCTGTCCATCTCCAAGAACACGGTCAAGCGGGCGCTGGAGTCCGACCGGGCGCCGGTCTACCAGCGCCCGGCGAAGGGCTCGGCGGTGGATGCCTTCGAACCGCAGATCCGTGAGCTGCTCAAGGCGACGCCGACGATGCCGGCCACGGTCATCGCCGAGCGGATCGGCTGGGAGCGGTGGGACAACGAGTCCGGGATCGGGCAGGGCAAGTTGACCACCGAGTTCGCAGCGTTCGCGGGCCTGCTCGCGGTCAAGGTCTACTTGTGCCGCCCCCGTGATCCAGAGGCGAAACAGTTGGCTTCATACTGCGCCTCTTCCGGTTGATGCGGTGGTCGTTAGATGGTTGGACGCTGGCGGCGAAGGGGGTCAGTGCCTGCTTTTGGCCCAGGTCGTCCAGTTGCTGGTTGTTGATCGGCGGGAATGACGGCAGTACTGTTCGAGGGCCGTCGGCGGCCTGCTTGTCGGGCTCGCTGCGGGGTCCGTGCGGGCGGTCAGAGATTTCGCGGGGGAACGGGATGGCCAGCGAAGCCCTTCAGCACCCCTGGCTTGGGGTGATGTGGCCCCACGATGCTGGCCAACTGCTCGCTCAGATCGAGATCGACCCTGTGATCCGACCGGCCAGAGCGAATGGCGAGACCGATGCAGAGGTGCTGATCACTCTCGGTTCCGCCCAAAGTGATGCGGCGCTCGATACCGTTCTGGCGACCGCAGTGGAACGCATTCGGGCTGCTCTCGCCGATCTCGACAGCATCCGGGCGTTCGCTGTCGAGCACGCTCCTCGCGACTGGCGGCGTCACTATGAAGCGATCGAGGGACTACCTCTTCGAGAGCGTTTGTTCGTTGAGAGCTTCGCGGTGACCTCGCCCACCGAGATGGAGATCAGTTTTGACTTCGGCGATCTGGACATGCTCGTTGTTCGGGTTGACGCGCAAGGGCGCGGGCAGGACGTGCGGATCGTCGCCTGACAGCTCATTGCTGTTCCTCGGCCTTCGTCGGCGCCGTTTCGGTGGCTCCCGAGCTGGCCGGGGAACGGCAGCGAGACGCTTCCGCTGAGTCATGGGACGGTCCGCAGGCGGGCGGTCGTCCGATACGGGGGCGGACGAGGTCGGGTCCGGGGAGGTGGTAGAGGTACTCGCCCTTGTCGTTGGCCAGGCGGCCGGTCAGCAGTCCGGCGTCGCGCCACTTCTTGATGGTGTTGGGGTGGAGTGCCAGGCGGCGGGCGATCTCGTTGAGGCTCACCATGCCGAGCTCGGTGAGTCGTTGGGGGTGGCTGCGTAGGTGGTAGGCCCGGCGGATGTGCTTGACGATCCCGACGTGGATGGACTGGTTCATGCCGCTGACCTGGCCTTGTGCGGTGAGGATCTCGGCGATCTGTGCGTCGGTGTGGTCGTCCAGGAGCCGGTCGATGGTGTTGACGACTTCGGCCGGGGTCTGGCGAATCTGCCAGGAGGCCAGCGGGACGGGCATCACCAGGGTGTGTTCCTGGCCGCCGCGCAGGCGGACGTGGGCGGTGATCTGCTCGGTGCGGATCATGGTGACGTCGGTTACCAGCAGCCTGAGCAGGCGTTTACGTTCGCGGACCGGGGTAGCCGGGTCGTTCCACAGGCTCGGGAAGTCGCCGGCCAGGGCGGTGATTCTGGCGCGTTGGGCATCGTCGAGTACTCCGCTGCCGGCGGGGATATCGGTCCACGCCGCAGGCAGCGAGGCCACCGCCCCG
The DNA here is from genome assembly GCF_005047355.1 of Actinacidiphila oryziradicis. GTDB lineage: Bacteria > Actinomycetota > Actinomycetes > Streptomycetales > Streptomycetaceae > Actinacidiphila > Actinacidiphila oryziradicis. The sequence goes on from NZ_SUMC01000088.1 coordinate 18,326, forward strand.
TCCTCACCGACGAACGAGACCCGGTCCTCGTCCCAGGCCAGACGCCGGTCCACGAACACGAACTCGAGCCCGAACCACGGGTGGAACCGGTGCGTGACCTTCACGAACCCGGGCCGAGCGACCCGATCGGGTGCAGTTGACGACTCGGTCCAAGGGCCTGGTCGAGCGGGCCAATGGCTACCTGGAGACAAGCTTCGTTCCCGGGCGCACGTTCACCGGTCCGGACGACTTCAACAGCCAGCTCCAGGACTGGCTCAAGGTCGCCAACCGGCGCCTGCACCGCAGGATCCTGGCCCGCCCCGCCGACCGTTGGGAGGCCGACCGGGCGGCCATGCTCGCCCTGCCACCCGTCGGGCCCTCGCAGTGGTACCGCTTCCACACCCGCCCTGGGCTCACCTTGTGGCTGTACGACCCTCAGCGCGAGGTGTGCGCGCCTCGCTCCCGGGGCGCGCACAGACGAGCGAGATGAAGACCGGCCAGATTGTCAGGCGGTCACTGCAGCTGCTGCCAGCGCTTCGAATTCATCGTCGGTCAGAGTGACGGTCGCCGCCGCGGTGTTCTCTTCCAGGTGCGCCACCGTGGATGTGCCCGGGATCGGCAGCATGACAGGGGAGCGGCGCAGCAACCAGGCAAGCGCCAGCTGGGACGGCACGAGGTCCCGCTCCTTGGCGATGTGGGTCAGCGGGCTGTCGGTGCCGGCGAGTGCGCCCGTGGCCAGCGGGAACCAGGGGATGAACGCGATGTCGTGTGCCTCGGCGTAGTCGAGGACGCTCTCGGCGGAGCGGTCAGCGAGATTGAACAGGTTCTGCACGGAAACGATCTTCGCCGTCTTCCCGGCTTCCTTCAGCTCGCCGACGCTGACCTCGCTGAGCCCGATGTGCCGGATCTTGCCCTCGCTCTGCAGCGCGGCGAGCTCGCCCACCTGGTCGGCCAGGGGCACCTTCGGGTCGATGCGGTGCAGTTGGAGCAGGTCGATACGCTCCAAGCCGAGGTGGCGAAGGTTCAGTTCCACCTGCTGACGCAAGTATTCGGGCCGACCCACCGGCACCCACCCACCGGGGCCCGTACGAGTGTTGCCCACCTTGGTGGCGATCACCAGGTCCTCGCGATAGGGGTGAAGCGCCTTCTTCAGCAGCAGATCGGCCGTGAACGGGCCGTAGGCATCGGCGGTGTCGATGAAGTTGATGCCCAGCTCCGCAGTACGCCGCAGTACACGAATCGCCTCGTCGGGGTCCTTGGGATCGCCCCAGACACCGGGCCCCGTCAATTGCATGGTTCCGTAGCCGAGCCGGGTGACCTGAAGATCTCCGCCGAGCAGGTAGGTGCCCGATGCGGTGGCTGGCTGGTTGCTGACTGTCATGAGTTGATCGCTCCAAGAAGAGTATGAGCCTTACGCACAGTCCAACCGTTGCTATGCACGCAAAATTCCAGGCGAAGACTTTCCAGTCCCGGGGCCCGGCTGCCTGGTGGGCCTGCCCTGCACTGGAGACAGGTGGCTGCTGCCATGGTCACCGACCTCGCTACCTGGGGAAACAGGGGTGCGAAGTTGCATGCGGCTGTCACTGGACAGCGTCATCGCCTTCATCGAACATGCCGCATCGGACTGTCACCGCAGCAGGCGGCAGCGCCCTGTGAGCTGCCGCTTCTTTCCCGGCCATCGCGGTGACAGCTCGTGCGGCCGGCGTTGTCAGTCCAGCGCGGTTTCCCATGGCCGACGACGGCCGACCGTCTCACCGGTATCCCGGAACCGGCCCCGGACACCGGCGGGGCGTGAGACACCTGGCCTTGCGCACCGGACAGGAGTCCGGCGCGCCCATGTACACCGCTCCGCCCGCGGCCATGGTCAGATAGAAGTTGCCGCGGCCGGTGTCGCCGAGGAGGTAGAGATACGTCCCCATCTCCTCACCCTGGACGTCGGTGATCTCGAAATCCCACTAGCCGTCGGTGGGAGCGGCGACGTTCCCCGCGCCGCCCATCTGGCCGGGACCGCCGGCGCCGGGGTCGGGCGCTGCGGTCTCTCGAGGGACTCGGCGAGCAGCGGCTCGATCTTGTCGGGTTTTTCGGCTCTACCTGAGGCGGGAGCTGCATCAACGGGTCGGCGGCGTGGTTCCGATGGCGGTGACGATCTGGGACGCCCAATCGGATGGCCGGTTGTTTCCCAGGCGGCGGGAAAGGACTTGCAGGCGTTTGCGTCGCTCTCCGGGCGGGAGGTCCAGTGCCCGCGCCAGGGTGGCGTGAGGTCGCCGGGCGAGTGAGGATCGGTCAGGAGCGCGGCGTCGCCGAGTTCTTCGGCTGCGCCGGTATGCCTGGAGAGCACCAGTACCCCGGACCTTCCCACGGTGGCTTGTACCGCGATGAACTCCTTGGCGGTCAGGTTCATCCCGTCCTGCAGGGAGGTGATCCACAGAACGTCGGCTGCCAGGTAGTGGTCGACCTGCGGGTGCCGAAACCCCATCCATGGCCTGTGACGTGCAGGTTTTCGCGAACGGCCGGTGATCGCGGGTAGGCGTGTCAGGCTGGTCGATCGTGCTGTTGCGACTTCGCCGTGTCGAGTGTGTTCGCCCTCATACGGCTGCTGCCGATCAACGACGTCGACAAGGACATCGAGATATTGACACTGCGCCACCAGCTGGCCGTCCTGCAGCGGCAGATCGACAGGCCACGCGTCACCACGGCGGACCGCGTCTTGCTTGCCGCGCTCCTCCACCGGCTCCCCAGGCCCAGACTGCGGCAGCTGCGATGAACCTGGCCGTGTCGGCGCTATGGACTCGCCGCGCTGGGCGATGCACGTGCGCGCGGCCGCGCGTCGGGAATCGCCTACGTGGTCAGGGACCCCAACGGCTTCTGCGGCTTGCCAGTACAGAAGAGCTGTCCGCATGCCAATGCCTGCTTGACGTGCCCAATGTTCGTGACAACCCCGGAGTTCCTGCCCCAGCACCGGCAGCAGCGCCAACAGCTCCTACAGATCGTCTCGGCGGCCGAAGCCCGCGGCCAGCTCCGCGTCGTCGAGATGAACCAGCAGGCCCTCGGCAGCCTCGACCGGATCATCACCGCCCTGGAGGAAGACGAGGCTCCCGGCGGAGCGGAGGTGACCGATGCGGGCTGACAACTCCCGTCATATCGTCGCCGCGGCCGGAAACCGCCACGAGTACACCCGGGCCAAGGCGATCAAGGCCCTACGCGAGATCGACGCCGCAGGCACGGCCGTCACCTTCGACATCGTGGCCCGTGCCGCCGGCGTCTCAAGATCCTGGCTCTACACCCAGCCCGACCTGCGAGCCGAGATCGAACGCATACGGACCGAACGGCAGCGAGCCTCCACCGATCCGGTTCCGGCCCGGCAGCGAGCCTCCGACGCTTCGCTCATCCGGCGCCTGGAGGCCGCCAATGAACGCAACCGCCGCCTCACCGAGGAAAACCGTCAGCTCCGAGAACAACTCGCCCACGCACTCGGCGATCTCCGCGCCGCCAGGCTCCAGAGCCCGCCCATTCCGGAGGCCCGCCGCCCAGGTCGAGGTTCGGCAACGATCGGGCCATGCTGACAGGGCCCCGAGCTGCCTCGTGAGCTGCTTCACGGACGCTGTCCTCACCGCATCGCCCCAGGTCAGCGAGGCGCCTCATTTCGGAGCTCAAGATAACAATCGTTTACCGACACCCGGACGATGCTGCCCGTGGCGTGAGCCAGGGCGGGGGTTGATACATCGGGACGAAAGACCGGCGCTGACCCTCCGTTGACCCTGGCGAACGGCAGACGGGGCGTCGGGCGCATACGCGGGAAACATGTGCGCTCCGCGTGACATGCCCGTGAACGTCCGAGTGTGTTCGGATCGATCAGGAATCGAGAAGCGCGGTTCACGGAGCCGCCTCTAACCTGCCCGTCATGGACATCACCATTCACACGAGTTCTCTCCCGCACGACGACCCGGATGCGTCGCTCGTCTTCTACCGCGACGTCCTCGGCTTCGAGGTCCGCAGCGACGTCGGGCAGGGCAGGATGCGCTGGATCACGGTCGGCCCGGCCGGTCAGCCCGACACGTCGATCCTTCTGGCGCCGCCAGCTGCCGACCCGGGAGTCACCGAAGACGAGCGCCGCACCATCACCGAGATGATGGCCAAGGGCACCTACGGCTGGATCCTGCTGGCCACCCCGGACCTCGACGCCACGTTCGAGAAGGTGCAGGCCGGTGATACCGAGGTCGTACAGGAGCCGACCGAGCAGCCGTACGGCATCCGCGACTGCGCCTTCCGCGACCCTGCGGGCAACCTGGTCCGCATCCAGGAGCTTCGCTAAGCCGTGCGGGCCGACATTGCGACCACCTGCAAGGAACGAAGCGGCGCACCAGCGCAGAGGTGCCCGTCCTGTCGGCCGCCCACCAGGGCCGCGTCCGGATCCTCGTTGAACCGGCCACGGGCCCGGACTCCGTGCCGCTGCTGTCCAGCAGTTGCTCGACCGGCTGGTCGACTCCGGCGGGGCCGGTCATCACCACCGAGCGCCTGGGGTGCCTGCCTCGGCAAGCACCCCAGGCGCTCGTATACGTCGATGGAAGATGAAAAAAGGGGAGTGCTCTCATGTGTCAGCCCGAGTGGCGGCGTGCACGCGTCCAGGCGCAGCGCCTGACCGATCTCGCGCGACTGCGCCGCGTCCGCGACCGGATCGACAGGGAATACGCGCAGCCACTGAACGTGGAGGCGCTCGCCCGCGACGTGAACATGTCCGCCGGGCACCTCAGCCGACAGTTCCGGGCCGCCTACGGTGAGTCGCCGTACTCGTACCTGATGACGCGTCGCATCGAGCGCGCGACGGCGCTACTGCGGCGGGGCGACCTCAGCGTCACCGAGGTCTGCTTCGCGGTCGGCTGCGCGTCGCTGGGCACATTCACCACCCGCTTCACCGAATTGGTCGCCATGCCGCCCGGGGCCTTCCGACGCCAGGCGGCGGATGTGACGGCCGACCATGCTGATGCTGTGCGTGCAGCCCACGATGCGGGCTCTGCGATCACGGTGGAGGGGATGCCGGCGTGTGTGGCGAAGCAAGTGACAAGACCGGTCAGGAATCGAGAAGCCCCGGCCGCCGAGCAGCCCCTAGCGTGATGGCCATGGCAATCACCACTTCCACCGCATCCAACACGTCCATCGCATCCGTCATCCTTGAGGTGGCCGACCCCGAGGCTGCCCACCGCTTCTACACCGCCTTCGGAGTGGACACGCGCATCCGCCTGCGGGCGTCCGAGGCACACTCCACCGGATTCCGCGGCTTCACCCTGGCGCTCACGGTGTCCCGGCCGGCCACCGTCGACAGCTTCGTCGACGCCGCCCTGGACGCCGGCGCCACAGTGCTGAAACCCGCCGAGAAGTCGCTGTGGGGCTACGGCGGCGTCGTCCAGGCCCCGGACGGGACGATCTGGAAGGTCGCGACCTCGGCGAAGAAGGACACTGGCCCAGCCACCCGCGAGATCGACGAGATCGTCCTCCTGCTCGGCGTCGAAGACGTGAAGGCCAGCAAGCAGTTCTACGTCGGCCAGGGCCTGACCGTGGCCAGAAGCTTCGGCGACAAGTACGCCGAGTTCACCTCCGGCGAGTCCGACCCCGTCAAGCTGGCGCTGTACAAGCACCGCGGCCTGGCCAAGGACCTCGGCGTCCCCGCCGACGGCACCGGCTCGCACCGCATCGTCCTCGGCAGCACCGCCGGCCCCTTCACCGACCCAGACGGATTCGCCTGGGAGGCCGCCGGGTCGCTCACCCCCGCGCCGTCCACGGCGCCAGCACTGTCCTGACCCCAGCCCCGCACTCCCGCCCCGACCCGCCTCATCCCCGTCGAGAGGAAACCTGCCATGCAGTCCACGAAGTCGTCCGCCGAGAACTCCGGCACGACCTCTGAGCAGTACAACGGATTCACCGCCGAGGAGCGGGCCGCGATGAAAGAGCACGCGCAGGAGCAGAAGAAGGCGGCGGCGCAGCGCGGTTCGTCCCGGGTGGAGAAGGAAGCGGCAGCGGAGCGGGACGTGCTCGCGAAGATCGCCGAGATGCCGGAAGCGGACCGGGTCCTCGCCGAGCGGATCCACGACATCATCAAGACCGCCGCTCCGGACCTCACGCCCAAGCTCTGGTACGGGATGCCCGCGTACGCCAGAGACGGCAAGGTCCTCTGCCACTTCCAGAGCGCGCAGAAGTTCAAGTCGAGGTACGCCACGCTCGGCTTCAGCGACCAGGCGGCACTCGACGACGGCGCCATGTGGCCGACCGCCTACGCCCTGAAGGAGCTGACCGCAGCCGACGAACAGCGCATCAGCGCGCTCGTCAAGAAGGCGGTGGGCTGAGGCCAGCCGGGGCAGAACCAGCAGCGAAAGTGACCGAGCCACTGCGGCACCTCCTGCTGCTCGTACGCCCCGACACGCTCCTGCGCCGGCGCCGGGACCTGCTCAAGCGGCGTCACGCTGCGACGTGCCTGCCGAAACGACGCGGACGCCCGCCCACGATCCGCTCGATCCGCGCCCTGGTCCTGCGCCTGGCCCGCGAGAATGCCTCATGGGGCTACCGCAGAATCCACGGCGAACTCGCAGCCCTGGGCATCAAGGTCGCCGCCTCCACCGTCTGGGAGATCCTTCGTGAGCACGGCATCCCGCCCGCGCCGGAACGCGACAGCACGACCTGGGCAGACTTCCTGCACAGCCAGGCAGACGCGCTGCTCGCCTGCGGCTTCTTCGAGACCCGCATGCTGACCGGGGCGCGCATGCACGTCTTCGCGGCCATCGAGCACGCCACGCGACGCATCCGCATCCTGGGCGCCACCGCGCATCCCACCGCGGACTGGGTAGTGCGCTACGTCCTGGCGGTCGCCTGCACCGCCCACATGCGGATCAACCAGCACTGCACTTGGGCCCTCGACTCATCAGGACGAGGGGAGGCCGGCGGGGAACGTCTCATCTTGCGCCCGTGCGGCATGTGGAGAGACGGCATGACCGACGGCCAGAGATCACGGCTCTTGGCTGAGGTCGACAACTGAGTCGAGTACGCACGGCGAACGCAAATACTCCCCGACCAGACTCGTTGTACTGGCACGTACCGGGCTGGTTCGCGCCACGCAGACGGCAGCCGGCACAGCCAGAACCACCCGCTACCGGGCACCACCAGACCGATAACTGATGGCGCGTCAATACCAATGCGCTCCCCTCGCGCTCCCCTGGCCAGCCGAAAGCCCGCCCGCCGCACCTCGACAGCCGCGCCGCCATGAAGAAAGTCCAGCTCAAGGGGCATTTACGCCCAACGGCGCCACAAGCAACTCCATAGAGTGAACTATCGACCTACGCATCGGAGTGCGTAGGTCGAAAAGCCCTCGCACGCACACTTCCCATGGTCAATAAAAAGAAAAAACTCCAGGTCAGAGGCCTGACCTGGAGTTCTCTATGGAGCCGCCTTCGGGATTCGAACCCGAGACCTACGCATTACGAGACCGTGAGCGATCATGTTGCGTGGTGCCGTGCCGTGCTGCCGAATGACGTCCTGCCTGATCAGAGCACATGCGGCTGGTTGACCTGTGCTGCCTCGTATTGCGTCGTCCAAAGGCGTCCGGCCACCGGAGGCGGGTAAGGGGCGGCTTAGGAGTGTTGTCAGCATCCCACAGAGGCGCGCCTGGGCAATCGTTGCTGCCAGCCGCACGGCTCCGCAGGAAACCTCCAGCCTAGCCGCAGCGTCAGTTCCGCGGGGCTGACACGCGACTCAGCCAGTCGCCGGAACGTAGTGACTGCGGCTCGCCGCGACGACCGAGAGCTGGCGTCCAGGCCGTTGCCTCCGCCCGTGATCAGCGCGGTGGTGCCCCGCCGTTCCTTCCTTGTGTCCGCCCATGCCGCAGCGGCCGGGAGCCTGCCGGGTGTGCGTGCGGTCAGGCACGGTCCGATCGTTCCCTCGGCAGCCCCCTTGAAGAGACCGGCCGAGGGACAGACCACCCCCTGTTCATCGCAGCCCCGCTGCCTTCAGCCTGCCCAGCGGTAGATGGGCTCGACGGGCATGCAGCCCTTTTCCGCGCCGTTGCTTGCCTGCGCGGAGGCCGGGACCGCACCGGCCTTGGGCAGCGTCGCGCTGAAGTCCGTGCCGGTCTTCCAGTCGGCCCCGACGGTCAGCGTGATCGCCCGCGTATCCGCGGACGCCTTGACCGTGGCAGCAGGGATCTTCAGCGCCTTGGCCACCGCGAGTGCGTTGGACTTGCCCTGTTCCCCGCTGCTGGTCGGATAGACGAGGGTGGTGCCGGGGCTGGGCTTGGCCTCCCGGCTTTCAGCGGCCTGGGTGAAACCGGCTGTCTGCAGCGTCTGCGCTACAGCATGGGCGCGGCCCGTGGTCGCGACGCCGGTGTCGGTGCCCGCCGTACCGTTGACAACCGTGACCGTGATGGAGCTCGGTGCCGCGGCCGACGGCCCCTGCGGGGCAGTCGTAGCCGGTTTCGCCGACGGTGAAGTGGTGGGCTTCGCCTTGACGTTGGGATCCATCGCCACGTCGTTGCGCAGCAGCGTCCACACCGTGGGCGCGGCCGTGGGGTCCGGAAGGTAGTGGGCGTCCGGGGCCTTCGGGTCGGCGATGTGAGGCATGGTGAGCGTCGTGATCCGGTCCGGCGGAATGGTTTTGAGCTGCATTCCCAGGTCGTACAGCTTCGTCGGTGAACCGATCTCCGAGGAAACCTCGAAGGCCGACATCGCCGCGGTCGCGATGCTGTTGAGCTCCGTCGGATTGCTGAAGTAGTTCTTGCTCCGCAGCGTGCGGATCAGAGAATTCATGTACATGTGCTGGGCCTGGGCTCGCCCTGTGTCGCTGCCGAAAGCATCGCGGGTGCGCAACCACTGGAGCGCCTGCTTCCCCTGGATGATGTGCGTGCCCGTGGTGAGCTTCAAGCCCGAGCCGCCGTGTTTGATATAGGCGGTGGGCCGGTCCCAGACACTGTGCTGGACGCAGACCGCGACGCCACCGAGGACGTCTGCCATTTTCACCACACCGGCGAAGTCGATCATCAGCCAGTGGTCGATGTAGACGCCGGTGAGGTTTTGTACGGTGGCGAGCGTGCAGCCTGGGCCGCCCCGCCCGAGCGAGGCATTGATGATGTCGTTTTTGGCCGCGTACTGCTGGTGTGTCTTGGGATCGGTGCAGGCGGGTATGTCGACCCGGGTATCGCGCGGGATGCTGACCACTGACATGTTGGTGCGGTCCGCCGACAGGTGAGCGATCATGATCACGTCGGCGCGGGCTCCGGCGCTGTCCGCCGCTCCGCCGAGCGCTGCGTCGCCGGAGCCGTTGCGTGTGTCCGACCCCAGGATCAAGATGTTCATCGCGGTCTTGCCGGCCGCATTGGCCTTCGTCTTCGCCACATTCGTCGCGCCGCTGCTGCGTTCACCCTTGCGGATCTTGCTGGACAGGTACTGGTAGTAGCCGTACGCGGCACCGGAGGCCCCCAAGACCCCGACCGACGTGACGATCGCCACCCAGCGGAGGATCTTGCTCTTACGGCTCCGGGCCTTGCGCCGGCCGCCGCCGCGGTGACCGTTGCCGGTAGCGGCCTGCCCGCTCATACCGCCCTGCCGGTGGGACGGCAGCACCGTCTCCGACCCGCCGGACTCGTCCGTACGGCGGCGGCGCTGCCCCGGTATCGCCCCCCGCTCCGAGGTGTATGTGCTGTCCGAGCCGGAGTGAGGGTCGTGGCCCTCCCCAGGGTCGCCGGGATCAGAGGCAGCGGCGTATTGGCCAAGCCCTGGCGTTCCGTCGCGCACGTGAACCCTCCACAGGTCTTCCTCAGTTATCGGATCGTCATAATGTCAGACGGCCGTTATCAATTGATTGGGGTGCGTTCGTGACCGCGGTCAAGGCTGGGGAGCTTCCCGTCCTCTGACAGCTCGGGTCGGCTCAGCCGCAGGTCCATCCACTGATGTACCCCGATGCCAGGTCGATGGTGATAGAGCTTCGTAGATGGCCAAAGGTTGTTAGGCCGGCTTACTTGTGGTTGCCGGTGAACTGCGCGTCCTTCTTCTGGTTGTAGATCTCCTTGCCGACTGCGTTGTAGGCATGGACGTACGGGTCCGACGTCGCAGAGAAGTGGTTGGTGGCAGACGTGCCGGTGGAGAAGGCCGCCGTGTAGAAGAATGCGCCGCCCGCCATGACCGCCGGATACTGCTTCGGGTTGTCGCCGTAGCTGATGGTGATCTTGGCGACGTCCGATGTGTAGTGCCCGGCACCGAGCGAGAGATACCGCCCTTGGCCGGCCGGCTCGCCGATGGAGTCGAAGTACTCGACGATGTGACCGGTGCCCCACAGGCGGTTGTTGATGAACGTCGGCGGGACGGCCTGGCTGGTGCCCCGGTCGCCCTTGGTCTCGCATTGCACGTACTGGTCGGCGGAGTCGACGGCGATGACCGCGCCGTCCCAGTCCTGCGAGGCGACAGGGGTGCGGACGGCGATCACCGCGTGGTATTTCGAGGCGTCCGATCCCAGGCAGGAGGCCAGGATCTTGGCGACGGCCCCGGCGTCGATCGGGGTCGTGGTCGCGCTGGTGACTGTGAACGCGGCGGGGGGGGAGGTCACGCGGGCCGAGGACGGCGCCGAGCCGGCCCCGGCCGACGGGGAGACCCGCGTCGGGCTCGGACTCGGTGACGTGGCAGCGCTCGTCGGGTTTCCGCCGCTGGCGGCCAGGACAGGCTTGGCGGCCCCCTCCCCGCCGAAGACGGCCACGGCCGCGACGCTCACCGCCGCGACACCGGCGGCGACGCCCAGCGGCAGTCCCCACCTGCGCGACAGCGAAGTATGCTGGTCCGCTGGATCGATCTTCATCAGTAGGTCCTCTCGGATCCGCCGGTGGTTCGGCAGATCACGATCGGGGGGAGGCGCGGGGATACCCTGCGTTTCATTCATCGTGCGACCTCCTCCGCGGTGACGGGATTCTTCGAACTGGACGACGTCGCAACCGTGGGTCCGCCGGCGAGGTCGGCCCCCAGCCTGCGCCGTGCCCGGTGCAGTCTGGACTTCACGGTTCCGACCGCCACCCCCAGCGCCGCCGCGGCCGCCTGCTGATCCAGGCCCGACCACATGCACAGCTCGACGACCTCGCGTTCGTGGCGCGGGAGCCGGGCCAGCGCCCGGTGGATCTGCGACATCCGACGCGCGTCGTCGACCAGGCCGGCGACGCGGTCCGCGTGGTCGCCCACTGGCTCGTCATGCGAGACGAGCCGGTGTAGCAGCGCCTCGGCCCGCCGCAGCCGCCGCCTGGTGTTCGACAGCAGGCGGTCGGCGATGCCGAGCAGCCACGGCAGGGCCGATTCGCGG
>NZ_SUMC01000089.1 GCF_005047355.1 Actinacidiphila oryziradicis
ACGTCGCGACTGTTCACCAACTCCCGCAACTCAGCGGTCTGTTCCACAGAGAGCTCCATGCCAGAACCAACGAGCCCCATCGATCAAAGTAACGACTGCAGGATCACGAGACACTAGCGAACTCATCCGCAGAGCGTCCGAGGTTGAGGATCTCCCAAATTCAGAAAACGGATATAAGCAATGAAGCGGCCGACCGCCACGTGCGGCGAACACAGACCAAGATCCAGAGCATCGTCATCTTCCCGGCCGCCGAGACGCCCGTGAGCTGACGGACCCGGCGGAGCAAGCGACGGCGAAGGGTGTCGGCGGCGGCTGAATTCACCCGACGTCGACACCTCCAGCCAGCACACGCCGCTGAGCCCACAGTCACAGCATGGCGTGCCAATCTGTCGAGCGATCTCCGGCCCGGTACCGATCCACCGGCACCAGCCAGGGAAGCCCTGGATCGGGGCCGCCTCGGAGTGGAAGGGTGATACTGGCTCCTCAAGCTGGCTTCACGACGCCCCAAAGAAGGTTGAGGTAGGTGTCCGATCCAACCCCATGGGTACCGCCCGAAGGCTCATGGGCCTCTTCAGCGGCCAACCGGCGGAACATGCAGGCCATCCGCAGCCGGGACACCAAACCGGAGCGCCTGATCCGCCAGCTCGTCCATGCCCAAGGACTCCGCTACCGCGTTGCCGCGCGACCACTGCCCAAGCTTCGCCGGACGGCCGACATGGTCTTCCGCCCGGCGAAGGTCGCTGTATTCATCGATGGCTGCTACTGGCACGGGTGCCCGGAGCACTATGTCTCCCCGAAGACGAATCCTGGTTACTGGTCAGCAAAAGTCGTCCGCAATGTCACCCGGGACCGGGATACCGATGAGCGGTTGCAAGCGGAAGGCTGGACAGTTCTCCGATTTTGGGAGCATGAGTCCGCACATGAATGTGCGGCCGTAATTGAAGAGACAGTCCGCCGTCTGCGCAAGAAACGACCCACGCCCCCAGGCATTTCGACACCTGCCGACGTGGGCCGTCAATAAATTGCGGCGCGTTGTCAGAAGAGCCCTACGGGAGACAGCTCTTTCACTCGGCGCATTATTACTCCCTCTATCGATTCTTGCTGGACAATCTCAGGCAATGGAACACTAACGCCGTTCTTGGCCAAGTCACCGCGTTCCAAGGCATGTTTGATCCGCTCACCTACAGCGCGAGCAACCGGGGGCGGGAAGGCGTTGCCCACCTGACGATATGCCTCCGTCTTTCGCCCCTTGATTTCCCAGTCATCCGGGAATCCCTGGATCATTGCCGCCTGACGGACAGTAAGCATTGGGCCCAGGTCGTGATTGATCTCCCGATCAGGCCTCCTGGTCGGATGATCTGCCACCCCCATCCCGTTAATACCCAGCGCCCCCCAAGCGCGCTTGGCCCGGGTGGGCCCGAGATCCGCCCCACCATGCTTCTTCGAGCCGCCGACTAGGGTAGGCGCAGCGTATGCCACGGACGCCTTGCCGTACCACTTGGTGAATTTCTTACCCTTTAGGCCGCGTTCCCTCATTGTCGACTCGAGAAGCTCAGCCAGATTCTGTTTGGAATGGCCGGTAGCCTTGGGCCAATAAAAGTGCTCAGCGTAGGGCTGCTGCATCATGACGAGAATGGATCTCGGCCGCTGCTGTGGGACTTCATAGTCCTCCGCATGAAGGATCCTCCATCCACACAGCTGGTACAGCGGATGTTTACCGTCATCCGTCTTGATCTCTTGCAGCAGGCCGAGGATCTGCCTGCGATATTCGGAAAACTTTTCCAGCGCGAGCCCACGCACATTTTCAATCATGATCGCTTTAGGCCGGATCTGCTCCGCCAACTCGACCATGGTCGGGAACAAGTCCCGCTCATCATCCTTGCCAAGCTGGTGTCCCGCATACGAGAATGGCGGACACGGGACACCACCGGCTAGGAGATCTATCTCCCCTCGGAACCGCCGCTTGGCTTCACCGGATTCTACGTATTCGCGTAGATCGCCGTGATGGACTTTCCAGTCTGGACGATTTGCCTTCAGCGTTTCGCAGGCAATCTTTTCCCATTCGACAAGGAATTCATGCCCGAAACCTGCCTGTTCGAGCCCCAGAGCCTGGCCGCCCATGCCGGCGCAGATTTCGAATGAGGTCAGCGTGCCATCGCTGGAATCCATATAAACTACCTCCCAATGACGCTGGCTCCGGGCATGCCGGTGTCACAGAGCGTGAGACCAGAGACTGTCCGTGCACAGCCTGTCATAGGGGCTTGACGAACTCGTGGCGAACTCGCATAGTCCACGGACTCCGGTGACAACAAACAGCAGTGAGAGTATCATCCGCACCTCACTCATCCGATAGGCAGGGTCAACTTGCAGTCGAGGCTCCAAGTTGAGCCTCTGTGCACCGCAGGCGGGCATCACCCCAAAGGGGCATGCCCGCTTCTCTCACGTTGACGCCATCGCATGATGTTGCGGTTACGTTAAGACTGGCTCACCCCAACTGTGATGAGCTCACAAAGGGAGACCCGTTACTGCCCGCCACCCCGGCCACCTCCGGAGTTACAAGCTTCAGCCCCCAAGCACCGTCGGCACGCAGGCCCAGCTGCGCAATTCCTACAGACAACGCCTCTCTTGGGACACAGAGTCTTACCGACTCCCAGCGCCCCGACGAGTCCCGGTCCTGTGGCACAGATGACGCCAGCCACCGTCGGCTGACAGTCGCAACGGCCGATACCACCGCTCCAGGACCCACCAAGACTGCCGCCATGACCCAGTAAGGATCACGGCGCATGGTTTCAAATTCATGCCGTGTGAGATGAACTATCAGGCTATGGGGGTTGGTGGTAGCTTTGACTTCGATATGTGCAGTTTCACCTTCGGGCAATCGGGCCTGAATATCATAACCGTAACTGTCTGTAACCGCAGCTACATGACAAACCTGTGCCCGGGTAGCCCCCCGTAGAAGAGCCACCAGTCCTTCTTCGCCTGCCGCACCGATCTGCTGCCGGTGAGATACCGAGACTTTCCCGGAGAGAGCGCTAACAGCCTCCGCTACCTGAGGATCTGCCTCGCTTGCCAGACCCTGCATAGCTTCTAAGTGCTCTCCCGGCACCAGCCGGCCGAACTCGGTCACGAGACCTTGCCGACGCAACCACATAAGGCCCTCGGCGTACTGGAACGGCGTCAGGTCAGCGAACCTTGGAAGATGGATAAACAGCGCCCGTGCCCGCGCGACATCGGCCGTGCGAAGCTGCACGAGCCAGCGCAACGCCGCGCGGAGCGTGCCGTTACCGGGAAGCGACGACATCGATGTGACCGAGGAGGGCCCGGACGTCAGCCATGTCCATACCGCCGGCGACGGAGGGCTCCTCTTGCAGGTCTGCCAGCTGCTGCACGGCCGGGTCGTCGAGGATTCGGCCCATGAATTCCAACTTCTCCTCAAGCCGCAGTGCGACTACTTCGTCAACCGTGCCTTCAGCGGCGAGTACCGTTACCCGCGTCTCAGTGCCGGGAGCAAGGCCAAGGCGATGGATCCGGTCCAAGCTCTGCAAGAAACGGCCGGCCATGAAGTCACGGTCCACATAGACGGCGTCATGGCAGACTTGATGCAGGCTGATCCCCTCCCCGAGAGTCGCGGGGTTGGACAGTAGAACCATGCAGTCGGGGTCTTCCCTGAAACGGCGTATCTGCTCCTCGCGGTCCGGCGTGCCACCGTGGACGACGGCGGGCCCGTACTCCGCGAACATCTGCTCCATCGTGGTCAAGCTGCGGATGAAGGTCGTCCAGACCAGAGTCTTGCGCCCCTGGGCGGCGTTCTCTGCAACGATGCTCAGCGCTTCCGTATATTTCGGAGACATCTCGTATCTCGGAAGATCACGCATCAATGAGTACAGCGAGTCTCCCTGCGGTACATCCAACGGCGGCACTTGATACGCCAACGGCTCGTACCGGGAAGTTCCTTCCAGCAGCAGCGCGGGACTGGTGGCGGCCATAAGCAGACGCAGAAGAGCTTTGCCAAGTGCGTCAAAGTTGTCCCGGGAAGCCTCCGCACGCGCAGAAAAGCGGCCGACGAGCGCGTCGTACACCTCGCGGTGCAGCGGCGGCATCTCCACATACCGGATTTTCGGCTCAAAGGGCGGGAGCCCGAGCTCATGCTTTGTGGTCCGGGTAAACAAGGGCCTGAGTACCGAGCTGGCATGGGCAAGGTCGCCGCCGGCCACGGCGCTCGTGACTACCCGGCGTCCGCGGCCGGGCCAGACGAAGGACAACAGGTTCTCAAGGTCGCGCGCGCCATTGGGCGCCGGGGTGCCCGTAAGGATCAGGCGGCGTCGGCTGAGAGGGCCGAGAGCCATGCAGGCGCTGCCGTAGATCCCCCGGGGGCCGAGTTTCATGCGGTGAGCTTCGTCCAGGATGATCATTGATGGTGCGGCCCGCAGCCACGAGGCAAGAGCTGCCAGGGACCTGTCGAGCCGCTCGTAGTTCACGATCATCACCTCTGCGCCAGGGGCGGGGCTCCCGTCCATGACCTGAGCTAGGAGCGGCTCCTTGAAGCAGACCCCACTTTCGAACAGCCAGGATTCGTAAGCGGACTTCGGACTCACAATCAGAAGCCGCTGGGCTTCGCCCCGCTCGCGCATCGCCGAGAAGACAGCGAGCCCTACGCGAGTCTTACCGGCTCCCGGGACACTGAAATTCGCGCCGTGCTGCAAGGCCAGCAAGTGTGCGATGTCGCGGCGCTGAAAGGCGGTGAGGTCAGCGCACCATCCAGTGCCCAGTAGTGCTCCGACCTTGCCGGCACCGACGCTGGCCGTGCCGGCCCCGCCGTCGTGGATGCGCTGTTCGGCCGTGTCAGCATCGTCAAGAACGCTGCCGACGAGTTGTGCGAGCGCGTCCTCCCACTCAACGTCCGGGGATGGCCAGCTGCCGAGGGCATCAAGGCCGACCAGGAAGTCATCAAGGGCGATTTCCGCGGACAACAACGCGCGCTGGGCCGTCGCCGGGAATCGGGCGACCAATTGGGCCAGGTCGCTCTGGTACTCCGGGACCGTGCGCAGGACCGCCCTAGTGCGGGTGACATCGAAGCCGATCCGCAGAGACGGCTCTCCGGCATTTGTCACTGCTCATCCTCCGAGAGGACAGCGTCAAGCAGCCATGACACCCCGTCGCCGGGGACCTTGATGCTGCGGCGGGACTCGATAGCCAGCTTGCGGAGGCTTTCTCGGAGCTTCAGAACAGCCTCGTCGAAGGCCTCGTCGTCCAGGCTCCGTGACCCTCGGGCAAGCACCAGATCAGTGACGGACTGGTCGATGTCCTGGCACGCGTCGTTGAGACGGTCGGGCGCTGCCTGCTTGCGCTTCCGCAGACGCGCGTCCCGGCCGGCCGGGTCCAGCGCACCATCAAACGCGTCACGGGCCGCCGCGAAGGTGCGGGATGCCTCAGCGACCCGCTCGGCCGACGCGGTCTCCCCTGCATTCTCAAGCGCCTTCGCTCGGAGAATGGAGTCGGTGAGCGCCTTGGCCGCTGCCACCTTCGGATCTGCCGCCTTGATAGAACGGTTAAGGCCCGGGATCACCACGGAGGCGGCTGCCACCGACTTCGGTTTGAGCGCCTCCGGTAGCCGTTGGTCAAGGTAGCGGGATTTGAACGTCTCATCGATGTTCCGCACGTCCGTTTTGGAGAAGTCGAGGACGATAGCCGCCAGGCGGCTCTCCTTCAGTACGTCAGCGTTCTCCTTGCTGACGAGTGACTCCTTCGTATAGGCACGGTGAAGCTCTTTGAGTTTCTCCTGGTGCTGCTCGAAGTCCATGAGCCGGAGCTGCACCTCCCCGTCCCTGCTCCTCTCGACGAGGTCTCGCAGGCAAGTCAGGATCCACAGGTCTTGCTCGCAAGTCGCGGGCCTCGTCCGGAAGTCGCGAGCGATGTCAGCCAGGAGCTTGCCGGTGGCCTGCTGCTCCTCAATCGCCAGCAGCCGGTTGATGTAGGAGTAATCCCTCCGGTGGTCCTTCCTGAGCTGCAACGACAACTCGACCGTGCTGATGTCGTCCCAGGTGCAGGATTCCGGCAGTACCGCTACCCGGACGTTCGCTGTCCCTAGTTCCTTGAGCGCAGCCCGCCTGGTGTTGCCGTTGACGAGGATGCCGTCACGTGTGATCAGCCCCGGGTCACTCTGCTTGAACTCCCTGAGACTGACAAGAAGCTCGTCGAAGGCAGGATCTTGCTTCGACGGATCAGCCGGCAGTGCTTTCAGCAGGTGGTGCAGGTAGTCCTGGCTCTCAGGGCTCCAAGGATTCTCGTCAAGAAGCCCGTCCTGTGCCGGGTCGTGACTGCGCTGAGCACGGATGCGGTGCGTGCCCGGGTTGTAGTAAAGGACGTCCACCGGCATGTCGATCACCTCGACATGCTTTGGCTGTCCTCGCCACTCAATGGTCAGTGTCTCGCGCACGCCGGCCGACCCAGCAACTTCTTTCAGGCGCTGCTCAACGAGTGCCCGGTTGTCCTCCGCCAGCGGCGGCCTGCCAAAGTCCCTGCTCATCGTTCTCTCTCCTCCGAATCCCCGTCGGTCCAGCAACGTCAGGCAGTATCCGCCGATTCCAGCGCCTCACGGACCCTAGCCCGGGACTCCTCGGGGAGAGTCCGGTAGTCGGCCCAGAGCCTCTCTACCCCGCTGAAATGACGCTGGTCCGCAGCGACCCAGTCGGCCAAGACCTTACG
This sequence comes from Actinacidiphila oryziradicis, assembly GCF_005047355.1. Taxonomy (GTDB): domain Bacteria; phylum Actinomycetota; class Actinomycetes; order Streptomycetales; family Streptomycetaceae; genus Actinacidiphila; species Actinacidiphila oryziradicis. The sequence continues at coordinate 6,706 of NZ_SUMC01000089.1, forward strand.
TTCCATGGCTCCCAGGTGGGCGACGGCCGACACCACCGCGCTGACGTCGGCGGTCAGCCCACGGCCTCCTACCCGGCACCGGTTGCACTCGGTGACAAGCTCCTCTGCGGTTTCCCCGCCAGGGAGGCGTACTTCGCGGCGCGCGATGTCGAGCTGAGCGGCCTCGTAGGTGCCGGCAAAGAGCTCTCCAGGTGCGATGCCGCAGGATCGGCAGAAGTGACCGTCCCGCGCCATGATCTCCCGGCGCTTGGTGGCGTTGATCGTCGAGCCGGCCTTGGTCGCCTTACCAGGCTCCCAGACCGGTTCCCCCTGCTGGACGAAGCGCTGCTCGTTGGCGCCGAGCGTCACATCCTCCCGGTTGGTATCGATCTGCCACCCAAAGTCCCGGAGATCACGCATACGTCGGTCAATTTGCGAAGTGTCCGGAAATGCCTCTCGAAGCTGCGCTTTTTTGAACGTATTACCTTCGCCTACGACCGATACCAGCCATAGGGCAGCCCGCTTCATGGTGCCGAGCTTCGGGTCCTCCCAGGACGGCATTTCCATCGTTTTGCACCTTTCGGCCGGATATTCGGGACGGAAAACAACCAGGTCAACACACCGTGCCCGTCGTCAACCGACTCGGGACCAGCGGCTTCACCGCCCCACCATTCAGCCTCATCGCGACAGGTTTCGCCAGATCTTTCGCGTGTTCCATCTGATGTGAAACATGCACCTCTTCGCCAACTCTCGCAACACTGATCAGACTTAGCCACTAAGCTGTCGCCCTGCGAACCAGACTTGCCGTCAGTCACGCTAGAACGGAGGGATGTTGCCACCTAAAGGGCACATCAGCGGACGCTTCCCCTCGGAGAGCACCCCCGCACAGCGGGAGCTTGCCCAGAAACTAGGGGAATTGCGTAGATTCATCGGCTTGTCGTACCGCGACCTCAAGGGGCTGGTCTACTCCAGCGCGCCGACACTGTCGCGGTACTTCCGTGCCGCCAGCATCCCGGCGGAGGTGTTCATCAAGGACCTGTGCAAGGTCGCCGAGTCCAAGGCCACAGAGACTGGACAACAGGTACCCGTCTCAATGTCCGACCTGCTCGATCTGCGCACGTGCGCCCTGCAGCCGCTGTGTTCCGCGTGCCGCAATGCCGACTCTTCCGCTCTCCTGGCCGATGCGGCGGACGTCGCCGCATCCGACCGCAAGCCGGCCCGCCCCAGTGTCGGCAAGACGCACCGAAAGGCCGCCCTCGCTCGTGCGACCGAGAGCAATCGGCGTACGCAGGAACCTCCAGCGGGGCCGCCGGTCTTGCCGGTCCCCCCGCCGAAGGGGGACCGGCAAGACACTCCGCCGCCGGGGCCGACATGGACGGGGCTTGAGGAAGTCACCGCCCACCTCGCTGGAGGGCGTGTCCTGGACGCCTTGGTCATCCTCCAGAACACGGGCCGGTCCCTGCCCGTGCATGACGTCCCGGTGGCCGTTCGGGCGTTCCGGGCGGCAGGTCTGGACGCCGCCGCCGAAACCGTTCTTACCAGTGCCGGTCAGCGCGACCTCAGGGCCGTGCTCAACATCGCACAGACGCTCAACCGGGAGCGGCGGCATGCGGATGCGGACGTACTGCTCCGCGCCGCCTCGCCGCCGCTTCGTTCGTAGGCCCTCCTGAGTTCAGCATCACCGTTCACTGCCCGTCGCGACACTGCGCCTCACCAAGGAGTCATCATCGATACCAACTCGTCGGGGGACGGCTCTGGCCGGAGGAAGCGCCCCCTTCCAAGCAGGAGTCCTCGCATAGCCCCGGCCACGACCTCGCTGCCTACGTGATCGCCGTCTGTAGCGTCGCTTTCCTGGCGGTGTCGTTGCGGTTCGGCGGCGGAGGCACCAAGGCCGCCTTGGTCGCCACGGCCTTCATTGTTCCGGTCTTCGGCGCTTTGTTCAGCCCCTGGATCCGGGTCCGGCGCCCCCCTGACGCTCGGCCGAAGCGGCGGCGGGGACGTCGGGGGCACGTGCGGATCGGCAAGGGCGAGGAGGTGAAGTTCTGGCTCTCCTGGAGCGCGGAAGAGCCGGGCGCTGAGGAGGAGGACGCCGAGGACGAGGGTAAGGAGTAAGAGCCAGGTATCCGCTGCCCTGGTCTTCGATCTTGCATGCCCGCCTGATCGCGGCCGTCCTCGGCGGCAGCGCTGACCGCTCGACATCACACCCATTGCATGTCAGCCCAGGTGCTGGCTGGCCGTGCCCGCGAAAGTTGAGGTACTGCGGCCTGTCACCGAGCGCGCGCCGCGGTGAGTCGCCGCCTGCTGCCCCGCAGCAGGCAAGAGCGCGGAGGCTTCGCGCCCGGACGCCGTGAACGCGCAGTGCGAAGGATCGGGCGCGTTTCCACCGTCAGCAACGGCGGAAACGCGCCCGATCTTTCGCGCTGCCGCACGGAGACGCACGGAGGCGCACTCCTGATGAAGACGCTCCCCCGCATGAGCCGGCAGGGAAGCCAACGCCCCACGGTCGAACGGTTCTTCATCCACCTCGAGGTGCAAACCGGCTTCAACTTAAAGCCCCTTGACCTCCGCCAACGCAGAAGAGACCTTCCATGCGTCAAGGGCCGCGCCGATCCTCAACTCGTCATACCGGCGCTGATCCTTCTCGGCAACGACGCCGGCCGCGTCCCGGTGCTTGGCGGAGGCCTCTGCCCAAGCCTTGTTGATGGCTTCGGCCTTCCGCACCAGATACCGGACCCGCTTGAGTTCGGGCGCAGCCCGAAGCGTCGCTTCGGCGTTGAACCTAGAGCTCAGTCCCTGAGCGATCTCGTCCAGCCGGCTCAGGATGTACCTGACCTCAGCCGGACGCTCAAGACCCTTGGCTGAGGACAGTTCCCCCCAGGGAATCGGACCGGACATGACGGTGATCCCGGAGGAGATCCGGACCGTTAGCAGCGTCCAGTCGTCACCGACAGACGGGCCGAAGAATGGGTAGACCTCAATACCGCCCAGGAGACCAACCTTGTGAGCAGCCCGCAGGACGAATTCCAGGTCGAGAGCATGCAACGGGTCGGTGGACGACGGACTGAACTCCGCGATGATCCCGACGACGTTGGCGTCCGAGATTTCCAGCATCAGGCCTCCGTGAGTTGTTCGGCTTCGAAGTGCGTCTGGGCTCGGTCGAGGATGTCGTCGGGGTCGTAACCCTTGTCGGCGAGCCAGCAGATCAGGTCTGTGATCAGATCCGTGGCCACTTCGGCCACGGCGGGTGCACTGCGGAGGGGGTGAGTCTCGGGGCTGCGCCAGTAGAGGGCGTAGGCCTCGACGAACGCCATAGCGCGGCTGATGCGCTCTCGGTTGTGTGCGTTGTCCGGCTTCCGTGCCGAATAGGAGACTTCGCAGCACACCGCCTTGCCGGCGGCCGTGGAGACGCAGAACCACCCGTCAGTGATAGCCGTCACCAAGGCGATCCCTCGACCGGCTTCCTGGTCGGGGGTGGCCTGGCGGCATGTCGGCAACACCGGGCTGGTGTCGTGCATTTCGATGCGCAGGCACCCGGCCTCGTCCTCCATGACGAGAGTGGCCGCCGTCCCCTCACCGACGTGCTTGATGACGTTTGCCGCGAGCTCTGTGACGGCCAGCTGGGCGACGTCGGTGACAGCGGATGCGTCCCAGGCGGCGAGTTGGCGGCCCACAGCGCGGCGCAAGGCAGGGACGGCTCCTGGCTCGGCCCCGAAGGGGAGGACGCAGTGTCTACGGAGGGCGTTGTCTCGGTTCTTGTGCATGGGCAGTCAGCCCCTTTCGTGACGGCAGCATCACAGCATGCGTACGTCCAGTAGCGCTCTGCATGCGAGTATGACAGCGAGAAGTTCCTCCATGTAACTTCTCACGCAAGTCCCACTCGATAGATCTGGTGGCTGATCAGCCGCTGTGCCCCGTAGCCTCGTTTCTGCGCACCGCTGGGCATGGGCAATGAACATCCGCAGCAGGCGCGGAACGGAGGCGCTGCACCATGTCACCCAGGCCCACAACTCGTCGCCGCCAGTTGGGCGCGACGATGCGTAAGCTCCGGGAACGCAAGGGCATGACCCTTGAGGAGGCCGGAAGCCTCGTCGGCGTGTCGAAGGCCACCGTCAGCCGGTACGAGACGAAGGAAGGGCCGGTCAAGTGGCCCATCGTGGATGCGCTGTGCCGTGAGTACGAGGCCAGCGAGGCGGAACGTGCGGCGGTCGTCAACCTCGCGAAGGACGCGAACGTGCAGGGTTGGTGGAGTTCGATCGCCGGGACCATCCCCGAAACGATGAACCTCATGCTCACACTGGAGGACGAAGCGGTCCGGGAAGACCACTTCACCACGCTATACGTGCCCGGCCTGTTGCAGACGCGTGACTACGCGGAAGCGGTGAACCTCGCCTCCGAGATGCGCTTGTCCGCAGAGGAGATCGACCGACTCGTGGGCATCCGCATGAAGAGACAGGAAATCCTGGAGCGGGCCACTGCGCCGCATTTGTGGGCCGTACTGGACGAGTCAGTCGTTCGACGAGCCGTGGGTGGGCCGGCGGTGATGCGTGCGCAACTGGAGCATCTGATGCGCTGCAGCGAATCGCCCAAGATCACATTGCAGGTGCTGCCCTTCTCGACCGGGGCGCATGCAGCCGCGATGGGCAGCTTTGTGATCCTCGGCGGCGCGGAGCCCTCCCTCGACGTCGTGTACTTGGACATCCACACCGGTGCACTGTTCATGGAGAAGGATGAAGAGTTGGATTGCTACCGACGGGCCTGGGACTACTTGCGGGCCCAGGCTTTGGACATTCCTGCCTCGATCGCGCGGATAGAGCAGGCATATGAGGAGATGCGATGAACAACGCAGATGAGAACACCTGGTTCAAGTCCTCGTACAGCGGCGCGGGGACGTCGGAGTGCATCGAAACCGCATTCCTGTCGACCGGCGTTGCCGTACGCGACAGCACGGACCCCGACGGCCCCAGACTGCAGTTCGCCGGTGCCGCGTGGACGTCGTTCGTCGGCGCGATACGTGAGCGCCAGCTCGTGTAGGGAAGGGGCACTTCGGCGCCGACACCCGGGAGCTGATCGCGCTGTCGGCGCAGGCCCGGATGCGAATCCTGAGGCTCGTGGACCTTGATCCGCAGTCGGCGAGCGGGCCGGACGAGGTGGGGACGGCGCTGCCGGACCCGATCGCGTTATTGATGTGGGCGAGGGATTACACGGAGTTCCACGGGGGCATCAAGCGGGTGCCTTCTACGGGGTGTACGAGATCCTCACCGGCAGCAAGTTCCTCGGCAATTACTGGGACGGCGCCTCGATACTCGGCCGGATGTGGGAGACCTTGTACGGGCTGGATCCGACGGATGCCCCGGCGGCGGAGGTTACGCGGCGGGCGTTCAGATCCGTGGCGGAGTACGACCGCTTCTGGGCCCTGGTCTCCGTTGGGGCGATCGCCACCATGCGGGACGCACGGCTGGAGCATCCGCCGGAGCTGGTCCGGCCCGAGTTCACGCCGGACCACCAGCTGCTCGGCGCCTACCTCCGCACCTTCGCGACGCATCGGTGGTTCAGCAGGGCCGGCCAGGCGCAGGAGGCGCTGTTGTCGCTGATGTGACGGTCGGATCTGCCGGGGTCGCCCTGGTACGAGGTGCAGGCGGCGACCCGGCGCAGCAACTTGCGGACCCCTGCGCCGGTGGTGGACCCGGAGCGCCGTCCGGCCGCGATGGTGCTGGCGATCGCGTGCCAGCTGGCGCCGCTCTCCCGGGGGGAGTCGGAGGGCGAGTTGCGCGCGACGCATGCCGCGACCCCCTCCCGCGCGGACAGCTCGACGGAACTTGCCGCCGATGCGCGGCAGCACCAGTCGCAGCGGCGCCAACACCCAGCAGGTCCGGCCTCGCCGCCGTACGGGCCCTACTCACCGGCGGCCTGGCCGCAGCACCGGCGTTCGCGCTGCCGTAAGCGGGTAAGTGCCTGCTTCTTGTGCCGAACCTGCCAAGCCGGGCGCTGCTCCTGCTGAAGGCATCCGGGCCACGATGGCTGTCACTGGTGCGGGCTGTGTGCCCGCACCAGGGCGGCGTCGCACCCTGCTTTGTTACCGAACGGTTCCCTAGCCTGCGTGAGGTGCGGCAGGATGATCTGACATGGGACGTGGGAGACCTGGGCGTGTGGGAGTGCGGTACCTGCTGCTGGTCGTGCTGGGAACGATTGTCGCGTTGGCCCTGTCCCGGTACTTCCATCTGGGAACGGCCCAAACTGCGGTGGCGGTGGTACTGAGTCTGGCGCCGGCCTACATCACCTGGGCGGCGTTCCGTGCCGACCGTGCCGAGGCTACCGCCATCGATCTGGACACCGCTGCCGGGCAGCTCGCGGTGGCGGTCAAGGCTCAGTGGGATGATGAGGCGGCCGTCCGCCGGGTCAACGACCCCTACCCGCTGCCGGTCGCATGGCGGGCCACCGACGACGACCTGGCCGAGTCCTGGCCGCTGCTGACGGACCTGGCCCGCGCCTGGCCCGGCGGGCCACCCGGCGACCCCGCCCTATGGCCCCACCACCCAGCCGGACTGGCCGGAGCCGACGCCCAGATCGGAGAGGTGTTCACCGACCGGGTGCCCACCCGGCGCCTGGTAGTCCTGGGCGAGCCCGGCGCGGGCAAGAGCGTGCTGCTGATCCGGCTGCTGCAGGACCTAATCGAACGCCGCACCGACAGCTCCCCGGTGCCCGTGCTGTTCTCCCTGGCCTCCTGGAACCCCCGCCAGCCATTGAAGACATGGCTGGCCGAACAGCTGCGCCGCACTCACCCCGGCCTGCGCACCCCCGCACCCACCCCGGTTACCACCACTGCTGGCGCACCCGGTGATCTGGCCCAGGCGCTGCTGGACGCCGGCCGCATCCTGCCCCTGCTCGACGGCCTCGACGAACTGCCGCCCGCCTGGCACGCCACCGCGCTCGACGCCCTAAACCGCGCCCTGCCCGCCAAACAGCCCCTGGTCCTGGCAAGCCGCGCCGCCCCCTACCGGGCCGCCCTCACCTGCTCGGACACCACGGTCCGCCTCAACGGCGCCGCCGCCATCCAACTCCTCCCACTCACCCCCGAAGCTGCGGCCGACTACCTGCGCCGGGATGCAGGCGGCCCGCACGCCCCAGCCGCCGACCGGTGGGACACCGTGGCCACCAGCCTGGGCACCGCCACCCCCGTCGGCCAGGCGCTGGGCACCCCGCTGGGGCTGTTCCTGGCCCGCACCATCTACAACCCCCGCCCCAACACCGAACCCGGGCCCGCAGCCCCGCACCCTGACGAACTGTGCGACACCACGGCCTTCCCCGACCGCACCACGGTGGACACCTACCTGTTCCGGGCCTTCATCCCCGCCGCCTACACCCCCCACAACCCCTACCCTCCCCGCTGGACAGCCGAACAAGCCCACCGCACTTTCGTCTTCCTCGCCCAGTTCCTGCAGAACCAGCGCGGAGGCAGCCCGGACCTCGCCTGGTGGGAACTCCCCCAAGCCCTCCCGGCACGCACCCGCCGCCTGACAGCCGCGATCCCGGCTGGGATCGCGGGCGGCCTGGCGTTCGGGGTAGCGGGCGGGTTCGGGGGCGGACTCGCGGTCGGACTCGCGGGCGGACTCGCGGGCGGACTCGCGGTCGCGATCGCGTTCGGGCGCACGCTCGGGCGCAGAGTGGGCTCTGCCACTCCGAGCACCCGGCTTCGCTGGTCGCCCAGCGGGCTCGCAGTCGGGCTCGGGGGCGGGATCACGCTCGGGATCGCGCTGGGGATCGCGGGCCAACTCGCGGGCGGGCTTGGGGGCGGGCTCGCGGGCGGGCTCGCGGTCGGGCCCGCGGTCGGGATTGCTCTCGGGATTGCGCTCGGACTTGAGACAGAGGAGCCTGACCTGACCTCCATCACCGGGCCAGTCACACAGTTCTCCTTGGACCGCCGTGCGTTCATCGCGTTCGGGCTCGCAGTCGGGATCGCGTTCGGGGTCGGGGTCGGGGTCGGGGTCGGGGTCACGTTCGGGGACTCGTACGGGGTCGGGGTCGGGGTCACGAACGGGCTCGGGGTCGGGATCGCGTTCGGGATCGCGTTCGGGACCGCGGGCGGGCTGTCGCAAACGGCATGGGCATACTTCGTGATGGCGCGGACTTACCTGGTGGTGCGCCGTAAAGTCCCGCGGGATCTGATGGCATTCCTGCGGGACGCACACGAACACCGCAGCGTGCTGCGACAGGTCGGGGCGGTGTACCAGTTCCGGCACATCGACCTGCAACGCCACCTAGCTCAGCACCAAACCTGAACGCCTGTCGGTCCCGTACCGGATTCCCTCGCCGTCCGTTCCGCAAGCCATAAGCTGAATGGGAAGAGTTCCGGGCCTCTGCCAGGGCAGGCCAGGCCAGCGGCGAGAGGCAGAGACTGTGCCCTGTACAAGTGACGGGCCCTGGACCGTCTTGACCACGGTCAAGACGGAAACAGCGGTGACCGTTTGACTTCTGTCTTAAGCAGCATCAGCCCTTCCAATCGCGCATCCGTTACCGCGACGCCTTCTCGAATGCCTCGCGTTTCACTCGGCTCCGCTTCCTGGACGATGACCTGCACTTCCAGGGTTCAGAAACAGGTTGTCCACCCTGCAGAGGGCAGAAGGGACCTCCAAGCCTTCGAGAGCGAAGGCGAACTTCAGCTCGTCATAGCGCTGCAGATCATCGTCTCGGACGTTTTCATCCGCGTCGCGGTACCTGACAGACTCCTTGATCCAGCTCGCGTCGATGGCTTCCGCTTCCCACGCCAACTCACGCACAGGTGTTAGCTCGGGTCCCGTGCGGAGCAAGGCGTCGGCGCTGAAGGCGGACAGCACCTCAAGGGCAATGTCGTCCAGGCGCCGCAAAACGTGCTTGATCGATTGGTAGCTCTGGGCGCACCTCGTGCCAGCTGACCTCTCGCGTCGAAGGTAGTTCTGGAACACCAAGATCGAAGGCAACCGGGCTCGAGATGCTGAGACAGATCGACTCCTCCGCGAGGCGGGGTGGACCGTCATCCGCGTGTGGGAACACGAGGATCCGTTGGCAGCTAGCGTCCGAGTCTCGGCAGCCGTACTCAACCCAGGTGACGACCTGGCATAACCTCGGCCTGGCCACGTCCCATCCTGCGGAGGTACGCAACTTGACGTACTTCGAGCCGTGGTCGTCGTCCTCTTGACCCGGAAGAGCGGGCCGCGGCTCTCGTGCGGGTAGAACACGTGGCTGCTCTCCGACATCAGCCATACACCGACACCTGAGCACGCCAGAAGCCGCCGACCCGCGTGCTCTATCCGAGCGTGGTGGGGGATGGCTCGGCGCTGTCATCCGGGGAGCGGGCGTCAGGAAGTCGCAGATCTGGGGGTGTGACGGGCGCCGCTGGGATGTCCAGGACCACAGCGCCGGCCTCGCGAGCCAGGAGGTGGTGTGTGCCGTCCCAGGTGCGCCTTCGGCTGCGGTCCCTGCGTTCTTCCCAGCGTTCCTGGAGACGCATTCCCATGAAGATGGCCATGGCGCACAGGAAGATGGCCACGATCAGGGTGTAAATCGGGGCGTAGTGGTTGTCGAACATGGAACGGCGTTGGTCGACTTGCCGGGCGTTGACGCCGAAGAAGCCGAAGACAAGGCCGAGGGTTCCACTGATGGTGGTGACGAAGGTGACGGCGACGACTGTGCGGACCCGGCGGCGGTCCGCGGCGCGTTGTTCCATGCTTTGCACCGAGGTCAGTTCCGCGCCGATGGCGTTGCTGAGCCGGGTGAGCATTTGGCCGATGGTAGCTGCTCGTTCGGTGAGTCCCATGGCTGCGAAGAGTTCCTGATGGAAGCTTTCGACGCGTAAGGCTGGTACGAGCATGCCGATGTCGCTGCCTACCTCCACGCTGTAACTGAGTTCGAGTTCCAGTTGGCTCAGTCCGTCGGAGATGTCCTCCAGCACTGTGCGCCGGTCGTGGGCCCCACCTTGGCCGGCGGTGCGCTGCCGGAATTTGTGGACGTAGGCGTAGGCGACTTCACGGACCTGGCGGAGGCGGGCTGCGGAGCCCACCGCTTGGACGGCGGAGATCAACAGGCAGTTTTCGATGTAGTCCTGGTTACCGCAGAGGAGGCTTACGTACGGGCCGAGCGCGCCGACGGTGGTCGGGCGCCGGTTGAGTTCCATGGGGTAGCGGATCGAACTGTGCTCGGTTCGGTAGGGCAGGTCGCTGCGGTAAATGACACGTTGGATGGTGTCGTCGTCCGGAACGTCCTGGGGTGTGTCAACTCTGCGGAAGACAAGTTGATGGCGTTCGGCAAGGAACTCGGGTGCGTTTTCGTTGCCGTTGCTCGTGCAGCCGATCCGGTCCGCTGCGAGCTGTTCCAGCGGGACGCCTCCGCACTCGATGCTGGCGTAGTAGAGATCTTCGAGTAGCGGGATAGCTTCGATGAACGTGCCGGGCACATCCAGGGTCAGGGCGACGACTACCTGCCCGGAAGGGAGGACGAAGTGCCACAGCCCGGCGGAGACCGGTTCGCCGGTGCTCCAGCGCTGGCAGGCCACGCTGGAGCAGTTGAGCGTCTCATGCCTGATGACGCGAGGTAGTTGTTGGTCGGATTTGCTGTAGTACTTCGCCAGCCGACCCAGATGGAAGATGTCACCCGGGCGGGTCGAGATCTGCCCGACATTGACCGGGTCGTAGGTCCAGGGGGTGGAGTAGACGGTCGTTAGGCGGATGTGCTCTCGGGACGTGTAAGGGTCGAACGGGATCGCTCCGCTCCCCTCAGAGAGCATGCCAACGCCGCCCAAGATCTTCCTCCCGTAGTGATTGCATGCGGAGCGCGAACTCCACAGCGGGTTTTCCTGATTGCGCGTTCTGCATCAGCCAGGTGGTCATACCCAGTTCCCGGACGGTGCGAAGCGTCTCGTATCCGTCCCAGTCGGTGACATCACGCCCATAGATCCGGCAGAATTCCGCGTACTCGGTGCGCGGCAGTCCGAACCTGTCCACGGCCGTAGCGGTGGGTATAAGGTCCCAGGCCCGGGGGCCGACGGCAACGGCTTCGTAGTCGATGAGGAGGACTTGGCCGTCACCTGCTAGCAGATTGCCCCGGTGGGCGTCTCCGTGGATCAAGCCCCCCTGCTTGTCCTCCACGATGGCGCGGAAGGCCGACTCTGTGCGGTCACATGCGTCGCTGAGGAATTCGACATGCCCCGGGTCAACGCCGTCAGCGCGCGCGAGACGGCGCCGCATAATGGGGAAGGGGTCCAGGACGGCGACAGCGAAGTCCGGCTCGGGCAATTCGTGAAAGGCGCGCAGCAAGCTTGCGAGATCCGTCAGGTCGGGATCCTTAGGCGAGGGCGGAACGTACTCCCAGAAGGTAACCAGCCGGCCTTCTGCCCGCACCGGCTGCGGAATGTCGTCGCGAATCCGGACGGCAGGAAATCCTTGAGAAGCGAGCCATCGTGAGACTGCCAGCTCCTTGGCCACCTTTTCTTCGATATCTTTGGTGTCGGAGCGGGCTACACGAACCACAATATCTTCGGACGGCAGTGCGTAAATGGCGTTCTCACCGAGCCGTAGCAGTTCCGCCTGACCGGGATTCACCCCTATCTGCCTGCAGGCAGACTCCAGAGCTCGACCTGCACTGACTTCTGTCAATCCCTCGTGACTCACGGCATCATCCATCAGAGCCAGCGTCGCGGGTCCGCGTCGACACTGTCAAGCGTGTCGGTCGTACATGGAGTTGGCGTACGCCGTTGACTCCCGCGACTTCGTGGCGACGTGTCTGCCAACGGTCCAGCTCTGACGGCTGACTCAAGGAGCGGCAGCCGCGAGCGATTACCGGACACCAGCTGGTCATCGGAAATAGAATCCTGCCAGGTCACATCGCTTACGGAGGAGTCTCATGCCAACTCTCGCCATCGTGGGCGCCGGCCCGCAGCTGGGTGCGGCCATCGCACGAGTATTCGGCGCCCAGGGCTATCGTATTGCGCTGATCTCCCGAAACCGGGAACATCTGGACAATCTGACGAGCGTTCTCAGCGAGGCCAGCTTGAACGTTGCCAGCTTCGTTGCTGACGTCCGGGATCACCAAGCCCTCTCCAGCGCATTGCTTGACGCCGAGAAGCACTTCGGCAGCATCGACGTGCTTGAGTACAGCCCGCTGCCTGGATCCGACTACTTGCAGCCAGTGCTTGAGACCACACGGGAGCAGGTGCAAGCCGCGTTCGAGTTCAGCGTTCATGGCCCCATGACGGCCGTGGAGACAGTGCTGCCCGGCATGCGCAAGCGCGGATCCGGTTCCCTGCTGTTTACCAGTGGCGGTTCATCGCTGGTACCGGCGAGCAAGGTCGCGGGAACCAGCATCGCGATGGCCGGTGAGGCCGCTTACCTGACCATGCTTCACCAGGCGCTCGCTCCCGAGAACTTGCACGTGTCGCACCTGGTGGTGCCGGTCCGGATCGGCCCTGGGGAAACTCTGGGCGATCCGACCGCACTGGCTGAGCAACTGTGGCGGTTGCATGCAGATCGAGATCAGTTCCGGGTCGTAGTGGGCGAGTAGCACTTCACTACGCGGGCGGCGCAACAGACTGGTCCCACATGGCTGGTCGCCTGCGGCCCTTCCCCCAGCGTGGAAGCTGCGACGGACCCGTCACACTTGGTGATTGATCGTGTACGGTGTGGCGTGTCAGCTTGCTTCGCGGACAACAACGCGAAGCGGCCCCCGACTAGTGCGTCAACACCGGTCGGAGGCCTCCACCGCAAGTGCTTAACAGGAGCACCAGGATGTTCAGGCATGCTATCGCCCCAAGGCGATTCTTCCTGCAGGTACCCAACGACGTCATCCGTCATCCACGGCTGAACTGCGACGCCAAGGCGCTGCTGCTGTACGTGCTCTCCCTGCCGGAGGGGGTGAACGAGCCGTTGCAGAGGTCAGCCGAAAAGGTTGGGCTGAAGAAGAGCGCGTTCACGACCGCCAAGCGGCAACTGCTCGCCGAGGGCTACCTCCACGAGTGGCGCCAGCAGGGCCGGGGCGGGCGTTGGGGCACCGAGCAGCTCATCGCCAACGTACCGCTCAACCACGAGGAGGCCGAACGCGCCCGGCACGGCGAGCCGCCGAGTGCGCCGGAACCGGCCGTCGGCGGGCCGGACCGTCGGGCCGTCGGCCGCTCCCAAGAACAACAACCGGGGAACACCCCCAACCCCCTACCCAGCCCTCCCGCACCGGACGTACCAGAGCCGGAGGAGGCCGAGACCCCGCCCGAACCGCCCACCGGGCCGGACGCCGACGCCGGGCCGGACGCCGGGCTGGACGCCCGGCCGGACGCAGCGGACGGCAGCCTCCTCCAACAAGCGGCGTTCACGCTCGCCGCCGTCAGCCACAACGAACCCCGGCTCCAACTCGGCGGACGCGACATCACCCAACTCGCCCCCCTCGCCGCCCAATGGCTCGCCCACGGCTGCAAGCCCGAACACCTCCGCCACGCCCTGACCACCGGACTCCCCAGCACCGTCCTCAACCCAGCGGGCTTCCTCCGCGACCGCCTGCGCCGCAAAATGCCCCTCCCCGCGCCACAACCGGCACCAGAGGCGGGCCTGAAGCCGCCCTTCGGCGAGTGCGACCAGTGCCGCGACCCCCTTCCTCGCGGACAACAAACCGGAAACTGCCGCCGCTGCGCCGCTGCCGCCCCGCCCCCCGCATCCACCCGGTCCTGCCTCGCCACCGTCCGCGCCGTCCTGAGCGGCCAACTCGGCAGCGGCCTCGCACCGGCATTCACCCTTCCCTGACCCCCGCCCGATCTGCGGCGAGCTCCGCGAGGGCCGGCGGCAAGCCCGGATCATCCAGAGCCGCGAGCAGGAACCGGTCCGGCTTCGCCCCGCCCCGCGCCGGGCCGACCGGCGCGGACTGTCCGAGATTGAGTTCAGCGAAGCACGCTGGAGGGCAGGGCCGACGGCGGAGGGTGTGCCACAACGGGACGGGTCGTCTCCCGTGTCAGGCCAGCCGGAACAGGGCTTCCGCGTTGCCGGAAGCGATCTTGGAGCGGTCTGAGGGGTCGGGGATGGCGTCGAAGAACTGCTCGACCGCCGCCGCGTCGGGCCGGTGGAAGGGGTAGTCGGTGGAGAACAGCACCCGGTCGGCGCTGGTGAAGTCGAGGGTGTGGCGCAGCAGCCGCTCCTGGAACATCCCGCTGCTGGTGATGTGGATGTTGGTTTTGATGTAGTCCGAGACCCGGCGTTCGAGGTGCTTGGCGACCGAGGAGAGGCTGTCGACCCGGTCCATCCAGAACAGCAGCATCTCGCCCCAGTGACCGAGGACGAGCTGAAGATCGGGGTGGCGGTCGAACGTGCCAACGCGCGCAAGCCACCCCGCCACGCCCAAGAACCCCGTGCCACGTCCCCCACCAAGTCGTAGCAGCGGCCAAGACCGTACAGACCGCGCTGGCGCAGAGCGCCCGCCGGGGGCTGCCCGAACCAGGTCGAGCGAGCCGGTTGCCGAGCTGCTGCGGTACGAGTGCGGCCGGGAGCGCGTCCTCGTTCTTGATCCGTAGCGCGAGAGCGTAGGAACACGAGGCGATGGCGACCGACAAGAAGGCCACCATCAGCAAGCACAGCGCCAGGTCAGCCCAGGCCTGCCTCGATGGCGCGACGGACGGCGTCGGCTCGGTCGCGGATCCCCGCTTTGGCGAACAGGTTGTTGATGTGGGTCTTGACTGTGGCCTCGCTGATGAAGAGCTTCTCGGCGATGCCCCGGTTGGGCAGGCCCTGGCCGATCAGCGTGAGCACCTCGCGTTCGCGGGGTGTGAGGTCCTCGGGCAGGGCCTGTCCCAGCACCGGCGCCTTGGTCCTGACGGTGGCGAGCAGCCGGTCCTGGACCTCGCGGTCGAGCACGGACTGACCGGCGGCAGCGGCCCGGATCGCCCGGATGATGTCCCGGCGTCCCGCGTTCTTGGTCAGGTAACCGCGGGCCCCCGCGCTCAGCGCGCCCAGGATCGAGTCGTCGTCGGCGAAGGTGGTCAGCACGACCACCGCCACCCCCGGGTACTCCTCGCCCAGCCGACGGGTTGCCTCGATCCCGTCCATCACGGGCATTCGCAGGTCCATCAGCACGACGTCCACCGGCCCGGAGGCAACAGCCGTCAGCACCTCGCTTCCGTCCGCGGCGGCCGCGACGACGTCGATGTCCTCGGACAGCCCGAGTACTGCGGCGAGCGGCTCCCGGACGGCGGCCTGATCGTCGGCGACGACCACCCTCAACCGCTGCGGTTTCTCGGTCGGTTCACTCATCCCGGGATCACTGCCTCCACCTGCCAGCCGCCCTGATCCGGTCCCTCGGTGACCGGGCCAGCGGTGACGGTCCCGCCCAACAGAGCGACGCGTTCGCGCATTCCGATCAACCCCATCCCGCTGCCGACACCCGCGTTCACCTCACGGGTAGCGGGGCGGTTGCAGATCCTCAGTGTGGTCGATGAGGCGGCGAACGTCAGCTCCACGCCGACATCTCCCCCGGGAGCGTGCCGAGCGGCGTTGGTCAGCGCCTCCTGGGCGATCCGCAGCAGATTCTGGGTCACTTGGGCCGGCACCTCACGGACGGTCCCGGTGACGGTGAGAACGTCACGGTGGCCCGACGATTCGAGCATCGCGGTCAGGCTCTCCAGCAGCGGCAGCGAGTCCTCGCGCAGCGCGTGCACAGTCCACTGCGCCTGTTTCAGGCTCTCTTTGACCAGGCCGTGGGCCTTGTTGTTGGCCTCCCGGACCTTCTCCAGGTCACCGGTGTCGATCAGTGCATCGGCCAGTTCCAACTGCATGTTGATCCCGGCCAGCGAGTGCGCCAGAACGTCGTGCACGTCCCGGGCGATCCGGCTGCGCTCGGTCAGCACGGCCGTCTGGGCCTCGGCCCGCGCGACGCGTTCGGCCGACTCGGCCGCCGCGATCACCGCCAGTACGGCCCGGCGCTGACTGCGGTTGACGATGCCGCCCAGGACCGGGGCGCCGGTGGCGAGACCGACTGCCCAGGGCAACAGGTGGTGCCCCGGCCCGAGGCCGAAGTACAGGACACCGCCGCAGAGCAGACTGCAGATCCCCGCGAGAACGAGGGCCGGCTTGGCCTCGAGCCGGTATCCGATGTGACCGGCGAGGAAGAAGGCGAAAAGGTAACCCGTTCCGCTGCGGCTGACGCCGATCAGGGCGGCCGCCGCGACGATGCCGAGGGACAGCCAGACGAGAGCGAGGTGGTTGGGAACCTTGCTCTCGGGCAGGCGCCGAACCAGCAGCACCGCAGAGTTGATCACGAAGAGGACGGCGACGGCCAGACCCCGGCCGCTGAAGCCCATGGGCCGGATCGTCAGGATTCCGACGACGATGACCGCAAGGGCCAGCACCCACTGCACCCGCGGGTCCCGTCCAGCAACCGGCCGCGGGCCCGCCCCCTGGGCCGCGGCCTTCCCAGGGGGCGGGGCGCTCTCGGTTGCGGACACGGGCACAACATTACGCATGGTCAGGCCGTACGGTCGAAGACGGGCACCGGGCGGGTCACCGTCCGGGTCCGGCTTCGTACGAAGATCGTGGCCAGCCGCGTGACCACTTCGGTGAGTGCCATCAACACGAACGCCGCTACCCAGGCATGCTCGCTGGTGATGTGGTGAGTGATGCTGAACCGGGCGACGTCGTCGGCGCCACCGCCGTGCTCGACCCACAACTGGAAACCCATCCGTGCCCCCATGCCCAATACCCACAGGATCGCCGACACCGCACCGGCCTTGATCAGGACGTGCTCGCCAACGATCCGGATCCGCGTGTAGATGCCGCCGGCGACGCCGAGCGCAGCACCTACGCTCATCAGGCCCCCGATCAGCACCAGGTCGTTGCCCGCGGTAGGAATCGTATCCAGGTACGAGTAGGCCACGAAGGCCACGATCCCCAGCGGGATCAGGAAGGACTTGAGGTCGAGTCGGCCTTCCCGCAGCTGCCGGAAGACGACGAGGATGAGGGCGATGTCGGTGATCCACTCGGTCGTTGTCATGCCCTCAAGACTGCTGCGACAAGGCTCACAGCACCTGGACCTACGGGTGGAATCGGGGGTGGAGTTCAACCGCTCCTCCCATGTCCACCCCACCTGCTTCGCGACGCGAAACCAAGGAAAACGCCAGCAGACAGGACACCCCGCGCCGCCCCACGCGACCTGGACGGAGATCAGGGAGGCGCTTCGGCGCCCACTCCCCGGGCGGAGCGGCTAGTGTCCTGCGTCGGGAATTCGATCAAGATGTGCGGCGAGGTGTTCGAGGATCTGCAACGACGCCTGCCGCCGTACGCATCGAGGAAGGTCGCCCTGTGTCCACCGAAACCCTTGGCGGGGAGCATCCGCAGGCGCGTAGCGCGATGCGTAAGAGGGCTGTCGCAGCTGACGTGGCGACTGCGGGAATGCTGCACCACGTTGAGATTACGAATACAGGACACCGGGTTTATCCGAGACGGGCCCCTTCGCACCCCAGATGTCATGTTCGTACTTTCCGCCACCTGCGCTGATCTTCTGACCTTCGTGCTGGCGGAGCACATCGGCGTCCCGATCTGAGGTGTCACCGCGCTGTGCCGCTTTGGCAGGTATCTGGCTTGAACGTGGACCGTTCAAGGAAGGGTGTCATGGTCGCGATAGTGACAGCAGGGCACTGTTGACGCTCTGGGATCGGCACCATCGCGACCCGCGAGGTGAAGCGTAGGGGGGCGCACTCAGTGCCGGGGTCGAAGCTCCACCCGGTTAGGGGCGAACTCGACCAGGCCCGGGCTTTCCTGCTGGGCCCGGGGATCCCATCCCCGGGCCCAGGAAGATCGCCAACTACGCTCACTGGGCCGGCATTGGGGCGAGCCCTTCGAACTGGCCTTGCCGGTCCGGCGGTTCTCCGCGTCCTTCGCCACGATCACCGCCTACATCCTCGGTCTGGACGCCGGGACTTCCTGGAACATGCTCACCGGATCCCATCCCCCAGCACCCGCAGCCATTCGTGATATCGCCTATTGCGGTCGCATCAGGTCGAGGTCCTAGCCCCATGCGTCCAGCACCGCGCCGTGCCCGGCGCGCCGGGCCGCTGCCTCGACACGGGCGAAGAGGCGCCGTTGTAGGGGGACGTCGCCCGTTCCTGAGATGCGGTCCGCGGCGTCCAGCAGCATGTCGGTGTCCCAGCCGGGCAGCGGGTATCGGGCGAGTTCCCACTCCAGGTACCTGTTGTAAGGGCGGGGGCGACGGTCGAGAGCGAAGAGCAGCTCCAGCAGAAACCGGATGCCGTCGGCGGCGTCGAGGCGGGGCTTCGGGATTCGGGTGCGGTGCTCAGCCGCTGCAACTGTCCGGAGGCCGGGTTCTCAGCTGGTCCGCACGGGGGTGGTCTGTCCGGTTTGGTCGGCTACGCCGCGGGCGAGGACCGCAGTGGTGCCCACGAGCATGCCGGCTTTGCCGTTGGTGGTGTCCCTGGCAAGGTAATCGCGTTCCCCCAGGTAGGTCAGGCTCTTCTTGTCGAAGATCCACTCGTCGCGCTCACCGGAAGCGTCCACGCGGGCAACGCCCACGCCGTGCCGCCCGGCTGCGTCCACCGAGTCGGGGACGACGACGACACCGGGGATCTTCGCGGCGGCCCGGTACAGAGCGGCGTTGACCTTGGGCGGGATGATCGACTCACGTAGAAGCTCGCCGATCATGTTGAACGCCTCGTCGTCCGGCCCGGCACCGTGCCCCTTGGTGTCGGCGTAGATCTTCTTCAGCAGTGCGGCAGGGTCGGTGGGCAGCGACGCCAGCCACTGGTACGTCGGGTTGTTTATCCCCGGCTGGCCACCCGCGGGGTGCAGCGTGGTGTCCTGGCCGTTCTCGCGGATCAGCCCGGTCCGGGTGAGGTCCTGCGGCAGCCACACCTCGCGCTGGTGCAGGCGGTCCATCTTCCAGGGCCCAGTGAACGACTGCGACATGGTCTCCTGGGCGAAGGCGATCTCGCTCTTGACATAGACGAACTGGTTGGCGCCTACCGGGACGGCCGGCTGGCTCGCGGCCGCGGTGGCGATCCGGTCCATCAGGACTGCCACGCCCTTTGTGCTGCCGGACTGCACCGCGATGACCGGGGCATTCACTGTGGGCTGGCCGACTGTGTGGTTGGACAGGTGGTGGAGGACTCTGGGCAACGCGAGATTCACCGCAGGCAGGGCGAGGGCCAACGCGGCGGTCAAGGCAGGTACGAGGAAGGCGGGCCGCAGCAGCCAGGGCCTGCGTGCCTTCCCGTCCCGTCCCGCCCTCTGCTCCAGTCCGGAGCCCTCACCTGTTCGCGCCTGCTCGATGTCGTGAAGGATGTGGCTCATCAAGCGCTCCTTGTGGAGTTGGTGACGGCCCGTAGGAAGGTCACGCTCGGCCGGGACCGGCGCCATGCGGGCCAACTCCGTGCGTTCGGCCTGACTGAGCCGATCCGGGGTGGCACTCATCGGGTTTCCTCCTGGTTGGGCCGGGCCGCAGGAATGCGGCCTGCTTCTACCTGTCCACGGCCGGACATCGGTTCCCGGTGAAGTGGGTGCAGTTCCTCCCCGGCCAGCTTCCGCAGCTTGGTGCGGGCCCGGGAGAGCCGGGAGCGTACGGTGCCCACGGGTATCCCGAGCGCCTCGGCGGCAGCGGCGTAGTCCAGACCGGACCACACACACAGCGCGAGTACCTCGCGTTCCGTGCGGCGCAGCTTGGCCAGCACAGCGTGGACGGCGGAGAGGCGCTCGGCGTCGTCGAGGCGGCTGACCGCTTCGTCGGCGAAGTCCGGCGCGACGGCCTCCCCCTGAGGCAGCCGCGACATCGCCGCCCTGCGCCTCCGGGCGGATCGGGTGATGTTGCGGGCGGTGTTCGTTGCGATGCCCAGCAGCCAGGGCCGCAGCGACCCGCCCTCAAGTTCGATGCGGTCGTGCTGCCGCCACGCCTCCAGAAACGTCATCGCCGTCAGTTCCTCGGCGACTGACCAGTCGGCGGTGATCCAGAAGGCATGGTTGTACACCGCGCGGGCGTGTTGCTCATACAGTTGCCCGAACGCGTCCGGGTCCCCAGCGCGCACCAACGCGCGCATTTTCGTCTCCACTCCCATAACTTGTCCACCCGCTCCGGCGGGTTCCAGTGACACCGGTCACACAGGTCGCAATACGGACACCGGGCCGACACTTCGGCGATACTCCGCTCACCTCCGTGCACTGCCGCTGCGCGCCCGCCGCAGGTCGGGACTGGCCAGGTAGTCGCACGCGAAGATGGTGCGCCATCTACCTCTGCCTCACTGCGCCCCCGACAACCATCTTCGCCCTCACCTTTATGTCAGGCGCTGGGCCGGCTGACGCGCGGGCGCTTGCGGCGGGCTCGTGTTATTGAACACGTAAAGATCTCCTACCAGCCGCAACTGCGCCCGGCGATCTTGCGTGTGCATACTACGTAAGTGCTCGCTGAGAGCAGACGGTGCGTCATCCAGAGGATCCCCTTGCACATGCAGAAGGTTTCGTTCATCGCGGTCGCCGCGCTCGCGGCCGGTCTCTCGCTCACCGCGTGCAGTAGCGGCGGGAGCTCCGGCAACGCCGCAGCGGGGGCGAGCGCTTCCTCTGCCGCCGGCACGAGCGACTTGAGCAGCCCCGCGAGCAACTCAGGCAGTTCGGCCGCGGCCGCCAGCGACTCCGGTTCCGGCAGTACCGCCAACGCCGCTTCCCAGACTTCCGGTTCGGGCACCTCGGGTTCCGGCAGCTCCTGCAAGACCTCCAGCCTGACCTTCTCCAAGGGCACGGTGGACGTCGTGGACGACTACAACCACGTCACCATCAAGCTGACCAACTCCGGCTCGGCCACCTGCTCGATGCGCGGCTTCCCCGGAGTGGACCTCAAGGGCCGGGACGGCACTACGAGCGCCCAGCGCAGCCAGCACACGCCCAGCACCGTCAACCTCGCCCCCGGGCAGAGCGCCGCCTTCGACCTGGAGGTGCTGCAGAACAACACCGGCGGCTCCGGCGTCAGCTTCGACCAGACGGTGATCACCCCGCCGAACGAGACCCGTTCGCAAACCATGCAACTGGGCTTCAACCTGCCCGTCCAGGCGGACGGCAACAGCACCCCGGCCGTGATCGTCAACGAAATCACTTCGGCCAGTTGAGGAGCCCTCGTGGGCCGGGAACCTTTGAGGGACGAGGCCGACGACGGCGGAATCGGCGGCGGCGAGCTCGACCAACGCCTCGTAGGTGAGGGGCTGAGCAGTCTTGTGTGATCTCCGGTGGGATGGTGACAGGTATGTCTGTCGGGGCGGTGCCACACGATGCGGCGAATTACCTGGTGCAGCCGCGTTCTGCCCATTCGGGCAATGACCTTGCCCCGTTGCCTCCTGATGCGGGACAACTCGTCCCATAGCGTTGGCATGTGAGCCTATGGACTTCCTTGGAGCCCGCGTCCACCACGGTGGATCCGGGCAGCACGACCACCGTACGGCTGCGGCTGCGCAACACCGGTGACGTCGTCGACGAGTACCGCTTCACGCCGGTCGGCGACATCGCGCCCTACATCACCGTCGAGCCACCGACCATCCGGCTGTACCCGGGCACGACCGGCACCGTGCAGCTCACCTTCGCACCGCCGCGCACCCCCGACGCCACCGCCGGACCCAACCCGTACGCCGTCCAGATCGTGCCGACCGAGCACCCCGAGGCCACCACCGTCCCCGAGGGCAACCTCACCATCACCCCCTTCACCGAAATACGGGCCGAACTCGTCCCGCACACCGTCAAAGGACGCTTCCGGGGCCGACCCAAACTCGCCATCGACAACCTCGGCAACACCAAACTCACCGCCTCCGTCCTCGGCAACGACAACGGCGACCAGCTCTCCTACGAGATCCACCCCGCCAACGTCCAGATCGAACCCGGACGCGCCGCCTTCGTCAAAGCCACCCTCAGACCCCGCCAGATCACCTGGTTCGGCCGCAAAGAAAACCGGCCCTACCAACTGGCCGTACAACGCTCCGGAAGCACCCGGCTCGACGTCGACGGAACCTACATACAACGCGGCGTCCTCCCCCGCTGGCTCGCCACCTTCCTCAGCCTCGCCGTCGGACTCACCATCGCCTGCGTCGCCCTCTGGTTCGCCTACCAACCGAACGTGACCAGCCTCGCCCAGGAAAAACTCCAGCAGACCGCCGCCACCACCATCCCCACCCC
>NZ_SUMC01000009.1 GCF_005047355.1 Actinacidiphila oryziradicis
GACAACCCGCTGACCGCCAAGGCGATCGCCGAGGAGGCCGGGGTCGACGACTTCCTCGCCGAGGCGACGCCCGAGGACAAGATGGCGCTGATCAAGCGCGAGCAGGCGGGCGGCAAGCTGGTCGCGATGACCGGCGACGGCACCAATGACGCGCCCGCGCTGGCCCAGGCGGATGTCGGCGTGGCCATGAACACCGGCACCTCGGCCGCCAAGGAGGCCGGGAACATGGTGGACCTGGACTCCAACCCCACCAAGCTCATCGAGATCGTGGAGATCGGCAAGCAGTTGCTGATCACCCGGGGCGCGCTGACGACGTTCTCCATCGCCAACGACGTCGCGAAGTACTTCGCGATCATCCCGGCCATGTTCGCCACCGCCTACCCGGGCCTGGACAAGCTCAACATCATGCGCCTGCACAGCCCGACCTCGGCGATCTCCTCGGCGATCATCTTCAACGCGCTGATCATCGTCGTGCTGATCCCGCTCGCCCTGCGCGGAGTGCGCTACCGCCCGTCCTCGGCGGCCGCGCTGCTCAACCGCAACATCCTGGTCTACGGCCTGGGCGGACTCATCCTGCCGTTCGTCGGCATCAAACTGATCGACATGGTCATCCAGTTCATCCCCGGACTCAGCTGACCGAGACAGAAGGCAACCATCATGTCCAGCCCCCTTTCCTCGGTGCTCCGGAATCACCTGGCAGCCCTGCGGATGCTGCTGGTGTTCACCGTGCTCACCGGCATCGCCTACCCGCTGCTGATCACCGGGGTCGCCCAGGCGGCGTTCACCGGCCAGGCCAACGGCTCGCTGGTGAAGCAGAGCGGCAAGACCGTCGGTTCCAGCCTGATCGGCCAGAACTTCAACCTCCCCAAGAAGAACCCCAACAACGCCAACGAGGTCGCCAAGCCCGACCCCAAGTGGTTCCAGCCCCGCCCCTCCGCCGGCAACTACGACCCGCTGCTCTCCGGTGCCTCCAACCTGGGCCCCAACAACCCGGTCCTGATCAAGGCCATCAAGGAACGCAAGGCCGCGGTGGCCGCCTTCGACGGGGTACCCGCCTCCAAGGTCCCCGCCGACGCGGTCACCGCCTCCGGCTCCGGTCTCGACCCGGACATCTCCCCGGCGTACGCCTACGAGCAGGTCAACCGGGTCGCCAAGGCCCGCGGGCTGTCCGCGACGGCCGTACACAAACTCGTCGCCGACCAGGTCCACTCACGCGTCCTCGGCTTCCTCGGCCAGGACTACGTAAACGTGGTCAAGCTCAATCTGGCGCTCGCCGACCTGAAGTAACGAGACGAACGCATACGTCACGCTGCCCGGTCGCGCAGAAACCTTCTGCCCGGCCGGGCGGATCGGCACTTAACACAAGGAGGGCTCCGGGTGACGTATCCCGTCGGTACAGGCGCAGCCGCAGCCGCAGGCCCAGGCGCAGCCGACACGCCGGGCTGCCGGTCCGGCAGGCTCAAGGTCTTCCTGGGGGCAGCCCCCGGCGTCGGCAAGACCTACCGGATGCTGGACGAGGGCCGGCGCAGGGCCGCCCGCGGTGTCGACGTGGTGGTGGCGTTCGCCGAGTGCCACCAGCGCCCGAACACCGTAGCCATGCTCGGCGGCATGGAGATGCTGCCCCGGGCAGAACGGGAGTACCGGGGCAGCAGCTTCCCCGAGATGGACCTCGACGCGGTCCTCGCCCGCAAGCCGCAGGTGGCGCTGGTCGACGAGCTGGCCCACACCAACGTCCCCGGCGGGCGCCACGCCAAGCGCTGGGAGGACGTCCAGGAGCTGCTGAAGGCCGGAATCGACGTCGTGACCACCGTCAACATCCAGCACCTGGAGTCGCTCAACGACGTCGTCCAGAAGATCACCGGAATCCCGCAGCGCGAGACCGTCCCCGACGAGATCGTCCGCCACGCCCACCAGATCGAGCTGGTGGACCTGCCCGCCGAGGCCCTGCGCCGCCGGATGGCGCACGGCAACATCTACGCCCCGGAGAAGGTGGATGCCGCGCTCGCCAACTACTTCCGGGTCGGGAATCTGACCGCGCTGCGGGAACTGGCTCTGCTCTGGGTCGCCGGACGGGTGGACGAGGCCCTGCAGCGATACCGTTCCGAGCACGGCATCGGCGGGGTGTGGGAGACCCGTGAGCGGGTCGTGGTCGCCCTCACCGGCGGCCCGGAGGGCGAGACACTGATCCGCAGGGCGGCCAGGATCGCCGACCGCTCCGCCGGCGGCGACCTGCTCGCCGTGCACATCGCCCGCAGCGACGGCCTCGCCGACGCCTCACCCGCCGCCCTCGCGAAACAGCGGGAACTCATCGAGAGCCTCGGCGGCAGCTACCACTCCGTCGTCGGCGACCACATCCCCACCGCCCTGCTGGACTTCGCCCGCGCCGAGAACGCCACCCAGCTCGTCATGGGCACCAGCCGCCGGGGCCAGCTGCTGCGTTTCCTCACCGGGCCCGGCGTCGGCGAGATCACCACCGAACTCTCCGGCGACATCGACGTCCACCGGGTCACCCACGAACGGGCCGGACGCGGCCGTCTGCTGCCCTCTTCCGCCAACGCTCTGCCGATGTCCCGCCGGGTCGCCGGACCGGTGGCCGGATTCGTCCTTCCCATCCTGCTGACCGCCGTGCTGAGCAACACGCGCGGGCATCTGAACCTCACCAGCGAGGCTTTGCTCTTCCTTCTCACCGTCGTCGGCGTGGCCTGCATCGGCGGCGTGCTCTCCGCCCTGCTGGCGTCGATCACCACATCGCTGCTGCTCAACTACTACTTCATCCCGCCCATCGGCCAGTTCAGCATCGGTACGCCCGACAACGCGCTCGCCCTCGCCGTCTTCGCGGTGGTCGCCGTCACCGTCGCCGCCATCGTGGACCGCTCGCTGCGCCTGTCCCGGCGCGCGGCGAGCGCCACCGCCGAGGCCGAGACCCTGTCCTCGCTGGCCGGCAGCATCGTCCGGGGCGACCAGGCCGTGGCGGCATTGCTGGAGCGTACGAGAGAGGCCTTCGGTATGGACTCCGCCGTACTGGTCGACAAGGCCGGCGCACCGGAACCCGAAGCCGACGGGGCCGCCACCGTGAAAGTCCCAGTCGGGCAGGACAGCCTGCTCGTGCTGCGGGGCCGCACCCTGGCCGCGTCCGAACGCCGGGTGCTCATCGCCTTCGCGGCCCATGTGTCCGCCGCCCTGGAACGGGCCCGGCTGGCCGAGGCCGCCGCCGAGATCGAACCCGTCAAGGCCGGCGACCGGATGCGCACCGCGCTGCTGGCCGCCGTCAGCCACGACCTGCGCACCCCGCTGGCCAGCACCTGGGCCGCCGTCAGCTCATTGCGCAGCCGCGATGTGGAGTTCTCCGACGAGGACCGCGACGAACTGCTCGCCACCGCCGAGGAGTCGCTGGCCAAGCTCAACCGCCTGGTGGACAACCTGCTCGACATGAGCCGCCTCCAGGCCGGCGCCCTCACTCTGCACCGGCAGCCCACCGCGCTGGCCGACGTACTGCCGCTGGCCCTGGACACCCTGCCCGAGAGCCCGGTGGGCATTGTCACCCAGGGGCTGGCCAAGACCGCCGACGTGGTCGCCGACCCGCCGCTGCTGGAGCGGGTCGTCGCGAACCTGGTGGCCAACGCCGTACGCCATACCCCCAGCGGCAAGGACGTCCTGGTGAGCGCCAGCGCCCTCGGTTCCCGCGTCGAGCTGCGCGTCGTCGATCAGGGCCCGGGACTCCGGCCCGAGGACCGGGACCGGGTCTTCGAGCCCTTCCAACGCATGGGCGACACCGACAACACCACCGGCCTCGGCCTCGGCCTCGCCCTCTCCCGGGGACTCGCCGAGGCCATGGGCGGCACCCTCACCCCCGAGGAAACCCCCGGCGGCGGCCTCACCATGGTCCTTTCCCTGCCTGCTGCCGAGGGCGCTGAGGGTGCCGAGGGCGCTGAGGGTGCTGACGCTGGTGAGGCCGACGAGGCCACTGAGGCCATCGAGGAGGTACAGGCGTGAGGCGCGTCCTGATCGTCGACGACGAACCGCAGATGACCCGGGCCCTGGACATCAATCTCAAGGCCCGCCACTACGACGTGGCCACCGCCCCCGACGGCACCACCGCCCTGCGACTGGCCGCGCGCAAGCCGCCCGATGCCATTCTCCTCGACCTCGGCCTGCCCGATGTGCCTGGCATCGACGTCATCATCGGCCTGCGGGTGTGGACCTCGCTGCCGATCATCGTGCTTTCCGGGCGGACGGACACCACCGAAAAGATCGCCGCGCTCGACGCCGGAGCCGACGACTACCTCACCAAACCGTTCCTGATGGAGGAACTCTTCGCCCGGCTCCGCGCCGTACTCCGCCGCCCGCCGGCCATCGACGAACCGGGCACCGTGACCCTCGCGGACTGGCTGATCGACCTGGGCGCCTACACCGCCGTGCCCGCTTCGGGCGACGGTGAGCCGCTCCACCTCACCCCCACTGAATGGCGGCTCCTCACCCCGCTGCTGCGCAACCCCGGCCGCCTGGTCACCGGTCGCCGGCTGCTCCGGGAGGTATGGGGCCCCGAACACGAGGAGCGGACCAACTACCTGCGCGTCTACGTCGCCTGCCTGCGCCGCAAGCTGGAACCGGACCCGGCGCACCCACGCCATCTCATCACCGAACCCGGCCTGGGCTATCGCTTCGAACCGTGAGCGCACCAGGCGACGCAGGCACCTACTCCAGCTGCTACTCCAGCCCCGAGGTCCCGAGGACTGCCCGGGCCGTCTCCCCGTCGATCCACTCCCCCAACTCCCGCAGCACGTCCGTCCCGGACCGCAGCGTCCCGCGCTCACGGGAGCGGCGGGCACCGGTGTCCAGCAGGTGCCAGAGCAGCGGGTTGGCGGCGAGGACCCGGGGATTCAGGTCCAACCGCCCGCCGTAGGCGTCCCACAGCACCAACCGCTGCGCGACCTGGCCGTACAGCTCCACCACCGACAGCGCGTCCGTGCGCACCCGCCGCTCGCGCCCGGCTCCCCGTACCGCCAGCCACCCCTCGGCCGCCGTCACGCGCGGCGGCAGGAGTACGGCGAACACCATGGCGCCCAGCGCGGCCCACATCCCGGCGCGCGGTAGCGTAAAGCCGCCCGAAACCTGGTCGAGCAGCATCGCCACCCCGGAGAACCCCACCGCGCAGTACACCGCGTGCCGGGCATGCACCCGCCAGCGGCGGTCGACTGCGGTTTCCCGGACAGCCGGCGTCCCGGCGCCGTTGTGCTGCCGACGGCACGCTGCGGAGGATCGAGCGGTTCGGCGTCCCATACGACCCAGACGACCCATACGACCCATACGACCCACGCTAGGCGTGCCAGGAGCCCGCGTCCTTGGCACTGACGTCTCCCTGATGCCGTTTGGCCCATCTTTAACGGGACTCTGACGCGGTGGGAAAGCTCAGCCGACGTGGAAACGGTTCACCAGCCTGATTGGCCGCCACGTCCACAACAACCGTCGAGGACGGCGAACGGCTTCTCGATGCCGATCATGCCCACGGCATTGACGCTCACGGTGGTGTCCCAGAGCGCGGGACAAAGCCGTGGACGTGATGCCGCGACTCGTCATCGGGCGTGAGCGGGTGCTCGGGCCCGAGCACCCGTGGCTCATGGAGAACCGCAGCCGCCTCGCCCATTGACTGGCCCAACAGGCCGCACCGGAGGCTGGGCACGAGGCCCCCGTTGCCCTGCCCCTCTGCGAACGCATCCTCGACGTGGGCCGGGTACAGCCGGGAATCGGCCGCCAAGGCCACTCTGAACAGGCGGAATGACTTTACAAGTCCGCTGGACAATCGGGCCGTTGGAGCGTGGGAGCGAAAGGGGCGGTTGTCGGCGTAGTCGAGCGAGGGGACGGCGAAGCTCGGCGATCTTGATGCTTCCCTGATGCCGGCCCGCGATCCTTTGGCGCATCCTTGACGCGGCGTGACGGCGGGCCCGGTCAGACTTGTCCCGAACAGCCCCCGCCCCCGGCACCAACGAGGTCCTCTATGACGTTCGGCCTGGCCCGTCGCGACGTGCGGCCGAAGGTTCCGCTGCGGCACGGCGAAGGCGACAAGCACCGCCTGACCAGTCTGGAGGGGCTCGCCGCGCTGTCGCTGGACGCGCTGAGCTCGGTCGCGTACGGGCCCGAGGCGATCGTGCTCGTCCTGGTTGCCGCCGGGACCGGGGCGCTGACCGCGACGCTGCCGATCACCCTGGTGATCGCCGCCCTGCTAGCGGTGCTGGTGGTCTCCTACGGGCAGGTGATCGCCGTCCATCCGGACGGCGGTGGGGCGTACGCGGTGGCGAAGAAGGACCTCGGGGCCCGCACGAGCCTGCTCGCGGCGGCGAGCCTGGTCGTCGACTACGTCCTTACCGTCGCTGTCAGCCTCGCCGCAGGCGCCGCCGCTCTGGCCTCCGCATTCCCCGCCCTCTCCTCGCACCTGCTCGCCGTCTGCCTGATCGGGCTTGTGCTGCTCACGGCCGTGAACCTGTGGGGCATCGCCGAGAGCGCCCGGGTGCTGATGCTGCCGACGGTGCTGTTCATCGTGAGCATCCTCGGCATCGTCGTCATAGGGCTGTTGCGCTCGCACCCCGCAGCCATGGTCGGCAGCGCCCAGCCCGTGCACGCCACCGAGGCACTGGGCGTCCTGCTGATCCTGAAGGCATTCTCGGCCGGCTGCTCCGCCCTGACCGGGGTCGAGGCCATCGCCAACGGGGTGCCCACGTTCCGCGAGCCACGCGTCAAGAGGGCCCAGCGCACCGAGTTGATGCTGGGTGCGCTGCTCGGGCTGATGCTGGTCGGGCTGGCGGTCCTGATCCGCCGCGACCATGTGGCCCCGCGCGGTGGTGTGACGGTCCTGGCCCAGCTCACCGCCGGCTCGTACGGAACCGGCTGGGCCTACTACGCGACCAACATCGTCGTCACCCTCGTCCTCCTCTTCGCCGCCAACACCTCCTTCGGCGGCCTCCCGGTGCTCATGAGCCTGCTGGCCCGCGACCACCGGCTGCCTCACCTGTTCGGACTGCGCGCGGAACGGCCGGTGTACCGGTACGGCGTGCTGGCCCTGGCCCTGCTGTCGGCCGCACTGCTCATCGCCGTAGGGGCCAACACCCAGAAGCTGATCCCGCTCTTCGCCATCGGCGTGTTCATCGGCTTCTCCATCAGCCAGATCGGGCTCGTACGCCACTGGGCGGTCCAGCGTCCGCCCGGGTGGCTGCGCCGGGCGGTGGTCAACGGCACCGGCGCCCTGCTGACCACCCTGGCCTGCCTGGTCCTGCTCACCACCAAGTTCCTCGAAGGCGCCTGGGTGGTCGTCGTCGCGGTGCCGCTGCTGATGCTGATGTTCGCCCGCATCCAGCGCTACTACACAGCCGTCGGCGCGGAGCTGGAACTCGGCAAGATCCCGCCCCTGCCACTGCGCACCGCCAAGAGTCTGGTCATCGTCCCCATCGGTGACGTCAGCAAGCTCGCCCAGCACGCGCTGACGGCCGCTCTCGCCCTCGGCGACGAGGTCGTCGCGGTCGCCGTCCATGCCGACCCCGACAAGGCGCAGGCCCTGCGCGAGACCTGGGACCGCTGGAACCCGGGCGTGCGGCTGGATATCCTCGACAGCCCGCACCGCTCCCTGGTGGAGCCCATCGTCGAGTACGTCCAGCACGCGGGCAGCGGCGGACGGCAGATCGCCGTACTCATCCCCGAGGTCGAGCCCAAGCACCGCCGGTACGAGATCCTGCAGAATCAGCGTGGCATCCTCCTGGCCACCGTTCTGAGGGCCCGCACCGACGTTGTCGTCTGCATGCTGCCGTACCGGCTGAGCCTCTGACACCGCGCCGGGGCCGCCGCGCCGGGCCGGAAGTGAGCTCGGCTCGACCTCGGCGGTCGGGCCGGGTCAGGTCGTGTTGTCGGTGTGCGTGGTGTGCCTGACGCGCGTGCAGTCGGGGCAGGTGCCGGTGAGTTCGACGGTGTGCTGGACGTCGGCGTAGCCGGATGCCTCGGTGGGGCGTCGGCAGAGCGAGAATGTAGGCCTATGGCTGCCTCTGCTGCCCGTGGGTCCGAAGTGGCGGGTAGTCACTCGGCCAGGTCCTTGCCGAAGAACTCGGTGAGCTTGGCGACGGCGGGGGTGACGTATTCGTCCTTGTCGTACAGGTCTATGTGGGTGGCGCGGGATCGGGCACGAAAACGCTGAACCATCCGGTTGTCGGCCCGCTCACCCTCGACTGGTCCTTCCTCACCTCCACCGACGACCCCGACCAGCAGCTCATCACCCTGACCGCCGAGCCCGGCACACCCAGCCACGACCGTCTGCGCATCCTCGCCTCGTGGGCCGCGCAAGCCGCCGACCACCCGATTGCGGACCGTTAGAGGCTCGCCTGGTTCCGGGGCCGGCAGGCTGTTCAGCCCGACACGGGCCTCCGGCAAGGTCACTCACCGTGCGTTGGGCGCACCGAAGCGCAGGCCGTCGAAGCGGATCGCCGCGACGTGCACGGCCTCGTCCCGCCGACCCTCGGTGGGGCGCATTCCGCCACCGTCGCAGGCCAGGATGTCGGGCTTGCTTTCGCGCATCCAGCAGGACAGGCACAGGCCGCTGCGGCGGACCTGCCGGTTGGTCCAGTAGGCGGGTTCGACACCGGAGCGGGGGGCGTCACGGTCTTCGTCGGGAAGCCGCCACCAGGCGGGCGAGACCAGGACCGTTGCCCAGGCGCGTAGGACGATAGGTAGAGATGAAAAGCGTTGCCATTTTTTTGACCGTCCTTGGAGGCGCTTCGGTGTGGCGCGGTGGAACACATGCAGAAGTCGCCATATCCTAATGTGGCAATACATTGACCGGTCCGGTCGCCGGCCTTCCGGCGGCCCGAGTGAGGAGTTCGACCATGTCCACTGCTGCTGACCACCGCCCCCACGCCGGTCATGCGCACGTCCACGGTGACGGCTGCGGTCACGTCGCGGTCCCGCATGGCGATCACACCGACTATGCGCACGACGGCCACATCCACCGCGTGCACGACGACCATGTAGACGAGTGCGCGGGAGCGGAGCACTCGGTCCACGAGGGGCACTCCCATGAGCACGGCCCGCAGTGTGGGCATGTCGCCGTGCCGCACGACGACCATATGGACTACGCGCACGACGGGCACCGTCACGCGGCTCACCAGGACCACTGGGACGACCACTGACCGTCCCCGGCGGAGACAAACCGGCAGGCAAACCGGCGCAGACAAACCGGCAGGCAAACCGGCCGACAACTGAAAGTCGTTCTCACATGCTAATGTGCGCATGTGACGACAACCTCATCCCCGGAGGAACCCATACAGGCCTTGCAGGCTGCCAGCGAGCTTCTGCGCGCGCTGGCTTCGCCCGTCCGGCTGGGCATAGTCAGCGAGCTGTCCGGGGGTAGCAAGCATGTCCATGAACTCGTCACCGCCCTCGGCGTGAGCCAGCCCCTGGTCTCCCAGCACCTCCGCGTGCTGCGCTCCTCGCGGATCGTCGCCGCCCGCCGCCATGCCCGCGAGATCGAGTACTCGCTCTCCGACAACCACGTCGCCCATATCGTCCTGGACGCGATCCGGCACGCCCAGGAGTAGCGGGGCGCCCGGACAGCACCGGACTACCCGCCCGCGGCGACCGACGCCGCGCCCAGGTGAACACCCTGTGAAGCCCGCGGTCAGGTCCTGCCGCAGCGGCCCGGAGACGGCTTGCGGCTCAGCCGCCGCGGAGTTCCGGTCACAGGTGAGGAGAGACGCGGTGCGGCCAGGGAGCTGGAGACGACCCTGCGGCCGCCCGGGGCCGGCCCGAAGGACCGGCCGTGCGAGCTGGCCGTCGGCCTCGCCCGCTCGGCCGCCACCCGACTGCCGTCCACCTGACAGGGTGCTTCCCGGGTTTTCAGGTTCTTGGGTTCTGGGTTCTGGGTTCTCGCGTTCTTGGGTTCTACCGATTGGGAGAGAAGACGAGAACGGCTGTCCCGTGCTTGATCGACTTCACCTGAATGGTCAGTCCGTTGAGTGTGCAGACGCCGCCCGGGCCGGTCTGGGCGCCCAGGAAGATGCCAGGCCCGGTGGCCGTCATCGACACGTCATCGGCAGTGATCCGCGTGATCGAGACCCTATTGATCCCGAACCGGTGGTCGACGGCGAAGCCCGTGGGCTTCGATACGGCGAGTTCGCACCTCCCGTCGAAGCACGCCCTGACATCGGACCCGGCGGCGGCCGTTGTCGCCGTGGCGGATCGCGTGGTGGAAGCGGCAGGAGACGTTTCACTGGTCTTCCGCAGGGCGCTCGTGGCCGACTCGCTCCGGCCTGCCCGCCCGGCGCCGTCGATCTGGTCTGCCGAGCCGCAGCCGAGCAGGCCCACCAAGGCCAGCGTAACCACGGCGGCCGCGGCAGTGCCCCGGTACATGCGTACGTTCATGCGTCGAACTCCTTGTCGCCAAGCGGTCATCCGGTCCGGCATGTCTAACGGAACGGCCTGGGGACGGGGCCCCGGCCATTCGGGGAAAAGTGGTGGAAGGGGTGTGCGGCGGAGGGGGCCGTGCACCCCGGAGGAACTCGACGGAGCAGGCAGGGAGACCGATGATGAACAGCGGTGACAGTCTCGCGCGGGGCGCTGCGCCCGCCTCGCATTAGGAACGGTCTGGAGGAATCACGATGAGCAGCAATCGGACCGCCCCGGCAGTCCCCGGGCGCCGACTGGGCACCCCGCTCCCGGCCGGGCTCCTCGACGCCGGTGAGCGGATGAGCCGACCGGAGCTGAGGCAGCATCAGCTTACTCGCCTCCAGGCCACGCTGAAGCATGCGTACGGCAACGTCGAGCTGTACCGCAGGAAGTTCGACGAGGCCGGGGTCAGCCCGCAGGACTGCCGCGGCCTGGACGATCTGGCCCGGTTCCCCTTCACCACCAAGGCCGATCTGCGGGAGAGTTACCCCTTCGGCATGCTCGCCGTCCCCATGGCCGACGTCCGCCGTATCCACGCCTCCAGCGGCACCACCGGCCGCCCGACCGTCGTCGGCTACACCGAGAACGATCTGTCGATGTGGGCCGATGTCGTAGCCCGCTCCATCCGCGCCGCGGGCGGCCGCCCCGGCCACAAGGTGCACATCTCTTACGGGTACGGGCTGTTCACCGGCGGCCTCGGCGCGCACTATGGCGCCGAGCGGGCCGGCTGCACCGTCATCCCCGCCTCCGGTGGTATGACCGCCCGCCAGGTACAGATCATCCAGGATTTCAGGCCCGAGATCATCATGGTCACCCCCTCCTACATGCTCACTCTGCTCGACGAGTTCGAGCGCCAGGGCATCGACCCGCGCACCACCTCCCTGGAGGTCGGAATCTTCGGCGCCGAACCATGGACCGAGGAGATGCGCCGCGAGATCGAGGACCGCCTGGACATCCACGCCGTCGACATCTACGGCCTCTCCGAGGTCATCGGCCCCGGCGTGGCCCAGGAGTGCGTGGAGACCAAGGACGGCCTGCACGTCTGGGAGGACCACTTCTACCCCGAGATCGTGGACCCGCTCACCGACGAGGTGATGGCCGGCGGCGAGGCCGGCGAACTGGTCCTCACCTCACTCACCAAAGAGGCGCTGCCCGTCATCCGCTATCGCTCCCGGGACCTGACCCGGCTGCTGCCCGGCACCGCCCGCCCCGCCTTCCGCCGGATCGAGAAGATCTCC
Organism: Actinacidiphila oryziradicis; assembly: GCF_005047355.1. Classification (GTDB taxonomy): domain Bacteria; phylum Actinomycetota; class Actinomycetes; order Streptomycetales; family Streptomycetaceae; genus Actinacidiphila; species Actinacidiphila oryziradicis. The sequence continues at coordinate 11,658 of NZ_SUMC01000009.1, forward strand.
GGCCGTTGCGACGACATGATCATCCTGCGCGGGGTGAATGTCTTCCCGAGCCAGATCGAGGAGATCGTGCTGCGCGCCACGGGCGTCGCGCCGCACTTCCAGCTGCAACTGACCCGCCGGGGCCGCATGGACCACATGACCGTCATCGCCGAGGCCCGCCCCGGCACCGGCCCGGAACAGCGGGAGGCCGCCGCCTCGGCGATCGCCAGGGGCGTCAAGGACGGCGTTGGGATCACCGTCGACGTGGCGATCGTCGACCCCGACACCCTGGAACGGTCCGTCGGCAAGATCCGCCGGGTCAAAGATCTGCGCGAGCAGTGATCCCGGCTCAGGCGATCCAGACGGCGATTCCGCCCATGACCATGAGAGTGATCACCAGCTGGGCAACCATGCGGCGGGGCGGCTTGTTTTCCTTGCGTTTGCCGCGCTCTTCCTGATCGAGGGCAAGTCGGGCACATTCCTTCTGGTTCGGCGACAGCCACCACAGCGCCCGGCAGCCCGGCGCCGCCCACGACGCCTGGACCCGGGCCCTGGCCATTACCGTCGCACTCGGCCTGCCCGACGACGACCCCCTCCGCACCACGATCCGCCACCGCCTCAGCTCGGCGGCCACCCCTGGCATGCCCTCCGGGATGCCCTCCGGCCACACCCCGGTCTGACGATCGGGCGCCGTGAGCACGATGGCCGCGTCGCCCATGACGCTCATTGCGATGTCGCCTCTCGCTGTCGGCAACACGTGGCGAAATTGGTCGCTGCCATCTGTCCATACCGGCCGCCGCCGTTCGTCCTTACAGTGGAGTCGGCGATTCGGCGCCGACCCGGATCCAAGGAGCGACCCCATGCCCACCTACATCGCCCTCACCTACACCGCTGATGTCGATTGGACCCGGCCGGAGTACGCCGAGGAGATGAAGGAGTACGCCGCCTTCGGCCAGGCGGCCGCAGCCATCATGAAGGGTGGCCACGCGCTGTACCCCACCGCGACCGCCACCACCGTGCGGGTGCCTGACGGCAAGGGCGGGGATGTGATCACCAGCGACGGCCCGTACGCCGAGACCAAAGAGGCGCTGACCGGCTTCTACGTCCTGGAGTGTGCCGACCTCGACGAGGCAATCGCGACGGCGGCGAAGATCCCGGCGGCCTGGAACGGGGCAGTCGAGGTCCGCCCGGTCGTCCAGTTCTGACGGTTCTGAAGTTCTGACGGTTCTGACAACGAGTGGCGGACGACGGACGATGAGCGCCGGTGACGCGGTGGCACAACTGGTACGCGAGGAAGGCACTCGTGTACTGGCCACCCTGGTACGCGTCACCGGCAGCATCGACCTGGCCGAGGACGCGGCACAGGACGCCGTCGTCCGCGCGTTGGAGACCTGGCCGCGCGACGGCGTGCCGGACGACCCTCGCGCCTGGCTCGTGGTCGCCGCGAAGCGGCGGGCAATCGACATCATCCGCCGCGAGGCGCGGCGGGCGGGAAAGGAGGCGAGGGCGATGGCCTTCCCCGACCCCGCTGCCGACCCCGCTGCCGGGCCGGAGCCACCCGAGGTCGTCCGGGACGACCTGTTGCGGCTGGTCTTCACCTGTTGTCACCCGTGCCTGGCTCTGGAGGCGCAGGTCGCGCTCGCGCTGCGGACGCTGGGCGGGCTGACCACGGCGGAGGTCGCCCGCGGCCTGATGGTGCCCGAAGCGACCATGGCCAAGCGGCTCACCCGGGCGAAACAGAAGATCGCGCAGGCAAAGATCCCCTACCGGATCCCCGCCGCCGAGGAGCTACCCGGCCGGCTGGCCGGGGTCGCGGCCACGGTCTACCTGATCTTCAACGAGGGCTACGCGGCGGGCGCCGGCGCAGGCATCGTCCGATCCGCCCTGACGTGCGAAGCGATCCGACTGGCCCGATTGCTGGCCGAACTGATGCCCGACGAGCCGACGGTGCTCGGACTGCTCGCGCTCCTGCTGCTCCACGACGCCCGGAACCCCGCCCGCATCGACACCGAAGGCCGACCGGTGCTCCTGGCCGGCCAGAACCGCACCCGCTGGAACACCGCCATGATCAAGGAAGGCGTCGAGCTCGTCGGTACAGCCTTGCGGCGCCCTCCGGACCGCCCCGAGCCGTACGTGGTGCAGGCCGCGATCGCCGCCTGCCATGCGCTCGCCCCCTCCTACGCCGACACCCCCTGGGACGCCGTCGTTTCCTGGTACGACGTGCTGCTCACCGTGCACGACACCCCCGTCATCCGACTCAACCGTGCGGTGGCCGTGGCCGAACGAGACGGCCCCGCGGCCGGCCTCGCCCTGGTCGACGCGATCGACGGCCTGGAGACATACCCATGGTGGCACGCGACCCGCGCCGAACTGCTGCACCGCACGGGCCGCACCGATGCAGCACACGCCGCGTACCAACAGGCCCTCGCCCTCGAGATGAACGAACCGCAACGGGAACATCTGCGCCGCCGGATCACCGAACTACCTCTGAAGGGGCGCACACCGAGCGCTGTCCGGCCGTAGAGCAGGATACGGATCATGCATGGTCTCCGTGACAGCTCCGATCCCCGCCCAGTGTCGCTGGGCGAGTACCCCTGTTTGGACGAGGCTCTTGTCCTCCTCAACCGGGATCTGGCGGCGACGCTGCCGAAGCAGGAGCCCTTGCGGCTGATGGCTCTCCCTGGCTGGGAAGTTGACGGGCCGGAGAATGTCTACGTCGCCCTGGCCAATGGTGAGTGGCACGGCAACTCCCTGTACGAGGGCTCGGCGGAGGCCCTGGACGGTGCCCTGTGCGCCGTTGCCAACGCCGCGCAGGACACGGTCATGGAGCGGCTGTGGCGGGTGTGGCCGCTGTGCGCCGAGCACGACATCGGCATGCATCTGCGGGAGGCGGACGGGCGGCTGTCCTGGTGGTGCGCGGGCGAGCGCGTGCGACGCGGGCCGGCCCACATTCGTGCGGCCGTGGGCGAACTCGACACTTTCGTCCGTCCGCGGCGTCCCAACCGCAAGAGACGGCGGTGTTGAGCGGTACGTCGTTCGGGCTCGCCGGGCCGCAGAAGCGGTCTGCGACGATGGAACCGTTCGCCTCGTGGCGAGTGACGCCCGCGAGCGGTGTGGCGGGTGTCGGGCAATGGATGTGAGGTGCGGAACAGTGCCGGACAATGAGTCCCGTCGGTCCGATTCTGCCGGACGGCTGGTCGAGGCCGGGGCCGGGGCCGGGGCCGGGGCCGGGGCCGGGGGACAGGATTCCACCGTGCTCGGACCCCCGCTCCCTGGCGGCCAGGGGGCGGGGGGATCTGTCCCCTCTGCCGCGGTGGTTCCCGCAGGGCCTGCGGTACGGGCCCTGCGCCGATGGCTGGGCGGATTTGTTGTCCTCGCCGTGCTCGTATTCCTGTTCTACCTGCCTTGGTGGGTGCTGCTGTCCTCGGGCGCGGGCTGGCCGTTCCCGGTCGTGCTGGGCGGCAGTGTTCTCTTCGGGGCCGCGTTCCTCGCTTTCCCGGTGATGATGGCTATGGGGCATGGGCACAGGCGGCTGGACTGGGCGGCTCGTATCGGCGACACCGTCCTCGGGGTGGTCTGGGTGCTGTTCGCCTGGTCGGTCCTGGGCAGCGTGCTGCGGCTCGCCCTGATTGTCCTTGGCGTCGGCAATCCGGCGCGGTCCAGGATCGTGGCCGTTTTTGTGGCGGTGGTCGCGGTGGGACTCCTGGTGTGGGGATTCACCGAGGCGATGCGGGTGCCCCGGGTCAAGCGGGTGGATGTCACCGTCCCGCGGCTGGGCCGTGGTCTGGACGGGACGCGGGTCGTCGTTCTGGCCGACACCCACTACGGGCCGATCGACCGGGCCGGATGGTCGGCGAGGGTCGCGGATGTCGTCAACGGGCTGGACTCCGATGTCGTCTGTCACGCGGGCGACATCGCGGATGGCACGATTTCCCAGCGCCGGGAGCAGGCCGCGCCACTCGGGACGATGCGGTCGCGGTTGGCCAAGGTGTACGTCACCGGCAACCACGAGTATTTCGGTGAGGCCCAGGGCTGGCTGGACCACATGGGGCAGCTGGGGTGGGAGTCGCTGCACAACCGCCATGTCGTCGTGGAGCGTGGCGGGGACAGGCTCGTTCTCGCGGGTGTGGATGACCGGACCGCGGCGTCCTCCGGACTGCCCGGCCACCGCGCAGACCTCGGCGGTGCGTTGGCGGGCGTGGATCCGGATCTGCCGGTCCTGCTCGTCGCCCACCAGCCCAAGCAGGTGGGGCAGGCCGTGAGCGCCGGGGTGGACCTGCAGGTCTCCGGGCACACCCATGGCGGGCAGATCTGGCCCTTCAACTTCCTCGTCCGGATCGATCAGCCGGTGGTGCACGGCCTGAGCCGGCACGGGGAGCGAACCCAGCTGTACACGACCCGGGGTGCCGGCTTCTGGGGACCGCCGTTCCGGATCTTCGCACCGAGCGAGATCACCCTCCTCACGCTGCGGGCCTCGGCGTGAGGTACCGCTCGGGGTTCGATGAGTCGGCCACTGCGGCCAATCCTTTCTTCTCCGTCGGCCAGGATGTATTCCGGCTCCGCGTTCCGGCGGCAAGATATCGAACACACTCATCGATTTAAATGCGCGGCGAGACCTCTGCGGGGCGGTCTTCTAGCGGACACGAAGACCGATCGCAGGATAATCCGATCAGCGCAACACCATTGAGCGACTTCATGAGCAGCCACTCGGTGAACGCCCCGGGAAGGGCGCCCGGACCCACCGAGCAATCAGTCTTGCGGTCAAAGCGGATCTGAGCTGCGTAGATTCCGCGCCCGACGCCCCAAGGGCCGGTCGATGCGGGCGGGTGAATTGGGTGCATATGCGTATTTTGTGAGGTCATCGGACTGGCCTGTCTGTGCCTGTCGCGGAGCGGTCGGGAAGCCTCAATGGCGTGCCGGGAGGTGATATACCTCTGGGAGTCGAGGGGGCACGGGGCCGGGGGATTTCGCATGTACGCGTCTGTCTTAACTTCGGGCACAGCTATGCCCGCGCGCGATCATTCCTGGGTAATTTCTGTCGCTACCTGATCCGCTATTTATATTGTGCTGTACATGGCGTGCGGCACTGGGGGGAGTCAATCATGCGTTGCATGCTGTTGAGGACCGGTGTGTGCAGCAGTGCCGTCCTGCTCGCACTCGTAACGTCGCCCATCGGGGCAATAGCCGCCGAGCAGGCGCCAAGGATCGACCTGAAAGTGCTCGTCGTCGATGACGGGGGCCCGGCCACGGAGGCCATCACCGCCGAACTCGAATCGGCCGGTACCCCGTACACCAGGATCGACCTGGCCGACAGCGGGCGGCCACAGATCAACACCGCGTTCCTCAGCGACACCGTCAGCGGCCGTCCCAGGGCGAAGTACCAGGCCGTCGTGCTGCCGAACGACAATCCGTTCGGGGCCGGCTCCGCGGAGATGGCGGCACTGGCCACCTTCGAGAAGAGCTTCGGCATCCCGCAGGCCGACGCCTACACCTACGCCCGGCCCGAGGTCGGGCTGAACTACGCGCAGTCGCCGGGATACATCGGCTCGCTCGACGGCACCACCGCTCAGGTGACGTCCGCCGGGAAGGCCGGGCCGTTCGGCTACCTCGGCGGCAGAGTCCCCTTCGAGGACAACGCGCCCGACGTGTCCGAGAGCTACGGCTATCTGGCCGTGCCGCTCGCCCAGCAGCAGCCCGGGGCAACGTTCACCAGCTATGTGGACGCCCCGATCCCCGGCAGCTCCGAGCGCGGCTCGCTCATCGGCGAGTACGCCCACGACGGCCGCCGGGAACTGGTCATCAACTTCGTCTACAACCAGTACCAGCAGCAGTACCGGCTGGTCGCCCGGGGCATCGTCGAGTGGCTCACCCAGGGCATCCACCTGGGCGCCGACCGCAACTACTTCGCGGTGAACGTCGACGATGTCTTCCTCGCCGACGACCGGTGGAACACCACGCTCAACTGCACCCCGGGCGACGTGGACTGCACCCCCGGCGGGGGCGCCACCCCCGACCCGATCCGGATGACGGCGGCGGACGCCCAGTACGCAAAGCAGTGGTCCCAGAGCCACGGGCTGACCCTGGACATGGTGTTCAACGGCGGCGGCAGCGAGCTCTACAAGACGGACAACAACGGCGCCGACCCGACAGCGGACCAGCTCGTCGCCGACAAGAGCGCCTTCCGATGGGTCAACCACACCTACGAGCACCCGTTCTTGGGCTGCGTCCAGGATGTCAGCGTGGTGCCCTGGAAGTGCTCCACCGACGCAAGCGGAAAGGTGCAGTGGGTAAGCCAGGCCGACATCACCTCGCAGATCACCAAGAACCGTGACTGGGCCAAGGGCAAGGGTCTCGCCCTCGACAACACGGAACTGGTCACGGGTGAGCACTCCGGCATGAGGGTGCTGCCCCAGCAGCCGGACGACAACCCCAACCTGGGCCCGTCCCTCACCTCAACCGGCGTGAAATGGCTGGCCAGCGACAACTCGCGGGACCCTCAGCAGCGCCAGGTCGGACCCTCCCTCACCGTGCCGCGCTTCCCGATGAACGTCTACTACAACGCCGGCCGCGCGGCTGAGGAAGTGGACGAGTACAACTTCGTCTACACCAGCAAGGCCAACGGCGGAAGCGGCGTCTGCGAGGGCTCCTCGACCACCACCTGCCTGAGCGCGCCGCTGGACCCGGCGACCGGCTACACCTCGTACATCGTCCCGTTGGAGAGCCGCATCGCTCTCGGGCACGCGCTGGCCAACGACCCGCGGCCGGACTTCATCCACCAGTCGAACCTCGCCGAGGACCGCATCGCCTACCCGGTGCTGGAGAAGATCCTGGGTGACTACGCAGGCCTCTTCGCCGGCAACACCCCGCTGGTGAACCTGCGGCTGAAGGACATCGGGACCGAGCTGAAGAACCGCGCCGCCTGGGCCACCGCCGTGAAGAACAACCAGGTCACCGCCTACCGGATCGGCAACACGGTCACCATCAGCACGCCGAGCGGTACGCAGACCACCGCGACCATGCCTGCCGGAACCACCCAGAAACAGCTGCTCGGCAGCACGGCCTTCGGCACCGCCTACGCCGGGCAGTTGTCCGGCTGGACCAGCCCCGGCACGCTGCAGAGCTCGATCACCCTCCAGCTGACCACGCAGGCCACGCCCGCGACCGTCACCGCCACCGGAACCGTCAAGGTCGCGGCCCCGGCAAAGGCGCTGCCCGTGCCCAACGGCGTCGCCAACCCCGTTCCGGCGGGCCCCGGTGACACCGCGAGCCAGGGCTGACCGTGAGTCACGGGGATTCAGGGGATCTTGAGCACCGCAGGAACCTCGGGGGAGGACCAACCGCACCATGGAAGTAATCCGGGACACGCCGCCGTTCGGTACGACCCGCGTCACCATGCTCACCGAAGGGACGTACCCGCACAGTCACGGCGGCGTGAGCGTGTGGTGCGACCAGCTGCTCCAGGGCATGCCCGACATCGACTTCCGGATACTCGCGGTCACCAGCGACGGCCGCGAGCCCCTCACCTGGAAACCGCCGTCGCATGTCAGCAGCCTGGTCTCCATACCCACCTGGGGACCGACGCCGGCCGGCCGCGCACCGCGCGGCCGGCGGCTGCGGACCTTCCTCGACACCTACGAGACGTTTCTGCTGGCGCTGCTCGGCGAAGGCGACGGCTCCGGCACCGGCTCCGATGCCACCGTCCGCCGGCACTTCGCGGAGGGCCTGTACGGGCTCGCGGCGCGGGCCCGGCACGGGGAACTGACGGCGTCACTTCGCACCGAGGCAGCCGTGCGCACCCTGTGCGCCGTATGGAACCGTCCGCAGGTAGCAGCCCGCGCCGCCCGGCCGACCATGCATGACGCGCTGACCGCGACCGACCTGCTGGAACACGCACTGCGCCCGCTCGCCGCCGCCCCGCCCCGGGACGGGGTCGCCCACGCCGTCAGCGGGGGGCTCGCGACCCTCCCGGGCCTGCTGGCCCATCACCTGCACGGCACTCCGCTGCTGCTCACCGAGCACGGCGTGTACCTGCGCGAGCGCTACCTCGGCTACCGCTCCGGCGGCCATAGCTGGCCGGTGAAAGCGCTGCTGCTCGGCTTCTTCCGGCTGCTGGCGCAGGAGAGCTATGCCCGCGCCGCGCTCATCACGCCGGGAAGCCACTACAACCGGAAGTGGGAGGAGCGGGGCGGCACCCCGCCGGACAAGATCCGTACCGTCTACAACGGCGTGGATCCCGCGGTTTTTCCTCCCGCCGGTCCGGAGCCCGAGACGCCCACCCTGGCCTGGGCGGGGCGGATCGACCCCATCAAGGACCTCGAAACGCTGATCCGGGCCTTCGCCTCGGTGCGGCGGGAGATACCGCAGGCCCGGCTGCGGCTCTTCGGAGGCACACCGCACGGTGGCGAGGCCTACCGCGAACGCTGCCAGGCGCTCGCACAGGAGCTGGGCATCGCCGACGCCGTGGCCTTCGAGGGCCGGGTGGAGGACATCCGCGACGCCTACGCTGCCGGCAACGTGGTCATGCTCTCCAGCATCAGCGAGGGCTTCCCGTTCACCCTCATAGAGGCGATGTCGTGCGGCCGTGCCACCGTCTCCACCGATGTGGGAGGAGTGCGCGAGGCCGTCGGCGAGACCGGGCTCGTCGTGCCCCCGCGAGAACCGGAGGCGATGGCGCGGGCGGCACTGGAACTGCTGCGTGACCCGCCACGCCGGACACGGATGGGCGAGGCCGCACGACTGAGGGTGATCGAGCAGTTCACTCTCCGGCACACCATCGACTCCTTCCGCGAGATATACGGTTCGCTCGCCGCCGGCCGCCGCAGTCCGCGCGAGGCGGTCCAGCCAGCCGACCCCTGGGCCGTTCCCGGCGCCGACCCCCGGGCCGAGCAGTGGCCCCAGGCGCCGGCGGGCCGCGCCCAGCGCGCCGGGGGTGACCGATGAACGCGCCACCGCGTTCCGCACCTGGCGCCCCGGGGACGGGGAAGCGCGGCGCGCACCGCAGGCAGGACCCCGTCCGGTCCCGCGGCGAGGGCGCCCTGCTGCACCTGACGGCCCCGCCCCGGCAGCGCCGGCCGTCCTGGTCCGACGACCCGCTCGACGAACTCGCCGAGCGGCTGGCGGACGTGTGCGGGGCGGCCGTTCACCCGGACGAGATCGCCGCCGTCCTGGAGTCCGACGGGCTGACGCACGAACAGATCACCTCCCGCTACGCCCGACGGGACCTGTTCGATGTCGCCGACGAGCTGTACGCCCGCGTGCCACGCCGCTTTCCCGACCCGGAGCCGGCGCCGGACCCGTGGCGGACCAGCCCCTGGCGCTGCCTGCTGCGCGGAGTGCTGTTCGGGCTCCCCGGGATCGCCTACGTCCTGGGCACCGGGCTGCTGCCCGGCCGGCCCGGCGGGCTCGCCGCCTCGGCACTCGTCGCCTGGGGCTGGAACCAGGCGCTGGCCCACCGCGCGTATGTCCGGCTCGGCACGGGCGGCCGGCGGGCGGCCGCGCGGTGCCTGATGCTCGCAGCCCCGGCCGGGGCTGCGGTCGCGGCAGCCGCACTGCCCGTCGCCGGCGGGACCGGCGCGGGCCTGGTCTTCGCAGCCGGGCAGGCGCTCTATCTCGCCGCCGCCACCGCGCTGCTCGTCCTGGGGCGCGAGCGGGACCTGCTGCTCGCGCTCGGGCCGACGGCGGCCGGAGCGCTCTGCGTGCCGCTGTGGGACCCGGGTCCGGTCGCGGTCACCGGGCTCCTGGTCGGCACCGTCGCGGCGGCGGCACTGCTGGCGGTGCGGGAGATCGTACGGTCGCTGCGCGCACCGGATTCCCGGGCTCCGGGCCTGCCCCGGCTGGCCGCCTCCGTCCCGTACGGGCTGTTCGGTCTGGGCTGCGGGGCCCTGACGCTGATGGCCCCGGCAGCGGGCAGATCGGCCGCCATCGTGCTCACGTTGAGCATGGGCGTGGCCGAATGGCTGCTCTACCGCTACCGGAGCCTGGCGCTCGCCGCACTGCGGCGCAGCCGGTCCGCCGGGGGCTTCCGGTTCCGGGCGGCCCGCGTGCTGGTGCTGTGCCTGGCCGGATACCTGGCGCTGCTCACCGCCCCGGCGCTGGCCACCGGAGCGCCGCTGGGGCCGCTGCTCGCTCTCGGGTCCCTGCTCTGGATCGGCCTGCTGCTCCAGGCGGCCGGGATCGCCTGGCCGTCGGCCGTGGCGTGCCTCGCCGCCGCCGGGGCGGAGGCGGTCCTGCCGGGCCTGGCCTTGCCGCATCCGGCCCTGGGCCCGGCGGCCGTCCAGCTGGCGGCCTGCGGCTGCGCGGCGGCGGCACTGCTGGCGGTCGCGTGCACCCGGCTGGGCCGGACCACGGCCCACCGCTGACCGGCCGAGCCGTTACCCCGTAATCCCGTTACCCCATTTGCACCGAACACCGTTCATAGGAGACAGAATCCGTGACCTTGTCCGCACCCGTCACCGTCGCCGTCACCGGCGCGGAGGGATTCATCGGCTCGCACCTGGTGGAGGCGCTCGTCGCTTCCGGACACCACGTACGCGCCATGGCCCAGTACAACTCCTTCTCCTCCTACGGCTGGCTGGAGACCCTGTCGCAGGACGTGATGGACAACGTCGAGGTCGTACTCGGCGACGTACGCGACGCCGGGTCGGTGCACCACCTGCTCACCGGCGCCGAGGCCGTCTACCATCTGGCGGCCCTGATCGCGATCCCGTACTCCTACCAGGCGCCGCACAGTTACGTGGCCACCAATGTCACCGGAACCCTCAACGTGCTGGAGGCCGTACGCCGGCTCGGCATCCCGAGGATGGTGCACACCTCCACCAGTGAGACGTACGGCACCGCGCAGACCGTCCCGATCACCGAGGACCACCCGATCAACACCCAGTCCCCGTACTCCGCCTCCAAGGCGGGCGGCGACCGGCTCGCCGACGGCTACCACGCGAGCTTCGGCACGCCGGTGGTCACCCTGCGGCCGTTCAACACCTTCGGGCCGCGCCAGTCCATGCGGGCGGTGATCCCGACCGTCATCGGGCAGGTGGCCGCCGGGACGCGGACCATCGCCCTGGGCGACCTGCGGCCCACTCGGGACTTCATGTTCGTGAAGGACACGGCCCAGGCGTTTCTCGCAGTGGGCACCGCGCCCGCCGAAACCGTCGTCGGCCGCACGTTCAACGCCGGTACCGGTGGCGAGATCGGGATTGGCGCCCTGGTCGCCCTGCTCGGCAAGCTCATGGACGCCGAGTTGGAGGTCCACGAGGACCCGCAGCGCATCCGTCCCGCCGCCTCGGAAGTGATGCGGCTGGTCTGCGATGCCTCGCGGCTGCGCGCCGCGACCGGCTGGAAACCGGCCCACAGCCTCCAGGAAGGGCTGGAGCAGACCGTCGCCTTCTTCTCCGACCCGGCGAACCTCGTCCGCTACAAGACCGCCATCTACAACGTCTGACGACCCGTCGCCGACGCCTGACGACGACGACTGACAACGACGACCGACAACGGAGTACCACCATGCACGCAGTCATCCTGGCCGGCGGCAAAGGCGTCCGGTTGCGCCCGTACACCACCGCTCTGCCCAAGCCGCTCGTTCCCATCGGCGACCAGTACGCCATCCTGGAAATCGTGCTGCGGCAACTCGCCAACTCGGGGTTCACCAGCTGCACCATCGCCATCGGCCACCTCGGGCACATCATTCGCGCCTACGTCGGCGACGGCTCCCAATGGGGCCTGCACGTCAGCTACTCGACCGAGGACAGCCCGCTGGGAACCATGGGACCGCTGCTGACCATGCTCGACCGGCTGCCGGAACACTTCCTCGTCATGAACGGCGACATCCTCACCGACCTGGACTTCGGCGAGGTGCTGCGCGGCCACCGGGCCTCGGACGCGCCGCTGACCATAGCCACGTACTGCCGCAAGGTCAGGATCGACTTCGGCGTCCTCACCACCGACGACCGGCAGGTGGTCGGCTTCACGGAGAAGCCGACCCTGGACTACCGCGTCTCCATGGGTGTCTACGGACTCTCCCGGTCCGCCCTGGGCGCCTACACCGCCGGGCTGCCGCTCGGATTCGACGAACTCGTCCTCGACCTGCTCGCCGAGAAAACGCCCCCGGCCGCCCACGAGTTCGACGGCTACTGGCTGGACATCGGCCGCCCGGACGACTACGACCGGGCCAACGCCGAGTTCGCCACCTACCGCGACCTGCTGCTGAAGGGCGCCTGATGCGCATCCTCGTCCTGGGCTCCACCGGGTTCCTGGGCCGGCACATCACGGAGCACCTGCGCGCCCTGCCGGGCGTGCGGGTGCTCCGCGGCGGCCGCTCCCCGGGCGCCGACCTGCCCGTCGACCTCACCACCGCCACCGTCCCCGCCCTCGCCGCCGACCTGCACGCGCTGGCCCCGGACGCCGTCGTCAACTGCGCCGGCGCCGTCGGCGGCGGGCCGCTGCGGCTGGCCGAGACCAACGCCCGGGGGCCCGCCGTACTGTGCGAGGCCCTGAGCGCGGCCGCCCTCCCGGTACGCCTGGTCCATCTGGGATCCGCCGGCGAGTACGGGGCCACCCCCACCGGGCAGGCGCTCACCGAGGACTCCCCCACCCGCCCGCAGGGCGCCTACGGGGCCACCAAACTGGCCGGTTCCCTCACCGTCGCCGAGGCCGCACTGGATGCCGTCGTCCTACGGGTCTTCAACCCCCTCGGGCCGGGCTCGCCCGGCGCCAGCCTTCCCGGCCGGCTCGCCGACGAGCTGCGCCGCGCCGGCCCCGACGGCACGGTGCGGGTCGGCGACCTGTCGGCGTACCGCGACTTCGTCGACGCACGGGACGTGGCGGAGGCCGCCGCCCTCGCCACGACCGCCCCCGGCCCGCTGCCCCGCATCCTCAACATCGCCGGCGGCACCGCCACCCGGGCCCGGACGGTCGCGGAAGGCCTGGCCCGGGTCAGCGGATTCCACGGCCGCATCGAGGAGAACGGCACCGGTTCCCAGCGCTCGTCGGCCGTCTCCTGGCAGCAGGCGGACATCACAGCCGCCGCCACCGCCCTGGACTGGCGTCCCGAACGGACCCTCACCACCTCGCTCACCGACCTGTGGACCGCGCGTACCGGGGCGCCCCCGGCATGACACCCGGTCAGCTGCCCGCTCCCCGGTACGCCCACGTCGCCGACGGCCCCGGCCAGCGCACCGTACCGGGTGAGGGGGCGAACCCCGGGGCCGCTGCGCCCCCGGCCGTGACGAGGGGAATCACATGAGGCCCAGAATCGTGCCGTTACTCCTGCTGTCGGCCATGTGCCTGCTGCTCACGAGCTGCGTCGCCGTCCCGGACCGCACCCCGGACGGGCACTCGGCTGCCCGCTGGCAACCGCGCCCCGGCACCGCCTGGCAGTGGCAGCTCAGCGGCCGGGTCGACACCCGCGTAGCCGTCCCCGTCTACGACATCGACGGCTTCGAGAACAGCGCCGCCGTCGTGGAACGCCTCCACCGGGACGGCCGCAAAGTCATCTGCTACCTCAACACCGGCGCCTGGGAGGCCTTCCGCCCCGACCACACCGCCTTCCCCGCCTCCGCCCTCGGCCGTACCGACGGCTGGAACGGTGAGCGCTGGCTCGACATCCGCCGCCTCTCCCTCCTCCGCCCCATCATGGCTGAACGCTTCGACATGTGCCGCGCCAAGGGCTTCGACGCCGTCGAGCCCGACCTCCTCGACGCCTACACCAACGACACCGGCTTCCCGCTGACCGCCGCCCACCAGCTCGCCTACAACCGCATGATCGCGGCCCTCGCGCACGACCGAGGGATGGCGGTCGGCCTCAAGAACGACCTGGAGCAGATCCCCGAGCTGGTCCGCGACTTCGATTTCGCGGTGAACGAGCAATGCGCGGAGTTCCACGAATGCCCGTCGCTGACGCCCTTCATCAAGGCCGACAAGGCTGTCTTCCACGTGGAGTACAAGGTGCCCAACCACACGTTCTGCCCTCTGGCCAAGCGCCTCGGTCTCGACTCCATGCGCAAGCGACTCTCCCTGGACGCCTGGCGCAGCGCGTGCTGACTCCGGCAGCCACGCTTGCCGGTCCCCGGTGGGGTACTGGCGCGCCGGGGCTCTTGGTAAATTGGTCTATACCACCAATGACCCTCTCCGGATCGGCAGGCCCAGTGTGGAAGTTGTCATCGTCCAGGATGCTGTCGCGGGCGGCGAACTCGTCGCCGAGACGATCGCCGCCCTGCTGAAGCGCAAGCCCGACGCCCTGCTCGGCGTGGCCACCGGATCAACCCCGCTGCCCGTCTACCAGGCGCTGGCGGCCCAGGTCCGTGCCTCCGCCGTGGACGCCTCGCGGGCCCGGATCTGCCAGCTCGACGAGTACGTCGGCCTGCCGGCGGGGCACCCCGAGTCCTACCGCTCGGTGGTGCTCCGTGAGGTCGTCGAACCACTCGGGCTGACCGAGGAGTCCTTCATGGGGCCCGACGGCTCCGCCGAGGACATAGCCGCGGCCTGCGCGGACTACGACCGCGCGCTGGCCGAGGCCGGCGGCGTGGACCTCCAACTGCTCGGCATCGGCACCGACGGGCACATCGGCTTCAACGAGCCGTGCTCCTCCCTCGCCTCCCGCACCCGGATCAAGACCCTGACGAAGCAGACCCGGGAGGACAACGCCCGGTTCTTCGACAGCCCCGACGAGGTCCCCCACCACGTCGTCACCCAGGGCATCGGCACCATCCTGGACGCGCGGCACCTGGTGCTCCTGGCCACCGGCGAGGCCAAGGCCGAAGCCGTGGCGCTCGCGGTCGAGGGGCCGCTCTCCGCCCTGGTACCGGCCTCTGCGCTGCAAATGCATCCGCACGCCACGGTTGTCGTCGACGAGGCGGCGGCGTCCAAGCTCAAGCTCGCTGACTACTTCCGCGCCACCTACGCCGCGAAGCCCGTCTGGCAGGGGCTGTAGGGCCTGTCCGGTCGATCTCCGGCCCGGCCCGGCCGGCCGGACGCCACCGTCCCCGCACCACCAGAGCGATGGTGCGGGGGCTCAGGACCTGACCGGCAGATCACGGGCGCCCGCCGCGCTGGGGGCACCTCCCAGCGTCAGCAGGGGGAGGCTGCTCGCGCCCGCTGCGGAGCAGCTGAAGTGACATCAGCTGCTCCGCAGCGGGCACCGCAGGGCGGCGGCTTTGTCGTGAAGCCGTAACAGGTCCCGTTTCCTGCGACCTTTCCGAGAATTCCGCGCGTCCAACCAGACGATGCGCCCCCAGCCGGAGGCGCGTCGCAGGGATGGAAACCTCCTGGCTGCCGGGCCAGGAACCGCAGGGGAACCGAGGTAACGATCATGAGCAGCATCTCACGCAGGCGTCTGCTGGCCGCAGCGGTGTCTACGGGTGCGCTGGGGGCCCTTTCCGCCTGCGCCGCCGGGAATGGCGGTAATCCCGGGAAAGGCGTGAGCGGTACGAACATCGGAGCGAGCGCCTCGCGGATCAAGCTGATCGGCGACGGATCCACCGCCGACACCGGAGCCCAGCCGAAGCAGCCCAAGCCGGAGCGGCTGCGCGCCGGCGAGCGCCCGCCGCAGTTCGTGGTCTTCTCCTGGGACGGCGCGGGCGAGCTCAGCAACAACCTGTTCTCCAGGTTCCGTAAGGTCGCCGCCGATCACGGTGCGTCGATGACCTTCTTCCTCAGCGGCATCTACACCCTGCCCGAGTCCAAGAAGCGCCTCTACCAGCCGCCGCAGCACCCGGTCGGAGCGTCCGCCATCGGCTACCTCGCCGACCGGCACATCCACTCCACTCTGCGCCAGGTGCGCGCCGCATGGCTGGAGGGGCACGAGATCGGCACCCATTTCAACGGCCACTTCTGCGGACCCGACGGTGTCGGCCGCTGGTCGCCCACCGAGTGGCGCAGCGAGATCGACCAGGCGAAACGGTTCGTCACCGAGTGGAAGACCAACACCGGCTTCACGGACCTCGAACCGCTGCCCTTCGACTACGAGAAGGAACTGATCGGCGGCCGCGCTCCCTGCCTGGAAGGCCAGGCCAATCTGCTGCCCACCGCCGCCGAACTCGGCTGGAAGTACGACGCCAGTTCCCCCGGCGGCCTGCAGATCTGGCCCGGCAAGGTGCAGGGCGGCCGGATCTGGGACTTCCCCCTGCAGTCCATCCCGTTCCCCGGGCACTCCTTCCAGGTGCTGTCGATGGACTACAACATGATGGCCAATCAGTCGAACGCCAACCCACTGGGCGACAGGTCCCAGTACGCCGCCTGGCGCGTCCAGGCCCGCGACTCCTACCTCGCCGGGTTCCGCCGCGCGTACGAGACCAACCGCGCGCCCTTCTTCATCGGCAACCACTTCGAGCGGTGGAACGGCGGCATATACATGGACGCCGTCGAAGAGGCCATCGGGCGAATAGCCCAGTACGAGGACGTACGGCTGGTGTCCTTCCGGCAACTGGTGCAGTGGCTGGAGGCCCAAGACCCGGCGGTACTGAGCAAGATGCGCACTCTCAACCCCGGACAGGCGCCGACCGGCGGCTGGGCGGAGTTCCTGGGCGCCACCGGCTCGCCGTCGGCCAGCAACAGCCCGGCGGCCACCTGAGACGCGCAGCGTGGCCCGCCGGCCAGGACCGGGCCCGCCCCGGACTCCGACTCCGACTCACGACGGCCCCTCACCGGACACCGGTCTTCTCCGTCGCCGTCTCGGACGCCGGTATGCCGTCCGGGCGCCAGGGTCTTCAGCGACCGCCTCGGCGACGACGGCCCCGACGGTACGGCCCTCCGCGGCAGGGCGGCAGGGCGGGGGACAGCGGCTTTCGTAAACGTTTCTGCACCCCCGCGCCCCCGCCCACCGAACGGGGAGGGGAGCCCGAACCGGGGGCTGGCCGCTGGAGTAGAAGGCGCCCCAGAACAGCTGCGTGGGCTCACCAAGCCGCGCGGCCTCTCAAACGTCCGGCGCGTAGTGCTTGGGGTCGCCGCGGCGCTCAACCGGAGGCAGGTTCCGCCGTGGCGTCTCTTCCGGCGGTACGGACAGCCCGCGGGCGCGCCGCCAGGCGGCCCGGGCGCGCGGGTGGTAACGCCGTTCGAACGGCACCAGGCGCCAGCCGAGCGCGATCGCACGGCCCAGTAGCCACAGCGCGAGCGCGCTCCGCCGCGACCAGCGGTAGCCCAGCGTGTCCCGTACCGCCGATGGGTACATCCCGACGGTGAGCCACACAAAGGACCGCGTCACCGGGACGCGGATGACGTTCCATACGACGTCCGGCAGCCACCTCAGTACGGGCGGCTTGCCGATGCGCCCGAGGTCCAGCACGGCGCGCGTCGCCCAGTTGTCCTCCAGCACCTCGGCGCACATCCGGTCGAAGTACGCACAGAACCCGCGCCAGTCCGCCGGCGCCGGACGGTCGCTCACCCCGTACAGCCGGTACCACTGCAGGCCCTCGGCGTAGAGCTGCTCCTTCTGCTCCTCCGTCAGCGGGCGGCCGAAGTACTGGCAGACCAGCACCGGAACCATGACGAAGGTCGCGTGGGCCCAGAAGAAGGTGTCCGGGTCGAGCGCGTGGTACGGGCGGCCATGGCGGTCCATGCCCTTGATGCCGAGGTGGTAGTCGCGCACCGCGCGGGCGGTGCGCGCCGCGTGCGGGCCGTCGTACACCACCCCGGCTATCGGGTAGAGCGAACGGAACAGCCGCTCCCAGCGCTCGTCGAAGAACCGCGAGTGCTCCTCCACCCCGGCGCCAAGACCGGGATGCATGTTCTGCATCGACCCGGCCCACAGGCCCACCAGCATGCCCCGCCAGTCGCTGAAGTACAGCCAGGCCAGCGACGACGGGCCGAGCGGCTCGGGCGTCGACCGATCGCTACGCATGGACATGGGCGTGCTCTGCCTCCCAGTAGGTCGGATGCTGGTCGGGTCCGCGGGGTTCGGGTGCGGTTCGCGCGTCATCGAGCCTCCTGTGCAGTCGCATGGTCGAGCTCTGAGATTCAGCGAGACGTATGTGACGCTTTGAATCTCGCGTGCGACCCGGATGGAAGTACACGATCACCGAGGTGGAGTACGGCGCGCAAGAGTTGCTCCGACAAGGCGGGCTCGAACGGGGGGAGTTGCCGCTGAGCGCTCAAGCCCGAGGTCATCGGGCTCGGCGGTGATGCCGCCGGGTTACGGGACGCCGAGCGCGCCGCTCCTCGCACCATCACCTTGCGGACATACGCCTCCGGTGTACACGTCGGCGATTCCTGCGGTGCTGTGCCCGGGAGGGGGCGTAAGACGTCCACGAGCAGTCCGCGAGGACCCCGCGGGCGCAGCCGCCGGCCCGCATGCAGGCGGGCGCGACCTGAGGGCCGCGGTGCCGGGCGCTGTTGCCCACCCCCGTGGGGCAGCGGCGCCCAGCGACAGCCTCGTCGATCCTGCACGCGAGTTGAGGGCATGTCAACTATTGTTGATTACTTGATGGGCAATCAGCAGTGATTCCACGCCCATTGCGCCTTTTAGCCGGTTTATTCGCAACGATCGTGTAAATCGGTACGGAGGCGGGGATCCCCGCTGCAGGCCGAAGAGTTCTATGATCCGGCTCATGGCCACCGAATCTTCACGCCCAGAAGCGCCGGCTCTTCAACCTGGCGCAGGTGAGGAGCCGTCGGACTCGCTGGACTTCGCGGCTCGCTTCCGGCGCGTGATCTCGGTGATCTACCCGAAGGATCTGGGCCGTCCCTGGCGCGACTCGGAGATCGCTGAAGGGACCGGTCTGAGCGGTACCTATATCGGGAACCTCCGCAAGGGCACTCAGAAGCCCAGCCTGGAGAACGCGGTGAAGATCGCCAAGTTCTTCGGCATTCCGCTGGATTACTTCAGCGACTCCGCCACCGCCCAGGCCGTCGAGCGGGATTTGCAGAAGATCGAAACGCTACGGGACGCTCGGGTGGAACGCATCGCGATGCGGGCGGCCGGCCTGCCCCCCGAGATGCAGGACGCTGCCCTCACTGTTGTGGAGCAACTGCGAAAGGCAGTCGGACTGCCCGACAGCAGCCCGGAGACATGACTGAATATCAGCAAACGCCGTTGGGGCGTTGGCGGCCGGCCGATGGGGAGAACGTGCGAGATCTTGGACGTACCCGCCGCCGAATGCGGGCCATGGCAAGACAGCTGGATCTTCCGCCGATGAGCACGGTGGAGGACTTGTGCGCGACGGTCGCCGACCGGGCCGGGCGTCCTGTCCGGCTGGTTCCGCGGCGGATGCGGGTGGGCGAGCCGTCGGGATTCGTCGAACGCCGCGCGGACACCGATGTGATCTACTTCGAGCAGGAGACCTCGAGCCTGCACCAGGCCCACATCATCTGCCACGAGCTCGCCCACCTCCTGTGCGGGCACCTGGCCGAGGCCCCGGCCCCGGACGAGGGGACCACCCCCGCGGAGTTACCCACCATCGACGCCGACATGATCCGACTGATCCTCGGCCGCTCCCACTACGATGACGCGGCGGAAGAGGAAGCGGAGATCCTGGGAGCCGAGCTGACGCGCACCCTCGTGCTGGCGCCGGGGGCCGGGACCACGTCACAACTGGCACCCGCACTGGAGCACCGTAAAGGACAGCATGTCTGACATATCTGACGTGCCGTTCGACATCGGTTACCTCGGCATCGGCACGGCGGCCTGGGCGGTGGCCGGGCTGAAGATCCGGGCGTGGCGCCGGGACCCGTCCCGCGGCCTGCTCGTCGTCGCCCTGACGATCGCGGCGCCCGCGACCGCGTTCGTGGTGGCCGCACCGGTGGTGTACCGGCTGATCGACCGGATCGCGAACCTCGGCAACCTGGCGACTTTGCTCGTCTACCTGGGCATCACGGGTTTCTCCGCATGCGCTGTGGTGCTGGCACGGATGTGGACCCCGCCGAGCGAGCGCGCCGGCTCACAGGTGTGGGACGCGGCCACCGCGGCCACCTGGCGCCGAGTGCGGTGGCCCCTCGCGGTGTTCGCTGTCCTGGTCCCGGTGATGATCGTCCTGTTCTTCACGGGGGGAGCCGACAACCCGGAGACACCCCTCACGTTCGACACCACCTTCGCGAAGATTCCGGGGATCGCGATATTCCTCGTCATCTACCAGGCGCTGTTCGGCTTCGCACTGATCGACATCGGCCGGGTGTGCCTCAGGCACGCCTCCCGGCTGCCGCCCGGGTGGCTGCGCCGGGGCATCCGGCTGATCGCCCTCGGTGGACTCGTCGCCTGCGGCTACGTCGTGTGCAAGCTCATCGCGATCGGCGCGGCCTACGCCCGGGTCAGCGGGCTGGAGTGGCTGAGCACCGCCCTCGGCCCTGGATTCGCCACGCTCGGATCCGTGCTCATCACCTCCGGGTTCGCCGGGCCGGCCGCCGCCGCCTGGACACGTCGGCGCCGCGACTACCAAGCCCTGCGCCCACTGTGGGACGTGGTCTACCGGGCAGACCGGCGGCTGGCCCTGGAAGCACCCCCGTCGGCCTGGACCGAGCGGCTGGCGTTCCGGGACCTGGAGTGGCGCACCGCCCGGCGCGGACTGGAGATCCGGGACGGCCAGCTGACGCTGCGCCCGTGGGTCGATCCCGCGGTTGTCACCGCTGCCGGCCAGGTCGCCGAACGGGCCGGTCTGGAGGAGGGGGACCGTGTCGCACTGATCGTGGCCGCCGCGCTGCGATCCGCCGTCGAGGCACTGAACAGCGGTATCCCGCCGCGCCCGCGCGAGGACCAGGCTCCGCTGCCCGGCCTGGACACGGAACCGGCTGAGGAGCGGGCACACCTGGTGCGGGTCGCCTGCAACTTGTACGCCCCCCTGACCGGCGAGGCGCTGGCCGTCGCCACCGCGACCGGATGACCGGCGGGACCGCCGGGCCCGCGGGGACGGCCGGCGCGCACCATGCCTACGCACGGCTCGTCCTGGAGACGATGCCGGAGGAGTCCCGAGTCGGACTGACCCTGGGCTTCGTCCGGACCTTCGGCATTCCGGACATCGCCCGAGTGCTGTACGGCACCGGCCGGATGACCACCGAGCCGCGCAGCCGGGCCAAGGCGACCGGAGTGGCCATGTTCGCCCTGATCGGACAAGGGCTGGACAGCTCCGACGGGCGGCGGATCGTCGACGGGCTGCGCCGGATCCACGACCGGCCCGACATCACACCCGAGCTGATGCAGTATGTCCTGGCCTGTTTCACAGTGTGCCCGCTCCGGTTCATCGACGACCACGGATACCGGGCGGTCACGGGTGAGGAACGGGACGCGGCGTACGCGTTCCACCTGGGCCTGTCGGATGTTCTCGGTCTGCCCGATCCCTCGAACGGGGGTCACCTGGCGGGCGTGGAGAGCTGGATGCGCGGCTACGAGAGCCGCCGCTTCGCCCCCAGCACGGCGGGCCGCGCGCTCTGGGAGGCCACCAGCAAGGGCCTGCTGGCGGCCAGGCTGCCCGCCCCCCTGGCCGCCCTCGCCCCGGCGGTGGCCGCGTCGCTGCTGGACCAGCCACTGCGTACGGCCCTGGAAGTGCGCCGCCCGCCCACGCCGGTTCGAGCTCTGGTGACTTGCGCGCTACGGGCTCGGGCTCGCTCCCGGCGGCGTGCTTCCTGACGACGGCCAGCTGCTGTTCCGGCCCGAGCCGCCCGAGCCGCCAGGGGCCGGCGGTGCGGGCGGTGCGGGTTTGCCGGCCCGGCCGCCGCTCTGGGCCGCTCTCGGCCAATCACGGACCAGAAGTTGACTTTTCGTTGGCGAGGGACGGGACGAAGCGGGCCGCGTCGAGCGTGCCGACGCCGGTTGCCATGTCGAAGCCCTTCACCGCGGTGTAGCCGGTGACTCCGGCGTAGCTGTTGTTCGTGCCGTCTTTCACGTCCACGATGCCGGTGGAGGGGTTCTGTGCGGACTGCGCGTACAGCGTGTAGAGCGCCTGGTGGATGTCGCCCAGCCGGTGCCCGGCGACCTGGTCGGCCAGGGCCACGATGCCTGAGAAGAGCGGGCTGGCCTCGCTGGTGCCGCAGTAGACGTTCCAGCCGACCGCCTTCGGGTCGTAGCTGGAGTACACCCATGCGCCGCCGTTCATCGCGGCGGACATCGAGATGTCCGGGGTGCCGCGGCGGTCGCCGACCACCTGCTTGACCCCGTCCTGGTACGAGGGACGGGCGAAGACATGGGACTGGCCGCCGCCGCTCGCGCCTTGGTCGTTGTAGACGCTGTCCGGCGCGGTGCGGTCGCCCTTGTCGTCCAGGTGCAACTGGGTGCCGCCGATCGAGGTCACCAGGGGGTCGGAGGACGGCCAGGAGTTGACCTTGTATGGGTAGTCGGTGGTGCTGTTCTTGGTGTTGTTGTCGGTGGCTCCGCCGTCGCCGGAGGATGCGAGGACGGTCACACCGTGCTTGGCCGCGTCCTTGAAGGCGTACCGCAGGTTCTGGATGCTGGAGAAGTCACCGGTATTGAAGCCGGGGAAGGTGTTCTCCGTCGCGCCGAAGCTCTGGCTGATCACATCGCCCACGCCGCGGTCGATCAGTGACTTCTCGGCGCTCATCATCTCCGGCAGGCCGGTGACGCCCTCGGTCTCGGCGACCCCGGTCTCCACCAGGACGATGTGCGCGTCCGGGGCGACGGCATGGGCCATGTCCACGTCGAGGGTGGTCTCTCCGGCCCAGCTGACGTGTGAGGAGTCGGCGGGGTTGAACGGCGGGACCTTGCCCCACTTGACCACGTCGACATGGGTGCTTTTCATACCGAATCGGGCACTGTAGACATTCAGGTCGTGCTGGATGGTCGGCGAACCGAAGGAATCGACGATCACGATCGTGCGCCCCTTGCCGGTGACGCCCGCCCGGTACAGCGGGTTCAGGTCGTAGGCCTGGCGGTACTGCGTCGGGGTGTAACAGGCGATATGCCACTTCGCCAGGCATTGCTCGGTGGTCAGCGAGTTGCGGGCCGCGTGCACCAATTGGTGGCCGGCTACCGCCGGCACGGCCTTGACCGGTGGAGCCGAATGAGCGGGTGTGGCGGTGGCCAAACCGGACAAAGAGGTTGATATCAGAGTGAAAGCGGCCAGAGTGGTGACCCCGGCTGCGATGACCGCGGCACGCTGCCTCGGACGAACTCGGCGCATGGGTGCTCCTTGTGTGGCGTGAGACCGTACTGGATGGCTGCTGCGATCTCACAGCCAGACCATGCGCAATGCAAGTATGTTGGGACATTACTCACAGCCGTTTTGCCTAAACGTTTTGCTCTATGCCCATATATGACTGGTTTGTGACTACCCGGTAGTGGGTGGAGTCGAGTGGCCGGCCGGTCCGGCGACGGTCCATCTTGGCCTTGGCGGCCGCGTGGAGGGGTGCTCACGAATTGCCCACACGCCTCGGTTCCGTGTATGCGGGCATTCCACCTCATTGAGTGTCTTTGTGGGCGCGCCGTGGCTTCCAGTACACGCCTGGGGGCGACGGTTGCCGTGTCCGATCCGTGCAGGCGCTCCGGGCGTCTGCTTCGACAGGAGATAGCTATGCGTGTTTCTCGCTTTGCTGCCGCGCTCGGCGTGGCAGTCGCCGTGGCGCTGGGTGGTGCTGGGGCTGCCAGCGCCGCCGCGCCGGGGGCGGCCAGTGCGTACGCCTCGCACGACCACCATGGTTGGGACCGGGGTGAGGAGGGGCCCGGGTACCACCATGGGCGCCACTACCATCACCAGTGGAACGGATACCGGGGCGACGACCACCGGCGCGGCGAGCACCGCGGTGAAGAGCACCGGGGCGAGCACCGGCGCGACGGGTACCGCCACCACGGGCACCACTACCGCTGACACGAGCGCAGTGTGACGGTCGGCTCCTGAGCCGAAAGCCGCGGGGCGCCCTTCCGTGACTTGGAAGGGCGCCCCGAACGGTTCCCAGAGGTCACGCCTGGTCAGGGGCCCCTGCTCGGTGTGTCGCTGTCCCATTGGGGCACCTCCCGGACGGAGTCTGGGGGAGAGTCGTCGACCGACACCGACGACAACACTTCCAGACGCCCCCGCCGACGGAGTCGGCTGATGTCACAGCTCGGCACGCGACGCCGCCCCACCTATTCGCGCGGCCTCTTATTTTGCTGAGGGGATGCGCACGCGGAAGGTTGCACCTTTTCCTGGCGTGGTGGTGACGTCGACGTGGCCGTTGTGGGCGGTGACGAGGGCGGTGACGATGGCGAGGCCGAGGCCGGCGCCGCTGGCTTCGCGGCGGGTGCGGGCGGCGTCTGCGCGGTAGAAGCGTTCGAAGACCCGAGCGGCTTGGTCGGGTTGGAGACCAGGGCCTTGGTCGGCGACCTCGATGACGCCGTGGCCGTTCTCGGTGCCGACGCCGATGCGTATGGAGGTGCCGGGTGGGGTGTGGGCGATGGCGTTGCCGACGAGGTTGGAGACGACCTGGCGCAGGCGGGCTTCGTCACCGAGGACGAGGGCGGCGGCCGACGGGCTGTCGCCGCCGGGGCCGGTGAGGGAGACAGGGCGGGTGGCGTCGAGGGCCGTGGTGTCGTGCAGGGCGTCGGCGGCGAGAGTGCGCAGATCCATCGGGGCGAGTTCGAGGGGACGGCTTTCGTCGGCGCGAGCCAGGGTGAGCAGGTCCTCGACGAGGCCGCCCATCCGTACCGCCTCGTTCTCGATTCGAGTCATCGTGCGCTTCACGTCGGCATCGTCGGGCAGCGCACCCATCCGGTAGAGCTCGGCGAAGCCGCGGATGCTGGCGAGCGGGGTGCGCAGTTCGTGGCTGGCATCAGCGATGAAGCGCCGCATGAGGGCCTCGGATTCGGCACGGGCGGCGAAGGCGGACTCGATCCGCGCCAGCATGATGTTGAGCGCGGTGGACAGCCGTCCGGTCTCGGTACGTGTTGAGGCGTGCGGCATCCGGTGCGACAGCGGGCGCCCGGCGGCGATCTCGGTGGCGGTGGCCTCGATGCGGTGCAGCGGCCGGAGTCCGGCCCGTATCGCGAACCAGCCGGCCAGGCCCAGCAGAGCCGCCATGACCGCGCCGATCAGCTCGAATGCGGCGCTCAGGCTGGCCGTAGTGGAGGACACGTCGCGGAGGGAGACGGCCACCACGACTCTGGCGGGAAGGGGGTTGGCGGGTGCGGTGGTCTGTTCGGTGCCGGACGAAAGCGAGTACCGGGCGGTGGCTCGGGGGACGGCCAGGATGAGCACCCGCCAGTCGCTGTCGCCGTGGTCGCTGGGGACGTCGAAGGGGGTGCCGGTGCGGGCACGCAACTGGGCGCCGTCCATGACCGGCCACTGTGGACGGGGGTCATTGGGGGAGACCGGGACGCTCACCTGCCTGGAGATCTTGCCGTTGGCCCCGGCGAAGGCGACCACGTACTGGCTGGGCAGCCAGGGGTTGCTGAAGCCCTTGTTCTGCGTGTCCGACGAAGGCGAGCGGTGGTCGCCCATGGCGATCCGGTGCGTCAATAGCCCGCCGTACCTTTTGAGCTGTTGGTCGACGCGCTGAACGAGATCCCCCCGAACGAAGCCGAGCACCACAGTGTCGCTCACGCCGAGGCCGACGACGACGAGCACGACGGACAGCAGGACGAGCCGGGACCGCAGGGAGAGTGCCGACGGACGCCAGGCACGCGTCCAACGGGGCAACCGGATACGCATCGCAGTCATCCGTGCGGGCGGCGCAGCACATAGCCGATGCCGCGTACGGTGTGGATGAGTTTGGGGGCGCCGTCCTCGCCGGAGTCGAGCTTGCGGCGCAGGTAGGAGATGTACGACTCGACGATGCTGAGGTCGCCGCCGAAGTCGTAGGCCCAGACGTGGTCGAGGATCTGCGGTTTGGACAGCACCCGGTCGGCGTTGGCCATGAGGTATTCGAGCAGTTTGAATTCGGTTGGTGACAGCGGGACCGCGCGGCCGGAACGCAGCACCTGATGGCCGACGGGGTCGAGCTCGAGGTCGTCGACCACCAGGGTGCCGTTATTGTCCGGGCCGCCGGTGCGGCGCAGAATGGCCCGGATGCGGGCTATCAGTTCTTCCAGGCTGAAGGGCTTGGTGACGTAGTCGTCGCCTCCGGCGGTCAGGCCGCTGATTTTGTCGTCGGTGCCGTCTTTGGCGGTGAGGAACAGGACAGGTAGATGGTCGCGGGTGGCGACTGCTGTCCGGCTGTAGGCGCCGGAATCCTCACGCAGCCGCTTTACCACGGCAAAACCGTCCATGTCTGGCAGCATCACGTCCAAAACCACCAGATCGGGCGGTTCTTTGGCCACCGCGGCCAGGGCTTCGGCACCGGTTGCCGCGGACACCACCTTGAACCCGACGAAGCGCAGAGACGCCGCCAGCAGTTCCCTGATGTTGGGTTCGTCGTCGACGACCAGCAGGCTGGCCTCGGGTGCGTCCATGGTCATCTGGCCTCTGGTGTGTTCGAGAGTGCTGCTGAACGCTACGCCTCACCGCATACGCGCGGCAATCAGCCCCCGGAACCGGTGCTGGCCTTCCCGCTGCCGGCTTGCCCGCCTCCGCCGAACCCTCCGCCTCCGCCGAACCCTCCGACGGTGCCGCCCTCCGTCACCGTGGTGGCGGTGATGTCACCGGAGGAGCTCTGGCTGCCGCGCACGGTGACGGTCTGGCCGGGCTGCAGGTCGGAGACTTTGCCGCTCTTGGATTCGCTGACCTGGGTGGACTTGCCGGTGGTTACCTTGATGGTGTTGCCCTGGGCGTCGGTGACATAGATCGTGCTGCCGTCGACCACCTTGATCGTGCCGGCTGTCACCCCGCTTGCGCCGCCGGCGGCAGCGCCGGTGCCGCCACCTGCCGCCTGTCCGCCTGTCCCGGCGCCCCCGAAGCGCCCGCCCGCCGCCGCGGCACCGCCCGCGGCACCGCCCGGCCGGGCGGTGGTGCCGGACGACTGGCCCTTCTCCACCAGCACGCCTCCGGTGAAGGCCAGCGTCGCGACGACCGCGCTGGTCAGTAGCAGGGCTGGCCAGGGCAGTTTGCGCCGGGGCGGGGCGCTCAGCTCGGCGCTGATGTCCCGCATGTCCGGCGGCTCGGCGAGCACGTCCTCGGGCCGGCCCACGTAATCGGGCTGGCCACCGTAATTGGGCTGGCCACCGTAATTGGGCTGGCCAACGTAATCGGGCTGGCCAACGTAATCGGGCGTACCCGGGATGCCGGGAGCCGTGGGGGACAGCGACTCGTCCGGCGACGCTGGGGCGGGTTCGGGGGCGGCAGCCTTCACAAGTGGGCGGTGTCGGGCCATGTCCGGGTACTCCTGTCCATACGGTTCATCGTCATCGCGGGGGCGGCGGCCGATGGCCGCCGCCGGGGGCGCTGGTGGTGTCGGGTCATGCGTGTCGGGTCATGCGTGCCGGTCATTCGTGTCGGGTCACTCGTGTCGTAGTGCCTCGATGGGCCGCAGGCTCGCGGCCCGGTTCGCCGGGTAGCTGCCGAAGAACAGGCCGATGGCCACGGCGATCGCGAGGGCGCCGTAGACGGACGCGGGGATGATCACTGGTTTGATGCCGACGATGCTGAACCGGGAGCCGAGTACCCCGACGGCGACGCCCAGGCCGCCACCGATCAGCGACAGCAGCGTCGATTCGGTCAGGAACTGGCCGAGGATGACGCCTTTGGGGGCGCCGATCGCCTTGCGGATGCCGATCTCCCGGGTCCGCTCGGTCACGGTCACCAGCATGATGTTGGTGATGCCGATCCCGCCGACCAGCAGGGAGATGGCGGCTACCGCGCCGAGCAGGACGGTGAATGTAGAGGTGGTGGAAGCCTGGGTGGTCAGCAGGGAGGTCTGGCTGCTGACCCGGAAGTCCAGTGCGTTCGCGTCGGTGATGCCGTGCTGTCCCATCAGGGCGGTGGTGATCTCGCTCTGCGCCGGGGTGGTCGCGCCGGCTGATACGGCTTCCACGAGTATCTGGTTGAGGGAGCCGAAACCGCTGAACGCGTTCTGCACGGTGGGCAGGGGTGCGATCACCACGTCGTCCGGGTCCTGGAATCCGCTGCCGCCCTTGGTGGCCAGTTCACCCACGATGGTGAACGGTGTGCCGCCGAGCACCATGGTCTTGCCGACCGGGTCCGTGGTGCCGAACACGTCGGTGGCTGTGGTGGAGCCGATGACTGCGACCTTGCGGGAGTTGAGCACGTCGTCGTTACTGAAGTAGTCGCCCTTGACGACCTTGCTGTTGGACGCCTCGAAGTAGGCCGGGTAGGTGCCGACGACCTGGCTCACGGTGTGCGAGGTGCCGTTGTAGATCGCGGTCTGGGAGGTGGTGACCTCGGGGGCGACGGACTTGACGTCCGGTGCCTGTTTGGGATCGGCCAAGGCTTTGGCGTCGTCCAGGGTGAGCGGTTTGATCGTGGTCGCGGTGCTTGTGCTGGAACTGCTGCCGGAGGAGATCGTCAGCGAGTTGGTGCCCAGCTTCTCTATGGAGTTCTTCACCGCCTGCGAGGAACCGTTGCCGACCGCGAGCAGCAGGATGACCGCGGCGACACCGATGAGGACACCGAGCATGGTCAGCGAGGAGCGCACCTTGTTGGCAGCCAGGCCCGCCACCGCGAACCGCAGAGTCTCGAGAGGATTCACCGCTGCATACCCCCGAGCGCCGTATCCGGCAGAGCAGCCTGCCACGCGGCGTCCGGCTGTGTGGCACGCCGGGCGGCCTGCTGAGTGGTGTGGTGGGCGATGGTGAAGGCCTCCGGGTCCCGCAGGGCGGGCGGCGGGCCGTCCACCGGCGCCTGCCGTACGTCATCGACGACCTGGCCGTCCACCAGCCGGATCACCCGCTTGGCGTGCCGGGCCACCTCGTCCTCGTGGGTGATCAGCACCACAGTGCGTCCCGTGGCGTTGAGCCGGTCGACGATGCCCAGCACCTCGTCGGTGCTGCGGCTGTCGAGGTTTCCGGTCGGCTCGTCGGCCAGCAGCATGGCCGGCGAGGTGACCAGGGCGCGTGCGACTGCGACGCGTTGCTGCTGGCCGCCGGAGAGCTCGTTGGGCCGGTGATTGAGCCGGTCGCCGAGTCCCACCACACTGAGGGCGGCCACCGCCCGGCGGCGGCGTTCGGCCGATTTCACTCCGGCGTAGGCCAGCGGCAGCTCGACCTGGGCGAGCGCGTTCGTGCGCGGCACCAGGTTGAACGACTGGAAGATGAAACCGATCTTGCGGTTGCGGACCAGCGACAACTGGCTCTCGTCCAGCCCGCCCACATCGATACCGTCCAGCAGATACCGGCCGGAGGTCGGCACGTCCAGACAGCCCACGATGTTCATCAGCGTGGACTTGCCGGACCCGGAACTGCCCATGATGGCCACCAGGTCGCCTTGCATCACGGTCAGGTCGATCCCGGCCCGGTGGCCGGTGACCGGGTCCACCGGCCCGGACAGCGCGTGCACTGCCCCTTCGCCCTCACCGTAGCTCTTCACCAGCGACCGCACCTCGATGACCGGTGCCGGGCCCCACGGGTCCGTCTCAGTCATCTCGGTCATCTCGGTCATCACGAGCGTCTCGGCCGGCTCGGCCTCCGCCGTACGCTGCCGGCGTAGCAGCGGGCTCATCCCCGGCCTCCGCCGCCGCCGCCGCCGAGCGCACCGCCGGCGCCGCCGGCGCGGCCCGCGCCGCCACCCGGGAACCCGCCACCGGGGAAGCCGTTGGTGCCCGTGGAAGCGACACTGTTGATCCGCACCTGCTCGCCCTGGGTGAGGCCGCTGGTGATCTCGTCGTTGGTGTCACCCTGAAGTCCCACGGTGACGTTGACGACCTGGGTGCTGCCGTCGCTCTTCACCACGGTGACGGTGCGGTTCGTGCCCGTACCGGTGACAGCGGCGGACGAGACATACAACGCGTTGGACACCTCACCGGTGACCACTTGGATGCTCGCGCTCATTCCGGTCCGCAGGCCGGTGGTCGAACCGTTGACGGCAAGGGTGGCCGCGTACTGCACGGCAGTGCTGCTGCCCGACCCCCCGCTGCTACTGGTGCTGGTGGTCGGCAGCGAACTGACCGAGAGCACCTTGGCGTTGAGGGCCTTGTTCGATTGGGCGTTCAAGGTGACCGTGGCGGCCTGGCCCTCCTTCAGCTTCAGCGCGTCCGACTCGGAGAAATTAGCCGTCACCTGCATGCCCTTGGGGTTGGTGATGACGATGAAGCCAGTCGGAGACGACGAGGACGAGGAGGAGGTCGACGAGGAGGAGGACGACGACGAGCTGTTGCTGGAACCCGTACCGCTCGTACCGGAGACGGTCTGGCCGACCGAAGCGGCCACCGACGCCACCGTGCCGCTGACCGGGGCCTTCAGTGTCGTGCCGTCGACGGCTTGCTGCGCCGTGTTCACCGCGTCCTGAGCCTGCGCCACCTGGGCCTCCGCCTGGGCGACCGCGGATGCGTCGACCGACGCGCTTGGTGAGGGATTGGTCTGGGAGGAGGTGGGCGTCTGGCCTTCTTCGGCCTTGGTCAGGCTGGCCTCGGCGGCGGTCAGGGACGCCTCCTGCTCGGTGAGGGTCTGGTTGACCGTGGTCTTGGAGACCTTCGCCAGCACCTCACCCTTGGTGACCTTGTCACCGGGTTTGACCTTCACCTCCGTCAGGGTGCCTCCGGTGGTGAAGTCGGCTCCGGCGTCACTGGGGGAGACCAGTGATCCCGAGCCGGAGACCGTTGCCAGGACGGTGCCCTTGGCGACCGTTACCATACGTGACCCCGTGGGGGCCTTGGCGGTGCTGCCGCTGTTGACCGCCGCGTAGGCACCGGCGGCGGCTGCCACGAGCACGACGCCGAGCACCGAGTTCATCAAGACGGCCTTGCGCCGCCGTGGAAGCACTCTCATAGCAGCGACACTGACCGCCGGGCTTGTCGAAGTCCTGGCAGCTTTCAGGGAGTTTCCTGGGGGTGGCCGCCCACCGCAGTCGCCCCTCCTCCGGTACGAAGCACCTCATAGTGGTGCTAAATCGCCTAAATGATGCCCATGCGGTGGATCCGCGTTCCCAGGGAACTCCATGGTTTCTCCCAGCCATCTGCCAAGCGGCTGCGGTTGAGTATGGCGGCGGTGGCACGCCACCCCAGCCCATTACTGCCCCCGAGGAGACCGGCCATGTTCCGCACCACTCGACGTGCCGCATTGTCCGCCGCGATCATGGCCACAGGTGCTCTGCTGCTCAGCGGCTGTTCGTCCTCCTCGGCCGGCACGTCGGCCAACGCCGCGCCGTCCGGTTCCGCGTCCGGTTCCGCGTCCGGCGGTACGCAACAGATGGATGCCTACCGGCAGTGCCTCACGCAGCACGGGGCCAAGCTCCCGAGTGGCCGTCCAAGCGGTCGTCCGAGTGGCCGTCCGAGCGGTCAGGCCGGCGGCGGGGGTGGCTTCGGTGGTGGTTTCGGCGGGGGTCAGTCGGCCAATCCGGCGTTCCAGCAGGCGGCGCAGGCGTGCGCGAGCCTGCGTCCGCAGGGTAACGGGGGCGGTGCCGGGAACGGCAACGCGAATGCGTCGGCCATCAGCGCGTTCACCAGTTGCATGAAGGACCACGGAGTCGTGCTGCCCTCCGCTTCACCCGGCGCCCAGGGCAATGTCATGCGCAGCCTGAACACCGCCGACGCCAAGACCGCCAAGGCCTACACGTCCTGCAAGGCTCTGCTCCCCGTGCGCTCCCCGGGCCAGTCCGCAGCGACCGCGAGCCCGTCGTCCTGACGCCGGCGTGAGCAGCATGCCCACGCTGACCGGCCAGTAGCGGCGGCAAATGAGGTTCAGTGGGAAGACCGCGACGCAGCCGGGGACAGCGTTGCCGGGCGGCCCGGGACCTCAGAGTTGTCGCTGGGAGATGTGACGGAGCCCGGGAGCGGTATCCAGCTGCCCGGGCCCCTATTTGCCACCCAATTGCGCACACCGGCGGCGTTTAAGAGCCGCGGATCATTCTTAGATCGACGTGTTCTGCCTTTGAACTACCGTGCCACGAGGAGAGGCACAGACAGGACTTGAACCTGCATCCGTCGATGATCGTCCGCACTCGGTCGATCCGGTGTTCGGCGGCGAATGCTGAGACTTGAGCGAGAATCTGAGATTCAGGGGGCCGCCTCTTCCAGACTTGGGCCACCCCGGCGCGTGTGCCGGGGGAGGGATTTGAACCCTCAACTGATACCCCTGTTCAGCTTCAACTTCAGTTTCAGCTTGCGCTCTCGCGCACCCCCCGCTCTCACGGGGGGCGATCATGAGGCTACCGGAACCTAGCGGAACAGGTAGCCGAATACCGCGTCGCCGACCCGCTGGTCGGTGACCTCGGTGCTGTTGGCCTCCTCGCGGGCGTACTTGACGGCCTGCTGCAGCTTCTCGACCCGGTCGAGCAGATCGTTCACCCGCCGGGCGGGAAGCGCGCCGGAGAACTTCACCGTGGTCCAGTACCCCACGGGGATGTCCTCGTAGTACACCTCGACCTGCGCCGGGTGCTTCTCGGTGGCCTCGGCCTTCACATGGTTGCGCGGGACCTTCTTGGTGCGGATCGTACGTACCGGGTCCGTCTTCCAGGAGTCCGTCGACGGATCGAGGTTCCAGGACTCGGAAGCGTCCAGCATCGGGAGCTTGCGTACGAACGTGTGCAGATCTGTGAGCTGCTTCTCCAGGAAGAGCAGATACGGCACCGGCACCTGGGCCAGCAGCACCGTGCCGTCCACGACGACATCGGCGCTGGCGGTGCGGTTCGCCCAGTCCTTGGTCGCCGTCACGTCGAAGAGCCGGGTAAGAGTCGCCGCGGTCGTCCTCAGAATGTCCTCGGCCTTGGCCTGAACCCGGGTGGACTCCGGCGGCAGCTGCTCGCCCTCCTCGTCCTTGGGCTGGTACGTCCGAGAAATGCCGGCCAGCAAGGCGGGCTTCTGGAGGTCATGGTGAGCCTGGGTCAGCTCCTGGAGCGACTTGGACTTGACGCCCTTTTCCACGGCGATTATCTGATTCAGCTTCGGCACGAACCGGAAACTATCAGTCCCACCCCGTTCACACATCCCAATTTCGGTCCGCACCGAACCGCACCGCACCGCAGCCGCGGCAAGAGCAGGCGGCGAGACTTCGGGTGACCGCTCCGCGAAGTGATCGAACGTCTGTCACATGAGCGGACTCTCCGCGCGAGCAATGGTCTCGCGGTTGACGGCGGACATGCAGATACCTGTCCCCTGCGGGGAGCAACGCCTTGCATGCGGTGACTACTTCAGGCTGTCACGCCCTGAGCGGCCCTGGGGGCGTGGCAGTACTTCACCGTCAAGAAGTGAGCGGGTAGGGCCGGCGGTACCCTCATGCCTGGGACGTGCGGGTACTCGAACGGGCCGGAGCGGCGGCCGCTGCGGGAAGCGGAGGGGTGAGAGGCACGTGATGGGTGCGGCGGAGTTGGCGGGTCGGATCGCTGACATGCATCTGGGGCGCATGAACGGGCGGGGGCTGGTGGCTGAGTTCCGGCGCGCTCTCGCTCTTGTTCCGCTGTGTGAGGGGGGTTTGTGGTCGGTGGATGCTGAGGGTGTGCGGTGGCTGCTCGCTTTTACCGGTGAGGAGGCGCTGAGCCGGTTCGCGGCCTCGCGGGGCATCGATGCCGGGGCCGAGGTGCCGTATATGAGCGTGTACGGGGCGCGGTTGCTGGAGGTGGCGGTCCCGGCGATGGGTGTTCCGGCGGGGGTCGCGGTGGATGTGGCGGGGCCGTGGCCCGCGTTGCTTCCGCCGGTGGTGGGGATTGTGCCGGAGGCCGTGGCGGTGGCGGCGTGAGCGGCGGGTATCAGGTCGATCCGGAAGCGCTGAAGCTGGCCGCTGAGGGCATCAATGGCGCGATCAGCGAGCTGAAGAGCCTGGGTATCGAGGAGAGCGGCGAGGTCGGCCGGGGTTTCTCCAATGTCGAGTTGACCGGGATGCAGCTCGGTAACGCGGGTCTGCGGGGTGATTTCGACGCGTTCTGCGAGCGATGGTCGTGGGGTGTGCGGACGCTGGTGCAGGACGGGAACGAGATCGCGAAGCGGCTGGGTCTGTCGGCGGGCATCTACTACGACCAGGAGCAGTACACCGAGGGGACGTTGAAGGACGTGGTGAACGCCGCGACGGGCAATCCGTACCTGACGCAGGACCAGGTGGAAGCCCAGTCGTGGGGCAAGACGCTGTCGGACAACCCGTTCACGCAGGTCCGGGACGCGGACTATTCGGAAAAGTCGTTCGAGCAGTCGGCGCTGCACTCCGGGCAGACCTGGCAGGCTGAGGGCCGGGACCTGATGGACGGCCCGATGGGCATCCAGAAGAAGGTGGCGGACCAGGTGGGACTGGGCCAGGAGTACGACCAACTGCAGAACAACATCGTCGGTCCCGAGCAGAAGCAGGGCTGACATGGGTTTCGGGGACCTGGTAGGCGAAGTCTGGGACGCCGGGAAGAAGGCGACCGGCGAGGTCATCGACAGTGCGGCGCATGTGGTCGGCTCCGGGCTGGACGCGGTCGGCCTGGACGGCGCTGCCCACGCGGTGGACCAGTGGGGCGACCGTACTGCCGACAGTCTCGGCGCGGACATCGCCGAGCTCGAACTGGGCCAGAGCGAGGACCCCAAGCAGCTCATCCACGGGGATGCGGCCGCGATCCGCCAGTCCGTCGGGCACCTGCGGAAGTTCCACGCGGCGTTCGACTCGACGGGGTCGGGGCTTTCCCGGCTGGACTCCGAGCACTGGCAGGGCCAGGCCGCGGAGGCGTTCCGCGCCAAGTTCGCGCCGCATCCCAAGCAGTGGCTGACGGCGTCGGCCGCGTGTGAGAAGGCCGCCGGCGCGCTGGAGACCTATGCGCACACGGTGGAGTGGGCACAGGGCCGGGCGAAGGAGTGCATAGACCGGTACCGCAAGGCATCCGATGCCTACGACAGCGCCAAGAACGCGTACAACAAGCAGGTCGACACCTACAACGCCCAGGTGAAGAGCTACAACCAGGCGGTCTCCGCCGGCCGCGACGCCGGGACCGCCCCGGTCAAGCCAGGGCAGTTCCAGGGCGACAGTCATCTGACCCAGATGAACCTGGCAGAGATGTACCTTCACCAGGCGCGCGTCCAGCGGGACTCCGCCGCCAAGACCGCCGGTGAGGCGCTCCGGGCAGCCACCGCCACCGCCCCGGCCGAGCCGGGCTTCGCCACCCGGCTCCTGGACGACGCCAGTGACCTGGCAACCGGCGCGCAGGTCGGGGCGGACCATTTCACCGGCGGCCTGGTGAAGGGCGGGGCGGACCTGCTGAAGTTCGCCCGTGGTCTGAACCCGGAGGACCCGTACAACCTCACCCATCCGGCGATGTACCTGGACCACATCAACACCACGGTCGCCGGAATGCTGCATGCCAGCAACCACCCCACCGAGCTGGTATCCGCCCTCGCCGGTTCCGGCTGGGGATCCGACCCGGCCGAGGCGTTCGGCAAGCTCGTCACCAACCTCGCCGCCGGAGTCCTGACGGACGGCGGCAGCGTGGAGGCGTCCGTCGCCGAACGCGAGTCCGTCGGCATTATGGAGAACGCCGCCAAGGGCGAGGCGGAGAACGCCGCCGAGCACGGCGTGGCGAACAGCGGCCAGGCGCTGCCCGACGGCTGGACCATCGATCCCACCACTGCGGACAACGAGGCGACTCACGACTGGAAGCATTTGGCCCAGTCGACGGATCATGTCTCCGCGAAGGCCATTCACAACGATGTCGCGGACGCGGAAACGCGGCTCAAGTTCGAGAACGACCAGTACCCGTGGCTGAAGGATGTGAACGGCCAGGGGCCCGGATACGATATCAATTGCTCGCAGAATGTGGAGGCGGTGAACGGCCGGCTGGACGGCCATGACTCCACCGCCGCTCCGCTGGCCTCGGAGAAGTGGCCGGACAAGGCGACGCTGGGAAACCCCAACGCCGACTGGGAGGATGTCGGGAGCTACGACAAGGTCATCGAGGACATGGACAAGAGGGGTGAGGGATCCCGTGGAGTCGTCTACATATCCAGACCGAATGGGACGGCCCATGTTTTCAATGTGATCCACGATCGCAATGGAGTCGTCTTCCTTGATGGGCAGTCAGGTCATCTCGGCCAACTGGAAAAGAATGTCAGCCATGTCTTGTACATGCCCTACAAGTAACTGCCCCGCCGAACAGCCGATCGGACTGCTCAAATGACCAGAGAAGAGGCCGTGGAGACGGCACGTGTCTTCCTGCACGGGATCTACGGTGACGGCCCCCCGACCATCGTCATCGATCCGGCGGAGGCTGTGGAGCACTCCCTTGCCTGGACGGTGCTGTTCGACTCCCAGGAGCACATCGACACCGGTGATTTCACCCAGGCGCCCTTGTTGAGGCTCGTCGTCGTCTTCAAGGACAAGTCGGACGTCGTCTTTCATCCTTCCGCCTACACCGTCGAAGAGTCGGAGGCGTGGCTGGCCACCGGGCAACGCCCGCAGAGGCTGTCCTGAGCACATGACGAATCCGACTGAACAGGCCGACAGCTGGCTGCGCCACCGCTACCAGGGAATGGTGGAACTGTCCGCCCCCGCCCCGGTCGCGGAAGGGGCCCAGGCGTGGCTCTTCGGCTGCCGCGCGCGGCCGGTGCCCGGTTACCCGGATACCGCCATGCTGACCTCGCTCGTCGCGGTTCCGAAGAACGGGACCCAGCCCTTCCATCCGGCCACCGACGACCCCTGGGGCGACCTGGCCGCCTTCGACCGTGACCCGGTACCCCGCGACCCCGAGTCCCAGGCACTGCGCACGAACGCACGTGGCTGCGTCCTGGCTGCGGACGCCGCCCTGAACGGCGGCCGGGCCACCCCGCTGGCCTGGCGGCCCTACCATGAGGCGCCCGGTTGGTGGGACCGCCTGGTCCGCGGCTACTTCCCCGCCGCCGAGGTGTCCGCCTGCGCCGGCTGGGACGAGGTCATCGCCGCGGTACAGGCGCCCGGCCCGGACACCCGGGGCGTGGTCTGGATCCGCCGCGAGCTTCATGGTGCCGAGGCCACCGGGCACCTGATCTACGCGCAGAACAACAATGGCCAGGTCGTGCTGCTCGATCCGCAGGCAGGCCGGCTGGCGCGCCTTGAGCCTGCCGGGATCCGCCAACTGACCCTGGCCCGTTTCCCGGGAGGTGGCGGCCCGGACTCCGGGCCGGAAGGACCCGCTTGGCGCCGGCCGGCCGCAGACTCGGCGTCGGCGATCAGCAAAGCGGAGGAATGGCTGGCGGACGTGTACAGGGGTGAGGTCGCCCTGGTCGCGCCGTCGCCCGCCGACGAACTCGCGCGGGGCTGGCTGTTCGCCTGCAACACCAAGGCGTTCCTGAGCGGCGGACGTCCGGCCGACGCGATGCTCGACGCCGCCCTGGTCGTCCCCAAGGACCACCGCGAGCCGTTCGGACTGCCCAACTCCGACCCGTGGGGCTGGCTCGCCCGCTGGGATGCCGGCACTGAACCAGGCACCGAGGGCCTTGACCTGCCTCCCAAGCCTGGTCCCGCCGCGTGGATGCCGTCGACGATGAGCCGGCTCGGGTCCGTCGTCTCCGTCACCGATCACACCGCCTGGCCCACCGTCCTCGCCGAACTCGCCACCTCTCCCGAGGGCGCCCGTGCGGTGGTCTGGGTGCGCCGCAACGACCCCCAGGGCCGCGAGTCCGTCGGCCTGCTCGTCGTCGCCGCCCACACCCCCACGGGCCTCGTCCTGATCGACGCCGCCCGCGACGCCCCTGCCGAACTGGACAACAACGGTGTGCGCTCCCTCCACCTCATCCGCTACCGCTGAGCGGCCACAGCGACGCGGCCTTGTCGCTCGCCACGGGACACTGCGCTGGAGTGGGCCCCCCGCAGGCGTGGGTCCCCTCCCAGGATGACTTGGCCGGCCGGCCCGGGGCGCGGGGACCGGGTGGCGGCTTCCCGGCCGGCGGCTGGAAGCGGCTCAAGGGTGATCCGCACACCTGGCCCGGCCGCCACCTCAGCCGGCGTGCCCGGCGTCGGGTTGGCATGCCCCACTACGTGGGGTGTCACCGCACCGGCTGGTAGTCCCCGTCCGACAGGACCGTGCGGAACGGCATCACGGTCTCACTCCTCCGGGAGCCGGACGGCCTCCGCCGGGCGGGAGTGGCCGGGGACGCTGGTGAGGGTGGCCCGGGGCGGTCCGTCGCCGGTGGTGGTCGTAACGCGGATCTCACCCGCCGCGGTGTCGAAGACGAGTTCGCCGGGGCCGCTGCGCTCGGCGAGGGCGGCCGCGGTGGCGATCGTGGCGTGCCCGCAGAAGGCGACCTCGGCGCGGGGGCTGAAATACCGCACCCGGTAACGGCGTGCGGCCTCGTCCCGCGCCGTGACGAACGCGGTCTCCGAGTAGCCGATCCGGGCGGCGACGGCCAGTATCGCGGTGTCGGCCAGTGCTCCGGTGCCGAGGACCACGCCGGCGGGGTTGCCGCCCGAGGGATCGGTGGTGAAAGCCGAGTAGCGCAGCACGTCGACGGCGTGTTCGGCGGTATGCGGTGAGGTTCCTGGTACCGATGCGGTCATGGAAGCGACGGTTTCATCCTGTGGGGCATAGCGTCCAACGATTCTTTTCGGACCTGGCTGAGCCCAAATGATCGAATGTGGCGTCGGATTGGAGTCTCCCTCGATGCTTGTCCCCCATAGTTCCCGATGGCCTACCTCGGAAGAGGCCGCGGTCCGCGAACAGGAGCGTCTGCGTGATCTGGTGGATATCACCGGACCCGGACCGGATCTCACGAACGGTGGCATGATCGTGGGTGTCGATGTGGCCTACGACGATGCCCACAACAGGGCTGTTGCCGCCGCAGTGGTGCTGGATGCCGCAAGTCATCTGGTGATCGACCAGGCCACCGCAATCGGTCACATCACGTTTCCCTACGTTTCGGGCTTGCTCGCGTTCCGCGAGCTTCCTGTTGTCCTCGATGCGCTCGCCGCTCTCCGACACGCCCCCGATCTCATCGTCTGTGACGGCTATGGCTTCGCCCATCCGCGACGCCTCGGGCTGGCGAGCCATCTCGGTGTGCTCACCGGAATCCCTACCTTCGGAGTCGCCAAGTCTCCCTTTCTCTATGCTTTCGACACGCCTGGGGCCCAACGCGGCCAGAGTTCTCCGCTCCGGGACGGAGAGCAGATTGTCGGTCGCGCGTTGCGCACCCAGCGAGGCGTGAAACCGGTCTTCGTTTCGGCCGGACACCGTATCGACCTCGACCATGCCTGTGCCCACACGCTCGCGTTGGCCCCGCGCTACCGCCTCCCGGAGACCACCCGCCAGGCCGACCAACTGTGCCGACGCGCCCTGGCCGCGGCCCGTGCGTGATGGCTGTGGCCGTCGGACGGTCCTTGCCGGGGAATCAGCGGGGGGATGGTGCGCGGTGGGCGTTGGCGGCGCAGTTCGTCGCGGAATTCCTCGATGCGGGAACTGATCTGCCGGGCGAGGTGGGCCTGTTCCAGCCGGTCGAGGTAGAGGTTGCGGCGGGTTTGGTGCGCTCGGTGAACCGGACGTCGCCGAAGTCGCCGCGCACGGCGGCGGCTATGGAGCCGTTGACGGCTTCTGAGCACGGTCCGCGTTCTGAGCTCGCCCGGTTGCTCCAGCCTCCCGTGATCGCGGGCCGGGGGTCAGGCGGCAGGGCGCCGGCCCAGGGCCGGGCCGAGCTTGGTGGCGATGTCGGTGAGGATCTGGACGTAGTCGTCGTGGTCGAAGGTGAAGGGCAGCGCGAACGCCACCGAGTGATCGTAGCGCCGTTGTCGATGCCGCGTACACCTCGATCCGCCCCGCTGCGGCGGGCCGCCGTTGCAAGGACCGTGCCGCCCGCCGTCGCGCGGTCACGTCCGTGATCCGACGTCGGGCTCCCGGCGGCCGGTGCGTAAGAGCGGTCGGTTACCGTGAGATCCCGCAGGTGGCAGCCCGACGGCGTTGTCGGATCTGCTCTTCGCCGCCCGCTCGGCGGCGGGCCGCTTGATCTGCCCGGTCCTGTTCCAGGGTCCCGTTAGCCGGAGGAATACTCATCCATGCCTCGTCCTATACGAGTAGCGATCATCGGAGCCGGTCCCGCCGGGATCTACGCCGCCGATGCTTTGATGAAGTCGGACGTCGGTCAGGACCCCGGTGTGTCGATCGACCTGTTTGAGCGGCTTCCAGCCCCGTTCGGTCTGATCCGTTACGGCGTGGCCCCCGATCATCCGCGGATCAAGGGGATCATCAGCGCGCTGCACCAGGTTCTGGACAAACCCCAGATCCGCCTTTTCGGCAATGTCGGCTACCCCGGTGACCTCGGTCTCGACGAGCTGCACCGGTTCTACGACGCGGTGATCTTCTCCACCGGCGCCGACGCGGACCGCGACCTCATGATTCCGGGCGCCGAGCTCGACGGCTCGCACGGCGCGGCCGACTTCGTGTCCTGGTACGACGGCCACCCCGACGTCCCCCGTGACTGGCCCCTGGACGCGCGGAAGGTCGCGGTGCTCGGCGTCGGCAACGTCGCGCTCGATGTGGCCCGTATCCTGGCCAAGACCGCCGATGAGCTGCTGCCCACCGAGATCCCCCCGAATGTCCACCAGGGCCTGGCGGCCAACAAGGCCGTTGAGGTGCATGTATTCGGCCGGCGCGGACCGGCGCAGGCCAAGTTCAGCCCGATGGAGCTCCGCGAGCTCGACCACTCCCCGAACATCGAGGTCATCGTCGACCCCGAGGACATCGAGTACGACGACGGCAGCATCGCCACCCG
Organism: Actinacidiphila oryziradicis; assembly: GCF_005047355.1. Classification (GTDB taxonomy): domain Bacteria; phylum Actinomycetota; class Actinomycetes; order Streptomycetales; family Streptomycetaceae; genus Actinacidiphila; species Actinacidiphila oryziradicis. Next base: position 52,212 of record NZ_SUMC01000009.1, read on the forward strand.
CCGGGGGAACAAGCAGGCCGATATGGTCGCGGCCACTTTGGAGAAGTGGGCCATCCGCGATGTCGGCGACCGCCCGCACCGGTTGTTCCTGCACTTCTTCGAGTCGCCCGTCGAGATCCTCGGCGAGGACGGCAAGGTCGTCGGACTGCGCACCGAGCGGATGGAGCTCGACGGCACCGGCAACGTGAAGGGCACCGGCCGCTTCCGCGACTGGGACGTGCAGGCCGCCTACCGCGCTGTGGGCTACCGGTCCGCCGAGCTGCCGAAGCTGCCGTTCGACACCTTGTCCGGCACCGTCCCCCACGAGGCGGGCAGGGTCGTCGAGGCCGGCGCGCACCTGGCGTCCACGTACGTGACGGGGTGGATCAAGCGGGGACCGGTCGGCCTGATCGGCCATACCAAGGGGGACGCCAACGAGACCGTGGCCTGCCTCGTCGAGGACTACCGCAACGACCGGCTCCGCAGCGCCGAAACGCCCGGGGAGGAGGCCGTCGTGGCGTTCCTGGCGAGCAGGAAGATCGCGTACACCACTTGGGAGGGCTGGCATCGCCTGGATGCCTACGAGCGCTCGCTCGGCGAACGTGAGGGCCGCGAGCGGGTCAAGGTCGTCGAGCGCCGGATCATGCTCCGGACCAGCTCTGCGGAGGCCGCCCCCGGCGAGGACGAATCAACGGTGTGAGCCGGGGATCCGGCGTTCGGCCCCACCGGGGGAACAACGTCGGGGGACCGGGTTGTAGACGATGTACAACCGGTTCGCCGGGGCCGGGGCCGGGGCCGGTGGCCGGGCCCGCTTCGACGAGGACACCAGCGGGCCGCCGGAGGCGGTGCCCGCACCGCAGGGCCAGGCCCTGGACGGGGCACGGCCTGCTGGGGCGGGCCGTTCGCGAAGTAGGGCACGGCATCGGCGCCCCCGTCGCGTAACTACCCACGGATGTCAGCGGTCCGTGGAGAGGTGCTGGGCGAGCAGTTCGCCGGCGCGGCGGATATGGCCGGCCATGGCCTGGCGTGCGGCTTCGCTGTCGGAGGCGCGCAGGGCCTTGAGGATGGCGTGGTGGTCGTGGGAGGAGGCGTCCGGCCATCCGCCGATGGTGGGGTAGAACCGGCGGGGTGCGTAACGGAGGGTCGAGGCGAGGAGCCAGTGGATCTTGGGCGCGTCCGAAATATGGTAGATGGCCCGGTGGAATTCGAAGTTGAGCTCCTCGACCTCCGCGAGGTCGCCGCGTTCGGCAGCCTCCTCCAGCCTGGTCTGGATGTTCTGCAGGGCCTTGACATCGGCCGAGGTGGCGAGCCCCGCGGTACGGGCGCACAGTTCGCCGGCCAGGAGGGCCTGGGCTTCGAAGGTGTCGCTGACGTCCTTCGGCGACAAGGGCGAGACCACGAACCCACGACGGGGTTCGACCTTGAGAAACCCCTCGGTCTGCAATTGCAGCAGGCCTTCGCGGGCAGGGGTGGCACTCATGCCGAGATCGTCGGCGACCACTTCCGGGCGGATGTACTCCCCGGCTTTCAACTGACCGGAGATGATCAGCTCACGGACGTGGACGGCCGCTTCATCGCTCAGTCGCGGTCGGCGTCGCCGCGCGCGCTCGGAAGATGTGCTGGACATCGCAGCGGTCATGTCATGGATCGTAGTTGAGTCGCGGGGCCGCCGGTCCTCGGCCGGTGCCGTCCCGGGCTGGGCGTTCAGCATGAGAGGCCACCGCGTTCGACCAGTTGCTTGACGATGACGTTCTTCTGGATCTCGTTGGTGCCTTCACCCACGATCATCAGGGGGGCGTCGCGGAAGTAGCGCTCGACGTCGAACTCGGTGGAGTAGCCGTAGCCGCCGTGAACCCTGATCGCGGTGAGGGCGATATCCATCGCGGTCTCCGAGCAGAACAGTTTGGCCATGCCCGCCTCCATGTCGCTGCGGTGGCCGGAATCGAGCCGCTCGGCGGCATGCAGCAGCAGTTGCCGTGCGGCGGCGAGTTTGGTGCCCATGTCGGCCAGATGGTTGCCGACGGACTGGTGCTGCCAGATCGGCTTTCCGAAGCTCTCACGCTGCTGGGCGTACTCCAGCGAGTCGTCGAAGGCGGCTCTGGCCACGCCCGTCGCGCGGGCGGCGACCTGGATCCGGCCGATTTCCAGCCCCCTCATCATCTGGCCGAAGCCCTGCCCCTCCTCGGCGCCGAGCAGCGCGTCAACCGGGACCCGGGCGTCGTCAAAGGTGAGCTCGCAGCTCTCCACGCCCTTGTAGCCCAGCTTGGGAAGGTCTTTGGACACCGTGAAGCCGGGGACCTTCTCCACCAGAAGAATGGATACGCCCTTGTGCCTGGGCTCGGCGGCGGGGTCGGTCTTGCAGAGCAGGGCCACCAGCCCGGCCCTGCGGGCGTTGCTGATCCAGGTCTTGGAGCCGTTGATCACGTATTCGCCGCCCTCGCGCCGCGCGACGGTGCGCATGGCCTGGAGGTCCGATCCACCGCCCGGCTCGGTCAGTGCCATCGTCGCGCGCAGCTCCCCGGTCGCGAGCCTGGGGAGGTACTTCTCCTTCTGCTCCTCGGTGCCGTAGGTGAGGATCAGCTTGGCCACCACGGTGTGACCGCCCATGGCGCCGGCCAGGCTCATCCAGCCGCGCGCGAGCTCCTCGGTGACCAGCGCGTAGCAGGGCGTCGAGACCTGTACGAATCCGTATGGCTCCGGGATCGCGAGACCGAAGATCCCCATGTCTTTCATCTGCTGGATGAGCGCCTCCGGATAGGTGTTCGCGTGCTCCAGTTCCCGGACGACCGGCTTCACCTCCCGGTCGACGAAGTCCCTGACGGTCTTGACGATGGCCTGTTCTTCGGCGTCCAGCTCCATGGTGGAAAGTCCCCTGCTCGTCGGTATTTCGGGATCAGATGATGTGCCGGTCGTGGAGCGCGGCGATGGCGGCGGGTGAGAGGCCGAGTTCTTTGAGTACGTGGCCGGTGTGGTCGCCGAGCGCCGGGACCGGGTCCATCCGCGGTTCGTCGTGGCCGAAGCTGATCGGGGGCAGCAGTGCCCGGACGGTGCCGGCCGGGGTGGCTACATCCCGCCATCTGTCCCGTTCGCCCAGTACGGGATGGGCCAGGAACTGGGACACGGTGTTCAGTCCGGCGTTGGCGGTCCCGGCCAGGTCGAGCAGCGCGGTGGCCGGGGCGGCGTCGAGTTCGCCGAACCGCCCGGCGATCAGTTTGTCCAGCACCGTGCGGTTGGCGACCCGGAGAGTGTTGGTCGCGAAGCGCTCGTCCGTGGCGGTTTCAGGGGCGGCCAGGAACGTGTCGCAGAACCGGGTCCATTCCGCCTCGTTCTGGATCGAGATCAAGATGGTGTGACCGTCGCGCGTGGTGAAGGGACCGTAGGGGGCGATGGTGGCGTGCTGGGCTCCGGCGCGCGGCTGTTGGCGGCCGCTGCCCGCGGTGTAGTGCGCCGGCTGGCCCATCCACTCCGCCAGTGCCTCGAAGAGTGACACCTCCAGGGCTGCGCCCTCGCCGGTGGCGCGCCGCTGGTACAGGGCCGCCAGGACGCCGCTGAATCCGTACATCCCCGCGGCGATGTCTGCCACGGAGATGCCGACCCGGGCGGGCTCGTCCGGCGAACCCGTCAGCGAAACCAGGCCCGCCTCGCACTGGACGAGCAGGTCGTACGCCTTGCGCTGGGCCCAGGGTCCGTCGCTGCCCCATCCGGTGATGCTCAGGACGATCTTCGACGGGTCCCGCTCGCGGACGGCTGCGGCCCCGAGCCCGAGCCGGTCCGCCGCGCCGGGGCCGAGATTCTGGACCAGCACATCGGCCCGGCCGACCAGCTGGTGCAGGATGTCGCGTCCCTCGGGCGACTTCACATCCAGGGTCACGGACTCCTTGGAGCGGTTCAGCCACACGAAGTAGCTGGACAGGCCGCCCACCGACTCGTCGTACTGCCTGGCGAAGTCGCCCGTACCCGGTCGTTCGATCTTGATTACCCGGGCGCCGAGGTCCGCCAGCTGCCGGGTCGCGAAGGGTGCGGCCACCGCGTGTTCGAGCGTGACCACGGTGATGCCTGCGAGTGGAAGGCCTGCGCCGCCGTTTTTTGCCATGCTCTATAGAATATCTTATTGACTGTCAACTTTATAGTCTATAGAGTTTGGCTGAGTCGCAGCGGCCTCTGGACAGGCCGGCGAGCTCGACGGCATCCCGGAGTCAGGGGCACGCGAAAATGACCGACAACCCGACGGCGCCTCCGTCCGAGCGCACCGCCACCATCAGCTGGGAAGGCCGCTACCTGGAGGACTTCACCGTCGGTGACGTCTACCGCCACCCGCTGGGGCGGACGGTGATGGAGGTGGACAACAGCTGGCTGACGCTACTCACCCAGAACACCGCCGCGGTGCACTTCGACAGGCACTACGCGTCGCGCACCCAATGGGGCCGTCCGCTGGTCGACTCCACCTTCACCCTCGCCCTGGTCACCGGCCAGAGCGTGCACGACGTGTCGATGAATGTCATGGCCAACCTCGGCTGGGACCGGGTGCGACTGCCCAACCCGGTCTTCGAGGGCGACACCATCTACTCCCAGTCCGAGGTCCTCTCGGTCCGTGAGTCCGGCTCCCGCCCCGACGTGGGCGTCGTCGAGGTGCGCACCATCGGCTTCAACCAGGACGGCGTCATCGTCATCACCTTCGAGCGGACCCTGCTGGTCTACCGGCGCGGCCACGGTCCCGGGCGGGCCTCGGTCGAGCCCAAGTGGGACGCCCGGTCCCTCAAGGCCGCGGGGCTCGACGCACCGGACGGCAGCCAATGACCGGTCAGGTCTACGGGGCCGGAGCACGCTCATTCCTGTTCGTACCCGGGACCCGGCCCGACCGCTTCGCCAAGGCCGCCGCCAGCGGCGCGGACGCGGTGATCCTCGATCTGGAGGACGCCGTGGCCCCGCAGGACAAGGCGAGCGCGCGAGCACTGGTCGCCGGTCACGTGAGAGACCAGCAGCAGGCGCTGGTCCGTGTCAACGGGGCCGGAACTCCTTGGTTCGCCGACGATCTGGCCGCATTCGCGGATGCCGGCCGACCGGCCGGGATCGTGCTGCCCAAGGCCGAGTCCCCGGAGCAGGTGGCCGAGGTGCTCACAGCCCTTGGCCTGCGGGTTCCGATATTCACGTTGATCGAGTCCGCCCGCGGTGTGCGTGACGCGAATCTCATTGCCCAGGCTCCGGGCGTTACCCGCATGATGTTCGGCAACCTGGATTTCGCCCTGGACGCCGGCATTACGGCCCGCAGCGCCGACGAGCGGGAACTGCTGTTCGCGCGCAGCGCCCTGGTGATCGCCTCCCGAGCGGCCGGGCTGCCCGGGCCGGTCGATGGGGTGCAGCCCGACATCGAGAACGACGAGGCAACGAGGACCGCCGCCCGCAACGCCGCCGACCTCGGCTTCACCGGGAAGCTGTGCATCCATCCGCGCCAGATCCCCCCGGTGCACAGCGCATTCGAGCCGTCCGCCGATGAGCTGCGCTGGGCCGCGCGCGTGCTGGAGCTGGCGGGAGATTCCGGCGGCGCCGCCATGCGTCTCGACGGGGAAATGCTCGACGCGCCCCGCCTGGAACTCGCCCGGCGCATTGTCGGCGCCGCCCGGAAGGCACCCGCCGGAGGCAAGCCTTCCGAGGACCAATGACCCAAGGCGGCACTGATCCGCAGCGTCCAGCCGCCGGCCGTCACGCCGGGCGCGACCGTGCGCCCGGCAGAAAGGAACCGATGCTCATGTGCCACCTGACCGGTGCCGCCCAGGGGTCTGTCGCGAAAGTGTTGGCCGCCGTAGCCACACCCAACAATTAGGTTGATAGCCGCGGAGCGAGTCGGATAGGAACAGCTCATGCTGCGAGGAAACAAGATCGGGCTCCGGGCCCGGTACGAGTCGGACGTCCCGGTCCTGCACTCCGAGCTTTACGACGACGTTGCCACGCGATCGAGAGCCGACTCGCGGCCCTGGCGCCCCATCGCGCCGGGCTCAGCGGCATCGCCGTATGCAGTCGCCGATCCTGGTGATGAGGCTGCCTGCTTCTCTGTTGTGTCCCTCGAAAACGACGAACTGGCCGGGGAGGCGCTGTTGTGGGGTATCGACACCCACAACAGGAGCGCGCACCTGGGCATCTCCCTGCGGCCGGAATTCCGTAAACGCGGGCTCGGCGTCGACGTCGTTCAGGTGCTGTGCGACTACGGCTTCGCGGTGCGCGGCCTGCACCGGCTGCAGATCGAAACGCTTGCGGATAACACGGCGATGATCCGCGCGGCCTCCCGCGCCGGGTTCACCCAAGAAGGGACACTTCACCGTTCGGCGTGGGTCAACGGCGAGTTCGCCGACGAGGTGATCTTCGGGTTGGTGGCCGACGCGTGGCGGAGGTGACCCGCCGACCGACGGCCAGGGGGTCGGGTGGCCCTCGCGGGCGGCGTACTGCTCGCCGGAGGACCCGGGACCTCAGGCATTCAGCTGCCGCGCGCTCAGCGCGGGTTCACTCGGGCTGACCCGTCGAGTTGTCCCTTGGGCCGCGCACGCGTGCGTGGGCGATGCATGACAGGTCGGACGGCTTGAGCGTGTCTTGGCGATCCCACTCAGCGGCGTGGAGCATGTCGTGCTGGCGGACGTGCTCGATGAGTTGGAAGCCGTGGCCGGACAGCAGCGTGGTGAGTTCCTGCGGGTCGAGGAATGTCAGCCATGGTTCGCCGCGTTCGGCGGCGTTGGGCGCGACGAGGTCGACGTAGGTCTGGGCCGTGGCGTCGCGCAGGCTCTTGGGGAGCATGTAGTCCATGATGATCTCGGTGCCGGGCGCAAAGCCCCCGATCGCACTGAGGGTTTCACTGATGGCCGTATGGGTGAGATACATACTCACGCCGAGCCAGGCGATGATCGAGGGCCGGCTCGGATCGAAGCCATTCGTTGCGAGGCCGTCGGCCAGGGTCTCGCTCTCGAAGTCCTGTGCCACGTGGGTGACGTTGTCGGGGATCGGGATGTTTGCGGCAGTCAGCCGGTGTTTCTTGTCCTGCTGGGTGGCGGGGTGGTCGACCTCGAAGATACGGACCTGGGGGGCCAGTTCAGATCTGTAGGCGAACGTGTCGAGGCCGGCGCCGAGGATGACGTACTGGCGTATGCCGGCGCGGATGCTCTCGGCGACACGGTCCTCGGTGTAGCGGCTGCGGCAGGTGACTTGGGCTCTGGCGGTGGCCAGCACGAGGTGGTTGCCGTGGGCGCGGTGGTAGCCGAGAAGCTGCTCGGCTTGATCGCTCAGCAGTGATTCGGCGAGTGTGTCGGCGAAGATCACCGGTGGCTGGTCGACGATCAAGTGGGCGGCGCGTGCGGCCGCGGCTGTCAAAGCGGTGCTGCTGGGTTGTCCGTTGGTTGACACGACACCAACCGTACTTCGCAATTTTGACAGTATAGCAGAAGTAGAATTAATTAGCAACGGCTATAGATTTCACATTGGCATCGATCGCGCTGGCCCAGATAACGGAGCCCTCCGCCTCACGATGACCTGAGGCCCCGGTGCTTCCCGCCCGCCATTGGGCGGACAATCAGAGCACGACGGTCACAGATACGGGGACGCGGCAGGAGGCAGCGGGTGCGAGGACTTCGGGGGAGGTGGCGTTGGCCGGCGGCTGCAGCCGTGTTGGTGGCCGGGTGGGCCATGGCGCGCGGCGGACACGGCATCAGCTCCGAACACGGGGCGACGGCTTCCGCGATGCCCAGCGTCACCACCGCACCGAGGCCGAGCGCGATCGGCCGGCCCACCGCGACGGGGACCGCCGACCAGGATCCAGCGCGTTTCGCGGCGCAGGTGCGTTTGTACGCGGGTCAGGCCGGTCTCTCCCCGCAGTTGCTGATGGCGATCTTGTACAACGAGTCCTATAAACCGCACGACCCTGCTTTTGAGCGAGCTTGGCAGCGGATCAAGCCGGACGCCGCGTTCGGCGTCGCCAACATGCACAAGGCCGCCTTCGACGAAACCAAGAAGGGCCGCGACTTCGCCGACCGGAGCTGGCAGGAACTGCCCGATGACCCCGGCCTGGCCATCGAGTCGGCAGCCTGGTACCTGCACGACCTGGCGGCGGGGCTGCCCGCGCGATGGACCGCCCCCTACAGCAGGAACGAGCTGCTGGCCCTGGGCTACAACGCCGGACCGGCCAACATGCAGGCGTTCGCCCGGGGCGTGAAGCCGGGTGCGACCGCGCAGTCCTATCTGGACCGCCTGCGCGCCCACTGGGCCACAGCAGGGCACGTCACCCAGAGCCGCGGCTGACGAACGCTCAGCGGGGCGGCGGTCCGTCGGTCACCCGGCAGCCAGGTCGACCAGATGGGCTCGGCGCCCTGTCCCGGCCGCCACGAGAGGTGAGTGGTGGGACCGCCCGCAGGGGGGAGGCGGGCGGTCCCGGTCTGTGGTTGCCGATGCCCGGCCGACTGAGAGGCGCGGCCTCTACGGACGGAACCGGCGACCAGGGGCACCCGGTGGTCCAGTGCGGTCACCGCACTGGACCGCGTTAGACGTGGACTCCGTAGTCGGTGGCGATGCCGGCGAGGCCGGAGGCGTAGCCCTGGCCGATGGCGCGGAACTTCCACTCGGTGCCGTGGCGGTAGAGTTCGCCGAAGATCATGGCGGTTTCGGTGGAGGCGTCCTCGGTGAGGTCGTAGCGGGCCAGTTCCCGGTTGTCGGCCTGGTTGACGATGCGGATGAAGGCGTTGCGGACCTGGCCGAAGCTCTGGCCGCGCTTCTCGGCGTCGTAGATGGAGACGGGGAAGGCGATTCGCTCGACCTGCGCCGCCACCGCGGCGAGGTTGACCTTGATCTGCTCGTCGTCGCCGTCCCCGCCGCCGGTGAGGTTGTCGCCGCTGTGCTCGACCGAGCGGTCGGGGCTGGCGAGGTTGTTGAAGAATACGAAATGCTGGTCGGACAGCACCTTGCCGTCCGCTCCACACAGCAGCGCCGAGGCGTCGAGGTCGTAGTCCGCTCCGGTGGTGGTGCGGACGTCCCAGCCCAGCCCCACCACCACGGCGGTCAGCCCCGGCGCCTCCTTGCTCAGCGAGACGTTGCCGCCCTTGGACAGGGTCACACCCACGAGCTACCTCCCGGATCCTGCGATTTCTACCTGTACGGGAATGAACGGGGCACGGCCCGCCACGGTTCCGGAATTGCGCAATCTTTGAAATGAGTGGTCATGAGGCCGAGTCCGGCTGCTTGGTGGCGGCTGCGTACGCCTGGGCCGGAGTCATGGCCACGCCGCCGATCTGGACGGTCTTGTACGGGCTGACCTTGGCGCAGCTACTGCCGGCGGCGGTCTGGGCGTGGGCGTTCGAGACAGCGGCATGGGTGTCGGCGGAGGCGGCTGAGGTGGTGCCGCCGGGATAGGTGCTGCCGCTGGGCCAGTCGGCGCCGATCACCAGGGTCAGGCCGGTGGCGGTGCCCTGGGTGAGGTGTGAGGAGGACAGACCCAGTGCCTTGGCCACCGTCTGCGCCTCGGCCTTCTGTCCCGCGCCGTAGGTGAGCGTGGTCTTCGCCGCCAGGGCGGGGGCGTTGGCGGACGTCGTACCGGGGCTGAAGCCCTTGGCTGTGAGCTCGGAGGCGATGACGGAGGCGCGTCCGGTGGTGCTGGTGCCGTTCTCCACCCGTACGGCGATCTGTGCGGCCGGAACCGTCGCCGTGGCGGTGGGGCTCGTGGAGGCGGACGGTGCGGACTTCTTCCCCGAGGCGGCACTCAGTGACTGGTCGTTCGCGATGGTGGCGAACAGGGTCTTGGCTGCCGAGGCGACGACGAGCCGGTTGGAGTTGGACGGGTCGGGGGCTGTCTGCATGGTGGTGAAGGTCATGCGCTTGGAGGGGACCTTGTTCAGGTCGGTGGCGAGTCCGATCAGTTTCTGGATGCTGCCCAGGCCGGTGTCCACGGTGAGCGCCTTGGTGGCGGCGTCGGCCAGGGAGTAGACCTTGGTGGGGTCGGTGAGGGTGCCGGCGCTCTTGAACTTACGGATCATCGCGCTGAGGAAGAGGTGCTGGGCATAGGTGCGGCCCAGGTCGCTGCCGTCGCCGAAGCCGTGCCGGGAGCGGACGAATTCCAGGGCCGCCACGCCCTTGAGGGTGTGGGCGCCCTTGGCGAGCTTCAGGTGCGAGTACGTGTCGTACACGTTGTTGCTGACGCAGACCGACACTCCGCCGACCGCGTCGGACATCTGGACCACGCCGGAGAAGTCGAGCATCACGAAGTGGTCGATGGGTATGCCGGTGAGCTGGTGGATGGTGGCCACCTGGCAGGCCGGGCCGTACTGCAGGGCGCTGTTGATCTGGCCGTAGTAGCCGCTGGTCGAGGTGCCGGTCGCCGTGTTCTTGCAGGCGGGCACCTGGGTCATGGTGTCTCGGGGCACGCTCATCACGGTGGCGTTGGAGCGGTCGGCGGAGATGTGGACCACCATCTCCACGTCCGCGTTGTGCCCGGCCGTCGAGCTTGCGGATCCGCAGCCGCCGCCCAGCTTGCAGTCGGTCTGGTTGTTGCGGCCGTCGGAGCCGATCACCAGCATGTTGATCGGGGTCCGTCCGAAGGCGTCCGCCTTCTCCGTCCCCGCGTTGCCGTTGGTGCCGTCGGTGAGCCCGAGGCTGTGGATGTTGCCGTTCAGATGCTGGTACAACCAGGCTCCGGCTCCGGCGGTCGCCAGCACCAGGACCGATACGGTGATCAGGGCGATGCGGGCGATCCGCCGGCGGCGTGCCGCCGGTTTGGCCCGACGGCCCGACCGGCCGTCCCGGGAACGCGCGGCGGCCCGGCCCGCGGCCCGGCCGCCCGCAGGCCGCGGCCCGTGACTGTTACCGGTGCGCGGCTGAGAGGGCACGGGCCCACGGGTGCGCGTGGCCTGGCGGCCGGGGCTGTCCCCGGGGTCGGTCATCTGCCACTCCCTCGTACGGTGGAGCCGGGGGTCCTGCGGTCGGGCGGCAGGACACCGCCGCCGTGTTGAGGAACAGCGGCCTGGTTTTGGCTGTCCGTTTCCAAGACGGAGAAGAGCTTCCTCATCTTGGATTGCATACTTGCGCAATATAGCAATAGGCAGGTGTGTTGCCGAGTGATCTCTCGGAACTCGCCGGTCGTCCGTACTTCCTGGACGATTGAAGGCGCGGAATGGTTGCGCGGAAAGGGACCCGCGTACAGCGGGGGCGAGGTCGGCGGGTTCCCGGCCGCTCCCCGGTCCGCCGGGCCGCTGCACCCTCAGCCGAGCGTGAGATAGGCGAGACTGCCCAGCCCCGCCAGGGTGCAGTAGATGGCGAACGGGGTGAGGGTACGCGTCTCGAAGTACCGGGTCAGGAAGCGCACGGCTATGTATCCGGCGACAAAGGCGGCGACACCGCCGGCCAGCACCTGGCCGCGGATGCCGTCGCCGGCATGCCCGAGCAGTGATGGCACCTTCAGTAGGGCGGCGGCGGCGATGACGGGGGTGGCCAGCATGAACGCGAAGCGCGCGGAGTCCTCGTGCGACAGCCCCCTGAAGATGCCGGCGCTGATGGTGACCCCGGAACGGCTGATACCGGGCAGCAGGGCCAGGATCTGGGCCGCACCGATCATCGTTCCCTGGCGGAAGGACAGCGCGGCGATACGGCGGTCGGAGAGCTCGTCCGGATGCAGATGCTCCTCCCCGGGGGCGGGGGAGTGCCCGGCCCGGCGGCGGCCGGTGCCGCCGCGCCGCAGCCGCTCGGCGACATACAGCACGATGCCGTTGAGCGCGAGGAAGGCCGCGGCGGGGATCGGCTTGCCCAGCGTGGTCCTGAAGAGATTGTCCAGGGCGAGTCCGGCGACCCCCACGGGGATGGTCGCGATGATGAGCAGCCAGGCGAGTTTCTGGTCGACGGTCTCGATCCTGCGTCTGCGGATCGAGCTGAACAGTCCGCTGATCACTCGTCCCCAGTCCCGCCGGAAGTAGACGATCAATGCCAGGGCGGTGGCCAGGTGCAGGCCGATGAGGACGTTCAGGTAGGGCGAGTTCTCGGCCGAGACGTTCAGATCCCGCGCCCAGTGCCCGCCGAGCAGGGCCGGCAGCAGGACGCTGTGGCCGAGGCTGGAGACCGGGAACAGCTCTGTGACGCCCTGGAGCAGGCCGACCCCCACGGCTTCGGTATAGGTCAAGGTCGCCATCTCGGGCCTTTGTTCGACGGACTGGTTCACGGCGGCAGCGCACCGCGCCGATGAAACTACTACATCATGTAGAAGTTCTGTGATCATCGCGGACTTGTTCGCGGTCCGGACGCTCCACGTTCACCTCGGTGCCCGCAGGCGGCAGGGCGTCGTTCGGCAGCGCGCGCCGGTCCGACCGGTCCTTGACGGGCGCCCGCGTGTCCCGCCCGGGGCGGCCCGAGCGGGACACGCGGGGCGGCTCAGCGCATGGTTGATGAGGTCTCGCCCACCGGCCGCGCTGTGGCGGTCTCCCCGGAGGCGGTCTGAATGGTGCGGGGCTCCGGCTGTCCGGCCGCGCCGGGCGTGGCCGACTCCGTTGTCTGTGCGGTCGGCGCGTCGTCGTCCTTCATCGCCCTGGTCTCGCTCTTGAGAATGCGCAGCGACTTGCCCAGTGCCCGGGCGGTGTCCGGCAGTCGCTTGGAGCCGAACATCAGGATCACCACCACCGCGACAACGAGCAGGTGCCAGGGCTCCAGACCGTTCCTGAGCATGCGGGGTGCCTCCACCGTGGTTCGAATCCCCGTGGCGATCTGCCGCGCGGGCGTAAAGCTTGCTACATTGCGCAATTATGCGACCCTCCGCCGGAGGGGGCAACGCCCAAGGTCCGCGGCGCCCGATTCACCGAGGAGAGACGAAGGTGTTCTTCGACCTCAGTCCGCTCAAGCTGCTCGCGCTCGTCATCCTCGGCACCATCGTCCTCGGCCCCGACAAGCTGCCCGGGATGATCTCCCAGGCTGCGCGCGTCCTCCGCAAGGTGCGCGCGTTCGCCGAGGACGCCAAGCAGGAAATCCGCGCCGAGCTGGGGCCGGAGTTCCAGGACTTCGAGTTCGAGGACCTCAATCCGCGCACCTTCGTGGCCAAGAACCTGCTGGCCGACGACACCCTGGGACTGCGCCAGATCCGTGACGGCTTCCGGCTGGACGACGAGGCGGAAGCCGTACGCGAGGCGGTACGCACTGCCGGCGACAGCGTCGACCTCATCCAACAGGACCCCGGCCGGGCCCCGGATCGCCCGCCTGTCCCGTACGACTCCGACGCCACCTGACGACACCGTGGACGAGAGCCCGTGCCGATCGGATCAGACCGACTCCCGGCCGGGCGGTTCTGACGTCGCGTCGCCTCCGCCTCCGCCACCGTCGCCCGGGGCCTGGTCGGCCAGTTGCCGCCTCAGGTACGGCAGGACTCCCCGGTCCCGCAGCGCGCTCCGCCAGGCGGCCCGTGCCTCGGCCACCCGCCCGCCCCGGGAGGCGGAACCGCCTCGTACCGCCGTCAGCAGCAGACCGACGACGGCGACGACGAGGGCTGCGACGCACACTCCTGCCGCTATCAGCCCGGAGGCGATCAGCGGCCCGGCGATCGCGATACCGCCGCCGGCAGCCCTCAGCCCGTATCCGAGCGCCAGCAGGAGTAAGGCGGCGATGCCCGCCAGGAAGGGCACCAGGACCGCCAGCAGCGGTACCAGCCCCGCGCCCCGGGCCGCCGTACGATCGCCGTCCGCGCCGGATGCCGCATGTTCCCGGTCGAGCAGGGCGACGTAGGCGCCGTATTCGGGCGCGGCTGCCGTCGCGATCATTTCTGCGGCGCGCAGTGTGAGGGTGCGCAGTTGTTCGCTGTCCAGCCCGGTCCCGGAGCCGCGCAGGCGGCTTTGGATCTCCTCGCTGTGCAGGGCTTCGTCGAGGACACCCTCGAACTCGGGCCTGTCGTCGGCCCGCAGACGCGGCGTGCTGTCCATCTGCCGGTTCCCCCGATGCACTCGTCATCTTCTTCCCGGATAGACCTCCAGGATAGCCATGAAGATTGCCGCATTGCGTAATCATGCAACCAGGTGTGGGCGGTGGCGGCGCGCCGGTTGCGTACGCTGGTGCCACGCATCACGCCGGAACACGGCCAGGAGATGTTCAGAACACGGGAGGTCCATGTGACGAGCTCCGCCGCCGGGCCGACCGACCCCACCGCGGAGGTGCTGCAGAACGCGGCAGCCGCCTTCAGCCTGCTGTCCTCCACGATGCGGCTGCACATCGTGTGGGTCCTGGCCCAGGGCGATTGTGATGTGACCGGGCTGGCCGAGCGTGTCGGCGGAACGCTGCCGGCGGTCAGCCAGCACCTGGCGAAACTCAAGCTCGCCGGACTGGTTCGCGCACGACGCGAAGGACGGCGGCAGGTCTACCTGGTGGACGACCCGGACGTGGTGACCGCGGTGCGGCTGATGGTCGGACAGCTGGCCCAACGCGCCGACCACGCCAACCGTCCCGCCCGGCTGCGCAGCGCCCGTGACCTGGGCGCCTGAAAGTCTCCCGGCCGCCGGCCGCCCGCCTGTCACCCCGGACCAGCGGGAGGCGTCGGCAGTCGGCGGCGCCCGCGATATGGCCGGGCTGACCGTCCTGGAAGTGCTGCGCCGCCTGGACAGCGGGCCGCGCGGACTACTGGAGACACAGGCCGATCACCGGCTGGCCCATTACGGCGAGAACGCCCTCCCCGCCCGGCGCCCGGTCTCCTGGCCCGCACGTTTCGCACGCGGCCTGCGCGATCCGTTCACCGGCGTACTGCTGTGCCTGGGACTGGTGTCGGCCGCCGTCTCCTCGTGGGGCACGGCCTGCGTGATCACGGTTCTGGTCCTGGTCAGCTGCGCGCTGCGCTCCCGTGCGGAGTACCGGGCCGACCGCTCTGCCGCCGCGCTGCGCGAACTGATCACCACCACCGCCACCGTCCAGCGTCAGGCCGGTCCGGCCTCCGCGCCGCGCACCCGCGAGATCCCCGTCGACCAGCTGGTGCCCGGCGACGTGATCCGCCTCACCCCCGGCGACATGGTCCCCGCCGACCTGCGGCTGTTGCGCGCCAGCAGCCTGACGGTGCACCAGGCGGCCCTGACCGGCGAATCAAAGCCGGTCACCAAATTCCCACTCGACGCCCCCGGCAGAGATCCCCTTGCGGACGCGGCCCTGTTCGAGCAGCCGCACCTGTGCTTCCAGGGCAGCAGCGTGGCATCCGGCAGCGGCACCGCCGTCGTCATCGCCACCGGCGCCGGCACACGGTTCGCCGGAGCGTACGGCAGCACCGCGCGGCGGCGCGGCGAGTCCGCCTTCGACCGCTCGGTCAACGGCATCTCCTGGATCCTCATCCGGTTCATGCTGCTGACCCCGCCGCTGGTCCTCATGGCCAACGCCGCGCTGCGCGGACGCGGACTGGAAACCCTGCCGTTCGCGGTCGCGGTGGCGGTCGGCCTCACTCCCGAGATGCTGCCCGTCGTCGTCACCGCGGTGCTGGCCCGGGGCGCCACCATCCTGGCCCGCCGCCACGAGGTGATCGTCAAACGGCTGCCCGCGCTGCACGACCTCGGCGCTATCGATGTCCTGTGCACGGACAAGACCGGCACCCTCACCCAGGACCGGCCGGTCCTCCACTGTTCCCTGACCCCCGACGGCCGGCCCGGCCCCGAGCCGCTGCACTGGGCAGCCGTCAACAGCCTGTGGACACTCCAGCTCGCCGACCTCCCCGCCCCCGACCCCCTCGACGAAGCGATCCTGGACGCCGCCGAACCGGAAGGTTACGAGTACGAGGGCGTGGCCGCGCTGCCCTTCGACCCGGTACGCCGCCTCGCCGGCGCCCTGGTGCGCCGCCCAGGCCGGACCGGCCCGCACACCCTGGTCGTCAAGGGCGCGCCGGAGGACGTACTGGACCGGTGCACCCGGGTCCGTACCGCAGGCCATGATGCCGAAGACACCGAAATCGACTCGGCCGCCCGGCAGCGCTTGCGTGAACTCGTCGAAGCGAAGGCCGCACAGGGACTGCGGCTGCTCGCCGTGGCCGTCACCGAACTCCCTGCCGGACTCCCCGCCGAACTCCCCGCCGAACTCCCCGCCGGACGGGGTCGTCTGACCTCCGCCGACGAGCACGGTCTGACTCTCACCGGCTTTGTCGCCCTGAGCGACGCACTCGCGCCCACCGCCCCCGACGCCCTGACCGCGCTCGCCCGCAGCGGCGTCGCCGTCAAGGTCCTCACTGGCGATCACCCCGGCACCGCCGCCGCCGTCTGCCGCGACCTCGGCCTCGCCATCGACCCCGGCACTGTGGTCACCGGCGACCGGATCGCGGAACTCAGCGGTCCGGCGCTGGCCGAACTGGCCGCCCGGACCACGGTCTTCGCCCGCTGCACCCCCGAGGACAAGGCCCGCGTCGTAGCCGCCCTGCGCGAGAGCGGCTACACCACCGGCTTCCTCGGCGATGGCGTCAACGACCTGCCCGCCCTGCAGACCGCCGACATCGGACTCTGCCCCCGCGACGCCGTCCACGTCACCCGCGAGGCCGCCGACGTCGTCCTCGCCGCCAAAGACCTCACCGCCATCGGCCACGCGATCGCCGCCGGACGCCATAGCACCGGAAACATCGTCACCTACTTGCGTATCACCCTGTCGTCCAACCTCGGCAACGTCATCGCCATGCTCGCCGCCGGGCTGCTCCTCCCCTTCCTGCCCATGCTCCCCGCACAGGTCCTGCTGCAGAACCTGTGCTTCGACGCCGCCCAGCTCACCTTCGCCCTCGACCGCCCCGCCCCCGCCGCCCTGCGCGGCCCCGCGACTCTGCGCCCCCATGCTTTTCTCCGCTACATCACCGGCTTCGGCCTGCTCAACGCCACCGCCGACCTCGCCACCTTCGCCATCCTCACCCTCACCGTCCCCGGGTCCGGCCACCCAGCCGGCCAGGCCGCCTTCCACGCCGGATGGTTCACCGAAAACCTCCTCACCCAGGCCCTCGTCATGCTCCTGCTCCGCGCCGGCCGGCCCGCCCCCGCACCCATCTGTCTGGCCGCCGCCGCCCTTGCAGCCATCGGCCTGCTGCTCCCGCTCTCTCCCCTCGCCCCCGCCCTGGGGATGATCACACTCCCGGGCCTTTACTACCTGCTGCTCGCCAGCGTCCTCACGCTCTACGGAGCAGGTCTGGCCCTCGCCAATGCCCGCCACCAACGACGCTATGGCGACGGCAGTAGTTAGGAAGCGCTCGGCCGGAGGCCGTCGTGCCTGAGGACGGGCGTCGGTTCTGCGGCGATCACCCTCTCCGGCGCCAAGTACGCAGTGACTCGATCTTGAAGGCGAGGCTGACGAGTGTCTCGTCATCCGTGGCGGGGACCAGGTAATCCTCGAGACCCTGCGGGTAGGGCGTCCGCTCCCGCAATTCGCGCAACGCGGTCACGACCGCAGGCTTGGCGCTGTATAGAAGTCGGCAGTGCCACATTTCCGGGGTTCGACTGTCGCCCACCCGGAGCCGGTTGGCGGTCGGAGCCGAGCCGTCGAGGTTGGCCGGCCGGTTTCCGCCGAGTTCCAGGACGTCGGTGGGTCCCCGCGTGAACAGGTGGTTCGTCTGAGGCGTACGGGACGTGCGACACCCCTGTCACGGGCGTGAAACAGCTCTCGGTAGACCTTCACGGTGCGGATAAGCTGCGAAGGTCAACAAGGCACCGCCGGGGGGAAATCTGGCGGGCCGCTCATTTCTTTGTGGGGATTCCATGCTTATACGCGTCGCTGCGCCGTCCCTCGTCGGTGTCCTCGCTCTGGGCGGCCTCGCCGCCGCCCCGGCCGCCTTCGCCAGCACCGCCGTCAAGCCGACGATCGACAAGGCCTCGGCGACTTCGATGGTCTTCGGGACCACCGGCACCACGACGTTCACGTTCTCGACGACCGTGAGCGACGACTCGGGTATCAAGAACGTCAAGGTGACTCCGTGGCCGAAGGGTGTAACGGCCCCCACGGCCGGGGACGCGGGGGAGTTCGCCGTCGCCACCTGCAAGGCCTCCGCCTCCTCCGCGAAGACCTCGGTGTGCACATACACCGTCAAGACTGACGTGAGGAAGGACTTCGACAACACGGTGCCGGGCACCTGGTACGTGGCGGCCCTGGTCACGGGCAAGGACGGCGGCACGGCGTTCGCGGCCAAAGCGGCGACCTTCACCATCAAGCGTCAGGACAAGCTGACCGTCGCCGACGGCACCCCGGAGCCGGTGAAGAAGAACGCCACGCTCACGGTCGCCAGCAAGCTGACCCGGGCCAACTGGGACACCTACACCTGGCAGGGCTACGGCAAGCAGAGCGTCAAGTTGCAGTTCCTCAAGTCCGGCACCAAGACCTGGACGAACGTCAAGACGGTCAGCAGTTCCACCACCGGCGCCATCAAGACCACGGTCAAGGCCACCGCTTCCGGCAGCTGGCGCTTCGTGTTCGCCGGCAACAGCGTCTCCAGCGCGGCCACCTCTGCGGCGGACGCCGTCACCGTCAAGTAGCACCAGCACCAGCACCAGTCGGAGGCCCCCGGCCGCAGGACGCTCAGTCCGCGGCCGGGGGCCTCCGCGCAGCCACCGGGGTAGACCCCTGGCGGACACCCCTGGGGGGATACGGCGCTGCCGTGGCACGCCGGCCGGGGCGGCCGGTGCCGGTGGTGCCTCGGCATCGGCTGGGCTCGGTAAGACGTCCTGGTAGTAGGGCATGAGATCTTCGGTGACCAGGTGCGTGCCGGGGCGGCCCCGCGCCTAGCCAGCCGCCCGCTGTCGAAACCGTCCCGGATAAGGGTTCGCGCTCCGGGTAGGCGTATGCCGGGCGGATCGGACAGCCGGAAGCGAGGGAGACCGTGGAACTCACCGACTGGCTGCTCGCGCCCGGCGAGCGAGGGAATCCGGCGACCCGCCTGGACCGCCGCCGCCCCGATGGGGGGTCCTGGTCGACCGGTAATCAGGTGCGGCCCCTGGTCCATGGCGCGGTGTACTTCGCCGAGCTGCTGGCAGCGGTCCGGGCGCAGCGGGCAGGCGACCTGTTGCTGTTCACCGACTGGCGCGGCGACCCCGACGAGCCGCTCGGCGGCCCCGGCAGTGAGATCGGCCGGGTGCTGTGCGAGGCTGCGGCGCGCGACGTCATCGTCAAGGGCCTGGTCTGGCGCTCGCATCTGGACCGTTTCCAGTTCAGCGAACGCGAGAACCTCCATCTCGGCGAGGAGATCAATGCGGCGGGTGGGGAGTGCCTGCTCGACATGCGGGTGCGCCCGGGCGGCTCGCACCACCAGAAGTTCGTCGTACTGCGGCACCCAGGAAGACCCGAACGGGACATCGCCTTTGTCGGCGGGATCGACCTGTGCCACAGCCGCAACGACGACGCGGCTCACGAAGGCGACCCGCTCACCCAGCCCTTCGCCGCCGCGTACGGATCCCGTCCGCCCTGGCACGATGTCCAGCTCGCGATCCATGGCCCCGCCGTCGGCGACGTCGAAGCCACTTTCCGGGAACGCTGGGAGGACCCGGCCCCGCTCAGCCGCAGCCCACTGGTCCGCCTGCGGGAACTGCTGCACCACGAGGACACCACGGCGGACCCGCTGCCACCGCAGCTGCCCGACCCGGAGCCCCGCGGAACGCACACCGTCCAACTCCTGCGCACCTACCCGGCCCGCATCCACGGGTACGATTTCGCCCCGGACGGGGAACGCAGCATCGCCCGCAGCTACCAGAAGGTGCTGCGGCGTGCCCGGTCGCTGGTCTACCTGGAGGACCAGTACCTGTGGTCCACCGATGTCACGGCATGCTTCGCCGAGGCCCTGGCCGCCAACCCCGGACTGCGGCTGATCGCCGTCATCCCGTCCCAACCCGACCAGGACGGCCGGATCTCGATGCCGATGAACCTCCTGGGGCGGATCAGCGCCCTGAACCTGCTGCACCGCGCGGGCGGCGACCGGGTCGCGGTCTACGGAGTGGAGAACCACTCGGGGAACCCTGTGTACGTCCACGCCAAGGTATGCGTCATCGACGACGTATGGGCCTCGGTGGGCTCGGACAACTTCAACCGGCGTTCCTGGACCCACGACTCCGAGCTGAGCTGCGCCGTCGTGGACGAGACGCAGGACTCCCGCGAGCCACTCGATCCCGGCGGCCTCGGCGACGGCGCCCGCACCTACGCCCGGGACCTGCGCCTCGAACTGGCCCGCGAGCATCTGGACCGAAGCGACCCGGAGGGCCTCTGCGACCCGACGGAAGCCTTCCGGGCCTTCGCCGAGTTGGCCGCCGCGTTGGACGCCTGGCACGCGGGCGGACGCCAGGGCCCCCGGCCCCCCGGCCGCCTGCGGGCCTACCGCACCCCGCAACTCTCACCTGTCACAACGGCCCTGGTCACCCCGCTCTACCGACTCCTCGCCGACCCCGACGGCCGCCCCCTGCCCCTGCGCCGCCACAACACCTACTGAGCTGACTACCCGTCAGGGAGCGGCCGAGGTACGGGCTGTCGTCCTGCTCCTGCCCGGGGGCTCGGTCTCCAGCCACCGCAAGCCACTGAAGCTCGCCGTGTGGGGCCTGCGGGCGCTGGCCGGGCAGCTCACCGAGCGCGGCGAAGCGGGGGGCATCGCTGTGCACATGCTCAACTACCGCTTCCGCGGCTGGAACGGCGAGGAGGCCGGCACGTCGTCACCCGGCCCTGAGACGCAGCGCAGCCCGGATCATGAGGACGCCCAGGGCGATCGCCAGTAGAAGGCCCACGGTGTCGAAGACCATGACTGCCGCGTAAGGCGCGCCGAGAAGCCGTGGGAGCTTGCCGGACAGTAGACCGAGCCCGGTGAACAGCGGGTATATCCACCCTATGTAAGCGCCGAAGAGCCGCTTGGAAGCCGTGCTTGCCAGTCTCGCCTTGCCGCGGGGCGTCAAGCGGAGGGCAAGGCTCAAGACCACGAAACCCCCGCCGAGCCCAACAATGATCCAGTCCATGACCTGCAGCATGGTGCCCCCCTTGCGTGCCGGGACGTCTCTGCGTAGGCCGCGGGCGTACAGCGCCGGCAGTGGAGTTGCCATGTCCCTGCGGTCGTGCCGGGGGCCAGGGCTGCCCTGCTCACAGTAGCCCTTCCTGTGTGACCTGAGCAGGTGTCACGGTCATGGATGACGGGCGCTCAGACGACCAGGCCGCTGAGGGGTTCGGTGCCGTCGATGAAGGCGCGGGCGAGGTCGGACAGGCGGCGGTTGTGTGCTCGGGCGTAGCCGCGTAGTGCGGTGAAGGCTGTTTCCATGTCGATGTTGAGGCGTTCGGCGAGTTTGCCCTTGGCCTGTTCGATCAGTACGCGGCTGTTCAGGGCGGTCTGGAGTTGTTCGTTGAGGACGGTGCTGCGATCGGTGGAGCGTTGTTGCAGGAGGCTGATGGTGGCGACGTCGGCCAGGGCCTGTGCGATGGGTGCGTCGACCGGGTCGAAGGGGCCGGGGCTGGTGCGGAAGAGGTTGAGTGCGCCGACGACCTCGTCCCGTAGCCGCATCGGATGGGCTTGGACGGCGGCGAATCCGCTCTGGTGGGCCTGCGCGACGAAGCGCGGCCAGCGGTGGGCCTCGGTGGCCAGGTCGGGGACGGTCACCGGGGTGCCATGGTGGAAGCATTCCAGGCAGGGTCCTTCGTCGTTCTGGAGCTGGAAGAGTTCCAGCAGGCGTACCTGCTCGTCGGAGGCGGCCATCACCCGCAGTTCGCCGTTGAGGTCGGCGAGGAGTACGCCGGCGGCACTGACGTCGAGCATGTCCACGCAGCGGTCGGTGAGCAGGCGCAGGAAATCGATCAGGTCGAAGTCGGCGACGAGATTGTCCGCCAGTTCGACGAACGTCCTGGAAAGGAGCTGTTGATCCATCGTGCACATCCTCTTGTTGAGACCGGTTGCGTCGGGTGCGAGCGGGACGTCCCGTCAGGTGTCATCGTCGGTCCGATCCGGGTCCGGGGGGAAGCGGAGACGGCGGGCGACCACGTCGGCTGCCACCTCGGCGAGTCGGCGGCCGTGGGCGTAGGCGTGGGCGCGTAGCCGGATGAAGGCCTCTTCGAGGCTGACGCCGAGTTGTTCGGTGAGCATGCCGGTGGCCTGGTCGATCTCGGCCCGGTACCCGCCCAGGTCCTCCAGGCCTCCGTTTTCCGGCCCGTCGGCTCCGGTGCCGAGCAGTACCAGGGTGGCGGTGTGGGCGTAGGCCATCGCGTCGGCCAGATCCTCCGTGTCCAGCCCGCCCGCCTCTGTGGCGTACATGTCGAGGACGCCGGGGCTGATCGCGCCGATCTGCAGGGGGAAGGCGAAGACCGCCCCCGCCCCGGCCTCTGCTGCGGCGGGGGCGAACACGGGCCAGCGGGAGAGGGCTTCATCGGTCCGCAGGTCGGGCGTCAGCACGGCGCCCCCGCGGGTGAAGGCGTCCACGCACGGTCCCTCGCCGAGCGTGAGCTGCAGTTCCTCCAGCCGCTCGCTGATGTCGTCGGTGCTGCACAGCGGATAGCCGGCCGAGCTCCGGGACATCGCCGACACCCCGGCCCCGCCGACCGGCAAGGCGGCCACCGCCGCGGCACACACATCCAGCACGTTGACCCGGGCACCCCGCATAGCCGCTTGTTCGGCCACCAGCCCCTGGATCCGGGCAGACCGGCTACCAGACGTCACGGGGCACACCTGCCGCCCCAGGGCTCATCCAGTGACTCTCATGCTCGTGCCTCACCTTTGGTTCTCCTTCAGCCGCTGAGTCCGTGCGTGGTGCGCGGGGCCACCCGCCTGCGCCGCCGTCCGCTCCGCGAGGGGAAGGACCAGCGCCCGCAGCACTGTCGGGCCCGGTGGCCGGTAGACCACGCCGATGTCCTGCCATCCCCAGGACCGGAACCCGGCGCAAGCCGCGCGATTGGCCCGGTCCACCAGGGTCGCGCCGAGCGTCGCCTGCCGGCCGGCGAACAGCCGCTCCTGCAGACGGCCGGCCAGGCCCCGGTTCCGCTCCGAGGGATGGACCACCATCCCGGTCATCGCGAAGACCTGCCCGGATGCGGTGAGCTGCCCGACCTCTCGCGGAAGCACTCCACGGAATCCGCTCCACCAGGAGCCGTCCCGCCGCACGGGGTATCCGAACGCGCACCCCACCAGACCCGGCGCCTCCGCGGCCAGCATGGCGAACCCCGGCTGCCGTATGCCACCCGCCAGCCGGCGCAGGAACTCCTCCCGGCCGCGGTGCTCCCAACCGGGTGCCGTGGCGCAGGACTCCACGTACAGGTCCGCCAGGTCCGCCCGCAGGTCCTCGGCCTGCCAGCGGTTCAGACTGCGCAGGCGCACCGTGTGTGTGGCGGGCGGCACGTGGCCTTCGGGTTTCCGTGGTTGTCCGGGCCCGAGCCGGGCCGTCACAGCACACGGCCCGAGCCGGCTGGCACGACGGGAGGGAGCGGGTGTGCTGCCTCGTAGAGGGGAGAAGGCTGCGGCTTGGGCGGGCTTCCGGCGAGGGCGTCCGGGAGGTTCAGGAAGAGGGAGCCGGAGCCGGTGAGGGCGACGAGCCGGGCCAGCGCCGGACTGGGGTAGTGCAGTTGGAGGGACCCTCCGACCGCGGCGGTGCTGAGCAGCGCGTGGAGGAAGGTGTTGAGGCCGCTGCAGTCGCAGAAGGTGACGGAGGTGACATCGACGTCGATGGTGCGGATGCCGTCGAGCAGGCACTGGCCCAGCGTTTCGCGCATCAGGGGAGCCGAGTCCAGGTCGATCTCACCGCTCAGGGTGATCAACGCTCGGTTGTTCATGTCGTGCCGGAAGACGTTCAGCAGGTGCGTGACGGTCATGGCGCCTCGGTTCACAGGACCGGCCGGCTTCCGGTACGGTCCGTACTGTCGGGTGGCGGGTGAATGACCGATCCAGCAGCCGGTTTTCCGGGGCGTAGGACCCAGCCGGTTCCCTCGGGGATGCGCTGGGCGACCGGACGAATGATCCGCTCTCCGCAGGCATGTAGGCCAAAAGCAGCAAGGCCCGCCGGGGTCTGGGACGTCCGTATAGCAGCATAGCCCTCGGACCGGTCCCTCAGGCGGCCAGAAGTTGGGCCGCGCGGGATCTCCGTGCCCCGGCGGCAACGGCAGGCTGCCCGTCCCTTGTCGCGGTGCTGCGGGTGGTCCGCGCTCTCGGGGCGGCCGCCGGGAGGCGTCCGGCCGCGGTGGCGGAATGGCCACTACTGCAGTGCGCGGACCACGGCCGAGAACACCGGGGGCATGCGGGACGCCGCAGGGACGATGAGGCGGGCGGTGTACGGACGGCGGCTCGCGGCCAGCAGGGCCCCGGTCAGCAGCCGGTGGCGCCGGGTCAGCCGGGCCCAGGCCCGCTCGTAGTCCTCCGGCCGCCCGGCGGCCAGGCAGCGGACGGCGGCCCCGGCGGTCGCCAGCGCGAGCGCGATGCCCTCACCGGTGAGGGCGTCCAGGTAGCCCGCGGCGTCACCGACGAGCAGGACGCGTCCGGCGACTCTGCGCCGCACCCGCTGCAGCAGCGGTCCGGCGCCGCGTACCTCGGTGGCGGCCGGGCCGCGCAGCGACGCGGTGAGGGCCGGGAAGCCGGCCAGGTGCTCGTCGTACCCGCGACGGCTGCGGCTGAGGACCGCGACGCCCACCAGGTCGTCGCCGACCGGTGTCACGTAGGCCTCGCCGTGCGCGGACCAGTGGACCTCCACGAAGTCCGTCCACGGCTCGACGCGGTAGTGCCGGCGCAGTCCGTAGCGGCCGTGGGCGATGCCCGGCAGTTCCAGGCCCAGGCTGCGGCGCAGTGGGGAGTGCAGGCCATCGGCGGCGATCAGCCAACGCGCCGTGGTGCCCGCGGCGGTGACGGTGTCCGCGCTCTGGTGCACCTCGCCGATCTTGCCCGGCAGCATCCGCACGCCGAGGCCGAGAGCGCGCTGGTGGAGTGCGGCGTGCAGCGCGGTGCGGCGGACACCCAGCCCGCTACGGCCGCGGAAAGCCGCCTCGGCACGGGCGGCGCCGTCCAGGTAGCGGATGCCGCGCAGTTCGCGGCCGGTGACCTCGACACCGAGCGCTCGCAGTGCGGCGACGCCGCCGGGCATGACGCCTTCTCCGCAGGCCTTGTCCACGGGTGCGGCCCGGGGTTCGACGACGACGGCCTCCAGGCCGGCGAGCGCGGCGTGGATGGCGGCGGCCAGGCCGGCCGGCCCGCCGCCGGCCACCAGTACGTCGATCACGCCGGCGCGGGCGCGGTCGGGGTGGTCGCGGCGGCCAGCGCCCGGTTCTCACAGCGGATGCGCACGGTGAGCAGGGCGGCGTTGAGTACCGTGAACGCGGCCGCAGCGACCCAGGCGGTGTGGACCAGCGGCAGGGCCACGCCCTCCGCGACGACGGCCACATAGTTCGGATGCCGCAGCCAGCGGTAGGGACCGCCCGTCACCAGCGGCAGACCGGGTACGACGATCACCCGGGTGTTCCAGCGGGGTCCCAAGGTGCCGATGCACCACCACCGCAACGCCTGGGCGGCCGCCAGCACGGCCAGCATCGGCCAGGCCAGGGCGGGTACGAAGGGCCGCCCGGCCAGCCACACCTCGGCCGGGCAGGCGACCAGCAGGCCGGTGTGGAGGGCGACCATCGCCGGGTAGTGGCCCTGCCCGGTCACGGTCCCGCCGCGGGCAGTGCTCCACCGCTCGTTACGGCGGGCGATGACGAGTTCGGCGACGCGCTCGGCGGCGACGGCGGCCACCAGTAGTCCGTACCAGATCATGTTTCCTATGTCCTATGCCCTATGTCCTTCGGCGGTCCGGTGATCTACCAGCGCAGCAGGACCAGTTCGCAAGCGAAGCCGGGCCCCATCGCCAGCAGCAGACCCGGCGTGCCCGGCGGCGGGCGGCGATCAGCCAGGGTGTCGCGCAGTACATGGAGCACCGATGACGAGGACAGGTTGCCTACGTCGGCCAGGTGCCGCCAGGTGACATCGAGCGCCTCCTCGGGCAGGTCGAGAGCCTCGGTGACGGCCTCCAGGACCTTGGGGCCGCCGGGGTGGCACACCCACGCGGTCACGTCCCCCGGTTTCAGCCCGTGGTCGCCGAGGAACCCCTCGACGTCGTCGGCGAGGTAACGGCGCACCACATCGGGGACCTTCGGGTCGAGGACGACCTGAAAGCCGGAGTCCTTGATGTCCCAGCCCATGACGCGCCCGGTGTCCGGATACAGGTGGCTGCGGGTGTCCACGATCGTCGGGCCGGCGGTCTCCTCCGGGCGGTTCGCGCCGCAGGCGACAACCGCGGCGGCGCCGTCGCCGAACAGCCCGGTGGCAACCAAGTTGGCCATGGAGGCGTCGTTGCGCTGGAAGGTGAGCGAGCACAGTTCCACCGACAGCAGCACCGCCACCTGGTCGGGCCGGCCCAGCAGGTAGTCGTGCATACGGGCCAGGCCGGCGGCGCCGCCGGCACAGCCCAGGCCGAACAGGGGCAGCCGTTTGACGTCCGGCCGCAGTCCGAGGCGGCCGGCCAGCCGTGCGTCGATCGAGGGGGTGGCGATGCCGGTGACGGAGGTGAATATCAGCAGATCCACGTCGGCGGCGGACAGACCGGCGGTGTGCAGCGCGCCGCGGACGGCCTTGGCGCCCAGTTCGGTGGCGGCGCCGATGAAGACGTCGTTGACGGCGCCGAATCCGTCCAGTTCCCCGTACCGTTCGAGCGGCAGCGTCATGTGGCGCGCGCGGACCTTCGCGCTGCGGTGCAGCCGGTCCAGGACCCGGCGGTCGGTGCCCTCGGGGAGGCAGGTGCGGGCCACCATGTCCGTGATCTCGGACTGGGCGTGACGGTACGGCGCGAGGGCACCGTGAACGGCTGCGATCCGGGTCATACGGTTCCCGTCGTGGGGGGTGGCTTGCTCCGCACGTCTTCCCCGGACCGGGGCTTCGACACCCTTGATCCCCACCCGGCACCGTTCGTCCCGGGCGCAGTGCTCCAGCCGGGTGGGGCCGGGGCGCCTACGATCGGCCGGGTGAGCACTCCCGAGCAGTCAACGACCGGCGGCGCGGCCGCGCGGTGGGCCGGCAGGGTGGGCGGCCTGGCCGGGTCGTGCCACCCCGGACCCGTCGTGGCGGTCACCGCCCTGATGGCCGCGCTCGCCGTGACCGCCGGCCAGAGCGCCGCGCGCTGTGTTCTGACCGCTGCCGCCGTTCTGACCGGGCAGTTGTCCGTCGGCTGGTGCAACGACGCGTTTGACGCACGCCGGGACATCGCCGCCGGCCGCCGCGGCAAACCCGTCGTCGACGGCGTGGTCGGTGTGACGGAGGTGTGGGTGGCCGCGTACGCCGCACTGGCGCTGTGCGTGCCGCTGTCACTCGCCTGCGGCGCGCGGGCCGGCGCCGTTCATCTGGCCGGGGTGGCGGCGGCGTGGGCGTACGACCTGCGGCTCAAGGCGACAGCATGGTCCTGGGCGCCCTACGCGGTGGGCTTCGCCGCGCTCCCGGCGTTCGTGGCGCTGGGTCTGCCGGGGCATCCGTGGCCGGCCTGGTGGGTCGTCACCGCGGGGGCGCTACTGGGGGTCGGCGCCCATCTGGGCGATGTGCTGCCGGATATCAGCGGGGATCTGGCGACGGGCGTACGGGGATGGCCGCACCGGCTGGGGCCGCACCGCGCGCGGTTGCTGCTGCCGGTGCCGCTGGTGGCGGCGTCCGCAGTCCTGGCGCTGGGACCCGCCGGGCCGCCCGGCAGGTGGGGAGTGGCGGCGCTCGTGGTGGCCGGACTGGTCGCGGTGGCGGGGACGGTCCTGGGCCGCCGCCGGGAGCGGGCGGCGTTCGCGGCAGCGGTCGTCGTGGCAGTGGTGGACGTGGCGTTGTTGCTGCTGCGCGGCACCGGGATCGCCTGACCGGCGAGACCCTCGGCCGCCTGCTCGAACAGCGGGAGTGCCCCGCGGTAGTCGCCACCGCGCATCAGGTTGTCGCCGAGATTGTTGGTGGCCATCGTCAAGCGGCCCCGAGACGGCCCGGGAGGGCGCTCTCTTGCGACCGCCGGGCGGGTCACGTTCGGAGCAGTCCGGCTGGCAGAGCACTGCGGCGGACCAAAGGATGTGCATTGACCGAGGGCCGAGCGCTCATTGCTGCACAGCCGTCGCGACTCATCCTTTACGGCTCTGAAGAGCCAGCCATTCTGGAGGCACGATGTCCCCGAATCCGCCTGAGTTCATATCAGCCGACGTCCTCGCATACCGACACCGCCGGGCACGACACCAGCGGCACGCCCGGTTGACCGTCGTCCTGGCAGCACTCTGCACCGCCCTACTACCCGCCGCTGCTCCTCACGCCTCGGCAGCGACGCACAAGGATCTGTTCGGCAATCGCCTCTATGTGGTCAACTCCGGCTCGGGCACCGTTTCGGTGATCGACACCAACACCAACACGGTCGTCGGCACCCCGATCCCCGTCGGCACCACCCCCGCCCAGGTGGCCACCGACACCCTCCGCGGCCGCGCCTACGTGACCAACTTCGACTCGAAAAGCGTTTCGGTGATCGACACCAACACCAACACGGTCGTCGGTTCCCCGGTCACCGTCGGCAACTTCCCCGTCGGGGTGGCCACCGACACCCTCCGCAGCCGCGCCTACGTGGCCAGCGGCGGCTCGAACAGCGTTTCGGTGATCAACACCAACACCAACGCGGTCGTCGGCTCCCCGGTCACCGTCGGCGGCAACTTCCCCTACGGGGTGGCCACCGACACCCTCCGCGGCCGCGCCTACGTGACCAACCGCGACTCGGGCACCGTTTCGGTGATCAACACCAACACCAACACGGTCGTCGGCTCCCCGATCCCCGTCGGCAACCTTCCTCACGGGGTGGCCACCGACACCCTCCGCGGCCGCGCCTACGTGACCAACCGCGGCTCGGGCACCGTTTCGGTGATCAACACCAACACCAACACGGTCGTCGGCTCCCCGATCACCGTCGGCACCGAACCCGTCGGAGTGGCCACCGACACCCTCCGCGGCCGCGCCTACGTGACCAACGGCGGCTCGAACACCGTTTCGGTGATCGACACCAATACCAACAACGTCGTCGGCTCCCCGATCCCCGTCGGCAACTTCCCCCTTGGGGTGGCCACCGACACCCTCCGCGGCCGCGTCTACGTGACCAACCGCAACTCGAACACCGTTTCGGTGATCGACAGCAACACCAACACGGTCGTCGGCACCCCGATCCCCGTCGGCAACAACCCCTGGGGGGTGGCACTGGGGAAGCCGCTCCAGAGCGCGAACCACTAACCCTGTCACCGCCGGGGGCCACAGCAACAGCTCAGTCGCTTCGAGCTGCACGCCGCCGGCGCCCGGCCGGTCTTGCAGGCATCCAGCTGCTGCTGCATGCAACGTTCGCAGCAGCAGCGCCGCTGTACCGCAGTCGGCCTGATCGCCCCACACTAACCGCCACTTTCTCCGCCTCCTCTACCCACCGCGTTCCGGGTCTGGGACCTGGACGAGATCACGCCTCCGCGTGTGCTGCCGCTGCTTTCCCGGCTCGCCCAGGCGATGAAATCCGACCTGGACATCCACCTCGCTCCTGAGCTCGGCGTGGTCACCGTCCGGTTCACGCCACACCGGGCCAAAGCGGCTGCCTGAACGATCCTCGCGTTCTGGCACGTGACGTTCAAAGAGTGGTCCAGTGCTTGGCGGGCCTTGTCCTCGCGGCCGTCGGCGGCGTATGCCCGTGCGGCTACGTCGGCCGCGTATGCCCGTGCGGCGATCGCGTGGTCGATGCCGACGCGGGGTTTGTCCTGCCAGGTCGCTGGCTGACTGGCGACCGCGCGGCGGCCCACGTGACCGCTGCTGGCCTCGGTTGCCTGTGGGATACCGCCCGTACTGGTGCGCGAGTGGTACGGCGGCGCCGAAGTGACCCCTTGTCGGTGCTCAGCGGGCTTAGAGGCCGCGCGAATAGGTGGGGCGGCGTCGCGGGCCGATGGCTCTCGCCTGGAAGTGTTGTCGTCGGTGTCGGTCGACGACTCTCCCCCAGACTCCGTCCGGGAGGTGCCCCCAACAAGCTCTCGGCTCCGCTCGAGCAGGGGGCACCCCCATCGCGTCGCCTCGCCCCCAGCCTTCGGCCGGGAGGTGCCCCCAGGAGGTGCCCCCACCTCCGCATTGCCAGACTCGGCCCTCGCCCCGCTCCTTAACCCGCCCCACCTATTCGCGCGGCCTCTTAGCCTGGGACAAGGCCCAGATGCTGGGCTGTACGCCCAGCGAAGGGGATGATCATGAACGCTGTATCCGGTGGCGCCCCGCGCACGTCCACTTCCGCCACACAGCCCAACGGCGTCGAGACGGTGCTCGGCGTGATCGGCGATCTGCCGATCGGCGCGCCGGTCGCCTTCGAGGCCGCTTACGGCCAAGATGGACCAGCTCAAACAGCTCGGTGAACTGAAATTCCAAGGGGTCCTCACCGAGGCCGAGTTCGAAGACCAGAAGCGCAAGATCCTCGGCTCCTGACAGGCTGACTCCTGGTGTCTCCCGGGCCGTTGGGAACCTCTCCATGACCCCGTGCCACCCGCCGAACCGGCCTCCAGTCTTGCGGCAGCACCCGGCCCGGCCCCCCGCCACCGGCCACTGACCTCACCGGTACCTCCGCTTCCAGGCCACCGCGTACGCCGGCGCGTGGGGAAGCCATGCCCGGCGGCCGGCCCTGGCGCGCAGGCCGTACGAACCACAGGTACAGGTACAGGTACTTCGGTTCCGCTGCTGAGGCGCGTCGGGCGTGGCGTCTCCCGTCCATTCCTGCGGCGCGTCGTCCCTACGGGGGCAGGTCTGTCCTATGGATCGTCACGATCCAGTGATCAGGGTGTCCACGATCAAGCGTGAAGTCCCCTTTGCCGATGACAATGCTGATGACGGCCGGGGGCGTCAGTCCAGCGTCGCGTAAACGATGAGGTTGTTCACCGGGTGGCCCTGGGCGTCGAAGTCGCCGTCGCAGGTGATCAGCCGCAGGGCGTGGTCCTTGGTCGGGCCGTAGACCTTCTCGGTGGGGAAGGACTTCTTGCTGACGCTCTCGGTGCTCGTGACGGTGAAGTGCGCCGACTCTCCCCGGGCGTTGGTGACGGTGATGTCCGCGCCCCTGGCGATCTTCTTGAGGTCGTGGAAGACGGCCTTGCCGAAGCGGGTGTCGTTGTGGCCGATGATGACGGCGGCACC
Organism: Actinacidiphila oryziradicis; assembly: GCF_005047355.1. GTDB lineage: Bacteria > Actinomycetota > Actinomycetes > Streptomycetales > Streptomycetaceae > Actinacidiphila > Actinacidiphila oryziradicis. Next base: position 83,263 of record NZ_SUMC01000009.1, read on the forward strand.
GGCTGCACCGGGCACGGAACCGCCGGTGTACCAGCCGGCGGTCATGCCCTTGTCGGCCGGCGGGACTTCGACGGTTCCGTCCGTGTTGAGACCGAGCTTCATCAGGGAACTGGTGATCCCGATCGAGGGGATGGCGACCTTGGTGGGAGCCGCGGGCTGCTTGACCCCCGGAGCCTCGGGCGAGGTGGTGTCGGGCGAGGTGGTGCGGGCGGCGGGAGCGGCGGCAGGAGTCGTCGAGGCCGTGTCGGGGGCGGACGAGCAGCCGGCGAGCACGGTGAGGACCGCGGGTGCCACGAGAGCGAGGCGGCCGAGGCGGACGAGGGTCGGCAGGGTGCCGAAACGCCGTACCGGATGGTGCGCAGGGGACACAACGGGCTCCAGAGCAGGACTGGGCGGATATGCGGTGGCGCCGCCCGGCGGCGGGCGGCGCCACGGTTGTGCTGGGTCAGATGTCGTGCCGGGTCAGCCGTTGCGCCGCTCGGCCGAGCGGCGGCGCAGTACGAAGGTGCCGGCGCCCGCGAGCAGCAGAGCGCCGGTGGCCGAACCGGCGAGGGTAGTGATGCCGGTGCCGGCGTTTGCGACCGGGGCTTCGCCCGCGGCGACGCCGCCCCGCGGGGCCTTCTGGGCGGCGTCGGCCGCGGCCTTGGCCTTCCTGGCCTTCGCGAAGTCCGCGAGCCTGGCCTTCTTGGCGGCTTCGGCCTTCGCGTCTTCGGCCTTCTTCCGGGCTACGGCCTTGTCGGCCGCGGTCGGCGCTTTGGTCGCTGTCGCGCTCGGCGCCGGGGTCGTGCCGGAGGCGACGGCCGCGGAGGCCGGGACGAGCATCGCGCCGGCCATGACGGCCGTCAGGACGGCGAAACGCAGGTGGAGATGGCGGGACATGTATGGCTCCAGTTCCAGCCCGGCCTTGGTGATACCTGGATGCCGAGTCGCACCAGGTTCCGGGCATGGCCCCAGACTGTCGACCACATATGAAGAAGTGGTCAGGACGCCATGGTCATCGCATCAGGGCCGGGCGGTGGTCTCCTCGGTCTCCTCGGTCTCTTCCGGTCCGGTGGAGGCTGCCGGGTCCGTGCCGTCCTCCGCTTCACCGGTCCGGCCCTGCGTCGCGCCACCGCCGGGGCTTTCCGCAGCACCACCGCTCGCCTCCCGCTCCGTACCACCGCCCGGCGCGGCCGGCAGCCGCAAGGTGAAGACAGAGCCCTGCCCCTCGGTGCTCACCACGGCCGCCGTGCCACCGTGGGCTTCGGCGAGTCTGAGGACGATCGCCAGGCCGAGGCCGGTGCCGCCGGTGCTCCGGCTGCGGGACTTCTCCGCCCGCCAGAAGCGGTCGAATACGCGGGGGACGTCGTCCGCCGGGATACCGCTGCCGGTGTCGGACACCTCCACGGCGACCTCGTTCCCGGAATCGGTGACGTACGAGCGCAGCGTCACCCTGCCACCGGGCGGTGTGTGGCGTACCGCGTTGGAGACCAGGTTGCTGACGGCCTGGCGCAGCCGGACCGGGTCGGCGTCGAGCAGCGGTGGCCGGAGGGTGCCGGGCGTCGCCGGGGAGACCACCAGTGTGACGCCCGCGGTCTCGGCCAGGCCCTGGTGTGCCGCGGCGACCTGGCCGAGGAGGTCGTCGACGCGTACCGGCTGCAGGTGCAGACGCAGCGCGCCCGCGTCGGCCGCCGCCAGATCCTGCAGATCGTTGATGACGTGTTGAAGCTGCACCGCCTCCTCCAGCAGCGAGGAGACGAACGCAGGATCCAACTCGGCCAGTCCGTCCTGTGCCGCCTCCAGCCAGCCACGGATATTGCTCAGCGGGGTGCGCAGTTCGTGGGCGACGTCGCTGACCATCACTTTGCGCTGTTCCTCGAGCCGGGCGCGGTGTGCGGCCATGTCGTTGAAGGTCGCGGCCAGCCGTCCGATCTCGTTGTCGGAGCCGACCGGCACGGGCGCCGAGTCCAGGCCGTCCCGCATTCGCTGAGCGGCGCTGGTGAGCGCGTGCAAAGGGCGTACGAGCCGGGTTCCGGCGAGCACCGAGGCGCCGACGGTGAGGGCGAGGACGAGGGCGGTGACCCCGGCGATGCGTGCCGTGTTCGCCGGTGAGAGATCGAAACCGGGCACGCTGACGGCACCGGGGTCGTCGATGAACAGCAGTGCGGGCGCGGCGACATAGGCCGTGAGTTGTTCGCGGCGGGCGCTGCCGACGCAGGACGCGATGGCCCGGTCGTACGCGCTGTCGCGGGCCTCGGGCAGGCCGTCGGTCAGCCCGCGGGCAGCGGCGGCACCCTCCTTGGCCGCTTTTGCCGCAAGGTCCGCCGTCTCCTTGGCGATGAGGGCCTTGGACGCGGGGCTGGCGGCCGGTTGGCCGATCTTCGTCGCGCCCTGCCCGTACGACCGGTCCCAGGACAGGTCCAGGTTCAGTCTCACGCCCGTGCGGCCCTGGCGTTCCAGACAGGCGTCAGCAAGTTGATTGAGGGAGCGGAGGGCCTTCTTCTCGGTCGCGGTGGGAGCGGACGACTCGCTTGTCAGGCACTTCTGTTCCAGAAAACTGTCGGTGTTCTTGCTCACGAGCTGGATACGGGGCCGCCCGCTCGGGCTCTCGCCGACGTCCGCCGCTACGCCCACCTTGTTGAGGCACTGCACACTCCTGGCCGTGGCCTGCCGCAGGGCCGCACGTTCCTTCGCGGGCAGCAGGAACGGTCCGACGGCTCGTGGATCGATGCGGTCCGCGCCGGCGGAGGCGGCATCGGGCACCAGCACGGTGTCGACGGACAGTGGGTCGACGACCGCCGAGGCCTGTGGTGGCAGCGGGGCGGCGGACGAGGTGCCGTCGGAGCCGGAGGAGGAGCCTGCGGAGGAGTCGAAGAGGGGACGCCGGTCCTGGGTGGTCAGCGCGATCCGGCGTTGGGACTGCCGGGCCAGTTCCCGCACGGTGTCGTCAACGCCCTCCCATCCGGGGTGGGTGGCCGCGTAGCCCAGCAGGGTGTTGTAGATCTTGGCATCGGCGCTGAGGTTCTGTCCCTGCTCCTGGCGGATCGCGCCGGAGGTCGTCTGTACGGCGAGCCAGGCGGTGGCGGCGACCGAGCACGAGGCCACCAGCGCCGACACGGTCAGCAGCCGGCCGAGCAGGCTCTTACGGAGCGGCAGCCGCGCCCGCTCGTCACGACGACGCATGGCGTCCGTTCCTCGCGGGGTCCGTCAGCTTGTAGCCGACGCCGAAAACGGTGAGCAGCCGGGCCGGCCGCCGTGGGGCGCGCTCGATCTTCTTGCGCAGATGCATGATGTGCACATCGACGGTGCGGTCGCTGATGTACTTGTCGAAGCCGTGCAGCTCCTCCAGGAGCCGCTGTCTGGTGAAGACCCGGTCGGGCTCCGTCGCCATCGCGGCGAGGATACGGAACTCGCCGGGCGTGCACACGACCGGCGTCCCCCCGACCGACACCTCGTGCCGGGCCGGATCGACCCTGAGCGTGCCCACCGAAAGCGCCCGGTCCTCGACGGCGGCAGGTGTGGGGCCAGGGGCGGGGCCGGCGGAACGCTGGTTGCGGCGCAGCAATGTGCGTACCCGGGCCATCAGCTCACGAGGGCTGAACGGCTTGGTCATGTAGTCGTCAGCGCCGAGATCCAGGCCGAGCAGCAGATCGTCCTCGGTACTACGGGCCGTCAGCATCAGCACCGGCACCTCCCGGTGCTCGGCGCGCAGAATACGCACCACGTCGAGGCCGTCGGCCCGGGGCATCATCACATCGAGAATGAGCAGGTCGGGTTCCCTGTGCCGAACTTCCTCAAGAGCGGCACGGCCGTCCCCGACGACCGTGACCGTGTGCCCCTCGTGCTCCAAATAGCGGCGCACCAGTTCGGCCTGCTTCGCATCGTCTTCGGCGACCATTATGTTTGCGGACACGCCGCTGATCGTAGCCAGGATGGGACGCGGGCCGACGGTAACTGGGTTTTCACAAACGGGAGGTCGGTGCTGGGGGCGGTCCTGCTCGGGGACGACAGCCGGGCGGGCGGGGCTGATCCATCGGCACTCGGCTTTCTTTGGAGCGGATGACGGGAATCGAACCCGCGCTCTGACCTTGGGAATCACGGGCGCCCCGGGCGTATATGGGCAGGTCAGCCGGTTTCTGCGCCTGATCGGCTGGTGGAGGGCCTGTTACCGCTGTGGACCTTGTCGCCTGTGGGACACCGCCCTGACGGGTGCGGAAGTGGTGCGGCTGGACGCGAGCGGCGCCGAGGTTTGTGGGATCCCGACAACGCCGGCGGGTTGGCCCGGACCGACAGGCCGCTCGAGGTCTGCCTTCGACGCTGCCTCGACCGCTGTGCCGGCCGCGGTCGTCACCTGCTCTGCGGCGCCGTTACCGGGACAGGCTGCGGGCGGACGCACCGGATGTGTTCTTCTGAACGGCGGTACGGCCCGGCTGTTCTGGATAGAACGGTCGCGGTGGTGGGGGTATGTGGTTGAACATGGGGTGTGCGATTCGACTCCGTTCCCATGCCGCCGACCATCGAGGTCAGGCCCCGTGACAGCCGTGGTTATCCCGTGCCCGCCATCACCCCGTGGGAGGGCGGCGAGCCGCGGTTCGCGCTCACCGACTACGGGCGCAGCGCCGAGTGCGCGCGAAAGCGGCTGTGTTCCGTCTGCAACACTCTGATACCCAGGGGCCCGGTGTGGCGGGTGGCCGGCGCTGCGGAGAGTTCCGCGATCGGCGAGGCGATGGCTGCTGGGCGGCCGTACCGCAATCTGGCAGCGACGCTGGAGGCTCCGGGGCACCGCGCGTGCATGCTCTACGCCTCGATGGTCTGCCCGTATCTGGCTCGCCCCAACGCCCGGCGGGGGCTTACCGCGGACAGCCCGGACGACATGACCGCGCATGTCGTCCGGGGGGCCGTGCGGGGTGAGATGGGTGCCGTGGTGGGGTTCGGCGACTACGAGTTCGCCGTCACCTCGGCCCAGGTTCTGTTCCGCTTTCTCGACGTGGTCGAGTTCCTGCCGCATGACACGGCGGACCAGCACCTGGATGAGCTGCGGGCGGAACTCGCCCGCTCCGGCAGCCGGTTGGGCGGGGGTCAGCCGCGGTAGGCGGGCAGGCCGGTGTGCTTGGAGACCTTGACTGGCTTACCGAAGCCGTGGGAGGTCTTGGTGATGGTGTACGTGCCGGTGGGGGCGCGGAAGGCGATGGTCTTGCTGTTGGGCGACCAGGTGGGCTCGGTGTAGTCGGTGGTGGCGTGGGGGGTGACGTCCTTGATGACGTTGGTGCTGCTGCTGAAGTCCTCGACGAAGAGGTGGTCGTGCCCGTGGACGGAGCGGACGAAGACGACCTCCTCCTCGTTGGGGGCGAGCGCGGGCTCGGAGCCCTTGGTCAGCGCGCCGCCCATCTGACGGAGGTAGTCGTCACGGATGTAGACCTCGCCGGTGTGGGTGTTCTCGTAGACGGCGGTGCCGTAGTTCCCGCCGACGTTGGGCCAGGTGTTGTTGGTCTTCGGAAGGGCGGTGTCGCTGTCGGTGTTCAGGCTGATCCGGGTCGGCGTGCCGTGGTCGCTGGTGGCCTTGATGCCTTCCAGAACGGTCTTGCCGCTGACCTTGGCGGAGAAGATGAGGTTGTTCTTCGCGGGGATCCCGTTCGTCGTGTCGGCGGCGGCGACCTGCCAGGTGGGGTGGGACCAGGTCTGCCCGCCGGGGTTGGCGGCGACGGTGACGCGATGGCTGCCGTCGGGGTTGGCGATGTCGAGGTTGCCGTGGCCGTCGATGAAGGCGGCCTTGGTGCCCTTGGGGTTCCAGGCGAGGTCGCGGACGATGGTGCCGAAGTCGATCGACTTGCCGTTGACCAGGACGTGGCGGGTGCCATCGCTGATGGTCAGCCCCCTGGGCACGGTGACTGTCTGTGCGGATGCGCCCGCGGCGACCATCGCGGCGCTGCCCTTGGTACCGCTGGTCGCGGCTGGAGCGGCCATCGCGGTGGCGCCCAGGCCGCACACGGTGAGCAGTGCTGCGGTACCCGCGGTGATGGCGATTGCGGTGCTCCGACGGTTACGAGCGGACATCGAGTTCCCCCCAGGGATGTGAATGACGGTGCGACAGGTGTTTGCGGGAGCCTGCGGCCGTACCCGGCTTGCTGCCCTTCGCGATGAGAGAAGTCTGTCAACGGCGGGTGACGGAGCTGTGCGCTCGCTGTCACAGACGTGCAATAACCGCGCAGACCATGTGATGCAACGTCAGAAATGGGTCGTCCATGGCGTGGGCCGTGGAGATCGAACCGGGTCAGTCCGGACCGCGTCAGGTCAGCGCCCTGTAAGCGCGGCTGGCGTGAGATCTGGAGGCCCTCGGCGGCAGCGCGCCGGAGTACGGCCCGCGGACGAACTTCGGCACGCCGTTCGCGGCGAGCAACTGCGACGCCGTGGCCACCTGCGACCCGCCGATCGGCACCGGTGACGGTCGTATATCGCAGCTGTGGACCGGTTCCGCCGCGGGTTCCGGGGGCGACAAGGTGACCATCCAGCACGGCTCGTCGGCCTACCTCGTCGTGCCTGGCGCGACCGGCGGCTCGCTGGTTGACTCGGACGGGCGGTACGTCGTCTACGACGGCGGCTCGCCGTACAAGCAGTACATCGGAAGCCCGGACGCGCCCAACAACGCCCGCGTGTTGTACTCCCGGCCGGTCAGCGCGGCGGCGCTGTCCGGCTCGACACTGTGGACGGCCGGCACGACGGCCGGCTCCCTCGGCCAGACCGACCTGACCACGCGGAAAACCGTGCAGACCGTCGCGACCGGCGCCACCTGCGTGCCGAGCGAACTGCAGGCTGCGGCCGGCCGCTGGGTGTACTGGTCCTGCGGGAACAGCGGCCCGGCCGGTGTCTGGGGCGGCGCCGGCAAGCGCGCACTGTGGTCGACCAGGACCTCCGGCAACTCCGGTGCGCACGCGGTCATGCAGAATGACGGCAACCTGGTCGTCTACCGGCGGACCGGCGGGACCGGCAAGGGCGGCTCGCTATGGGCCAGCAACACCAGCCACGACGTTCCCTGACCTGTGTGCCCCTGCGGCGATCTACTCGCCCGCCGAGATCAGCCCCGACTCGTAGGCCGCGATCACCAGTTGGGCCCGGTCGCGGACGGCCAACTTGCCCATGATGCGGCTGACGTGCGTCTTCGCGGTGAGCGGGCTGAGGCCCAGGGCTTCGGCGATCTCGATGTTGTTCAAGCCGCGCGCGACCAGGATGAGCACCTGCCGCTCGCGGGCCGAGAGCGGGGCCAGCCCTTCGGGAGCCGGGGCGTCAGCGGGCGGCCGGTCAGGCATTCGCAGCACGCGGGCGATCAGCCGTGCGGTCGGCCCGGGCGAGAGCAGTGCCTCGCCGGCCGCAACGATCCGGATCGCGTCCAGCAGTTCGGCGGGGCGCGTGTCCTTCACCAGGAAGCCGCTCGCGCCCGCGCGTAGTGCCGGGACGACATGCTCCTCGGTGTCGTACGTCGTCAGCATCAGCACCCGGACCCCGGCGAGGTCCTCGTCCGCCGCGATCAGCCGGGTCGCCTCGATCCCGTCCAGATCCGGCATCCGGATGTCCATCACGATCACGTCCGCGCGGGCCGTCCGCGCCAGCTCGGTGGCCTCCCGTCCGGTACTGGCCTGCCCCACGACCTCCATGTCCCGTGCCGAATCGACCAGCATCGCGAACGCCGCCCGCACCAGGGTCTGGTCGTCGGCGAGGAGGACCCGGATCGGCTGCCGCTCCGTGCTCATCGGTGATCTCCCATGCCGGGTCCGGACGCGGGCCCGGCCAGCGACCCGGTGTCGCCTTTCAGGGGGTAGGCGGGTACGGGCACGTCCGGCGCCGGGACCCGTGTGCCCAGCGGCAGGTGCACGCAGACCGCGAAGCCGCCTTCCGGGCGCGGCCCTGTGGCGAGTGTGCCGCCAACGCTACGGACGCGCTCACGCATGCCGATCAGGCCGTAGCCCCGGGGGTCCACCGGGCCGACGGGGCCCGTCGCCGCTGGGGAGTCGTCGTTCACAACCTTCACCTGCAACGTTTCCGCCGCGTCGTCGACCGTGACGTCCACTCGCACTCGTACCGTCGGACCGGCATGTTTGACCGCGTTGGTCAGGGCCTCCTGGACGATGCGGTAGGCGGCCGCGCCCACGGCGGGCGGCGCCGCGTCGGTGCCGGCGCCGGCACGGAACGTGAGTTCCACGCGGGCACCGCTGGCCTCGGCGGCACGTACCAGGTCGGGCAGGCCCGACAGGGAGGGCGGCGGGCTCACGCCGGAGCCGTCGGCCGGGCTGCCGTCGGCACGCAGCACCTCCAGCGTGGTGCGCAGCTCTGCCCGTGCGTCCCGGCAGGTGTCGGCGATGGCGTCGAGCGAGGCGACGAGCGCCGTACGGTCCAGCCGTGCCGGGTCCTCGACCAGCACATGCGCGGCGACCGACGACTGCACGCCTATGAGCGTGATGGTGTGTGCCAGCAGATCGTGCAGATCCCGGGCGATCCGCATCCGCTCCTCCGCGACTCGTCGGGCCGCCTCCTCCTCCCGGGTGCGTTCGGCGCGGTCCGCGCGCTCCACGATCGCGGCCACGTACTTGCGGTGGATCCGGACCGCCTCCCCGACCAGCACCACCGCGACTATCCAGCCGGCGTTGCGCAGTAGGTCCATGCCCTCGTCCGGGTACGGGCGCGACTCCATCACCAGGGCCATGACCCCGATCGCGGCCGGCAGGGCGAGGAACGACCGCAGTGGCGGGCCCGCCACCGCCAGGCTGTACAGCGCGACTCCGCTGGCCGGGATCGTGGCCGGGTGAACGTATTCCATTTTCTGGTAGGCCGCCACCACCAGGACCATGGCCGCTGCCACGCCCGCCGGCCACCGCCGCCGCCCGGCCAGAATGGCCGCGCTGGCGGCGAGCAGCGCCCAACCGGCCGCGTCCGGCCACCGTCCGGTCGTCTCCGGCAGAGCAGCGGCCAGTGCGCACTGCAGTAAGAGAACGGCCGCAGCGAGCAGGGTGTCGCTGCGAAGGGCGCGCAGGGTCGCCGTCATGGAGGGCACCTCTTCATTCTCCGGGATCGGCCGGTCCGCGGCCATGCCCCGATGGTTCCGCCTCCGTCGTGCGCGTCGCACAACCGGATGGCCTCGCCGGGGCATGGCCGCGGACCGGCCGCGTGCCGGTTCAGGTGGTGGGTTCCGGAACGACGCCGAGGGGCGCCGGGGCGGCAGGTACCGGGCCCGTGAGGCGGCTCGGCCACCAGATACGGTGACCGAGGAGCACCGAGGCGGCCGGGACCAGGAAGGTCCGCACGACAAAGGTGTCGAGGAGTACACCGGCGGCGATGACAGAGCCCAGCTCGACCATCATCACCAGGGGCAGCACGGTGAGCACGCTGAAGGTCGCGGCCAGGACGATGCCCGCCGAGGCGATGACCCCGCCGGTGGCCTTCAGCGCCCGCACGGTCGCCTCCCGGTCCGGGGTGCCGCCCAGGACCTCCTCGCGCATGCGGTGCATCAGGAAGATGCCGTAGTCGACGCCGAGGGCGACGAGGAAGACAAAACTGAGCTGCGGCAGTGCGGGGTCGTTGCCCGCGAAGCCGAAGACCGGACCGAATACCAGGCCGCCCAGGCCCAGCGCCGCCGCCCACACCCCCGCCATGGCAGTGACCAGCACCAGCGGGGCCACCAGGCTCCGCAGCAGCATCGCGAGCAGGATGAAGACCACGGTCAGCACCATCGGAACGACCAGACTCTGGTCGCGCGAGACGGTGTGGGCGATATCGAGCGTTTGGGCACTCTCACCGCCGACCAGTGCGCCGTCTTCGCTCAGCCCGGTCCGCAGCCGGTTGATGGTCGCGGTCTCGCCGGGGCTCTCCGGTTGGGCGGTCGCCGTGACGCTGATCTCGGTCCAGCCCTTCGCGCTGCGGCCCGTCGAGGCGGCCGAGACGCCCTTGGTGTTCGTTACGTCGGCGAGTGTCGCATTCGTGCGGCTGGTGCGCGCCAGCACGGTGATCGGCTGGCTGCCGCGCTCGGGGAAGCTGTCGGCGAGGATCCGCATCGCCGACACCGACTCCGGCTTCTTGACGAAGGAATCCTCCTGCCGCAATTCACCGGTGAGGTTCAGGGCACCGAAGGCCAGTGCTCCGACAGCCACGGTCCCGGTCACCAGCACCATCACCGGGCGCCGGACGACGGCCGCGCCCACCCGGTCGTAGAAGCCGCGTCGCCGCTTCGGCTCGCTGCCGTACGCCGGGATCAGCGGCCAGAACACCCGGCGGCCGAGCAGCACCAGCACCGCGGGAAGCAAGGTCATCATCGCGGCGAGCGCGCACAGGACGCCGACCGCACCGGTCGGGCCGAGCGCACTGCTGCTGTTGAGGTCGGCGGCCAGCAGGCACAGAAGCCCCGCCACGACCGTCCCGGCGGAAGTCAGCACGGCGGGGCCGCTGCGGCGCAGCGCCGCGCGCATGGCGTCGTACGGGAGTTGGGCGTGGTGCAGTTCGTCCCGGTAGCGGGCGACCAGCAGCAGCGCGTAGTCGGTGCCCGCGCCGAAGACGAGGATCGTCATGACGGAGCTGCTCATGCTGTTGACGGAGAGGCCGAACCCCTGGACCAGTCCGTAGACGACGGCCATCGCCGCCACCGCCGCCATCGCGACCGCGACCAGCGGCACCAGCCACAGGAACGGGCTGCGGTAGGTGACCACCAGCAGCACGGCCACGACCGACACGGTCGCCAGGAGCAGCGTCCCGTCGATCGAGTTGTACACCTTGTCCATGTCGGCGGCCAGCCCGCTCTCGCCGCCCACCAGCACGGTCAGCCCCTGCGGCCGTCCCTCGGCGGCGATCACGCGGACCGCCGTGGCGACTGTCTTCGCGTCCCCCGCGCTCTGCGCGACGGCCACCGGCACCATCAGCGTCGTCCCGTCGGCCGACAACACGGCCTGCGGCGTCGCGTTGCGGTTCGCCGGCTCGAACTTCTTCAGCACCGCTGTCACTTGCCGCTGCTCGGCCTTCCGATCGGCGGCTGTCACTCCGCCGCCGCGGTGATACACCAGCACCAGATTGGTCGACCCGCCACCCGGCATCGACTTCTGGACTTTGGCGACCTGCGTCGACTGCGCGCTCGCGGGCAGATAGCTGACCTGATCGTCCTTGGTCACACCGGACAGCTTCCCGGCGAACGGCAGCACCACTGCGACGACCGCGATCCAGAATCCCACCACTGCCCAAGGCAGCAGCAGCCTGCGTTTGATTTCCATGGGTTCCAGAATCCCGGCCCGCCGTGGCCATTTCGTCCCGCTGACGTCGGAGAGCGCCGTTACTGCGCAGGGAGCGGCGCGGGCCTCGTTACTCCCGCGGGAGTACTTCACCGGTCGGCGGCGAGGAGGCCGACCGGAGAGCCACCGTGCGGGCGAGCCGCGGGGAAACCGGGCCTGCGGTAGGGTAGTTCCTCCTCGCGGCGGAGGCGGAGATCGGTCCGCCGGCAGGACGACCGCACCCCAGCGGGCCGCCTACGGTTCAGGGGTGAGCCGAAGAGTCATACAGACACCACCGGGGGTCGCCTTCCCCGGCCAAGCTGTCGACCGGCGCGCGGTCGACATCCTCCTCGATGCGCACAGGCACACGCCACTCGTGACGGAGCTGTTCGGCAGGCTGGGTGTCACCGGCGCCGGCCAGATCGACTTCGCCGACACGCGGGCAGGCCAGCCGTGCACCTACGCCGCCGGGCTGCTCTCGGCCTGGCAGCAGTTCGGCACCGGCGCGGACCATCCGGTGACGCTGGGGCACAGCCTCGGTGAGATGACCTCGCTGGTCTACGCCGGTGCCCTTGATCCCTTGCAGGGTCTGGATCTGCTGTTCGAACTGGGCGAGGTCGGGCACGAGCAGGATCTGCGGCGCCCCAGCAGGCTGGTCGTGCTGATGGGACTGGATCTCAGCGAGGTCGACCGGGTGTGCCGGCTCGCGGTCGTGGAGACCGGCGCCGTGCTCGAACCGTCCGGGTTCAACGGGCCCACGCAGACGATCCTGTGCGGTGACGCCAAGGCCGCGCAGGTCGCGGCGGACTTGGCCAGAGCGCGCGGCGCGACCGTCCGATTGCTGCCGATCCGCGGTGCCTACCACTGCTCGCTCATGACAGAACTCCTGCCCCGTTGGCAGTTCGCGGTCGGGCGGATGGAGTTTCGGACTCCTCGAATCCCTGTCGTATCCAGCGTGGACGGCCGTTGCCGGGTGACCGCGGACGGGCTCATGGAGCTGCTGACCCGATGGCTGCTGTTGCCCGTTCGGTGGAGTGACGCGGTCACGGCCGCGCGGGATGCCGGCGCCACCGCGCTCGTCGACGCCGGGCCGGGAGAGATCCTGCGCGACATCTCCCGCAGGGGATCGGCGCTGGCCTTCGTCCGTACCAGCGAGATGGAGACGTCATGAGTGAACCCTGTTTACTCGCCTGGTCCGCGCCCGACGAACGCGCGGAAACGCGATTACGGCAATGGATCTGCGACCATCTCGCGCGGCATCCCGGTGATCCGGACGGGCTGGTGGCGCTGGTCGAACAGCACCAGGACACCGGCCACGCGTTCCGGGCCGCCGTGGTGCTGGCCGGTGCCGGCGCGGTGGCCGACGCGGTCGCCGCGGTGCGCGGCGCGCCGGTCCGCCGTCTGCCGGAGCACCGTCCACCCCGCCCGGTCGCGCTGCTGCTCGACGGGCACGGTGCGCAGCACGTCCGGATGGGCGCGCAGCTCTACGGCGTGGAGCCGGTCTTCACCGACTGGATGGACGACATGTTCGGCCTGCTCGGTGCCGAGGGGGACGCGCTGCGCGCGGACTGGCTCGCCGAGCAGCCGGTAGTACCCCTCGACGCCGCGGAACGCGGCCAGCCACTGCTGTTCGCGCTCGGCCACGCGCTGGGCCGCACGGTGCTGAGCTGGGGTGTGCGGCCGACCGCGCTGCTGGGCCACAGCGTTGGCGAACTGGCCGCTGCGGCACTGTCCGGAGTGTTCGGCCTGCCGGATGCCGCCTCGCTCATGACCGCCCGCACCGCGTCCTACCGCGATGCCGCGCCGGGTGGGCTGCTCGCCGTCGCCGCGTCCTTGGAACAGGTGGCGGAGTTCCTCGGCGATGGGGTGTGCGTCGGCGTCGTCAACGGTCCGAACCAGACCATGCTGGCCGGGTCCGAGTCCGCGCTCGAGATCGCCGCGCGACGCCTGCGGGAGGCCGGGTACACCGCGCTCCGGGCCCGCATCCCGCTGCCGTTCCACTCGCCGGTACTCGCCCCGTTGGCCGCGGTCTCCGAGGCCGTGCTGGCCCGGATTCAGCTGAGGCCTCCGCGGATCGACGTCTTCTCCACGATCACGGCACGGCGGCTGCGGCCGGAGGAGGCGGTCGACCCCGCCTTCTGGGCTTCGCAGGTGTGCCGGCCGGTGCTGTTCGGCCCGGCGCTCGACGAGTTGCTGGCCGAGCAGGATGTGCTGCTCGTGGAGGCGGGCCCGGCACGGGCGCTGGCCAATCTCGCACGGCGGCACCCTGCGGTTGTCGCGGGCCGTAGCGCGGTGACCGCCATGCTGCCGCCACGGCTGGGCGTGCCGGGTGCGGACCGCCGTGCGGTCCTGGAGACCGTAGCGGCCGTCTGGCTGGAGGGGCATCGGCTCGACTGGACCGCGGTGTCCGTTCGGGGAGCGGCATCCTCCGTACGGGGGAACCGGAGAACCATTCGATCGGTGGGCGACACGTTCACCGCACGCAAATATTCTTTGAGCAGAAGTCCGGAATTGAATTCCCGGAATTCTGCTCCATGTTTTTCCGTCACTTCACCTGGAGGGGTAATGCAGCGCTATGCCGTGACTTTTCGAGTTCGTCCGGGTACCGAGGAGGATGTGGCCAATCTCCTGGCGACCTACGACCCGCCGAATCCGGAAATTGACGATGAGACCCGCCTGCTCAGCACCTCGGTGTTCATGAAGGACCAGCAGATTGTCCGTATGATCGAATTTGAGGGTGATTTTGTCAAGATCATGGCGCACCTTTCGCAGGACCCGAACATCCAGTACGTCGAACACGAACTGGACAAGTACCTGATCGAGGAAGACCGGCGCGACATGTCCAATCCGCAGGGCGCCAAGGAGTTCTTCATGCGCGCGATGATGCGGACCGTCACGACTCGCGTCCCCGAGGGTTACGGAGCGGTGAAGAAGTCATGAGCGACGCACAGGTATTCCTCGTCACCGGCCCGACCGGAGCCATGGGCGAGGCCGTGGTCGGCAAGCTCGCCGCGTCGGGTCACCGGCTGATGCTGGCCGCCCGCAACGAGTCCCGGCTCAAGGAGATCGCCGATTCGGCGGCCGCGCCGGACCAGATCGCCACCGTCGTCGCCGACACCACCAAGCCGCTGCTCGCACGGCGCGCGGTGTCGGAGACGATCGACCGGTTCGGCCGGATCGACGGACTGATCCACCTGGTCGGCGGATTCCACGTCGGACCGGTCATGCTGTCCGACCTCGACGCGTACACCCGTATGTTCCAGGCCAACCTGCTGTCCGCGGTCTCCGCCACCCAGGCGGTGCTGCCGCAACTCGCCGACGGCGGCCACCTCGTCTACCTCAGCTCGGTACTGGCCAGAGAGCCGTTCCCCGGGTTCGGTGCCTACGCCGCGAGCAAGGCCGCGCTCCAGGCATGGGTGAAGTCCTTGGCGCACGAGGTGAAGCACCGGGGTGTGCACGCGAACGTCGTGGTGATGACGATGGCCGACACCGAGGAGGCCCGCGCACAGCGGCCGCATATGGACTTCGAGCAGGCGACCAAGCCCGCGGCCGTCGCCGACGTGGTGGACTTCCTGGTCAGCCCGGCCGCCGGCGGCCTGTTCGGTGTGATGGTGCCGGTGCTCGGGAAGTTCGAGTTCAGCACCGGCCTGATGGCGGGTCCGCCCGGTGCGCCGCAGCTGAACCGGCTGTGAGCCGCGATGTTCATCGACATCCATGGACATCTCAGCCCACCGGGGGAGAAGGGCGGCGGACCGCCGAGCCTGCGTGACCCCGAGGCCGTGATCGATCACAAGCGGGCGCTCGGCATCGGCCTCACCGTGATCGGCAGCCCGGTCGGCGCGGGCGTCATGCTGCCGCTGCCGGACATCGACAACTACCGGCAGAGCGCGGACGCGGTACGGGCGCACAACGAGCTGATGGCCGGTCTCGTCGACCAGTACCCGGACTCGTTGCGCACCTACGCCTATCTCGACCCGTTCGGCGATGAGCGGATGCTTTCCCAGGCCCGTGATCTCGTCGGGGACTGGCGCTTCGTCGGCCTGGTCGTCAACTCCAGCATCAACGGCGAGTACCTGAGCTCGCCGCGGGCCGAGCAGTTCTTCGCGATGGCCGACGAGATGGCCGTGCCGGTGCTGATGCATCCGCCGGCCCGCCCGGTCGGCGCGGACAGCCTCGGCGAGTTCGGCATGGTCGAGCACATCGGGCGGTTCAACGACGTGACCGCGGGACTGGCCGCGATCCTCCGGGGCGGCGTACTGGACCGGTACCCGAACCTGGCGCTGGTGGCGGCCGCCGGCGGCGGGGCGATCGCGCAGCTCGCGGAGAAGCTCGACCTCGCGGCCGCGCCACGGGACGGCGGCGAGCCGTCGTCGCGGCCGAGCGAGGCCCTGCGCCGTATCCATGTCGATACCTCGTGCCCCAGCGCGCACAACATCGCGGCGAACATCGCGGTGCTGGGCGCCGACCATGTGCTCTTCGGCACCGACGCGCCGCCGTTGATGGCCGCGCTGGAACCGATCGTGGGCCTGGTGTCCGGAGCCGGCCTCACCCCGGCCGAACTCGAACGCGTCGCCTGTCGCAATGCCACCGAGCTCTACGGCCTGGAGCCGACGTTCGCACCGGCACCGTGACCCGACCCGACCTGACCCTGGACTGGGAGAACAGCAATGAGCACTGAGCTGAAGGGCAAACGCGTGCTCGTCACGGGCGGCACGCGCGGAATCGGCCGGGCGATCGTGCTGGCATTCGCCGCCGCAGGCGCGACCGTGCACACCTGCGGCCGCACCGACGGTGAGGCGGCCGCCGCGCTGCGGTCCGAACTCGCCGAGTTCGGCGGCGAACACACGGTGCACGCCGCCGACGTAGCCGACCCGGCCCGGTGCCGGGCGCTGGTCAAGGCCACCACCGCGGTCCTCGGTGGCATTGACGTCCTCGTCAACAACGCGGGCGTGGTCAGCCACCGCACCCTGGACGAGCTCGATGGCGACGAGTGGAGCCGGGTCATCGACACCAACCTGCGCGGCACCTTCGAGGTCACCAAGGCGGCACTGCCGTCGATGGGCGAGGGCGGGGCGATCGTCAACATCTCCTCGGCCGTCGCTTCGGTGGGCATGGTGGCGCGCACGCACTACACCGCGTCCAAGGCGGCGATCTACGGCTTCACCCGGTCTCTGTGCAAGGAGGCCGGACCGCGCGGGATACGGGCCAACGTGGTCGCGCCGGGGATCATCGAGACCGATCAGGCGATCGGCCTGACCGGTGAGGTGCGCAAGCGCTACGAGGCGCTCGCGGCGCTGGGCAGGCTCGGCACGCCGGAGGACGTCGCGGACGTCGTCCTGTTCCTGTCCGGCAACGCCGCCCGCTTCGTGTCCGGCCAGACGATCGTGGTCGACGGGGGCATCTGATGGCAGCCGAGCGCGCGGTGCGCGCCGTGCTGACGATGACCGTGCCCCCGCAGGCCGCCGCCGAGTTCGAGCGGGAATGGGCCGCGGTCGCCGAGTGGGTGCAGGGGCAGGCCGGCTGCCTGCGCCAGACCCTGAGCCGGGTCGCCGGCGAGGAGGAGACCACCTACGTGATCACCTCGGACTGGACCGACCGCGGCACGTACCACCACTTCGAGACGAGCTCACGGCAGGACGGCGCCACCGCGGGGCTGCGCGGACTCCGCACCAGCGTCCATATGGAAGTCCTGGAGATCATCGACCACAGGGGAGACTCATGAGCATCTATGTCATGGTTTCGGCGCAGATCAAGCCCGGTACCTCGGCGGAGTTCGAGCGTGCCTTCGAGGTGGTCCGCAAGCGGGTCAGCGGCACGCCGGGACATCTCGGCGAGCAGTTGCTGCGGGACCAGAAGGAGAGCGACCGGTACACCCTGCTCGGCCACTGGGAGAGCGCCGAGAAGTTCCTTGCCTGGGAGGACGCACCGGTGCACCGTGAGATGACGGTTCCGCTGCGCCCGTACTGGGCGGGCCCGGTCGACCGGGTGATCCACGAGATCGCCGTCGACCGTGTGACGGCGGAGGCGCGGCAGTGACCTCGGCCACAACCGGGGCGCCGGCCTATCGGCGGGCCGTTGTCACAGGTGCGGCCGGATTCATCGGCTCGCACCTGTGTGAGGCCCTGCTGGACGAGGGGTGGCTGGTGACCGGCATCGATCACCTGCGTGGCCATCCCGAGGAGGTGACCGCACGCAACCTCCGGTCGCTGCGTGCGGATCCCCGGTTCCTGCTGGTGACCGCCGACATCGCGGTCGCCGACCTGGACTCGCTACTGTACGGCGCAGACACGGTGTTCCATCTCGCGGCGCGACCCGGGGTGCGGGCCTCGTGGGGCGAGCGGTTCAGTGAATACGTGGACAGCAATGTCCTCGGCACCCACCGGCTGCTGGACGCGGCCGGCCGGGGCGGGGTGCGGCGCGTCGTGGTCTCGTCCTCCTCCAGTGTGTACGGCGGCGCCGAGGACGGTCCGACCGCGGAGACCAGCCTGCCGACGCCGTTGTCGCCCTACGGCGTGACGAAACTGCTGACCGAGCAGCTCAGCCTGGTGCACGCCAAGCGGCCCGGATCACGGACCAGCGTCGTGGCACTGCGCTATTTCACCGTCTACGGCCCGCGGCAACGCGCGGACATGGCCATCACCCGCATGATCGACTCGGCGCTCACAGGCCGGCCGATCACCGTGTTCGGGGACGGCCTGCAGCGCCGCGACTTCACCTTCGTGTCCGACGCTGTGCAGGCGAATCTGCTCGCGGCGCAGGCGCGGGCGCAGGCCGTCGCGGTCAATGTCGGCACCGGCAGCACGATCACCGTGCTGGAGCTCATCGAGTTGGTGGGCGAGGTGGTGGGACAGCCCGTGGCGTTCGAACACGGGCCGCCGGGCGACGGCGACGCGCGCTCCACCCACGCGGACCTGGCCGGCGCGGCCGAAGTGCTCGGCTACTGGCCGACGGTCGACCTGCGCACCGGGATCAAGCACCAGGTCGAATGGATCCGCTCGCTCTCCGCCGGCGCGCGGGAACCCCAACTGGCCCGGGGGTGAAGGCCGTGCTTCCCGCATTGCGCAACCGGAACTACCGGCTGTGGTTGCTCGGTCTGTCGGTCGCCAACGTAGGCACCTGGATGCAGCGCATCGCCCAGGACTGGCTGGTGCTGGAACTGACCGGCCGGTCGGGCACCGCGCTCGGGCTCGTCACCGGTGTGCAGTTCCTGCCGATCCTGCTGTTCGGGCCGGTCGGCGGCATGCTCGCCGACCGGTTCCCCCGGCGCGCCCTGCTGCTGTGGACACAGGCGGCGGTCGGCCTGTGCGGACTCGCACTGGGCACACTGGTGCTCAGCGGCGGGGTCCAGACCTGGCATGTCTACCTGATCGCGCTGATGCTCGGCGTGGCGAACGCGGTGTTCCAGCCGACCGTGCAGGCGTTCGTGCTGGAACTGGTCACTCGTGAGGAAGTGCCCAGCGTGGTCGGGCTGTCCGGCGGTTCCTTCCACGCCGCCCGGCTGATCGGCCCCGGAGTGGCCGGGGCACTGATCGCCGTCAGCGACACCGGGCCGGTGTTCCTCATCGCCGCGGCCACGGCGATCGCCCCGATCGTGGCTCTGGTACGGATGGATCCGGCACGACTGCACGAGGTCCCGGCCGACCGGGGCGGCAGCCTGTCCATGCTGGTGGCCGGGGTCCGTTACGCGATGCGGGAACCGGAGATCCGGGTGATCCTCGGTGTGACGGCGTTCGTCGGTACTTTCTCGGCCAACTCGCCGATCACCAACGCGCTCATGGCTACCCATGAGTTCGGCCGTGGCGCACGCGAGTTCGGTCTCCTCGGTTCGGTGACCGCGATCGGATCACTGGTCGGCGCGGCGCTGGCCGCCCGGCGGAAATCGGTGTCCTGGAGGTTTGTGACGGCGAGTGCTACCGCCTTCGCCACGGTGAACCTGCTGTCCGCCTTCATGCCCGGCTACACGGCCTTCGCGATCGCCCTCGTGCCGGTCGGACTCACTCAGCTGACCTTCATCACCGCGGCCAACTCCAGTCTGCAGCTCGGCTCCGCGCCTGAGATGCGGGGCCGGGTGATGGCGCTGTTCATGGTGCTCACGATGGGTACCACCCCGGTCGGCGCGCCACTGATCGGCTGGATCGCACAACAGGCGGGCGCGCGGACCGCGCTCGTCGTGAGCAACCTCGTTGCCCTGCTGGGCATCGTTGTCGTGCTGACTCTGCACCTGGTCGCAGCGCCCTCCCGGCGGGCACCCGTAGCGGAACCCGTGGAGGCCAAGTGAAGGTGAACGAACCCCAGGACACCCAGGACACCCAGGACACCCAGGACACCGCGCAGTGCGTGATCGCCGGGGGCGGCCCGGCCGGGGCTGTGCTCGGCTGGCTGCTGGCCCGCGCTGGTGTGTCGGTGGTGGTGCTGGAGAAGCACGGTGACTTCCGGCGTGACTTCAGGGGCGACACGGTGCACTCGTCGACCATCCAGATCATGGACGACCTCGGGGTCGGCGAGGAATTCCTCGCCATCCCGCATCAGCGCGAGTCGTCGGTGCTGGCGGTGACCGACGACGGTGAGATGAGCCTGGCCGACTTCGGCTCGCTGCGGATCACGTACCCGTTCATCGCGTACATGCCGCAGTGGGACCTCCTCGACTTTGTCGCGTCGCAGGCCCGCCAGTACCCCGGGTTCCGCATGGAGCTGAACGCGCGGGCGACCGGACTGATCGAGGAGAACGGCCGTGTTGTGGGCGTGCGTTATGTCCAGGACGGTCAGGAGCACGAGCTGCGCGCCGCACTGACGGTCGCGGCCGACGGGCGGCATTCCGTGCTGCGCCAGGCGGCCGGGATTCCGGTGCGCACCTTCGGCACCCCGATGGATCTGCTGTGGTTCCGGCTGACCCGGAAGGACACGGATCCTGGACGGACGTTCGCGAGGCTCAGCCGGGGCAGCATGGTCGCGATGATCCACCGCGAAGACTACTGGCAGGCCGCCTACGTCATTCCCAAGGGAACCGCGCACAACTGGTCCGACGCCGCCGGCCTCGACCAGTTCCGGCAGACGCTGGAGCGGCTGATCCCGTGGCTCGACGGCCGTACCCAAGAGATCCGGACCTGGGAGGACGTGCACGAACTCGACGTGCGGCTGGACCGCGCCGAACGGTGGTACCGGGAAGGTTTCCTGGCGATCGGTGACGCGGCGCACGCGATGTCCGTGGTGGGAGGGGTCGGTATCAATCTGGCGGTCCAGGACGCCGTGGCCGCGGCGCGGATCCTCACCCCGGCACTGTTGAACGGCCGGGTCGGCGGGCGGCTGCTCGCCAAGGTCCAAAAGCGCCGTTCGCTGCCGACCGCCATGACGCAACGCCTGCAACGCACCATACAGGACCGCTTCCTGACCCCGTTGCTCGCGGGCGAGGTGGCGGGCAGGCCACCGGCACTACTGCGGGCGGTCTTCCGGTTCGGTCCCCTGCAGCGGGCCAAGGCCCGCATTGTCGCGGTCGGGTTCCGGCCGGAGCGGGCGACCGGTCTCCCCGTTGTGGAAAGGATTCCCGGGAATGGCTGAGACACGTGTGGAGCTGCGCCCGCCGGCGACGGTCCGGCTGCGCCGCTCCATGTTCCTCTACGTGGGGCTGGTGATCGTGCCGGTGGCCGGTGCGGTTCTGGTGCTGCGCGCCCACTCCGGCGGTCCGGCGCCCGGCGCTCACGCGCCGTCCGCGGTCGCCACGGCCGACCCGTTCCCCAAGCTGCTGATCGCGCTGCCGGTGATCCTGCTGGTCTGCCGGCTGTGCGCGGGCTTGTTCGGCAGGATGTCGCAGCCCCGGGTGATCGGCGAGATCTTCGCCGGGGTGCTGCTGGGGCCGTCGCTGTTGGGACTGCTCTGGCCGGCCGGCTACGAGTGGCTCTTCCCGCCATATCTGGCACCGACGCTGAACATCCTCGCGCAGGTCGGGCTCGTACTGTTCATGTTCCTGGTCGGCTACGAGCTCGATGTCGGACTGATCCGCGGCCGTGGTGCTGCGGCGGTGACGGTGAGCCAGGTGAGTATCGCCCTGCCCTTCGCCAGTGGCGTCATCCTGGCGATCGCGATGTACCGGTCGCTGTCTCTTCCCGGCGTGTCCTTCGCGACCTTCGCGCTCTTTCTCGCCGTGTCCATGAGCGTCACCGCGTTCCCGGTGTTGGCACGGCTGTTGGTCGACCGGGGACTGGACCGTACGCCGCTCGGTTCGCTGTCGCTGGCGTGTGCCGCGATGGACGACATCGCCGCGTGGTGCCTGCTGGCCGTTGTCGTCGCGACCGCGACGAACTCGTCGCTCGCCGGCGTGGCGGTGACCCTGGCGGAACTCGTCGCGTTCGTCGCGCTGATGTTCCTGGTTGTACGACCGCTGCTGGCGAAGCTGGTGAAGAGCGAAGCCGGGCAGCAGGTCCTGTTGCCGGTGATGGTCTCGGCTGTGCTGCTGTCGGCGCTGGGCACCCAGAAGATCGGGGTGCACGCGATCTTCGGAGCCTTCCTGCTCGGGGTGGTGTCCCCGCGCGGCGACGGGAACGTGGACCGGGTGATTGAGCCGGTCCGTACCTTCACCATGACCGTGCTGCTGCCGTTGTTCTTCGTCTACACCGGGCTGCGCACCAAATTTGCCCTGCTGGGCACGGATTTGCGGCTGTGGGGCTGGTGTCTGCTGGTCATCGTGGTGGCGGTGCTCGGCAAGGGGGTGGGCAGCACGGTCGCGGCGCACACGGCGGGTATCGACTGGCGGGAGTCGCTGTCGCTCGGGGCGTTGATGAACTGCCGTGGGCTGACCGAACTGGTCGTGCTCAACGTCGGTCTCGACCTGGGGATGATCAGTCCGACGGTGTTCGCGATCCTGGTGATGATGACGCTGGTGTCCACGGTGATGACCGCGCCCGCGCTCAGCCTGATCCAACGGATCCGGCCGGGCGGTCCGCGAAAGGCACTCTGAGGTATTCCCGCCAACCTACCCGCCCACCACGCGGCTACCGGGGACTGCAGGCGAAGGGTCAGGCCAGTCCCCGGTAGCCGCCTGAGTGGAACAGCAACGGCTGCCCGGGAGCGAGCGGGTGGGCGGCGACGACCCGGCCCAGCACGATGTCGTGGTCACCGGCCGTGAACAGCCCGTTGGTGAGGCACTCCAGGACCGCGTGTGCTCCGCCGAGCACCGGGGAGCGGGTGACGCCGGGGCGCCAGCGCACCGAGCCGAAGCGGTCGAAGCCCGGGCTGGCGAACTGCTGGGAAAGGGCCTCCTGGCCCTCGGCCAGTACGTTCACGGAGAAGGTGGTGGCCGAGGAGAACGCCTCGTGCAGCTGCGACTGGTGACGGACGCAGAACAGCACGACCGGCGGGCTCAGCGAGACCGAGCAGAACGAGTTGACGGTCATGCCGACCGGACCGCGTGCGGTGCTCGTGGCGACCACCGCGACGCCCGTGGCGAACTTGCCGAGCACCTGCCGGAGATGGTTGCCGTCCACTTCGGAATCGAGCGCGAAAACGTCTGAGGTCATAACCCGAGGCTAGCGGGAAAGAACTCTTCAGTCGTCGCCCCGAAATGGGATTTCGATCCTTCGTCCTCCTGGTGGAAGAGCTCCTCCCGGAGTACTGGCCGATGCGGGTGCCGCAGATGGATGTGACCGGTTTGCGGCATGCCTAGGATCGATATCAAGAATCGAGCTGATGGGGGCGACATGCGCATTCTTTTCACCTGTGTGCCGGGTACCGCTCATTTTCACGCGATGGTTCCCCTGGTCCGGGCCGCCGAGGCGGCGGGGCACGAGGTCGCGGTGGCGACCGCCGAGACGTTCGGCGCGGCGTTCACCCGGGAGGGTTTCCGGCTGCTGCCGTGCGGGGCGGACTGGTCCCAGTCCGATGCGTCATCCCTGCCGCAGTTCCACCAGCGCAAGGGGCCGCAGATCGGTGCCTTCGCCGAAGTCGCCGGCATGGGCATGGTCGACGGACTGCTCGCGCACGCAAGCCGGTTCGAGCCCGAACTGATCGTGTGGGACGCCATGGAGTTCGGCGGGTGGGTCGCGGCCGAACTCCTCGGTGTCCCGCAGGCCGCCGCGGCGTCGGCGATGGGTACCCCGCGGCCGATCATGCAGGCGATGGCGAGCGCCGAGCTCGCCGAACTGACCGCGAGGTACGGCCTGGCACCCGATCCGGAACTGCGCCGGATGTTCAGCCATCTCTACCTGCACCGCAAGCCCCGTACGCTGGACCTGCCGTACGGAGAGCCGCTGGAACAGGAGTTCCGCTACCGGCCGGCGATGTTCGACGAGCCGACGCCCCCGCCCCCGGACGGACTGTCGGAGCTGCTGGGGTCGCGGGAACAGCCGCTGGTGCATCTGTCGCTGGGTACGACATTCGTCGGCACCCCGGCGGCCCGTGCGGTGAACCGGGCCGTGTTCACGGCGCTCGCGGACGAGCCCGTTCGGCTTGTGGCCTCCATCGGCCGGTCCGCCGACCCCGAGGACTACGGGACCCTGCCGCCCAACGTGCGGCTGGTCCGCTACGTCGACCACCGCGCGTTGCTCCCGCACTGCGCGGCCTTCATCAGCCACGGCAGTTTCAGCTCGATCCTGGTCGCGATCGCGAGCGGGGTACCGCTGTGCCTTCTGCCGATGGGCGCCGACCAGCCAGTGGTGAGCATGCACCTGGCCAATCTCGGGCTCGGCGTCAACCTCGCGAACGTACACCGTCCGCCCGCGCCGTCACTGGACGCGCAGGCCCTGAACCCCGATGACGTGCGCAGCGCGGTTCGTACGGTGCTCGACGAGTCCAAGTACGCCGACGCGGTCTCCTACGTCCAGGACGACTTCCGTCGGCTGCCCGCGCTGCCGGCGGTGATTGATCGGCTGGAGCGGCTCACCGACCGGTGACGGTCTTTTCTCCACCGAACGACGGAGACCGTTCTCCGGCGGTGGGAGAGAACTTTTCATCAGCGGTGCGGGTGACGTTCACCGCATTCGCAAATTACCGTTCCAACACCGTGAAAACGCGACCCTGCCTGGGGGAAACCTGATGTCAGATCGTGCTCTAATCGTCGCTCGGATGAATCCGGAGAACGCGCCGAACATTGCTGGGCTGTTCGCCGATTCGGATACCGGTGAGCTTCCCGGCCTGCTCGGTGTCCGGCGCAGGCACCTGTTCGCTTACCGGGACCTGTACTTCCACTACGTCGAGTTCGAGGGCGACCACCGGTCCGCGCTGCGCGCCGCGGCCGGTCGGGAGGACTTCGTGGACCTCAGCCGGAAGCTGCGGCCGTACGTCGACCCCTACGACCCCGACGCCTGGACCAGCCCCGCCGACGCGCTGGCCGCCGAGTTCTACTGCTGGACCCCGGACGGCGGGGTGCGGCGATGACCACGACGGTCGAACCCGCTGTCGCGGTCCACTCCGCCGACGAGCCGAAATGGGCCAAGTGCCCTGGCTGCGCGGGCCTGACCTATCTGCCGCGGCTGCGCCGTGACCTCGGTGTGTGCCGCGAGTGCGGGCACCACGGCAGGCTCAGCGCCTCGCAGCGGCTGGGCACCCTGCTCGATCCGGGCTCGTTCACCCCCGCCACGACCCGCTACCGCAGCGTGGACGTTCTCGGCTTCTCCGATTCACGGACCTACACCGAACGGCTGCGGACGGCCAGGGAGCGGACCGGCCTCGATGACGCGGTGGTCCACGGCACCGGTGAGATCGCGGGCCGTCCCGTCGTGGTCGCCGTCATGGACTTCAGCTTCATGGGCGGCAGCATGGGTGCCGCCGTCGGCGAGGCCGTGACCGCCGCGGCCGAGATCGCCCTCGCGTCCCGGATCCCGCTGCTGGTCGTCACCGCCTCCGGTGGCGCACGTATGCAGGAAGGCGCCATCTCCTTGATGCAGATGGCGAAGACCGGCCAGGCCTTCGCGCGGCTGCGACGCGAGGGGGTGCCCAGCATCTGCCTGCTGACCGATCCCACGTACGGTGGGGTCACGGCGTCGTTCGCCACGCTCGGTGACATCCTGATCGCCGAGTCCGGGGCCGCGATCGGTTTCGCCGGCCCCGAGGTGATCGCCAAGGCGACGGGGAAGCGCCTGCCGGACGGCTTCCAGCGTGCGGAGTACCTGCTGGAGCACGGCATGCTCGACCGCGTCGAGTCGCGCGCCGGGTTGCGCGGTCTGCTCGGCCGGGTGCTGGCGCTGCTGGCCGGTGGCGGTGCGGTGGCCGACAGCGGCGAAGGCAGTGACCCGGTGACGGATCCGGCGGTCTGTGGCGCGAAGCCGGCGTGGGATGCCGTCCGGTGCGCCCGCGACCTCACACGGCCGACCACGATGGACTACATCGGGCTGATGTGCGGCGATTTCGTAGAGCTGCACGGTGACCGCCTGCACGCTGACGATCCGTCCATCGTGGGCGGTCTGGCCAGTATCGGCGGCTCGACGGTGATGCTGATGGGGCACCAGAAGGGACACGACACCCGGGAGCTGGTCAGGCGCAACTTCGGCATGCCGCAGCCGGAGGGCTATCGCAAGGCGCTGCGGCTGATGCGGCTGGCCGAACGGCTCGGCATCCCGGTGGTGACCTTGGTCGACACCCAGGGCGCGTACCCGGGGCTCGGCGCGGAAGAGCGCGGCCAGGCCTGGGCGATCGCCGAGTCGATCACTGGTATGTCCGAGCTCGGCGTGCCGGTCGTGTCGGTGATCATCGGCGAAGGCGGCAGCGGTGGAGCGCTCGCGCTGGCCGCCGCGGAGCGGGTGCTCATGCTGGAGAACGCCTGCTACTCCGTGATCAGCCCCGAGAGCTGCTCGACGATCCTGTTCGGCGACCCCTCCCACGCCGAGCCGGTCGCGGAGGCGCTGCGGCTGACCGCGCCCGCGTTGCTGCGGCTGGGTGTGGTGGACGCCGTACTGCCCGAGCCGGCCGGTGGGGCACAGGCCGCACCGGCTGAGATGGCCGCGACCCTGTACCGCGGGATCAAGCTGGCGCTGGACGAGCAGTGGCATGTCGGGCCGGACAAGCGCCGGGAGCAGCGGTTCGAGCGGTTCCGTCAGATCGGCAGGCCGTGGGCGAGCGAAGGTGATCAGGATGGCTGAGCGGACCGTCGCCAACGGCATCACGTCCGCGCAGATCGTGCTGACCGACGGTGATGACCAGCCGCTGCGCCTGCTGCGCGAGGAGGTCGGCAAGCTCGTCCGTGACCTCCCCGGCACGCTCACCGCGGTGACCGCGCGGATCGGGGATGCGCAGCTGGAGGTGACCTGGGCCGTGGCCGGCATCGCGGCGGCGGCACCGGTGGTGGACCCGCCCGGGGCCCAACCCGCGCCCGTGGAACCCGCCGCACCGCAGGCGGCACCGGGGAAGGCGATCACGGCACCGCTGGTCGGCACCTTCTACCGGGCTCCGGAACCTGGTGCCCGCACCTTCGTCGAGGTCGGAGACCGGGTCGTCGCCGGGCAGCCGATCGGAATCGTCGAGGCGATGAAGCTGATGAACCACGTCGAGTCCGAATGGAGCGGTGTCGTGACCGAGATCCTGGTCGGCGACGCCACCGCGGTCGAGTTCGGCCAAGGCCTGGTCCGGGTCGAACCGGACGAGACCTGAGCCGGGAGCGGAGGCAGCATGTTCCGCAAGATCCTGATCGCCAACCGGGGAGAGATCGCGCTCCGCGTCGCGCGCGCCTGCCGGGAACTGGGGGTGTGCAGCGCGGCCGTCTACTCCACCGCCGACTCGCGGTCCGCGGTCGTGCGTTATGCGGACGAGGCCGTCCACATCGGACCGCCTCCGGCCAAACGCAGCTATCTCAGTGTGCCCAATGTCATCGAGGCCGCGCTGAAATGCGGGGCGGACGCGATCCACCCTGGGTACGGGTTTCTGTCCGAGGACGCCGACTTCGCCGAGATCTGCCAGGACAACGGCATCACCTTCATCGGCCCGACGCCCACGGTGATGGACCGTATCGCCGACAAGGCGCTCGTGCGCGGCCTGATGGCCGACGCGGGACTGCCGGTGCTGCCGGGATCCGACGGCGCGGTCGGCACCCTCGCCGAGGCCCAGGAGATCGCCGGGGCGATCGGCTACCCGCTGGTGGTCAAGGCGGCGGCGGGCGGTGGCGGCCGGGGTATCGCGGTGGTGCGAAAAGCGGGCGAGCTGCCCTCGATCTTCCGTGAGACACGCGCTACGGCACAGGCGCTATTCGGCGACCCGAGTGTCTACCTGGAGCGGTATTTGCCCTTCGCCGCCCATGTGGAGGGGCAGGTTCTGTGCGACGGGCACGGCACGGTGCTGCACCTGGGCGAGCGGGACTGTTCGCTGCAGCGACGCAAGCAGAAGCTGGTCGAGGAGACGCCGTCGCCGAGACTGTCCGGGGAGCAGCGGGCGCAGCTCGGGGAGTATGCCGTCGCCGCCGCCCGCGCCGTCGGCTACCTCGGTGCCGGGACGGTGGAGTTCCTGGTCGACGGGGCGGGCCGGCTGACCTTCATGGAGATCAACGGCCGGATCCAGGTCGAGCACCCGGTCACCGAGATGGCCACTGGTGTGGACATCGTGGCCGAGCAGATTCGGATCGCCGCCGGGCAGAAACTGACCTGGACGCAGCGCGATGTCGCTGTGCGCGGTGTGGCGATCGAGTGCCGGGTGAACGCGGAGGACCCGGAACGCGGCTTCCGCCCGACCCCAGGGGTGCTGAAGGTGTTCCGGCCGCCGGCCGGACCGTTCACCCGGGTCGACTCCGGTTTCGCCGAGGGGGACGCAGTGGTCGCCTACTACGACTCCCTGCTGGCCAAGCTGATCGTGTGGGCGCCGACGCGGAACGAGGCGATCGCGCGCCTCACCCGTGCCCTGGAGGAGTTCCAGGTGGACAGCGACGAGGTGGCCACCACGATCCCGCTGGCCCGCGAACTGATCGCCCAGCCCGCCTTCGTGGCCGGCACCCATTCGACGGTGTTCGTGGACGAGTTCCTGGCTGAGCGCACGGAGCCGCTGCGGTGAGCGCTCCGGAGCGTACCTGGCCGACCGAAGTCCACCGCAGGGGTGGCGGCGTCTTTGTCGTGCTGCCGCCGCACGGTTACTGCCCCGGCACGGTGCGGGCTGCCGCGGCGTACGCCTCGGCCGCGGAATCCACGCTGACGGTCGCGGTGCTGCTGCCATGGCCGGATCCGTTCAATGGCTTTGCGGTGAGCCTGCCGTACACCGATTTCCTGTTCGATTACGAGCTGCAGATTACGTCCGAACTGACGCAGCTGCTGCACACCGGCGAAGTGCACTGGAATCTGGTGCTGCTGCACTACCCGAAACAGGAGTTGCTGTCGGTGGTGCGGGCCGTCGATGCCGCTGTCGTACTGGTCCACGAATGCCGTCGGGCGTGGCGGTTCTCGCTCCTGCGGTGGAAGGCCAGGCGGTTGGCGGCAGTGGTGGCCGACCGGACCGACGCACGGGTGCATGTGATTTGCGCACCTTGGAACGAATTTCTCGTACGCGAGGACAGGCCGCTCTAGTCCTTAAGTCCACCTCGTTCTTCGGACTGGCGGTGGATGAAAATGCGGCGGCCGAGCCGTAGATTTTTCCTTATGAGCAGGGAGAGCTGATGTCCAACGAATCCGGAACGAACGGCACAGAATTCGATGTGATCATCCTGGGATCGGGAATCGCCGGATCCACACTCGGCGCGATTCTCGCCCGCAACGGAGCGTCGGTACTGCTGATCGACGCCGCCAACCACCCGCGGTTCGCGGTCGGCGAGTCGACCACTCCGCACACTCTGGTGCTTTTCAAGCTCCTGGCCCGCAGGTATGGAGTGCCGGAGCTCGAGGTGCTCACCTCGTACGAGAGTTGCATCGAGGAGATCGGCACAACCAACGGCATCAAGCGGCACTTCGGGTTCATGGTGCACCACGAGGGGCAGGAGCCGGATCCGCTTGAGGTGAACCAGTTCAACGCGCCCGCCAAGCTCAACCAGTCGAGCCATCTGTTCCGGCAGGACAGCGACGCCTACCTGTACTACGCCGCAGTGCGCTACGGCTGCGTCGCCAAGCAGGGCTACCGGGTGGCGGACGTCGAGCTGGGCGATGACCACGTGACCGTCGTCGGGCAGGACGGCACCCGGCACACCGCCCGGTATCTCGTCGACGCCAGCGGTTTCCGCTCGCCGCTGGCGCAGAAGCTCGCCCTGCGGGAACAGCCCGCGAGGTTCAAGCACCACTCGCGGTCGCTGTTCACCCACATGGTCGGGGTCAAGACCACCGATGAATGCCTGCGCATGCCGCTGACGGAAATGCCCCCGGTGCCGTGGTTCCACGGGACCATGCACCACATGTTCCCCAGGGGATGGTTCTGGGTGATCCCCTTCAACAACGAGCCGCGTTCACGCAACCAGCTCGTCAGCGTGGGACTCACCCTCGATGAACGGCTCTATCCCAAATCGGCGGACCTTACACCGGGTGAGGAATTCGCCCACTACGCCGCCAAGTTCCCGGCTGTCGAACGGATATTCACCGATGCCCGGGCGGTCCGGGAATGGGTGT
Organism: Actinacidiphila oryziradicis; assembly: GCF_005047355.1. Classification (GTDB taxonomy): domain Bacteria; phylum Actinomycetota; class Actinomycetes; order Streptomycetales; family Streptomycetaceae; genus Actinacidiphila; species Actinacidiphila oryziradicis. The sequence continues at coordinate 112,973 of NZ_SUMC01000009.1, forward strand.
CCACCGACCGGCTGCAGTACTCGTCCTCACGGACGATCGGGCACCGTTGGTGCCTTATGTCGCACGCCGCCGGATTCCTCGACCCGCTGTTCTCGCGCGGAATATCCAATACGGCCGAGGTCATCAACGCGCTTTCCTGGCGGCTACTGGCCGCGCTGAAGGATGACGACTTCTCGGAAGAGCGGTTCGGTTTCGTTGAAAAGCTGGAGCAGGGCCTGCTCGACTTCAACGACAATATGGTGAACAGCTCGTTCGTGTCCTTCGAGAACTACGAGCTGTGGAACGCGGTCTTCCGGGTGTGGGCCTACGGCGGAGTGCCGGGCAACCTGCGCGTCGAACGGCTCATTGACAGGTTCGAGAAGACCCGTGACGACGACGTGTTCGACGCGCTGGAGGATGTGCCGAACATCGGTCTGTGGTGGCCGGACCAGCCGGCGTACCGTGCGTTGTTCGACCACATGGTCAAGCTGTGCGACCAGGTCGACGCCGGCACCCTCGACGCCACGGTGGCGGGGCGTGAGCTCATGGCACGCATCGGCTCCTCCGAGTTCGTCGCTCCGAACTTCGGCTTCCGGGAGCGGGACGTCCGGTTCATCACGCCGACCAAGCAGATGCTCAAGGACATGATGCGGTGGATCGCCACCGAAGCCCCCGAGGACATGCGCTTCCTGGCCGAGGGCATGACCTTCGGCGCGCCCGCGACCGTCTGAACCACCGTTTTCCCCACCGGACAAGGAGAGGCATCCATGAGTGACACCGTTTCCGACCGCGATCTGCTCGACCTGCTGCTGGCCGTCGGCGCCGACCGCGGTATATCCGCCGCCGACTTCGACCGGACCTTCGAGGAACTGGATCTGGACTCGCTGGCGCGTGCCGAGTTCGCCGCGAAGCTGCACACCCACAGTGGTGTGGACACCGAGGAGCGGACCACCCCCGACGCGACGCCCAACCAGATCCGCTGGATCGTAGCGGATGAGCAGCCCGCTCGTACCGGGCGGTGAGCGCACCGATGACAGGTCACACCGACAATGAGATCGTCGTTGACGCCCCGATCGACTTCGTCTGGACCGTCACCAACGACATCCGGGCCTGGCCGGAGCTGTTCACCGAGTACTCCAGCACCGAGGTGCTGGAGGAGTCGGCGGAATCGGTCACCTTCCGGCTGACGATGCACCCCGACGAGAACGGCAACGAGTGGTCGTGGGTCTCGCGGCGCGAGTCCGACCGCGCCAGCTGGACGGTGCGGTCCCAGCGGGTCGAGACCGGGTTCTTCGAGTACATGCACCTGAGGTGGGACTACCAGCCGGTGGGGGAGGACCGCACCAAGATGCGCTGGCAGCAGGACTTCACCATGAAACCGGAGGCGCCCATCGGCGACGAGGCCATGCGGGAGCGGCTCGACCGCAACACCCCGGTCCAGATGAAGGCCGTCAAGGCCGCAGTGGAGGCCCGGCGGGCCCGCGTCGTCGGTGTCGGCGATGTGCCGTCCAACCGCAGGCGCGGCGCGGACCTGCGCACTCTGTTGTCGCCGGCCACGGTGGGCACCACGTGCGGATTCTCCGGAACCGTCGTGCTGGAGCCGGGCGAGGTGATCACCGAGCACTACCACCCGTACTCCGAGGAGTACATCCACGTGGTTGAGGGCGAGCTGCGGGTCGATCTCGGCGAGCAGCGGCGGACGGTATCCGCCGATCAGGCGGTGTTCGTGCCCAAGAACCTCCGGCACCGCATCTTCAACGACTCGACCGCACCGGTACGGGTCGTGTTCTTCCTCAGCCCGCTGGCGCCGAGGCCCGATCTCGGGCACGTCGACACCGAGACGCTGGCCGAGTGGGCAGCGAACCACCAGCCGTCCTCCGCGGACGCTGCACACGGATGAGTTCAGGAGGGGCTGGGATATGAGGCGAGTCGTCGTGACCGGCATCGGTGCGGTCGCGCCAGGAGGCACCACCAGGGAGCAGTTCTGGGACCGGATTGTCAGCGGGAAGCCCGCGACGAGGCGGGTGACGTTCTTCGACGCCACGCAGTACCGCTCCCAGGTGGCGGCCGAAGCCGACTTCGACCCGGTCGCCGCAGGGCTGACTCCGCAGGAGATCCGGCGCAACGACCGGTACGGGCAGTTCGCGCTCGTGGCGAGCGTGGAAGCGGTCACCGACGCGGAACTGGACGCCGGCACATGGGACGGCGACCGCGCCGGGGTGGCGCTCGGCAGCGCGGTCGGCGCCACCATGCGGCTTGAGGAAGAGTACGTCGTGCTCAGCGACCACGGCCGGAAGTGGGAGGTCGACGGGCATTACGCGATGCCGTTCATGTACTCCGTCTTCGTGCCCTCGGCCGTCGCCACCGAGGTCGCGGTGAAGCACGGGGCGCACGGCCCGGCGGCGGTGGTGTCGACCGGCTGTACCTCGGGGATCGACGCGATCGGGCTCGCCGCACAGCAGATCGAGCAGGGCGACGTCGATGTGATGATCTGCGGCGGCACCGAATCACCCATCTCGCCGATCTCGTTCGCCTGCTTCGACGCGATCCGCGCGACGAGCCCGCGCAACGACGATCCCGAGGGCGCTTCCCGGCCGTTCGACGCGGAACGGCAGGGGTTCGTGATGGGTGAGGGCTGCGCCGTGCTCGTGCTGGAGGAACTGGAGCACGCCCGGCGGCGAGGTGCGCGGATCTACTGCGAGGTCACCGGATACGCCAACCACGCCAACGCCTTTCACATGACCGGCCTGCATCCCGACGGCATGGAGCTGAGCAGGGCCGTCGACGAGGCGATGGCCCAAGCCCGGTGCAATCCGGAGGACATCGGGTACATCAACGCGCACGGCTCGGGGACCAAGCAGAACGACCGGCACGAGACGGGCGCGTTCAAGCGAAGCCTGAACGGGGCCGCTTACCGGATCCCGATCAGCTCGATCAAGTCGGTGATCGGTCATTCGCTCGGCGCCATCGGTGCGCTGGAAATGGCCGCCTGCGCGCTGGTGATCGACCGCGGGGCGATCCCGCCAACGGCGAACCTCACCACCCGCGACCCCGAATGCGACCTCGACTACACGCCGCTGGTCGCGCGCGAAGCGCACGTGGACAACGTCCTGTCTGTCGGCAGCGGCTTCGGCGGATTCCAGTCGGCGATGATCTTTTCCCGGCTGAAGGAGTTGTGATGTCGATCAGCAACAGTCGGCGCCGTGCGGTCATCACCGGTATCGGTGTCGTGGCGCCGACCGGTATCGGTGTCGGCGAGCACTGGAAGACCAGTCTCGCCGGCCAATGCCGGATCTCGGCGTTCACCCGGTATCCGGAGACGTCGCCGATCAGGCTCGCCGGCCAGGTCGAGGATTTCGACGCGGCCGAGCACCTCAGCAACAAGCTGCTCGTGCAGACCGACCGCTGGACCTGGTTCGCGCTCGCTGCGGCGAACCTCGCGCTGGCGGACGCGGAGCTGGACCTGGGGACGATGGACCCGTATTCGGTGTCTGTGCTGACCGCCAGCGCGTCGGGCGGCAACGAGTTCGGTCAACGGGAGATCGAGGCGCTGTGGTCGCGGCATCCTTCGGCGGTCAGCGCGTATCAGTCCATCGCCTGGTTCTACGCGGCCAGCACCGGGCAGATCTCCATCCGGCACGGGCTGAAGGGCAGCTCCGGAGTACTGGTCGCGGATACCGCGGGTGCGCTGGACGTGGTCGCCCAGGCCCGCCGGAACATCGAGCGCGGCGGTGCCGCCGTCGTGGTCGGCGGTACCGAGGCACCGCTGACCCCGTACGCGCTGGTGTGCCAGGAGAGTCTCGGCAGGTTCAACCGGACGGCCGACCCGTCCATGGCGTACCGGCCGTTCGACGCGGCCGCGGCCGGCTACGTGCCCGGCGAGGGCGGTGCGGTGTTCGTGGTCGAGGAACTCTCCGCGGCCAAGGACCGCTCGGCTTCCATCTACGCCGAGGTGCTCGGGCATGCCGCCACCCACGACGCGCACCATCACCACGAGGCCGCCCCGGACGGCCGCCGGCTCATCAGGGCCCTGTCCCTCGCGATAGAGCGATCGGGGCTGACCCCGGACGATATCGACGTGATCTTCGCCGACGCCGCGGCCGACCCGGCGGCGGACGCCATCGAGGCGAACGCCGTGCGCGCCGTGTTCGGCGACCGCGCGGGCGAGGTGCTGGTCACCGCGCCCAAGACGATGGTCGGCAGGCTCTACTCCGGGGGACCGTCGCTGGATGTCGCGTGGGCCGCGCTGGCGCTGGCACATGGGGTCGTGCCGCAGACGGTGAACCTCGACCCCGGGTCCGCCGACTACGGCCTCAACTTCGTGATCGAGCCGGTGCGGCCCGCCCGGTTGCGCACGGCGCTGATCGTCGCGCGTGGCGTCGGCGGCTTCAACAGCGCGGTCGTACTGGGCGGGCCGAGGCGCAACGACGATTTTGTCAGCTTCTGACGGAATGTCATGTTCTCCGAGGGGAATGATCCATGACCGAAATGATCACGGCAGCGCGGCCGGAGCTCGACCCGGACGGTGTCTTCGACCGGCGGACCGGCCACGAACAGGTGGTCTTCTGCCAGGACAAGGGCAGCGGGCTGCGCGCCATCATCGCGATCTATTCGACCGCACTCGGTCCCGCGCTGGGCGGGACCCGGTTCTATCCCTATCAGGACGAGCAGGCCGCGCTCACCGATGTGCTCCGGTTGTCCCGGGCGATGGCGTACAAGTCCGCCGCCGCCGGCCTGGACCTCGGTGGTGGCAAGGCCGTCATCATCGGTGACCCGGCCCGGGTGAAGTCGGAGTCCCTGCTGCGTGCGTACGGCCGGTTCGTGGAGTCTCTGGCCGGTCGATACCTGACCGCGTGCGACATTGGCACCACCGAGCGGGACATGGACGTTGTCGCGCGTGAATCCCGTTATGTGACCGGGCGCAGCCGGGCCGGGGGCGGCGCGGGCGATTCCTCGGAGCTCACTTCCTTCGGGGTGACGCAGGCGATGCTGGCCGCGGCCGAGCATGTCTGGGGTGTCGCGGACCTGGAAGGCAGGCGGGTCGGCGTCGAGGGCGTCGGCAAGGTGGGCAGGCGGCTTGTCGGCCACCTTGTCGAAGCCGGCGCCTCGGTCGTCGTGTGCGATCCGGACCGCGCCGCGGTCGCCGCGCTCCTGACCAAGTACCCGCACGTGGATGTCGTGTCCGATGAGCACGCACTGCGCCGGGCGGAGATCGACATCTACGCGCCGTGCGCGCTGGGCGGGTGCGTCGACGAGACGACCGCTTCCGTGCTGTCCGCCGAAATCGTCTGCGGCGGCGCCAACAACCAGCTGGCCGCGGAACGGGTGCAGAAACGGCTTTCGGACCGCAGGATTCTGTACGTCCCGGACTATGTGGCCAATGCCGGGGGACTCATCCAGGTCGCCGACGAGATCGACGGCTTCCAGTTCGCCAGGGCGAAGGCCCGCGCGGCGGGCATCTTCGACACCACCAGGTCGATCCTCGCCGAGGCCTTGGCCCGCGGTGACACCCCGGTCGTCGCGGCGGACCGGCTCGCCGAGAGGCGGATGTCCGAGATCGGCGCCCTCCGCTCGATCCATCTCAACTCCTGAGGGGAACCGACGATGTGGTCCTCGCTGCTCGCCGCGACAGGTCTGCTCGGCAGCGGAATCCAGGCCGGCGCGTTGCTGATGGTGCTCTACGGCGTGTGCCCGACCTTCCGGCAGGTGCTCGTTCCGGAATGGATGCGGCTGCATGTCTCGCTCGATCGCAGCATCGAGCGGTACATGCCCGCGATCAATATCTCCACCGGTGGCGCGACGCTTGTCCTGCTGTTCTTCGCCCAGGCACCCGAGGTGCGTGTGCTGCGCGCGCTCGCGCTGGTGTGCAACGTGGCGCTGGCGCTGATGTCCGAGCTGGTCAACGTTCGTATCAACAAGTCCATCGCGCGGAAGGTCGCCGTCCTCGCGGGCGGAGTGCTGTCCGGCGGTCCCGACGATCCAACATTTCTGACCGAAACCGGCGACTGGGAAAGAGATCGGATGGTCGCCGTCCGTGAGCGCTGGATCCGCTGGCACCAGTGGCGGACGCTCGACATCGTGCTCGGCTTCGGGCTGTCCGTGGCCGCTGTGCTGGTGGCCGGTCGCTGAACCCGCGCACACCGCGAACTGAGGAGACGTCCGAGTGAGAATCACCGTCATCGGGTGCGGTTATCTGGGCGCCACCCACGCCACCTGCATGGCCGAGCTCGGGCACGAGGTGCTCGGCCTGGACACCGATCCGGAGAAGACCGCGGCGCTGGCCGAGGGAAGGCCGCCGTTCTACGAGCCGGACCTCGCGGAGATGCTGGATCGCAACACCCGGTCGGGGCGGTTGCGGTTCACGAGCTCGTACGCGGAGGCGGCCGAGTTCGGACAGCTGCACTTCCTGGCCGTCGGCACCCCACAGCGGCCCGACGGCGCGGCCGACCTCCGGCAACTGGAGTCCGCCGTGTCCCTCCTCGCGCCCCATCTGCGGCGGCCGTGCGTGCTGGTCGGGAAGTCGACGGTGCCGGTCGGCACCGCCGCGCTGCTGACCACCACACTGCGCGGACTGGCCCCCGTCGGGGCGCGGGCCTCCCTCGCGTGGAGCCCCGAATTCCTCCGGGAGGGCCACGCGGTCGAGGACACCCTTCGGCCGGACCGCCTGGTGTTCGGGCGGTCCGACGGTGACGGGCGGTCGCTGGCCGCGCTGCGTGAGGTGTACGTAGCGCTCATCACCGCCGGAATCCCGGTGGTGGAAACCGACCTGGCTACCGCGGAGCTCATCAAAACCGCGGCGAACTCCTTCCTGGCGACCAAGATCTCCTTCATCAATGCCATGGCGGAGGTCTGCGAGGCCGCGGGGGGCGACGTCTGGCAGCTGGCCGAGGCGCTCGCCTACGACTCCCGTATCGGGGGCCAGTTCCTCCGTCCCGGCCTCGGTTTCGGCGGGGGCTGTCTGCCCAAGGACATCCGCGGCTTCGTCGCCCGTGCGCATGAGCTCGGTGCCGGGCGGGCGCTGGGTTTCCTGCGCGAGGTGGACGGGGTCAACGACCGGCGCCGCGTGCGCATGGTCGAGCTCGCCGAACGGGCGTGCGGCGGGGCGCTGGCCGGCCGCCGGATCGGCGTATGGGGTGCGGCGTTCAAGCCCGGTACCGACGACATCAGGGACTCACCGGCGCTGGCCGTCGCGGTGGCCCTGCGCGAGCGCGGAGCCGACGTTGTCGTGTATGACCCCCGCGCCATGGACAACGCCCGCAAGGCGTTCCCGTATCTGGAGTACGCGGATTCGGCGGCGGCCGCTGCGGGTGGCACGGACGCGTTGCTGCACCTGACCGAGTGGCAGGAGTTCGGTGAGGTCGACCCCGCCGGCCTGGCCGACCGGGTGCGGGCGCCTCGTCTGATCGACGGGCGGTCCGGTCTTGATCTCGACCGCTGGCGCCGGGCCGGCTGGACCTGCGACGTGCTGGGGCACGGCCCGGTGGAGGTTGATCGAAGCGAATCCAGGATTCCCGATGCGACTTCGTGACCTTCCGCTGATGCGTGGCACAATGCGCCGCTCAGGCCGGCACCAGTGTGTGGGAGGACTGTGACAGCAGGTCGCGAGGTCGATGGGCCGCAGCCGATCGGCGCGTACATGCGCCAACTCGACGTGGCTCTGTCCGTGCCCAGTGCCTGGAGGCGCCGGGTCCTGCGGCTGATGCGCGGTCGTGGCGGGGTCGGTGCAGCCGATCCGGCGCGCCGCTTCCGGACGCCTCGGGCTGACGGGCGTCGTCTCGATCTGTGCCGGCACTGGCGTTGGGTTCCGTGTCTTGTTGTGCTGCTGAGGTATCGCCTGGATGTGCCCCTTGGCACCTCTTCCGGCCCGGCGCCTGCCTGTTCATCATTTCGATGATCGGTCTCCTTGCCACCAGGATCGCGAATGTGAGGCACCTGCTCAGGCCGGCCCCGGGGCTGGCCCAGCCCGTGGGTATGTGACCGTAGCTTGACGGAGCGCGATTATTTTCTTTGATGTACGCTGCCGCGGCGGTCGATTCCGCCGGGGGGAACACGGCCAGGCGGGGATGGTGAATTTAAATTAACGAATAGTTTACTTGGGGTCGTCCGGGGGTGAATTCCTGTGGCCGGGCCGCTCTAACCCGCGCACGGACTTGCCGTCGTGGTACGGACTTGTCATCAGCCACCGGCAACCGCCGGACCTCAGAACGGGGAAAGCGAGATTCAGTAGAGGGGTTCCTCGTTCAACACGACGGAGCGCATGGTTGCGATGATGTCGCGCCAATTCGCCCTCGTGTCACTCAGTGAATGCTCACCGGCTCGTGCGATCTCATAGACGCGCCGGCGGCGCCATGTCGTCTCGCCCCAGACGCTGCTGACCAGCCCGGCTGTCTCCAGCCGGTGCAAAGCCGGATACACGGTCCCGGAAAGCGGATCAACCGGTCAACCTTGTCCTCACTGTCCTCACTGTCCTCACTGCCCTCACTGCCCTCACTGCCCTCACAGCCCTCACAGCCCTCACAGCCCTCACGCAGTACCACGATGATGGCGGGTCCGTGTCCGTGTCCGTGTCCCGGTCTTCGGTCGAGGACGCAAGCAACCTCCCGTCCAGGTTGCCCCAGAGTTCCTCCGGCTGCATACTTGGCGGCTATAGATGTTGGCAGGGGGGTGTCGACGCTGATATAAGCGGAATCCGTCGTACCGCCGTTGTGCTGTGGAGGCAAGCGGTGTACGGTGAAGGGTTTGCGAAGCATCTAAAGGATGTCAGCATGCCCAGGCTCGCTATCCAGATCCTTCCCTCGGAGGAGACGCTATGCGTCCTTCCGGTGGATGGTGTCCGATAGCTCAAAGAGTCTACAGTGGCCACCGAGGGCGCCCATCCCAATGCACGCTAGAAATTGACTGATTACTGAGGTCACATCGCTTCAACGACCAAGGTGAATCACGTTTCTCGGTGACCAATGATGACATTGGCTGGCTTAACTCTGGGGGAGCTTTGGCTGCCATGCTCGTTCGTCTTACGATGCTCTTACCGTTGGCGCTCGGTGTACCCGGCGGCAGGCTGCTTGCACGGCGCTGGCCGCAGCACCGCTTGCTGCTCTGGTGCAGCAGCTCGTGCCTGGGGCTGACCGTGTATCTCATGCTAGCGGACTTGATCCCCGTCGGCCCGTACGCGTCACTCCGCTGGTCGGGGAAACTCATGACCATACTGCCGTTCTTCGTCCTGCTGTACGTTCCTGCCTGGTCGGCTGCTTGGTTCCGGCCAAGGAGCGAGGCCGCGAAGCCGGAGCAGGCCGTGCCTGTGGCGCCGTTGACCGAACATGCGGAGCTCGCGAGCCTGTTGCACGACACCGTGGGGCAGGGCCTGACAGCCATCGCCCTGCAGGTGCGGAACGCGTCCAAGGGCGAGGACGGCCGGCAGCTGCAGGTGATCGATCAGGTCACTATGCACACGATGACCGAGTTGCGCAGTGTCATCACCCAACTGCGCCATGGATCACGCGAGTCGAGTGCGGTTGTCGAAGAAGGCCTCATCGACGTGGTGAATCGTTTCCGCGGTATCGGCCTCGCGGTCGAGTTCCTTGCCTCGGGCTCCGAGGAGCAGCTGCCGCCGTCGCTGCGAAAGGTGATCGTCCGGGTCGCCAGGGAAGCGTTGAGCAATTCGATGAAGTACGCACCGAACGCCGCCGTTTCGGTCGACTTCGAGGTCTCGACGCGGACCAGGCTCCGGGTGCGGTCGAGCTGCGAAGTGCCTCTGCTCAGCGGTTTCGCCGGCCGGGCCGGTCCGCAGCGCTGGCTGCCGTGGGCCGGCGGGGGTCATGGCACCCGCATGATGCAACGGCTCGTGACCCAGCAGGGGGGGCTTTTGTACATCGGCTCCGATCAGCAGGATTTCACCGTGGCGATCACATTTCCGCGCGACGACCTCGGTGAAGAGCAAGCGGCATCCGCACCGGTCAGCGGCACGGCGTGCGCTGGCGACCTTCGGTCAGCAGGCTGAGCCATGATGGGGGACAGGACGATGGATCAGATCGACGTACTTATTGTGGACGATCATCCGCTTGTGCGCAGCGGCGTGCGCTCGGCCATCGCGGACGAATTAGACATCAATGTCGTCGGAGAGGCCGACAGTGGTTTACTCGCCATCCAGATGGTGCGCGTGCTCAAGCCTGATGTGGTGCTCATGGACGTGTCGCTGCCGCCGGGGATCAACGGTCTTGTGGCCAGCCAGTCGATATCGAACGACGACACTGTGCCGGACACGAAGATTGTGATGCTCAGTGTGGACGCCGACGACGACACGCTGTTCGAGGCTCTACGGTGCGGGGTGAGTGGATTCCTGCTGAAGGACACGCCCCCCGAGAAGATCGTTGACGCGGTCCGCACCGTGGCACGCGGCGGTTCCGTGCTGTCCCCCAGCCTCACGGCGACGGTCATCACCGAGTTCGCCAGGCGGCCGACGGTCAACCGCTCGCACGAGGTGGGGTTGGAGCAGCTCACCTCACGGGAGTTCGACGTGTTCAAGCTGCTCGTGTGCGGATACCACAACGAGGAGATCGCCAAGATCCTCGTAGTTGCGGAGAGCACCGTGAAGTCCCATGTGCAGCGGCTCTACGACAAGCTCGGTGTGCGCGACCGGGTGCAGGTCGTGATCTACGCCTACGAGCACGGGCTGATCGTGATGGGCCAGTCCGGGTGGCAGCAGGTGGAGTCGGCCTGCTGGCCCGATCGGGTCTGAGCGGCGCGATGTGTGGCCGTGCCTCATGTGGTGTCTGCGGTGACGAAGCGTTCCAGGAGTGCACAGAAGGTGGACTGCTCGTCCTCGCTCAGGCAGTCCAGCAGCCGGGCGGCCACGCTGTCCGCGATACGTCCTGCCTCGGCGTGCAGAGCTCTGCCCGTCTCGGTGAGTTCGACGGCGTAGGCGCGGCGGTCGGCGGGCGACGGGCGGCGTACGGCCAAGCCGCGCGCCTCCAGGTCGTCCACGGTGCGGACCATCCCGGACTTGTCGCTGCCGGTGCGGTCGATGAGTTCGCGCTGGCTGAGGGAGCCATGCAGGCCGAGGCTGAGCAGCACGCCGTAGTGGCGTCCCTCGATGGCCAGCGGGCGCAGTGCCTCGGTGAATTCGCGGCTGGCGCGCCGGTGGGCGAAACGAAGCAGCGGGCCGATGCGGGTGGCCTGCGCTCCGCCGGCTCCGTGGGGGGCAGCGTCTGGAGTCATCGATATCCAGCGTAACGTAATCGCAAGATGGTTTCAGTTGGTACTGTCTCATTCATTCCTAATGGGAATCTGCGCATGACTGACGGGGAGCTGTTGATGAACGAGGAACGACCGCAGATACGGCGATGGGCCCGCCTGCTCTTCCGGACCGTGGTGACCTGCGAGGCCGTCCTCGCCCTGGGCCAGGCGGTGCTGGCGGGCAGTCTCCTGTCCGGGCACTACGGGGCGCTCGACCTGCATGCCGCCAACGCGACGGCGACCGGTGTCACCGCGATCGTTCAGACGATCACGGCAGTTCTGCTGTGGCGGCCCGGCGGGGGGCCCGGCTGGCCCGCCGTGGCGAGCGCCTCGCTCTTCGCCGCCGAGGGTGGGCAGATCGTGATGGGGTACGGGCGGGTGCTGGCCGTCCATGTGCCGCTGGGCGTGATCATCATCGCCTGCACTCTGCTGATGCTGGTCTGGGCCTGGCGCCCGGCAGCGGACTCCTCCTCCGCTGAGCCCGTCAAGGCGGCGGCATGAAGCGGGGGATCGACCGGCGCCTTTTCCTCAGCGGGGCGCTTCTGGGAGGCGGCGCGATAGCCGCCGGGGGCTGGGCCTGGGCAGGGCAATCGTTGACGCCGGGCCACCCCGGTCTGCTGCTGCGCAGCGAGGCTCCACTGCCGCGGCCGTACCAGGCGCTCCTTCCCGTGCCCGCTGTGCTCAAGCCCACGCGCACCGACGGCACGACCGACTACTACGAGATCACCCAGCGGTCGGCGTCGCTGCGAATCCTTCCTGGTCTGAACACTCCGGCCTGGACCTACGAGGGCTCCTTTCCGGGGCCGACCCTCGTGTCCCGCTCCGGGCGACGGACGGTGGTGCGGCACCACAACGAACTGCCGCACCCGACGGTGGTCCATCTGCACGGCGGTCACACGCCGTATGACAGTGACGGCTACCCCACAGCCCTGATCCTGCCCACCGGTGCCCACGCCTCCAGCAGCGGCACTCCTGGGATGGCGGACATGCCGGGCATGGCCCAGGCGCCCCGGCCGGCCGCCGGGGCACGGACGTACACCTATCCCATGGATCAGCGTGCCGCCACCCTTTGGTACCACGACCACCGCATGGGCTTCACCGGTCCGAACGTCTGGCGCGGCCTCGCCGGGTTCCATCTGGTCCACGACGACGAGGAGCTGGCCTTGTCGCTGCCGAGCGGCGAACGTGATCTCCCGCTGATGATCGCCGACCGCTCGTTCGCCGCCGACGGCACCTTCCGCTACCCCGCCCTGGACGCGGCCCAGGGCACCCCCGGAGTCACCGACCCGTATATGGACGGCGTGCTGGGCGACGTCATCCTGGTCAACGGCGCGCCCTGGCCGGTGCTGGAGACCCAGCGGCTGCGCTACCGCCTGCGGTTGCTCAACGCTTCCAACGCCCGCCGCTACCGCCTGGCGCTGGACCCGCAGCCGCCGGGCGGCGGCGGTCTGGTGCAGATCGGCGGCGACGGTGGGCTGCTGGAACGGCCGCTGGCGCACGATGAGTTGGGCATCGCCCCGGCCGAGCGCTTCGACGTGGTCGTCGACTTCTCCCGTTACCGCCCCGGCACCCGCGTCCGGCTGGTCAACCGGCTCGGCAGCGGCCGTACGGCCGAGGTCATGCGCTTCGACGTCTCCTCATCCGCCCGGCCCCCGGCCGACGACTCCGCAGTACCGGCACGGCTCTCCACCGTCGCCGCGCTCGACCCGACCCACGCCGTGGCGACCCGCACCTTCCTCTTCCAACGGTCGTCGGGCGGCACCGGATGGACCATCAACGGCCAGCCCTACCGCCCCGGCCACTCCCTGGCCACCCCCCGCCTGGGCACCACGGAAGTCTGGCGCTTCGTCACCGACTTCCACCACCCGGTCCACCTGCACCTCAACCACTTCCAGGTGATGGCCCGCAACAACAGTTCACCCGGCCCGTACGACGCGGGCTGGAAGGATACCGTGGACCTGCGCCCCGCCGAGTCCCTGGAGATCGTGACCCGGTTCACCGACTACCCCGGACGGTTCATGCTGCACTGCCACAATCTGGAGCACGAAGACATGGCGATGATGGCCGACTTCGTCACCGAATAGACGTTCCCCGGCAAGGCATCACCCGGCGCACGCCTCGTTGGGGCCGTCGGCACCGCGCTGGCAACCGTGACCGGCCCGATCCGGGCGACCATGGCCACCGACTGCGGGGGCAGGACCACCGAGGGCAGGGCGTTCGCGTCATAGGTGACCTGGAGCATGTTGGTGCCCAGCGCGGTCAGCTTGTTGAACAGGGCCTGCTGTCCGGACGCGGGAATGCTGGTCACGATGATCAGGGTGGCGATGCCGAGGTTATCCAGGGCCGGATCATGCCCCTGAGCTGCGAAAGCGCCCTCCACGGCATGCCTTGGCGACCGCGCTGTTTGACCGCTGTAGTCCGTGGTTTGCGAGGCGTTGGCCCGAGGAGAAGAGGTCCTCACTCTGATCGCAGACCTGCTCGATCTGGAGAAAAACCTGATCTTCAGGACGCTGGGCGCGACTGTCATAGGTGACAGGCTCTTCTGCAGCGAGCGGCACAGCCAGAACTACCAGAGTCCGGAACCAATCAGGGACGTGGAACCGCTCTATGCCGCCGGACCTCCCGAACACCTCGGCCGGATCGCCGCCGCCTGGTTCGAGGAGATCACGAGCCGCCCTGTCATCTCCCCTCTTCCGGTGGGGGGACACTCGTTCGTCCCTCCTGGCACCGCGCTTCCTCCGAGGCATCGCTGGGTCCGCAACGCACCCCGCACCCAGTGATGAAGCCTGCCGCGGAGGAACCTTGCAGAACTCGAACTGTTGTGGTTAGTACGCCCCCCGGCCTGGCTCAGCGCCGATGGGACGGTTTCGTCACGCCAGCGGACCACATCGAACCCAACGCGCGCCGCGCTGGCCACCATCATGGCGGTCAGCGCGGCAGTGGCTATCCACAGCCCTGTGGCCAATGGCCGCTCCGACGAGCGGGCGGAGCGATAACTCCACCGGGACGTCGCCGCCAGTGTGTAGACCAGGTGAGCCCCGACGACCACGTATGTCGGCGTCGTCTGAACGGTGACCCTCTGACGGCTCCGGAAGCGGCTCCCTCGGAGCGCCTCTCCGCATGCGCGCTGCAGCTGACCGGCAAGGCGGCCGGACCACTCACCGTCCCCTCGCCGACATCGAGCGCAACCACTGGCGCGCGACTTCTCCGCTGTACCGCAATCGTCGGCCGGCGGCCCGTCCGGGGAGATCCCTCGGGCGGGCCGCCGGTGCGGCGGTGGCAGCTCTGCCGGCCCTCAGCCCACGGCGTACGCGTTGTATACCGTGGTCGTCGAGCTGTCGCCGTGGGTGTCGGTGACCGTCGAGCGCAGGCCGACGCGGCCGGAGGCCGGGTTGTGGACGGTGATGGTCCACCTGGCGCCGGACAGCTTCGCGGTGATGGCGTGCCAGGTGGAGCCGTTGTCGGTGGTGTACCAGGCACGTACGGACTTCACGCTGTCCGACAGCCGGCCGATCGTGCTGTCGTCCGTGCCGAGGCGTTGCATGCCCAGGTCGACGGTCGTGGTCGACCCGGCAGCCGCCTGGTTCCTGGAGTTCAGCGCCTCGGGCCAGAACCGGGTGATGTAGTCCCGGATCTGCTGGTTCTTGCCGGCGTCGGCGTAGAAGTGCAGGGAGAGGCTGGAGGAGGTCGACAGCGAGCCGGACGGCAGATGGCTGCGGTGACCGGTTTCAGTGACCGTGTACCAGCCCGACCCCGGGATCCGCGGCTGCGCGTCGATCTGGTGCGAGGGGCTGTACTTGTGCGAGTAGAGCGTCTTGCCCGCGTGGGTCAGCTTCACGGTGCCGGAGGCCAGGACCCCGCCCGCCGTGAACTCGGGGTCGGCGAACGGGGTGTCGTTCCCGAAGTACAGCTGGTGGTACCAGGTGTACGGCAGCTGCCCGCCAGGCCCCCAGACCGCGTGGCCGAGGGTCAGCGAGGTGGTCTTGCCGGCCGCGTACTTGCGGAACCCGTCGTAGATGAAGTCGTGGCCCTCCTGGCCCACCTCCCACTGGCCGGCCTGGACGTGGACGCTGAAGGAGTTGGGCAGGTCACGCTGGAAGTCGAGGATGTCCATGGACGACGAGCAGTCGTAGCCGCTCGTCGGCTCGCCGTTGAACGAGAACATCGCCTGCCCGCTGTCGGGGCCGGAGCGGGCGGACACCTTGAGGGTGGTCAGCCCTGACTTCCTGAGTGTCGAGGACACCCCGGACGGCACGCCGCTCCGGTGCGTGGCGGACGCCAGCCAGAAGTCCCCGCCGGTCGTCGACTGCGGTTCGTACGTGGTGCCGTAGGACAGCTCGTACGCCTTGCTGCTGTTCGGGATGGCGTACAGGTCGCCCGCCTCGGCCGAAATGCTCATGGTCGCGGGGCTGTTGTCGGTGGCGCAGACGGCCGCGCTGACCGTGTGGTCGTATCCGCTGCCCGGGTTGGGACTGAGCGAGACCTTGACCGCACGGCCCTTCCGGGCGTCGAACGCGGTCGTCGTGGCCCCGGAGACCTTCACACTGTGGCCGCCGACGACGCCATCCTCGCTGTTGCCGCCGACGAAGGACGTGGCGAGCTCGTAACTGCCGTTGGGCAGCGACGCCTTCTTGTTGCTGTCGATGTAGCGGAAGTCGTACGTCTTCGTGTTGTAGACCGCCACCTGGGCGTAGACCGGCTTGCCGCTCCGGTCCAGCGTCCTGACGGTGAGTGAGCCTTTGGCTGCGGCCGACGCCGTTGAAGCGCCGGCCAGGAGAAGCGGCACGAGTACGGTAACGACGCCCGCGGCCGCTGTGGTTCGCCGCATCAGACCCCCCTAGGTGCACGACATGAACGCGTCACCCTAGCGCACGGGACACACCTCGCCGTCACCGGCCCACCCCCAGACCGCAGCCCAGGAGCAGGTCACCGCCCTCGCCCTGAGCCCCGACGGCCGCACCCTCGCGGTCGGTGGCGACGGGGGCTCGCTCCAACTGTGAGACACGACGACCCGACAACCGCTCGGCGGCCCCTGCCGACCCCCGGCGAGATGATCGACTCCCTCGCCTTCAGCGCCGACGACCGCACGCTGTACATGAGCAGCGCCCACGTCCCCCTCCAGCGGTGCACTCGATTGGCCTGACCCGCCTCCGGCGACCTCGGGTGAGGGCCGACATGCTGCCGTGCCGTGTGGTCCCTCGCCCGAGGGCGTTCCAGGAGGCGAGGTGCCGCGCCGGGCGGCGGATCCACGTCCTTGCATCGGCGGCCTGTCGGCTAAGTTCCCTGCTCAGCAGGGTATTTGATGGAGTGTCAGCCACCTTGAAGGCGGGAAGCGGGTCGTCGCGGGGTGGGATCCATCGCGGGCAGACCCGAATCCAGTGGCGCAGGTCACACAAAATGCGTCTCAAGATTCGAAACGTTAATCGAGTGAGTGTGCGAGATGGTGAAATGTGGTGCCCAGTCGGACCGTTTTCCGACCCCAAGCGGTGCGCAAGTGGTGCGAGGTGCCGAAATTGGACTAGACAACAAGCAAACCCCAAGTCGCTGACCTGGAGCTTTACCGTGGAGCGGATGACGGGAATCGAACCCGCGCTCTGAGCTTGGGAAGCACCGGTTCTTTGTGGCGGATCAGCTGCCTGGCCTGCGGAGATGTCAGATCGTTCGCGGCTTGGCGACCTCCCGGTTGACCGTTGTCGACCGAGGCGCCCCGCTCCATCTGGCACAGATCTGGCACGCGCGCCATTTGGATGTCGTGTGCGGATGTGGCATTGGCTTGCAGGGCAGCCGAGCTGGGCTCGCCCTCTGAGGACGCCCTGTAGGCGTCGTCTCGTGCTGGTGTCTGTGGTGGTGTGACGGCATGAGCCTTCGATCCGCCCTCGATCAGGTGAAGCCGGGGAATTGGCTGCGGAGGTTTACGCGCACAGGTATAGCCCAGGTGTAAGCATTTCCCTTCGATGGTGGTGAGGAGGCACGCGGTCATCGGCGTCACCGACCCACCTGGCTTGCCCGAGACGTTCAGATACTCCGAGGCTCGCCGCCTGGGTGTGTCCGACCGTCGGCTGCGCCGTCTGTTGGAGGAAGGCCAGGTCGAGTTGGTCAGCCGAGGACTCTACCGGCGGGCGGATGCCGATCCGATGGTGGACCGCGATCTGATCGAGGTTGCCCACCGCGTCCCGGACGGCACACTGTGCCTGGTCTCGGCGCTGGCCCGGCACGGCCTCACCGACCAGATCCCTCCGGCCATCGATATCGCTGTCCCGCGCGGCCGCCGTGCACCCCGTCTGGCCGCACCGGTCGCCTGGCACCACTTCGCCCGCGAGACATTCTCCATCGGGCGCGAACCGCTGCCCGTGGGCCCGAGCGAGCAGATCGGCATCTACAGCGCCGAACGCTGCATTATCGATGCCTTCCGACTGCGTCACCGCGAGGGATCGGAAATCGCAGTGGAGGCGCTGCGCGCCTGGCTGCGCCGCCGGGGCAGCCGCCCCGCGACGCTCATGGCGATGGCCAAGCATTTTCCGCAGGCCGCCGCGCCCCTGCGCACCACCCTGGAGATATTGCTGTGACCCCCCGCCCCACGCGTGCCACCGAAGCCGGCCGCACTTACCTGGATCTGCAGAATATGGCCGGGCGCAGCGGTCGGCCCACGGAGGAACTGCAGCAGTTGCGACGGTGGCGCCCTGGGAGGCGAGCCGCCGCACGATCGCGGCGCCGAATCCGCTGCTACCTCCGGCGACCACGGGACCCGCTTGCCCGGCAGGCTTGATGTCGTCGTCATAGTGCTCACCATTTCTCTCTGCTGTCTTCTGTGAGCAGCCCTCGGGGGGCGCACCTCGGTGTTGCGTGCTTGTCGACGGCCGTGTCGTTCAACCCTCTCGTTGCACATTAGTCAGGCAAGCTTACTACTGTATACCGTGGCAACGGCACGGATGCGAGGTCACTGGGGAGCGGATGGTGCGCGCGGAACGCAGCGCGCCCAGCGCTGGCCACGCACCGCCGCGGTCGGGTTGGCGGCGACCTGGCTCGGCAGCGTTGGCGTAGGGTGTGACCTCGTGCTATCAGGTGAGCGATGGAGTCGAGAGCGGCATGGATGAAGAGCAGCGGGCGAATCTAGGGGTGTTGTTGTTCATCCCGTACCGCTACAGCGAGGACCGGATGTTCCGGGCTCTCCAGGAGGCTGGGTTCGACGACTGGACCCTCGCCCAGTGCCGGGTGTTCCAACGCATCGCCCCGGACGGTTCACGCCTCACAGACCTCGCTGACCAGGCACAGATGACCAAGCAGAGCGCCGGCGTACTGGTCGACCAGCTCGAACGCCTGGGCTACGTCCGCCGGGTCCCCGACCCCACCGACGGCCGCGCCCGGCTGATCGTGATCGAGGAACGCGGCCGCCGGGCGGTCGAGGTCGCCGCGGCGACACTCGACGAGATCCTCGCGGAGTGGAAGGCGTACCTGGGCACCCGCAACTTCACGCTGCTGCACCAGATCCTGGACCAACTCCGCGAGATCACCGACCCCTACGCGCACTAGCCCCGGCCACCCCGAGCCGTCCAGCCCCGACTCCCACCCCGCCCGGGCCACCCCCTCCGACAAGCACCAGCAGGCTCCGACACCGCCTTGACGTTAGCCAGGTTTCCTGACTAAAGTTGACAGTCGGGCCCTCGCCGCGCATGGCACGCCGCCACCCAGTAGCGGGCTGACGAGGGTCGATTCATCCTTCGGTAGAGAGCGAAGTGCCATGAGGTTTCTTGTCCTAGGAGCAACCGGTCGCACCGGGGTCCTCTTCGTCAAAAAGGCACTCGACCAGGGACACCAGGTCAGCGCCCTCGTTCGGAGGCCCGACGCCACCGTCGACCCGCGCGCTCAAATCGTCAGCGGCGACGCCACCGACGCCGCCGTGATCGCGGCGGCAGCCCGAGGCCACGACGCGGTCATCAGCACGATCGGATCGAAAAGCGCCCGCGAAGCCCCAACGCTGGTCACCGACACCGTCCGTGCAGTCATCGCCTCCGCGAAAACATCAGGGGTTGATCGATTCGTCATCGTGTCGGCGTTCGGAGTCGGCGACTCTCTCGCTAAAACCTCATTCCTCGTGCACGCCATTTCCCGCACCATGCTTCGGAAAAAGTACGAAGACAAAGCCGCGTCGGAAGTGCTCTTGAGGGCCAGCGATCTGAAATGGACCGTCGAATACCCCGGACCGTTGAACGACCGAAGTGGCACCCGCTACTCCGAGGTCGCGCTCGAGGATGTCACGAAATTGCCGATCTTCCCCTGGACCTCTCGCGCAAACGTCGCTGACTTCCTCCTCCGCTCCGCCGTGGAAGGCACCTTCATCCGCCGGACCGTCGTCGTCGCCGACACCAAATAGGTCACCGACGCGGGCCACGCGGGCCACGTGGTCCACGCGGTCCAACCATAAACACGACTTTTGAAGCGCGGAGTACGCTTCGGATATGGAACGGGGACAGCAAGTCCGCCCGCAGGTCGCCTCTCTGGGCGTCGATGTGCCCCTGTCCCGGGCTTTCGCGCTGTTCAGTGACAGCGTTGCCTCTCCAGGGTGAGGACGGCTTTGGCGATTGACGTCATGCGGTCTGGGCTGCATCGGGATCTGCGGAAGATCCGCCAGGACTTCAGGCGGGTGACTCCGCGTTCGACCGGTGCCCGTGCCGCGGCCAGGGTCCGGTTGAGGGTCTTCTCGGTGGTGGTGAGCTCCTGCAGGGGCCTGTGTTTGATGCCGGTGCTCACCCAGGGGCCACCGCCTTGATAGGCGAGATCGGCCAGGACGGGGACGCCCTGGCGCTCGCAGATGCGGATGATCCGGTGGGTGCGGGCGGCGGTCAGGTCGTGCGCACGGCCCGGCAGCGCGGGTGAGAGCCACAGCAGCCGGCCCTCCGGATCGGTGACCACCTGCACGTTCACCCCATGCCGACGGTGCTTGTGGGAGTAGTCGGTCCGTCCGTCGCCGACCCGGTCGCACTCGGCGAGGGTGCCGTCCAGTAGGACGAAGCCGGGATCTGCCTCGCGCAGGACCTTCAGCAGGCCCGGCGCTCGTTCGGCGAGCAGACCGATGACCGCGCTGGTGTAGGCGTGGGCGGTGGACTCGCTGATCCCGAACCCGGCAGCGATCTTCGCCAGGGTGATGTGTTCACGCAGGTACACCAGTGCCACCATCGCGCGTTGCGACGGGCGGAGCTTGCACCGCCGGTCGCGCTCACGGGTGACGATCAGTATGGCAACCCATTCCACGAGCGCATGAGGTAGGTCGAGTGCGGCAGGATAGATGACCAACGAGGCCCCCGAGCTGCGTGATCGAGACATCAGACATCTCGATCAACAGCCCGGGGGCCTCGCTCGTTGCGCGTCACGAGCCATCACCCGATCGGTGGCCACCTCGAAGAAGCTCAATGAGCGCACTCGGCCGATTGGGCCAACCTGATGAAATCGCCGCCGTGGTCGCGTTCCTCCTCTTCCCGGACGCGTCTTATATCCAGGGCTGATTCACAGTCCGAGTGATCATGTTGCGTCGCAGGTCAAGGTCGGCGCGAGCAGGTCCAGCGGGCGGGTGAACGGCGTGTAGGAGGCCTCCGGCAGTCCGGCAGCGGTGCTGTGGTGGCCGGTGTCCCGCAGGGTGTTGATCGCGAAGTTTCGAAGCGTGGCCATGTTTTCCGGGCCGTGTCCGGTCCGGACCTCGAAGCGTCCTGTCTCTCACGTGGTGCACGGCCTCGATGCCCCGCTGTGATCTGGCGAGACGGCCGATGAGCTGCGGGGATACTTCACGCGCCGTCATGTCGGTGATCACGTGGACGGTGTGCCGGGTGGCCTTGCCGGTCTTCAGGTCGGTGCGATGCCGAAGGATCTTCGCTGCCTGGACCACGTGCGGGAAGTCCCGGCCCAGCTGGTGACCGTCAGTGTGCGCTCCGAGCGCGTCTCGCGCCGCCCGTGTCCGACCTCGCGGTCGTAGCCGCGGGCGGTCGCCTCCTTCCAAGGCAGGGCCCTCAGCGCCGTGTGCAGCTGCGGCTGGCTGCTCTTGACGACCAGCAGGTACTGCGCCTGCTTCGTCCTGGTCCTGGACGAACTCGGCGCGGGTGGTGGATCGAGTCCTCCCACGGCTGAGCCGTCGCCGCTGGACCGTCGAACGCACCATGGCCTGGCTTGCCGGCTGCCGCCGCCCGCGTCGGCGCTACGAACGCGAAGCCGGGCACTTCCTGGCCTTCACCAGCATCGCCTGCACCCTCATCTGCTACCGCAGACTCATCAAATGAGACGACTTCTTGTGCGTGCGCGTTGGCGAAGGCTTTCGCCTTGGGCGCCGAAGACGGCGAGTATCTCCGCGGGCCCCGGGCCGGCTGCGGCGTACCAGTGCGGTGTGCGAGCGTCGTATTCGGCCACTTCGCCGGGAGCGAGGATCAACTCGTGCCCTTCGAGCAGGAGTCGCAGTCGCCCGGAGAGTACACATAGCCAGTTGTGCCCCGCGTGGGCTTGGAGCCATGGCTGCTCCGCCGTGCTGTCGTGTTCCTGATGCTGGTTCAGGCTCATATCGTCTTCGAGCCGAATCACCGGGACACGGATCTTGTACGCCTGGAGGCCGCCCGGGCGGTCGGTCAGCCGCACCAGCGTCATCCCGCGGCGGCTGATGAGGCGCAGGCCCACCGTGGGCTCTCCGCCGCGCCCGGAGCCCACGAGCTCGTCGAGGCTGACCCGGTGAGCGCGAGCGAGGGACAGCGCCTGGTCCAGGTTGGGACGGCGGTGGCCGGTCTCAAACCGCGAAAGCGTGGTGATGGAGATCCCCGTGTCCTGCGACAGGTCTGCCAGGGTCACTCCCCGCGCGTGGCGCCTCGCTCGCAGGCGCGGGCCGATGTCGGCCTTGCCCGGGCCGGGGCCACGCGGTGGGTCGCTCGCTCCGCTGTTCATGACGTCCTACTTTGACAGATCAGCAAATCTTATGGTGCCCGGGCCGGACGCAGACCTAGGTTCCCGGCCATGAGCGTAAAGATGATCGCGCCGAAATTCGGTCTGCCCGAGGTCCTGGAACCGGTCGATGTGGAAATTCCGCCGCCCGGCGCAGGTGAGGTGACCATCGATGTCCGCGCCGCAGGCGTGAACATGAGCGACTTCCTCGCCGTCACCGGGACGCTCTCCAACTCCACGTTGCTGCCGGCTCATCCGGTTGGCCACGAGGTCTCCGGTGTCATCTCCGCGATTGGTTCGGACACCGCGATCGCCTCGGGCCAGGTCATGGTCGGTGACCCGGTTTTGGCTTTCCCTGTCGTTGGCGGCTACGCCGCGAGAATCAACGTGCGTGCCGGGGACGTGTACCGCAAGCCCGATTCGCTGAGTTTCCCGGCGGCAGCGAACTTGCTGCTTGCGGCAACGACGGCTACGAAGCTGCTGCGTGTCACCGAGGTGACAGCAGGCGACGTCGTCCTCGTCCACGGTGCGTCCGGCGCCACCGGTGTGAGCGTCCTGCAACAGGCCGCCATGCTGGGTGCTCGGGTCATCGGCACATGCAGCAAGGCGAACTTCGAGCTGGTCGGAAGCTTCCGTGGCGAGCCGGTCGAATACGGAGAGGGCCTGGAGCAGCGGGTCCGGGAACTCACCCCGGACGGCGTCCAGGTCGCATTGGACTGCGTCGGCACCGACGAGGCGTTGGATGTCTCGTTCGCCCTGGTGTCAAATCGCCGCCGGATCATGACGATCGCCGCGTACCCGCGCGGATTCACCGAGGACATGGAGATGATGACCAGCACCTACGTGCGGGCCCCTGAGCGGGCAGCTCGCGGACGCCTGATCGACCTGGCAGCGGAAGGGAAACTCGTCGTACCGATCGCGCGTACGTATCCGCTGGCTGAGGCTGCCGCAGCGTTGAACTTCCTGGCCCAGCGACATCCGGGTGGCGGCAAGCTGGCACTCATTCCGTAAACCATGGGAGGGCCCCTCGGCGACGGGCGACACTCGTCCAGCTGGTCAGCGCTCTGTCCGAGGGGGAAGCTTTCAGCCGGCCCCCCTACTACTTCCGGTTGGCGGCCTGGTCTTTCTTCTCCGGACGTCGAGGTTTCGTGCGTGGATGCGCAGGCAGGGGTCGGCGGCGTCCTCGCCGACGACTGGAACGCGCCGCCCGCGTCAGCGCGCGTTCCGTGCCCGACGCGCACCGGGCACGGATGGGTACAGCGCCTGGGGCAGGACCGGGCCTTTACCGCCCAACGGGTGGCATCAGGTGCTTGTTCCGATGCGCTTGGTGAAGGTGTCGGCGAGGCGGTGGGCTAGTGCGCTTGCTTCGTCGGGGGTGGCGAGGCCGGTGAGGGACTGCAGTGCGCCGCCGTGTACCAGCAGGACGAGTCCGTGTGCGGCAGCCCAGGCCAGCAGCGGCACATCACCGGCCTCGGCGCCGAGTTCCCCGGCGCGCTCCGTCGCGGTGCCGGCCATGATCGAAAACGAGTCGCGGTGAGCCGCGACGATCTCGGGGTCGTCACGGCACCGCGCTTGCTCATTTTGATTGCGGCGGCCTTGCTGATACCACTGGTGGACGTAGCCACCCGACTCGAGATCCCCTACGCATCGGAGCTGTTCGCCTCAGCGCCGGGTGAAGGATTCCTAGCCACGAAAGTGCTCTTGCCTCTCAAGAGCCGGCGAGCTCGCTGATCGCCTTCTCTATCTCCTCCAGCGCGTTGTGTTTCGCGTACTCTGCGGCCAGGCGCTGTGCGTTCTCCTTGTAGGAACCGGTGTTCAGAATGCTGTCGACCGCCTGGCGGACGTCGGCGGCTGTCGGACGGTCCGTGGCCAGGTCGATGGCCGCACCGGTAGCGGCAAGGCGGACGTTGTTTTCCTTCTTCTCCTCGGTCAGGCCCGCTGCCACCATCGGGACTCCGTGACGCAGAGCCTGCTGCACGGCCCCGAAACCTCCGTTGGTGACCAGCACGTCGGCGTGCGGCAGGAGGTCGTCGAACGGCACGAACTCCGCGACCCTCACGTTCGCCGGCACGTCGCCTATCTCACCAGGGCGCCCCGTGGCCGCCACGACCAGACCGGGGAAGCCGGCCAGTGCCTGAAGCGTCGGCTCGATCAGGTCAGTGAAGCTCTGGTTGGCGACCGTTCCCTGCGTGACCACGACAACTCGCTCGGCGCTGATGACGTCCTGCCACCAGGTAGGAAGATCACCACTAGGAGCGGCCGGCGGGAGTGTGCCCACGAACTTCACATGGGAGGGAGTGTCGCTGCGCCGGTAACTCAGCTCTTCCACCGACAACTGAAGGAAGCGGTCCGCCTTCAAGACAGTGGAGTCCAGGAAGAACGGAACAGGTCCCTGCGTGACTCCGAACTCCGCAAGAGTCTGTTCGAAGAGTTCCTGAGCCGGGCCCATGAGCTGCCCCATGGCAGCGTAGGCCTCCTGGTTACGGGCCCTTCCCTCTTCACTGCTGTCCGGGGGTACTCCCATTCCGAAGGGAGCCGTGTCCGCACTTGCCAGCGTGAAGGACACCGGCCCGAGCCCCACTGCGGCTACAGCACGCGGCCCCGGAGCACCCATGAGAGACGGCACCGCACCGAAGAATCCGGTCTCATGGATCAGGACCACCGGTTCGTCCCCGGCCTCTTCGAGAGCGTGCTGTACGTCGCGGTGCTGACCGGCTATTACCTTCACAAAGATATTGCGCATGTCCCACGCGAACTGCGCGGGTCCCGCAGGCAGAGCCAGCCGCTCCGGTGATGCAGTAAGCGCCTCCAGGTCCACGTCCGCTTCACCCGTGAACCCCCTGAACTGCAGATTCGCTCCTGCGGATACTCGGAAGCTCTCGTGACTCAGCAGCGTCACATCGTACCCGTATTTGCTTAGATGATCTGCTACTATCTTTAATGGAGCAAAATGCCCATATATTGGCGAAGTGGCCATCAGGATCCTGGTCATTACTTGTTTCTCCTCATTGCACAGCTTTGATCGTTGGCGTTGTGGTGGCTTTAGTGGAGGGACCGGTGGGGGTGACCGGTCCTGGGTCGGTGCCGGTTGTTTCCGTGTCGGCGCAGCCTCCCGAGATCGGGTTGCGGGATGGGTCAGCCGCGGATCACGGCGGTTTCGCGGGTGAACTGGCGCCGGCCGATCAGCTTGTAGACCAGCCGAACCGGGGCGGGCACGACCTGCAGGAACCTCTGCCGTTCTGCATTGTCGGTTTCCTCGGTGATGTGGCCGAGGATGATCAGCCGCCGCGTGAGCGGAATCGCGCTCATGCCGTGCTTGCCGAGCGCGTCCCATTCGCTTTGCGTCACCGTGGCGGACGCGATCGGGAGTATCTTCTGCTCCTCCTCGGCCAGGTGGTCGATCAGGGTCGGCATCATGGCGTCGATGACGGCCGCCATCCGCTCGCCGGCGGCGGCGTCCGCGTTCGCGGTCCAGGCCGGCAGCTCTGCGTCAATGGCTGTGACGGCGGCGTCGACCTGCGCGTGCTGGGCGTCCATCCGGTCCATCAACTCCGGCTCGAGCGCGGTCCGTTCGCGCAGCAGGGGGAAGAGCAGCTCGTCCTCGCCGGTGTGGTGCGTGTGCAGGAAGTTCAGCATCTCCCGGGCGTGCGCGCCGACGATCTTGGATCGCGCACGGTCATGGGCCGCGGTGCGCAGCAGCCGGGGGAGCTGGCCGAACTCACGCCGGATGACGCGGTGGATCAGCACCATCTCGTGGGTGTCGACGCCCGGTCCGGAGGTGCTCACCGTGACTCCTCGATGGTGGCGGCGGTGTTCCGGACTGCTTCGTGCGCCGTGGTTGCCGGCCGGCCGATGCCCTTCACCAGGTCGTCGCTGTCGTTGAACAGCTCTCTGCGGGCCAAGCCGGCATCGGCGTCGGCCACTTCGGCGGCCATCTGCGGGGGCAGTCCCGCACCGGTCAGGGTGGCGGTGTAGTCAGCCACCGACATGTCCTGGTAGGCGATGGGGGCGCCCAGGACATCGCTGTTCATGGCGGCGGTTCCGCTGCTGCCTCCGGTGGCCAGGGCTTGCTTGCCCGCCAGGCTTGATGTCGATGTCATAGCGCTCACCATTTCTCTCTGTTGTCTTCCCTGGATGTGAGCAGTCCTCGGGGCGCACCGCGACGTTGCGTGCTTGTCGACGGCCGTGTCATTCGACCCCTCTAACCGCAATACTAGTCAGGTACGCTTACTACTGTACACCGAGGCAACGGAACCGGTGTGAGGTCACCTGAGGGTGGATGGTGTGCGCGGAACGCAGCGCGCGGCGCTGTGTATGCGCTGCCGCGGTCGGGTTGGCGGCAATCCGGCTCGGCAGTGTTGGTGTAGGGCGTGGAGCTCGTGGGATCGGATGGGTAATGGGGTCGAGAGCGGCATGGATGACGAGCAGCGGGTGAATCTAGGGGTGTTGTTGTTCATCCCGTACTGGTACACCGAGGACCGGATGTTCCGGGCTCTCCGGGAGGCTGGGTTCGACGACTGGACCCTCACGCAGTGCCGGGTGTTCCAACGCGTCGCCCCGGACGGTTCACGCCTCACAGATCTCGCTGACCAGGCACAGGTGACCAAGCAAAGCGTCGGCGTGATGGTCGGCCAGCTCGAACGCCTGGGCTACGTCCGCCGGGTCCCCGACCCGACCGACGGCCGTGCCCGGCTGATCGTGATCGAGGAACGCGGCCGCCGGGCGGTCGAGGTCGCCGCGGCGACACTCGACGAGATCCTCGCGGAGTGGAAGGCGTACCTGGGCACCCGCAACTTCACGCTGCTGCACCAGATCCTGGACCAACTCCGCGAGATCACCGACCCCTACGCGCACTAGCCCCGGCCACCCCGAGCCGTCCAGCCCCGACTCCCACCCCGCCCGGGCCACCCCCTCCGGCAAGCACCAGCAGGCTCCGACTCCGCCTTGACGAAGTCAGTCTCATTGACTATTATCATCATTGATCCTGACGATTTCGGCGATGGGCGGGTGGTTGTCACGATGCACGTGCCCAGACGAGCCGGACCCGTCGCCGCACGACACGACGCCGCCGGCGCAAGCCTGCGAGGGTCCGGCTCCGGGTGGATGCCGCACGCAGACCCGCGCTACCACCAAGGTCGCTTCCAATGACGTAGTTCCGGTCTGGCCATTGACCGCGGATCTTCCCGCCGACGACGTCGAACATGTCGCCGCGTTAATCGTGCAGCGGTGTGCCTCACGTACGTGGATCGGCATCCGCGTCTGGACCGGTCTGTCCACCGATCAGGGCCATGGCGCAGTGGTGTGTGGCCTCCCGCAATTTCTTTCTCGGCGCAGTCGGCGACCTCGGCTTCGATGGGTCCGAAATCCCGGAACACCTACCGGAAGGATCATCGCCATGAACGCAGTGGCCAGCCATGCCCGCAAAGTTCACGATATGCCGCATCACCACCACGCAGGTGAGGACGAACTGCTGTGGTCGAAACTTTCGGCGCGAACACGGTTTCCGAACCTCGCGCCTCCAGCGATTTACATTCGCGTCGCTGTCGGGCTTGGGCCGGATGCCAGGCACGAGCCCGCACCGGCAACCGGCACCAATGCCGCAGCCGTTCCGGTCGCCGCAGGCCTTGCACTACAGCTGATCTGGTGCTCATAGACACCAAACGAGGTCAGCTGGCCCACCGTGTCATCGCGGCGCGGAGCCCGGCCCGCGGGAGCTGCGCCCACTCCCAACCCACCCCAAAACGCAATCTCAAGCAAAGGACCAGAACTCATGATTTTGATCACCGGAGCCACCGGCACTATCGGTTCGGAAGTCGTCAAAGCGCTCCTCCCCGCCCACGCGGACCACATTCGGGTCCTCACCCGCAATCCCGGCGCGGTTTTCCCCGAAGGCATCGAGAAGGTCGTGGCCGATCTCGGTGACGGCGATCTGGCACCCGCGCTGGACGGCGTACGCGCGGTGTTCTCGCTGAGCGAAGGGCTCAACATCGCCGCACACGGCCAGCGGCTCATCGCCGCGGCGCAGCGAGCGGGCGTCGAACGGATCGTCAAGCTGTCCGTGCGCAACGTCGCGCACGGCGCCACCGACCCGATCACCACTTTGCACCGGGCCGGCGAGGAGGCGATCTGCGACAGCGGCATCGGATGGACGTTCCTGCGGCCTACCGCGTTCATGTCCAACGCGCTCAACTGGGCGGGAATGATCGCGGGCGACCAGGTCGTGTACGCCCCGTTCGCCGTCGGCCGGGCCGCCGTCGTCGACCCGGCGGACATCGCGGCGGTCACCGCGGCCTGCCTCACCCAGGACGGCCACGACCACCGGATCTACGAGCTCACCGGCCCCGATCCGCTCAGCCCCGCCGACCAGGTCGCCATCCTCAGCAAGGTGCTGGGCCGCGACCTTCGCTACGCCGAGGCCGACCCGGCCGGCTCGGTCGCGCAGATGGTGTCCTACGGCATGCCCGAGGATCTCGCGAGCGCCATCATCGAGCAATTCCGCTCCACCCTGGAACCGTGGAGCCCCGAGCCGACCAGCGACGTCACCGCGGTCACGAAGCGCCCGGCGCGCACCTTCGCCGACTGGGCACAGGCCCACCGCACCGAGCTCCTCACCCCCGCCAGCTGGTGAAGGTGACGCCGGCGACGGCGTGCGCCTACCCCTGCCCGGGTAGCGGGACCGTGATCGATCTTTGCCCGCGGGAGGTCGTGGGCCTGGTCGATGACTGAGCTTCTTCGAGGTGGCTGGTCGGGGTTGTCGTTGTGAACAGGTGGGGTCTGCTGCTCGCCAGGCGGTTGTGAAGCGGGTTCGGTGGCGGTGTTCCTGCCGACGGCGGGGGTGCTGCGGTTCGGGGCTGCCGGCCGGGCGGCGGTGCCGTCCGCTGTGGTCTCGGGTTGTGTGAGCTGGCGGTGCCATTCGGCGAATCGCTGGCGGATCGCGGCTGCTTCGTTGGCGTCGAGGCTGTAGGCGGCGAATTGCTTGTCGCTGTACCGCTGGGCACGGGCGAGGGAGTCGGCAAATATTCGCCGGTCGAATCCGGGGTCGTTCTGTGCGGCGAGTTCCATCAGCCGGTCGGTGCTGTAGCCGGTCTTGAGCAGTCCGTCGATGTCGATGGCGTCGCGGACCTCTGCGCGGCTGAACAGGGCGCCGGTCTTGCCTGCGGCCAGGTCGTCCGGGTGCAGCACCGGGCCGAGGTCGGAGTCGACCGGCGGATGGTGCAGGAACTCGGCGACCAGCTCGACCTTGCTGAAGGTGCCGGTGTCCGCGTGCTCTCGACGGGCACGTAAAGGGCCCTCCGAGCATGCGATTCTCGCGAGTTAGGGCACGCGGAGGGCACGGCCCGAAAAATGGTCTAGACAATAAGCAAGGCCCGGGTCGCTGACCTGGGCCTTTGCCGCGGAGCGGATGACGGGAATCGAACCCGCGCTCTGAGCTTGGGAAGGTCGGGCGCTCGGTTCTGCATATCTGCAGGTGGGGTGGGGTGTGGGCGCAATCGGTGGGCGGTGGGGTGGTTAACCGGTGCTGACCCTGGTTGCCCGTGGGATACCGCCCTGTGTGGTGCGGATGTGGTGCGGGCGGTCTCCGAACGCCCCGCACAGGGTGCGTTGGTCCTTCTGCTTGAGCCAGGTTGTCTGTCGATACGGTGTGCGGAGCGGGACTGAGGGTGTTGGTTCTGCGTGCTGTCAAGGGCGCTTCGTGCCCGGGTAACTCGTATGGAACGTCGGAGGCTATGTGATGTCCGGACTCGATGCCGCCGGTCCGTACGCGATGTGGCGTGACGCGCTCGCGGAGGTGGACGGGGTCTTCGCGTCGCCTCCCGGGCTGGATCGTCCCGTGAGCGGGTGCACTCACTGTATGGCGGAGTCGGAGCTGCTTGTTCTCGGCGGTGACCCCGCTGACGTACCGGACGATCTTCTCGGGTACTTCAAGCGCAAGGTCGTCGATCACTGGGATGCGGACCAGTACGCCGTTCTGTGGCGCCGCTTTATGCCGCGCGCGCTGCGCTCATGGGGCCCGGATGGCGAGGATGGTGTGGATCCGGCCCTGGAGCTGGGTCGTCTCGGCCGTTACGGGGCGGGGTTGGTGGCCTGGCCGGCGCCGGAGCGGGTCGCGGTCGAGCGGGCTTTCGGGGCGCTGCTGGCCATCGCTGTGACCGATGGCCAGCCAGTAGGGGAGATCACCGATCTGGTTGAGGGGATCGCCAACGCGACGGGCGGCCTGGAGCGGTGGCTGGAGCACGTCGGTGCGCTCTGCGGGCCTGAGGCGGACGCGGGCATTGTCCGCTTGGTGTTTGGCTGGGCCACGGACTTGTTGTGGGAGGAGATGGTTGATTTCAGCTGGTGGTACGACGGCGACCCGCAGGTGATCGCCAGTTGGCTGCCGTTGCAGCGTGGCCGCGTCGCGGCGTTCGCCGAGCGGCATCCACGCTGCAAGACCGCGGCGGACGCGCTGATCGCGATCGAGTGGCTCCAAGCGGGCGACGGGAGTCCGTGGCTCTACCCGTACGGCGTGAACGCCCGGCTCGAGCTGGCCTCGTAGAGCGGGGCACACCTTGTGCGGCGGGTCCTTGCCGGGGGTTCAGTGGGGAATGGTGCGCGGTGGGCGTTGGCGGGGTAGTTCGTCGCGGAATTCTTCGATGATGGAGCTGATCTGGCGGGTGAGGTGGGTGTTTTCGAGCCGGTCGAGGTAGCCGGTGGGGCGTTGCGGGCGGTGGCGAGGGACGATACGGGCGGGACGTACTTCGTGTGCTCGGGCGGGGCGGTGCTCTACGCCGGCTCCGAGGGCGAGGCTGGGCTGATCGCCGAAAGCGTGGACGAGGCCCTGGAAGTGCTGATCGGACTGCCGGGCTGGCATGACTACACCGGCCTTGACCCGCACACCGACGACGTTGCGCTGGCGGCGGCTGTCGCGGGGACAGAGAACGACATCCGTGGCTCCTACGGCCCGGACCTCGATACCGATCGCAGCACGTTGCTGGCCGGACTGGGACTGCGCCGGCTCCCGCAGCCGGCGTTGATCAGGCGCCTGCACCAGGCACTGCTGCGCACCGAGCCCGACTTCGTACTCCTGAACGCCGATGAGGGCTGCGCCTACGGGCTGTTGGACCGGCTGCCGCGCCCGCCGCTGTGGCAGACCGTCCTCGCCCCGGGGCAGGCGGACCTGGCCACGATGCGCTCCGACCGTACCCGCTGGCCCGAGGTGGCGGCCGATGCGGCGCGCCGGGCGACAGCGCTGCGTGCGGCCCAGTACGACCGGCGGGAAGCCGACCTGCCGTTGCTGCGCGTACTGCTTGAGCACGAGGCCCAGTTTGGTGCCACCGAGGAGCTGCGCCTGGTGCCGGACAGCCAGGCGGTGAGCCAGCCGGCGAGTGAGGGCGAGTCCTGGAACCAGGCGTCCGGCCAGTCCTTGATGGCGTTGGGCTCGAACAGCAGGACGGGGGCGGCGGGTTGCAGGCAGTCCACGGCGGCGTACATCGCGCAGCCCCAGTCCAGGATCGGCAGCACTCCGTGCGGCCAGTGCGGCACCGGGTCCGTCTGGGACCGTGTGCGCTCTGTGCGGTAGACGGTGACTGCGGTCCGGCCTTCACCGATCAGTGGCAGGAGCTTGTAGTCGGGTCCGAAACCGCCGCCTGCGACCTCGCTGTACAGCCGGGCCAGCAGCGGGGGCAGCGCAAAGCCGAGCAGCTCCTCCGCTTCGGCGAGGGACTGCGGGCTCGCACACACCGGCAGCGTCGGGGCTTCGTCCTCGGCCCGTGCGCGGACACGGCGTATCAGATCGTCGTCGGTCATGCCGCCGATCCTCGCAGCCAGGTGCGACAGGTCAAGACCGATCGACCGAGCCCACGACCGTCACCCGCCGGAGTGACGTGCGGAAGACAGGCCTAGCGGAATCTGCCCGGGCGGGAGCCGCTGTGTGGTTGTTGGGTTTGAGCTGACGCGGATCTGGCGGTCGCAGAAGTCGGCGACCAGGTGGAGCGTGCCGCCGAGGGCTTCGACGTAGGCGGCGATGGTCGCCGGTTTCGAGCGTCCCAGTTTCCTCCGCTCGAAGCGGGAGACGTTGGACCGGGTCGTGCCCATGGCCTGGCGACATCGGTCTGGGGCAGCGCTTGCTCGTCGCGGATCTCGGTGACGTGGTGGGGAAAGTCTGTGGATGACGGAGCGAGATGTCGATGGCGGAGTCTGAGGTACTTGGGTACCATTCTGGTGAGAGGTGGTGGTCAGTGTGGCAGCAACGGCTGCGAATGCCCCGCGACAGTCTCCGCTGAAGGTGGATCCCGAGATCGACAAGCTGATCAGCCAGGGCGCGCACTTCCTCGGTCTGACCAAGAAGGACTTGGTCGCTGAGGCGGTCCGTGTCTACCTGGAACAGCGGCGCGAGGAGTTGCGCGCCGGGATGGTCGAGGCGATGCAGGTCCTTGACGGGTCTCTTAAGTCGGACGTGATGTTGCTGACCGGGCTGACCGCGGAAGAGATCGACGCGGTCGGCGGGATCGACGAGTAAGGGACGGAACCTTTGATGCGTCCTGCCCGCCCCACCCTGCGCTGCCTGCAAGAAGACCTCGATTTGCCAGTACCTCCGGTCACGCAACCGTTGGAAGAGGTCGACCATCCCTTGGTGGGTAAGGCCGTGGAGCAGTTTGCTGACGCCGATGCGAAGCATGAGCGTATCCGCGCCATCGATGACCAGGTGCTGTTCAAGGTGAAAGTTCAGCGGTGGCGTGGTGCGGTTTTGGTCGACGCCGACCTGCCCTGGCTGGTCGCAGGCGGGCGGCGGGAGGACGGCTCTGGTGACGACTTCTACGCAACGTTGGAGACAGAGGGCAATGCCGCCCGGGCACGGTACAACACCGACCACCGCGAAGGTCTGAAGACCACCACGTACTCCGCGCACCTGCTGCCCGATCGGGCCGATTTCGTCCGGTACCGCGCCGAGGCGGGCGTTCGGTTCGCCCGCCGTATCCGGGCCGCCATTCGCGAGCTGGTCCGCGACTCGTTGCGCGACGGGCGCGAGCACACCGTCGACTTCGACACCTTCACTCTGGGCATCCATGTGCGCGCTGACCACGGACACGAGACTTATGTCGCTGTACGGATTACCGGTTCGGTGCCACCCAACCTGGCGGTGGTCATCCTCGGTGATGTGCCGGGCTGCGACCGCGACGGCTGGTATCCGGAATACGCCCTGCCTGAGCGGGACCTACTGCCGGCCGAGCAGGCCTGGTCGAACATCATGGACCCCACTGGCGCGGCAGCCTTGCTGGACGACAACGGATAACGACACCGCAGGGCCCAGCCAGCTTTGATCGGCTCGGACCTCGGTCAGGCAGAACTGACTCGTGGTGCCGATCGGCCAACTCGTCACCGCCGTCACCCTGGCCGACCGCGTCATCGTCATCGACGCGGGCCGGGTCCGCGCCATCGGCACCCACGCCGAACTCGTCACCGCGGATACCCTCTATGCCGAACTCGCCGCCACCCAACTCCTCACCCCCGCCGGCTGAGGTGACCCCGGTCGGCGGACACCGGAGAGGCCTTACCGGCCCCGATCGTCGACGGATTTCACCAGGAACAGACCAAATATGGGCGAAATCCGGGCGTAGCTCACTCGCAACGTGTCTCACTGTATGGATCGTCACGGGTCACTCAGGGATAGTGGCGGCCAAAGAGTGGCTTGCCAAGGTCGCTCTCCCGTGCATTCTGGTGCGGGGCGCTCGAAAATGGTCTAGATAATAAGCAAGCTGTAGATCGCTGACCTGGAGCTTTACCGTGGAGCGGATGACGGGAATCGAACCCGCGCTCTGAGCTTGGGAATCAACGGCGCTCGGGTTGGCCACTCCTGCCTTGACCTGCGGAAACTTGCGGTATGGAGTGGCGTGGGTCCCTGTTCGTGTAGCCCGTATTGACCGTGGTTGACCGCCCTTTAGGGCACGCGGAGGGCACGCGGATTGTGGCGGCCTTCGGTGGTGGCGCAGGCCCATCCTGGAACTGGACCTTGGGACGTTGCGTTTGTTCTTGCAAAGTTCGATTGGGGTGAGTGAGGACGGCCTAACGTCCTTGGGGATTTCGGCCGTGGTCAAGGTTGTCGTTGTGAACAGGTGGGGTCTGCTGCTCGCCAGGCGGTTGTGAAGCGGGTTCGGTGGCGGTGTTCCTGCCGACGGCGGGGGTGCTGCGGTTCGGGGCTGCCGGCCGGGCGGCGGTGCCGTCCGCTGTGGTCTCGGGTTGTGTGAGCTGGCGGTGCCATTCGGCGAATCGCTGGCGGATCGCGGCTGCTTCGTTGGCGTCGAGGCTGTAGGCGGCGAATTGCTTGTCGCTGTACCGCTGGGCACGGGCGAGGGAGTCGGCAAATATTCGCCGGTCGAATCCGGGGTCGTTCTGTGCGGCGAGTTCCATCAGCCGGTCGGTGCTGTAGCCGGTCTTGAGCAGTCCGTCGATGTCGATGGCGTCGCGGACCTCTGCGCGGCTGAACAGGGCGCCGGTCTTGCCTGCGGCCAGGTCGTCCGGGTGCGCACCGGGCCGAGGTCGGAGTCGACCGGCGGATGGTGCAGGAACTCGGCGACCAGCTCGACCTTGCTGAAGGTGCCGGTGTCTGGATCGGTGATGTTCAACCGGGTGCAGGTGTCCACTTGCTGTGCCAGTTCTACGCGGTACCCGGCAGCTTCGTAGGCGGCGATGACGCGTGCGGCGGCATCCGGCATCTCTTCTTTCGCCCGCTCGAAGGGCGCGAACAGGTCCACGTCGTCGCTGATGCGCTGGACGATGTGGTGGGCCTGGATCGCATAGCCGCCTGCGAGGGCATATCCGTAGTCCTCCGCCAGTGCGTCCAGTCCGATGTGGATGAGGCGGTGGTGCAGTTCGTCCACTACGCGGCTGCCGCCGTCGTGCCCAGTTCGGGGAACCTGGCCTGCCAGGCGGCCCGGGCGGGGGCGGGCAGGAACAGACTCGGCCAGAGGTGTCGCAGCATCGGACCGTTCAGGTAGGTGCGCAGGTCGTCCGAGGTCTGGGCCTCGCGGATGACGCGCTCGTACATCAGCAGCAGGTCGGCTTCGTCGGCGAGGTCGTAGACGTAGTGCGGACCCCAGTCGATGTGGCGGGGCAGCGTGACGGTACCGGTCGTCGGCCCGTCCAGCTCGGCGAGCGACGCCGGCACGGCGTACGGCTTCGCCGTCGCGTACCTGCTCATACACCCAGCATGCCGCACGCAGTTGTTCTGCGGTACCGATGCGGCGGTCACCTGCACGAACGAGTGACTCCGGCCCGGCAGCGATGCGGCCCCGCGCTCGGCGACTGCGGAGGGAGGGCGGGCCCTGCGACATGCCGGGTTAAGGGCCGGCGGCACATGAGTGGCGGGGGTGGCAAGCCCCAGGCCCTTGAATCGCACCTCAACGAGCAGAGCACGGCGAAGCGGTGCGTCTGGCGTCCGGTGGGGCATTGCGGGCGGTGGCGGGGGACGACACGGGCGGGACGTATTTCGTGTGCACGGGCGGGGCGGTGCTCTACGCCGGCTCCGAGGGAGAGGCCGGGCTGATCGCCGACAGCCTGGACGAGGCCCTGGAAGCGCTGATCGGACTGCCGGGCTGGCGGGGCTACACCGGCCTCGACCCGCACACCGACGACGGTGCGCTGGCGGCGGCCGTCGCGAGGACAGAGAACGACATCCGCGGCTCCTACGGCCCGAACCTCGATACCGATCGCAGCACGTTGCTGGCCGGACTGGGACTGCGCCGGCTCCCGCAGTCGGCGTTGATCCGGCGCCTGCACCAGGCACTGCTGCGCACCGAGCCCGACTTCCAGGACGGCGGCCAGGCGCAGCTCCTCTGGGCGGTCGAAAGGGCCTGACAGATCCTCATCGTGGTGCTTATGATGCCGGGGATGAAGAACTACTCCTCGTACGGATCGGGGGAATCGTTCGCGCAAGGTGAGTGCTGATGGCACATCACTTCGCGAACACGATTCCGGCACACCTGTTGATGTGGCAGCGCGTGCGTGAGTACGCCGTGCCACCGTCCATGATCGAGACTGCGACCGCACGGCGTGCGGTCGGTGACTGGGCGGGGGCCTGTGCCGCAGCCCGGGTCCACGCCGATCTCGATCTGCGCGCCGTGCGCGACCGCCACGGCACCGATCTCGTCACCCACCTCCGTGCAGATCTGCGTCGGCTGGCGCCGGATCTGCTCCGCTGGCACATGCCCCGGATCGCCCCCGACGGGCGGCTCCGGCCGGGCCTCACCATCTCCCTGGCCCGTTACCGGAGTTCCGGCGCCACGCCGCTGCAGCTGGTGGTGCGGACACCGCCGGCCTGGGCGGACGCCGGACAGCGGATATCCCTGGCCCTGTGGGAGGAGTCCGGGGACGGCGCCCCCGGGCACCAGCCGCATCCGCACCCGCATCCCGACCGGCGTTTCCGGCTCGACCTGCACCGGCATCTCTGGGATTCCGAGCGGAGCGGCGAACTGGCGCGGCGGTGCGGTGCGGGCGTGGCACTGTCCATGGCGCCGCCCGACCGGTCCCACACACCCGCCCGGCCAGACGTTCCAGACCTGCCAGATCGGCCCGCCGTCCACGATTACTCGTGGGCGTCGGCAAGTTGGGCCGCCGAGGCGGAGTTGCTATTGCAGTCCGAGGGTCGCCCTCGCGGGGCCTTTACCGTGCGGCTCGGTACGCGGAGCCGCGCCGTGCTCGAACTCATCGCCCCCGACGACAGCCATGCCCCGACGTTCCGGCCGCTGCGGGAGACGCTGCCGCCGCAGGAGGTTGCGGCGCTTCCGGTGCTGCCGGAGGCGGCGGCCCGGGTCCTTCCGGATCTGGAGCTGCTGCGGGCCGGGCTGGTCGCGACCGATCGGCTGCATCCGCTCGTCGCCACAGCATTGGCGGCGTTCGGCTCAGTGGCGTCGTCCAGCTCGGGACCGGCGACCGGCCCCGCCCTCCAGCCCGGTGATCCGCACCGGGTGGAGTGCCGGGGTGAGGTCCACCGGATAGCGCTGCGGGACGGGACACTGACAGCGATCGATCACGACCCGGCACTACTGCGACGGGAGGAGCTGCTGGTGGCGCTCGGCGGGCCCGCGCTGCCCTGCCTGCGGGCCATCGACAAGGTGCACCGTGACCCGGAGGCACTGCCTGCGGTCCGGGAGCGGCTGGGCCATGGTGACGTCGCTGGGGCGCTGGCTGTAGTCGAGGGGCTGCTCGGTGCCGGTGCGGTCCTGCGCGACGGGCCGCTGCGGGAGGAACTGGAGTCGGCTGCGGCCCATCGCATTGACCACGGGCTCTTCCGCTCGGGGTTGGTCGCCGTGCACCCCGGTGCCGGTGCGGTAGCGGGCGGAAAGGCCTCGGACCTGAGGCACGCGGAGGCGGGCCACCGCCCCCGACTCGACCGCCGTACGCCTCCCGCAATGCGCCTCAAGCAGAGCAGCCGGGCCCGGCCCCGCACCGGCCTGGCCTGACCTGCTGACCGGGCGACCGCCTGACCGGCTGCCCCCACCTACCTAAGTCCCGTGCCGGCACTGCGCATTCCGCGCCGCACGCCCCCACGACATCCGGGACGGGCCGTTCCGTCCCCTTATCCCACCCAAGGTGATGCCCATGACCTCCAGTACTCTCCTGCCCTCCCCGGTCCCGGCCGTCGGCACGCCCGCACCCACCCCCGTCGGCGCATCCGGATCCGACCCCCAACTCGCCGTCGCCGACAACCTCCTGGCCCTCCTGCGGACGACCACCACCGAGCCGCGCCCCGACGAGCAACTCGAAGCGCTCACCCTGGCCGTCGCGGCCGACTTGCCCGTGCTGCTCTGGGGCGAGCCGGGCATCGGCAAGACCGCGGCCCTGACGCAGCTCGCCACATCCCTCAACCTGCCGCTGACGACCGTGATCGCCAGCGTCCACGAGCCGACCGACTTCTCCGGGCTGCCCATCGTCGGCGACGACCCGGCAGTGCAGGGGGTGCCGATGGCGCCGCCGCAGTGGGCCGTGGAACTCGTGCGGGCCGGGCGGGGGCTGCTCTTCCTGGACGAACTCTCCACCGCCACCCCAGCCGTCCAGGCCGCGCTGCTCCGGGTCGTCCTGGAGCGGAGGGTCGGTGCGCTGCAACTGCCGCCGGAGGTGCGGATCGTGGCCGCGGCCAACCCGAGCGCGTCGGCGGCGGACGGGTGGGAGCTGAGCCCGCCGCTGGCCAACCGGTTCGTGCATTTGTACTGGGTGCACGACCGGGAGGTGGTGGTGCGCGGGCTGGGCGGGGTCTGGCCTCGGGCGGAGGTGCCCCGGCTGGTTCCGGAGCGGTTGCCGGAGGCGGTGGCTTTCGCCCGGCGCGCGGTCTGCGGATTCCTGGAAGCCCGGCCGACGCTGATCCACCGGCTGCCGAGCACGGAGACGCGGCGCGGCGCTGCCTGGCCCTCGCCCCGGAGCTGGGAGGCTGCGTTGGCCCTGCTGGCCTTCGGCACGGCGGCCTCCGTCTCCCGGGAGGTGCTGGCACTGCTGGTGCGGGGCACGGTGGGGGACGGGCCGGGGCTCGAACTCCTCGCCCATTTGGACCGGATGGACCTGCCGGACCCGGAGTCGCTGCTCGCCGATCCGGCCTCCGCCGAGCTGCCGGTGCGGGGCGATCTGCGTCAGGCTGCGCTGGAGGCGGTGGTGGCCGCCGTCGGGGCGCGGCCCGAGCGGGCGCGGTGGGAGGCGGGCTGGGCGGTGCTGGTCCGGGCGCTGGAGACCGGCGCCCCGGACCTGCTGGTCGCCCCCGCGACGGCGCTGGCCTCGCTGCGGCGCGACGACTGGGAGGTGCCGGCGGCGGTGGAGCGGCTGGTCGGGGTGATCGGTCTCGCCCGACGGGCGGACCGGTCGGTGGGGCGGGTCGCAGCGGCGGCCGACGCCGGGCGTGCGACGGGAGTACGCCGATGACGGGGGGCGCGAAGCACCCGCTGCCGCGCCCGATGGCCCGGCCCGCGCCGCCGCGCCCGGTGCGGGCCACCGTGCCGACGCCACCGGCCGGCTCCGGCACGCCGTACGGCCCGCCTGGACTACCGCTGGACATGGAGAAACTGCTGGCCGCTCGGCTGCACGCGGTGAAGGTCCGTCCCTACCTGGCAAGCGCACTGTTCGCGCTGCACGTGGTGGAGGACCGGTCGGTGCCGACGATGGCGGTGGACGCGCACTGGCGCTGCTATGTCTCCCCCGGTTTCGTGGCGCGCACCCCGGTGGAGGAACTGGCGGGCGTCTGGGTGCACGAGGTCTCCCATCTGCTCCGGGACCACCACGGGCGGGGCGAGCGGTATGCGCGGGAGCACGAGGAGTACGGGCCCGGCGCGCGGTTGCGGCGGAACATCGCCGCCGACTTCGAGATCAACGACGACATCTACGGTGACGGTCTTCCCCTGCCTGCCGGGGCGGTGCTGCCATCTCTGCTGCGGCTGCCCGGCGGGCTGCTGATGGAGGAGTACCTGCGGACGGCGTCGATGTCAGGGCTCACTGGGGACTTGGCCTGGCTGGACTGCGGCAGTGGTGCCGACGGGCAGGGTCGACCGTGGGAGCTGGGTCCTGACGGGGCACGCGGGCTGAGCAAGCAGCAGCGGGACGCGGTCCGCTTCCGGGTCGCCGAGGGGATCAGGGGCCGGCCGGGCGACGCTCCGGAGGGATGGCGCCGGTGGGCCGACGAGGCGTTCCATCCACCGCAGCCGTGGCGGCGGTTGCTGGGGGCGGCGATCCGCTCCGCGGCGAGTGCGCCGGGGGTGGGCGAGGACCATAGCTACCGGCGTCCGTCCCGGCGCTCGGCCAGTGTCCCCGGAGTGCTGCTGCCGAGCCTGCGCCATACGCCGCCCCGGGTCTGCGTCGTGATCGACACCTCCGGGTCGGTGAGCGACGCCGAGCTGGGCAGCGCGCTGCTGGAGGTGGTGGCGATCTCGCGGGCGGTGGGCGGGCGGCGTGACCTGGTCTCGGTGATCTCCTGCGACGCGGCGGCCGGGGGCGCAGTCCCGCTCTGCCGCGCCGAGAACATCGAACTGGTCGGCGGCGGGGGAACAGATCTGCGCTCCGGTTTCGCCCGGGCGCTTCGCTCCCGGCCCCGCCCGGACGTGATCGTCGTCCTGACGGACGGTCAGACGCCGTGGCCCGCCGCGCAGCCGCCCTGCCGCACCGTTGTCGGTCTCTTCCCCCGTCCCGTCCGCGTTGCGGAAGAAGAGAACCCCGACTACGTCCCGGACACCCCGCCGCCCTGGGCGCGTGTCGTCACCATCAGCTGAGAAGGCGCGGCGGCGCGGTGTCGCCACCCGGGCTGCTGTTCGTGGGCGGAGCGCGGAGCGCCTTTCCGACGCTCGACGTTCGGACGTGAATGGCGGAAGGCGCGCACAGCAGCCGGACTGCCCGACCATTTCCGTTTCTCCGATCTGCGCCACACCGGCAATACCTTGGTCACCCAGCCGGGCTGCACCCTGAAGGACGCGATAGTCCGCGCCGGCCAGTCCTCGGGGAAAGCCGCGCTGATCTATCAGCACTCCACGCTGGAACGGCAGAAGAAGGTCGCGGCCGGGCTCGACGCCCGCGTGCGCGCCGACCGGTCGGCCGAAGCACGACACTCTGCGCAGGCAGAATGCCCCCAAGTCCCGTACTCAACGGGGCGACGATCGCGCAGGCGGACTACGGTGAGGGCAATGCGCGTTGTCGAGACAGGCCAGCTCTCAGCCGGCGTTCCTTCGTCGAAGGCGCTCTACGTCGCGGATTTCCTTCGACCATCATCAGATGGGTCTCTCATGGTGAGCGAGTGAGCCAATTGACCGCCAGATGTGGTGCGGAAGTGGTGCGGGTTCTTCAATTGGTCTAGACAACCAGCAGGCCCCAGGTCGCTGGCCTGGGCCTTTGTCGTGGAGCGGATGACGGGAATCGAACCCGCGCTCTGAGCTTGGGAAGCTCATGTTCTACCATTAAACTACATCCGCGAGGACGCCCCTCAAGGCGTCTCATCGCCGCTTACTGTACCTCATGGCCGGCCCCGGGCGCATGCGTCCCGGGGCTCTGTTGCTGTTGGAAGCGGGTGCGGGGAGGGGGTGGGCGGGCGTACGGTGGGGGGCGTTCTCTGGTGCGGGTGTTGGCGGAGTGCCGCGTGTGGGGCGGGGTAGTTCATCCCCTAATGTGGCATTCGTCGTTGACGTACAGGGGAGAAGGAGAGCGATGGAGCGCACCGTCGTTCGTTGTGCCGAAGGGCATGTATTCAGCACCACTACGTTCCCGATGCAGAATCTCGGGGCCGACCGGCTGGGGCCGGGACGGCTGATCCGTTGCCCGCGCTGCGCGCGGTTGCGGAGTGCGGTGCCCGTGGACGGGCGGGAGGCGTACAAGTAGTAGGACAGGCAGGAGCGGGGGGCGTGGTCCTGGCCCGATTGGGCCGGGATCGCGTGTCCGCGTAACCTTCGTTCCGTGCTTCTCTCAGACAAGGACATTCGGGCCGAGATCGACAGTGGACGGGTGCGGGTGGACCCGTTCGAGGCGTCGATGGTGCAGCCGTCGAGTATTGACGTCCGGCTGGACCGGTTTTTCCGGGTGTTCGAGAACCACCGGTATCCGCATATCGACCCGGCGGTGGAGCAGCCGGATCTGACGCGGCTGGTGGAGCCCGAGGGGGATGACGCGTTCGTCCTGCACCCCGGCGAGTTTGTGCTCGCGTCGACGTACGAGGTCATCTCGCTGCCGGACGACATCGCGTCGCGGCTGGAGGGGAAGTCGAGCCTGGGGCGGCTGGGGCTGCTGACGCACTCGACGGCGGGGTTCATCGATCCCGGGTTCTCGGGGCATGTGACGCTGGAGCTGTCGAATGTGGCGACCCTGCCGATCAAGCTGTGGCCGGGGATGAAGATCGGGCAGCTGTGTCTGTTCCGGCTGACGTCGGCGGCCGAGTTCCCGTACGGGTCGGGCAAGCACGGGTCGCGGTACCAGGGGCAGCGCGGGCCGACGGCTTCGCGTTCGTATCTGAACTTCCACCGGACAAAGGTCTGAGATGGCGGATCAGCGGGAGAACCTGACGTACGAAGGGTTCGGCGTCGCGGTCCGTGAGCTGGCGCAGGCGATCGTGGACGACGGCTTCGAGCCGGACATCGTGCTGTCGATCGCGCGCGGCGGGGTGTTCGTGGCGGGCGGGCTGGCGTACGCGTTGGACTGCAAAAACATCCACTTGGTAAATGTCGAGTTCTACACGGGGGTAGGGACGACCCTGCCGATGCCGGTGATGCTCGCGCCGGTGCCGAATGCCGTCGACTTCTCCGAGAAGAAGGTGCTCATCGCCGACGATGTCGCCGATACCGGGAAGACGCTGAAGCTGGTGCACGACTTCTGCCTCGGGCATGTGGCGGAGGTGCGCAGCGCGGTCGTCTACGAGAAGACCCAGTCGCTGCTGAAGTGCGAGTACGTGTGGAAGCGCACGGACGACTGGATCAACTTCCCGTGGTCCGTGCTGCCGCCGGTGCGCAAGGGCGTCTAGCGGGAAACGTGTTGTTCACTGCCGCGGCTGATCGGCAGGCCTTCCGGCTCCGTATCACCCGTCACAGATGGCTGATGCGGAGGAAGCGGCATGAGCGGCATGGTGCGGCGCCAGATGGCGGTGGTGGGCAGCTGTCACCCCGCCAGGGGCTCAGATCACCGGCAGCTTGAACAGCACCAGCAGCGCGATCAGCTGGATCGACGCGGCGCCGAGCGCCTTCGGCCAGGGCAGGTCGTGGGACTTGCTCACCATGGAGGTGAGGAGCCCGGCGCAGGCGATCCAGGTGATCCAGCCGAGGACCTGGACGAAGCTGTTGCCGCCGCCGAGGAAGATGGCGAAGACCAGCCGGGGGGCGTCGGTGAGCGAGGTGATCAGCATCGCGAGGCTGATGGTGGGCGCCCAGGCGCCGTCGCCGCCGAGCTGGCGGGCGAGCGCGTTGGTGACGGCGCCGAGCATCAGGCCGCTGATGATGACGGCGATGGCGGTGCTGATGACCCAGGGGACGCTGTTGGACAGGGTCGCGTTGAGGACATCCGCACGGGCTGTGTCGAAGCCGAAGACGGCGAGCAGCCCGTAGAGGAAGGTGACGGTCAGAGCCGGGGCCCACACCTGGTAGTCGCGCATCTGCCAGAAGGTGGCGGCGGGGCGCAGGGCTATGCCGCGCAGCAGGTCCTGCCAGTGCAGCCTGGGTCCGGACGGCGGGGCGGTGGCCTGGCCGGCGCGGTAGGTGGCGATGTGGTCCTCGTCACCGTTCCAGGAGCCGGGGGCATTGCCGGAGCCTTGCGCGTACGGGCCCTGGGCCTCGTTGACGGCGAAGGAGCGGGTGCTTCCCGGCCTGTCGTCGTACGAAGGGGCGGCTCCGGGCCCCGGGTCGGGCGCGCCGAAGTACTCGGGCTCACCGTCGGCGGCGGGGCCGTATCCGTAGTGCGGGGGCTGCTGCGGTGGGTACTGCGATTGCTGCTGCGGACCCGCGCCCCGGTTCTGTCCGCGTCCGTTCCTGAATCCTGCCACGTCCTCGAACGTACCCGTTCCTGCCGAGCGCCGTGTCATGGACCTCCTGAGGAGGGGGCCATTGCTGCCAAGCTGTGACACGCCGCTGTGACACGCCGGCGGCGTTGGCGTAAAACAGACCGCTGGAGTGGCGCGGGGGGCGTACGAGGCGCGAGAGTTTTTTCGAACGGCACAGACCGGTGCGCGGCGGCTCTCACGGTGAGCCCCTAACGTTCCCTGGACAAGCAACCCGAAGGGACCCGGTTCATGCCTGTACGAACTGCTGGCC
Source organism: Actinacidiphila oryziradicis (assembly GCF_005047355.1). Taxonomy (GTDB): domain Bacteria; phylum Actinomycetota; class Actinomycetes; order Streptomycetales; family Streptomycetaceae; genus Actinacidiphila; species Actinacidiphila oryziradicis. Next base: position 156,823 of record NZ_SUMC01000009.1, read on the forward strand.
GCGCTGTGGCAGTCGCTGCGACCGCCACGTTGCTCACGCTCTCCGTGACGGCGTGCGGGGCGTTGACCACGTCCTCCAATTCCGCTGCCTCGGCGTCGCCGTCCTCGTCCGCCGCTTCGGCCACGGCGGTGGATCCCGCGGTGCTGGCCGCCCTGCCGGCGCGTCTGGAGGCGGACGGCACGACGATTACGGTGGGTGACCCGGCCGTGAAGAACGTGATCCACGTTTATGAGGACCCGCGCTGCCCCATCTGCAAGCGCTTCGAGGCGGCGGCGGCCGGACAGCTCGCGACGCTAGCCAAGGCCGGCAAGATCAAGATCCAGTACACGCTCGCCTCCTTCCTCGACCAGAATCTGCACGGCAACGGCTCGAAGAAGGCCGCCAACGCACTGCGCGCGGCCCTGGAGCAGGGCAAGTTCCCCTCGTACCACGCGGTGCTCTACGAGAACCAGCCCGAGGAAACGGTCGACGGCTTCAACGACGCCTCCCTGCTGAAGCTGGCCGGCACGGTCGGCGGGCTGCGCGGTACCGCCTTCGACACGGCGGTGAAAACCCAGAAGTACGGGGACTTCGTGACGAAGTCGGAGCAGGCGTTCGTGACGAGCGGGGCGTCGGGCACACCGACCGTGAAGATCAACGGCAAGCTGCTGGAATCGGCCGACTTGCAGAAGCTGTTCGAGTCGACGACGTTCGCGGCGCTGCTCAAGGCGAAGGGCATCGGCTGACGGCCGCAACAAACGGGTACGGCCTACGCCTTCGCGTAGGCCGTACCCGTTTGTTGCCGAGCTACTGAGCCGCCGCGGGCTCCGGGTCCGGATCCGGCACGGAGGCGGTCTTGACCGACTCCAGGAGCAGCTGTGATACGTCGACGACCTTGAGGCTCTCCTTGGCCTTGCCCTCGTTCTTCCTGCCGTTGACGGAGTCCGAGAGCATCACCAGGCAGAACGGGCAGGCGGTGGAGACGATGTCCGGGTTGAGCGACAGCGCCTCGTCCACGCGCTCATTGTTGATGCGCTTGCCGATCCGCTCCTCCATCCACATACGCGCGCCGCCCGCGCCGCAGCAGAAGCCGCGCTCCTTGTGGCGGTGCATCTCCTCGTTGCGCAGCCCCGGCACCTTGGCGATGATCTCGCGGGGCGGTGTGTAGATCTTGTTGTGGCGGCCCAGGTAGCAGGGGTCGTGGTACGTGATCAGACCCTCGACCGGTGTGATCGGGACGAGCTTGCCATCGTCGACCAGGCTCTGGAGCAGCTGAGTGTGGTGGATGACTTCGTACTGGCCGCCCAGCTGCGGGTACTCGTTCGCGATGGTGTTGAAGCAGTGCGGGCAGGTCGCGACGATCTTCTTCTCGGACTTCGGGAGCTTGGTGCTCGCGTCCTCGTCATCCTCGCCGAACGCCATATTCAGCATGGCGACGTTTTCCTGCCCCAGCTGCTGGAAGAGGAATTCGTTGCCCAGGCGGCGGGCGGAGTCACCGGTGCAGTTCTCCTCGCCACCCATGATCGCGAACTTCACGCCCGCGATGTGCAGCAGCTCGGCGAACGCCTTCGTGGTCTTCTTGGCGCGGTCCTCCAGGGAGCCGGCGCAGCCGACCCAGTAGAGGTACTCGACCTCGGTGAGGTCCTCGATGTCCTCGCCGACGATCGGGACCTCGAAGTCGACCTCTTTGACCCACGCCAGGCGCTGCTTCTTGGGCAGGCCCCAGGGGTTGCCCTTCTTCTCCAGGTTCTTGAGCATCGTGCCCGCCTCACTCGGGAACGACGACTCGATCATCACCTGATAGCGGCGCATGTCGACGATGTGGTCGATGTGCTCGATGTCCACCGGGCACTGCTCGACGCAGGCGCCACATGTGGTGCAGGACCACAGGACATCCGGGTCGATGATCCCGTTCTCCTCCAGAGTGCCGATGAGCGGGCGCTCGGCCTCCGCGAGCGCCGCGGCGGGCACTCCGGCGAGCTGCTCCGCTGTGGCCTTCTCCTCGCCCTCGGCGTCCTTGCCGCCGCCCGCCAGCAGATACGGCGCCTTGGCGTGCGCGTGGTCGCGCAGCGACATGATCAGCAGCTTGGGTGAGAGCGGCTTGCCGGTGTTCCAGGCCGGGCACTGCGACTGGCAGCGCCCGCACTCGGTGCAGGTGGAGAAGTCGAGGATGCCCTTCCACGAGAAGTGTTCGATCTGCGAGACGCCGAACTGGTCGTCCTCGCCGGGATCCTCGAAGTCGATCGGCACCCCGCCGCTGGTCATCGGCTGCAGCGCGCCGAGCGCGGTCGCGCCGCTCTCCTCGCGCTTGAACCAGATGTTGGGGAAGGCCAGGAAGCGGTGCCAGGCGATGCTCATGTCGATGTTGACGCCGACCGTGATTGCCCAGGTCATCGTCACCCCGAGCTTGATCATCGCGGTGAGGTAGACCAGGTTCTGCAGCGTCCCGGTGCTCAGGCCGTTGAACGCCGCCACCAACGGGTACGAGGCGAAGTACGCGGCATCGTAGTGGTGCACACCGTGCAGCGCGCCCTCCAGCCCCCGCAGGGTGAGGATGGCGGCGCCGATCACCAGGATCACGTACTCGACGAAGTACGCCTGCCAAGCCGTCGACCCCGCGAACCGCGATTTGCGGCCCGCGCGGGAGGGCAGGTTCATCAGCCGGATCGCGATCAGTACGAGGATGCCGATGGTCGTCGCCAGCGCGATGAACTCGGTGTAGAGCTCGTACGGCAGCCAGTCGCCCAGCACCGGCAGCGTCCAGTCGGCCTTGAACAGCTGGCCGTACGCCGTGATGATCGTCAGCCCGAGGGTCAGGAAGCCGACGGCCACGAACCAGTGCGCCACGCCGATGATGCCCCACTGGTTCATCCTGGTGTGGCCGACGAACTCTTTCGCGAGCGTCTTGGTGCGCTGCACCGGATTCCCGGTACGGGTCCCCTCCGGGGTGGGTGCACCCAGCCTTACGAACTGGTAGATCTGCACGACGGCGCGGCTGATGAGCGCAACGCCCACCGCGGTGAGGACCAGCGACACGATGATCGCGGCGAGTTGCATTTTGGGGCTCCTCGGACCTGCGAGCGGTTCTTACTAAGCAGTAACTTATGTGTTCTTCCTGAGATTACCCGGGATCCCCGGGTGCATGAAGCCGCCCTGCCGGTGATCTGCGTCGCCCTCGCCGGGCTGGCCGGTGCGGTGCGGTGCCGGGTGGCCCGGCGCGGGCCTTGCTGGTTCCGTCCAGTCTGCCGTGGTTGCCGCTTTGTCCTCAAACGCCGGACGGGCTGGGTTTGTCCGGCCGGACCGGCGCGGCGGGGTGTCCGGCTGTTGGTGTGCCGGTTCCGCGCCTCCTCTGCCGGTGCGACGGTTGCGCCCCCAGCGGTAGCTGGGGGAGGAACCGCTACCCCGGCGCGGGGCGCCAACCTGCGGAAACGCACCGTATGCGCGAGCTGAGGGCGAAGAGTTGAGCCTGCGTCACTCAGGTCCTTTGACAGCGGCAGCGCCATCGTGCACTCTTGAGTCAGTTCCACTCAAGTAGGCAGTTGGAGGACTCCACCATGGCACGTGCGGTCGGCATCGACCTGGGCACGACTAACTCCGTCGTCAGCGTTCTAGAAGGCGGCGAGCCCACCGTCATCACCAACGCAGAGGGCGCCAGGACCACGCCGTCCGTCGTCGCCTTCGCAAAGAACGGCGAGGTGCTGGTAGGCGAGGTCGCGAAGCGCCAGGCAGTTACCAACGTCGACAGGACCGTCCGGTCGGTCAAGCGCCACATGGGCACCGACTGGAAGATCAACGTTGACGGCAAGGACTTCAACCCGCAGCAGATGAGCGCCTTCATCCTGCAGAAGCTGAAGCGTGACGCCGAGGCGTACCTGGGCGAGAAGGTCCAGGACGCGGTCATCACCGTCCCGGCGTACTTCAACGACTCGGAGCGGCAGGCCACCAAGGAGGCCGGTGAGATCGCGGGCCTCAATGTGCTGCGTATCGTCAATGAGCCGACCGCCGCGGCGCTCGCGTACGGCCTGGACAAGGACGACCAGACGATCCTGGTCTTCGACCTCGGTGGTGGCACCTTCGACGTGTCGCTGCTCGAGATCGGTGACGGCGTTGTCGAGGTGAAGGCCACCAATGGTGACAACCACCTCGGTGGTGACGACTGGGACCAGCGCGTCGTCGACTACCTCGTGAAGCAGTTCCACGCCGGCCACGGCGTCGACCTCTCCAAGGACAAGATGGCGCTTCAGCGCCTCCGTGAGGCCGCCGAGAAGGCGAAGATCGAGCTGTCCTCGTCCACCGAGACCTCGATCAACCTGCCGTACATCACGGCATCGGCCGAAGGCCCGCTGCACCTGGACGAGAAGCTCACCCGGGCCCAGTTCCAGCAGCTCACCGCGGATCTGCTGGAGCGCTGCAAGAACCCGTTCAACAACGTCATCAAGGACGCCGGCATCGCGCTGTCCGAGATCGACCACGTGGTCCTGGTCGGCGGCTCGACCCGGATGCCCGCCGTCGCCGAGCTGGTCAAGCAGCTCACCGGCGGCCGTGACGCCAACAAGGGCGTGAACCCGGACGAGGTCGTCGCCATCGGCGCCGCGCTGCAGGCCGGTGTCCTGAAGGGCGAGGTCAAGGACGTACTGCTGCTCGACGTCACCCCGCTGTCCCTGGGTATCGAGACCAAGGGCGGCATCATGACGAAGCTCATCGAGCGCAATACCACGATCCCGACCAAGCGCTCGGAGATCTTCACCACGGCCGAGGACAACCAGCCGTCCGTGCAGATCCAGGTCTACCAGGGCGAGCGCGAGATCGCGGCGTACAACAAGAAGCTCGGCATGTTCGAGCTGACCGGCCTGCCGCCGGCCCCGCGTGGCGTCCCGCAGATCGAGGTCACCTTCGACATCGACGCGAACGGCATCATGCACGTCGGTGCCAAGGACCTCGGCACCGGCAAGGAGCAGCGGATGACCGTCACCGGCGGCTCCGCGCTGCCGAAGGACGACATCGACCGCATGATGCGCGAGGCCGAGCAGTACGCGGACGAGGACCACAAGCGCCGCGAGGCCGCCGAGACCCGCAACCAGGCGGAGCAGCTCGTCTACCAGACCGAGAAGTTCATCGCCGACAACGAGGACAAGGTCCCGGGCGACGTCAAGGCCGAGGTCGAGGTCACCATCGCGGACCTCAAGGAGAAGCTCAAGGGCGAGGATGTCGCCGCGATCCGCGAGGCCACCGAGAAGGTCGCGGCCACCAGCCAGAAGCTGGGCCAGGCGCTCTACGCCAACGCTCAGGCCGAGGGTGGCGCCACCCCGCCCGGCGCGGGTCCCGAGGGTGCGCACGCCGCCGCCGATGACGACGTTGTGGACGCCGAGATCGTCGACGAGGACAAGAAGGATGGTGCCGCGTGACGGAGGAGACCCCGGGCTTTGAACCAGAGCCTGACGTCCCTTCCGAAGCCGCGGAATCTTCTCAGAACGACGCGGCGCAGGGCGCCGGGTCCGCCGATCAGGCGGGCCCGGCGGCCCCGGCCGGGGACGCGAACGCCATCACTGCCCTCCAGGCGCAGCTGGACCAGGTCCGCAGCGCGCTCAACGAGCGCACCGCAGACCTCCAGCGGCTCCAGGCGGAGTACCAGAACTACCGGCGCCGGGTGGAGCGGGACCGTATCGCGGTCCGCGAGATCGCGATCGCCAATCTGCTCACCGAGCTCCTTCCGGTGCTTGACGACATCGGCCGGGCCCGCGACCACAACGAGCTGATCGGCGGTTTCAAGTCGGTCGGCGAGTCGCTGGAGAATTCCGTCGCCAAGCTGGGCCTCCAGCAGTTCGGCAAGGAGGGCGAGCCCTTCGACCCGCTGGTGCACGAGGCTCTGATGCACAGTTACTCGCCGGATGTCACTCAAACCACGTGCGTGCAGATCCTTCAGCCGGGGTACCGCATCGGTGAGCGTACGATCCGCCCCGCGAGGGTCGCGGTCGCCGAGCCCCAGCCGGGCGCGACGGGTAAGGACGGGTCCGACGAGGAGAACGGTGGCCCAGCGGAACAGGGCTGACACAGCAGCAGTGAACAACGCACGACAGAGGAAGGAGGGACGTCGGGGATGAGCCTGAGCAGGGACTTGTTGGAGAAGGACCTCTACAAAACCCTCGGCGTCCCGAAGGACGCGACCGAGGCGGAGATCAAGAAGGCGTACCGGAAGCTCGCCCGCGAGTTCCACCCGGACGCCAACAAGGGTGACGCCAAGGCCGAGGAGCGCTTCAAGGAGATCTCCGAGGCGAATGACGTCCTCTCCGACGCCAAGCGCCGCAAGGAGTACGACGAGGGCCGCGCCCTCTTCGGCAACGGCGGCTTCAGGGGCCCGGGCGGCCCTGGGGGCCCCGGCGGCCCTGGCGGCTTCGACTTCGGCGACCTCTTCGGCGGCACCCAGCCCGGTGGAGGCGGCGGCTTCGGCGGCGGCCTCGGGGATGTCTTCGGCGGCCTCTTCAACCGTGGCGGCGGCGCCGGCACCCGTGTCCAGCCGCGCCGCGGCCAGGACATCGAGTCGGAGGTGACGCTCAGCTTCACCGAAGCCGTCGACGGCGCCACCGTGCCCCTGCGGATGTCCAGCCAGGCCCCCTGCAAGGCCTGCTCCGGCACCGGTGACAAGAACGGCACCCCTCGCGTCTGCCCCACCTGCGTCGGCACCGGCCAGGTCTCGCGCGGCGGCGGCGGTGGCTTCTCGCTCACCGACCCCTGCGTCGACTGCAAGGGCCGCGGCCTCATCGCCCAGGACCCTTGCGACATCTGCAAGGGCAGCGGCCGGGCCCGTTCCTCCCGCACCATGCAGGTCCGTATCCCCGCCGGTGTCACCGACAGCCAGCGGATCCGGTTGCGCGGCAAGGGCGCCCCCGGTGAGCGCGGCGGTCCGAATGGCGATCTGTACGTCGTCGTCCATGTCGACGCCCACCCGGTCTTCGGCCGCAAGGGCGACAACCTCACTGTCAGCGTTCCCGTCTCCTATCCGGAGGCGGCCCTCGGCGGCGACATCAAGGTCCCCACCCTCGGCGGCCCCCCGGTCACCCTCAAACTGCCCCCCGGCACCCCCAACGGGCGCACCCTGCGTGCCCGCGGCAAGGGCGCCGTCCGTAAGGACGGCAGCCGGGGCGATCTCCTCGTCACCATAGAGGTCGCGGTTCCGGCCAATATCGAAGGCAAGGCGCTGGATGCCCTTGAGGCCTACCGCGAAGCCACGGCAGACTTCGATCCGCGTGCTGAGCTCTTCAAGGCCGCGAAGGGAGCATGACATGGACGGATTGCGCGGCGGACGGGGTCGCAACCCCTATGAACTGACCGAGGAATCCCCGGTCTATGTCATCTCGGTAGCGGCCCAGCTCTCCGGGCTCCACCCGCAGACCCTCCGTCAGTACGACCGCCTCGGCCTTGTCTCCCCCGATCGCACCCCCGGCCGTGGCCGTCGCTACTCCGCCCGTGACATCGAGCTGCTCCGCGCAGTCCAGCGGCTCTCCCAGGACGAGGGCATCAACCTCGCCGGTATCAAGCGCATCATCGAGCTGGAAAACCAGGTCGCGGCTCTCCAGGCCCGTGTCGCCGAGCTCGCGGCCGCCGTCGACGGCGCCGCCATCGCGATGCAGCAGCGCGAGGCCGCCGTCCACGCCTCCTACCGCCGTGACCTCGTCCCCTACCAGGACGCACAGCAGGCCAGCGCCCTGGTGGTCTGGCGCCCCAAGCGCCCCGAGTAGCCGTCAGCCCGACCGGCCCAGCCGATCGCAGCCCGGCCTGGGCGACGTCATAGCCACCCCCGCTCGCGGGCCATGCGCGCCGCCGTACATCACCCCCCACTCGGGGCCGCACCTTCCCCCGTTCCCGGTACGGGGCACATCCCACCCCCCCGCACCGCCTCGAACCCCCGGCGTACTCGCGCCGCAGGCCATTGACGCCAATCACGCTCTCGGCCCCGCCACCGCTTCTGTCCATGGCTCCAGGCTGTCCCGGTTCCGGCGGGCCGGTTGGTGCGGGCTGTCATGAGTTCCGATGACAAATGTCAGGGCGCGTGGGCGTGCGTCGTGGCGCGCGCCTGGGCGCGGAAACCTTCCTGCTTCACCTTTTCGGGTTGTGAGGGCGCTTCTGCGCAGCTCATCGCACATTTGGCTGCGTAGCGTGACCGTGTCGCTTGTGCCGTAAGGGCACGTACGCCCACACTTGAGGAGGAGGTGCTGCGCCATGACCGCTCTCGCCCACGAGGCCCCGACGACGGAGGTGCCCGAGGCCATGCCCCCAACCGAGCTAGACGAGGCCCTCTGGCAGGCGTGGAAAACCCTGGAACTCCCCGAGGGTTTCCATGCCGAGATTGTCGAGGGGTTCATCGAGGTGTCGCCTACCGGACGCTTGGAGCACGGCCAGATCGTCAACCGTCTGCGCCGGACGCTGGAGAAGTATCTGGAGAGCAGCGGAGAATACGCCGCCCACCAGGACGTCAACGTTATCCGCGAACTGAAGTCGTGGATTCCTGACCTGTTCGTCGCGCCCGAGGATCTGACGGAAATCGCTACCGACGACGGCTTGGGCGTTGCCGCTTCTGGTGTCAAACTCATCGTCGAGGTCGTTTCCCCCGGGCACGAGAACGAGCAGCGCGACCGCGTCCGCAAGCGTCGTGCCTACGCCGGCGCGGGCATCCCCGTCTACGTCCTCATCGACGACTACGACAATCACGGCACTGTCACCATCCTGAGCTCCCCCTCCCCGGATGAGGAGATCTACGCCGCCGAATCCCGCACCCCGTACGGCACCGAGGTCCAGATCCCCGAAGGCCCCGCCAAGGGCTTCGCGATCACCAAAGCCGTCACTGGCCCGCCTCGGGGCTGAAGCAGGGGCCCGGCAATGGGGCCACCTGATTCCGGTCAGCCGCTGCCGGGCGTGGCGGCGAGCTCGAACCAGATGGCTTTGCCCGGTCCGGGCCCGTGGTGGCAGACACCCCAGTCGGTTGCGAACCCGGCCATGAGCGCCAGGCCCCGGCCGGTTTCCTCGTCGTAGGCGCTGGTCCGCGCGGCGGGTGCGCCAGGGGCCTCGTTGTGTACGAGGACGCGGAGGGTGCCGCAGGTCTGCGGCTGCTCGCTGTACTCGCCGAAGACGGTGAGCGGGATGGCGCAGTCGCTGCCCCGGCAGGCGTTGACGGCGTTGGTGACCGCCTCGGACGTCAGCAGCACGGCGGTGTCGGTGAGTTCGGGGCGAGGCGGCACGGCTCCCCAACGTCACCGTCCAAGTGTTCCCGTTCGAGGCGGGCGCCTACTCCGCCTTCAGCCGCTCCTTCGGCATCTTCGGCGGCGGCATGCCCGAGCTGGACACGGTGAACCTCGAACACCCTCTGAACTCGGTGTTCTTGCGGGATGGCGTACACATTGATGAGTACGCGAAGATGTTTGAACGGCTGGCCGAACTGGCGCTCGCTCCCGTCGATCCGGAAGCCACACCGGAGTCCCACGACTCCCGCGACTCGTTGAGTCTCATCCAGCACGTCATGTACAGCCTGTAGGAGGAAGAGATGATGTCCCAGCTCGTGTGGCGGAAGTCCTCGTTCAGTGGAGGCGGCAACGGCGACTGTATAGAGATCGCCACCGGTCCCGACGGGCTCATACACATCCGGGAAAGCGATGCCCCCGACGTAGTCGCTGTCACCACCCCCGCCAAGTGGGGCGCGTTCGTCAAGGGCATCCGGGCCGGGGAGTTCGACCACCTGTGAGGCCGGTGCCCGCCGCAGGGCCCCATCAGGCCAGGGTTCGGGACCTGGTCCTGATGGCGTCCCTCTGCCGGTCTGCTCGTCGGGATCAGCGGACCTTGCTGGGCGGGGACGAGGTCGCGGCGGCGTGGCGGGCTCGTTGGGTGGTGCTGAACTGCCTGACGAGTTGGTGGAACGAGACGACCGCCGTGAGCTGGGGCAATCCGGCGATGATCAAAGCGGTCACGGCCGGGGTCGCGTGGACGACGGACAGGGCTACGGCAATGCAGGAGAAGGCAACAACCACGGCCCAGGAATGTGCCGCGCCACGCCGCTCACGAGCGCCCCGCAGAATCGACAGGCTGGCCACGAGCCAGGGCCCGTAGACCATCAAGGGCCAGAGTGCGGCGAAAACGTGCGGCAGGCGGGTGGCCGCCAGATCCTGTAGTGGATCGAAGGTGAACATCCAGCCCAGCACACTCACTGCGAGGACGGTCAGGGCGGTCACCGCCCCGAACAGTGGGCTGATGAGTTGCGCCCACGGGGGGTTCTTCAAACGCACTTTGCGGCGCCGCGGGCGGACCGGCCGGCCTGAAACGGGTGGGCACGGATCGTCGCCGGAGTGCGTTCCGGGGTCATCCGGAATCCGGGGGGAGGGAATGAGGCCGGCTGCGACCTGCCAGTCGGGGAGGGTGTCCACATCGTCCGGGATCTGCGTGTTCCAGCCGGGTGGCACCTGCTCGATGTACACGTCGCTCGGCAGGTAGGCGAATGCCTGCGGATTCGTGGTGAATTCGCTGGGCGCCGCGTGGGGATAGAAGAATTGCTGGCTGTCATGCACGCCGCGTGCCCCTGGGGAGAATGTTGACGGCTGGACCGGACGCTTGGGTTCTTACGACGGCGATCATGCGCAATCCGGTGTCCTGTCGCAGTCGGAGCGCCGGGTGAATTCGTCCTCGATCTGCCGGATCGTCTGAAAGAAGTCGGCCACGAGGCGAGAGCAGTGCGCGAGCAGGACCCGCTCGCTGCCGCGCTGCAGGTAGGCGCCCTTCGTGGGATCGGTACCACTGTCGGAGGGGACGAAAATCCACTGCTCCAGGGCGGGACGGCGGCGGCCCAACGGTGTGTATGTCCACGACGGGCGAAGTTTCGGTGAGGTCATCATCACCCTCGATTAACGAGGCCGCCTTTTACCAGTTGTGCGGCATTCGAGTGTCCTTCCCGCGGATAATCAGATGTCCGGTGTCAACACGGGACACTATTTCCGCCCGCACGAGAGCGTTATCCGTCCCATCTCGCCATCTACCTGTCGGTAATCTAATTGTCAGACCCCTGTCGCACCCTGGATGCATGACGGGGGAGACGCAAGAGCAGACACCGCAGACCGCTGGGCGCCCTCGCGGTGGCTCAGGGCGAGGACACCGTTCGGGGCGGCGGCGGTCGTGGCAACGGCAGGCCTCGACGACGGGCCTGCGGGGCTACGGGAGTTCCGGCGCCCGGCCCATCGCCCGGGTGAGGGCGATCTCGATGACGACCCGGTCGGGGTTGGGGCCGGGCGTGCGGCCGTAGCGCTCCGCGTAGCGGCGTACGGCATCGGCGACGGCGGCCGGGTCCGCGCTGACGGTGGCGGTGCCCTCGAGCGTGGCCCAGTAGCCGCCGTCGACCTGGCAGACGGCGACCTGTGCCCCTTCCGGCCCGGCGGCGAGGATGTGGGCGACCTTGCGGCTGCCCTTGTTGGTGATGATGCGGGCGAGCCCGGCGTCCGGGTCGTAGGTCACACCCACCGGTACGACGTGCGGGGAACCGTCGGGCCGGTGGGTGGTGAGAGTGCACAGGTGGTACGTGCGCCAGAAGGCCAGGTAGGCGGGGCCGGGATCGCGGGGGTTGATCGCCATGCGCCAACCGTAGCCCGCCTGGACATGGCCCCGGAAGTTGCCGGGCCTACTGGGCAGGCCGGGTGCCCCTGGTGATCCAGCCCACGAGTTCGGACTCGTTGCCGGCCGCGTCGACTGCGGAGAGCATGTAGTACTTGCTCTTTCCAGGGGCGACGGCGGTGTCCCCGTAGTTGACGTCCGTCACCGATCGGTGGCGGCGTCGGTGATGGGCGGATACGTGAACGCCACGTTGGCTGCCCTTCCACGCGGCGAAGTCGACGCGGAGGCCGCCCTGGGCCTCTAAAGGTGAAGGGGTCGCCGGTGCCCTAGTTCTCGTTGATGAGTGTGTCGCAGGCGGTTTTCTTGGGGTCGCCCTTGAGGGTGTTGTTGGCGTAGAACTTCGCCGTCCGGACGCCGGTGCCGCATCCGGTCGCCGCGTGCGCGGTGGTGGCGGTGGCGGGGAGAGCGAGCGCGTTGACGGCGGCCACCGCTAAGGCGGTGGTTATGTTTTTGAGCATGACAATGACCCTCCCTGAACAGGGATCTTGGCGGAGCCGTAAAAATCTTGCAAAGGGGTTCGCGGAAGCCATGCGCGGAAGCCTGACGCCTGGTCATCCGGCCTTGAGTGGAATAGACTCAACTTGCCTCATGTTGGAAACGGCAGGTTTGTGCTGGCCGATCAAGGAGGAGGACCTGCGGACGTGGACGCCGAGCTGACCAACAAGAGCCGGGAAGCATTGAACGCCGCCAACGCGAGTGCGGTGGCGGCGGGACACCCGGATCTGACCCCCGCGCATCTGCTGCTCGCGCTGTTGGGCAGCGAAGAGAACGACAACGTCCTGGATCTGCTGGCCGCGGCCGGCGCCGATCCGGCAGTGGTGCGGGCCGCGGCGGAGAAGCTCCTGGCGGCGCAGCCCAGCGTCCAGGGCTCGACAGTGGCGCCGCCACAGGTGAACCGGGATCTGCTGGCGGTCCTGGCGGAGGCGTCGCAGCGGGCCAAGGAGCTGGGCGACGCATATGTGTCGACCGAGCACCTACTGATCGCCATTACTGCCAAGGGCGGTCCGGCGGGAGATCTGCTGGCGCAGTACGGTGCCACTGACAAGAAGTTGCAGGACGCATTCGAGAAGATCCGGGGAGGGCGGCGCGTGACGACTCCGGACCCGGAGGGCACGTACAAGGCGCTGGAGAAGTACGGCACCGATTTCACGGCGGCGGCCCGCGAGGGCAAGCTCGACCCGGTGATCGGCCGGGACAATGAGATCCGCCGCGTCATCCAGGTGCTGTCCCGGCGTACGAAGAACAACCCGGTGCTGATCGGCGAGCCGGGTGTCGGCAAGACGGCGGTCGTGGAAGGCCTCGCCCAGCGCATCGTGAAGGGCGACGTCCCGGAGAGCCTGCGCAATAAGCGCCTGGTCTCCCTCGACCTGGGCGCGATGGTGGCGGGCGCGAAGTACCGGGGCGAGTTCGAGGAACGGCTGAAGGCGGTGCTGGCCGAGATCAAGGACAGCGACGGCCGGGTGATCACCTTTATCGACGAGCTGCACACGGTGGTCGGGGCCGGCGCCGGCGGCGATTCCGCCATGGACGCCGGGAACATGCTCAAGCCGATGCTGGCGCGCGGCGAGCTGCGCATGGTGGGCGCGACGACGCTCGATGAATACCGCGAGCGGATCGAGAAGGACGCCGCCCTGGAGCGCCGCTTCCAGCAGGTGCTGGTCGCCGAGCCGACCGTCGAGGACACGGTGGCCATCCTGCGCGGCCTGAAGGGGCGGTACGAGGCGCACCACAAGGTGCAGATCGCGGACTCGGCACTGGTGGCGGCCGCCCAGCTGTCCGACCGTTACATCACCTCCCGCTTCCTGCCCGACAAGGCGATCGACCTGGTCGACGAGGCGGCCTCGCGGCTCCAGATGGAGATCGACTCCTCACCGGTCGAGATCGACGAACTCCAGCGCGCCGTCGACCGGCTGCGTATGGAGGAGGAGTCGCTGCTGGCCACCGAGGCCAGTGAGAGCGAGCGCGGCTTCCTCAAGAAGAAGCGCGACCCGGAGGAGGCCCTCTCCGACGACGCCCGCGAGCGCCTGGAGCGGCTCCGCAAGGACCGCGCCGAGAAGGAGGAGGCCCTGCGCGGCCTCTCCGCCCGCTGGGCGAAGGAGAAGGCGCTGCACACCCGGGTCGGCGAGCTGAAGAAGCGGCTGGACGAGCTGGAGACCGAGCGTGAGCTCGCCGAGCTCAAGGCCCCGGAGACCGGCGACTGGGTGACCCCCGGCAAGATCCGCACCGAGCTGGTCCCGGCCGCCGAGAAGGAGCTGGTCGAGGCCCTGGCGGCGCAGCAGGAGCTGGAGGGCATGGTCGGCGAGGAGGTCGGCCCGGACGACATCGCGGATGTCGTCGCGGCCTGGACCGGCATCCCGGCCGGGCGGCTGCTCCAGGGCGAGACCCAGAAGCTGCTCCGGATGGAGGAGGAGCTGGGCAAGCGGCTGATCGGCCAGGGCCAGGCGGTGCGGTCCGTGTCGGACGCGGTGCGCAGGTCCCGGTCCGGGATCGCGGACCCGGACCGCCCCACGGGCTCGTTCCTCTTCCTCGGACCGACCGGCGTCGGCAAGACGGAGCTGGCCAAGGCGCTCGCCGACTTCCTCTTCGACGACGAGCGGGCGATGATCCGCATCGACATGAGCGAGTACGGCGAGAAGCACTCCGTCGCCCGCCTGGTCGGTGCCCCGCCCGGCTATGTCGGCTACGAGGAGGGCGGCCAGCTCACCGAGGCGGTGCGCCGGCGCCCGTACAGCGTGGTGCTGCTCGACGAGGTCGAGAAGGCCCACCCCGAGGTCTTCGACGTACTGCTGCAGGTCCTCGACGACGGGCGGCTCACGGACGGTCAGGGCCGGACCGTGGACTTCCGCAACACCATCCTCGTCCTCACCTCCAACCTCGGCAGCCAGTATCTGGTCGACCCGCTGCTCAGCGATGAGGTCAAGAAGGAGAACGTCCTGGAGGCGGTCCGGCAGGCCTTCAAGCCGGAGTTCCTCAACCGGCTGGACGACATCGTCGTCTTCGACGCCCTGCGCAAGGACGAGCTGCGCAGCATCGCCCGGCTGCAGACCGACCGGCTCGCCGCCCGGTTGCGTGACCGGCGGATTACCCTCGATGTCACGGACGGGGCCTTGGACTGGCTCGCCGACGAGGGCAATGATCCGGCGTACGGCGCCCGGCCGCTGCGCCGTCTGGTACAGACGGCGATCGGCGACCGGCTCGCCAAGGAGATCCTCTCCGGTGAGGTCCGGGACGGCGACACGGTCCGCGTGGACCGGTTCGGCGACGGGCTGATCATAGGCCCCGCAGCATCCGAGTGACCTGTGCCCCGGGCGGGGTTGCGACACCCCGCCCGGGATGGGGGAGGATGGCGTAAACGTACGAAGGGAACCCCACGGTGAGCATCGACCCGTCCTCGATTCCGAATTTCGGGGGCCAGCCAGAACCCGAGCCCACCGGCGAGCCCGCCGGTGTGGTCATTCCTGACCAGGACCTGGTCAAGCAGTTGCTCGAACAGATGGAGCTCAAGTACGTCGTCGACGACGAGGGCGACCTCGCGGCGCCGTGGGAGGAGTTCCGCACTTACTTCATGTTCCGGGGTGACGAGGACCAGCAGATCTTCGCGGTCCGCACCTTCTACGACCGGCCGTACACGATCGATGACAAGCCTCAGCTGCACGAGGCGATCGACGACTGGAACCGCCGCACCCTGTGGCCGAAGGTCTACACCCACACCCATGACGACGGTTCGGTCCGGCTGGTCGGCGAGGCGCAGATGCTGGTCGGCCTCGGGGTCGGCCTTGAGCACTTCGTGTCGAGCACGGTCAGCTGGGTGCGCGCGTCGATCGAGTTCGACAAGTGGGTGACGGAGACGCTCGGCCTGGAGAAGGAAGTCGACGCCAACCCGGAGGACGGCGAGGACGGCGAGGAGTAGAACCCCTCCCACCCCCGGTCCGTAGACTCCCGGTCCGTAGACCCACGGATGCTCCGGATGGGGCCCGGTCAGCGAGACGCCGCCGCAGCGGCCGTCCCGGTCGGCCGGGCCCGCGCTTTTGGCGCCGCCCTGCTACGGGGCCGTGCGCAGCGCCTTCAGTCTCCTGACGGCGTCCGTCAGGACCTCCGCGGGCCTGGCGGAATGCGAGATTCACCATCGCTGGAGGCGCGCTGCGGCCTCCTGGAGGACTTTGTCCTGCTTGCAGAAGGCGAAGCGGACCTGGCTGCGGCCGGCGTCGGGGTCGTCGTAGAAGACGGCGTTAGGGATGGCGACGACGCCGCAGCGTTCGGGGAGCGTCCGGCAGAACGCCAGGCCGTCCTTCTCACCGAAGGGCGTGATGTCGGTAGTGATGAAGTAAGTACCCGCAGGCCGGAAGAGTTCGAAGCCTGCTTCGGTGAGGCCGGCGGAGAGGATATCCCGCTTGCGCCGAAGGTTGTCGCGGAGGCCCGTGTAGTAGCTGTCCGGGAGGCGCAGGGCTTCTGCCATGGCGTACTGGAAGGGGCCGGAGCTGACGTAGGTCAGGAACTGCTTGGCGGTGCGGACGGCGGCGACGAGGGGAGCCGAGGCGGTTACCCAGCCAACCTTCCAGCCGGTGAAGGAGAAGGTCTTTCCGGCTGAGGAGATGGAGACGGTGCGGTCGCGCATGCCGGGGAAGGAGACGAGGGGGATGTGCTCGGCGTCGTCGTAGACGAGGTGTTCGTAGACCTCGTCGGTGACGACCAGCAGATCGCGCTCGACGGCGAGTTCGGCGATGGCGGCCAGTTCGTCGCGGGTCAGGACCATGCCGGTGGGGTTGTGGGGTGAGTTCAGCAGGAGGAGCCGGGTGCGGGGGGTGACCGCCGCGCGCAGGGCGTCCAGATCGGGGCGGAAGGAGGGGGCGCGCAGGGTGAGTGGCACGCGGATGGCGCCGGCCATGGCGATGCAGGCGGCGTAGGAGTCGTAGAAGGGCTCGAAGGCGATCACCTCGTCGCCCGGCTCCAGCAGGGCGAGCATCGCTGCCGCGATCGCCTCGGTGGCTCCGGCGGTGACCAGGACCTCGGTGTCGGGGTCGTAGGGGAGGCCGTAGAAGCGCTGCTGGTGTTCCGCGACGGCCGTCCGGAGCTCCGGGACGCCGGGGCCGGGCGGGTACTGGTTGCCCTTCCCCTCGCGGATGGCGCGGACGGCCGCCTCGGCGATATCGGCGGGGCCGTCGGTGTCGGGGAAGCCCTGGCCGAGGTTGATGGACCCGGTCTTCAGGGCCAGGGCGGACATCTCCGCGAAGATCGTGGTCCCGAATTCGGCGAGACTGCGGTTCAACGGCGGCCTTGCTCCCATGACGGCTCCTGCCCTCGTGCCTAAGCGGGTTCGACGATGAGCCACGCCACTGTGGAGGTGTCGCCCGCCGCTCCCTTGACCGTAAACGATGTGCCCGCGGTCCGGCCGGCAACGTAGGCGACACCCGACGGCGTGCCGCCGGGCGCCTGGACGGTGAGGAAGATCCGGCTGGCGGTGGTGGCGGTGGTGGCGGCGGTGGTGGTGGTGGTCACGGTCACGGCGGTGGCGCCGTTGAGGGTGAGGGTGCCCATCTTGGCGTTGCTGCCCTCCTTCACCTTCAGGCCCTTGCCCGCGAGGCCCGCGACGAGGTCGGAGTCGGCGCTGCCGATCTGCCCGGCGCCCAGCCGCCCCCAGGAGGTGTCGCGGGCGCCGGAGCCGCCGGGGCCGAAGCTCTGGGTGCCGTTGATGTCGATGGCCAGGCGGTTGGCCGAGTCGCCGGTGACCGAGGCCTGGAAGGCGCGGGAGGAGGTGTCGGCGCCGGTGATCGCGTAGCCCTGGCCCGCGGCTAGGGCCTGGACGAGGGTGAGGCCGGGGTTGGCGTTGGCGTTGACCAGGACGTTGGTGGCCGTGCCGCCGAACTGGCCCAGGGTGATCCTGCCGTTGGTCCGGCGGACGGCGATCGGGGTGTCGATGGCGGCGCCGCTGTCGTCGTAGCGTACGAGAGCGAAGTCGGAGCCGTCGCCGGTGCCGGACTCGGTGGCGTCGGTGGCGCGCAGCGCTGGTTCTTGCCGCGGCTCCAGAACTGCAGGTCCCGGTTGGTGCCAACGGCGCTGGACAGGACGTGGGCGATCCGGTACTTGCCGGGCGGGAAGTAGACCGTCGAGCCCTGGCCGGCGGCGTCGATGGCGGCCTGGATCGCGGGCTGGTCGTCGGCGGAGTCGTCCCCCTTGGCGCCGTAGTCCAGGACGTTGAGCCAGCCGGTCGCGCCCGTCGCGGCGGTGGCCTCGGTGGTGGAGGCGATGGCGGCGCCTATGGCGAGCCCGCCGATGCCCACCGCGGATCTGAGTACGGAGCGTCGTGAGTCGTTCATGGTTGCCCCCCTGGGACCTCTGCGACCGGTCGGCGGCGCCGAACCTCTGGACTTCCTCAACTCTGCTTTCGCCCAGGGCGGGTGAGGGCATCACCGTCGCACGGAACAGAAAGCGGGGTGGGAAGAATGATCGTCTTCCTCATAATTGTTGTGGTCTTGATCGTCTGGGGGATTTACGCGGCATCACGGCTCGGCACCACCGAGACCCAGCGCCGCAAGCGGACGAAGCGCCCCTACCGGGGCAGCAACAGCTCCACCGGCAGTGACAGCGGCGCCAGTTGGTGGGCCGGCGGCGGGGACAGCGGTGGCGGCCACGGGGGTGGCCACGGGGGTGGCCACCACTCCTGCGGCGGTGGCGGGCACTCCTCCTGCGGCGGCGGCAGCTCGTGCGGTGGCGGTGGCGGGGGCTGTGGCGGGGGCAACTGAGGCCGACGCCGTCGGCAGTTGCCATTTCACATCCTGACCAGGGGAAATGCGTCCGGTGCATGCCGCACTGCATATGCGCCCGACGGGCCGTCCGCCCGCCGGGCGCATTGTGGTGAACACATGAACCGTTACGCGCTCGTGGGGATGTAAAGCGGGCGCAGATGGGTAAAAAGGCTGAGGGCGAACCTCTTTTCATGATTCCGTACTTAACGGACCCCTACGGACCCCACGTGGGCACGAGCCGACAGACGTTCCCCCTTCGCGGTGCGGGTCGGCCCATCATCCACTGCGTGCTTGCGGAGCCGACCCATGCTCAAATCCCTTTCGACCACCTACACCGACACCCGCGCCGGAGATCTCGCCTGGTGCCTGGGACTGGAACCACTGCCGGCGCTCGCCGTGCTCGACCTTGAGCTCGGCGGCTCGCGGCGCTCCCGCGTCCAGGTCCAGATGCGACTGCTCGGCGCCTCCCATCAGGTCATTCTCGACGCGCCGCACGGCCGGTGCTCCGAGACCGTGGCGTGCCTGCCCAGTAGCAGTGCTCCGCTGCCCCTCGGGGTGGCCAAACGGATCGGGGAGTGGGACTACGAATTCGCCGCCCGAGTCGAGACGCTCTCCCGCGGCTCCTTCGCGGGCCGGGCCCAGGAGCTGCTCGCGCTGGTCGCCGACCACCCGAACGGGTTGGCCGGTACGTTCCCCGGCCATCCGCACGCTTTCACGGCCATGCTCGTCCAAAACATGGAGGGCGGGGTGCACTGGCGCACATGGCACGCGTATCCGCAGGAGGGGCGACTTGTGGCGACCCGGTCGCGGCTCAGCATGCTGGAGTGAGCCGTCAAGTGCCGCAATTGCACCCCCGCGCGTGACGTTTGGAGGCATAAAACTGACATAGCGTTCATACATGATCGACCAGTCGCCCCTCCGCGCGCCCACCCCGCTACGGCTCCCGGTGGCGGCAGGACCGGCCCGGATTCTGGTCCTCGCCGCGGTCTTCATCTGTGCCGCCTGCGGACTGGTCTACGAACTCGAGCTGGTCGCCCTCGCCTCGTACCTCGTCGGCGACTCCGTCACCCAGGCCTCTGTCGTGCTGTCCGTGATGGTCTTCGCCATGGGCGTCGGCTCGCTGCTGGCCAAGCGGCTGCGGTGTGCCGCCGTGGCCGGCTTCGTGGCGGTCGAGGCGGCGCTCGCGCTGGTCGGCGGGCTGTCGGTGATGGCGCTCTACGCGAGCTTCGCATGGCTGGGGCAGTCCCGCCCGGCGATGGCCGCCTGCGCCTTCGCCATCGGTGTCCTCATCGGCGCCGAGGTTCCGCTGCTCATGACGCTCATTCAGCGGATCCGGCGCCAGGACGCGGGCGGGGCCGTCGCCGACCTCTTCGCCGCCGACTATGTCGGCGCGCTCGTCGGCGGCCTCGCCTTCCCCTTTCTCCTGCTGCCGTCACTCGGCCAGCTGAGCGGCGCGCTCTTCACCGGCGCGGTCAATGTCGCGGGCGGCGGGGCGCTGGTGCTCTGGCTCTTCCGCGGCGACCTCACCCTGCGGGCGCGGTCCTGGCTGCTCGTGGCGAACGCTGTGGTGCTGGCGGTGCTCGCCGGGGCCGCGGTGGGCGCCGCGCCTTTCGAACGGGCCGTCCAGCAGGCGATCTACGGCGGGGACGTACGGGTCGCCAGGCATTCCGCCGTACAGGAAATCGTCCTCACCGGCGGGGCGTGGCCGTCGCTGCGGCTCTACCTCGACGGGCGGCTGCGCGCCGGCGGCCTCGACGGATTCCGTTACGACGAGGGCCTGGTGCACCCCGCCATGGCCGGCCCCCGCAGCCGTGTCCTCGTCCTCGGCGGCGGCGACGGGCTCGCCGCCCGGGAAGTGCTCCGGTATGCCGACGTCCGGTCGGTCACCATCGTCGACCCCGACGCCGCCCTCGTCCGGCTGGGCCGCAGCGACCCGGGCCTGGCCGCCCTGAATCACCGCGCTCTGCGCGACCCGCGCGTCCGTGTCGTGGTGAGCGACCCCTTCGACTGGGTGCGGACGTTGCCCCGGTACGACCATTACGACGTCATCTTCGCCGACCTCCCCGATCCCGGGATCTCGCGCAGCGCCAAGTTCTACTCCGAGGAGTTCTACGGCCTCGCCGGGCGCGCACTCGCCGCAGGCGGGCGCCTGGTGGTGCACGCCGGGTCCCCCAGCGTCTCGCCGCGCGGCTACTGGACGGTCGACGCGACCCTGCGCGGTGTCGGCTTCCACACCGCGCCCTACTGGATCGGCGGGCCGCGCGAAGGGCGCGGCGCCCCCCGCGCCACCGACTGGGGGTTCCTCCTCGCCGCCCGTACCCCGTCCGTACCCCGCCTCGCTGCCGACGCGCCGCCCCTGCGCTCCCTCACCCCCGCCCTGCTGCGCTCCGCCGCGCGCACGGCCGCCACCTCGCGCCTCGGCGGGCTGCCGCCCTCCACGCTGATGCGGCCGCGGGTATCCGGTGCGGGGTGAGCGCCGGTCCGGTGGGCGCCCCGCGCCCCGCGCCCCGCGCCCGGCGCGCGGCGGAAACGGCTGACCGAGCGCCGCGGGCTCGCTAGGCTCGGAGGCCATGGAGCATGAGGCGTTCGTTCCGGTTCCCGCCGCAAGCATCCGGCGGGCCCTTGCCGACCCGGCACGGGTCGCCCGTAGCGTGCCGGGTCTGCAGCAACAGCCAGCCCCGGCGGACGCGCCGCCGGAGGAAATCGGCGGCCGGCTCCGCGTCCGTATCGGCGGCTCGACGATCACGTACCGCGGAACGCTCCGCATCAGTCCGCGCGGCGACAAGCGCTTCGTGGTCGAGGCTGAGGGCGTGGAGGCCCGCGGCAGCGGCACGGTGAAGCTCAGCCTCGACATCGCCGCGGAGCCGGCCGAGGGCGGCACATTGCTGGCGTTCAGCGGCACCCTGCAGGCCGGCGGCCGGCTGGCCGAGTTCGCCGACGAAACGGCCACGGCGGCGGCGCACCGTCTGCTGGACCGCTTTGTCACGGCCCTGGCCGAGGAGGAGGAACCTGAGCACGAGGCACCCCGGCCGCTGGAAGACCCGGAAGACCCGGAAGACCCGGAAGACGCAGTAGACGCAGTAGACGCAGCAGACCCAGTAGACGCAGCAGACCCGGAGATCCCGGAAGACGTCACCGAACTCCCCGAAGGCGTGACCGTGCCCGAGAGCGCGGCCGAACTGGACGAGCTCGACGTTCTGGAGCCGGGTGAGGACGAGGGCGAGGCGCCCCCGGCCGAGGCGGCCCACGCCCGCCGGACGATGATCGGCCGCAGCGCCGAGGAGGTCGACCACGCGCCGCCACGCGGGCGGTACGCGCCTGTGCCGCCGCCGGACACGACGGCGCGGAGCGAGGCGCTGCGCTGGGCCGCGCCGGCCGCCGCCGCGCTGATCGCTTCAGCGGTAGTGGTGGGGCGGCTGTTGCGGCGCAGGCGGTAGCCGGTCCCGTAATGTCTGTGCCGTGGCCACGCACGAGCAGCAGACGCAAGCGAATGACGCCCGGATCCGGCTGTGCGCCGGGAACGCGGAAGTGACGATCCGGCCGGACAAGGGCTGCCGGATCGGGTCGCTGGTTGTCGACGGCGCCGAAATCCTGCGGCAGGGGGACAACTTCGGGGCGTTCCCGATGGTGCCGTGGTGCGGCCGCACCGAGAACGGCCGCTTCCGCAACGGCGGGGTGGTCCACCAGATGCCGCAGGACGCGGGCCCGCACGCGATCCACGGAACGGGCCGCCACGCCGCGTGGCGGCAGGCTCCGGGCGCGACGGAGACGACAGCCAGCTTCTACTACGACCTCACCGACCCGTGGCCGTATCCGGGCCGGGTGACCCAGCTGTTCGAGCTGGCCCCCGAACATCTCACGCTCACCATGGCCGTGGAGACGACCGCCGACTCCTTCCCGGCGCAGGCCGGCTGGCATCCGTGGTTCCGCCGCAACCTCGGCAGCGGCGGCCAGGACGTACAACTCGAATTCACTCCCGCCTGGCAGGAGGAGCGCGGTGAGAACCACCTCCCCACCGGTCGCCGCCTCGACCCGCAGTCCGGCCCCTGGGACGACTGCTTCGGTATGCCGGACGGCGTGGATGCCACCCTGACCTGGCCGGGGGAGCTGAAGGTCCGGGTCACCAGCCCGGCGGAGTGGGTCGTGGTCTACGACGAGCAGTCCGAAGCCGTGTGCGTGGAGCCGCAGTCGGGGCCGCCGAACGGCCTCAACACTCACCCGCGCCTGGTCACGCCGATCGACCCGCTGGAGATCACCACGACCTGGGCGTGGGAACAGCTCCGATAACCTCTAACCTCGTAGCCATGACTGACGCCGCCCGTGACCGTGACGCCCGCGATGCCCTGCTTCAGCACATCAGGACCAAGGCCGTGGTGCACGGCAAGGTGACCCTCTCCTCCGGCCTGGAATCCGACTACTACATCGACCTCCGCCGGATCACCCTGGACGGCGAGGCCGCGCCGCTGGTCGGCCTGGTGATGCTGGACGCGACCGAAGGCGTCGAGTACGACGCGGTCGGCGGTCTGACGGCGGGCGCCGACCCGGTCGCCACGGCGATGCTGCACGCGGCCGCCGCGCGCGGCAGGAAGCTCGACGCGTTTTTCGTACGCAAGGCCCAGAAGGCGCACGGCATGCAGCGCCGTATCGAGGGCCCGGACGTCAAGGGCCGCCGGGTGCTCGCGGTCGATGACACCTCGACCACCGGTGGCTCGCCGCTGACCGCGGTGGAGGCGCTGCGGGAGGCCGGGGCCGAGGTGGTCGGTGTGGCGGTGATCGTGGAGCGCGGGGCCGCGCCGGTGATCGAGGCGGCAGGACTGCCGTACTACCAGGCGTACGGCCTGGACGATCTGGACCTGGGCTGACGGGGCGACCTGGCCGACCGGGCTGTTTCACGTGAAACCGCCCATCTGGGAGGATGGGGGCGGCGAGTACGTCGCCCCCAGGTCAGGGTCACCGCAGACGTAGACAGTCCTAGACAACCCGCACATCACGAGGAGCGGACACATGCCCATCGCAACCCCCGAGGTCTACAACGAGATGCTCGACCGGGCGAAAGCAGGCAAGTTCGCCTACCCGGCCATCAATGTCACCTCGACCCAGACCCTGCACGCGGCGCTGCGCGGCTTTTCGGAAGCGGAGAGCGACGGCATCATCCAGATCTCCACGGGTGGCGCGGAGTTCCTGGGCGGCCAGTACAACAAGGACATGGTCACCGGCGCGGTCGCGCTGGCCGAGTTCGCGCACATCGTCGCCGAGAAGTACCCGGTGACCGTCGCGCTGCACACCGACCACTGCCCGAAGGACAAGCTGGACGGCTATGTACGTCCGCTGCTCGCGATCTCGCAGGAGCGGGTCGCCAAGGGCCTCAACCCGCTCTTCCAGTCGCACATGTGGGACGGCTCCGCCGAGACCCTCGACGACAACCTGGAGATCGCGAAGGAGCTCCTCGCCGAGGCGGCCAAGGCGAAGATCATCCTTGAGGTGGAGATCACTCCCACCGGCGGCGAGGAGGACGGCGTCTCCCACGAGATCAATGACAACCTCTACACCACGGTCGCGGACGCGGTGAAGACCGCCGAGGCGCTCGGCCTGGGCGAGAAGGGCCGCTACCTGCTGGCCGCCTCCTTCGGCAATGTCCACGGCGTGTACAAGCCGGGCAATGTGGTGCTCCGCCCGGAGCTGCTGCGTGAGCTCCAGGACGGCGTCGGCGCGAAGTTCGGCAAGAAGGACCCGTTCTACTTCGTCTTCCACGGCGGCTCCGGCTCCAGCGAGCAGGAGATCGCCACGGCGCTGGAGAACGGCGTCGTGAAGATGAACCTGGACACCGACACCCAGTACGCCTTCACCCGCCCGATCGTGGACCACATGTTCCGCAACTACGACGGTGTCCTGAAGGTCGACGGCGAGGTCGGCTCCAAGAAGACCTACGACCCGCGCACCTGGGGCAAGCTCGCCGAGGCCGGTATGGCTGTCCGCGTGACCCAGGCATGCGAGAACCTGCGCTCCACGGGCACCAGGCTGAAGTAAGCCGCCGCGCGAATCGGCGGGGGCGGCGGCATAGCAGCCGCAGCAGCCGTAGTGATACGGGCCCGGCATCTCCCCACGAGGTGCCGGGCTCTCGTCATACTGGAACCCATGTCCACTCATCAGAATCTTTTCGGGGGCCCGCCCCCGACCCACCTGCCCGACGACCCCGAGCCGCGTGAGCTGCTCGCCTCCGGCGCCGCTCCGGCCGAGGTCGCCGCGGAGTACCCCACCTCTTCCCTGGCGTGGGCGCAGCTCGCCGACGACGCCTTCGACGGCGGCCGGGTCATCGAGTCGTACGCGTACGCCCGCACCGGCTACCACCGCGGCCTCGACGCCCTGCGTCGCAACGGCTGGAAGGGCCATGGGCCGGTGCCGTTCGAACACGAGCCCAATCGCGGCTTCCTGCGTGCCCTGCACGCCCTCGCGCGGGCCGCGCAGGCGATCGGCGAGCAGGAGGAGTACGAGCGCTGCGCCGCCTTCCTGCGCGACTCCTCGCCGACGGCGGCGGACATCCTGGGCTGACGGCTCTTGCCGTTGCCGGGTCCTGCGGAGATCATCTGTCCGAGGGCCCGGCGACCCCGGGCAACCCGCAGGCAAGGAGCCGGCCCCGGCCGCCGGAGATCCTCCGCTTCGGCTTGGAGAGACCGGCGAATGGGGGGTGACGTCGCGTGCCGAGCTGTGACATCGGCCGACTCCGTCTGCGGGCTCGCCTGGCTGCCTTGTCGTCGCCTCCCGGCCAAAAACGAGGCTGGCTTCTCCCCCGCCTTGTGCCGGGAGGTGCCCCCGCCTTCTCCCACCCCTCATTCGCCGGTCTCTCTCACCCCCGAACGGGCTGCGCGCGAGCTCGGCCGGCTCCTGGAAGGACCCCGGTAACGCATGCCCGACCCCACGCCCGGCTCCGAAGCCGTCCACCTGCCCCGCGCCGCCCGTGACGCGGCAGGCGCGGCCTCCCGCACGGCGGCCGAGAAGGCGTCGGCGTTCGCCCATCCGCCTGTCGCCCCGGAGGCCACCGCCGCGTACGGCCAACACCCGGACCAGGTGATCGACTTCTACCGCCCGCGCGGCGCCCGGCCGGGGCGGCCCGCGCCGCTTGTCGTCCTCTTCCACGGCGGCGCCTGGCGCGAGCCTTACGACCGGCGGCACCTCTCCCCGCTCGCCGCATACCTCGCGGGCCACGGCTTGGCCATAGCCTCGGTCGAATACCGCCGGGGCGCGGCGTCCGTACCCGCGCCCGCGTCCGCGTCCGCGCCTGTGCCTGAGTCCGCAGCCGGGCCGGGGGCCGGGCGCTGGCCGGAGACACTCGACGATGCCGCCGCCGCGGTCGACGCGGCGCCCGCCCTGGCGGTGGCGGCGCTCGGCGAGCAGGCCGTCGACCCGCGGCGGCTCGTGCTCGCCGGCCACTCGGCCGGAGGCCAGCTGGCCCTGTGGGCCGCCGCCCGTCATGTACTGCCGCCGGATTCGCGCTGGCACAGCGCATCGCCTCCCCCCTTGCGCGGCGTCGTCGCACTCGCACCGATCGCGGACTTCGGGTCCGCGATCCGGCTGCGGGTGTGCTCCGGCGCTGTTGTCGAATTCCTCGGCGGGCCGGAGCACGCCGAGACACGGCAGAGCCATGCCGACCCGGCAATGCTCCTGCCGACCGGTATCGCTGTGACCATCGTGCAGGGCACCACCGACAATGACGTTCCGCCGCAGGTCGCGGAGGCATTCGCCGCCGCGTCGGCCCTGGCGGGGGAGGAGGTCCAGCTGACGCTGCTGGAGGCCACGGGCCACTTCCCGCTGATCGACCCGTCGGCGGAGGCCGCAGCCGTCGTAGCGGAGGAGATCGCCCAGCTGGCCTGGTAAGTAGCAGCGCCCTGGTAGCGCCGGCCCGCCAGCTCGCCGACGCCTTACGGATCGTGGCGGACGGGAGGTACTTCTCGTGCCGACCGTCACCAAGCGGCTCATCGCCGAGTTCTCGCGGCTCGGCGCTCCACGGTCGCCGTCCCAGGAGCGGGTCGGCGAACTCACCCAGCGTGATACGGAGGTGCTTGTGCTGGTCGCCCAGGGCCTGCCGAACGCTGAGATCGCGGCGCATCTCAGCGTCGCCGAGTCGACCGTGAAGACGCATGTGAGCCGGGTGCTGGTGAAGCTGGGCCTCCGTGGCCGCACCCAGGCGGCCGTTTTCGCCTAGGGCCTGTCCGGCCGATCTCCGCGGCGTCGCGTGCCCTGGCACCAGCGCTCGCGGCGTTGTCGTCAGTCGACGACTCTCCCCCAGACTCCGTCCGGGAGGTGCCCCCACCAAGCTCTCGGCTCCGCTCGAGCAGGGGGGACCCCCATCGCGTCGCCTCCCTCCTCCGCCTTGCGATCACAGGCGCCAGACCCCGCTCCTTCTCCAACGGAGATCGGCCGGACAGGCCCTAGGAAGCCCGGCTTGTCAGGCCCGGCGGGTAGGGTCAGGTGTATTGGCCCGGAGGGTCCGGAAGCTCCGCGCGTAGACCCGCTTGGCGAGTGCCTTGGACGAGTGCCGTACCGTTCGCCCATGGAATTCGACCCCTGGTCCCCGGCCTTCGTCGCCGACCCCTATCCGGCGTATGCGGAGCTGCGCGCGGGAGGCCGGGCACACTGGTACGAGCCAAGCGGGCAATGGCTGATCCCGCACTACCAGGACGTCAACGCGCTGTTGCGGGACCGCCGCCTGGGACGCACCTACCTGCACCGCTTCACACACGAGGAATTCGGCCGGACGGCCCCGCCACCGGAGCACGACCCCTTTCACGTCCTCAATGGGCACGGACTGCTCGACCTGGAGGCGCCGGACCACACCCGGATCCGCCGGCTGGTGTCGAAGGCCTTCACCTCCCGCACGGTCGAGCGGCTGAAGCCGACCGTCCAGCGGCTGGCCGGAGAGCTGGTCGGGGACCTGCTCGCGGACGGCGGTGGTGATCTGATCGCCAAGGTCGCGGAGCCGCTGCCGGTGGCGGTGATCGCCGAGATGCTGGGCATTCCGGCCGGGGACCGGTCTCTGCTGAGGCCGTGGTCGGCCGACATCGTGGGGATGTTTGAGCTGAATCCGACCGAGGAAACGGCGCGGCGGGCCGTCCGGGCGAGCCTGGACTTTTCGGCGTACCTGCGGACGCTGATCGCCGAGCGCCGCCAGAGCCCCGGCGAGGACCTGATCAGCGCTCTGATCGCGGCCTACGAGGAGGGCGACCGGCTCAGCGAGCAGGAGATGATCTCCAGCTGTGTGCTGCTGCTCAACGCCGGCCACGAGGCGACCGTCAACACCACCGGCAACGGCTGGTGGAGTCTCTTCCGCCATCCCGGGCAACTCGCAGCCTTGCGCGACGCGCCCGACGTTTTGCTGTCCACCGCAGTAGAGGAGCTCATGCGGTTCGACACCCCCCTGCAGATGTTCGAGCGCTGGGTGCTGGACGACATCGAGGTCGGCGGCACCCTCATCCCCCGGGGAAGCGAGGTGGCCCTCCTCTACGGTTCCGCCAACCGCGACCCCGCGCGATTCCCCGACCCCGACCGGCTCGACCTCTCCCGGGCCGACAACCCCCACATCACCTTCGGCGCCGGCATCCACTACTGCCTGGGCGCACCGCTTGCCCGGCTGGAGCTGGCAGCATCCTTCGGCACGCTGCTGCGCCGGGCTCCGGGGCTCCGGCTTGAGGCCGAGCCGGAATGGAACCCGGGGTACGTCATCCGCGGGCTCAGGGAGCTGCGGGTCGCAGTCTGACCCGGGGGGACATTCCCTAGCCGACATCCCGGCGGCGCAATCCGGCAAGCCCGGCCGCGGTGGTGCCCCCGGCGCGGGGTGGCCGCGGCGTCGCGTGCCCTGGCAGCGGGGGCACCTCCTGGGGGCACCTCCCGGCACCGGACCCCGCTCCTTCCTCCACGGCCACGCCGCGCCTGGGGGCACCTCCCAGCGGTAGCTGGGGGAGGCAGATCGGCCGGCGGCCCGACGGGCCTAACGCGGCACCGTAAGCCGCCAGGCCGCCGGCCGCACCGTCCAGGTACGGGTGCGGACCGGCCCGGAGATGGCCGCGTCCGCGCGGTAGCGGAAGTCGCGGCCCGAGACGGTGACGGACCGGGCCCGCACACACATCGGGCCCTCGTCGTCCGGCCGGCGCACGATCACCTCCGCCAGGCCGTCGAGGCCGGTCCGCACCGACACCTCGTGGACGGCGTGATCCAGGTCCGTCAGCAGTATCCCGTCGGCCTCCACCCGGAGTCGTTGCCGCACCGGGTGCCCTTCTCTGCCGGGCAGTCTGGGCAGTGCCGGGATCGGCGCGGTGAGGGTCCGTACCAGCGACCGCGCCGTGCGCTCCACCGGTGTCCACCAGTGCTGTCCGTCGTCGTCATCGGCGTCGTCGGCGACGGCGGCACCCGGTCCGGCGCTGCGGCTGGGGATCCGCAGGGCGCCGATCACGATGCCGCCGCTGTCGTCGATCAGCAGGTCCAGCGCGCGTTCGGCGCCGTCCAGCACTGCCCGGGCGGCCGGGACCGCCTCCGCCGGCACGCCCAGTGACCGCGCCAGGGACACCACGGACCGGGGGCCGATGGGCACCAGCCCGACCGGCGCCTCGCCGAGCGCCCGTTCGTGGTGGAGCGCCCGCAGCGCCCGTAGTAGCGCGCCGTCGTCGCCGATGACGACGATGCGCCGCCGCCCTCGGTGGGCCACTGCCCGGTCCGCCTCTTCCGCTGTTTCCGGAAGCGCGATCTTTACGGAGTAGGAGCCCGCGCACAGGACATCTTTCGCAATCCGAACAGATTCGCCGTCGACCACGCGCGCGGTGGGGTCGATAATGACGAGCAGCGGATGTCCGGCCGGTCGCTGAGCCGACACCTTGGTCCTTCCTCAGGTAAAATCTCGGTGCAAGAGCCCCTTACGCTGCCTTGCGTCAGGGGCTTCGTCTATTCCGGGGCACGGTTCGACGGCTCTCTGCACGTTGGACATGCCCCGCCCGGAAGGGGTGTACGCCTGTGCCCGCACTTGTGCTGCTCGGTGCTCAGTGGGGTGACGAAGGCAAGGGAAAGGCCACCGACCTGCTCGGTGGATCAGTGGACTACGTGGTGCGCTACCAGGGTGGCAACAACGCCGGCCATACGGTGGTCGTCGGCGACCAGAAGTACGCACTGCATCTCCTCCCTTCCGGAATCCTCTCACCGGGATGTACTCCGGTCATCGGAAACGGTGTCGTCGTCGACCCGGCGGTCCTGCTCTCCGAGCTGAGCGGGCTGAACGAGCGCGGCGTCGACACGTCAAAGCTCCTGATCAGTGGTAACGCCCACCTGATCACCCCGTATCACCAGACCATCGACAAGGTGACGGAACGCTTCCTCGGAAAGCGCAAGATCGGCACCACGGGGCGCGGTATCGGCCCCGCCTACGCCGACAAGATCAACCGGGTGGGTATCCGGGTCCAGGACCTCTTCGACGAGTCCATCCTCCGCCAGAAGGTAGAGGCTGCGCTGCAGGAGAAGAACCAGATCTTGGTCAAACTCTTCAACCGGCGAGCGATCCAGACCGACCAGGTCGTCGAGGAGTACCTCGGCTACGCGGAGCAGATCAGGCACTTCGTCGCCGACACCACCCTCGTCCTCAACCAGGCACTGGAGCAGGACAAGGTCGTCCTCCTGGAGGGCGGCCAGGGCACCCTGCTCGACGTCGACCACGGCACATATCCCTTCGTCACCTCGTCCAACCCGACCGCCGGCGGTGCCTGCACCGGCTCCGGCATCGGCCCGACGAAGATCAACCGGGTGATCGGCATCCTCAAGGCCTACACCACCCGCGTCGGCGCCGGCCCGTTCCCGACCGAGCTCTTCGACGCGGACGGCGACGCCCTGCGCCGCATCGGCGGCGAGCGGGGTGTCACCACCGGCCGTGACCGCCGCTGCGGCTGGTTCGACGCGGTGATCGCCCGCTACGCGACGCGGGTCAATGGTCTCACCGACTTCTTCCTCACCAAGCTCGACGTCCTCACCGGCTGGGAGCAGATCCCCGTCTGTGTCGCGTACGAGATCGACGGTGAGCGGGTCGAGGACCTGCCGTACAGCCAGACCGACTTCCACCACGCCAAGCCGGTCTACGAGACACTCCCGGGCTGGAGCGAGGACATCACCAGGGCGAAGACCTTCGCCGACCTCCCCAAGAACGCCCAGGCGTATGTGAAGGCGCTGGAGGAGATGTCCGGCGCCCCCATCTCCGCGATCGGTGTCGGCCCAGGCCGCACGGAGACCATCGAAATCAACTCCTTCCTGTGACCTTGTGCCGTGGTCGGCGGGCGCTGTGCCCGCCGGCCACGGCACCGGAGCAGGCGGGCAACATGGCAGCGGTGGCTACGCTGTGCGCCATGAAGGAGACCGAATGCTGCTGAGATTCCGGGTGGCCAACGTACGGTCCCTGCGCGAAGAGCAGGAACTGTCGTTCGTCGTGCCCGACGAGGGCGACAGCCCCGCCGCCCGTCAGCTGCCGCTCTCCGACGGCAAGCAGCTCCCCGTCTATCCCGTGCTGGGGATCTTCGGGGCGAACGCCTCCGGTAAGTCCAACATCATCACGGCCTTGAAGCACATGCGGAAGGCGGTTCTCAGCTCCTACTCGGCGTGGACCTCGCACGAGGGCATCCCGCGTGACGAGTTCGCGCTCGATCCCAAGGCGGCCGCAGAAGGCACCTTCTACGAGGTGGATTTCGTCCGTGAGGACGGAATCCGCTGGACATACGGATTCGAGCTGGGCGATCGTCGCGTGGAGTCGGAATGGCTCTTCGCCTACCCCAAGGGGCGACGGCAGGTCTGGTTCGACCGCGACGCCTCACGGGAGAAGGTCTTCGACTTCCCCGGCGACCGCGTACAGGACCGGGCCAGGCTGGCCCGCACCACCCGCCACAACTCGCTGCTGCTGACCCGTGCCGCCAACGACGGGCACCCGCAGCTCACCCCCGTCTACGACTGGTTCAAGCAGAACCTCTGGGACGTCACCCCCGAGACCGAACGCCCGCAGCGCGAGGCGTACACGGCGCAGCGCCTGCTGGAGAGCGAGGAGTCACGACGCCGGGTGGAGGAACTGCTGCGCGTCGCCGACCTCGGAATCTCCGGGGCCGAGGTGGAGCGCGACCCGGACGGCCGGTCCGTGGTGCGGCTGCGGCACTCCGGTGGCGGTGCCGAAGCTGTACCGCTGGACTGGGAGGTGGAGTCCTTCGGTACCCGTTCTTGGTTCGCGCTGATCGGCCCGCTGCTGCTTGCCCTCGATACGGGCGCGGTGCTGCTCATTGATGAGCTGGACGCCAGCCTCCACTCCCGCTTCGCAGCCGAGGCCGTACGGCTCTTCCAGGCGCCGTGGGTGAACACCAAGGGGGCACAGTTGGTCTTCACCGCCCATGACCCGTCTCTGCTGCGGATCCCCGGCGGCGGGCGGCTGCTGGAGCCGGGGCAGCTGTGGCTCACCGAGAAGGACGAGCGGGGTGCCACGGAGCTGTTTCCGGTCTCCGACTGGGAGCCGACGGAGGAAGAGGACCTGATGACCTCCTACCTGGCCGGTTCGTTTGGCGGGGTTCCCAAGATCTCGGAGGGACAGATCGGGCGGCGGCTGCTGCAGACGGACACCAGCGCGGAGATGGAGACGGAAGAAGTCTGATGGCCAAGCCCAAGGGGAGGGACAGCGCTGCCCGGCGCAAGAGCACGAAGAGGGGCCGTGAGAACCGGCCGCGGGATGTCTACATCTTCACCGAGGGCGAGGTCACCGAGCCCGAATACATCGACATCATCCTGCGCGAGGGGGATCTCATCCGCCCTGACCAGAGAGTCGAACGCCACTTCGAGAACGCGACCGCGACCGGGAAGTACCGCAAGCCCCTTCCCATGGTCAAGGAAGCGATTTCCGTCCTACGCAGGGTCGAGCGCGAAGCGCGGGACGCCGGGCTGGAGGCGGAGGACTGGAACTGGCCCCAGGTCTGGGTCCTCTTTGACCGTGACGACCACCAGGGGATCCCCGAGGCGAGGAAGCTGGCCGAGCAGGCCGACGTGAAGATCGCCTACTCCCACCCCTGCTTCGAGCTGTGGCGGTTACTGCACTACCAGAACTACACCAGCACCTTCGGGGGCGTCTGCGGCAGCGCCAACAGCCGGCTGCACCAGCAGCCCGGCTTTGCACAGACGTATGGGAAGAACGTGAGAGCGGTCTCCGAGCAGCAGTCGAAGCACATAAAGCCGGATCAGATTCTGCGCCGCGACCGGTACAGCACCGCCAAGAAATACGCCCAGAAGATCAATAACGGGCACGACGAGCCAGATCCCACCACATGGGACCCGTACACCGACGTGTGGCGTTTCGTGGAGGACGGCCTGCTCCTCAGCGGCTACTAGGCTGCACAGGCGCGTCCAGGTGGCGCACACGCCGGAAGTGCCGGATCACTCCGGACCGGACAAACGCAAGGACTCAGGGACTCAGGGAGCCGTACGTGGCCAAGCTCACGCTCGCCCAGTTGGAGCGCCACCTCTTCGCGGCGGCCGACATTCTGCGCGGCACCATGGACGGCCGCGACTTCATTCTGATCCTGCTCTTCCTCAAGCGGGTCAACGACGAGTTCGAAGCCGCGCGGGAAGCGATCATCGCGGATGCGACCCGGGACGGGCTGGCCCCTGAGGAGATCGCGGAAGAGGCCGAAGAGCCGAAGAACTACACCATCCGCAGCGTCATGTACGTCCCCGAGGAAGCCCGTTGGGCACATCTGGCCGGGGCCGTCGCCAATGTGGCCGACCGGTATCTGCAGCCCGCCCTCACCAAGCTTGAGGGCCAGAAGGGCAACGAACGGCTCCGCGGACTCTTCGGCCACGTCAACTTCAACCGCATCGGCGGAGGCGGCGGCAGCGGCAGCGCCGCCGCCGACCTCGCCGACAAGCGGCTCGCGGCCCTCATCGGGCACTTCGGAAGCCTGCGACTGCGCGGCGAGGACTTCGAGTTCCCCGACGTCATCGGCGCCGCCTACGAATACCTGCTCAAGGACTTCGCCGACTCGGCGGGCACCAAGGGCGGTGAGTTCTACACACCGCGTTCCGTCGTCCGGATGATGGTCGAACTGGCCGAGCCCAAGGCCGGGCAGCACATCTACGACCCCTGCGTTGGCTCCGGTGGCATGCTCATCCACGCCAAGGAGTACGTCGAGGAGCACGGCGGCGATTCCAGCAACCTCGCCCTCGCCGGCCAGGACGCCAACAGCGGTTCATGGGTCATGGCCACCATGAACATGCCACGGCGCCAAGGACTTCAGCCTCAAGACCGGTGACACCCTCACCACTCCGCAGCATCTGGACAAGTCGTACGACATTGTCCTGAGCAATCCGCCCTTCTCCATGGACTACACGGCGGACGAGGTCGCTCTGCTCGAAGACCGCATGCCCTATGGCGAGACGTCCGAGCGCGGCAAGGCTGACCTGATGTTCCTCCAGCACATGCTCTACATGGTCGGTGGGCGCGGCGGGCGGCGGGTCTGGATGGGTGATGTGCTGCTGACACCGACATAGTGTCGGCGTAAGTGGCGAGCGCCATACAAGGTGTCGGGGTCTCCGCCACCTGTGCTTCCTTAGCCTGGGAGTCATGACGCCTCCCTACGCAGTCCCCGAGACCGGTGCCGCGGTCAAGGCCGCCGACCGCGCCCACGTCTTCCACTCCTGGTCCGCGCAGGCGGTCATCGACCCGCTGGCCGTCGCCGGTGCCGAGGGCTCGTACTTCTGGGACTACGACGGCAAGCGCTATCTCGACTTCTCCTCCCAGTTGGTCAACACCAACATCGGCCACCAGCACCCCAAGGTCGTCGCCGCGATCCAGGAGCAGGCCGGCAAGCTCTGCACCTTCGCTCCCGGCTTCGCCATCGACGTACGGTCCGAGGCGGCCCGGCTCGTCGCCCGGGCCACCCCCGGCGACCTCGACAAGATCTTCTTCACCAACGGTGGTGCCGAAGCGGTCGAGAACGCGGTCCGCATGGCGCGGCTGCACACCGGCCGCCACAAGGTGCTCAGCGCCTACCGCTCCTACCACGGCGCCACCGCCGCCGCGATCAACCTCACCGGCGACCCGCGCCGCTGGCCCTCCGACACCGCCTCCGCCGGTGTCGTGCACTTCTGGGGCCCCTACCTCTACCGCTCCGCCTTCCACGCGGAGACCGAGGAGCAGGAGGCCGAGCGTGCCCTCGCGCATCTGGAGCAGCTCATCGCCTTCGAGGGCCCGCAGTCGATCGCTGCCATCATCCTGGAGACGATCCCCGGCACCGCCGGCATTCTGATCCCGCCGGCCGGCTATCTGGCGGGTGTCCGCGAGATCTGCGACCGCCACGGGATCGTCTTCATCCTGGACGAGGTCATGGCCGGTTTCGGCCGTACGGGCAAGTGGTTCGCCGCCGACCACTGGGAGGTCATCCCGGACCTCCTGACCTTCGCCAAGGGCGTCAACTCCGGGTACGTCCCGCTCGGCGGCGTGGCGATCTCCCCGGCGATCGCCGAGACCTTCGCCACCCGCCCCTACCCGGGCGGCCTGACCTACTCCGGCCACCCGCTGGCCTGCGCCTCCGCCGTCGCGACGATCAACGCGATGCGGGAGGAGGGCATCGTGGAGAACGCCGCCACGATCGGCGACACCGTCATCGGCCCCGCGCTCCGCGAGATCGCGGAGCGGCACAAATGCGTCGGCGAGGTCCGGGGCCTCGGAGTCTTCTGGGCCCTGGACCTCGTCAAGGACAAGGCCACCCGCGAACCACTCGTGCCCTACAACGCCGCCGGCGCCGCCAACACGCCCATGGCGGAGTTCGCCGCCGCCTGCAAGGCCGAGGGCCTGTGGCCCTTCGTCAACATGAACCGTACGCATGTGGTGCCGCCCTGCACCGTCTCCGAGGCCGAGGTCAAGGAAGGCCTGGCGGCGCTCGACGAAGCGCTGTCGGTCGCGGACGCGCACACAGTGGGCTGAGGCCCGTCCCGGTCCCCGCGCCCCCGATGCGGGGACCGACTCGCATATGGTTGGCGAAGCCAAGCGAGTCGACGAGGAGAAGCCATGCCGGGGAGCCCAGCGGCAGGCGGGTCCGTGACACGCAACAGCCTGCGCCAGCAGATAGCCGACGCGCTGCGCGACGAAGTGCTCACCGGCCGCCTCCAGGCCGGCCGGCACTTCACGGTCAAGGAGATCGCCGAGCTGTACGGCGTGTCCGCCACACCCGTCCGGGAAGCCCTCGTCGACCTGGCGGCACAGGGCCTGCTCGACATAGAGCACCACCGTGGCTTCCAGGTGCGCCGCTTCAGCCACAAGGACTTCCGCGAGATGGTGGACGCCCGCACCCTCGTCTTAGAGGGCGCCTTCGGCCGGATGACGGACGCCGGCAGCATGGGGGAGATACCAGCCGCCGCCATCGCATCCGTGCGGCGCAGGGCGGAAGCCGCGGCCCGCGCCGCGCTCAGCGGTGAGCTGCACATACTCATCGGCTACGACCTGCGCTTCTGGCGGGAGATCGCCGCGCTCGGCGGAAACCCGCACATATGTGAGTTCCTGGACCGTATACGAGTCCAGACATGGGTGTACGCCGTGCCCTTACTGCGTGCGCAGCCATGCCTCGCCGGCCTGTGCTGGGCGGAGCACCTCTCGCTGGTCGATGCGGTGGCCGACGGCGACACGGCCGCCGCGCAACGCATCGTGTACGCGTACAACGACCACTACCTGGCTCTGATGGACAAGCTCGCGGGCGCACGGCCCGGACCGGAGTCCTGACGCGGACGCCCGATAACGCGGACCCATGACGCGGAGCGACGTGGCGACTACGCTGTCCCGACCACTGCCTTAATAGGACTTGGAGCGCTTGTGGCCTGCGACTTGTGGCTGGTCCCTCTCGTGGACGTGCTCTGCCACAGCCCGGAAAACCCCTTTGCCGAGGAAATCGCCCGCTACGACAAGGCATTGAGCACGGCCGGACTGCCGTCAGTACCCGTTTACGGCTACATGCCGGGCCTGTCCGGCGACGTCGCGCCGGTGGCCGGATTCGACTACGACGCGCTGCACTTCCTGCGGCGGGCGTATCTGCTCCGCCTTCGGGGACTCGAGGTGGGCCCGGTCGACGAACTCGGCGGGGACTACGAGCAGTTGCTGGAGATGTTCGAGACGACGGCCCGGCAGTCGCACCTCGTCTGGCACTACGACCACGCGGGCGCGTACGTCCCGCTCGACTTCCCGCACCCCGTGGCCAACGATGAACTCCTCGAAGGCGGCGGCCCCCTTGGCTCCTCCCACGGGCTGCTGCGGGAACTGGACTTCGTAGCCCCGGCGATCGGCATCGACCCGGCCAACCCGCCGGCCACACCCGAGCCCCCGGCCGGCCCCACGGAGCTGGAGGAACGGGCGGCCGGCCCGCTCCACGACCAGAGCCCCTTCGCCCGGGAACGGCACGTATGGCTGGGACTGCACGCGGCGGCGACCCGGTCGCTGGGCCAGGGGTCGATGATCGTGTTCAGCTAGCCGCGACCGCTGGTGCCAGGGCACGCGACGCCGCGGAGATCGCCCGGACAGGGCCAGGGCCGGACAGGCCCTAACTGGCACGCGGCCCCTCCGGGGGCCGCTGCCGGGGCATGTTCGGGCGGCCCGCCTGGCCCAGCGGGAAGCGGCTCACGGTGCCGCCGTCCGGACGCGGCGACGGCCACGGCACCACCGACTGCGTACGCAATGGCCCGCTGCCCGCGCGGAAGTCCACCATCCAGTCCGCGGTCTCCGTACGCACCAGCTCCGAGATGTCCTCGGAGAACCGGCGCAGTACCGTCAGGCACCGCTCGGAGGCCTCCGCGGCCGTGCCCTCGGCCGGGCCGAGCACCTCCCGTACGCTCTCCGACGACCAGTCGAACCGCAGCGCCTCCAGCCGCCGCTGCACCGCCTGCGCGGCCGCCACGTCCCGCATCCACCCCGACGTCAGCCCGAAACAACGGTCCAGCCCCACGCACACCGCCGCCAGCAGAAGCGCCGCGTACGCCCACTTGAAGTCGACCAGCACCAGCGCAGCGCCCGCGGTCGCGAACAGCGCCGCCCCCATCCGCAGTGCCCGCGCCCCGCGCCGTTTCCACACCCGGGAAGCCAGGTACCACTCGACGGTGCCCAGTGCGCTCTCCTCCGCCCACCGGTAGAGCTCCTCCAGCCGCTCCGCGGGCTCCGTCCAGTCCCCCAGCGGGAACGGCAGCCCGCGCAGATCCTGCTGCCTGTGCAGGGCCCGCCTGTGCGGCTCCTCCATGTCCGGCTGGCTCACCCGGGGCCCTCCCTCGCGCATCCCGGCACATATGGTGCCGACCGAGCCCTCTTCTTACCGCCGAACGGCTGATCGCGGCGACCACATCCCGAGAATTGCGCTCGTACGAGGCCCATGATCAGGTGCCTCCCCAGGACTACCCCCACCCGAACGAGTGACGCGGCCCCGGCCGCCCACCGGGATCGGCGCATGCCCCTGCGCCCGGCCGAAGGGAGGCGCACGGCCGGGCGGCCATTACCCTGGACCCTGTGAAGGTCCTTGTCATTGGCGGCGGCGCCCGCGAACACGCCCTGTGCCGCTCCCTGTCCCTCGACTCCGAGGTGACGTCGCTGCATTGCGCGCCGGGCAACGCCGGAATCGCCGAGGTGGCGGAGCTGCATGCCGTGGATGCCCTCGACGGCCCGGCGGTGGCCGATCTGGCGGCGTCGCTGGGCGCCGAGTTCGTGATCGTCGGTCCCGAGGCACCGCTGGTGGCGGGGGTCGCGGACGCGGTGCGTGCCCGGGGCATCGACTGCTTCGGGCCGTCGCGGGAGGCGGCGGCGCTGGAGGGGTCGAAAGCGTTCGCTAAGGAGGTCATGGCGGCCGCGGGGGTGCCCACGGGGCGCTCATACGTCTGTACGACGCCGGATGAGGTCGACAAGGCGCTGGACGCGTTCGGGGCGCCCTACGTCGTCAAGGACGACGGACTCGCCGCGGGCAAGGGCGTGGTGGTCACGGACGACCTGGCCACGGCGCGGGCGCACGCGCTGTCCTGCGAGCGCACCGTCATCGAGGAGTACCTGGACGGCCCCGAGGTGTCCCTCTTCGCCGTCACCGACGGGGAAACCGTCATTCCGCTCCAGCCCGCCCAGGACTTCAAGCGGGCGCTCGACGGCGACCAGGGTCCGAACACCGGCGGCATGGGCGCGTACTCGCCGCTGCCGTGGGCGGACCCCAAGCTGGTCGACGAGGTCGAGCGCACCGTCCTCCAGCCGACCGTGGACGAGCTGCGCCGCCGCGGCACGCCCTTCTCCGGCCTGCTGTACGCCGGGCTGGCGATCACCTCGCGCGGCATTCGGGTGATCGAGTTCAACGCGCGCTTCGGCGACCCGGAGACGCAGGTCGTACTCGCCCGCCTCAAGAACCCGCTCGCCGGTCTGCTGCGCGCGGCGGCGACCGGACAGCTGGCCGCCTTTCCGCCGCTGCACTGGAGCGAGGGTGCGGCGGTGACGGTCGTCATCGCGTCGCACAACTATCCCGGCACCCCCCGTACCGGCGACCTGATCACCGGCCTGGCGGATGTCGCCGAGAAGGACGAGCACGCCTACGTCCTGCACGCCGGTACGAAGCTGGAACGCCGGTCCGACAGCGCCGCCGCCGAGGACCGCGTCGTTAGCGCGGGCGGCCGGGTGCTGTCCGTCACCGCGACGGGGTCCGACCTGGCCAAGGCCCGGGAGCGCGCGTACCGAGCCGTCGGCCGGATCACCCTCGACGGCTCGCACTACCGCGGCGATATCGCGGCGGAGGCCGCAGAGGGCAAGGCCTAGGGCAGGTCCTGGGAGCGCACTCCTAGGCCAAAGCCACTCCATGGGGTGACGGCTTCCCCATCTTGCTGACGCAGCCCCGGAGCCCAACTAGGGTGCCCGGAAAGCGCACTGCGGCAACTGGCCGTATGGACATTGCGGTGTCAGCGGGCGGTGCGACAGTGGGGGCATGCAGTCGCGTCAGCTAGGGGGTGAGCCGCCCGATGGCCGGAGAAGCAGGTGAGGGATTCGCGCGCTCCCGCGCGCTGTCGGTGCTGCGTATCCGCAGCGCCGCGCTCGCGGTGGCGCTGCTGCCCGCGGCGGTGGCCGTGGTGCTGCTGGTGGGTGGCGCCACGGGCCGGATAAGCGGCTCGACGTCCCACACGGTCCGCTGGTCCGTGGTCGCCGGAGCCATGGTGGTGCTGCTGCTGGCGGGCGGTATCGCCGCGGTGATCGTACGGGGCCGCCCAGCGGTCAGCCCGACGGTCCCGGTGGCCGAATCCGCCGCGCCCGACCTGTATCGCCTGGTGCGGGATCTGGCCGTACGCCTCCAGGTGCCGCCGCCCTCGGCGATAGAACTGACCCCGGACTGCGACAGCTGGCTGGAGGACCGCCGCCCGGTCCCCGGCGGCATCGCGGGCGGCGTGCGCGCCCGGCTCCGCCACGCGGCGGGTACCAGTGCGCGGGAGGCACGCCGTGGCGCCCGGCGGCCGCCGCTCCCGCCCGTGCTGGTGATCGGCTCGCCGTTCATGTGGTGGATGCGGGTCGCTGAGCTGCGGGCGCTGCTGGCGCCCGTCGTGGCGGGCACCGGCCCGTCGGCCGACCCGGAGATCGCCGCCGCCCGGCGCTTCGTACGAGGCCTGGACGCCGCCGCCGGCATCGCGGCCCGGCGCGGCAGCGGCAGCACGGGCAGCGGGCTCGCCCGCCCCGCGTACGCCTTCCTCGGGTGGATCGCCCGGCTGCTGCTGCGCGGCTGTCAGGCGCAGGCCGCCGAGATGGAGCGGGCCGTGGCGGCGTCGGCGTCCGAGCGGGCGCAGGCCGTCGACTACGGCCTGCGGATCGTCGCCCAGGAGCAGGTGGGCCTCGCCTACGCGGGCTGGGACCGGCTGCTGACCCGCGTCGCCCTCCCGGCATGGCGGATGGGCCGCTGGCCGTCCCGGCTCGACGCCGGCGTCGTGGCCGCCCTCACCGAGCTGTCCCGCCGGGACCGGCTTGCCGAGGGCTTTGAGTCCCGCCTCGGCGAGCGCCCTGCCTGCGACCTGCTGGAGGAGCCCGGCACCATCGACGAGGCGGCGTCCCTGCTCGCGGCCAAGCTCTTCCACGGCGGCCCGGAACACCCCGGCAGCGACTGGTCGCCGGTGGGCTGGGACACCTACCCCGAGGAGGTCGTGGACCGCATCTGGCGCAGCGATGCCGCCCGCCTCATCGGTGTCCTCGACGAAATCTCCGACAGCCGGGTGCGCCCCGCCGCCGCCCCGGCGTCGGGGCGCATACCCGTTACCACCGACGGCCCGGCGGCGCGGCCGTCCCCGACGGGCCCGGCAGCCGGGGAACCGCCGGTCGCCGCCCCGGCCTCCGACCCCGGCGGCGCCCCGGCCGTCGGGAGCGACAGCCGGGCGCCCGGCGGCCTGCTGATG
This sequence comes from Actinacidiphila oryziradicis, assembly GCF_005047355.1. Classification (GTDB taxonomy): domain Bacteria; phylum Actinomycetota; class Actinomycetes; order Streptomycetales; family Streptomycetaceae; genus Actinacidiphila; species Actinacidiphila oryziradicis. The sequence goes on from NZ_SUMC01000009.1 coordinate 197,607, forward strand.
GGCGGCCACGCGGTGCGCGCGGCCCTACCGCCGCGGCCGTTCACCGGAATACCGGACGAGCCCGGCAGGGCCACGCTGGCGCGGGTGCTGGAGCGGCTGGTGGCGGGCGGCGGCGAGGAGCTGGCGGCGCGGATCACCGGGCAGGTCGCCCGCGAGGCGGCGGCGGGTGCGGCGCGGGCGCGGACACTGCCGGCCGGGGGCGGCGGCCCGGGGCAGGCGCCGGTGTACGAGTTGCTGCCGCCACGTACCGGACGGGAGCTGCTCACCGACCATGTGACCGCGATGGTGTGCTGCGCGGCGGTGGACAGCGCGGGCGCCGCCCCCGGCCTGGACTGGCTGGACGGGCCGGCGCTGCTGGTGAACGGGGCCCGGAGGGCCGACCTGGCCTGGCCGGTGCTGCGACTGGTGGAGAACGGGGACGCGGCGCCGCTGCGCTCCTGGCTGACCGCGGTCGGTGTACGGCTGGAGAAGCCCGTACGCCTGGTGTGACGCCGACCCGGGAGCGGCGATGGCCTACTGACCGGATGTGTCGCACTTGGCACAAATAAGTTCCGATTATTCACCACAAAAAGTAATCACGGTGGTGCGTTATGTGATGGACTGGTTTGGTAGACATGACGCCACCGCGGGGGAAACAGTGAGGAGGGGACATACGTGGGGACGGAGCAGATTCGCCGGTGGCAGTCGGGCTCGCTGGCGCACGGAGTGACCGACCCCTTCGGCCAGGGCCCGGTGCCATGGCTGCGCGGCGAGGAGCAGTATCTGGACGACACCGGCCATGTCGTCCCGTGGTACGTGGACCTTGCCGCGAGCCGCGGCGACGACGTGGGCCCCGGCGGTCACCCGGTGCACCCCCGTCTGCCGGGGCCGCGCTCCTCGGACGACGTACGCCGCCAGATCAAGGGCTTCCCGTCGGCCGGCGCGGTCGCCCCCGGCGAGGCGATCGACTTCCGCGTCACCGTGGACCCGCCTCAGCAGTACGCCATAGACCTCTACCGCATCGGCCACTACGGCGGTGACGGCGCCGCCCAGATGACGATCAGCCCCCGGCTCTCCGGCATCGTCCAACCCGCCCCGCTCGCCGCCGGCCGCACCATCTCCTGCCACCACTGGTGGCAGTCCTGGCGGCTCCAGGTCCCCGCGCACTGGAAACCCGGTGCGTATGTCGCCGTCCTCACCACCGGCGACGGCTACCGCAGCCACGTCCCCTTCACCGTGCGCGACCACCGCCCCGCGGACCTGCTTCTCCTCCTGCCGGACATCACCTGGCAGGCGTACAACCTCTATCCCGAGGACGGGCGCACCGGCGCCAGCCTTTACCACGCCTGGGACGAGAAGGGGCAGCTGCTCGGCGAGAGCGACGCCGCCATCACCGTCTCCTTCGACCGCCCCTACGCCGGCGCCGGCCTCCCCATCCATGTAGGCCACGCCTACGACTTCATCCGCTGGGCCGAGCGCTACGGCTACGACCTCGCCTACGCCGACGCCCGCGACCTGCACGCCGGCCGCGTCGACCCCGCCAGCTACAAGGGCCTGGTCTTCCCCGGCCACGACGAGTACTGGTCGGTCCCGATGCGCCGTGCGGTCGAGGCCGCCCGCGACCATGGCACCTCGCTGGTCTTCCTCTCCGCGAACTCTGTCTACTGGCAGGTCGAGCTGGAGGCGTCCCCGGCCGGCGAGCCGGACCGCCTTCTCACCTGCCGCAAGGGGCGCCGCGACGCGAGGGGCCGGACGGCCCTGTGGCGGGATCTCGGCGAGCCCGAGCAGCAACTTCTCGGCATCCAGTACGCAGGCCGGGTGCCCGAGCCTGCCCCGCTTGTTGTCCGCAACGCGGACCACTGGCTCTGGGAGGCCACCGGTGCGGGGGAGGGCGACGAAATCCCCGGCCTGGTCGCCGGCGAGGCCGACCACTACTTCCCGCGCGTTCCCCTTCCGGAATACGCCGAGCGCATCCTCCTCGCCCACTCCCCGTACGAGGATGCCTGCGGCCGGCCCCGCCACCAGGAGACCTCGCTCTATCGCGCACCCAGTGGCGCCCATGTCTTCGCGGCCGGCACCTTCGCGTGGTCGCCGGCACTGGACCGGCCGGGTCATGTGGATCCCCGCATCCAGCGGGCTACGGCGAATCTGCTGGACCGTATCTGCAAGCACGTTTAGCCTGGCGGCGCCGGGCGCCTCCGGCGCGGGTCCGTGCCCGGCGCCGGGGTTGCCGAGCCGGTAAACCTGCGATGCCGGTCAAACGCCGGACAAACGCCGTCCGGCGTTTGTGGGGGCACCTCCCGGCCGAAGGCTGGGGGAGGTAGCTGGGGGAGGCTCGGTACCCCCGGCAGAGGGGGGCGGGACCGGATGCCGGAGGCACCCCGTGCCGCCCCGGCCGTCCCGGCGAGGGAGAGGCGGGGGAGAATTGGGAGCTGAACCGCCGACCGGGGAGGACCCATGTCCGGATTCGTCGACAAGCCCGAGCCCGCCGAGGTGCCCGGACTGGTCCATTTGCACACCGGTAAGGTGCGCGACCTGTACCAGAACGAGGCCGGAGAGCTGGTCATGGTCGCCAGCGACCGCATGTCCGCCTTCGACTGGGTACTGCCAACCGGGATCCCCGACAAGGGCCGGATCCTCACCGCGCTCTCGCTGTGGTGGTTCGACCGGATCGCCGATCTGGTCCCGCACCATGTCATCTCCACCGACGTCCCCGAGGGCGCCCCCGCCGACTGGGAGGGGCGCACCACTGTCTGCCGGCGTCTCGACATGATCCCCGTCGAGGCCGTCGCCCGCGGCTACCTCGCCGGCTCCGGTCTCGTCGAGTACCGGGAGGGCCGCACCGTCTGCGGAGTCACTCTCCCGGAGGGTCTCGTCGACGGTTCCGAGCTGCCCGCGCCGATCTTCACCCCGGCCACGAAGGCGGAGGTCGGCGAGCACGACGAGAACGTCACCTACGAGGAAGTAGCCCGCCAGGTCGGTCCCGACACCGCAGCCCGGCTGCGCCAGACGAGCCTTGCCGTCTATGGCCGGGCCCGCGACATCGCCCGTGACCGCGGGATCATCCTCGCCGATACGAAATTCGAGTTCGGTCATGACGACCAGGGGCACCTGGTTATCGGCGACGAGGTGCTCACCCCCGATTCGTCACGCTTCTGGCCCGTCGAGCAGTGGGAGCCTGGGCGTCCGCAGCCCTCGTACGACAAGCAGTTCGTCCGGGACTGGCTCACCTCCCCAGAGTCCGGCTGGGACCGGGCCTCGGAGCAGCCCCCGCCGCCGCTCCCGCAGCATGTTGTCGAGGCGACCCGCGCCAAGTACATCGAGGCGTATGAGCGCCTCACCGGTAGCGCCTGGTGATTGCGGAAGGCCCCCGCCGGTTAACCGGCGGGGGCCTTCATGTCGCAGAGCGGACGACGAGATTCGAACTCGCGACCCTCACCTTGGCAAGGTGATGCTCTACCAACTGAGCCACGTCCGCATGTCCTGTGCGACAGCTACTCTAACCGACTCCTGGGGGTGCTCCAAAATGAAAAATGCCAAAGGCCCCGACCGGAGATCCAATCGGGGCCTTTGATCAAGAGCGGACGACGAGATTCGAACTCGCGACCCTCACCTTGGCAAGGTGATGCTCTACCAACTGAGCCACGTCCGCACTGCGCGACCACTCTACCTGATCCTTTGGACCAGTCGAACAGTCAGAGCGGGTGACAGGGATCGCACACTGCGCCTCCCCCCTGGAAGGGGGGCGCTCTACTACTGAGCTACACCCGCGTGACTACCGCTGACCTGGATTTTTAGGCCCTGTCCTCGGCGTGCTCCAAACTCTAGCGGATCAGCGGGGGTGTCTGTCCAATCGGTCAGCGGGAGCCGAGTTGCGCCTCCGTGTGGGCCTCGTAGACCTTCTTCGGGATGCGGCCGCGCGGCGGCACGTCGAAGCCGTTCGACCGCGCCCAGGCCCGTACCGTCGCCGGGTCGGAGGTGAGCGAGGTCCGCTTGTACGCCTTGCCCGAGCGGCTGCGCCGGCGGCCGGCCTCCAGGTAGGGCGACAGGGCGTCGCGCAGCTTGTCGGCGTTGGCCGAGGAGAGGTCGATCTCGTAGGACTTCCCGTCGAGGCCGAACGCGATCGTCTCCTCCGCTGCGCCGCCGTCGAGGTCGTCGGAGAGGGTGACTACTACGCGCTGTGCCATGGATATCGGTCCTTTCGAGGGGGACGGGCTGACGTGCGTTGTTGTATCGAATCCGAAGGGTCCGGGTCAATGCTTTTCCATTTCTACTTGACAACGTAATACGCCTGGCAGCCGCGTGAAATTTTCTCAGCGTGTCCGAGTGCATTCCTGGAAGATATCTACTCGCGTAGATTTTTCTACAGGGTAGTGTGATGGGACATGGGGGTCTGGGGGTCGTCCCCAGTAGGGAAACAGTCGCACCACACCACCGGGAGTGACCGTGGCACGCGTCGTAGTCGACGTCATGCTCAAGCCGGAGATCCTCGACCCCCAGGGCCAGGCGGTGCAGCGCGCGCTGCCGCGCCTGGGCTTCGACGGAATCGCCGACGTCCGCCAGGGCAAGCGCTTTGAACTCGAGGTCGAGGGGCCGGTCGACGACGCCGCTCTCGCCCGTATCCGCGAGTTGGCCCAGACCTTCCTGGCCAACACCGTCATCGAGGACTTCGCCGTGAAGGTGGAGGAGAAGCAGTGACCGCACGTGTGGGCGTCGTCACCTTTCCCGGCACCCTCGACGACCGCGATACCCAGCGCGCGGTCCGTATCGCCGGCGCCGAGCCGGTGCCGCTGTGGCACCGGGACAAGGATCTCCAGCAGGTCGACGCGGTGGTCCTGCCCGGCGGATTCAGTTATGGCGACTATCTCCGGTCGGGCGCGATTTCCCGCTTCTCGCCCGTCATGGAGTCGATCATCGCGGGCGCCAAGGACGGCCTTCCGGTCCTCGGAATCTGCAACGGCTTCCAGGTGCTGACCGAGTCGCACCTCCTCCCCGGCGCGATGCTCCGTAACAACCACCTTCACTTCATCTGCCGTGAGCAGAAACTGCGGGTTGAGAACGCGAACACAGCGTGGACCGCCGATTACACCGCCGCCCAGGAGATCTCCATCCCGCTGAAGAACATCGACGGCCGGTACACCGCCGATGAGCACACGCTGGATGAGCTGGAGGCCGAGGGACGCGTCGTGTTCCGTTACGTCGACGTCAACCCGAACGGCTCACTCCGCGACATCGCCGGCATCACCAATGCGGCGGGCAATGTGGTCGGCCTCATGCCGCACCCCGAGCACGCGGTCGAGCCGCTGATCGGCACAGGCCAGACCGACGGCCTCGGATTCTTCACCTCGATCCTGAAGCGCCTGGTGAACACGTGACCGAGCGCAGCGAGGGCACCAAAGGACGCAGTATGACTCTGGACACCGTCAAGCACGCCGAGCAGACCTCTGACACCCCCCAGCCCTGGGCCGAGCTCGGCCTGAAGCAGGACGAGTACGACCGCATCCGCGAGATCCTCGACCGCCGGCCGACCGGCGCCGAGCTCGCCATGTACTCCGTCATGTGGTCCGAGCATTGTTCGTACAAGTCGAGCAAGGTGCACCTGCGCCAGTTCGGCGAGAAGGCTCCCCAGACCGACGCCCTGCTCGTCGGCATTGGTGAGAACGCCGGCGTTGTCGATGTCGGTCAGGGATATGCGGTCACGTTCAAGATCGAGTCGCACAACCACCCCTCATATGTCGAGCCCTACCAGGGCGCTGCCACCGGCGTCGGCGGCATCGTCCGCGACATCCTGGCCATGGGCGCCCGCCCCGTCGCCGTCATGGACCCGCTGCGCTTCGGTGCGGCGGATCATCCGGACACGAAGCGTGTGCTGCCCGGCGTCGTCGCGGGTGTCGGTGGCTACGGGAACTGCCTGGGCCTGCCCAACATCGGCGGCGAGGTCGTCTTCGATGCTTGTTACCAGGGCAATCCGCTGGTCAACGCCCTGTGCATCGGCGTGATGAAGCACGAGGACATCCACCTCGCCAAGGCCTCCGGCGCCGGCAACAAGGTGATCCTGTACGGCGCCCGTACGGGTGGCGACGGCATCGGCGGCGTATCGGTCCTGGCCTCCGAGACCTTCGACGATTCGAAGCCGACCAAGCGCCCCGCCGTCCAGGTCGGCGACCCCTTCCAGGAGAAGCTGCTCATCGAGTGCACCCTGGAGATCTTCCGCGAGGACCTGGTCGACGGCATCCAGGACCTCGGAGGCGCGGGCCTGTCCTGCGCCACCAGCGAGCTGGCCTCGGCGGGCTCCGGCGGAATGCGGGTCGAGCTCGACACCGTGCCGCTGCGCGACGCCACGCTCTCGCCCGAAGAGATCCTCATGAGCGAGTCGCAGGAGCGCATGTGCGCCATCGTCGAGCCCGGGAAGGTCGAGCGTTTCCTGGAGATCTGCGAGAAGTGGGACGTCATCGCCACCGTCATCGGTGAGGTGACGGACGGCGACCGGCTGGAGATCTTCTGGCACGGCGAGCAGATCGTCGACGTACCGCCGCGCACCGTCGCCCACGAGGGCCCGGTCTACGAGCGCCCCTACGCCCGCCCCGACTGGCAGGACGCCCTCCAGGCCGACGACGCGAACGCGCTGCCGCGCCCGGCCGGGGGCGATGAGCTGCGCGCTGCTGCGCTGGCGCTCATCTCCTCCCCGAACCAGGCGTCCAAGGCCTGGGTCACCGATCAGTACGACCGCTTCGTGCAGGGCAACACGGTGCTGGCCCAGCCCGAGGACTCCGGGATGATCCGCATCGACGAGTCGACCAATCTGGGCGTCGCCGTCGCCACGGACGGCAACGGCCGGTACGCCAAGCTCGACCCTTACACCGGGGCGCAGCTGGCGCTGGCCGAGGCCTACCGCAATGTCGCCGCTTCCGGTGCCACGCCGCTGGCGGTCTCCGACTGCCTCAACTTCGGGTCCCCCGAGGACCCGGATGTCATGTGGCAGTTCGCCGAGGCGTGCCGTGCTCTCGCCGACGGCTGCCTCGAGCTCGGCACCCCGGTGACCGGTGGCAATGTCTCGCTCTACAACCAGACCGGTGACACCGCCATTCACCCCACGCCGGTGGTCGCCGTGCTGGGCGTCATCGATGACGTCACGCGTCGTACGCCGATCGCCTTCGCGGAGGAGGGGCAGCTGCTCTATCTGCTGGGCGACACCAAGGAGGAGCTCGGCGGCTCCGCCTGGTCCCAGGTCGCCCACGGCCACCTCGGCGGTCTGCCGCCGGCTGTGGATCTGGGACGGGAGAAGCTGCTCGCCGAGATCCTCGTCTCCGCCTCCCGGGACGGCATGATCGATGCCGCGCACGACCTGTCGGACGGCGGGTTGGTACAGGCCGTGGCCGAGTCGTGCCTCCGGGGCGGGTTCGGCGCGAGGCTCGTCGTGCCGGATGAGCTGGATCCGTTCGTGTTCCTCTTCTCCGAGTCGGCCGGACGGGCCGTTGTGGCGGTGCCGCGCAGCGAGGAGCTCCGCTTCAACGACATGTGCGGGGCGCGAGGGCTGCCTGCGGCGCGTATCGGTGTGGTCGACGGTGACGCGATCGAGGTGCAGGGACAGTTCACTCTTCCGCTCGCTGAGCTGCGCTCGGCCTACGAGGCGACTATCCCGGCGTTGCTTGCCTGACGGCGGGTGCGGGGGTGAGGCGCGGGGCGACCACCCAAGCACGGGCCTGCCCGGATCATCCGGGCAGGCCCGAAAACTCATGCCTACCCGCGGAAACCTGGGCTCGTCTGACACGCTGGGCCCGAACTCAACCCGTAGGAAAGAGGAGTACGCACCGATGCCCCAGGTTTACGAGTACAAGGTCGCCACGTTCCGTGAGTCGCTGATCGGCGATGCGCTGGACAGCGACAAGCTGGAGAAGACGCTCAACAAGCACGCCGAGGACGGCTGGGCCCTGAAGTCGATCACGGCTGCCGACGTGAAGGGCCGGATCGGTCCGGGTGCGGTCGAGGGCCTGCTGCTCACCTTCGAGCGCCCGTACCAGGCCTAACGCTTGGCGCAGCGCTTAAGAGGCCGCGCGAATAGGTGGGGCGGCGGCGCGGGCCGATGGCTCTCGCCTGGAAGTGTTGTCGTCGGTGTCGGTCGACGACGCTCCGCGTCGCCTCGCCCCCAGCCTTCGGCCGGGAGGTGCCCCCACCCCCAGCTACCTCCCCCAGCCTTCGGCCGGGAGGTGGCCCGAGGAGGTGCCCCCACCTCCGCCTTGCCAGACTCGGCCCTCGACCCGCTCCTTAACCCGCCCCACCTATTCGCGCGGCCTCTAATATCGGCGCTATGCCGCCAGCCAGCCGACGAGCCCGCGCCCGTAATTATGATCCCGACCGGACGCGGGCCGCGCTCACCGCGCAGATCGGGCATGTGCTCGACGCCGCACGGGTACTGAGCGCGGCTCAGCTCGCGGCACCGTCGGGGCTGCCGAACTGGGATGTGCACCACCTGCTGGTGCACATCGCCCGGCAGATCGAGGCCGTGCCCCAGGTGATCGCGGCCGAGGCGGCCGCGAAGGCGGACCTCGACCTCCCGACCTGGGCGCGGTCCACGGCCGCCATCGCCGATCTGCTCGACGCCGACACGCGCGAGGCCGCGGTCGCGACGGAGAGGGCAGCAGCCCGTATCGCGGAGGCCGCCGAGCAGTTGGCGCATGTGATGGACCGGGCCGTCGAGCCGGGGCGGAACGTCCGCGTCACACTCGGGGCGATGCGGTCGACGGACTTTCTGGTAACGCGGCTGGTGGAGCTCGTCGTTCACACAGATGACCTCGCCCGTGCCACCGGCACCGAGATCCCCCTGGACCGCCAGGCGCTCGCCGCCGTCACCCGCCTGCTGGCCGACGCGCTCGCGGCCCGCGCCCCCGGCAATTCGGTCGAGGTCCGCATCCCCCCGTACGCAGCGGTGCAGTGCGTGCCCGGCCCGCGCCACACGCGTGGCACCCCGCCCAATGTCGTCGAGACGGACCCCGTGACGTGGATCCGGCTCGCCACCGGCCGTACGAGCTGGCAGGCGGCCCTGGATGCCGCGGTTGTCACCGCGAGCGGTGATCGGGCGGACCTGGCCGCCTATCTGCCGGTACTAGGCTGATTTACGTACCCTGGGGTCAACGCCATTGCGGGGTGGCGTCGACCACCACGACGGACATACGCGCAAGAGGTGCTCATGGCCGCCCCTTTACTTCTCCCACCGCAACTCCCGTTCCTGCTCCCTTACGCGGACATCGAGCGAGTGCTCCGCGTCGTCGCCGGTGGCATCGGCTCCAGGTCGCTGACGGACTTCCGGGAGCGACTGCTGGACGGGCTGGCCACCCACCTCGGCTACCGCCACACGACCTTCTTTGTGGGGCGTGACCTGCCCGGGGTTTTCCAGGACGCGACGCCGCTGCTCAGCGAGCACATCGCGGCGCTCGAAGGCCCCTACGTCGAGGAGTTCCACCGCATCGATCCGTTCGCCACCCTTGCGCCCGCGACTGCGTCGGGCGAGCCCGGGCCGGTGATGCTCGGCGCGCTGGTGCCGCACTTCAGGCCCGAACACGAGCGCTATATGGAGCGGTTCCTTTTCCGCAACCGGCTCTACGACAAGGTCGTGATCCCGCTCCTCGGCTGCTATCGCACCGGCGGCGTCGGGCTGCTCGCCCGGGAGGCGGGGACATTCGGCCCCCGGGACCTCGCGATCGCCACGATGCTGACGGGCGCGCTCACCGGCGTCATCGACAGCTGGGAGGCGGCCGACGAGCATCCGTGGAAGGAGTCCCTGACCCCCGCCGAGCTGCGGGTGGCCCGGCTCGTGGTGCGCGGTCTGACCAACGCGGAGATCGCCAAGCGTCTGTACGTGGGCGTCAACACGGTGAAGAAACACATCACCGCCGTCCAGGCCAAGGCCGGCACCCGCAACCGTGTCGAGCTTGCCGCGCGTTGGCGGGCTGCGGGTTAGAGCGGGTTGCGGTGGAACGTTGCGGTGGAACGTTGCGGCGGAACGGGGACAAGCCACCGGCGCCCCGCTCACCGGTGGCTGATGCCCCCCTCGGGCACTCCCCCCCTTGTGCCCCCGTTCACAGAGAGTGCGCCTCCCGGGGCTGCCGTGTACATGGCCCAAAGGTGGAAGATCCCTGCGCCGGGCGCCTCCGGCGCGGGTCCGTACCCTTTGCCGGGGTTGCCGATCCTCCCCCAGCTAACGCTGGGAGGTGCCCCCACAATCGCCGGACGGGCGCACCTCTTGTTTGCCGCCCTCGCGCCGCTTCGCGGGCTTCGGACGGCTGCGCCGGACTCCGTCCGTCGGGGCGGAGTGCCCGGCAAGTCGGCGCAGCCGGGTTCTGGTGGCCCGCACCGCCGGTCCCGGCTGTGTCGCGCTGCCCGGTGCCGGGGTTGCCGAGCCTCCCCCAGCGACCTCCCCCAGCCTTCGGCCGGGAGGTGCCCCCAGGAGGTGCCCCCACAAATGCCGGACGGGCTGGGTTTTGGTGCCCTGCGCCGTGTGCGGGGCGCGCTGTGTTGTCGGTGGGGTCGGTGTCGCCTCTGGGGTGACTCTCTCCCCCAGCCTTCGGCCGGGAGGTGCCCCCAGGAGGTGCCCCCACAAACGCCGGACGGGCTGGGTTTTGGTGCCCTGCGCCGTGTGCGGGGCACGCTGTGTTGTCGGTGGGGTCGGTGGCGCGTCCGGGGTGACTCGCTCCCCCAGCCTTCGGCCGGGAGGTGCCCCCAGGAGGTGCCCCCACGACAGTGTCGCCAGCACCCCCTGCACCATGCGCCATCGCCACCGGCATACCGCGACACAGTCTGCGGGGGACACCCCTGCACCGCCCCCTCCGGCCGTCACAGCGCCTCACGGTGGGTTGTGGGCCGCGGTCACCCCGGGGGGTTGCCCGGCGCGCGGTGCCTTTGGTTTTACGGTCTCCGCCACAAGCGGCCGTCACGCGCCCGTCCGGCCGGTCGGGGACGCGCCGGGGTGTCCCCGCAGGGGACGAGCGCGTGCACCCCGGGCAAGCGGGCTGTGGACCCGCACGCGCGAGCCCCCGAGGAGATCACCCCACAGCGGCCCCGACCCCCACCACCACATCGCGTGGCGGCACGCACGACCACCCAGCCCGTCCGGCGCTTGAGGACAAATCGGCACCGTCGGCGTGCCTCGCCTCGGACGCCGCCGCCCTGCGGCCACCCCAGCCAGGCGGGCGGGTCAGCCAGGCGGGCGGGTCAGCCAGGCGGGCGGGTCAGCCAGGCGGGCGGGTCAGCCTGGCCCAAGTCCGAGCACCCCGCGCAGGGGAACCCGGCACGGGGTGATCCCGGTCACCGTTCGTGCCCGGCCCGGCGAGGTGATTCGGGTCACCGCGACCGCGGCTGCCGGTCCGCCCGGCGCAGGTCGGCGGCCTGTGATCCGTGGCCGACCGCAGGCGGCCCCACCTGGGCAGGAGCCTTCCCGGGCCGCCGTGGCCAGGGCCGCCGGACGGAGTTCGGCGCAGCCGTCCGATGCCCGCGAAGCGATGGGAGGTCGGCAGGAAGAAGTTTCTGCCGCCGGGGGCACTCGTTCGGACGTGGCCGGAACCTGCCCTAGACTCGGTGATGTGCCACGTGGTGACGGACGACTCAACCACGACCTGCTCCCCGGTGAGAAGGGCCCCCAGGACGCTTGTGGCGTCTTCGGTGTCTGGGCCCCCGGCGAAGAGGTCTCCAAGCTCACCTACTTCGGGCTGTACGCCCTGCAGCACCGCGGACAGGAGTCCGCGGGCATCGCAGTGAGCAACGGCTCCCAGATCCTCGTCTTCAAGGACATGGGACTGGTCTCCCAGGTCTTCGACGAGACCTCGCTCGGCTCGCTCCAGGGCCATATCGCGGTGGGCCATGCCCGCTACTCGACCACCGGCGCCTCGGTGTGGGAGAACGCCCAGCCCACCTTCCGCGCCACCGCCAACGGCTCCATCGCTCTCGGTCACAACGGGAACCTGGTCAACACCGCCGAGCTCGCCGAGCTCGTCGCCGCCCTCCCGCAGGGCAACGGCCGGGCGACCAAGGTGGCCGCGACCAATGACACCGACCTGGTGACGGCGCTGCTCGCCGGGCAGGTCGACGAGGACGGCAGGCCGCTCTCCGTGGAGCAGGCCGCCACTCGGATACTGCCCAAGGTCAAGGGCGCCTTCAGCCTCGTCTTCATGGACGAGCACACCCTTTACGCCGCCCGCGACACGCAGGGCATCCGCCCGCTGGTCCTGGGCCGTCTGGAGCGCGGCTGGGTGGTGGCGTCCGAGAGCGCTGCTCTCGATATCGTCGGCGCGTCCTTCGTCCGGGAGATCGAGCCCGGCGAGCTGGTCGCCATCGACGAGAAGGGCCTGCGCACCTCCCGATTCGCCGAGGCCACGCCCAAGGGCTGTGTCTTCGAGTACGTCTATCTGGCCCGCCCCGACACTGACATCGCGGGCCGCAATGTGTATCTCTCCCGGGTCGAGATGGGCCGCCGGCTCGCCAAGGAAGCGCCGGTCGACGCGGACCTGGTGATACCGACTCCGGAGTCCGGCACCCCGGCGGCTGTCGGATATGCGGAGGCCAGTGGCATTCCTTATGGGTCCGGCCTGGTCAAGAACTCCTACGTCGGCCGGACCTTCATCCAGCCGTCGCAGACCATCCGCCAGCTCGGCATCCGGCTCAAGCTGAACCCGCTCAAGGAAGTCATCCGGGGTAAGCGCCTGGTGGTCGTGGACGACTCGATCGTCCGCGGCAACACCCAGCGCGCGCTGGTCCGGATGCTCCGCGAGGCGGGTGCCGCCGAGGTGCACATCCGGATCAGTTCCCCGCCGGTGAAGTGGCCGTGCTTCTTCGGGATAGATTTCGCGACCCGTGCGGAGCTGATCGCCAACGGCATGACGGTCGACGAGATCGGCAAGTCGCTGGGTGCGGATTCGCTGGCGTACATCTCGCTCGACGCGATGGTCGAGGCGACCACGATCGCCAAGCCGGATCTCTGCCGCGCCTGCTTCGACGGCGAGTACCCGATGGAGCTGCCCGATCCCGAGCTGCTCGGCAAGCAGCTGCTCGAAACCGAGCTCGCAGGCGGCCACGACGCCGCGGACGCACTCCGGCGTCCGTAACGACGACCTTAGGGACCACGCACAGCCATGTCTGAAAACACCGGGGCCAGCTACGCCGACGTCGGCGTCGACATCGAGGCCGGTGACCGCGCCGTCGAGCTGATGAAGGAATGGGTGCGCAAGGCCACCCGCCCTGAGGTGGTCGGCGGCCTCGGTGGCTTCGCCGGGCTCTTCGACGCCTCCGCCCTGAAGCGCTACGAGCGGCCGCTGCTCGCCTCCGCGACGGACGGCGTCGGTACGAAGGTCGACATTGCCCGGAAGATGGGCGTGTACGACACCATCGGCCACGACCTGGTCGGCATGGTCGTTGATGATCTTGTCGTCTGTGGCGCCGAGCCGCTGTTCATGACCGACTACATCTGCGTTGGCAAGGTCTTCCCCGAGCGGGTCGCCGCGATCGTCAAGGGCATCGCCGAGGGGTGTGTGCTGGCGGGCTGTGCGCTGGTCGGCGGCGAGACCGCCGAGCATCCGGGTCTGCTCGGTGCCGATGAGTTCGATGTCGCCGGTGCCGGTACGGGGGTGGTCGAGGCCGATCAGCTGCTCGGCGCGGATCGTATCCGTAAGGGTGACGCGGTGATCGCGCTCGCCGCCTCCGGACTTCACTCCAACGGGTACTCGCTCGTCCGGCATGTCTTCTTCGAGCGCGCCGGGTGGTCCCTGGACCGCGCGGTCCCGGAGTTCGGCCGCACGCTGGGGGAGGAGCTGCTGGAGCCCACCAGGATCTACTCCCTGGACTGCCTCGCCCTGACCCGTACGACCGAGGTGCACGGCTTCTCGCACATCACCGGCGGCGGCCTTGCCAACAACCTCGCCCGTGTCGTCCCCGACCATCTGCACGCCACCGTCGACCGCTCCAGCTGGCAGCCGGCGCCGGTCTTCCACACCGTCGGCGAGCTCGGTTCCGTCGAGCGGCTGGAGCTGGAGAAGACCCTGAACATGGGAGTCGGCATGATCGCCGTGGTGCCGCAGGAGTCCGTCGACGTGGCTCTGTCCGTCCTCGCCGACCGTGGCCTGGGTGCCTGGGTGGCCGGCGAGATCCTGGAGCGCGGTGACCGCGCCGAGGCTGTCGAGCTGACCGGTGACTACGCGAGCTAGGGCAGCACGAAACCCGGTCCGGGTGGATCTCCGGACCGGGTCAGTGAGGATGCTGCAAGGTCAAGCGCGACGTCGCTGGGAAGACGATTCGGACTCATCGTCCTCCTCGTCCTCATCGTCGTTGTACAGCGCCGCGTACTGTGCGTACGGGTCGTCGTCTTGCTCATCGTCGTCCTCCACAGGCTCCGGATTAACGTTCACCGGCTGTGTCGACGATGCGCCCAGCTCGTTGGCCAGACGCGACAAATCCGTTCCGCCGCTGTTGTACTTCAGCTGGCGGGCGACCTTTGTCTGCTTGGCCTTGGCCCGGCCGCGCCCCATGGCTCGACCCCCTTAACGGCGGGGCTCGACGGCCCCGAGTCTTGACACGCGTTCACGATAGGGAACGGCCTCTCGGGGGAGAGCCCGGTCCGTAGGCCTTCAACGGTACCTGCTTCCGACGCCGCACGGTACGTCGCCCGCACGACGCGCGTCGAAGCAAATGCCCTTTGGGGCCTCTTTCTGCCTGGTCACCGGCGATTTTACCTTCTTCCGGCCCGAGCTCGTTCCAGGGGCGTGGTAACAGTCACCTTTTGGAGCTTTCCCGGCCGTCCGGGCACCCTTCCTGCCGGGCAGGCGCCAGGGGGCGGGCTCAGTCCCCGGTGGGGCGGAGCCAGCGGGCGGCGGGGGTGCGGTCGGCAACGCGCTGCTCAGCGAGGCGGTCGGCGGCTGCGGCCGGGGGGACGCCGTCGGCGGCGGCGCGATCAAAAATGGCCAAGGTTGTGTCATAAATCTTGGTGGCCTTGGCCTTGGCTCGGTCAAAATCGAAACCCTGCAGTTCGTCCGCGACCTGGATCACGCCGCCGGCGTTGACGACGTAGTCCGGCGCGTAGAGGATCCCCCGGTCGGCGAGGTCCTTCTCGACGCTGGGGTGGGCGAGCTGGTTGTTCGCGGCGCCGCAGACGACGGAGGCGGTGAGCACCGGCACCGTGGCGTCGCTGAGGGCGCCGCCGAGGGCACAGGGGGCGTAGACGTCCAGTGGTGTCCGGATCAGCACAGCGGAGTCGGGTACGGCGGTGACCTCGGGGTGCCTGGCCCGGACTCGGGCGACGGCCTCGGCCCGGACATCGGTGACGACAACGGTCGCGCCGTCCTCCAGCAGGTGTTCGACGAGGTGGTGGCCGACCTTGCCGACGCCCGCGATGCCGACCCGGCGGCCGCGCAGCGTGGGCTCGCCCCAGCGCACCTGGGCGGCGGCGCGCATGCCCTGGAAGACGCCCCAGGCGGTGAGCACGGAGGAGTCGCCGGCGCCGCCGTTGTCGGGCGAGCGGCCGGTGGTCCATTGGTTGGTACGGGAGACGACGTCCATGTCGGCGACATAGGTGCCGACATCACAGGCTGTGACGTAGCGGCCGCCGAGAGAGGCGACGGCGCGGCCGTAGGCGAGCAGCAGCGCCTCGGTCTTGTCGCCGCCTTCGGACTTGGGAGTCGGGTCGCCGATGATGACCGCTTTGCCGCCGCCGTGGTCGAGTCCGGCGAGGGCGTTCTTGTACGTCATGCCACGGGCGAGGTTGAGGGCGTCCTCGACGGCCTCGTCATCGGTCGCGTAGGCGTGGAAGCGGGTGCCGCCCAGGGCGGGGCCCAGGGCGGTGGAGTGGAGCGCGATGACGGCCTTGAGGCCGCTGTCGCGGTCCTGGCAGAGAATGACCTGCTCATGGCCTCCCTGCTCCGGTCGCCAGATCTGATCCAGAAGCGAGCGCTTGGAGACGATGCCGTCTGTCTGACGTACGTCGGTCACGGTGGTGACTCCCGATGTCCTGTGGGCGCCCTCCCTACGGGTGTGGAGGGCCTGTTGGCCTCAGGGTATTGCCCGGGGGCGGCCTCGGTGGGAGGAGTGGGTTGGATCACCTTCGCGGGTGGAATGGGGCGTGGGACGATTCGAGTGCGGGACCTGTCGCGGGGACTGAGGGAGTGGGCGTGGGCTTGTCATCGGTGCTGCTGGTCCCGTATGCGGCGTACCTGAGGGTGTACGAGCCGCTGGCGGCCTTCCCGGAGCCCGAACGCACCCACTGGTACCGCTATGCCGCCGCGGGCCCCGGGCGGACCGCTCAGGACGAGCTACGGCAGTCCCTGGCGGGCCTGACGGCCGTCCCTCCGGTCCCTGTGCCGGTGCGGGAGAGCGGGGACGCCTTCGTGGCTGTGGTGGACGGCGTGACCCATGTCTGCCCCTGGCGCACCCGGCTGCGCGGCTGGCAGGCGCTGGAGGCGCTGGAGGAGCTGCTGCCCGAGCCGGTGCTGGACGCGGTGCTGCCCGCCTGGATCCGGAGCGCGGCGACCACGGAATACGAGGAGTGGCGGGCGGAGAACCCGGACGCGCGGCCCTGGATCCGTTCGGCGACGTGGCATGTTCCGGTCCGGTGGTTTGTGCTCTTCGACGACGCCGAGCGGACCTACGAGCCTTCCGGGGGAGGCGAGTCCAAGCAGCCGGTGCTGCGCTACCGCACCCCGATGGTGCAGGCCCGGCGGCGCACGGCGCGGGCGCTGCGGGTGCTGAAGGAGTCGCTGGACGAGGGGCCGCTGGTGGAGGGTCTGGTCGAGGTGGGGCGTTGGCTGGAGGAGTTCCACCCGCGTTCTATGGTCGAACTGGACTACGGAGGGCTGGTGCACATCATCCCCGAGAACGGCCTTGCGGAGGACCACTCGGCGGCCGACACCGCGGAGGGGCTGGCGGCGCTGCGCGAGGGGGACAGCACCCGGGCCGGGGAGGCGTACGAACGCCTCGCCGAGCGTTGGCGAAGCATCCGGGAGCTGCAGTATGCGAGTTGAGACGGTCTCAGAGAGCGTACCTTTGGCCTTAGGGTGACGAAGAGCACGTTTGGGGCTCTTGCCGGGATACCCACCTCTCGTGCAAAATTGGGACAATGGGTCCGAAGGGTCCCTTCCGTCCACCTTGCACCCAGCTTTGGGTGGATTGGATGAGCTTGCCCACGTTGGGGTATGGCTGGGGCTCGTGGGTTCACTGTGACTGATCGTTACCTTGGAGTGACTGTCCGTTATGGCATGGTCCATCGGCTTCCGCCGAGCTTGAACACCTGCGAGGGCAAATCCATCGGTTTGGCCGACACGGCTGGACGGATGGTGTAGTTGTAGTGCCGAGGACAAGCCGTTCGTCCTATTACCGACTCGGCCCGCGTCCACCATTTCGGGCAACGCGGGTCAAGGTGCAGAATTTAGAGGAAAGAACCGCGTTGGTTCGGTTCTCTCGAGGAGGCCGCTCATGACCGCTCGCACCCCTGATGCCGAGCCGCTGCTGACCCCCGCTGAGGTCGCCACCATGTTCCGGGTGGACCCGAAGACGGTCACGCGCTGGGCCAAGGCTGGCAAGCTCACGTCCATCCGCACGCTTGGCGGACACCGCCGCTACCGCGAAGCGGAGGTCCGCGCACTACTGGCGGGCATTCCGCAGCAGCGCAGCGAGGTCTGACCAGCACTAACCCGCTCTACCCGGGTGTCACACGGAGCCCCCACTCCGTAGGCCGCCCACTCCACCGGGCTCTCTGGCCCCCATCAGAGTGCCCAACGGATGCGTTGATCGCACCGGAGTCCGCCGGCTCCGGTGCGATTTTTTTGTGTCTTCGGCCACTCCGGGGCCGAACTGTGGTTGCTCCGTGGTCGGCTGGTGGCCGATCTCCGGCGGCCCGGCGTGGGGCCGGCGGCGGCCTTGCCGGGGCCTCGCGGGGGCCCTGCGGGTGGCGGTGTGTTCGACCGGTCGCACTCCGGTGGACAGTGCAATTTCACATATTAAATTGACGTGTGCACAGTGGCCCTCAAGTTCCCCTTCGGTAGGAACTGTTCGAGTGACACCCGTCACACATCACCCTCTTGTCCCTGCTTGCGCCCGTGCGGTAATGGACCTTCCGGTGACTCCAGGGCCAACCGCAACAGCCGATGGCAGACCGGACAGTGCCGGGTCAGATGGCGCCCCCGGCCAGCCGAAGCCGCCAGATGCGCGCGCAGCAGTGCTCGCCTTTCAGGCCTACCCCCTGACGTCATCGTCATGTGCCAGGCGTACCACGCGAAGAAGCCCGGATCCAGGGGGATCCGGGCTTCAACGGCTCCAACACGCTTGGCGCGGTGGGGCCCTGACGGGATTTACGGTGTTTCTCTTGCGGCTTCGCCGCGGGCGCTGCCTCCGGGTTGGTGGGGTGCCGACGCAGGTGCGGCCCGCTCCCTGGTTCGGGGTGCGGGCCGTACCGAGACTGCGGTCCTGACGGGATTTGCTGCGTCTTTTTTGCGGCTTCGCCGCGGGCGCTGCCTCCGGGTTCGTGGGGTGCCGACGCAGGTGCGGCCCGCTCCCTGGTTCGGGATGCGGGCCGTACCGAGACTGCGGTCCTGACGGGATTTGAACCCGCGGCCTCCACCTTGACAGGGTGGCGAGCACTCCAAGCTGCTCCACAGGACCAGATTCGCCGCGCCAAACTTTCCTGCGCTGCGAGGAAGACTGTACAGCAGGTCAGGGCGTGCGGTCGAACCGCTTCTCGGCGGTCCCGCGCCGGGGGGCGGCGGGTCAGCGGCGGCCGTCCCAGGCCTCGTCCAGCGCCTTGAAGATGCGCTTGTCCGAGACCGGGCGGGCCGTGCCCAGCGCGTGCGCGAAGTAGCTGACCCGTAGCTCCTCGATCATCCAGCGGATCTCCAGCACCGGGGCCGGGACCGGACGGCCGGCCGGCTGGGCGGCGAGTAGCTCGGCGTATTCGGACTGGATCTCGCGGACCTTCTCCATGCGGGTGGTGTCCCGTTGGGCGCCCGTCGGCATCTGCTGCAGCCGCCGGTCGACGGCGACCAGGTAGCGCAGCAGGTCCGGCAGCCGGCGCAGGCCCACCGCGGTGACGAAACCGGGGTGTACGAGGGCCGCCAGCTGCTCCTTGACGTCCCCGAGGTTTGCGACCAGCACGAGGCTCGTAGTGGCCTTCAGACGGCGCTCACAGGCCTGCCAGGCGGCCAGCACCTGCTGGACCTGGCCGATGGTGCGCATCGTCGTGTCGACGAGGTCGGCGCGGACCTTGTCGTACAGCTTGCCGAAGGATTCCTCGTCCCAGACCGGGCCGCCGTGGTCGGCGATGAGCTTGTCTGTGGCGGCGGTGACACAGTCGTCGAAGAGGGCCGGTACGGAGCCGTGCGGGCTGCGCGAGAGGGCGAGCTTCGCCTGGTTCGACAGCTGGCTGTTGGCGAACTTCGCGGGGTTCGTGGGGACGTTCAGCAGGATCAGCCGGCGCGTGCCGGCCCACATCGCGTCCGTCTGCTCGGCCTCCGTGTCGAAGAGGCGTACGGCCACACTCGCGCCCTCGTCGACCAGCGCCGGGTACGCCTTGACCGGCTGGCCGCCGCGCCGGGTCTCGAAGGTGCGCGGGAGGGCCCCGACGGCCCAGGAGGTGAGGCCGGTGCGCTGCTCGATGCCGATCGAGTCGGCGGCCTTGGAGATCGCCTCCCGGGTCTTCGGCCTGAGCCTCAGCTTCAGCGCGTCGAGGTCCTTGTCCTCGGCGAGCTTGCGCTTGCGCTCGTCCGTGACCCGGAAGGTGATCCTCAGATGGCCGGGGACCCTGGACAGGTCGAAGTCGTCCGCCGTCACCGGCACACCGACCATGCGCTGCAGCTCGTGCGCGAGCGTGTCCGGCAGCGGGTCCTGGACGGGGACCACCCGGTCCAGGAACGCCTTCGCGTAGTTCGGCGCCGGGACGTAATGCCGGCGGATCGGCTTGGGCAGGGAGCGGATCAGCTCGGTGACGACCTCTTCGCGCAGGCCCGGGATCTGCCAGTCGAATCCGTCCGCCGTGACCTGGTTGAGCACCTGGAGCGGGATGTGGACGGTCACGCCGTCCGCGTCCGCGCCCGGCTCGAACTGGTAGGTCACCCGGAACTTGAGCTTTCCCTGCCGCCAGGAGTCCGGGTAGTCGTCCTTGGTGACGGCTTCCGCGTTCTCGTTGATGAGCATGGAGTGCTCGAAGCTGAGCAGCTCGGGTTCCTCGTGGCGCTTGTGCTTCCACCAGGAGTCGAAGTGCGCCCCGGACACGATGTCCTCGGGGAGGTGGGCGTCGTAGAAATCGAACAGAGTCTCGTCGTCGACGAGGATGTCCCGGCGGCGGGCCCGGTGCTCCAGGTCCTCGACCTCCGCGAGCAGCTTGCGGTTGTCGTGGAAGAACTGATGGTGGGTACGCCAGTCGCCCTCCACCAACGCATTGCGGATGAAAAGCTCGCGGCTCGTCTCCGGCTCGATTCGCCCGTAGTTCACCTTCCGCTGGGCGACGATCGGGACGCCGTAGAGCGTGACCTTCTCGTACGCCATCACCGCGGCCTGGTCCTTCTCCCAGTGCGGCTCGCTGTAGGTGCGCTTGACGAGATGCTGGGCGAGCGGCTCGACCCACTCCGGCTCGATTTTCGCGTTGACCCGCGCCCAGAGCCGGGAGGTCTCCACCAGCTCGGCGGACATGATCCAGCGCGGCGGCTTCTTGAAGAGCGAACTGCCGGGGAAGACCGCGAACTTGGCGCTGCGGGCACCCAGATACTCGTTGTTCTTCTCGGCATCTTTCAGCCCGATGTGCGACAGCAGCCCCGCGAGAAGGGAGGTGTGGATGTGCTGCGGGTTGGCGGCGTCCTCTGCCTGGCCGCCCTCGGCGATCTGGATGCCCATCGTCTTCGTGACCGCACGCAGTTGGCTGAAAATGTCCTGCCACTCACGGATACGGAGGTAATTGAGGAACTCGGTGCGGCACATCCGGCGGAACGCGGAGGAGGACAGCGTCTGCTGCTGCTCCCGGATGTAGTTCCAGAGGTTGAGCAGCGCCAGGAAGTCCGACGTCACATCCGCGAACCGGCGGTGCTTCTCATCGGCCGCCTGCTGCTTCTCCGACGGCCGCTCACGCGGGTCCTGGATGGAGAGCGCAGCCGCGATCACCATCACCTCGCGTACGCAGCCATTGCGCTCGGCCTCCAGGACCATCCGGGCCAGCCGGGGGTCCACGGGGAGCTGGGAGAGCTTGCGGCCGATGCCGGTGAGCCGCTTCTGGGGGTCCTTCTGCGTCGGGTCGAGAGCGCCGAGCTCTTCGAGCAGCTGGACGCCGTCCTTGATGTGGCGGACGTCCGGCGGCTCCAGGAAGGGGAAGCGCGCGATGTCGCCGAGGCCGGCGGCGGTCATCTGGAGGATGACGGAGGCCAGGTTCGTACGGAGGATCTCCGGGTCCGTGAACTCCGGGCGGGAGAGGAAGTCCTCCTCGGAGTACAGCCGGACGCAGATGCCGTCGCTGGTCCGGCCGCAACGGCCCTTGCGCTGGTTGGCGCTGGCCTGGCTGACCGGCTCGATCGGCAGGCGCTGCACCTTGGTGCGGTGGCTGTAGCGGGAGATACGGGCGGTGCCCGGATCGATCACGTAACGGATGCCGGGGACGGTGAGCGAGGTCTCGGCGACATTCGTGGCCAGTACGATCCGACGGCCGGTGTGCTGCTGGAACACCCGGTGCTGCTCGGCGGAGGAGAGCCGGGCGTAGAGCGGGAGCACCTCGGTGAAGCGCAGGTTCTTCTTGTTGAGCGCGTCGGCCGTGTCGCGGATCTCCCGCTCGCCGGAGAGGAAGACCAGGATGTCGCCCTGTCCTTCGCGCTGCAGCTCGTCGACGGCGTCGCAGATCGCGGTGATCTGGTCGCGGTCCCCTTCGTCCTCCTCGGCGTCCTCGGACAGGAGCGGACGGTAGCGGACCTCTACGGGGTATGTGCGGCCCGAGACCTCCACGATCGGGGCGTCGCCGAAGTGGCGGGAGAAGCGCTCCGGGTCGATCGTCGCCGAGGTGATGATGAGCTTGAGGTCGGGGCGGCGGGGGAGCAGCTGGGCTAGGTAGCCGAGGATGAAGTCGATGTTGAGGCTGCGCTCATGAGCCTCGTCGATGATGATCGTGTCGTATGCGCGCAGCTCGCGGTCGGTCTGGATCTCGGCCAGCATGATGCCGTCCGTCATCACCTTCACCAGGGTGCTGTCGCCCACCTGGTCCGTGAAGCGGACCTTCCAGCCGACTGCTTCGCCGAGCGGGGTGCGCAGCTCTTCGGCCACCCGCTCGGCGACCGTGCGGGCCGCGATCCGGCGGGGCTGGGTGTGGCCGATCAAGCCCTTGACGCCACGGCCGAGCTCCAGGCAGATCTTCGGGATCTGGGTCGTCTTGCCCGAGCCCGTCTCGCCCGCGACGATCACCACCTGGTGGTCGCGGATCGCCGCCAGGATGTCGTCCTTCTTCTGGCTGACCGGCAGCTGTTCCGGGTAACTGATCGCCGGTATGGCCGCCCGTCGCTTTGCCACCCTGGCCTCGGCCTTGGCGATCTCCGCACCTACCTCCGCCAGCACCGCCGTACGTGCCTCCGGCTTGCGGATACGGCGCACCCCCTCGAGCCGTCGGCCCAGGCGCTGGGCATCGCGCAGCGTCAGCTCCGCGAGCCTTGGGCCGAGGTCGGCGAAGGTGGCGGGGGCTGGGGTGGCGGCTGTGGCTGAGGTGGCGGGGGCTGTGGCGGAGGCGTTGGGTGCCGGGTGCGTAGACATACGCGGTCAAGGATCGCATCTGCTGAGCGCATGCGGCGAACCGTTTTTGTCCCGCCCGGCGCCGGCCCGGGCGGGACCGGGCCCTTGGGCCGCGGCCCGACATCTTGTACAGGCCGATCCGACAGGCGCAGTACAGCGAGCAGGAGCGGCACAAGCTCACGGAGGCGCTGGTGCTGCTGGAAAGGCTCACGCCGTGACATCTCTTGATACGACGAAGACCCCGCCGGAAGCGGGGTCTTCGTCGTGCGGTGGCTGGGGCCGGGGTCGAACCGGCGACCTACCGCTTTTCAGGCGGTCGCTCGTACCAACTGAGCTACCCAGCCGCAGCGGTCCTGACGGGATTTGAACCCGCGGCCTCCACCTTGACAGGGTGGCGAGCACTCCAAGCTGCTCCACAGGACCTTGCTGTGCGGTGCGCGAAAACTAGTCTCGCACACACTTGTGGCATGCTCCCAACGGTATTCCCGTCGTGAGCCGACACTCCTTGCGACGGTCGGACTGCCTCCCCGTCCTCGCCGGTCTGGTGATTCCCGGTGACCGGTTGGACACGCTTTGGTAGCCCGTTGCCGCTGGATCAGCGTATCAGACCTCGGGCCTCCCCCTGAACGTGTGACCTGCGGCCCGGTAGCCCCCTGGTCAGGCCTTTCACGGGGGGCTCGGGCTGGGGCGCGGGGTCTAGAGCGGGATGTTGCCGTGCTTCTTGGGCGGCAGCGCCTCACGCTTGTTGCGCAGCGTCCGCAGTGCCTTGACCAGGTGTGCACGGGTCCCGGAGGGCGTGATCACCGCGTCCACGTAGCCGCGCTCGGCGGCCTCGTACGGGTTGAGCAGGGCATTCTCGTAGTCGGCGATCAGCTCCTGCCGCAGAGCGGCTTCCTCCTCCGTGTCCTTGGCCTCCGCCAGGACGCGGCGGTGCAGGATGTTGACCGCGCCCTGGGCGCCCATGACGGCGATCTGGGCGGTGGGCCAGGCCAGGTTGAGGTCGGCACCCAGGTGCTTGGAGCCCATGACGTCGTAGGCGCCGCCGAAGGCCTTGCGGGTGATGACCGTGATCAGCGGGACGGTGGCCTCGGCGTACGCGAAGATCAGTTTGGCGCCGCGCCGGATGATGCCCTCGTGTTCCTGGCCGACGCCGGGCAGGAAGCCGGGGACGTCCACCAGCGTGATCACGGGGACGTTGAAGGCGTCGCAGGTGCGGACGAAGCGCGCGGCCTTCTCGCTCGCGTCGATGTCGAGGCAGCCGGCGAACTGCATCGGCTGGTTGGCGACGATGCCGACCGGGCGGCCCTCGATGCGGCCGAAGCCGGTGATGATGTTGGGCGCGAACAGCGCCTGGGTCTCCAGGAACTCGGCATCGTCCAGCAGGTGTGCGATCACCCGGTGCATCTCGTACGGCTGGTTGGCGGAGTCCGGGACGATGGTGTCCAGCTCCTCGTCCTCGGCGCTGACCGCGAGGTCGGCCTCCTCCGGGTAGGCCGGGGGCTCCTCCAGATTGTTGGAGGGCAGGTAGGACAGGAGCGCCTTGACGTACTCGATGGCGTCCTTCTCGTCCCCCGCCATGTGGTGGGCGTTGCCGGATGTGCTGTTGTGCGCGCGGGCACCGCCCAGCTCCTCCATGCCGACTTCCTCGCCGGTGACGGTCCTGATCACTTCCGGGCCGGTGATGAACATGTGCGAGGTCTGGTCGACCATCACCACGAAGTCGGTGATCGCGGGGGAGTACACGGCGCCGCCCGCACAGGGGCCCATGATCAGGCTGATCTGCGGGATCACACCGGAGGCGTGGGTGTTGCGGCGGAAGATCTCGCCGTACAGGCCGAGTGCGCTGACGCCCTCCTGGATCCGGGCGCCGCCGGAGTCGTTGATGCCGATGACCGGGCAGCCGGTCTTCAGCGCGAAGTCCATCACCTTGATGATCTTCTGGCCGTAGACCTCGCCGAGCGCGCCGCCGAAAACGGTGAAGTCCTGGGAGAAGACGGCGACCTGACGGTCGTCCACGGTGCCGTACCCGGTCACCACACCGTCGCCGTAGGGGCGGTTCTTCTCCAGGCCGAAGTTGGTGGACCGGTGCCGGGCGAACTGGTCGAACTCCACGAAGGAATCCTCGTCCAGCAGCAGTTCGATCCGCTCCCGTGCGGTCATCTTGCCCTTGGCGTGCTGCTTCTCCACCGCGCCGGAGGAACCGGCGTGCACCGCCGAGTCGATCCTGCGGCGCAGGTCCGCGATCTTCCCGGCGGTGGTGTGCAGGCCCGCGTCACTCACCTGGGCGTGTTCGGCGCTCATCGTTC
This sequence comes from Actinacidiphila oryziradicis, assembly GCF_005047355.1. Lineage (GTDB taxonomy): Bacteria > Actinomycetota > Actinomycetes > Streptomycetales > Streptomycetaceae > Actinacidiphila > Actinacidiphila oryziradicis. The sequence continues at coordinate 222,611 of NZ_SUMC01000009.1, forward strand.
ACTCCGTGGGTTGTCGAGGGGACCGGTCGGTGTCAGAACGTGTCGTGCGGGACGTACCCGCCCCACACATCGCGCAGGGCGTGGGATACCTCGCCGCCGGTCGCGTGCAGGCTGAGGGCCTCGCGCATCGGGAACAGGACATTGCCCGTCCCCCGGGCGGCGGTGCGCAGGGCGTCGAGGGCCCGCTCGACGGCGTCGTTGTCGCGTTCCTTGCGCAGCTCCGCGAGGCGTTCGCACTGCTCGGTCTCGATCCGGGGGTCGACCCGCAACGGCTCGTAGGGCTCTTCCTCGTCGAGGACGAACTTGTTGACCCCGACCACGGTCCGCTCCCGGTCCTCGATCTCCAGCGCGAACCGGTACGCGGCGCCCTCGATCTCCGACTTCTGGAAGCCCTGCTCGATCGCCGATACGGCGCCTCCGCGGTCCTCGACGGCCTGGATCAGCTCCAGCGCCGCGGCTTCGAGATCGTCGGTCATCGACTCCACCGCGTAGGACCCCGCGAACGGGTCGACGATCTTGGTCACGTCGCTCTCGTAGGCGATGACCTGCTGGGTGCGCAGCGCCAGCCGCGCCGCCTTCTGGGTGGGCAGGGCGATGGCCTCGTCGTAGGAATTGGTGTGCAGGGACTGCGTTCCGCCGAGGACCGCGCCCAGGCCCTGCAGGGCCACCCGTACGAGGTTGACCTCGGGCTGCTGCGCGGTCAGCTGCACCCCGGCGGTCTGGGTGTGGAAGCGCAGCATCTGCGACTTGGGATTCTTGGCGTTGAACTCCTCGCGCATGATCCGGGACCAGATCCGGCGGGCCGCGCGGAACTTCGCGACCTCCTCCAGCAGCGTGGTCCGGGCGACGAAGAAGAACGACAGACGGGGTGCGAAGTCGTCGACGTCCAGGCCCGCGCCGATCGCGGCGCGCACATACTCCTTGGCGTTGGCGATCGTGAACGCGATCTCCTGCGTGGGCGTGGCCCCTGCCTCGGCCATGTGGTAGCCCGAGATGGAGATCGTGTTCCAGCGCGGGATCTCCTGGTGGCAGTACGCGAAGATGTCGCTGGTCAGCCGCAACGACTGCTTCGGCGGGTAGATGTACGTACCCCGGGCGATGTACTCCTTGAGTACGTCGTTCTGGATCGTGCCGGTCAGCCGGTCGCCCGCGACCCCCTGCTCGGCCGCGACCAGCTGGTACATCAGCAGCAGCGTCGACGCGGGGGCGTTGATCGTCATCGATGTGGAGACCTTGTCCAGCGGCAGGCCCCGGAACAGCGTCCGCATGTCGTCGATCGTGTCGATCGCGACGCCGACCTTGCCCACCTCGCCCTGGGCGATCGCCTCGTCGGAGTCGTAGCCCATCTGCGTCGGCAGGTCGAACGCCACGCTCAGACCGCCCGTGCCGGCGTTGACCAGCTCGTGATAGCGCTCGTTGGACTCCTTCGCGGTGCCGAAGCCGGCGTACTGCCGCATGGTCCACGGCCGCCCCGTGTACATCGACGGGTACACACCGCGGGTGTAGGGGAACCGGCCCGGATCACCCAGCTTGGCGGCTGTGTCGAAGCCCTCCGTCGCGGAGGCGTCGTAGACCGCCCGGAGCGGCAGGCCGGACTCGGTGCGCGCAGCGGAATCCATTCAGAATCGCCTCCGTGGAACTCGATATCACCTCGACGGTACTTAGTACCATTGTGGGTGGCAAGTGGCATCGGAGCGCGCAGACGGGCAAGGATGAGCGGTCATGAGCAAGCCAGGCGCACGGGAGCGACTCGCGGAGGCGGCGTTCGCCCTGTTCGACGAGCGCGGATACGAGCAGACCACCGTCGATGACATCGCCGAGCGGGCCGGGCTGGGGCGTACGACGTTCTTCCGTCACTACCGCAGCAAGGAAGACGTCATCTTCCCCGACCACGACCGGCTGCTGGAGCTGATCAGGGACCGGCTGGCGACGTCGAGCACCAGCACCGCGCTGGTCGCGGTCTCCGACGCGGTGCGCCTGGTGCTGCTCCACTATCTGGACGAGGGCGAGCTCGCGCGCCGGCGGTACGCGCTCACCAGCAAGGTGGCCGCCCTCCGTGACCGCGAGATCGCCAGTGTGGCCCGCTACCAGCGGCTGTTCCGGGAGTTCATCTCCGACTGGATGGGCGACTCGACGGAGTCGGCTTCGCTCAAAGCCGAGCTCATGGCCGCAGCGGTGGTAGCGGCTCACAACCATGTGCTGCGGCGATGGCTCCGGGGGGAGAGCCCCGACCCCGTCGGGGAGGTGGACGAAGCCATGCGCGAGGTCATCGCGCTCTTTCCCGCCCCCGGTTCTCACGGCGGCAGTGGCGACGGCGGCACCACGGTCGTCGCGTTCACCACCGACCGGCACATTGACGCGTTGCTCCCCTCGCTACGACGTCTCATCGAGGGCACGCCCGAGTGAAGGGCCGATCACCGTCCGCTGCCCGCGTGTGGCCGGTGGCCACTGTCGGTGGGTGGGCTGATCGTGTGCGCGCCCAGGCGCCGGTGGGCTGCGCGGGGCAGCCGGAGCCGGTCGCGTTCGCCCCGCACCCTTGGCCGAACCTCCGGCTACGGGATGGGAGAGTCCGGCGCGAGGGCTTGTTCGGCCCAGATGGTCTTGCCGGTCGGGGTCTGGCGGCTGCCCCAGCGCTCCGTGAGCTGGGCGACCAGCAGCAGGCCACGGCCGCCCTCGTCCATGACACGGGCGCGGTGCGGATGGGGGGCGGCGCTGCTGCCGTCGGACACCTCGCACACGAGGGAGCCGTCGCGGATCAGCCGTAGCCGGATGGGGCCGGCGGCATGCCTGATCGCGTTGGTGACCAGTTCGCTGACCACCAGCTCGGTGACGAACGTCGCCCCCTTCATCCCCCACGCCGACAGCTGGTCCGCGGCCAGCTTGCGGGAGTGGGCGACGATCGCGGGGTCAGCGGGCAGGTCCCAGGTCGCCACCTGGTCTGCGTCGGTACGTCCAGCGCCTCGCCGAAGCTGCTGAGCCCGAATCCGCCGTACGGCACGGCGACGTCGAACCAGCCGTAGGTGTTGACCCGCACCACGCCCGCCCGGATGGCGGCGGCCATCCGGTGGCCGCGCCCGATGTCGCGGGTCCGGACACCGGAGGCCAGGCCGAACGAGGTTTGCCGTGGCGGCAGACCGCTGCGAGCTACTGGACCGGGGCCCCGGCGAGCCCGAAGCTGCGGGCGGGGCTGTTCAAGGCGCTGGCGCAGATCAAGGGCGTCAAGCTCGTCGGCACCGTCAAGGACAGCGCCGGGCGCGTCGGGACAGAGCTGGCGTTCAGCGGGAGCATCTTCCGAGACCGGATGATCATCGACCCGAAGACGAGTGTGCGCCTGGAGAGCACCGAGACGTGGGTGAAGGGGGGAGAACGCCGGCAAGGCCATCCACCGGGCGTACCTGTCCGTGGGCCTGACCGACAGAATCGCCTGACGGGACCGGCTCCGTACGCCGTACGAACACGCAGATGCCCCCGGCCGACCGCCGGGGGCATCTGGTGTTCAGGGGGTCTGCCCCGCCCTCCCGGCGGACTCGCCCACGGCGCCGCTTCCCCCTCGGCGAGTGAGCCGAAGTGGAGCGGTCGCTGTCGAAAAGGAGAACGCGCGGAGGCCCGCGAGGAACGAGCGGGTCGAGCACGATCGACTGTCGACAGCGACTGAGCGGAACGGAGGCGAACCGAGCCGCCCAAAAGGAGTGCGGGAACCGTCACGGCCGGGCGACTGTGAACCGGCCGCCGTCCTCCCCTTCCGGCTGCAGGTCCACCTGCACACGGTGCGTGGTCCCCTGGTCCACGGTGCCGCCGAGTTCGGCGGTGACGACACCGATCCGCAGTCCGCCCCGGCCGGTGCCGGAGCGGTGGACCTGGACCGTGAACTCCAGGCTCACCTTCTCCACGGTGAAGCCCAGTTGATGGTTCTCCCCGTCCTGGCGGGCCTGTTCGAGTTCGCCGCGCACCTGGCGGATCACCTCGGCCAGCCCTACGAAATCAGGCGGCTCCACCATTTCGTACCCCCGACGATCACTGTCATCCGGCCGCCAAGTATGGCGCACGAACGGGGACATGACACAGCCCCGCGCGTATAGTGTCCGGATATGGAGGCCGACGGGGGAATCGGTGTCGAGACTTCTTTGGACACGCCGCACTGGGCGGCCCGGATCCGGCGGGACAACGGCAAGATCGCGGGCACCGGGATCCTGCTGAGCCCGGACCGGGTCCTCACCTGCGCCCATGTGGTTGCCAAGGGGGAGCGGGTCACCGCGGAGTTCGTCGGAGCGCCTGGTCACGAGGTGCCGTCCGTACCGGCGTGGGTGCTGGATGACGCGTACAGACCGGAGACCCTGGACGCGGACGGCGATCCCAGCGGAGATGTGGCGCTGCTGCGGCTGGAACGTCCGCGCCCCGCCGCCGAAGCGGTGTCGCTGTACCGGCTGTCCGCGCCGAACCGCGAAGTGCGGATGTACGGCTTCCCGAAGGGGTACAACGGGGGCATCTGGCTCCGGGCCACCATCATCGGTGGCTGCGGGCGGGACGGGCAGGTGCAGCTGGGGCCGCAGACCCCGGGCGAGCTGGCCCGCCCGGGATGCAGCGGCGCGGGCGTGGTGGACGTCCGGACCGGTCAGGTCATCGGGATGGTACTGAGCGCTCAGGAAAGCGACGGAAGCGGCTTCTCCTTCATGAGCCCCGCCGAGACCATCGTCCAGCACCTGCCCCAGGTCGCCGAGTGGACCCGGGGGAGAACGGCGGTGGACGAGAAGCTGCGCTCAAGGGATTCCGGCGGTGACGAGGCGCTGCTCGACGAGCCGTTCGCGCAGCGGCTCGCCCGCTGGTTCCGGGGCGATGGACGCCAGGTGAAGATCAGTCTGGTCCCCGCCGACGACTGGGCGCGGGCGGCGACGCTGCGCCGGGCGATCACCCTGGCCGACCGGGAGCTGCGCACCCGGGCATCCACCGGCCGCGCCTCGCTGGACCCGCCCGAGACCGTGCCCTCGGCCGGCGGCCACGACCTCGCGGTGGACGCCGCCGGGCTGACCGCGGCCCGGATCGCGGAGCGGATCGCCGAGCGCATGGGCCTGTGGCAGCACCCGGGCGACCCGGTGATCGAGCGGATCCGGTCCGCGCCGGTGACCCTCACCCTGGTCGTGGCGGGTGTCGACGAGGCCGCCGATCCGCCCGCGCTGTTGGATCTGCTGGTGATGCTCATGGCCCAGGGCAGCCGGCTGCTGCTGGTCTTCCGCACCCCGGACACGCACTACCGGCGCGCCCAGTCCGAGCTGGTGATCGGACCGACGCAGGGACGTTACGAGCGTCTCGTCGGGCAGCTGGACGAGATCACCGGCCCGCTGGCCGTCGCGCTGCACGAACGCATGGCCGCCGTACGGGCGGACACCGGCCCGGCCGTCGACGCCCTGGTGCGCGCCCACGCCGTACGGGAGGACCTGGCCGGGACCCGGGGCGTGGTCGCCGGCCTCGGGCAGAGCCCGGAGCTGGCCGCCTACGAACGGGTCGCCGGCCGGGCCCGCGCCCGGCTGGACAAGGTCATCGCCCGGCTCGACGCGCTGCTGCGCCGGCGCGACGAGCTACGCGGCAGGCTCACCGCGTACCACGCGCTGTACCAGGGCGCCACGGACCGGGAGGACCTGGAGGCGGAGACCCACTACCGGGACGCGTACGAGTTGCTGCACACCAAGCCGTGCGATCTGGAGGCGGCCGAGGCCGCGGTGCACCGCTACATCCACTTCGTGGAGCGCTGGGGACGCAAGAGACCGGGACAGGGAGGTGCCTCGCCGCTATGACTCCTACGCCGGCTCCGACGCCGTGCGGCCGTGCCGGCTGCGCGGGCAGCATCATGGCCACCGGCTTCTGCGACACCTGCCACCGCCTGCCGCCGGGCGGCGCCACCCGGCCCGCGCCGCCCCCCGCCCCCGCCCCGCAGACGGGCCCGGCCCCCGCGGTCCGGCGCGCTCCTTCGGCGGCAGGCGACCTCGACCGGGACGGCCTGGTGCTGCTGCCGCACATTCCCGAGCCCGCCCCGGCCGACGCCGTCAGCACCACCGCCCGCCCGCCCACCGGCGGCCGGCGGTGCGGTTTCAAGAACTGCACCGGCACCATCGGCGTCGGCTACGGCGGCCGGCCGGCTCCGGACCACGGCTACTGCCCGGAGTGCGGCACCCCGTACTCGTTCCAGCCCCAACTGCGGCCCGACGACCGGGTCGGCGAGCACTACCGCGTGCTCGGCTATCTCGCCGCCGGCGGACTGGGCTGGGTCTACCTCGCCGAGGACACCCGGCTGCCGGACCATCGCGTGGTTCTGAAGGGGCTGATCAACACCGGTGATGCCGTCTCCCGCCGGGCGGCCGTCGAGGAGCGCCGATCGCTCACCACGCTGCACCACAGGGACATCGTCCGCATCATCACCTACGTACAACACCGTGTCGCCGGGGAAGCCGAACCGACCGGGTACATCGTCATGGAGTACATAGGCGGCCGCCCGCTCGACCAACTCCTCTACGCCTCCGACGAGGAGCTGGAGGAACTCTTCGGGGAACCCTTCGGAACCGACCACGTCCTCACCTACGGCTGCAAGATCCTGGGCGCCCTGGAGTATCTGCATGACCAGGGTCTCCTGTACTGCGACATGAAGCCCGACAACGTCATCCACTACGGGCGGGAGATCAAGGTCATCGACCTCGGCGCGGTCCGCCGGATCGACGACCGCGCGTCCGGCCTCGTCTACACCCCGGACTTCGCGCCGCCGAAGAAGGAACGCGACAGCCGCGGCTTCCACATCGACACGGACCTCTACACCGTCGGCCGGATGCTGCAGGCCCTCGCCGCCCGAGCCGTCCCGCGCACCGGCCTCGCCGCCCGCTCCTTCGACCGGCTGATCCGGCGCGCGACACACGACGACCCGGCCGCTCGCTTCACATCGGCGGCGCAGATGTCCCGCCAGCTGTGGGAGGTGCTCCGGGAGAACCGCGCCCTGAGCCGGCACGAGCAGTACCCCGAACGGTCCACCCGCTTCGAGCCGACCGCGGTGCTCTTCGGCTCGGCCCTCGGCACGATCCCGTCGCTGGGCCACTGGACGACGCGTCCCGGCGACGGCCCGCCGGACCTGGACAGCGGGGCGCCGAGCCCCCAGGAGGTCATCCGGGGACTGCCCGTTCCCATCCCCGACCCACAGGACCCGGCCGCTGTCCTGCTCGGCGGACTCGCCGCCGACAGCCCGGAACGGATCGCCGAGCGGGCGGAACACGATCCCGCGCTGCGCACCGTGGAGGTCGCCCTGTGGCTGTGCCGTGCCTACCTGAGCGGCCGCGATCCGGAGCAGGCCGCCGCGGCCCGCTGGCTGGGTGAGGCCGCCGGCCTGATGGGGCCGGACACCGCCGGGTACGACTGGCGGCTCTCCTGGCACCGGGGCCTGCTGCGGATGACGCAGGGCCAGGTGAGCCAGGCGCAGGGCGAATTCGCCGCCACCTACGCCGCACTGCCCGGCGAGTGGGCGCCCAAGCTCGCCCTCGGCTACTGCTCGGAGTATCTCGGCGGCGCGGAGCCGGAGGCCGAGCAGTACTACGAGGCCGTCTGGCAGCGGGACCGGACCCAGGGCAGTGCGGCCTTCGGCCTGGCCCGGGTCCACCTGCGCCGCGGTGACCGGGAAGCGGCCGTCCAGGTGCTCGACAAGGTCCCCACGACCTCGCGGCACTTCGACGCCGCCCGGGTCGCGGCGGTGCGCGTGCTCGCGGGCCGGCTCTCCGGCGCCGCCCCGACCGCGGCCGGACTGCGCGAGGTGAACGACCGGCTGAAGGAACTGCGCCTCGACGGGGGCGAGTCGAGGGACCGGCTGGTCGCCGAGATCCGGGAGAACGTGCTCGGCTGCCGCCCGGGAGAAGGACGGGAAGCCGGCTTCCGGGGCGTCTCCGGCCTGCCGGACGGCGCGCTTTTCGGGGCGTCGGACGGCCCACGGCCGCTGGCCGCGCTGCTCTTCGAGTCGCTGAGGAATCTCGCCGACCAGGCGCAGAACGCCGACGAACGCGGTGACCTGCTCGACCGGGCGTACGCCGTCCGGCCCGAAACCAGATTTTGAGATCCGCCACAAGCGTGGCGACGAGGGGGCGAGGAGCACGGGCACAGTGGACGCACACGCGGAGCACACGGGACACCCGAAAGGGAGGCCGACCGTCAGCCTTACGGTCAGCCAGCAGAAATACCTGCCCGCCGGGGCACGCGAGCAGGAGATGCATGCCATCCTGACCGTCCGGGTCGACGGCGCGGGCGGCGCCGGTCCGGGTCCGGCACTGGCCGAGGTCCTGGTCATCGACTGCTCCAGCTCGATGGACCGGCCGGAGGAGAAATTCCGAGCGGCCAAGAACGCGGCCGTCGCGGCGCTGCGTATGCTGCCCGACGGCACCCCGTTCGCCGTCGTCCAGGGCACGCACACCGCGGAGACGGCCTACCCCGCCACCGGGCCCATGCCCCGGGCCACCGCCGCGCTGCGCTCGGACGCGGAGCGAGCCGTGCACCGTCTGCTCGCCGCGGGCGGCACCTCCGTCGGCACCTGGCTGGACCTGTGCCGCCGGCTGCTGGCAGCACAGTCCGCGCCCATCGGGCACGTCCTGCTCCTCACCGACGGCAGAAACGAACACGATGACCAGCTACCGCTCGCGGGCGTCCTCGACGTCTGCGACGGGCAGTTCGTCTGCGACGCCTGGGGCATCGGCGACGGCTGGGATGCACAGGAACTGCTCCGCGTCACAAGCCGCCTGCACGGCAGCGCCGACGCGGTGCGTGCGGAGTCGGACCTGCCGGGGGAGTACCAGAAGCTGATACGCGGCCTGCTCACCAAGGCCGTTCCGGAGCTGGTGATCCGGGTGGTTCCCTCGCCCGGCAGCACGGTGCGCTACCTCAAGCAGGTCTACCCCACCGAGACGCGCCTGACGGGGACCGGCGTGGCCCCCGGCGACGGGGCGTCCGAATTCGTCACCCGGGCATGGGGGGACGAGACCCGCCGGTACCAACTGTGCCTGTCCACCGACCCCGCCGGCCGCCCCCGCCGGGAGGACCTGCAACTCGCCGTCGTCGGCGTCGATCTGCCCGACGGCGGGGAGGCGCTCCTGCCGCCGCCCCAGCCGTGCGTCGTGCACTGGACCGACGACCCGGTCCTCTCGCAGCGGACGGACGACCAGGTCCTCCACTTCCGGCTGTACCAGGAGCTCGGCCGGGCCGTGGCGGGCGCGTCCGACGCCTACCGCCACGATGATCCGGATCTGGCCGAGCGGCACCTGGGCAGGGCGGTGGCGCTCGCCCACAGCGTCGGCGCCCGGCAGCAACTCGCCCAGCTGGAACGGCTGGTGGAGATCCATGACGCCGCCGCCGGCCGGGTCAGGCTCCGCCCCGATCTGCTGCCCGTCGACTTCCAGCACCTCATCACCGCCAGCAGCCGCAGCACCTACGGGCCCGAACTGGACGGACCCGGCGCCGCCACCGGCCCCGGCGGACAGCCCGACGCTACGGCGCCCTGCCCGGCATGCGGTGAGCAGACGCCCGCGAGCGCCAAGTTCTGCCCGCTGTGCGGCCATCGCTTCGAGGCCCGGCCGTGAGCGCCACCGCGCGGGACCTGGCCCGCCGGCTCTGGCTGCTGCTGGCACTCGGTGCGGCGGCCACCGTCGCGCTGTTCGGCGCGTACCAGGCCGTGAACGGCGACGCCGTGCCGCTGTCGTCGTCGAGTGCTCCGGGGGTGCTCGCGGTGGACACCGTGAAGTACGCGCTCGACCAGGCCCAGCAGGGAGCGCAGCGGGACGCGCCACTGGGAGCTGCCGGGACCGGCGACTTCCACACCCAGATCTCGGTCGCCAACCAGAACCTCGCGCTGGCCGCGTCCGACAACGTCACCGGCCGCGGGGGCCGGCAGACCCTCCAGACGGTGGCCGGACTGATTTCTGTCTACTCGGGCTGGATCGAGAAGGCCAACCAGGCGTCGAGCGGATCGCTGCTCCAGAAGGCCTACCTCCACTATGCACAGAGCGTGCTCGGCGACACCAATACCAAATCGCTGGGGGACCCGTCCGTCATGGGCCGACTCTTTGAACTGCGGAGTGAGCAGGTGAAGGTGGTGAGCAGGCAGACCTCCTTCGGCTGGCCGCTGTGGCTGGGGTGGAGCGCGGTGCTGGTGCTGTGCCTCTCCCTCTGCGGGGCCCTGCTGGAGGCGCAGCGGTTCTCGCGGCGGCGCTTCCGGCGGCGCTGGAATCGGCCTCTCGCCGCGGCCACCGCCCTGCTCGTCGCCGGCGCGACGACCCTCGGGCTGTTCACCTGGCGTACGCAAACCGGGATGACGCACTCCGGGGCGCTGCTGATACGGCCACAGAGTGGCATCCACATACCGGACGCGCAGGCCCAGGTGGCCGGACAGATGGCGGGTGCCGGCTTCCGGGCGGCGGCGGCCGGCTGGATCCTGGCCGGAGGGGCGTTGCTCATGGTGCTGATCGTCGCGGGACTGATGCCGCGCATCGCCGAGTACCGATTCAGGGCGTCGCGATGAGGCGGCCACGGACTCGGACCCTCGGCGTCCTCGGCGTATGCCTCGCTTTGCTCGCCGGGCTGGCCGTGGCTGTGAACGCGTACCGCTGGAACGGCTCGGTCACCCTGCTCGCCAACTGGACCGGCGACAACGAAAAGAACTTCACGGCCCAGGTGATCAGTCGGTTCGAGAAGAAATACCGGATCCACGTCATCTACCAGGGCAGCTCCGCCGAGAGCCAGGTGCTGGCGGCTGACCTCGAAACCGGTACGCCGCCGGACGTGGCGGTTCTGCCCGGACCGGGCGAACTGGCGGACTACGCGTACGGCGGCCACCTCCAGCCCCTGGACAGCTTGGTCGGCACCAAGGACTTCAGCACCACCTGGATGCCCAAGGTGACCGGGCCACACCGCACGACGCACATCTACTGGGTGCCGGTCAAGGCCGATCTCAAGAGCATGGTGTGGCACCCCGCCACACTGTCGTCGGGCCGGCTCGCCGCGGCCGCGGCCAAGCCCGATGCCTGGTGCCTGGGCATGGGATCCGGCGCTACATCCGGCTGGCCCGGCACGGACTGGCTGGAGGACATCCTGCTGCAACAGGCCGGCTCGAAGGTGTACAGCCAGTGGGCGACCGGCAATCTCAACTGGAGCGACCAGCGCGTGCAGCGAGCCTGGACCACCTGGGGCGCCCTGGTCGGCGCCGGCACTCCGCACATCAGTAAGGCGCTGACCACTGACTACGACAAGGCCTCGGGCGGAGCGGCGAAGCGTCCGGCGACTTGCCGGCTTGAGCACCAGGCGTCGTTCGTCCGCGACTCCTGGCAAAAGGTGCACGGCACCTACGCCCCTTCCGCGGCGGTCATCCCGGAAGCAGACCCGAACGCCAACCGTTGGGAGGTCTCCGGGGACCTGGCAGCCATGCTGCGGGACACGCGGCAGGCCAGTCTGCTGATCCGGTATCTGGCCTCGGACACCGTACAGCGGGCCTGGAACACCACGAAGTCGGGCTTCTCGGCGAACAAAAAGGTGCTGCGGGAGGCCTATAAGGGAGACCAGACCGCCGAGCGCATCGCCACGACGCTGAGCGATCCGTCGGCCGAGCTCTGCTGGGACGCCTCCGACGCGATGCCTCCGGCGATGCGCGACGCCTTCACCCTCGCAGCGCTGCGCTTCCTCGCCACCGGGGATCTCAAGACCCAGCTCGCCGTCCTGGAAACCGTGCGTGCCCGCCGGGACCCGGCACGGCTCACATCGGTTTGCGGGCACGGCTGAGGTCGAGCACATGATGTTCCGCCGGCGCGCCACCGGGATCCCGCCCGGTTCGCTCGGACGCAACGACATGGACACCCGCGTCACGCGAAGCGCTCCGCATGCAGTTCGGCGGACGCAAGGCAACTCAAGCCCACGCCATCGCCCGACAGCGGGATCCGCCGTGTCGGTGGCGGTGGCCGGCTGCACATAGCCCATTGACCGGCATCATCACCCGGACGGTCGCGCGGCTTCACCCGCATGCCTCTGAGGGGGTGCTCCTTCGGCGGAGCCCAGCAATGCTCGGGCTCAGCAGCCCTCCCTCCATGAGAAGAGAGATCCGCATGCCCGCGTCTTGCGTTCTTGGTCCGCGGAGCCGCGTACGCCGGGGGTACGCCCTCGCAGCCGCGCTCACGTCCCTGGCGTCCGTCGCCGCTCCGGCCGCTGCCGATGGCGGTTCCGGCAGAACCGGTGGCCCGGCCGGCCCCCGGCCCACCGTGGTGGCGGTGCATGGCGCGTTCGCCGACGCCTCGAGCTGGAACGCTGTGGTGGAACGTCTGCAGCGGGCCGGCTACCCCGTGGTCGCCCCGGCCAATCCGCTCCGTGGTCTCGCCCAGGACTCCACCTACATATCGAGCGTCCTGAAGAGCATTCAAGGACCGATCGTGCTGGTCGGCCACTCCTATGGCGGTGCGGTGATCAGCAGTGCCGCGAACGGAAACCGTCAGGTGAAGGCGCTGGTGTTCATCGACGCATTGATGCCGGACAAGGGCGAAGTGCTCAGTGAGCTGGCGGCCAAGTTCCGGGGCAGCGAACTCAGTTCGGCGCTCAAATCGGTGCCGTTCCGCAATGCCGACGGCACCATGGGGGCTGATCTGTACCTCCAGCCCGACAAGCTCCGTCGGGTCTTCGCCGCCGATCTCCCCGCGGCCATGACGCAGCAGATGGCCGTTTCCCAACGGCCCATCGCCGCCTCGGCGTTCGCTGGCAGGGCCGCCGCGGCCGCCTGGAGGGCGATCCCCTCGTGGGCGCTGGTCGGTACCAAGGACAAAGCCATCGCCCCTGACGTCGAACGCTTCGAGGCCAAGCGCGCCGGCTCACACACCATCGAGGTCAGCTCGTCGCACGTCGCCATGATCTCCCACCCCGACGCCGTCACCGATCTCATCCTCGCCGCCGCCGCTGCCAAGTCGGCGCCCGCGAAACCTGCTCTGGCGGCGACGGGCTCCAAGTCGCTGGTCCTCATGGAGCTGGGCACGGTCGCCGGCGCAGCCGTGCTGGCGGGCGCGGGGCTCGTCAAGAGCGCCCGCAGGCGCCGGGGCCCCGCTCGCTGATCGCCGCCGATACGGCACCAGCGTCCACCCGGGGTCCGGCCGACCGGGTTCCCGCAGTACCCCGCACGGGTGGTCCCAACGACACGGAGCGTCACCATCTCTTCGCCGTGGCCGGGCCCACCCGCTGCGGCGGCACCGCTCGATGCCGCCGCAGCGGGTGCGGCCGGGCCTCTACCGGGTGCTGGACCCCCCGCCATCCCCACCTCGCCGAACTGATCGGCGAACCATCCCTGCACGACCGGGACTTCCATCGCTGGTGGGCCGGCCAAGACGTCCTGCACCGCACCCATGACACACAGGGCTACCACCGTGGTCGGCGCCCTCTCTCCTCTTCCGTGTGCGAGGCGCGGGCGCGTTTGCGCCCCAGCGCCCCCACCACCAGGGGCGTGAGTGGTAGATGAGGTGGGCTCGGAGCCGGAATCGCAGCGCCGCGCGGAGGGGCCTGTGTAAATGTCCGGGTCTTGTCACGACGGAATCCCGGAAAAGCAACTAACGAAAATCTTACATCGTTCGGCGAGGCATGGGATGCCTCCTGACCTGCGGCTTTTATTTAATTCACATTGTGAGAAACTCTCTCAGATTCAATTCATCGCTATCTAAGGAGAATTGGCTTCCGGGGTTGGATTTCTCGCGTAATGTTTTCCATGTCGAAGCCGGAAGGCGGCGGCAGGAAAGCAGAGAGAATCACCCCGACGAGGAGACCGTTATGAGCTTCCGCAAGATCGTTCCCGTCAAGCAGCACGAGCCCAAGCGCCACGTGAAGCCGGCCCCGAAGAAGAAGAGCGTCACCAAGGCCCGCCCGC
>NZ_SUMC01000090.1 GCF_005047355.1 Actinacidiphila oryziradicis
GCTTCATGCAGTGTGGGGGGCTGGGCGTCAGTGCACGAGCACAGGCACGGCCTGCTCGTCGGCGCCGTCGACGGGCTGCGGCTTTCGCTTCGGCAGCAACGCCAGCGCGACGAGGAACGCGACAACGACGAGCGAGAACGCCCACCAGAACCTCGCCCCGAACGCGCCGGTGGCAGGTGCGGAATGCGGTCTCTCATCTGCGGCGGAACGCTGGCTGCGGCACCGAGACCGCCGCTGACGCGCAGCCGGTCGCTGATCGCGTTGACCAGCACGATCCTGAGAACGGCGGTGCCGACAGAGGCGCCGACCTGCTGGATGATGTTGACAGTGGTGGTGCCGCGAGCGACGCTTTCCCTGCGCAGTGTCTGCATGGCGCCGGTTACGGTCGGCATCATCGTGGCGCCCATGCCCAAGCCGCCGGCCACCCGCCAATGTGCCCAGGCGACAGGGACAGCCTCCTGACTCCTCCACCACCGCTCGTTCGCACGCAGCCACTGCTCGGGCCAGCTCATTCGACGCCGATCTGCCGGCAGCGGCGGGCACCGGGCGAACGCCCGCTCCCGCCTCAACACCCCAAAACAGCTACTTCTCCCCGAGATCCAACTGATTCATTTGCGATCACGAGCAGTTGATTACCTGGGGTCATAGGCGAGGTTGGGCCGGAGCCACGCCTCTACCTCGCGGAGATCCATGCCGCGTCTGCGGGCGTAGTCCTCGATCTGGTCGAGCCCGATCCGTCCGACGGTGAAGTACTTCGAGCCGGGGTGGGCGAAGATCAGCCCACTGACGCTGGCCGCGGGGGTCATGGCGAAGGACGTCGTCAGGCCCATGCCGATCTTTTCGGCTTCGAGCAGGTCGAACAGCTCCTTCTTGAGGCTGTGGTCGGGGCTCGCCGGGTAGCCGAGGGCCGGCCGGATGCCGCGGAACCGCTCGGCACGCAGGTCTTCCAGGGCGGGGTCGGCGTCGGGCTCGAACCAGTCGCGGCGTGCCCGCAGGTGGATGTACCCGGCGAAGGCCTCGGCGAGGCGGTCGGCCAGCGCCTTCACCATGATCGACTTGTAGTCGTCGAGGTTGGCCTCAAAGGAGGCGGCGAGGGCCTCGGCGCCCTGGATGGAGACCGCGAAACCGCCGATGTGGTCGCCCTCGGGCGCCACGTAGTCGGCGAGGCAGCGGTTGGGGCGGCCTTCAGGGTTGGCAGTCTGCTGCCTGAGCATCGGGAAGCGGGCGTGGTCGAGCACGATGTCGTCGCCGTCGCAGTGGGCGGGCCAGAACCCGTATGCGCCGTGCGCCTGGAAGTGCCCGCCTTCGATGATCTCGTCCAGCAGAGCGTTGCCCTCCTCGAACAGCTCGCGCGCGGCGGGCTGTTCGAGGATGGCGGGGTACTTGCCCTTCAGCTCCCAGGCGAGGAAGAAGAACTGCCAGTCGATCATTGTGCGGAGCTCGGCGAGGCTCGGCCGGACGGTGCGGACCCCGGTGAAGGCCGGGACCGGAAGCTCGGTGAAGTCGACCCGCTCGGGGTTGGCCCGGGCCTGGCCGAGGGTGAGAAGGGGCTGCTTCTGCCGGGTCTCGTGCAGTTCGCGCAGGCGGGCCTGCTCGGTGCGGTTCTCGGAGTCCAAGAGCCCGGCGCGGTCGGCGTCCAGCAGGTCGGAGACGACGCCGACGACGCGGGAGGCGTCCAGGACATGCACGGTGGTGCGGTCGTAGGCGGGTGCGATCCGGACGGCCGTGTGCTGGCGCGAAGTGGTCGCGCCGCCGATCAGCAGCGGGATCTTCAGCCCCCTGCGCTGCATCTCGCTCGCCACGGCGACCATCTCGTCCAGGGACGGGGTGATCAAGCCGGACAGGCCGACGGCGTCGGCGCCCTCGGCGACCGCGGTGTCCAGGATAGTGGCGGCCGGGACCATGACGCCGAGGTCGATGACCTCGTAGTTATTGCAACCGAGCACCACGCCGACGATGTTCTTGCCGATGTCGTGGACGTCACCCTTGACGGTGGCGAGCACGACCTTGCCGTTGCCGCGTGCGATGTCGGCGGCGTCCTTGGCGGCCTCGATGTAGGGCTCGAGGTAGGCGACGGACCGCTTCATCACCCGGGCGCTCTTGACGACCTGCGGCAGGAACATCTTGCCGGAGCCGAACAGATCACCGACGATCTTCATGCCGTCCATGAGCGGGCCCTCGATCACGTCGAGGGGACGGGCCGCGCGCTGCCGGGCCTCTTCGGTGTCGTCCTCGATGAAGTCGACGATGCCGTGCACGAGCGCGTGGGCGAGGCGCTCCTCGACAGGCGCCTCGCGCCAGGACAGGTCGACCTCGCGGCGGGTGCCGCAGCCGGTGACCGTCCCGGCGAAGGTGACGAGCCGGTCGGTGGCGTCCGGCCGCCGGTCGAAGATCACGTCTTCGACGAGCTCGAGCAGGCCGGCGGGGATGTTCTGGTAGACGGCGAGCTGGCCGGCGTTGACGATGCCCATGTCGAGGCCCGCGGTGACGGCGTGGAACAGGAACGCCGAGTGCATGGCCTCGCGGATGACGTCGTTGCCGCGGAAGGAGAAGGACAGGTTGGAGATGCCGCCGCTGGTGCGGGCACCGGGGCAGCGCTGCTTGATCAGCGGAAGGGCGTCGATGAAGGCCTGGCGTAGCCGTTGTGCTCGGCGATGCCGGTGCCGACGGCCAGGACGTTCGGGTCGAAGATGATGTCCTCGGCGGCGATCCCGGCCTGCTGGGTGAGCAGGTCGTAGGCGCGGGCGCAGATCGCGACCTTGCGTTCTGTGGTGTCGGCCTGGCCCTGCTCGTCGAAGGCCATGACGACGACGCCGGCGCCGTAAGACTTGATCTTCCTGGCCTGCTCGAGGAAGGGCTCTTCGCCCTCCTTGAGGCTGATCGAGTTGACGACGCCCTTGCCCTGGACGCACTTGAGGCCGGCTTCCAGGACGCTCCACCGGGAGCTGTCGACCATGATCGGGATCCGGGCGACCTCGGGCTCGGTCGCGATCAGGTTGAGGAACGTGGTCATGGCCTGCTGGCTGTCGAGCAGGTCGGCGTCCATGTTGACGTCGAGGAGGTTGGCGCCGCCGCGGACCTGTTCGAGAGCGACATCGACGGCCGCTTGGTAGTCGTTGCCCTCGATCAGCTTGCGGAACTTGGCCGAACCGGTGACGTTGGTGCGTTCCCCGATCAACACGAAGCCGGTGTCGGGGCCGGCCTCGAAGGGCTCGAGGCCGCTGAACCTTGTGGCGGGCTTGATCTGCGGGACGGCGCGCGGCGGCAGGCCTGCGACGGCGTCGGCGATCTTCTTGATGTGCGCCGGGGTCGTGCCGCAACAGCCACCGACGATGTTGGCCATGCCGGCGGCGGCGAACTCGCCGAGCAGCCGTCCGGTCTCTTGGGGCGTCTGGTCGTAGCCGCCGAAGGCGTTGGGCAGGCCCGCGTTGGGGTGGCAGGCGACGTGGGTGCCGGCGAGGCGGGCAAGATCGGCCAGGTGGGGGCGGATCTCGTCGGCGCCGAGGGAGCAGTTGACGCCGACGACCAGGGGGTTCGCGTGCTCGATGGAGTTCCAGAACGCCTCGACGGTCTGGCCTGACAGGGTCCGCCCGCTGAGGTCGACGATGGTCACCGAGATCCACAGGGGCAGATCGGGGGTGACTTCGCGGGCGGCGGCGATGGCGGCCTTGGCGTTGAGAGTGTCGAAGATTGTCTCAATCAGGAGGAGGTCGACGCCGCCCTCCTGGAGGGCCAGGAACTGATCGGCGTAGGAGTCGAAGACCTGGTCGTAGGAGACGGCCCGGTAAGCGGGATCCTCCACCTTCGGGGACAACGACAAGGTCACGTTGAGCGGCCCGACCGAGCCGGCGACGTAGCGTCCGCCGAATTCGTCGGCGGCCTGCCGGGCGAGCCGGGCACCCTGCACGTTCATCTCACGGACCAGGCCTTCGAGCCCGTAGTCGGCCTGCCCGACGCTCGTGGCGGTGAAGGTATTGGTGGTGGTGATGTCGGCGCCGGCCGCCAAGTACTGCCGGTGCACGTCGAGGATGACGTCCGGCCGGGTCAGGTTGAGCAGGTCGGGGTCACCCGTGACGTCCTTCGGGTGATCTGCCGTGATCAGACTGCCCCGGTAGTCGGCGGGCGTGAGCGAAGCCCCCTGCAGCATCGTGCCCCAGGCCCCGTCCAACACGACGACCCGCTGTTCCAGCAGCTCCCGCAACCTGGTACCGGACGATCTTGCCACCAGCCCACCTCCCAATGTCGGGAGGCGCCCTTGATCGTCATATGGGCCGAGCGTGGCGGGCCAAAACCCGTCGCAGCGCCCCTCGGCCGTGATCCAACCTTAGCGGGGGCCCAGCCCAAGTAAGCCCAGAACCCGCATTCAGTGGATGCAGCCACACGGCGAGCGCTTTCCCGCGCTCACTGCGGCACTTGCTTCGGCAGCTCAGTCCGACGGGCAGGACCAGGCCTGGGAGTTCGGCCTGCAGCGCATCCTGGACGGCTTGGCCATACTCATCGACCAGCGCCCGCGCTGACCGCGGCCCGGATCGCAGCCCTCTGGTCTGTCCCGTCGGGGGGTCTATCAGGATTCATGACACTCCCGGGCCGGGTGTTCGATATTCATGAGAAGCAAGTGCTCCCCATTGGGGCAGCCACTGGGGAGCCCGCTCTCGTCTCGCCGTCGGGGAGTCAGGGCCGCATCAGGTGCTGGACGGGGACGTCGTCGTTGTGGTGGTGTTCCAGCTGGCGAGGAGGTTGAGGGCGTCGGCGTCGCGGCTGCCGGGGGCGACGCCGCAGACGATGAGGTACAGGCCGTCGTCGGCGGTGAGCTGCATGGTCTCGTAGTTGAAGGTCATGTCGCCGACGAGGGGGTGGGTGATGCGTTTGGCGCCGGCGCGGTGGCGGCGCACTTCGTGGCGGGCCCAGCGGCGGTCGAAGGTGTCGCCGCGGGTGGAGAGTTCGCCGATGAGGTCGGACAGGGCCTTGTCGTGGGGGTTGCGGCCGACTTCTGCGCGCAGGGTGGCGACGTTCTGGTCGGCGACGGCGTCCCAGTCGGGGTAGAACTCGGCGGCGGCCGGGTCCAGGAAGGTGAAGCGGGCGGAGTTGACCGGGCGGGCCGGGCTGTCGAAGACGGGTGCGAACAGGGCGCGGGCCAGGGCGTTGCCGGCCAGGAGGTCCAGGCGGCCGTTGCGGATGTAGGCGGGGACGCCGTTCATGGCCTCCAGCATGTTCCACAGTTCCGGGCGCAGGGTGCGGCGGGTGGGGTGGCGTGGGGTGCGGGCCTGGGCGGTGGTGGCGTTGGCGGTGCGGACCAGGTCGAACAGGTGGGCGCGTTCGGCGTCGTCCAGTTGCAGGGCGCTGGCGATGGCGTCCAGGACGGCGTCGGTGGCGCCGCGGGCGTCGCCGCGCTCCAGCCGGGTGTAGTAGGGCACGCTGACTCCGGCGAGCTGGGCGACTTCCTCGCGGCGCAGTCCGGGGACGCGGCGGGCTCCGGCGAGCGGGGAGGGGGTGAGGCCGGCCTGCTCGGGGGTGATCCGGGCGCGGCGGGTGGTGAGGAAGTCGCGGATCTCGCTGCGTCGGTCCATGCCCCGACACTACGGCCGGGTACCTCATGGGACACGGGTGTGGGGGACCTTGTCAGGGTCTCCTTGGCGGCCCCGATCGGGCGGTGTGCGGTGTTCGCTGGGTAGCGGGCAGCCGATGAGGGTGCCGCCCGGCCCAGGTGCCGGGTCCGAGCCCGTCAGGGAGAGTTGAGTCCATGCGTGCAACCCTGCTCCACCAGGCCGGTGACGTCCGGGTCGCCGATGTCGCGGATCCGAAGGTCCAGCAGCCCACCGACGCGGTGGTGCGGATCGTGCTGGGGTGCATCTGCGGGAGTGACCTGTGGCCGTACAAGTCGCAGCCGCTGACGGAGCACCCGCGGCAGATGGGTCACGAGTTCCTGGGCGTGGTCGAGGAGACCGGCCCGCAGGTCACCACCGTCAAGATCGGGGACCTGGTGGTGGTGCCGTTCACCTACAGCGACGGCACCTGCGAGTACTGCCGTGCCGGACTGCATACCTCCTGCGAGCACGGTGGCCCGTGGGGCGTGAACGGCGTCGACGGCGGCCAGGGCCAGGCCGCCCGCGTCCCCTTTGCAGACGGCACCCTGGTCCCGCTGCCGGTCGGTGAGGACTCCGAGCTGCTGCCGGACCTGCTCACCCTTTCGGACGTGCTGTGCACCGGCTACCACGCCGCCCGCACCGCCGGCGTCCGGGCGGGCGAGAGCGTGACGGTGGTCGGCGACGGCGCGGTGGGCCTGTCCGCGGTCATCGCCGCGAAACTGCTGGGCGCGGAGCAGATCATCCTGATGGGCCGCCACGCCGCGCGCACCGACCTGGGCCGCGCGTTCGGCGCCACTGACGTGGTCGCTGCCCGCGGCGAGGAAGGCGTCGCTGCGGTGCGCGAGCTGACCGGCGGGCGCGGTACCGGGCGGGTGCTGGAGTGCGTGGGCCTCAAGGACGCCCTCGTGCAGGCCGCGGGTGTGGTCCGTGACGGCGGCACGATCAGCCGCGTCGGGGCCCCTCAGTACCCGGAGGTCCCGCTCGGGTTCCCCGAGTTCCTGCGCAACATCACCCTGACCGGCGGCGTCGCCCCCGCCCGCGCCTACATCAACGAACTCATGCCGCACATCCTCGACGGCAGCATCCGCCCGGGTCGCGTCTTCGACCGCACCGTGGCCCTGGAGGACGTCGCGGAGGGCTACCGCCTGATGAACGACCGCGAAGCCCTCAAGGTCCTCGTTCGCCCCTGACCTGAGCGCGCCAGTCCACCCCGACCACCCCACCGAACGAAGGACGGCAATCCTTGTGAAGCACATTCGTCTGCGTGACCTGGACGTTGCCCGCATCGGCCTGGGAGCCATGGGCATGTCCCACGGCTACACCGGCTCCGGCAGCGACGACGAGCAGTCCGTGCGCACCATCCACCGCGCCCTGGAGCTGGGCGTCACCCTGATCGACACCGCCGAGGTCTACGGTCCCTACATCAACGAGGAGCTGGTGGGCCGCGCACTGAAGGGCCGCCGGGACCAGGTGGTGCTGGCCACGAAGTTCGGCCTGATCTCCTACTCCGGCCGCGAGAGCGGGACGGACAGCAGCCCCGCGAGCGTGCGTGCCGCCGTCGAGGGCTCGCTCACGCGCCTGGGCACCGACTACATCGACCTGTACTACCAGCACCGCGTGGACCCCGGCACCCCGATCGAGGAGACCGTCGGGGCGCTGGCCGAGCTGGTGGCCGAGGGCAAGATCCGGCACATCGGCCTGTCCGAGGCCGGCCCCGACACCATCCGCCGCGCCCACGCCGTGCACCCGGTCACAGCTGTGCAGTCCGAGTACTCGCTGTTCACCCGCGACCCCGAGGCCCGCGT
Organism: Actinacidiphila oryziradicis; assembly: GCF_005047355.1. Taxonomy (GTDB): domain Bacteria; phylum Actinomycetota; class Actinomycetes; order Streptomycetales; family Streptomycetaceae; genus Actinacidiphila; species Actinacidiphila oryziradicis. The sequence continues at coordinate 7,391 of NZ_SUMC01000090.1, forward strand.
CCTGCCGGTGCTGCGCGAGCTGAACATTGGCTTCGTGCCGTTCTCCCCGCTCGGCCGCGGCTTCCTGACCGGCGCGATCCGCTCTCCCGAGCAGTTCGCCGCGGACGACTTCCGCGCCGACAACCCCCGCTTCACCGGCGAGAACTTCCAGCACAACCTGCACCTGGCCGACCAGGTCGCCGCCATCGCCGCCGAGATCGGCGCCACCCCCGGGCAGGTCGCCCTGGCCTGGCTGCTGGCCCAGGGCCAGGACATCGCGCCCATCCCCGGCACCCGCCGCGTCGAGCGCGTCGAGGAGAACACCGCCGCCGACACCCTCCAGCTCACCGACGAGCAGCTCGCCCGGCTCAGCGCCCTTCCCCCGGCCGCGGGGGACACCCACAACCCGGCGCAGATGAAGATGATGGAGCGCTGATGACCGGCACCAACCCCCGTGTGGCACCCGACCTCGTGCGCCACCACGCCCCCAAGCTGGCCGACCTCACCGACGACGTACTGTTCGCCGACGTGTGACAACGCCCGGACCTGTCCCCGCGCGACCGCAGCCTGATCACCGTCGCCGCCCTGGTGGCCCTTGGCCGCGATGCCCAGCTGACCGGCCACCTGCACCGCGCCCTGGACAACGGCCTGACCCGCGACGAACTCGCCGAGGCCATCACCCACCTCGCCTTCTACGCCAGCTGGCCCGCCGCCATGAGCGCCACCACCCTCCTGGCCCAGGTCACCGAGAACAGCGCCGACACCCCGTCCCCCGCAGACCACCAGCCCCGCTGAGGAGTACCCCGTGCAGCACCTGACCTTGAACAACGGCGTGACCATGCCCGCCCTCGGATTCGGCGTCTTCCAGACACCCCCCGACGTCACCGAACAAGCCGTCACCTCCGCGCTGGAGACCGGCTACCGGCACATCGACACCGCCGCCGCCTACGCCAACGAACGCGAAGTCGGCAACGCCATCCGCAACTCCGGCCTGCCCCGCGACGAGGTCTTCATCGAGACGAAGGTCTGGATCAGCGACTACGGCTACGACCAGACCCTGCACGCCTTCGACAAGAGCGCCGGCAAGCTCGGCGTCGAACAGATCGACCTGTTCATCCTGCACCAGGCCCTGCCCAGCCGCTTCGACCTCACTCAGGACGCGTACCGCGCACTTGAGACCCTGCTCGCCGACGGCCGGGTGCGCGCCATCGGTGTCAGCAACTTCATGCCCGACCACCTCGACCAGCTCCTCAAGCAGGCCTCCGTGGTCCCAGCCGTCAACCAGGTCGAGATCCACCCCTACTTCACCCAGCCCGCCGTCCAGGCCGCGAACACAGCCCACGGCATCCTCACCCAGGCGTGGTCCCCCATCGGCGGCATCACCAGCTACCGCGGCACCGGCACCAGCACCTTCGACGACCCCGCCATCACCGCCATCGCCACCGCCCACGGCAAGACCCCCGCCCAGGTCATGCTCCGCTGGCACCTCCAGCAGGGCCGCAACGCCATCCCCAAGTCCGTCCGCCCCCAGCGCATCGCCGAGAACTTCGACGTCTTCGACTTCCAGCTCACCCCCGCTGAACTCGAAACCCTCGACAACCTCGACACCGGCACCCGCGGCGGCCCCGAACCCACCGCCATCACCCTGGAAGCCTTCGGCCGCGACATCCCCGAAGCCTGAACCATCCAGGAGCTCTGCACGCGCAAAAGCACGGGATTCACCTTCTACGTCCGTGGGCTCCCTGCCCACCCACCCCGGCAGGGAGCCCCACGTTGCCCGAAGCCCTGGTCCGTTCGATTTTCTCGTGAGATCGACTGCTGCTCAAGCTCGTGAATAACTGCTGTCGGTTCTCGTGTATAGAGCCACCGGGCGGGTCGGCGCGGCACTCGGCCGCGTAGTGCGGGGTCCTCGGTAGATCGCGTCGGCCGGGATGGCCGCCGCCGTCGCGGAAAAATGGCTTGCCCGGTCATGGCGGCAGCCCCACCGTGAGCGGACGAGAACACGACCCTGGCAGGGTGACGGAGCACAACCTGGCTCCCGACTCGCGATACGGAACACGGCATGAGGGCGCCGGGAGACGCCGTCAGTCCAGGCACATCACGACATCCCGGTAGATCAGCCGGATCGATGCCCACCCGGAGACGCCGCTCGTCTTGTCCTCCACCCACACCCAGCCATGGCGCTCGCCGGTGGCCTTGATGCGGTGGCCGGGATAGACCACTCCCAAGACCGGCGCCGACGGGGATGGTAGTGAGCGCAGGTTCGCCGAGCGAGCGTGCAGCTCGTACGGGGCCTTCGGTGGGTGCTTGTGGCACTCGTCGGAAACGTCAACGCCGTCGGCCGGGGTCGCGGCTGCGGCCGTACCGGCGGCGTTGACGATGGCGAGTGCCATCGCCGCTGCTGCCACACGCGGTGGTGGGAGCATGAGGTTGACCTCCAGAGGATCGGAGCATGGTCACGCCGCCGATCGATCGTCCCCTCGTCCGACATCCGGCCAGCGGCCGATTCAGCCGGTTGGCCGTACCACGGGGACGAACAGCACTCGGTCAGCCCACATGTCCGGCTGAAAACCTGCGAGTCCGGCACGGCTGGCGTGTCGACAGGCGGCGAGTACCGCCCCGGGCAGGCGTCGTTGCTGGATGAAACGGCCTGCAGCCAACTCCAGTAGGCGGCCGGCGCGCCTCAGGATGACGGAGCTGTCACAGATGCCTGCCCGCGTCAGGCCCCTGCGGACGGTGCGTAGTTCGGCCTCGGCCCCGCCGCTCCTATTGTTCAGCCGGGCAGCTTCCTCGGGGAACGGCTACGACGGACCCGGCCAGGGCTGCCACCAGCCCGTCGGTGGCGTGGCGTCGCAGCAATTCGTGCAGCCGGGCGAACCCCGAGGCGCAGGCACCTCGGCGGCGCGGGCATACGGCAAGCGAGTGGGACTGCGGTTTACTCCTCAGATGTCGGCGGGGGCGGAGGGAGCTCCCGGGCGTACTGGTGCCAATACGCGGCTATCTCGCTGGTCTGCTTCACCACCCGGGCCGGTTCCGGCGGGCCGGCCAGAACTGCAGGATGTACCGGTCCAGTTGGAGCTCCCCGTCCGCCCTGGTGTCCACCACTCTCCCCGCGTCCGTCCCGATGGCGCAGTACCGGACCCGGCAGTCGATCTCCGCCAGGCCAAGCCCCCAGCACGCCTCGCCCGCCCACTGGATCAGACGAGTCCTCGGCGATGACGGAGTGAACGAGACCTCGACGACTTCCGTGATCGCCGGGCCCCGGGGCCGGTGGCGGTGCCGCGTGGGCGCAGGCACCGCCCGGTGGGCCGGGAGCCGGGTGCGGGGGTCAGCGCCCGCCGCACCCGGCGTGGCCGCAGCCGCCGCAGAACCCGCCGCTGTTGCATACGCAGGGACACCGACCCACCCTTCGCCGCCCGGCCGCAGGAAGCGGGCCGTACGAAACATGCCGGGCGGCCGCGCTGGCCGCACCGGGCGGGACCGAACCCGCACCCTGTGTGGCGGGTTGCGGGGTTTCGGACCCGAGGGCACGGTAGGTGGCCAGGACCGCGCCGAGGTGCTGCATCTGCTGTGCGTAGCGGGCGGCGGTGACGTCGACGAGTACTGAGTCGAGGCGCTCGCGGGCGTGGTCGGCGTGACGGCGTAGTTCTTCTGCGAGGCGGTCAGCTTCGCGGGCGGTGTCGAGAACCAGGTCGGCCAGGTGTGCGGCGGGGCTGCCGCTCTCGTGGCGCGTTCGCAGCTCCAGGAGGTGTTTGAGGCCGAAGGCCTTGGTGACGGTGGTGGTGCCCGGCTTGTGGGAGGCCGGGAGGCCGGTGCCGCGTACGCGGCTGGTCGGATTGGTCATGCCTGGTCTTCGCTCCTCGTGGTCGTGGGAGGGCCATTTGTCGGGTGCGCTCGGCCAACGGGTTCAGCCGCTTGAGGGCAACGTGGCAACGAGACGGGCGCGGGTGAGGACTCGCCGGTGGCGCCCTGACAGGTGACAGGGCGCGAAACGGGCGGCGGGTCACTCGCGTCCGGCATGTCCCTCGCTGCAGGTTGCGGGGTTGTTATGCGGGTTCACGGAACGGGCAGGCGGGCCCGTGGCCGGGGTCGGCGTCGAATTCATCGGGATAGTCGGCCGGTGGCCGACCGTCCTCGGGGAGCGGTAGTGGGGCGCGGGCCAGGTAAGTGCCCAGCTCGGCCAGGTCGCGGATGTCGGCGCACGGCACCGGCCCCGCGCAGAGCGGGCACAGGCCGAGGAGCAAGAAGCTTTCGTCGGGGTAGAGGGGGTCGCGGTAGCGGAAGACGTACTCGGCACCCTCAGCGCAGTCGGTGACGTGGAGGGTGAGCGGGTACGGCCGGGTCGTCCTCGCCGCGCGCTGCCACGGCCACGCAGGCCGCACGTGTTCGGGGTCGATGCCGAGCAGGACCGCGAGGCGGACAGTAGTGCGGGCGATGTCGGCTGCGGTGCAGGCGGGGGCGGGCAGGTGTCGCGCGAGACGCTCGGCGTAGCGGTGGGCGGCGCTGGCCCGGTCGGCGATGGACGTCATCACAAGACTCCCGGTGGGTTGGGGATTGTCTGGGTGCTGCGGCTGTGGCGCGGTGTGGGCTGGTCGAGCAGGGCGGGGCGGAGCTGTTGCCGCCCCGCCCCGGTGGTTCAGCGGGTGGCGGTGATGGCGGCGGTTGCGGCCTTGCCGATCGCCGTGGCGGCGTGGGCAGGGTCGGCGAGGTGCAGCAGGGTGGTGCCGGGCAGGGGGCGGGGGTCGGGGGCGAAGGCGAGCCACAGCACCGCGCACGCGGCTTTGCGCAGGGCGGTGATGCGTTCGGTGGCGCGGGCGGCCTCGTCCCGGTGGTAGTAGCCGTCGGAGGCGATCACCAGCAGGCGCCCGCGCCCCGGGCGGGCGAGCTCCAGCCCCGCTGACAGGGCGTCGATGGCTTCGGCGAGGCTGTGGCCCAGGCCCCGGGCGGCGAATTCGGTCACCTGCGTCGGGGTGCGGCCGGGCGCGGTGATCGCGGTCAGCGACCTGTGGTAGGCGACGGTTGCCGCACGGGAGTCGGGGTCGGTGAGCGCGGTGGCCTTGGCGAGGATCCAGGCGGCAGAGGCGATCGGTGCGGCGGCGGCCTGCATCGAGGCGGACACGTCCACCGCGATCCCCACCCGCAGTGGCGGGGTCGGGGTGGGGCGGTGGCGGGTGTGGATCCAGGGCTGGGCGGTGGGGGTGGCGCCCGCCGCCTTCTGCGCGTCCCGGGCCAGGGCGCCGCGCATGCTCAGGCGGCCGGGCGGCGCGGCGCAAGCTGTGACGGTGGCGGTGCGCTCCCGGTAGGAGGCGGCCCTCAGCGCCCGGGCCAGTTGCCCGGCTGCTGCCTTCTCCGCGCTGGTCGGCGGCCGGGTGCCGGTCACCGGGGACTGGGCGTGCTGGCCGCGCTGGCTCCTGGCCGGTTCGCCGGGGGTGAACGGCCGGGCTCCGGGCGCGAACACCTTCCCGGCGGTCTTGGCGGCCTGCCGGTCGTGTGCGGCCTGGGCGGTCTTCGCCTGGGCGCGGGCGGAGCGGGTGGCGGCGGCCCGGGCCTGCGCGGCGGCCTGGGCGGCCTCGTTCGCCCGTACCTGGCCGACGACCTTTCCGACCGCCTCGGCCAGCTCACCGCGCCGCCTTCCACCGGCTGCGGGGTCCGGGGCTGGTTCGGGCCCGGCGGGCTCGGTGCCCAGTGCCTGGCACCAGACGCGGGCGTGCTCCAGCATCCTCTGCCCGTCGTCGTCGCCGGTGGTGTGGGCGGCCATCCAGATCGAGGCGAGGGCCTGCAGGAGGTCGGTGCCGAGGATGGCGGTGACGGTGGTGTGCAGGGGTTCGGTCTCGTCGGGGTCGAGGATTCCGGCGTCGCGGCGGGCGAGGATCAAGGCGGCCGCCGAGGCGGCCCGCCACCGGTCGGCGGGAGTCTGGGCGGTGCAGTCGGCCAGGACCAGGGTGTGGACGCATGCCCGCAGGAAGGGGCGGTCGGCGGGGCGGCGGGTAAGGTGGGCCAGCTCAGCGCGGGATTCCTCCAGCAGTTCGGCAGCCTGGCCCAGGGCTGTGCCGCGCAGTGGGGGCGGGGTGGTCCAGCGGCTGTGGGCGGCGTGCGCGGCCTCGTGCACCAGGGCTCCCCAGGCCACCGGGTAGCGTTCCTCGTCGCCGGGGTGCCGGGGGTTGATGGTGGCTGGTTTCAGCGGGGCGAACAGGGCGGCGTCGATCTCCAGGGCCGCAGTGGCGGGGTAGAAGGCGGCCGGTGCGCCGGAGCGGGTGCCCGGCTCGCAGGTGACGATCACGTCCTGGCGCCCGGCGAGTTCGGGCAGCCGCTCGGTCAGGGCGGCGGAGATCCGCAGCCACTGCCCGGCCTGCGCGCCGGGGCCCGGCTCACAGGGCGGGCCGCCGTCGTCCTCCCACCGGGCGGTGGCCCATTCGGCGTCCGACAGTGCGGGGGGAGCGGGCAGGACGTGGGGGTGTGGTGCGGGCATGGCGGATCGATCCCTTCCGTGGGAGGTCGCGTCGGCCGGTGGCCGGAGCGGGGTGCGCGGGGGTGTTAGAGCTGGCGTCCGAGGGCCAGGGCGGTGACCGGCCTGCCGGTGGCCTTGGTGACGATCTCGGCGACCGTGTCGCGGTCCTCCAGCGGGGCGATGCCGACCAGGTTGGCGAAGGCGGTCTCGGTGCCCAGGACATCGGCGATCTTCTGGAAGGCGATCAGTTCCCGTAGTTGCGGGGCCCAGCCCACCTCTCCGGCCTGCTGACTGGTGGCAAGGTGGCGGGCGACCCGCACCGCCGTCCTGTTGATCTTCAACGCGGCGGCCAGGTCGTAGTCCGAGCCGACCTGGATCTGCACGCTGAACCGGGACGCCAGGGCCTCGGTCAGGACCGCCCCGTGCACGCCCGGGTTGTGACCGGCGATCACATAGAAGCCGTCGGCTGCGGTGATCGTCTCGCCCTTGTGTGCCTTGACCTGGATCTGACGCCGCCCGTCCATCGCCGGATACAGGGCCGCCAGCACCTTCGGGGAGATCAGTGTCGCGTCGTCCAGCAGCAGGGCCCGCCCCTCCTGCATCGCGGTCACCACCGGCCCGTAGACGAACTCGTAGCCCCCGTGCTCGTCCTGGGTGTACTCGCCGACCAGGTCACCGACCGTGGTGTCGCCGTCCCCGGCGACCGTGATCAGGTCGTCGAAGGCCGCCTCGATCAGCGAGGTCTTGCCCGTGCCCGGAGGCCCGTAGAGCAGAACCGGCACGCTCGCCGCGCGCAGCCGCCGCAACGCCTCGACATCCGGCAACTGGGCCAAGGCCCGGGGGTGGTAGCGCTGCCCGTTCGGGCGGGTGATCGGCGCCGGTTTCCCGCCCGGCTGGCTGACAGCCGCACCACCCACCGTCGGAGCCGGGAGGCTTGACGACGTCCCCGGGGCGGAGGGCGACGCCGCCGGAGGGGGGTTGCCCGGGCCGGGCTGGCGGGTCACCGCGCGGCGCGCCGCAGCGGCCGTGGCGGCGGTGGCCCGGTATTTGCGGGGCTGGGTGCCGATCCGGTCGGCCTCGCCCCGGGCGACCAGGGTCTCGCAGGCGTTGCCGACCGCGCCGCCCGAATGCCCCAGGAGGTTGGCCAGTTCGGTCACGGTGAACTGCGCACCCGTGCTGGCGGCAAGGATCCCGGCGATCCGGGCGCGCAACTCCCCCGGGCGGGCCTTCGCACTCGCCGCCGAAGCGGTGGGGGTGGTGGGTGCGGGGTGGGGCGGCGTGGTCATGGCATGGCTCCGATCGTGCGCATCGCGGGCGGGGTGCGGGGTGGGGTGGTCGGCTACCGGTCGGCGGGCGGCGCCTGAGGCGGCACCTGGGGTCGCGGCAGCGGTCGGGGCACGGACTCCAGTGGCGGTCGGGGCCGGGGGATGCGAGGGATGACGGGGTCGTTGTCCTCTGACGCCTGGCACATGGCGGGGCTCCGTTCTTCGGGGCGTACGGGGATGGGGTGGTGCCGCCCGCGACGCGCTGGGGGTCGCGGGCGGCACCAGGTGACCTCGGGGTGACCGGTTGAGGTGGTGAGGGTCAGGTGGCGGTGTGCCAGGCGGTGGGCGGGGGGCCGCCGCCCGTGAGCCACCGGTCGAGGGCGTCGATGCCTTCCAGGGCCTCGATGGCGACCTCAGACCAGTCCCGGTCGGGGCGGGCATGGATCTCGTCGATCCGGTCGATGAGTTGGCGCAGGGCGCGCAGCACGATCTCCGGGTTCACCCTGCTCACCCCTGCCGCAGGCGGAGCGGGAAGGTGGTGCCCAGGAACCGGATGGCATAGCAGTCCGGGCAGTTGGGGTCGGGGATGGTCCGGTAGCTGCCCGGGGCGAAGGTGAGCGCTCCGGCGCGGTAGGGCACGTGCAGCAGGATCACCGGGGCGCCCTGCGCGAACCCAGGATCGGACGTCACCGTGACGGTACGGTGCGCGCCCAGGACCGAATCGATCAGGACCCGGCTGGCCGTCCCGTGCCTGATCACCTCGGCGGAGACGATCACCCTCGACCAGCCCCGGCCGAGCGTACGGCCATTGGTCACGGTGAGCAGTTCGCCGTAGAGGGCGACCGGCTCGCCGAGCGTGCCGAGCCCGGCGGCCTCCATGCCGGGGGTCACGACGGTCTCGAACTCGATCACGACTCCGGCATGCCCTGGTCGCAATTGGACCGCGTTGATTTCGCGGGCGGTACTCATTCCCATTCCCATTTCCTCCGAATTTTGGCCGCACTTCACCCGTGACGGATATTCCCCGCAGAGCTTTGGCGGAATTCGCTTCTCCCGGTTTCCCCGGGAACAATTTAAATATAGCTCGGAGTTCGGCGACATTGAAGCGGGATCCCGGCTGTGAAATGCTGGAATTCTCGCGAATTCACGACGCTTTATATCGTGGAATTCAGGCGATGCGACCACTTCGGTCGCGGGCCGGAAATCCCCCGACCGATCCGCAGCCGATAGCCGATGGCGGCACGGCCCCAGCGGCACGGCCCCAGCGGCACGGCCCCAGCGGCACGGCCCCAGCGGCACGGCCCCAGCGGCACGGCCCCAGCGGCACGGCCCCAGCGGCACCCTCGGCTTCGCCTGGGTGCCGCCGCGCTGGTGTGGGGCCTGCAAAGAAGGGAGGGAGTGGATTGAAGGTAGGAGGAGGGGAAGAGAGGGGGGAGACGGCTGAGGTCGGATACGAAGGGGACCGTACGGGGCCGCCGGGTTCCGCAGATCGGGGCAGAGACTTGCACCGATATGCAGTCTGCGCAGCCCGCGCCCGGCAGATAACGCCCTGACCTGCAGGCGGACCGCCGCGACGGGGCTCCCGCCTCAGTAGGGCGAAAGGTTCGACACCCATGGCAGGACGGCAGCCAGGACGACCCGCGCGACACGACCGCTCTGCCAGTTCTCCCTGCGCCTGCACAAACTCGCCACAGTCGCGTCGGGTGGGCGCCGGGTTCCACGGCTCCGATGGGTGGTGCGGGGCTTGTCGGGGCGGGGTCTGCCGGGGTCAGCCGGGGGCTGGGAGGGCTCGCAGTCGGGCGAAGGCGTCGTGGATCTGCTGGGCCCAGGGCTAGTGCCCGGCGATCCTGAGGTGGTGTTGTCGGGCGGTGCGGATGAGCTGGGCGGCGGCGCCGAACAGCCGCAGCCGGAGCTTCTTCGGCTCGAAGCGGCTGGCGGGCCCGGTCAGGGCGAGCATCTGCATCCAGACGATGAGTTCGCAGGCCAGCGCGACGATCTCGCACCAGACGGCGTTCTGGGCGAAGTCGTGGAGGGGAAGGTTGCGCAGGCCGGTGTCCTTGGCGTTCCGGATGCGGTCCTCGCAGCGGGCCCGGCGGCGGTGGCGCAGTTCCAGGTCGGCGAGTTGCCGGCCGGGGGTGTTGGTGGCGAAGGCGGTGATGCGGTGCCCGTCGACATCGGTGATCCGCAGTTGGGCGCCGGGGTGCGGGCGTTCCTTGCGCAGGATGACCCGCATGCCCTTGGGCCAGCCGGTGAGGTTGAGCATGTCGGTGACCTCGCAGACCCAGGCGCCCTCGCGGATCTGCCCGTCGGCGTTGTAGGCCGGGGTCCACGCCTTCTTCGGTATCCGGGGGATGGCGGCTTGGAGGTCCTCGCCGATGGTGAAGCCGATCGAGTACGACAGCGATCTGCCTTGTTGGGTGAGCCAGTTAAGGAAGCCGTGGGTGCCGCCCGCGCCGTCGGTGCGGACCAGGATTTTCTTCCCGCGCCGGTGCCCCTTGGGCAGCTGGGCCAGGGCGAGCCGGGTGACAGCGATGTGGTCGGCCACCGTGTTGGAGCCGGCGTTGCCCTTGCGCAGCACCACCGCCAGCGGCTCGCCGGACCCTTCGCCGCCGTGGTCGACGAAAGCCCACAGGGGGTGGAACCCGAAGCCTTTCTTGTAGGTTTTGGCGGCTTGTTCCTTCTCGGAGTGCGCGGTGACCAGGGTGGCGTCGAGGTCCACGGTCACCTGTCCGTCGGGGCCGGTGGGAGCGGCAGCTCCGGCCAGGGACCAGGCCCGTTGCCGGGCCAGGGCGCGGGCGGCGCGGATCGCGGCGAGCGGCTTGGGGCCGGCCGCGGCCAGGGCGTCGACCAGACGGGAGACGGTCGGGTCCGAGGCCACCGGGCCGAACAGAGACGGCTCGGCACGCAGCACGGCGACATCGGCCAGGCAGTCCCCGCCCAACGCCAACGCCAGCGCGAGGTCCAACACCGTCTTGCCCGGGTCATGGACCGCACGGGCCTTGCGCCACGGAGCCAGCGCCGCCGACAGCACCCGGTCCACACCCACCGCCCGCACCGTCTCGGTCAGCAACACACCCCCGGCCTGCGAGACCACCCCCGAACCGGTCGCCGCCACCCGCACCACCGGATAGAACCCGCTACGCTTCAACACCTGAGAAGTGCTTCTTTCACTGTGCCGTACAGGACCTTAGACAAGCCCTATCGACGCAGGTCAGAAGCTGGACACCAGCCTCCGTGAAAGCGCGAGGCTAATTCGTTGATAGCGACTCCGGCGGGGCTCCCCGAAGAGTGCCGGAGTGTTCGGGTCGCTGCTCGCCGTCGCGCTTCTCACGCTGTGTTGGGCAGTTGGCAGGTGCGGTCAAGTTGGCCTAGAAGAGAGGATCCTGATCTCCGGAGTTGATATCTACTCCCGGTGTTTGAGGCGTCACATTAATGAGCTCAATAATCTCCGGATCGTACAGCCAGTAGAAATGACCCTCTAGTTCTTGTCGTCCCGTCACCCTGAGGGCCAGATTGTTGCGATGAGCGTCCATGGCCAGGTCATAGTCTTGGACTTTGAGGCGTACGCGCATTTTGCGAGCAGACGTCCCGCCGAGTACGTCAAGTCGAACTACTCCAGGATTTCCAGCCTTGGGTCTCTCTAGAAGGGTCACCATGCCCAGGACTGTAACTGGTTGTGGCCTAGCTACAGTGGCGAGCAAGGAGCCAGCTCTCTCTAGGACGGAGTAGTCCGACGGAGTAAACTCCAGTTTATGCCTTTGCGGCGGGGTTTCAGAGAAGAGATCTTCGCCAGAGTTAAGCTCAATCTCAACTTCGGCTCCGTCGGAGTCTCTGATGAGACTTCGAACTGCCTGCGTTAGTTCATAGCAAAAACCGCGACTCACGTTCTCGACGAACCCGTATGTGGACCCAGATGTGTTGAAGTGGTCTACGGATTCACGTGCGGCCTCAAGCGCGGACACAAGGCCAAGTGTGATCTCTCTGCCAGTATGTTGGCCAATCAATGGGATCGTGTCCCCGGGCCTCAGCTTCTTCTCGCTGAACACCTCATCGGGTGGGGCGTACGCTGTCACCACATAGCTCCCGACTTCCGTTTGTCCCATCAATACGGAATCGAGGAATGATCTCGCAAGGAATGAATTGGAGCTACCGAAGTAGGCGGCCTTTGATTTGCGGATCTTAGCAGCGACCACCATAGATTTGTGCGCACCGGCATGGAGGTCTTCCCCGGCGGTCCAGGGGATCGTTCCTCGTCGGGAATGAGCCTCTTTGTGAAACTTAATCTCATCGCCAAGGGAGTGCAGCGTTGCGGCTCGCTCAAGGACCGTCCTGATTTTGTTATCTCCGAGCTTCCAGGCACGGGCTACCGCTTGACTCAAAAGATCCTCGTAATCGTCCGTTTCCCTGTCTTGTGGAATCAAGAGCTGACTTCCAGAAGTCTGAGAATCCGATTCAAGGCGCCATCTCGTGTACAATCCGACCTGGCCGCCGAACTTGTGCCATCCGCTTCTCTGTAGGGCGAGGGTTAATTGGGAGTCTGTAAGATGGCCCGCGATTTCTCTGAAGTCGGGCGTGCTCAAGGTGTCCCCCCTTTGCCGATTCTCTCCATGATTCCGCACAGGGCTACATCGTCGAATATTTGACTGGTGGAGACTCTAACCGCAGTTTTCTCACGCCCAGATGGCTCTACTCCGGTGACGCTCCGCCAGTAAGCACAGTGTCGCAATTGAAAAATGTCGTGACTAGCATCAATCCAGTCGGCGACGTTTTCGGGAACTATCATCGCAACCAGGATGCGGTGCACAGTGACACGAGTTCTAGCTAACATGCGGAGTCGGTCGTTGGCGACAGTGACAGACACGAATCCATTGGCTGGGTTTGGCGCGCTGGTCCACGTACTTTTAAGCTGTATTTTTAGATCAATCTGGCAATCCGTTGTATGACTTTCGGACGAGTGACACAACTGCCAATCGATCCCGTCGTCCGGATCCGGCTTAGCCATGGTGCAGCCAGCCGCCGCCGCGACTGCTCGCAAGTAGCTGTCCTGCAGCATCTCCATACGGCGCTTCTGCTCAAGCTCCCCCCGGAGCGGTGACGCAGGAGCGTTTTCATCCACGTCGATCATTGACCCCCCACCCGTGTTGCCTAGATCACATCGTAGAGCCTGACGTGGCCCTAAGCGGCGGCTTTGCTCGTGTCTGTGGATGAGCGGGGAGCCGAGTCCCGGGCCGTCCCTGGGCCGTCAAGCGACGGCCCGGGACCACCACGGACGACCAGAGGCGACCGTCACCCGGCCGTCTGGGCTGGCCACCGCGCGGGATCTGAGCGACTATTGACCTCGGCTCTTCGGGGTGACGATTCGTTGGTGCTGGCGGCTGGCCCGGGGCGGGCCGGGGCTGGAGCGTCAGCGACCCGGTGGGCCGCGCCTCAGCCGAGTTCGGTGACCGCGCGCCGGAGTCGTGACATCGCGGAGCGCAGGAGTTCCGCGAGGTCTTCCTGGTTCTCCTCCCGGACCCACTCGGCATAGGCCTCGTTGAAGGCGAGCATCCCGATGTCGCCCGCGAGGGCGGCTACCGCGTGCGGGACGCCGCGGGCACGGAGCGCGTCGGCCATCGACGCGGCGAGTCCGACGTGCTTGAGCTGATCGCGCTCCTGGAGTTCAGCGCTGGTCGCGACGACCGCCTGCAGGCGCGGCCCCAACTCGCAGTTGAACGGGGTCATCGCCGCGGCGGCCGTCTCCAGACCGTGCTCGACGGCGTCGAGCGGTGTCGCGTCCTCGGGCGCGGCGGCGATGCCTGAGGTGAACAGCCAGGCCAGCGTCTCCTGGCCGGCCGCGAGCACTTCGCGTTTGTCGTGGAAGTGGCGGAAGAACGTGCTCCTGGTCAGGCCCGCGCTGTCGGCGATCTCCGCGACGGTGGTCCTGTCGTAGCCCGCGCCGGATAGCCGTTCTGGGTGGGGCTCGCCTTCCAGGAGGGCTGCTTGGGGACCTCGTAGGGGTTCTCGTCCGTCCTGGCCGTTCCAGATGGTCTCGCTCTTCTGGTAGTGCTCGACCGCGAGGCCGTACGCCGAGACGTGGTCGGCGTCCACTGCCGTGCGACCCGCCGGCAACAGTGGATCTGCCTAACCCTCCAAGCGGGGTCGTGCGACTTCGAGGCAGTCATCCGGACTGGGAGCCATTCGAACGGTCCAGGGTCGCGAAGTGCCGGGCCGCCTTGGCCAGGACGAATGCCTGTGTGGGAGTGAGGAACGGGTACCGTGCGAGCGCGTCGAGGCCGAGGCCGAGCGGCACCTCGGCACCTCGGCGCCACGGAGCCCCGTTAACTGCACGCGCCGCGCGGGCACGGGCACCAGACCGGGCGGTTGGTGATCGTGCAGGAAGGGCTCCCCGCGCACGTCGCCGCCGTGGGGGAAGCGGTGGACCGGCCCACCCGAGCGCAGCCGCACCCCCAGGGCGAGGCTGAACAGGGCGGCGATCTCCTCGTCCGGTCTGAGACCCAGGTACCAGTCAGCACCGGTCTTCAGCGGCGGGGTCCAGGGCGGATCGATGTGAGTGAAGCGCACCACCAGCTGACCGGTGGGCTGGTGGCCGTCGCCCGCGTCGGCGCCCGTCGGGTAGAGGACGCACGGCCCGATCGAAGCGCAGAGGACAGGTACGGGGCACCCCAGATCTGCCAGTCGCTGTAGAGCAGCGCATCCGCCCCGCCCGACTCCTCGTCGGAGACGCCGGCAGCGTGGGCTTGCTGGCCATGGAGCCATCCTTCGTGTGGGGCGGGGCGTCGCAGGGAGGACGGTCTACCGGGCCGCAGCCGCGGTCGTCCTGCGGAGGAGCCAGTTGATGATCGCCGTGCGGCAGACCGCCGTCGCGTGGTCCAAAAGGCGTTCCTCGTGCCATCGCTGAGGGTTGGGCATGCCGCTCACTTCCAGGTCGGAGACGAACAGCCGACTGCCGTGGCTGATCTGACTGCGGACCCTGTACAGGCTGCGGTGCATCGTCCGCATCGTGTCGGTGGTCGCCGGAGCGTGGTCTTCGACGAACGCGCGGTACGCCGCGCTGGTGCTCTGTCCCCCCTGCGTGTCGACCAGCACCTCCACGCTCTGGACGACGGCCGTGTACGCCGCGGAGGCCGACAGTTCCCGGACCTGGGCCGCGTGATGGATCCAGTGGGCGGCTCGCAGCAGTAGGAGGCGGTCCGTGGCGTTCAGGGCGTCGAAGGCAGCCAGGCACCTGGTCAGGTAGGTGGGAAGGTGATGGGAAGACTCGCACCGGAAGAGACCGGCGTGCTCGTCCGTCACGGCGATGCCGGCGAGGTCTCCCTGTTCGCACAGGGTGTTGCCAGCCCAGCCCCAGTTCGCGGGCTGGTAGCGGGCGTGAACCCATTCACCGGTCGGGTTGTCGTTCTCCCCCGGCCGGCGAAATGCTGCTGCCGCCCACATGCCCCGGGCCGAGCCGCGGCGAGGCAGGATCGGCGAGTGCGAGCACGCTCATCCACTGGTCGGCGATCCGGTCGCTGCGGGAGAAGGACAGAACAACGTCCTCGGTGCCCGGGTAGGCGCATTCGAAGATCAGCGGGTAGGACTCGGCGAGCCACGGCACCGCCGGATTGCCCTCGGGCAGCGGCCGCAGGACGAGCCGGTCGGCGAAGCGCCAGTACCCCTCGACCGGCTGCGTGGAGTAGAGGATCTTTCTGGCAACGCGCGGCAGGGGGTGCGCGAGCAACCGCGCGTGGACCTGAGCCTCGATCTCGGTCAGATGCTCCTCGGTGAGGGCTTCGCCCGGTTCCGTGTCGGCGATCCTGCCGGTGGCGGTGAAGTGCAGGACCAGCCGCGCCGGGCCGGTCTTCGGCGCGGGGAAGACCAGCCTGCGGTCGTCGAGTCCCAGGCAGTCGCCGACGAGGTAGGAGAGCAGTTCGAGCAGTTCGCACTACTGTCCCGGTCATGAGCACCTTCACCGTGACCGACGAGACCGCCGCCCGAGCCCGAGGCGCAGCTGAGCACCTGATCGAAGCCGGTGACCAGGCCATCGCCGAGGGCCTGAAGTTCCCCCAGGCCAACTACAAGGTGGTCCTTGGCGCCTACGGGTGGTGGCGGCTAGTCAACAGAGCCTCGCTCGGCGTGCTAACCCTCATCGACCGCGGCTTCACCGCGCCCGAGGTCGCCCCGCTGATGCGCAACATATTCAACCACGCCTACGCCCTGAACTGGCTCGTCGACAACGGTGAGGCCGCCGTCGACGCCGTCATGTCTGCGGGCGCCACCTCGCGGGAGAAGTTGCTGAAGAAGCTGGAGAGGACCGGCTGGGCCATCGCGGCGCAGTACGGGCAGACCCTCGACCAGCAGGCCGCCGAGCCCACCCGGACGGCAGCGGAGCAGTCCCTGCACGACAAGCTGGTGCACGAGATCGGCCACGTGCACGACCTCCTCGATCGGTACGGCGTGCCCGACCTGTACCCGGTCTACTCCCACCTGTCCTCGCTCAGCCACACCAGCGTCGACACCGCCAGCGCCTACCTCGCCGAACTCGACGACGGCACCGTGCAGATCCGCGCGACGGCCGCCGACCTCGGTCCGGCCGACGTCTTCCAACTCGCCATCTCACTCATCCAGGCCGGGCGGGTCTTCAGTCCCCTGCTGGATGGCGACCCCCTCAAGGCCGCCCTCGACACGGCGATCAGCGACATTGGAGTAGACACGCAGTCACTGCTGCCCCGCCGCGTGAAATAGGCGCGCCCACACGGCACCGGCCAGCAGGGCTCCGCCCCGGCCGAGCGGCAGCGCCAGCACTCAGGAGGGTCCGAAGAGCTGCCCACTATGTGGCCCTCAGCGGCCGGTCGGGTCGGCAGATCGGGCACGGCGCGGCGTCCGGGTACCGCAGAGCCGCGCGAGCCTGATCCGTGGTGGCGGTGATAGCGCTGGCGCGGCATGAAGCGCAGTGCCCCCGATGGACGATACGGGCAGGCCCGGTGTCGTGGCCCACGTAGACGAGCTGCTCAATGACCCACTTCGGAAAATCATGGACCACCCGCGGCTGCTGCGCAGCCTCGACTTCGGTGACGACGACTACTTCGGCTGCGTCGCTGAAATGGTGCCGCTCCTCCTGGGCGAAGCAACGAGGCGGTCCCCGTCGGCCCGGCGAGCCGCGCGGCGCGGAGTCAGCCAGATGATGGGCGCTGGTGCCGGTCTGACCGAGCAGGGCGAAGGCACCGCCCGGTACGCCGGCGCGGGGGCTTTCGTACGTCCGGGGTCAGCTGCGCCGTTACGCGGACGCCTTCATTGCTTCCGCTGCTCCTTGCGCTGCTTCCTTCCCTGCCTCGCGCAGGTGCCGGCCGCCCTCTTGTAGGGTGCCTTCCTCTTGTTCGAACTGGCTGAGGGCGAGGCCGAAGAAGGTGGGGGCCCATTCGCCGACGAAGATGCCCCACCGGTCGGCGCGGTCGAGGCCGACGCCGGTTTCGGCGCTGAGGCTTCCGGCCCAGGCCGCGACGGAGAGGCCGATGCTGCCCATGGCGGCGAGGTAGGCGTGTTCGCTGCGGATTCCCATCTGGTGCATCCTCTTGATGATCACAGCGTGCTCCTTTACTATCGGGCGTTCCCCGACCCGCGTGCCCCTACATGCCGCATATGACACATGACCGCAACAATCGGGCAGAGGGTCACCGCCCCCGCGCGTCCCGGATGCTGCGCTCCAATGCCGCCACCAGGTCCACCGCGGGCTCCGGCTCCGCATCCGCCTCCAGCTCCCGGCCCGACACCTTCGCCACGATCAGCTGCTCGAGCGCCACCGCGTACTCGTCACGCAGGTCGCCGATGTCGACGCCGGCCAGCGCGTCCATGAGCACCTCGGCGAGCTGCAGCTCCCGGTCCGTGACCGGCGCCGACGACGTCAGGTCGCCGGGGTCGCGGATCTCCTCCGGCCAGCGCAATGTGTGGAGCACGAGCATGCCATGCCGCGGCCGGAGGACCGCGAGGCGCTCCCGGGTGCGCAGGGCGACCTTGCACACGGCGACGGTGCCATGCCGGGCCAGCGCCTCGACGAGCAGCGCGTAGGGCCGCTGAGCGGCGTCACCGGCCGGTCCCGCCCAGTACGGGCGGTCGTACATCAGCGGGTCCACGTCTCCGTCGTCCACGAAGCCGAGCACTTCGGCGGTCTTGAGTGTCGGCAGCGGAAGGTGCTCGAGGTCCCCGGCGCCCAGGACCACCACCTCGCCGTCGGGGGCCTGCCAGCCACGCCGGATCTCCTCCTGCGTCACCTCCCGGTCTTCCCGCTCGCACACCCGGCGGTGGCGGATCCTGCTGCCGCAGGTGTGGACCTCGTGCAGCGGGGTGCGGACGTCCTCCGTCGCCGCGTACAACTTCACGGGGATGGTGACCAGGCCGAAGGACACATAGCCCGACCACATAGAGCGCATACGGCCAGCCTGCGGGGTCAGCGGCCGGCGCGCGCGGCGGGCTACACCGCCAGCGGGACGAACCCGCCTACTCCTCGCCGACTACGACGTTCGTGCGGCAGGTCATGCCCGCCGCGCATCCGGCGCCACCCAGGCCCGCACGGCCCCAGCGCACGACGCAGCCGGAAGGCGCAGGAAACGGCACGGTGCCCCGCCCTCGACGTGAGGGCGGGGCACCGTTCGTCAACTCGGGTCAGTGGTGGTTGCGGCCCCACGAGGCGGTGTCGATGATGCGGTCGCGGTCGTTGCGGAGGGTGGCCTGGTCGGCGCCGTTGTTCCACACGTAGGCGCGGCGGTCTTGGTAGACGTCATGGCGGGTGTCGCGGCCGGTGCCGGTGTGGACGCGGACCGTGGAGCGCCCGTCCAGGCGCAGGTTCTCGAAGCGGTAGGTGTGGCCGTCGCGGTCGGACAGGGTCCAGCCGTCCAGGTTGACCGCGTGCCGGCCGGTGTTGGTCACCTCGACCCACTCCGCGTTGAGGCTGCGCCGGGAGCGGTCGTCGCGGCCGGGGCTGTCGTACTGGATCTGGCCGAGGATGACGGTGGGACGCGGCTGGTGAGGCCGGACGCTCGCGGAGGCCGGTACGGCTGCAGCGGCCAGCAGCGCGGCGGACGCCAGAACTGCCGCGGCAAGATGGCGAGCGGTACGTGAAGCAGACATGATGATGCCCCCAATTCGGTGCGCACGGGCCTGATCGGTCCGTGGATGAGCTGGTACTTCCTCGGCTTGGCCGATGGCTCGTACCTTGCCGCTGATGCCGCCACATATCCGGAAGAATGCGGTGGTGTTACGGAAAGCAGACATAGGCGTGACCCTCCACTGCAAGGAGCATGAATCCACTCAAAGGTGATCGCATGCCGCGTCTGCTGCCGGTGACCGCCCCACCGTCAACACCGTGTTGACCAAGATCGGTAACAGCCACAACCACGCCCGCCACGTGACCGGAGGACAGGCGTGGCGGAGGTCTCGCGGGCTCGGCAGGGGGGAACGCGCAAGCGCCCCGCCCGGTGAGAGGCGAGGCGCCATCGGTCGGCGGCTTGGGACTACTCGCTGGAGACGATGAGCCTGGCGACCTCAGCCAGCGCCGCTGGGCCAGAGCCGGACGCGGAGCCGATCACGCACGCGATGCGGTGCTCGGCGTGCGGAGAGAAGTCCCTGCTGTTCGAGGACATCGGGCCCGCGCAGCTGTGGGCTCTCAAGCACGCCGGGCGTACCCGCCACGACGTGTACCGCGAGGCCATCACACGGCCGTGGCGGGCGCTGCCGGCGGAAGGGGCTTCGCTGTGAGCGCCGTCTGTACCTGGTGCAGGAAGAGCACCCGTGCCCCGGTCGCGGTCGGCATCGTTGAGCGGGGGACGGGGCCGAGCGGCACCACCTACGCCTGCCCGGCCTGCAAGACCCGGCGCCGCATCATCCCGATGGCCGACTGGAAGCACGTTGGCGACGGCTGGCCCCAGTTCTACCCGGGGCCGAAGCACCGATAGACCGCCGCTCCCTGCCGAAGGGGGCGGCAAGAGCCCCGGCCGCGTGTGCCCGCGGTCGGGGCTCACCCATGCCCGGGCGCAGGTCCGCCAGACGGCCTACCGCGCCTTCCTCGAAGATGCCCAAGGTTGCGAGGCGTGCCAGGCTTGAATAGGCGCTGCTCGGGGAAATGCGACCGCCTCGGGCCGCGCAGCGAGTCCAACTGCATAGCTCCCACAAGCCGCCCGCCGAGCCCCTCCCTCCCACTCCGGGCACTCGGTGGGCCGCAATGTCCCGGCCGCTTGGTCGGCCGATTACAGCGGTCGGGGCTCACCGATGCCCGGGGAAGGGTTCCGCCCCCACCGAAACCCTCGCGGCGCCGCGAATATGGAGGGGGCGCACCCAGTGCGTACCCCTGGCGGCCGTGAAGGGTACGGCGATCTGCCGCACCCTTCTTCGGTGACCGCCGGAAAGGCCTGGTCGGACGTCCTAACAATCCTTAAATCGTTCTTGCGCGGTCGCACACAAAAAGCCTGGCCAGCAGGCTGGACCTGCGTTAATGGAGGCGAAGGTCGGGACATCAAGAGGGGTCGGCGGCTGCCTCTGCTGCTCCGGCTTCCCGGCCGGCGTTGTAGACACGCTGGACGAAGTCGGCGGCCGTCGTCTGGCCGACGTCGTCAGTGAGCTGCATCAGCTCGTTCGTGAAGGGGATGATCGGATGCTCTGCCATGGCCTCCAGCCAACCACGTCCGTCTGGGTGACGGTCGTGGGCCTGGCCCGTCTCCCCGGGCTACACGGCCACGACGACCGTGCAGGTCGGATCCGTGAGGGACAGGCCGTCCCTCACGACTGTGGGGCGGCGGCCCACAGTCGTGGGCACGCTGCCCACCACTGGCAATCGTTGCTCAGAAGGCAACGACTGGCCGACGTCCGGTCGGGCAGTCACCTCCCAGCGGGAGGCAACCGCGGGTACCGCAACGG
Source organism: Actinacidiphila oryziradicis (assembly GCF_005047355.1). Lineage (GTDB taxonomy): Bacteria > Actinomycetota > Actinomycetes > Streptomycetales > Streptomycetaceae > Actinacidiphila > Actinacidiphila oryziradicis. Next base: position 27,965 of record NZ_SUMC01000090.1, read on the forward strand.
TTGAGGTGGGCAGCCTGACCACCTGGTGCGACGGTCAGGCGACCCCGGCAACCGTGGCCGTTACGACCGTGGTTGTGACCGAGCAGGACTCGGCCGCAACCATGTCCGTCCGGGTCACGGATGAGACTGTCAGCGCGACCGCCTGAAGCCCGGCCGTGCTGCTCAGAGACCGCCGATCTTGACGGGGAGTCTCTCGATCGTCGCGATCGTGTTGTCGGGTCTTCGAATTTAACCGGGCTTGGCCTCTCTGCGGCTCCGCCTGGTGGTCGCGCAGCGTGACCGTAGGCGTTGGTGCTCGCGGTTGCGGAAGCCGAAGGCGTTGCGGGCTTCGAGCTTGATGAGGCGGTTGTTGCCCTCGCTCGCGGCGT
>NZ_SUMC01000091.1 GCF_005047355.1 Actinacidiphila oryziradicis
TCGTCGACCAGTTCGAAGAGCTCTACACCCTGTGCACCGACCCCGCCGAACGCACCCAGTTCATCGACCGGCTCCTGAGCGCCACCGACCCGGCCGCCCGGCTGCGGGTGGTCATTGCGGTCCGTGCAGATTTCCTCGGCCGCTGCGCCGAACATCCGGGACTCACAGCCGCCTTGCAGGACGCCACCCTGCTCGCGGGGCCGATGGGCCGCGACGAACTGCGCGAGGCGATCGTCAAACCCGCCCAGACCGCCGGACTGATCGTTGAACGCACCCTGACCGACCGCATCCTCACGGACGTGGAAGGCGAGCCCGGCGCCCTCCCACTGATGTCCCACGCCCTGCTCGAGACCTGGCACCGCCGCAAAGGCCGCGCCCTCACCGAAACCGCCTACGAAGCAGCCGGCGGCCTGCACGGCGCCATCGCCCGCACCGCCGAAAACATCCACGCCCGCCTCACACCGGCCCAGGCCGACCTCGCCCGCCGGATCCTGCTGCGCCTGGTCACCCCTGGCGACGGCGCCCCCGACACCCGCAGACCCGCCCACCGCCAGGAGTTCGACTTCGGCAACCCGACGGACACCGCGACAGTCATCGAGCAACTGGCCCGCGCCCGGCTGCTCACTCTGGACGACGACCGGGTCGACCTTGCTCACGAGGTGCTCATCACCGCCTGGCCCCGGCTGCGCGGCTGGATCGAAGACGATCGGCACCGGCTGCGGGTCCTGCGCCGACTCACCGAGGCCGCCGCGGCCTGGCATGAACTGGGCCGCGATTCGGGCGCGTTGTACCGTGGATCGCGGCTGGCCGAGGCCGCCGAGGCTTTCCCGAATGCCGAGCGCACCCGTGAACTGACAATCGTGGAAAGCGACTTCCTTACCACCAGCATAGACACGCGCACCCGTGAACGCCGTCGGCAGGGCGGGCTGGTGAGTTCCGTGTCCGTGCTCTTGGTGCTCGCTCTGGTGGCCGGCGCGGTGGCCTGGCAACAGCACCGTACGAGCCAGCGACAGCACCTCGCCGCCGCCGCACGCCGCGCGGCCACCGCAGCCGCCGGTCTGCGTACGACCGACCCGAGAACGGCGCTAAGGCTGAGCGTCGCCGCCTGGCGGCTCAGCCACACCCCGGAGACCCGCTCAGCCCTCATCGGCGCCTTCGCCCAGCATGACCTGCCCACGTTCACGCCTCCCGGCCTCGCGGACGTCGACCAGCTGAGTCCGGACGGCCGGACTCTGATCAGGGTCGCAGCGGGCACGATCAGCCGCTGGGATCTGCGGACCCGGCGCCGGACCGACGGCCACCGGCTGCCCGGTGGCACGGACAGTCCCACAGCCTCGGCCGACGTCAGCCCGGACGGGCGCTACGTGGCCATACCGACCACGGACGACGACACTGCCGACATGCGAGTGCGTCTGTGGGACACACGCACGCACCGGTACCACGGCTCCGCCCTGGGCCCCTCCGGCTCGTCGGCCCTGCCTTCCAGGACCTGGAGCAACGACCAGGGACCCAGTGGCGGGGTAGAAGATGCGCGCACCTGGTCCGGTTTCAGCGCCCACGGCAACGCCCTGTTCTTCGCCGTGGACGACCATCTGGAGGTGTGGAGCGACGAGAGTGGGCGCCGCCTGTTCACTCACACGTCCCCCGAGCTGAGAGGGTCCACCGGCGGTGACATCAGCCCGGACCAGCGGCTGGTGGCCCTGTGCACGCAGGGCAGCGTCAGTGTCTGGGGCGTCGGGTCGCACCACCGGATCGACACGGCCTGGCACAAGCGGACCGCCTGCGGGAACGAGGCTCACCTCCAATTCGCCCCTGACGGCCGCACTCTGGCGCTGGTGGCTGCGACCGGGCTGCAGCGGCTCACGGTCAGTACCGGCAGGCGACTGCCACGACTCCGGCAAGTGTCGCCGCTCGCCTACGTGTTCAGTGAGGACGGCAAGCTGCTGGCCGGGTGGGGAAGCAACGACATCCGGCTGTGGCGGCTCGACCACCCCGAAGCTCCCGTCTTCAGCCACCCGTTGACCGAGACCCAGCCCAGCGATCTGCGCATCGACACCACGGCTCGTGTCCTGCGCTACACCACCCAGGAGTCCGATGAACAGACCGTCGTCCACAGTCTCGACATCGGCAACGCCCTCAGACCCCAGTGGAACGATCACGCCGTGGCCACCGCAGCCCTCAGCGCGAACGGCGCCGTGCTGGCCGTGCTGAACAGCCGAGGGAAGGCGGCGTCGGGCCCCCGCATCATCGATGGCCGCACCGGCCGACTCAGGTACCAGATCTCCGCCGCCGGGCCGCCTCCGACCTCCGCCACGTTCGAAGGCAACGACGTGACGGTGATGTCACTGAGCGCCGACGGCCGTCGCCTCGCCTTCGGATCGGGACCGCCCGACCCGCTCGAAGACCCGACACACATCACCGTGTGGGACACCGTGCGCAACCGGCGACTCACCGACATCAGGCCCTACCACGGCGACCAGTTCCTCGCAGGACTGATCCTCAGCCTCGACGGCCGGGAGCTGATGACCACCAACGCCGCAGACGCCTCCGTGACGATCTGGGACGCTGGCAATGGGAGGAAACTCAGAGTCATCCACCGGCATGACTCCGGCGACGGGGCCGGAACCGGCGATTACGTCACCGCCGTCTCCGACGACGGCGGTGTCCTGCTGACCGACGACGGTACGCTGCTGCCCGCTGATGGCCATGGCCGCCAATGGACCACACAGAACTGCCCGTGCGTCAGTGCCCTGAGCCGGGACGGCAGCCGCGTCGCCTTCGCGGACACGGACGCAGGAGGCATCACGCTGTGGGACACCCGGCGCGCCACCTCCCTGGGCGTACTGCCTGGCGGCTTCTTCAAGAGCTCCACGGACGAAGAGGAGGAGCCGACCGTACTGGCCTTTTCCCCCGACGGGAGCACGCTGGCCGCGGCCGGATCCCATGGCACCCTGCGGCTGTGGGACGTCGCTTCCCGCCAGCAGCTGGGTACCGACCTGCCCACCGCTGGTGACGAGATCGTCTCCCTCGCCTTCACCAGCGATGGCGGCAGCATGTACGCAGCGGGTACGCACGTGCCAGTGCAGCACTTCGACCTGGACCCGGCAGACGTGTCCGGCGCGGCATGCCGACGTGCCGGGGGCACGTTGTCACGCGACGAATGGCGCATGTACCTGGCAGACGTCCCCTACCGAAGTGTCTGCTAACCGAAGCCTGAAGGCCGCCCCTGTGCCGGCCCCGGAGTCCTAGCTCGGACACCAGGGAACATGTAACCCGCCAGTAGGTTTCAGGCGGATCTGGTCACTCGCCGAGGGTGTTGACGCGGTTTGCATACTCGCGAAGGGCCTTGCGCTGCGCCGGGATCGCCGGGGCGTTGGGGGTGCCGTCCAGGGGCTGGCAGCGGGCCAGGAGTTGGCAGTGGACTGAGGATGTGGCGCTGACGCGCAGTGTGTAGCCCTGGCCGCGCCGCACGGTCACGCCCTGGTCGAGCGCGGCCCATTCGGCGGGGTCCAGTTCGGCCATGCGAAGGAAGTCGGCGACCTTGCCCGGCATGTCGAGAGTGACCGGCAGTTCTGGGGCTGAGGAGTCCTGGTGGTCAGTGGTGTGCACGGGCACGAGGTCGGCAACGGCCGTACAGATGGCGCCCCGGCTGACGTGGTGTTCGCGGGCCAGACCGGCGATGGACTGGCCGCCTGGGATCACACAGACCTGCGTGGTCCACCTGATGCGGGCCTCGTTCCGCTACGCGGCCCGCCACGACTGGGACAAGATCTCCCGCGCGCTCAAGCCGATCTACACCGCGCCGACCGCGCAGGCTGCCGGTCAGTCGCTGCCGCTGGTATTCGAACTGTGGCCGGCAGGGTGGCAGGTCCCGTCCGGGCCCCAGCTCAAGCTGGAGCTCACCCAAGGCGACGCCCCCACCTGGCGACCCGACAACGAGACCTCACGCCTCGAACTGAGCGGCCTGCAACTTACGGTGCCCGTCCGCCCGTCATGATCCGCCACCCAGCAGGCGGAACGGCGCCTGCAGCGCAGCGCGGCGTGGCCGGACCTACGATGCCTGAGCTGGGCGGTGTCGGCGTGAGCTCCTGGGCCGGACCTTGATCTGGAACCAGCGGCACCTGCTCCACGCGGACTCGGGACTGGTGGGTTCATCAGTCCCAAGTCCGTCTCAGGGTGGCCCTGTAGGTGATCGGTCTGAGTGCGTTGTGTGCCTCATCCAAGTTCTGGTACAGGGCGTCGGCGGAGCAGGCGGCGGTGGTGAGGCTGGTGCGAAGGTCCTCCATGCGGAAGGCCAGATCGTCCGGGCCGTTGTCGGTGCGCAGGTGGCCATCGGCTTCCAGGCGGCCGAGGAACTCCCGGATCTGTCGAAGGGCCTGGGGCAACTGCTGAGCAAGGACCTTGAGGTTGTCGATCGTGGCGTACGCCTCGCCCGGGTACTCCAATCCTCCTTCGGCGGTGGCGTGGTTAAGGTCGCGGATGGCCTCGAAAGCGTCGTCGGAGATGTCGGCGGGGGTACGGGGCTTGTCCGTCATGCTGGGGCTCCTTGTCTCGTGGGCGAGGCCAGGATCAGGTGCGGGGTGAGCGGATTGTTGGGCGCGCTCGCGTCGTTTCGGTGCGCGGGTTGCGGCATGGCGCCTTCTGAGGAGGTCCCGGTGCCAGCGCAGGAGCGTGTCCGGGGCGCGCTTGGTAGGTGTTGGTGTACGTGGGTTTGCCGATCTGGCGTTGCAGGATATGAAGTTGGTGCCGCAGGGCAGGGTTATCGATGTTTTTGTCCCGGTCGCTCATCGGCAGTAGGCGAAGGAGAGTGAAGGTGTTGGTCATGGCGAGGTAGGCCTGGCGCAGGAGCACGACTGGTGATGATGTCGCACGTGCCCTCTTCGGGTGAGGACAGCGGGCCAGCGGCGGGCGCGGTCGAGCTTGGTGATCAAAGCCGTCACCTGGGTGGATGATTTATCGGCACCCGCATTGTCCACTGTCCCTTCTCTGCGCAGGCGGCCTTGGTGTCCGCTGACCGGCTTGTCATAGCAGGGCTATCACCTCCTGGGCGGCGCGTTCGCCGGCGCGCACGGCTCCGTCCATGTACCCGCTCCAGTATGTGGCGGTCTCTGTGCCGGCCCAGTGCACACGGGCGACCGGCTGGCGGATCTGTGCGCCGTAGCTGTAGATCACGCCGGGCGCGGCGACCGACGTCGGAGCGCCGGTCGACCAACGTTCGTGTGTCCAGTCGTGCTCGACGTAGTCGATGGGGGTCAGCGCTTGCGGGCCCACGATCTCGGCGAATGCCTGGAGGACGGCGGTTTGGCGCTCGTCGGCCGGCCGGTTGCCCCAGTCCCGCCATGTCGAGCCGCCGATGAAGGCCATCAGGACGCCGACGCCGGCATCCGGTGGGCTGTTGTCGAAGGTGGCCCTGACCGGGCCGGAGTCGATCAACGCCATGCCCGACAGGCCGGCGTCGCGCCAGAAGGGCCGGTTGTACACCGCATCGCATTTCATCAGCGCGCCCATTGGCAGTCGCTGGAGCAGCTCCAGATGCAGCGGTGGCAGCAGCGGATACCAGTCGATCTTGGCGGCCAGCGGTGGCGGTACCGCCACGATCACCCGGCTGGCGCGGACTTGTCCCCGGTCGCTGGTCACCGTGACGGAGTCGGCGGTCTGCTCGATCTTCCGTACGGGCGCCTTCAGCGCGACGATGTCGCCGAGTTGGGCGGCGAGCCGCAGAGGGATCAGTTGCGAGCCGCCGATTACGCGGGAGTCCTGTGCACCGCCGGAGGTGCCGGCGGAGCGCTCGAAGGTGCCGGGGGTGGTCTCATCGCCCGCGGTCGCGATGTACCACAGCAGGTACAGAAGCGACATTTCCCTCGGGTCCGTGCCGAAACACGGCTGCAGGTAGCACAACAGGAGGTTGGCCGTGGCCGGGTTGACCGTGTTCTCCTTGATCCAGTTGTCTACCGACTTGGCATCCCACTCCGCGGCCTTCGCCGCCGTCCACGGCGCGTCCACCGGCACTTGCTTGGACAGCGTGTCCAGCTGCAACTGCAAGTTGGCGGCATCGGCCAGGATCGTCGGATCGGGCGGGACGGTCCCGGTATAGCGCATGGTGATGCTGCCAGAAATGTAGACGTTGTCGCCCTGGGCGTACTCCTTGAACGTCTGCACACCGAGTTCCGCAGCCAGCGCCAGGATGTGGTCTTGGGTCGGCCCGACGAAGGCGCCGCCTGACTCGATCACCGAACCGTTGGCCAGCGTGTGGTTGAGCACCCGGCCGCCGACCCGGTCACGGGCTTCCAGGACAAGGACGGAGCGACCCGCGCGGGCTATCTGTCGCGCGGCGACCAGCCCGGAGATCCCGGCCCCCACCACCACAGTGTCCACGGTGGATGGGAGGTTTCCGCTGGTGGTCTCCGCCGAGGCCACTCCTGGCGCGGCGAGGAGCGTGCCGGCCGCGGTAAGCGTACCGGTGCCGGCCGCGCCGAGCAGGCCACGACGGCTGATTGAGGTCGGGCTCATGACCTATTCCTTTCCGATGTGGCTGCGGTTTTGCTCGGGGCTGAGGTGGCTGGGCGCGCTCTCAGCGCCGGGCGATCCGCCGTATATTGATGCCGATCTCGCGGAACGTGCCGCTGACCGTGTTGATACATCCGATGAAGCAGAAGCCGGGCGCGGACGCGTGGGCGTGCTCGCTGCGCACCATGGCGAGGCCACAGCCGTCGAGGACTGCACCGCGCCTGCGGACGTCGGCGGTGAGGCGCCCGCGCTCCGTATGCTCGGCAGGGGCGTCGGAGTGCTCACGGGCGCACCGGGGCGCCGGTGCCACTCGTGGACGGGTGGGCGGCGGTGGGGACCTTGGCATTGCGGGCGGTGAGGCTGAGGGCCGCGGTGCCGGGGATCGTCAGAGCGGCAATGTGCTTCGGGGTTCGGGTAACGCGCATGAGGTCCGCACCCGAAACACCCCCGCCGTCCTCGCCACCATCCGCGACCTGATCCGCGGCGCACTCCACCTCGCCGGATACGTCAACACCGCCGCCGCACGCCGAGCACACACCGAACGCCAGCACGTCCACGCGCTCTACGGCATCACCGGACCGGGTGGGAGATCTCACAGCCGCCGGAGCCGTTGTTGTAGTCGTTGGCCCAGGTCGACTGCACCGGGAACGTGCCGGTGGTCAGCTTGATGTTTTGCGCGGCGCCCTGACCGCTTGAGATCCAGGCGCACTTGTCGCCGTTCTCATAGCCGATGAGGTCGGTCCAGCCACCGGCCGGGTTCTGGTCGGTGATGGTCTCGGCGTACTCGTGGCCCTCAACGATGGTCACGCCGTCCAGGGTGCCGGGGCTGTTCACGAAGCCCTGGCCGCAGCTGCTGCCGGCGTCGGTGACGTACGGCAGGTTGGTGAATGCCAGTTGGCCGTATGGCGAGCTGACCGCGCCGCCGGACATGGAGGAGTCGCCGGTGTAGTCGTGCCAGGCGCAGAACTGGCCGGTGGGGGTGTTGAAGCCGTCCGGCGTGGTTCTGGTGGGTGAGACGACGACGTACTGGTTGTTGCGGTTGGATGCGGCGGTGGTGTGGCCGAAGTGACGGGAGGCCTTCACCGCTTCGGTGCCGATCTGGTTGCCGGTGGCGCTGCTCGGCGCGGCCGAGGAGGTGTCCGCCCACACTCCGGCGAGTGCGCCGCCGGTCGGGTAGCCGACGTGAGGCGCGGTGCTCGGACAGGTCTGTGTGCCGGTGGATACACCCTGGCAGTACTGGGTCATGACGCCGGACCAGGTCTCTTTCCTGGTGCCCAGGCCCTTGAGGAAGGCCTGCAGTCGCGGCGCCATGCCGACGCGGTCACCCGACAAGGTGGTGTTGCCGCTGGAGTTGGTGCCTCTGGTGCCCCATTGCGAACCCCAGAAGACCAGGTAGACCTTGGGGGCGCCGGTGGTGACGCCGAGGCTCGGGCTGCCCGCACCCCCGCCGTACCGCAGGTTGTTGAGGGAACCGGGCAGCAGGGCAAGGGACTTTTGTACGGCATCCAGCAGAGGGACGGCCCCGTGCCGGTAGGCGTGGCTTTGATCCGCGGCGGCCTGCGAGGCGGTGGCACCGGAGAGCGCCTGTGCCGGGCTGGCGACGACGACACCGGCGCCGCCCAGGGCGGCAGCGGCCAGCGCAGCGGTGGCCGCGCGCCGTGTGCTGCGGGTGGGGCGGAATATACCCATCGGAGTCCTCTCTATTACTGGTCAAGGACGCGGTGGTCAACCACGCTGACCGGCCCGGTAGCAGATTCCGGGAGGAACCGGTACCGCCGGACATTTGCGGAACGCTGTTCCCAGCCGTATCCCCGTGTAGGTGGGAGCAGCAAGGGATGCTGCGGAGAGTTGATGCGGGAGCGAAGAGGGCTCCGTACACATCGGGTGTGGCCTGTTGTCTCGTTGCGGGCGTGCTGGACGCGAAGAAGGTCGAGTCAGATGCGGTTTAACGTTTCGCTTTTCCCTATGGCCAGTCACCACGTGCAGTGATGCCGCTTACCGGCAAGTAGGAAAGCAGAGCGCCGGAACGCCCGTCAACACCGATGCGGATGTTCCTTTCACGCCGGGACAGCCTCGGCGGCAGCGGCACGGTTCCGCAGAGACGCGTGATTCGCGCTGGCGAGCCGGGATGCACTCGGGTCTGCGCAGGCCCCTCCCCATCCCGCGTACCTGGCGGTAACGTCGGCGGGGTTCGCGACGGCATACTGCCTCACCTAGGGCCTGTCCGGCCGATCTCCGTGGGAGAAGGAGCGGGGTCTGGCGCCTGTGATCGCAAGGCGGAGGAGGGAGGCGACGCGATGGGGGTCCCCCCTGCTCGAGCGGAGCCGAGAGCTTGGTGGGGGCACCTCCCGGACGGAGTCTGGGGGAGAGTCGTCGACTGACGACAACGCCGCGAGCGCTGGTGCCAGGGCACGCGACGCCGCGGAGATCGGCCGGACAGGCCCTAGTGCCTTGTGCAAGCCGTGTGGATCGTGCGCGGCGCTGGGCGCGTCATCGGCGGGGCTTCCTGACGCGCCGACAGCCAGGTGGTCGGGAAAGCTCCGATCGATCTCTACTGTGCGGGGGCCGGGCCGCCCTGGGCTCTGGGCAGGTTCACGGCCGGGTCGGTTGGGCAGTTCGGCCCCCTGCCGCTGATGGCGGAAAAAATTTCCTTCTTTCCGCGACGGATCCACGGTCCGTCCCCGTAGAGCAGACGACGGCCCTGCTCCACGTGCGGGGCGCGGCTATGCGGCGCGGAGGGGAGGGCACCGGATGGGTGTAGAGATTCGTGTGGAAGGACTGACCAAGTCTTTCGGTCGCCAGGTCATATGGCAGGACGTCTCGCTGACACTGCCCGCCGGGGAGATCTCGGTCATGCTCGGCCCTTCGGGGACGGGCAAGTCGGTGTTCCTCAAGACGCTCGTCGGCCTGCTCAAACCGGATCGGGGCTCGGTCCTGATCGCGGGACGGGACGTCACCCGGCTGCGCGAACGCGACCTGTACGAGGTGCGCAAGCTGTTCGGCGTGCTCTTCCAGGACGGCGCGCTATTCGGCTCCATGAGCCTCTACGACAACATCGCCTTCCCGCTGCGCGAGCACACCCGCAAGCCGGAGAGCGAGATCAAGCGGATCGTGCTCGAGAAGATGGAGTTGGTCGGGCTCCTCGGCGCGGAGGAGAAGCTGCCCGGCGAGATATCGGGGGGGATGCGCAAACGGGCCGGGCTGGCACGGGCGCTGGTACTCGATCCGGAGATCATCCTGTTCGACGAGCCCGACTCGGGTCTCGACCCGGTGCGTGTGGCCTACCTCAACCAGCTGATCGTGGACCTCAACGCGCAGATCGACGCGACGTTCCTGATCGTCACCCATGACATCGCCTCGGCCCGCCAGGTGCCGGACAACATCGGGCTGCTCTTCCGGCGCGAACTGGTGATGTTCGGGCCGCGCGAGAAGTTGCTGGCCAGCGACGAACCGGTCGTCGGGCAGTTCCTCAATGGCCGTATGCAGGGGCCGATCGGGATGGCGGAGGAAAAGGACGCGGCCCAGGTCGAGCAGGAACTCGCCGAGCTCGACGCCGGCAACCACCGCGGTCCGAAGGGCGGCAAGGGCGCGTCCGGTGCGGGAGTGACACCGCGCCTGCTGCCCAGTGACGGTATCGCCCGCTCGCCCCGCTGGCAGGCGATCGCCCAGCGCGAAGCGAGGTCGCATCCTCACGAGGTGGCAGACGCATGAGCCTGTCCCCCACCGCAGCGCTGCGGCATTCGGGCGACCTGTTCGCCCTCGCACTCGATGTGCTGCGCACCCTGCCGCGGCGGCCCTTCCAAGCCCGGGAATTCATCCAGCAAGCCTGGTTCGTCGCTGGCGTCACCATCTTGCCGACGGCGCTGGTCTCCATCCCGTTCGGGGCCGTCATCGCGCTGCAGATCGGCAGCCTGACGCGGCAGCTGGGTGCACAGTCGTTCGCCGGGGCCGCGTCCGTGCTGGCGGTGCTGCGGGAGGCCTCGCCGATCGTCACCGCGCTGCTGATCGCCGGGGCGGGCGGTTCCGCGATCTGCGCGGATCTGGGGGCGCGCAAGATCCGCGAGGAGATCGACGCGATGGAGGTACTGGGCATCGACCCGGTGCACCGGCTGGTGGTGCCCCGGGTACTGGCCTCGATGGTGGTGGCCGTCCTGCTCAACGGGCTGGTCTCGGTGGTCGGTGTGGCGGGCGGCTACTTCTTCAACGTGATCCTGCAAAACGGCACGCCCGGTGCCTATCTGGCGTCCTTCACCACTCTCGCCCAACTGCCTGACCTTTACGCGGGCGAGTTGAAAGCGCTGGTCTTTGGAGCCATCGCCGCGATCGTCGCTTCCTACAAGGGGTTGAACGCCAAGGGCGGACCCAAGGGGGTCGGCGACGCGGTCAACCAGTCGGTGGTCATCACCTTCATGTTGCTGTTCGTCACCAACTTCGTGATGACCGCCGTGTACTTCCAGATCGTTCCGCAGAAGGGGTGATGATGGCGCTCGCTGACCGGCTGCTCGCACGCCCGCTGCGTTCCCTGGAGGAACTCGGCGCCCAGATGTCCTTCTACGGGCGCTCACTGGCCTGGACCGGCCGCACGCTGCGCCGGTACAAAAAGGAGGTGCTGCGCCTGCTGGCCGAAGTCAGCTTCGGCCGCGGTGCCCTGGCCGTCGTCGGCGGCACCGTCGGCGTCATCGCCTTCCTTTCCTTCTTCACCGGCACGGAGGTGGGCCTGCAGGGATACGCCGCGCTCAACCAGTTGGGCACCTCCAACTTCGTGGCGTTCCTGTCGGCCTACTTCAACACCCGCGAGATCGCGCCGCTGGTGTCCGGGCTCGCCCTGTCCGCCACCGTCGGTGCCGGCTTCACCGCGCAGCTCGGCTCCATGCGCATCAGCGAGGAAGTCGACGCCCTCGAGGTGATGGGCGTTCCCTCACTGCCGTTCCTCGTCACCGCCAGGATGATCGCCGGGTTCGTGGCGGTGATACCGCTGTACGTGATCGGACTGCTCTCCTCCTACCTCGCCTCCCGCACCATCACCACCTCCTACTACGGGCAGTCGCCCGGCACCTACGACCACTACTTCCAGCAGTACCTGCCGCCGGTCGACGTGCTGTGGTCGTTCGGCAAGGTGATCGTCTTCGCCGTCGTGATCATCCTGATCCACTGCTACTACGGCTACCACGCCAAGGGCGGCCCGGCCGGGGTCGGGATCGCCGTGGGCCGCGCGGTGCGCGCCTCGATCGTCACCATCAACATCCTGGACTTCTTCCTCAGCCTGGCTATCTGGGGAGCCACCACCACCGTAAGGATCACGGGTTAGCCGATGACGACGACACCGAAGAGCCCGGCGCTGCGGCCGGGTGACCTGCCACCCCCGCGCGGCGGCGGACGTGGGTGGTGGCCGAGGCGTCCCTGGTCGCGCAGGGCCGTGCTGCGCTGGTACGGCGTTGTCTTCCTGGTGGTCATCGCGACGCTGCTGTCGCTGGCCGTGGCGGTCTACCAGCAGGTCTTCACGCCCGTGGTGCCGATCACTTTGCAGGCGTACAGCATCGGCAGCCAACTGCTGCCGCAGGCCGACGTCAAGCTGGACGGCCTGATCGTCGGCGAGGTACGCCAGGTGCATGCCGACGGCCAGAAGGCGACCCTCGACATCGCGCTCAAGCCGCAGGACATCGCCCTCATCCCCGCCGACGTCGACGCACGCCTCCTGCCCAAGACACTCTTCGGCGAGGAGTACGTCGACCTGGTCCCGCCCGCGCACCCGTCACCACGCCACATCCAGGCGGGGGACGTCATCACCCAGGACCGCACGAAGGCCGGCATCCAGCTGCAGCAGTTGATGAACGATCTGCTGCCCCTGCTGCGCGCGGTACAGCCGGGCGAGCTGAACGCCGCCTTGTCCGCGTTCGCCGACGCCCTCGAGGGCCGCGGCGACGCCATCGGCGCCAACCTCTCCCGGGTCGAGAGCTACCTGCGCCGGCTCAACCCGCACCTGCCGGCGCTCATGACGGACTTCTCCCGCCTCGCCGACACCGCCCAGGTGTACAGCAACGCCGCCCCCGACCTGCTGAGGATCCTGGACAACACCATCACCATGAGCCGCACCGTGGTGGCCAAGCAGGACGCGCTGCGGTCGTTCCTGACCGGAACCACCACCTTCGCCGGCACCGCGCAGGGCGTCCTCAGCGACAACGCCGACCGGATCATCACTCTCGCCAACGTCTCACGGCCGATCCTGGCGCTGCTCGCACGCTACGCACCCGAATATCCCTGCCTCCTGAGCGGGCTGACGGCCTCCGAGCCGCTGGCCGAGCAGGTATTCAGCGGCGGGCAGATGCACATCACCTTGGAGTTCCCCTTGCCACGCTCCGGCTACCACCCCGGCGAGGAACCACAGTACGCCGACCACCGCGGCCCGAACTGCGAGGGACTCCCGAATCCGCCCGTGCCGGCACCGGCCGTCCACTTCAACGACGGCACGTCGGCGCGGGGCGGCCAGAGCAGCCTGCCACCGAGCACCGGCCAGCCCAGCAGTGTGTCGGGCACGCCGGCCGAGCAGCACCTGATCGGTTCGCTTGTGGCGCCGGTCATGGGCGTACCAGCCGACCAGGTTCCTGCCGTCGCGACCCTGCTGTTTGGTCCCATGGTCCGCGGTACGGCGGTGAGCGTTTCATGAACGCACGGGCATCCACCGCACCCCTGATCAAGTTCTCCGTGTTCGCCGTGGTGACGATCCTCGCCACCGCGCTGCTGGCCGCCACCATCGTCAACATCGACTTCACGCCCACGGTCACCTACAGCGCCGTTTTCAGCGACGTCACCGGCCTGGAGACCGGCGACGACGTACGGGTCGCCGGGGTCAGGGTCGGCCAGGTTCAAGACATCCGCATCAAGGACCGGACGCTGGCCGAGGTCACCTTCGACGTCACCCGCGACCGGCCGCTGCTGACCAGCACTGGAGCCGTCATCCACTACCGCAACCTGGTCGGACAGCGGTACATCGCGCTAACGGAGGGGGCAGGAGACGGCTCACGGCTGGCGCCCAACAGCACCATCCCGCTCTCCCGCACACAGCCGGCGCTAGACCTGAACGCCCTCCTGGACGGATTCAAGCCCCTGTTCGCCGCGTTGAGCCCGAACGACGTCAACCAGTTGGCGTCCGAACTCATCAGCACCCTCCAGGGCGAAGGCGGCACAGTCGACAGCCTGCTCGCCCACACCGCCTCACTCACCTCCACACTCGCCAACCGAGACCAGCTGATCGGCTCCGTGATCGACAACCTCAACACCACGCTGGCCACCGTGGACAAACGCAGCGTCCACTTCTCCGCCCTCCTCGACCAACTGCAACAACTGGTCTCCGGGCTGTCCGCCGACCGCACCGCCATCGGCGACTCACTCACCTCCATCAGCAACCTGGCCGGCGCAACCTCAGGCCTGCTCGCCCAGGGCCGCCCCGCGCTGCGCTCCGACATCGCCGGCCTGTCCACCCTCGCCGGAACCCTGCAGAGGAACAACCCCACCGTGGAAGGCGTGCTGCAGCGGCTGCCGCACAAGCTCAACGCGCTGACCGGCACCGCGACCTACGGCTCCTGGTTCAACTACTACCTGTGCGGCTTCGACGGCCGGATCGTGCTGCCCAAGGGCCAGGTTCTCACACCACGTATGAACATCGGCCAGGGGAGGTGCGGCAGTTGATCCCGTTCCGCGAACGCAACCCGGTGGTGATCGGGACCGTCGGCCTCACCGTGCTCGCCCTACTGACCTTCGCAGCCTTCAACATCCAGGCTCTCCCACTGATCGGCGGCGGCGACACCTACAGCGCGGCCTTCTCCGAAGCAGGCGGCCTCAAACCGGGAGACGAGGTGCGCATCGCCGGAGTCAAGGTCGGCCAGGTCGACGACGTCGGCCTGGAAGGCGACCACGTCCGCGTGGGATTCCGGATCACCCGCGACGCGCAGTTCGGCACCTCCACAGGCGCCGCCATCCGGGTAAAGACGATCCTCGGAGCGAAGTACCTCGCCCTGAAACCCGCCGGCCCCGGCCAGCTCAGAGCCGGCAGCGAGATTCCACTGAACCACACGGTCTCCGCCTACGACGTTGTCCAGGCCTTCAGCGACCTCACCACGACCAACGAGCAAATCGACACCCAGCAGCTGGCCACCGCACTGGACACCGTCTCCTCGGCATTCCAGGACGCACCAGCCGAGGTCAAAGCCTCCATCAAGGGACTGTCCGAGCTCTCAGTGACCATCGCCAGCCGTGACGCGGCCCTACGGGACCTGCTGCGGCACGCCAACGGCGTCACCAGCGTGCTCGCCGCCCGCTCGCACCAGCTGACCACCCTGGTCAACGACGGCGACCTGCTCTTCCAGACGCTGGACAACCGCAGCCAGGTCATCGGCGACCTGCTGCGCAACGCCGCCGACCTCGGCATCCAGCTCTCCGGTCTCGTCGCCGACAACCAAGCGCAGATCGGCCCGGCGCTCAGCCGGCTCAACGCCGTCGTCGACATGCTCAAGCGGAACCAAACCAGTCTCGACCGCAGCATCGCGCTGCTGGCTCCCTTCCTCCGGCTCTTCACCAACACCCTCGGCAACGGCCGCTGGTTCGACAGCTACATCCAAAACCTCACCGCCGCTCCGGCCGTCCCGACACCCTCAGGAAGGCCACGATGATCCGGCTTCGCGCAATCGTCCCGCCGCGCAAGCGCCTCCGCCTGGTGGCCCTCACCCTGATCCTGCTGCTCGTCGCCGGCCTGGCCGCCGTCCTGTGGCCGCGATCCCAACCGGTCAGGGTCACCGCCTACTTCACCCGCACCGTCGGGCTCTACCCGGGATCCGACGTACGCGTCCTCGGCGTCCGCATCGGCGAGGTGAAGAAGATCACCCCGCAGGGCAACCGCGTCCGCGTCGACCTGGAGTACGACGCCGGCAGCGAGGTCCCCGCCGACGCGAAGGCGGCCATCATCAACTCCTCCGTGGTCAGCGACCGCTACCTCCAACTGCTCCCGGTCTACCGCGGCGGCCCCGCGATGAGGAGCGGTGCCGTCATCCCCGAAAGCCGCACAGCGGTCCCCGTCGAGCTGGACCGGGTCTTCAACAGCCTCAACACCGTCTCCCAAGCCCTCGGACCACACGGCGCCAACACCAACGGTTCACTCTCCCGGCTGCTGTCGGTCAGCGCCCAGAACCTCAGCG
This sequence comes from Actinacidiphila oryziradicis, assembly GCF_005047355.1. Lineage (GTDB taxonomy): Bacteria > Actinomycetota > Actinomycetes > Streptomycetales > Streptomycetaceae > Actinacidiphila > Actinacidiphila oryziradicis. The sequence continues at coordinate 15,696 of NZ_SUMC01000091.1, forward strand.
GGCAAGGCGCCGACCTGCACCAGATGATCCAGAACCTCTCACAGGCCGTCACGACACTGTCCAACGGCCGCAGCGACCTGTTCGGAACCGTGAGCAACCTGCAGGTCTTTACCGCCGCCCTGGCCTCCGACGACGGACAAGTCCGCGCGTTCAACAACGACCTGGCCAAAGTGGCACAGATGCTGGCCGGCGACCGCACCCAACTCGCGGCCGCCCTAAAGCAGCTGTCCTCCGCACTCACCGACGTAGCCGGCTTCGTCCGCGCCAACCAGAACTCGCTCACCACCAACGTCAAGGGCCTAAGCCAGGTCACCGGCGTCCTGGTCAAAGAACGCAGCGCCCTGCAGGAAATCCTCGACGTGGCACCCACCGGGCTGTCCAACCTCCAGAACGCCTACAACCCGGCCTCCGGCACGCTCGACACCCGCAACAACGCCGAGCAGGCGCAGGATCCCGCAAGCCTGGTCTGCTCCCTGCTCAAGACGACCGGCCAGGGCAGCGACTGCAGCCAGATCCGGCAGCTCATCGGCTCACTACCCCCGCTCCCCCAAGCCAACCCGACCACCGGCCTGCCAATACCCGCAGCCGGCACGGCACCGACGGACCGGACACTCGGCGGAATCCTCGGAGGCCGCGCATGATCCCCCGCGCCCACCGCGAGCCGCCGCCTCGCCGCCGAGCACGTACCACCACCGCCGCGTGGCTGGCCGCGGTCTCGCTGCTGCTCACCGGCTGCCAGTTCAACGGGCTCGCCGACCTCCCCCTGCCGGGCGGCGCGGCCACGAACCACGCCTACCACGTCACCGTGGATTTCCAGGATGTCCTGGACCTGGTGCCGCAGTCGGCGGTCAAGGTCAACGACGTCACCGTCGGCGCCGTCGAGAAGGTCGAGCTGAACGGCTGGCAGGCCCGCGTGCGCCTGCGCATCTCCAACTCGGTCAGACTCCCGGCCGACGCAGTCGCCCAACTGCAACAGACGAGCATGCTGGGCGAGAAATACATCTCCCTGTCAGCCCCGACCGACGTCCCCGCGGTCGGACGGCTCACCGACGGCGCGCGTATCCCGTTGTCCCGCAGCGGCAGCGACCCGCAGGTCGAAGAGGTACTCTCCGCCCTCTCCGCCCTGCTCAACGGCGGCGGCGTGGCCCAACTGCACACGATCACCGTGGAGCTCAACCATGCGCTGAAGGGCCGCGAGCAGCAGGTCAGGAGCCTGATGAGGGAGCTGGACACCTTCATCGGCGGGCTCGACCGGCAGCGCTCCGAAATCGTCCGAGCCATGCAGGGCATCGACAAGCTGAGCAGCACCCTCAACCAACAAAGCAGTGTGATCGGCCAAGCCATCGACAACATGCCGCCCGCGCTGAAGATCCTGGCCGATCAGCGCCACAACCTGACCGCCATGCTGACGGCGCTGTCCAACCTCGGCACCGTGGGCACCCACGTGATCAACGCCTCGCGCGACAACACCGTCGCCGACCTGCAGCAACTCCAGCCGATCCTCACCGAGCTCAATACGGCGGGCAACGATCTGCCCAACGCACTGGAGTTGCTGACCACCTATCCGTTCCCTCGCAACGCCGTCGACGCCATCAAGGGCGACTACACCAACCTGCACATCACCGCAGACCTCAACCTCAACAACCTCTACCACAACGCCGGCGGCCCCACTCCGACGCCGGGACCCAGCTCACCCGTGCCGGGGCTGCCGAAACCGCCCATACCGACCCTTCCGCCCATACCGACCCTCCCGCCGCTACCCACCTTGCCGTCCGTGCCGAAACTGCCGGTCCCGACGCCCAAACCGGCCCCATCAGCATCGAGCGGCGGACCACTGTGCCCGCCGGTGTGCACCGGCACCGGCATCGCCTACCACACCGACGGATCCGGTACCCCGATCGGTGTCGACATGCCGCTCGCCGAGCTCATGACGAGGGGGATGCAACCGTGATCACCGCAGGGGTCAAGACCCAACTCATCGCCTTCGCCGCCCTCACCGCCGTCGGGATTTCCTACGTCGGCGCCCGGTACGCCGGGCTGGCCGATGCCATCTCGCCCAGCGGATACACCGTGCGGGCCGACTTCGCCGACTCCGGAGGCATCTTCTCCGGCGCCGAGGTTACCTACCGCGGCGTGCCGGTGGGCCGGGTGAGCGCACTGCAACTAGCCTCCGCCGGCGGAGTCTCGGTGCAGTTGCACATCGACGGCGCCCCTCCCATCCCCTCCGACACCCTCGCCGTGGTGGCCAACCGCTCGGCGGTCGGCGAACAGTACGTCGACCTGCAACCGCGCACCAACGGCAGCCCCTACCTGCACAACGGCAGCACGATCGCCCGCCGCGACACCCGCACCCCGCTGCCCACCACCACACTCATCCTCAGCCTCGACCGGCTGGTCAACTCGGTCGGCAAGCAGGACCTGCGGACCACAGTCGACGAGCTGGGCAAATCCTTCGCCGGCACCGGCCCGGACCTCACCCGGCTGGTCGACTCGGGCAACGCGCTCATCGAGTCAGCGAACGCCGCGCTGCCCCAGACCATTTCGCTGATCGACAACTCCCGCACAGTCCTGAAGACCCAGACAGACGAGGGCTCAGCGATCACTTCGTTCTCCCGGAACCTGGCAGCCCTCACCGATCAGCTCAAGAACAGCGACAAGAACATTCGAGGAGTACTGGACGGCGGCAGTTCCGCCGCAGGCGCCACGGACGCGCTGCTGCGCGCCAACAGCGGCGCGCTCCCAGTCCTGCTGGGCAACCTCATCAGCGGCGGCCAGGTCACCCAGGCCCGGCTGCCCGGTGTAGAGCAGGCTCTCGTCACCTTCCCCGCCGTGGTCGCCGGAAGTTTCACCGTGACGCCCGGGGACGGCTCCGTGCACTTCGGAATGGTCCTCAACGCCAGCAACCCGCCGACATGCCGCCAGGGCTACAACACCCAGTGGCGCGACCCCAGCGACACCTCGGCGCGCCCCGCCAACACCGGGGCCCGATGCACCCTCCCGCGCGGCAGCCAGTCCTCGGTCCGCGGAGCCCAAAACGCCCCCCGGCCGGCGGGTTCCTCCGGCTCCGGCCAAGCCCAGCAATCCTCGCTCCTGACCCCTTACGACCCCCAGACCGGCTCCGCCAGCGGCCCGGACGGGCAGCCCTTCGAGATCGGCTCGACAGGCGGACAGCAGAGCACGTTCGGAAAGGACTCATGGCAATGGTTGCTCGTCGGACCGATGGTGTGACCGGCCGGCTTCTGGCTCGTGCATGTGCCACGCTGCGCCAGCTGCGCACCGTGGGGGCCCGCCGTACACGCCGCAGCAAGTGGCTCCTGCCGACACTCGCCCTCGCGGCGCTGCTGTCGGCGGTCTTGCCCGGTTACCTGGGCGTGCGCGTATATCAGCAGCACCAGGTGGAAGGACGCGACCAGGACATCCTGGCGGCAGCCAGGCAGTTGGCACTGAACTTCACCTCACTCGACTACCGGCACTACGACCGGGACGCCAAAAACGTGCTGAACATGGCCACCGGCAGCTTCAGACAGCAGTTCGCCGATCAAACCTCGAACCTCACGAAGCTGGTCGCCACCAACAAGTCCGTCTCCCAAGGCCAGATCCTCGACGCGGGCATCGCCAGAGCCGACGCGCGATCCGCCAGCGTCCTGGTCGCCGTCGACAGCAAGGTGACCAACGTCGCCGCGCCGAAGGGGCAGGCACGCAACTACCGGCTCCAGGTCGACCTTGTCCTCCAAAGCGGGCGATGGCTCGCTTCCAACGTCGAGTTCGTCGGCTGATCCGCGCAAGCGGGTGCCGTTCACAGACGCACACCAGTCAAGGGGAAGATATCGTGGCGAATCACACCGCCGGAGGGCGCAGCCGCGACCGCACGCCACGGCAGCGTTCCGTGGCCGCAGCCGCCCGCGCCGCAGCCAGGCGATCAGAGCGAGCACACCGGTCCCGGACAGGTCCCGACGAGCCGGAGGCGGCACGCAAGACCTTGACCCTCTCGCTCGAGACACCGTCTCGAGCCGCAGCCGCCGAGACACACCACCGGATTCGACCTCTGCGGCGAGCCTTCAAAACACTGCGCGAGTACGTCGGCCACATGCCAACATCCCGCTCCGCAACAGCGCCGCAAAAGGACACGCAGCCGCAGGCACCACCTCGCCGGCCCAGTGGTCTCGCCTTGGTCCTCGCGCTCTTGATCCTCGCCGGATCGGCCGCCACCGCAGTGCTCGGCTTGCAGTACCGCGACGCCGATCGCTCCCGCCGGGCACGGGTAGACGCACTGGCCGCAGCCCGCACAGCAGCCCCAGTGATCCTCTCCTACGACTACCGGCATCTCGCCCGCGATTTCGCCGCAGCCGAAAGGCACCTCACCGGCCCCTTCCAAGGCCAGTACCGCAAGACGACACAGACGGTGGTCGGCCCCACCGCGGCCAAATACCACGGCATCGTCAAGGCCACGGTCGCCCAGCCTACGGGCGGCATTCCGGCAGCCTCAGTGGTGTCGGCCACCCCGGACAGCGCCGTCGTCCTGCTGTTCATGAACCAGGTCACCACCAGCACCGAGATCTCCGGACCCCGTCTGGACCTCAACCGGGTGCGGATGAAACTGACGCGCACCCCCGGCGGATGGAAGGTGAACGCCATCGACGCCTTGTAATAACTCGCCTACCGACAGCGACTCGCTGCCGTAGTGGCGCGCTCACTGCCGGACTCGGCTCGAACGCCTCGCCCCAATGCGGTGGCCCAATCGGCGCAACTCGCCCTGGATGCAGACGTAGCCCCAGGTCGGGTTGTCCTTCGTGAGGCCTTCCACCAGGGCGACGAGTTCGTCGGCAAGGGGTGGGCGCCCCGGACCCCGTTGCGGGCAGGTCCGTGCGTCCGCCGCTGCCGCTTCGCAGCGGTTCGTACATGGTTCCCGAACTACGTCAGGCTCCCGAATCCCGCAAGGAACCGGTCGTCGGCCACACACCCGGCTTGATGGCTGCCTTCAGGGATGGGCTCAGCCGCGCTGATGAGCAGAACGGTTCACTGAGCGAGCCCGATCCGATGAGCTGACTGAGTGGCGATCGAAGGAGCCAAACCCTGTCATGGTGAACGGAAGTGTGGATGGAACAGCCATCGGATCTGCCCATCCCCTCGTAGCGTAGAGGCCCTGACTGCAGGGGAAGTTGAGAGTCATGGCGGAGAAGAGGCGGAAGTTCGACGCTGAGTTCCGTGAGGGGGCTGTGCGGATCGTGGCCGAGACCGGCAAGTCGATCGCGCTGGTCGCGAAGGACCTGGGGATCAACGACACGACGCCGGCCAGCTGGGTGTCGCGGGCAAGGCGGGCCGGTGGAGACGGCACCCTCGCCGAGTGCGAGCGCGAGGAGCTGTGCGGGTGCCGATAAATCATCCCGCCAGGTCAGGACCTTGATGGTTGATCAGAGGCCGTCTGCGGTCGCTCCGTTCACCCCGGCTGTCTTCACGTGAACAGGGGACGGGCGGAACCCTCCACGAGTACCAACACGCCGCCTGAGCTGGGCGGATGATTAATCGGCACCCGCAGGCACGGACGTGAAGCGGGGGAGCCGCGCTCCCGGCCTGTCTCCTGCTCTACGGCGGGGAGCGCCGCGTCCGTCGCGGCGAAGGGAAACGTTTTTTTGGAGGGGGTCGCGCCCACCGGGGCGCACCCGGGGGAACCGACGAAGACCGGGTGCCGGCGGCAGCCCGGTCAGGGGCGTACGGAGCCGCCCGGAACGTCCGGCAGCGCGGGCGGCGTGACCGTCACCGTGACGCCGCCAACCGCGGGAACCGTGGGCACCGCGGGCGTCCGGGGCAGCTGAGATACCGGCGGCATGGAGACATCCGGCACCGGCACCGGCACCCGCACCCGCACCCGCACCGGAACGCCGAGCCGCGGCCCTGGCGAAGTCCCGGCGGACGGGGACGCCGGCACCGCGCCGCCGCCCCGACGCGGCCTGTCCGGCCGCCCGGCGTGGTCCGGCTGACCGCCGGAGCCGGTCGGCCGCGGGCTGTGCTTCGCCGTCGTCGCCGTACGCTGCGGCCCCGCCGCATCACCCGCGTACGGAACCGCCAGCCCCAGCACCGTGAGCGTCGCCGCCGTGGACACCGCCGCCTGCAAGCCACCGCCGCCGCCTTCGGGCCGTGGCCGCGCCACGCGCCCGCACACCCACAGCGCGAAGCCGAACGTCGCGGCGAGCGACTGCCGCAGCGCCCTCCGGGCCCTGGCCAGCAACGACTCGGCCGCCCGGTAGCTGAGCCCCATGTGGGACGCGACCTGCTCGACGTCGAGGTCCTGCGACTTCAGCCGCAGCGCCTCCGCCTGCCGGGCGGGCAGTTCCCCGCTCTGCCTGGCCAGCCAGACCGCCTCCGCGCGATCACACACCGACTCCTCCAGAGTCGCCGGCGCCGGTATCGCGTGGGTCGCGAGACTGCCCACCTCCGTCTCGCGGTTGACCTGCCGGTACCGGTCCGCGCACAGCCGTACGGTCACGGTCGTCAGCCACGCACCCAGCCGCTCGTCGTCGATGTGCGGGTTCTCCACGGCGCGCAGCATCGCCTCATGGACGGCGTCCTCCGCGTCCTCCCGGCTCATGGACCGGCGTCGCGCAACTTTCAGCAGCTGTTCACGGTGGCGCCACATGCGCTGCCACCGCTCGTCCGAGCCGCGATAGGTTTCCATCGTCATCAGCCCCCTCGCGCTTTCACACCGAGCGGCGCCGACACTACTCCCCAGTAAGGCTGACCGGGAGGGGTCAGTTTCCGATGGCCGCCGGGTCCATGAACACGACCTCCCAGTGGTGGCCGTCCGGGTCCTGGAAGCTGCGCCCGTACATGGGCCCCTGCTCCATGGGGTCGTTCGCCGGCGATCCACCGGTCGCCAGGGCCGTGTCGACCAGCTCGTCCACCCGCTGCCGGCTCTCCACACCAGGCCGCGCACCCAGCATCGCGAGCATCAGAGCCATTCGATGCACGTCGTGGAGTGCCCGGACTGCGGAACACGGCGAGGTGTGGTGCAGACCGAATGTGTTCGACCGCCGTCGCTACATGCTGTTGTGCGTCGTCGTCGCCGAGCTGCTGCTGGTCCCAGTGACCACCATCGGTCTGCTCGCCGACCGCGTCGTACAGGCAACGGTCGCAGACGATGCGCTTGCGCGATCCTGGTGGTTAATTACTCAACGTGGTCAAACGCCGAAGGCCGCCAGCCGCGAGCGCACCCTCATTGCCGACAAACCAGACAGGAATCGGCGCCCCTGTCACCGCCGCCGTGACGCTGCGCCAATTAACCACCAAGATCGGGCAGGCCCCATCACCCTCGTCCTACCGGGGGAACGACCCCCAACCCGCACCGGATGACCCACATCCATGCCCGGAAAGCCAAAAATTGCCGCTGCCGGGTGTGACACCTCTGGGCCCGGCGTCGCTGTTGTAGATGGACGCGCTGCTCAGGCGGTGACCGTCCTCGCCCTGGACCCGAACCGTGGGCGAGTTGCTGTCCCGGTCTGGCGTTCCCGTGGGGGGTAACGCCGATCGGGGTGGGGCCGCATCCTGGTGCGGCACATGACGGCCCTGGTCGTCCGCCTCCCCCGTGGCGGACGACCAGGGCTTCCCGCAGTGTGGCGCAGACTGCCACGACTAAGCCCGCGATACGCCGCACCTTCCCCGACTGTCCGGAGATGCACGTGGTCCACGACGGCCTGCCTCCGAGTCAAAAAATATTTGTCTTTGCCGCGACGGACACACCGGCCGTCCCCGTAGAGCAGATGAACGAGCTGTCCGTCTAAGGGTTTCCGTATGCCGTAGCACCTCGCCCCATCGCCCCTGATTCGACTCACGAACCCGCGAGGTATCCGTGGCTCTGTCCGTCTCCTCCCGCTTTCGCTGCCATCCGCGGTCATGGCGGCGCGTCCTCATTGGCCTCATAGCGCTGGCCGCCGGCAGCGCGTCCACTCTGCCGGGCAGCATCGCCGGAGCCGCCACTCCCGCTTCCGGTTCGGTCAGCGACACCTCGCCCACCGCGACCTGGAGCGCCGGTCCGTTCGTAGTGCCCAACGTAACCGGCACCACCGGCACACCGAGTTGCGCCGACTCCCAGTTCTGCGACGACTACGCCCTGCAGGTGACCGTACCGTCGGGCTACGACGCCGGGCACAGCGTGCGTATCACTGTGAAATGGCCTGACGCCGCCGCTGACTTCGACCTTTACGTCCTCGGCGCGAACGGCCAGGAGATCGCAGCCTCCGCGTCGTCCAACGACCCCGAGACCGTGGTGCTCCCGGCGGTGACGGCGTCGTACACCGTGCGCGTGGTGCCGTACGCGCCGCTCGGCGACAGCTTCACCGGCACCGCGAGCCTGGTCGGCAATCCGGTCGGTCCGCCGCCCGGCACGGCGACGCCACCGACGTACAGCGCCTCCTCCGCGCCCGACAGCATCAAGGACGCGCACAACGCCGGCGAGCCCTCCATCGGCGTAGACCGCGCGACCGGCGCCGCGATGTTCCAGGCGTACACCTCCACGCTGAAGGTCACGTACGACAGCGCCGGCGCCGCCACCTGGGCGGACAAGAGCGCCCAGGCCGCCAACGGCTGCCCGCAGGGCAGCGTCACCAGCCTCGACCCCATCCTGTTCACCGACCCGAAGACCAACCGCACCTTCGAGTCGCAGCTCGCCGGCAAGACCGCGCTGACCTGCTACACCGACAACGACGGCGAGGCGTGGACGCCGACGTCCGGTTCCGGCATCAACTCGGGGGTCGACCACCAGAGCATCGGCGGCGGCCCGTTCGCCCCGGGCGTCGTGGGCGCGCTGACGTCCTACCCGGACGCCGTGTACTACTGCTCGCAGGACATCGCCGACGCCTCGTGCGCGTCCAGTCACGACGGGGGCCTGACCTACGGGCCGGCCGTCCCGATGTACTCCCTGCTGGATTGCGGCGGCCTGCACGGCCATGTCAAGGTCGCCCCCGACGGCACGGTGTACGTCCCCAACAAGGGCTGTGGCGGCAACCAGGCCGTGGCGGTCTCCCAGGACAACGGCCTGACCTGGACCGTCCGCAAGAACCCGGCCAGCACGGCCGGCGACAGCGACCCCAGCGTGGGGATCGGCGCGGCCGGCACCGCCTACATGGGGTACCAGAACGGCGACGGCACCGCGCACATCGCCGTCAGCCACGACAAGGGCGCCACATGGCTGTACGACCAGAACGTCGGCCAGTCTCTCGGCATCAAGAACGTCGTCTTCCCCGTGGTGACCGCTGGAGACGACAATCGCGCCTCCTTCGCCTTCCTCGGCACCACCACCGGCGGCAACTACCAGGACCCGTCCTTCACGGGCGTCTGGCATCTGTACGTGGCCACGACCTACGACGGCGGCCAGTCCTGGGTCACCGCTGACGCGACCCCCAACGACCCGGTGCAAAAGGGCTCGATCTGCACCGCCGGCACCACCTGCGGCCAGGACCGCAACCTGCTGGACTTCAACGACATCACCACCGACACCCAGGGCAGGGTGCTGGTGGCCTACGCCGACGGCTGCACCGGCGCCTGCGCCACCGGAGGCCCGCAGAACTTCGACGCCCTGGCCACCATCAGCCGCCAGGCCACCGGCAATACGCTGTACGGCGCGTACGACGCCCTGGTCAACGGCACGCACACGAAGCCCAAGCCCAAGGGGGGCCAGTAGGTGAAGCCCGTTGCCCCGGCCGTGATGCTCACCGGTGCCGTGCTCACCGGCATGTTCGTCACCGGTTGCGCCCACGGCACCCCGGCAGCCAAGCCCTCTGCCGTACCGTCGCAGGTGGCGAACGCGGCGGAAACGGCGCCCAGCGGCTGCCCCACTGGTACGTCGCTGCCGCTGCCCAAGGAGTTCCCGGCGACCCTGCCGGTCCCCGAACGCGTCACCGTCACCTCCGTGGAGCACCGCTCGGGCAATCGCCTGGTCGTCAACACGGTGGTGCACGGCGGTTTCCGGGCCGCCCTGTCCTTCATGCAGCAGCGGCTGCCCAAGGCGGGGTACACGCCCGCGGAGGGCGAGGTGGAGACGTACGACGCCGAGTCGAACTTCTCCACCGCGACCGTCGCTGGACGCTGGACGCTGCGTGCGGTGCCCGGGTGTCCCGACGGGGTGTATCTGACCTACCTGACGTCTCCGAAGTCCTGACGTAACGTCACATCAAACGCGGGCGCCGGCCCTCCCGACCTCGGGTGGGCCGGCCGCCGGCGCCTGACATACGTCACTGTCACTCCGCCGCAGCGGTCGAGGCGGGGTCGCCGAGTCGCGTGCTCTGGGTGACCTGGTTCGTGAAGAGCAGGACAACCACCTTGTCGCGGCGAGGCGCAGACCACGGACGCCGCCTGCTCGCCGCCTGCGGCGGCGGTGACCGCCGGGCGGGCTCAGCGACCGGGCAGCCCCACGTGAGCTGCGGCCGAGGAAACGGTGCCGGGCACGGAAGCACTGGGCAGCGGCGGGACGGCGGTGACCGACGGGCCCGATGGAAGCGAGGGGATCGGTGGGACCGAGGCCAGGTGCCCGGAAGGGAGCTTTGGAACCGTCACCCCCGGCGGGGTCGAAGAGGCGGGCGCAGCCCGCCGGTCGCTCGCCGCGCCCATCGGCCTCGCCGGCGTGACGCTCCCGGACGCGGGAGCGGGGTGGCTCCCGACGTGGCCCGCGCTCTGGTCCCCGCCTTGGTCCGTGCTCCGGTCGGGCGGTGCCGGTACGGCGGTACGGTACGTGGCAGAGGCGAGCGGCACGGGGGCCGGTGCCTGCTGGTAATGAGGGTGCGAACCGGCCACGACGAGGACGGCGACCGTGGCGGCGGAGGCCGCGGCCGCCACCTGGACTCTCCCGCCGGTGACGCCCCTACCGCGTTCCCACAGCCACAGCGCGACGGCCATTGTCCCGGCGAGCGACTTGCGCAGCGCGCGTCTGGCCCTGGCCAGCAGCGACTCGACCGCCTCGTAGCTGAGCCCCATCTCCCGGGCGATCTGGCTGACCTCCCAACCGTCGGACTTCAGCCGCAAGGCCTCGGCCTGACGCGCGGGCAGCTCCTTGCTGCAGTCGGCGAGCCACTCCGCCTCGGCGCGGTCACAGACGACCTCGTCGACGGGGACCGGAGCGGAGGGAGCGATTGCGGTACGGCTGCGCACGGCGTCGTCCCTGCGCACCTGGCGGTGCCGGTCCACGCACAGCCTCATGGTGACCGTGGTCAGCCATGCGCCCAGCCGCTCGTCGTGGACGTCCGGGTGCTCGGCGGCGCGCAGCATCGCCTCGTGCACGGCGTCCTCGGCGTCCTCAATGCTGGCCGAACGCCTGCGCGCCACCTTCAGCAGCTCTTCGCGGTGGCTCCACAGACGCTGCCAGCGTTCGTCGACCTGATCGTCAACCGGGTTCGGACGCGCGGAACGCATGTCGATCACTGTCCTCCGTGCCGCCGGTCATATGCCCTCGAAAGGAGATTACCGCCGGGTAAGCATGCTGAGGAGGGGGAACGATGCCCGAAGTGCTGCCGAAGAGCGATCTGGACAAGGACATCGAAATATTGACGCTCCGGCATCAGCTGGCAGTGTTGCAGCGGCAGATCGACAGGCCACGCCTCACCCCGGCGGACCGCGCGCTCCTAGCTAGCTAGGCCCGGCCCGGCGTTGCCGAGCCGGGCCTATGGTCGGTTGGTTTCAGCGCTTCGAGGTTCTGTCCGCGCGGGGTCGGCCGGTGAGCGCCTGGGCGGAGGTGATCGGAGGCGGCTGACACCTCAGGCCGCCTCCGCCGTCGGCGGAGAGGATCCAGGCCGCCGCTCGGGACCATCCCGAATTCGCATGATGGCCTGGTCACTTGTTGACGTGCGGTCGCGGCACGTGTGACCTGGAGGAACGACGTTCCATCAGCTCCTTGCCAGGCAGGTTCGATCGGTGGCGTGCGAAGAGGGATGTGCAAGGGCCTTGTGAGGTGACGCTCGACGGGGATACAACCCTCCTTGATAACGTTGTCAAAGGAGGGTCGCTCGATGAGTCTTCGAAACAGACAGAAGCGACGCCTGTGGGCCGCAGCGGTCGCGGCGGCGACTGCCGGGGTGCTCGCGGCGAGCGGTGGGCCAGCCTCGGCTCAGTCCTTGACGTCCCTGACGTCGGAGTCGTCCGCCGGGGACGCACTGGTGGGCGATCCGGCGTCGCTGGTCGATCCACTGATCGGCACTGGTTCGGGCGGGGCCACGGTCGGCCAGGTGGACACCTATCCGGGGGCGACGGCGCCCTTCGGCATGCTGTCCTTCAGCCCTGATACGCCCTCACGACCGGACGGCGGGGGCTACAACTACGACGACACCTCCACCACCGGCTTCAGCCTCACCCATATGTCGGGCCCGGGC
>NZ_SUMC01000092.1 GCF_005047355.1 Actinacidiphila oryziradicis
GCCAAACCCTTCACCTGGACCGCGACCGCCGACGAGATCCTCGCCAAGGTCCGACTCGTCCAGACCAACATCAAGAAACTCGTCGACAACAACGCGAAGTGACACAAACAGGATCACGAGACACTAGAAGGCTGGATCCCGGATGGCTACATCACTCTCGTAGGGTGAGAGCACGCAACGGCAGATTTCCTCGGGTCATCACTTTGGGCGGACTCGACCGAGAAGCCATGCCAGGAGGAATCACGGGCGTTTGCGATCCCGGCTCTACCAATAGGCCGAACATTCCCCGCCCCGTTTCACGGACGTTCGCGACAGTAGGGCCTGATAGTGGTGTCCGCATCAGTCAACCACCAACCGTATTGCAGGACGGACGAAATGGCCTGCGGGTACATCTCGCACCGGGGCAGGAGTGTCGGCAGTGAGTAATCCTCAGCATCGACGTCGGGGGCCTCATCGCGGTCCGCTGCACAAAGAACTTCGGACCATTCTGGCGGCCGCCGGGCTGCCCTCCGCTGGCCGTGACGACCGCTATCGCGCTTGCGGTGTCGTGGTGACCGACGACGGCGACTCCGCCTGGGTGGAGTGGTTCGTCTCGCGCAGTCTGCGCCGCGCCGCGGCTGACGAGCAGATGCGCGGGCTGCCGATGGCGGCGGCCGACCGGGCGCACGAGTCAGCTCGTCGCCACTTGCATGCGGCGCTGTCCGCGATTCTGACGGAAGCCGGATACGTGGTTGAGGCCGAGCGGGTCGGGATGACAGGAGCCCTGGTCGTCCACGCCAAGCGCGGGTCCGCGGCCACTGTGCTGGCCGCAGACATCAAGCGGATCCTCGCCGATCTTCACACAGGCGCAGAAGAAGATGGAGGACCGGCGCCCTCGGAGTGACCGGACTCACGTCGAGCCGGACCCGCAGAGTATCGTGCCGCACGCCGCCCAGCCACCCGGTGCAAGGGACGCTTTGCGGCAGAAAAGCATTACACCAGAAGGCTCATGACGTTCCATGAGGTGGCGACGATGCCTTAAAGTGGTGTGTACTTGTACCAGCATGGAGTGCGTGCCGGCCTCCCCAGCACGAAGGGACGGGACCCATGGGGACGTGGGATGATCTCGGCATGCCCCGGAGCAACAACGATCAGCTGCCGGCGACCTACGTCGCATCCGGTAACTGGCCGTATGCCCGGCTCGTCGAGGATGCTCCGGTCAGCGCCTACTACGGTCAGGCGTTCGCGCGGAAACTCGCAGAGGCCATGGCAACCTCCGAGATCGGACTGAGGACCCTGGGAGACAAGGCAGGGGTATCGCACGCCACCATCAGCAGGTTGCTGCGAGGGATGGTGCTGCCCGATATCGGGACTGTTGCCCGCCTCGAAGTAGCTCTGCGCACCGGCCTGTGGCCTGGGCTAGCCGCTTGGACGGATCGAGACGATGCCTGACCGTTTCGGCTCGCCGGTGACCGGCCATGGTCCTTAGCTTTTCGAGTCGGTTTCTGGCATAGGCCGTGTTGTCGCTCGTGATGAAGGACTGGCAGTGGGTCGTCCCGGTGATGGTGGACGCCCTCGTCCGCGCTCGCGGCCGCATCGTCGGCGGTGCGCCGACGCTCAGGGACGGCGGGTGAAGGACCAGAGCCGGTCCAGCTCGGTGAAGCCCATGGATTCGTAGAGCCGGTTGGCGGCGGTGCGGTCGTGCTCGGGGGCGCCGGGCGGGGCGTCGTCGTCGACGTAGGCGATCACCTCGCGGGCGCCCTCGGCGGCCAGGTGCGTGAGGCCCTGCCGGAGCAGTCGGCGGCCGAGTCCGCGGCCGCGGTGCGCGGGGTTGGTGCTGATCCACCACAGCACGCCGGTCCCGTCGACGGGGCGGCCGATGGTGGCCTCGCCGACCAGGGTGCCGTCGCTCTTACGCAGGTGGAGTTGCCAGCCGGGCGGATCGTAGGACTCGCGGACTCTCGCGACGGGGTAGGCGTCGGTCGGCAGCGGGCCGTCCAACGGGCGGTGGATGTAGCGCCAGGGGCCACGGCCGGTGAACCCGGCTGCCTCCAGGGCGCGGCGGGTCGCCGGGCGGTTGCGCACCGGCAGACCCTCCAGCCCGAGGCTGAGCGCGCAGGCGAACTCGAACGCGTGCACCGTGCGCGGCCCGAGCTGGCCGAGCGCGTGGCCGACGAGGGCCTCGGCGACTGCTTGGTCTTCCTCCTCGCTGTGCAGCCACAGGATCAGTCCGGCCCCGTCCCCCGGGCGCTTCGCGTAGGAGACGACCCCCCGCACCCGCCCGGACGGGTCGTGCACGACATCCGTGCGGACGTTGTCCAACTCCGCCCACCAGCCGCCGTCCACCGGCGAGCGCCCGGCCAGGGCCTCGGCGAGCGTCGCGGGCGTTGCCTCCGGCTGCCCCGGCAGCCGGTCGGCCTCCACCAGCGCGAGCACCGCCTCCTGGTCGCCGGCCCCGTACGCCCGCGCGGACAACTGTGCCGCCGCTCCGACGGTGGTGATCGCCACGCTCGCGCCTCCCTTGGGCTGTCTCCCCCCGAGCCTGCCCCTGCCGGCACCCGGACGCCAGAGCACTCGCCGCTGCGGGCCCAAGATCCACCATCCGCCGCCTCGAATCGCCGATGCCACGCGTCCGGGCATCTGACCGGCGATGTCCTGACCGCACGTCCGCTCACGACGACGTTCGCGGCTGAGGTTGGGACGGGCTGGCCTGGCGGCCCGGCTGGTGGGTGATCACCGCATGGCAGCGCGGTCGGGGCCAGGGACGCGACGGCGTCTGTGCTCGGCCAGGTGCTCCCGCTTGCCGTGGTGGCGTCTGAGCGGCAGAACAGCCCTCTTCACATCACAGGCCCTGCGAACATCGTCGTTACTCGATCGTGAACGCACCGCCGGTGTGCGACAGGCGAAGAAGCCGGGCCAGAGCGCGCGGCACTGCCCGCAGGTGCAGGTCGGCTCCGCTGGCTCTCGCGGCGCGGGCGGCGCTCAGCAGCGCGCCCAGCCCGGCGCAGTCGCAGAAGGTCAGGCCGGAGAAGTCGACGGCGACGTGCTGGTGCGTGGTGACGGCGGCGAGCAGGGCGTTCCGGACGTCGGCAGCGGTGGCGACGTCGAGTTCCCCGGCCACGGTCACCCGACAGCTGTCGGGTCCGGTGGCATGGACCGTGACATGGATCGTTTCGGACACCGGCGCCCCCGATGCGATGGCGGGCACGGATGGATGGGTCGCGTATCCAGGAAACGCCTGACCAGACGCCCTGTCCACCACCTGGGTGTGCTGAGCGGGGCCTTGGGGCGGCTGCTGGGCGCGGTGGCCGCATTCGAGGCCGGGAACGTCGCCGCCATGCTGCCGATCCTGCGTGCGAGGCCCCCGGTCACAGCAGGACGCGGCCATCCCCATCGTCGTTCGCCGCCGCCATTGCGGGCGTGGTGGGAGAGGGGCGAGAGCCGGTTTTCGTTCGGCCACGTCGTTTGGGGTGTGGGCCTGCCGTCGACCCTGTCCCGCGGGGCCGGGCATGCTGCGCGGCGTTGGGACTACACCACGCCGAGGTCGAGCATGGTGTCGGCCACCTTGAGGAAGCCGGCGATGTTCGCCCCGAGCACGTAGTTGCCGGGAGCTGCGTAGTCCTCCGCCGTAGAGCGGCAGATGGTGTGGATGTCGGTCATGATGGCGGCCAGCCGCTGGTCGGTGTAGTCGAAATGCCAGGAGTCGCGGGAGGCGTTCTGCTGCATCTCCAACGCCGAGGTGGCCACGCCGCCGGCGTTGGCGGCCTTCCCGGGGGCGAACGCGACGCCGGACTGCTGGAACAACCGCACCGCCTGCGGCGTGGTCGGCATGTTGGCGCCCTCCGCGACCGCCACCACGCCGCCTGCCAGCAGCGTGTGTGCCGCGTCCTCGTCCAGCTCGTTGTGGGTGGCGCAGGGCAGTGCGACCGCGCACGGCACGTCCCAGATCGACCCACCCTGGATGTAGCGGGCCCTGCTCAGGGTGTTCGCGTACTCCTTGATCCGGTCGCGGCGCCGCAGCTTGACGTCCTTGACCAGTTCGACGTCGATGCCGGCCTCGTCGACCACGTAACCGTCGGAGTCCGACATCGCGATGACCCTCCCGCCTAGCTCGTGCACCTTCTGCGCGGCGTGGATCGCGACGTTGCCGGAGCCGGAGACCACGGCCCACAGGCCGTCGAGGCCTTGGCCGCGCTGCGCCAGCATCTGGGAGAGGAAGTAGACGGTGCCATAGCCGGTGGCCTCGGTGCGGACGTGGGAGCCGCCCCAGTTCAGGCCCTTGCCAGTGAGGACTCCGGACTCGTACCGGTTGGTGATCCGCTTGTACTGGCCGAAGAGGTATCCGATCTCGCGGCCGCCGACGCCGATGTCGCCGGCAGGCACGTCGGTATGCTCGCCGAGGTGCCGGTACAGCTCGGTCATGAACGACTGGCAGAACCGCATCACCTCCCCGTCGGAGCGCCCCTTGGGGTCGAAGTCCGAGCCGCCCTTGGCGCCGCCGATCGGCAGCCCGGTCAGCGCGTTCTTGAAGATCTGCTCGAAGCCGAGGAACTTCACGATGCCGAGGCTGACCGAGGGATGGAAGCGCAGGCCGCCCTTGTACGGTCCGAGCGCGGAGTTGAACTCCACCCGGAACCCGCGGTTGACCTGTACCTGCCCGGTATCGTCGACCCACGGGACACGGAAGACGAGCTGCCGTTCCGGTTCGCACAGCCGCTCCAGCACCCGGGAATGCAAGTACTCCGGATTGCGGGCAAGGACCGGCTCCAACGACTCCAGCACCTCCCGCACGGCTTGGTGGAACTCGGGCTGCCCGGGGTCGCGTGCCTCGACGGCCGCATAGACCCCGCCGGTCAGGCGGAGACCTTCGGCCTGCCCGCACTGCACTGTCATGGACGTGCCTCCATCCGCAGAAACGCCACATGCGCCCCAGCCGTATCCTGATGGCCCGTCATGGCCACCGGGCCATCCTGCCCGGCCGGCGCGCCTGTCCCGGCCGCACCGCCGCAGGCGCTGTCGGAATGACCCCGATGGCCGCCTGCGGAAGCGGCCGCCCCCCGGCGCGGCCGCGAAAGGGCTGTACCCGGATCGCGGCCTGGCACAGCCGCTGGGCGCTGCCGGGGAGGCCCGCGCGCGGGTGCACGTCATCGTCGATGCCCCGGGGGGGCAGTCGGCCACCCACGTCCTGCGGGCATGCGCAGCGGGAAGATGCGGGAGGGGCCCATTGCGGGCACGGTGGGAGGAGTGGGGCGAGAGCCGGTTATCGTCCGGTCACGCGGTTTCGGGGTGTCCGCGTGGGACCAGCCGAGGGAAAGATGATGACAGCAGCCATAGACGTGCTCGTCCCGGCACTGCGCGAGGTCCGCGAGGCCGAAGCCGCGGTCGCCGACCGGCTCAGGGCGCACGCCACGGTCACGCCCGCCGAGGAGTACGGCCAGACCTTGGGGTGCCGCATCGCCGGCGCCCGGGGCCACGTGCGCCGTATCGACGATCGCCTGAAGACGTTGCAACCCCGGGGGCTGGTGCAGACCGTCTTCGGCGGTGCCGTGCACCTGACCGGGATGGCCGTCCGGCTGCCCTTCGAGGTGGCGATGGGCATACCGGCCGCCCTGCTGCGGGGAAAGGCCACGCAGCGGCAACTGCTGAAGAACACCGAGCGGGAATACGGGATCACCGCCTTCGCCGTGGCGACCTGCCGGGCCGGCGAACACATCGCCCAGGAAATCGGCGACACCGACAGCTTGGACCTGCTCGACTCCATCCGCCGCGACGACGAGGACCTCCTCGAACACCTCGGCCTCACCCTCGAACAGCGCGCCGAGGCGGTAGTGGCCGCCACCACCACCGACGGCGACTGGGAGCCGGCGGGCCTCACCGACGCTGCCCAGGTGGTCCGCACCGGGGCGGGCCGTGTGCGGGAGACGGCCGAACGCTGGGAGCAGAAGGCTCGGGACGCGGCCCAGGGCACGGCCGACCGCGTGCCCGGCGCGCACAACAGGGCCCGCCGAAGGGCGCTGTGATCGCGGAGAACCAACTGCCGATCCCCGACTACGGCGCGCTCAACACCCAAGCCCCGTATCCACCGCTGGTCTCCACCTCGGCATGGATGGATGCTCCCAGCCCCCACCACGCACCGATACGACAGCCCGACGGCAACGAGTCCGGGCGCTCGCGTCCACCACCATGCAGCTGGGTCAGCCGACCGCAACGCGCAGCCGCCCGAGCTGGTGCTCCCAGCCGGCGCGGTGGTTGCCGATGTGGGTGGACGGCAGGCCGCGGTGCGTGAGTACGACCATCGTGTCGTCGCCGTCAGGGGTCAGCACGACCTCGACGGTCGATCCGCCGGGCGGCAGCGCGTCGCTGCCGGGGATGCCCCAGCTGAACACCACGCGGTACGGCGGCTCGACGGTGATGTAGGCACCGTGGGCGACGACCTCGCCCATGTCGAGTGAGAACACGCCGCCGGGCTGCGGGTCGAGCTCGGCCCGGTCGCCGATCCACTTGACGAGGAGCGCGGGGTCGGTGAAGTAGGGGAAGACCACCTCGGGCGGTGCCTTGATGTGCTCGGTCGCGACGATGACGTCATTGCGGATCTGAGCGGTCACGGCTACCTCTTCGGTGGTCGGGGATGGGCCGTCTCGACGGCCTTCTTCAGGCGGCTGAGGGCGTCGGGCCAGAACTCGGAGAGCAGCTCGCGCACCGGCTCGAGCGACTCGTGGCGCAGCGCGTAGAGGCGGCGGGTTCCCTCGCGGCGCTCGGTGAGGAGGCCGGCCTGCTTGAGCACGCCGATGTGCTGGCTGACCGCCTGCTGGGTGAGGGTGAAGCTCGCCGCGATCTGGCCCGCAGGCAGCTCGGAGTGCTGGACGAGGCGCAGGATCTGTCGGCGGTGCGGGTCGGCGAGCGCCCGCAGCACCGCATCGGGTGCCGCGGGCGTCGACTGCTTCCACTCGGCCATCGGACTAGGGTCTCAAACCCCGAACGGGGTGCCGGTGCCGGTCTTGGCGAAGGTCTCGATGCTCGCCATGAAGTACGTCCAGGCGGCGACGCAGGAGTCCCAGCACTCGAGCTGCGAGGTCAGGCCGGCGTGCCGGAAGCGGAGCTCAGTGCCGCTGTCGGCGGGGACGATGTCGAACTCCATCGTCGTGCCGAGCCACTCCTGCGTGTGTCCGGTTGGTGTGGTCCCGTCGGGCGCGATGGACTCCCAGACCACGCGGGTGGGTCCGGCTTCGAGGACGCGCATCGCGTTGACGCCGTGGTCGCCGAAGCTGGTGACGAGCGTGCCGCCGACTGCTCCATCGCCCTCGGTCGGGCCCCACCAGCGGCTGACGCCGGCGGCGGAGGTGAAGAGCGCCGACGCGGTGTCGGGGCTGGAGGGGAGGTTCAGGACCGTAGTGAAGTCCTCGGTCCGCGTGCTGGTGGTGCTGGTCATCCCAGTCTCCTCTCGGATGTACAAGTTATTTATTGTACAAGTTAGTAGTTGTAAAGATAGTAGAGCTCTGTCGCGTGTCAAGAGGGGGCTCAGCCAAGGAGAGGCCAAAAGCCACATCGAGGGGGCAGAGGCTGATTGAGCCTGCGGAGGCCGTCACCCGTTCGGCGCAACGTCGTTGGGCGTGGTATCGGCTTGTGGCATCTGGGTGGGGTAGGGCGTGACCTGCCTCCACCAACTTCTCCAGCGCGATGTTGATCAGGTCCGCCGGATTGTTCTTCGCCTCCGCCCCGGCCCGGATCGTCTCCGGCCACCGCGCGGGCACGGGCCCGTCGTACTTCGCGCCGAGCCGCTTGCGGATCACCCTTCGTCTGTTGTCGATGGTGGCGGGGAGCATCCCAGGCTCGCCCCGGCGCACCGCCACGGCGGCCTCGCGCAGCCCGGTGGCACAGCCGTCGCCGCAGGACTGCGATGCCGCTCAGGGCATGCTCGGCGACTCGGTCGCCGTGTACCTGGACGGCGGGCCCACCGAGGCCGCCGTCGCCTCCTCCATCGTGGATCTCACCGGCCCGGTCCCCATCCTCAAACGCGCGGGCGCGATCAGCGCCGAGCGCCTGCGCAAGGTGGCAACCGACCTCCAGGAGCCGTGACCCGGCGCGCCAGCGGCGGGACACAGCGGCATGGCCTGCCTGGTGGAGCCACCCGTCCGGCGGACGCCGCGATCGCGATGGCGTCGTTGTGCACTGTGTGGCGGTCCACGGTGAACAACGCGTCCGCGGTAAGCCGCCGGACACCGCGCAGGTGCCCGGCGGCGACCGGCCCTACCGGTGTGACCGGGTCCGCCACGCGCTCAGGCTTCGGCTGGAAGCCGCCGCCGCCCGGCGCCTGGGGATACCCGGCGGCACAACGACGCTCAGCCTCGCTTCGCCGCGCCCATGCCTCCTTTGGCGGCCCCGCGCAGTAGTGAGCTGGGCTTGGCAGTAACCTGCGGCCGTGATCGCCGCCCCGCCCCTGGCCCCGTCCGAAGCCTTCGAGCTGCTGCTGGCCGGCAACCAGCGCTTCGTCGCCGGCACGCCGCAGCACCCGAACCAGGACGCCGCACGTCGTACCGAGACCGCCCCCGGCCAGCGCCCGTTCGCCGTGCTCTTCGGTTGCTCCGACTCACGGCTGGCCGCCGAGATCATCTTCGACCGGGGCCTGGGGGACCTGTTCGTGGTCCGCACCGCAGGCCACGTGGCGGGGCCGGAGGTGCTGGGCAGCATCGAGTACGGGGTCAGCGTGCTGGACTGCCCGCTGGTCGTGATCCTGGGGCACAACTCGTGCGGTGCTATCGCGGCCACCCGTGCCGCCCTGGCCGACGGCGTCAGCTCCACCGGGTACGTGCGCGACCTCATCGAGCGCGTCACCCCCAGCGTCCTGGCCGCCCGCGCCGCCGGACTCACCCAGGACGACGACATCATCGCCGAGCACATACGGCACACCGTTGACCTCCTGCTGGACCGCTCCCGCGTGCTTGCCGACCAAGTCGCCGCTGGCCGGACGGCCGTGGTGGGCCTGTCCTACCGGCTGGCCGACGGCAGCGCCCGACTCGTCACCACCCGCGGCCTGCCGGCGGAGGCGGTTGCCGCAGGCAGAGACGCCTGAACGGGACGAGACCGAAGGCCACCCGGCATACAGCCGAGGCCGTCGCCCCGTCCTGGACGGTCAGCCGTGGCTGCCTGTCCTGGTGGCCATGTCGGCGAATTCACCGCTGTGGCACGAGTCGGACACCGGCTTCGCCAGCTGGCGCACCGTGGTCTTCGACAGGTGGCCGGTCAGCGGGCCTCCGCCGTTGTTCCGTGACGCGGCCGACTACGAGCACCGGGTCCAGGCATTGTTGACGAGCGGCGTCATCCGCGACCGCGGCCAGCTGTACTGGCAGGCGCGCGTGTGCGAGCACTACCCCACCGTTGAGGTGCGCGCCATGGACGTGCAGCTGCGGGCTGACGACGCCGTCATGCTGGCCGGCATAGCCCGCGCACTGGTCGCCACGGTCATTCGCGAGGCGCGGATGGGTCTGCCGTTCCCCACCCCGTCACCCGGGTTCCTGGCCGCGGCCAATTGGTACGCCGCCCGACACGGCACGGCCGATATGCTCGTCGATCCACTCACCGCACAGCCGCGCAAGGCTGGCGACGTCGTCAGCCTGCTGATGGCCTACCTCGAACCCGGCCTGCAGGAGTCGGGCGACGCGGGCCGGGTCCTTGCTCTCGCTCGTCGGCTCCTGCAGGAAGGCACAGCAGCGGACAAGCAGCGGCACGCTCTGCAATCGAGGGGAGCCAACGCTCCGCCTGGAGCGCCGCTCCAGCCTCATAAGACACTGGGCACAGTCGGGAGGAAGACGGTCCGGTTTGCGGCGATACTGAGGGGGACAGGGCTCTCGTCCGAGGGGAGCAGCTGTGCGTTATGTGCCGATGGCTCGCCTACCCGGGATCGCCCGTCCTGCTCGAGGACGTCGTCTACAAGCCGGAGGCCGTGCAGCACGTCGTCGCAGATCCGGGTCTCCAGGTCGCGCAGGTTCAGCGCGGCCGGCTCGCTGGCCCGGCCGGCGATGTCCAGTGCAGCGACAGCGCGAAAGCGTCGCGGCGGCCGCGCACGGTTCGGCGGTCGAGGGTGGCGAGCATCGCGATCAGGTCGGCCCGAGTGCACTCGCCTAGCCTGCAGCGCGTCGCCCTGGCCGTCCGGGCCGGCGGCGTTGAGTTGCGCGCGGCGGTTGATGACGCCCTGGATCAGGTGCCGCTCGGAGTCCAGCAGCGGGCGGCCGGCGGTGGCCCGCAGGCTGGCGAGCGTCGTGGTGTAGGCGGTGATCGTCTCGGCCGGATGCCCGCAGTCGGCAAGCCAGTTGGCGTAGTCGGCGACCGTGCCCGGGTCGGAGCGGATCCGGCCCCGGGAGTTGCACCAGCGCACGAACAGCCCGGCCCGGGACTCGCGGCCGGCCCGGGTGCCGGCCGGCACCGCCTCCGCCACCTTGCGCGCGGTCCCCTCATCAACGAGGTACCCGTCCGGCGTGCGGACATTCCCGGCCGGCACCGGGCCGCCGTCGACGGCGGCCAGCTCGACGCCGGACGCCAGCACCGCGGCGTACGCCGGCTGCGGGCGCCTCATCGGTCGACCCTGGTCGCCGCCGTCAAGCAGGCCGGCCTGGTCAACACCCTCCACAACGCCAAGAACATCACCGTGTTCGCCCCGACCAACGACGCCTACGCGAAGATCCCGACAGCCACCCTGACCAAGATCCTCACATCTACCACGTGGTGGCTGAGAAGGTGACGCCGAAGCAACTGGAGAGCGGCTCCTTCTACACCCTGCAGAAGGGCAAGCTCACCACCACCGGCTCGGGCGAGTCCCACAAGGTCAACGACTCCTCCAACGTGGCCTGCGGCAACGTCCAGACGTCCAACGCGACCGTCTGCATCGTCGACACCGTCCTGATGCCGAAGTAGCACCGGCCCCCGGAAACAGCGAGAACGGCCGTAGGGGCCGGGTTATCATCGGAGACGGCCCGGGGGGTCCCTACGGCATGGAACACGAAAGCTGCGGGCACCACCCTCGCCGGGTGATGCCCGCAGCCGCGTGACCGCTGCGTCAGAGAATCCACACGTTGTGAATGCGGATGTCGTCGAAGTCCCGGCGGTCGAAACGGTCGCGGTCGCAGTCCCTGCGGTCGAAACGGTCGCGGTCGAAGTCCCGGCGGTCGAAACAGCCGCGGTCGCAGTCCCCGCGGTCGAAACGGTCGTGGCCGAACGCCGAGGCCTGCGCGACGGCCGGAGCAGCCGAGGCCGTACCCATCGTCGGAACCAGGACGGCAGCGGTCATGCAGGCCAGCAAGAGGCCACGGGCAATGCGCTTCATGGACAAATCCTTCCCAAGAAAGCCGAATCGGACCAGGCCGACGCTATGACCACGTGTCACCCGCCGCCCCTCGGCACGGTCCACACGAGTGACAGGCGGCCCCGGCCGCCCGCACCGGCGCACGCGTCGCGCAGGGGGTGCCAGTGCTGGTTCAGGGGCAGGGCGAGGTCGGTGATCTGACGGTTCTGGGGGAAGGCGCCCAGGTCGTGGGCGGGGCCCGGTGAGGACGTTGATCTCGTAGGGGCGGGAGCTGCCGGCGGTGTCCTCTGAGGGCGGCGAAGCCCTGGTTGGTGCCGTGCTTGGGTGAGAAGTAGATGTCGAATCCGGCGTCCGGGCCGGGTTCACAGTGAGGTTTCCGGCCGGGGCGAGGGTGCCGGCGTTGGCGGGTGGCTGGAGGGCGACGCGGTCGGCCATGGTGTCGATGTCGAACAGGGTGGTCGCGGCGCGGCGTTCAGGTCGTTGTTGGTGTACGCGGCGCCGGTGACGCCCATGGCCGTGGACGGCGGCATGGTCGGGTTGGTCAGCATGCCGTCGACCGTGGTGCCGAGCGGGGCGGCCTTGTCGTCGATGGTGTGAGGCACGTTCTGGCCGGTGTCGCTGACCACCCGCAGACGGTTGGCCACCGGGTTGAAGTTGACGCCGAACCGGCTGCCGGACAGGGCCACCGTCAGCTGGGGGACCTTCATCCTGAAGGTGTCAGGTCCCGCCCCGCCCAGGCTCACGGAAGCCGCCTGAGCAACACGAACATGCTGGTCACAGGCCAATTCACTCGTCTGGCTCCGGGGATGCGATCACTGTGATGACGTGTCGCCTGACCCAGTAGCCCCGTCCTCACCAGCACGGATGGGCTCCATCCCCAAGGGCGTGGCCCCCTGCGAGCGGATGGAAGCGATCGCCTCAGCAAGCTGCTCGCACAGCGACCGGCCAGCATCGCCGGACCCGGTCGCCACCGCGGCCGGGTCCTGGAGGTCCTTCTTCTGACCATTCCCGCGCACACCAAGCCGTGGCCGAGTGGCCGCCGGTGCCGACGCTGGCGACCAGGACGTCGATGCGCGGTCGTGAGTCCGGCTTTCACCCCATCGGCGGTATAGCGGCCTTGTCGGGCGTCAGGCGGCCCGAAGACGTGGATGATGGGCGGGCATGGCAGCCAGAGGCAGTCGCGTAACCGGCGCCGGGTCGCCCCTGCAGGTTCGGGTGGCGACGAGGTGTTGGCACGCGGGCGTTTTCGCGGTGGTGAGCGCCGTCCTGGCTGCGGTGGGGCACCATCTGGCCGCCGAGGCGCCGGTGCCGTATGGGCCGCTGTCGTTCGCCACGGCCGCCCTCTTCCTTGCCGTCCTGCCTTGGGTCGGGCGGATCCGCCGCCTGCCCGGTGCCGTCGGCGGGACCTTGACCGGCCAGGTCCTGCTCCACCGCGTGCAGGCCGTCTACGGCCACCACGATGGTGCGATGCTGGGCATGCCGGGACACCGTGACGCTCACGGCACCCTGCTGATGCTCGCTGCCCATGCCCTGGCGGCTGTGGCGGTGGCGCTGCTGCTGCACGGCGCCGACCGCCGGCTGTCCGCGCTGCCGTCGGTTCTCGTACGCTCCCTCGCTGCCGTCCTGGCCCGGCTGCTGACCTGGTGTCTGTTCCGTCCGGCTCACGGCGCCGGACCCTGTGGCCCACGAGCTCCGCAAACCACACCTGTTGCCGGCCTCGGCACGGCGCTGCTTGCCCATTCCCTCGTACGCAGGGGACCTCCCGTTTGGCAAGGACCGATCTGAACCTGCCGATCTTCACGGACCGCGCCTGCCCGCGCGGACCGCCCGAACGAGGAGAGAATCCATCGTGCTTACCGCACACCCCTCCACCCGCGTGCGACGCCTCTGTGTGATCGCAGCCGCGGCGCTGGCTGCCGTCTTCGCCGCTGCCGGTCCCGCCGCCGCGCATACTGAAGTGACCGCTTCCAAGGCCCAGGCCCTGGCCGAGAACGTCACCCTGACCTTCACCAACGAGGCGGAATCCGACTCGTCCGGCTTCAGCAAGATCCGCATCGTGTTGCCTGCGGGTATCACCCCGGACGCGGTCACGGTCAAGGACGCCCCCAAGGGCTGGAAGCTGCGGCCCACCGCTGATGGGTACACCGTCGGCGGTCCCGCGCTCGCACCGGGGAAGGACGCCGAGCACAGCATCGTCGTGCGGCAGCTGCCGGACGCGAAGTCGCTGGCCTTCAAGACCCTCGACACCTACAGCGACGGCAAGGTGTCGCGGTGGATCGAACTGCCCACCGGCGGTGCCGAACCCGAAAAGCCCGCTCCGGTACTCAAGTTGAAGGCCGCCGCCCCGATCAACCCCAGCCCCAGTACCGGCGCGGGCAGCAGCCCCAACTCCAGCGGGGCGTTGGCCGCCGCGTCGGAGATCGGGAAGGAAAGCCCCGTGGCGCAGGAGACCGACGCTTCCGACAGCAACAACGGCACCACGATCGTGGCCGTCCTCATCTGCGCCATGCTCGCGCTCGTAGGCGCCGTGCTGTGGTTCAAGAGCCCTTCCGCCTGAGGCAACCGGCCAGCGCACTGCGGGGGCTCAAGCGGTGGGCGTGAGCCGTACGGGCGTGGCGCCGTGGGCGTTGTGCCGCTCGGCCCGACCTAGCAGGGCCAGCCGCTAGCCCCGTCCTCCGTATGTAGCTCGTGTGGGTTACATCAGCCGTGATCGCGGATCGAATCGCGGCTGATCCGACACCACTTCGGGGTTCGGTCGATGGGCAAGGCGTCCCCGATGCTGACTGGAACCGACCGGTTCAACATCGCTTGACACAAGCCTCGCGAAGCGATTCCCCCATGCGCGGAGTACCCGGCTAGCGTGTTCCTGATAGCACAGACCGGTCAGGTCCAGCTCGATGGGCCGGTCGGCGGGCAGTGCCTCCAGGGTGTCGAGCATCTTCGGTAGCCGCAGGAACGTCACGTTTCCGGTGAGCCGTACGGTGATCGCCCCGTCGCCGCAGTCGGCGACGGCGAATGTACGTCGGAGATCTCCCACGCGGCCTTGGCGACCGACGGGCCAGCCCGAGAACATGTTCACCGCCACGATGGCCACCGCGGTCAACCGCCAGGATCACGGCCTCCCCGCGGTGGGTGCGCCACAGCGGGACCAACTGCTTGACCGGCAGCAGAGCCCGCGTGGACCAGGACGCCGTCCAATACCGCGACGGGAATGATCCCGAGGACAGCGGGCAGTAGCGCGGCGAGCAGCAGCAGCCACACGCTCGTGTCGGGGAAACAGCCACCGAGCGCTGACTGCTGGCGAACGGGCTGTCGGTGATGAACGGGTGGTGGCGCCAGACCGGGAACAGCTCACCCTGTTCGCCCTGGACAGGCCGAGCGCTTGGGGGATGGCGGCCGGGTCGGGATGCATCCGTGCAGGAGGAGGTTGACGATCTGGTCGATCGCCACGTCGTCCAGTGGTTCTCGGCTCACCGTGGCGCGGTAGACGACGGTTCCTGCATAGAGGTCGACCATCAGGGCGGTGTCGGTTTCCGGTGGGAGTCGGCCCTGGGTGCGGGCCTTGTCCAGTAGTTTCACGACGGATGCGCGGTGTGGGGAGATCAGTTCGGCAAAGGGTCCGGTGCCGGAGGGGTCCTCGATCATGTCGGCGGTCAGGGCCGGAAGGATCAGGCAGGTGGGCATGGCCGAGGTGATCTCGACGGTGAGCCGGATGGCGGTGCGCAGGTCGGCTTCCAGGTCGCCGGTGTCGGGGAGGGGGCGAAGCGGGACTTCTCCGTTGAGGGCTTCTATCACCAGTGCGGCCTTGTTCGGCCACCAGCGGTAGATGGTGGCCTTGCCGACCCCGGCGCGGCGGGCCACGCCTTCGAAGGACAGGCGCCGGTAGCCGAGCTCGTTCAGCAGGGCCACGGTGGCTTGGAGGACGGCTTGGTGGGACTGCTGGCTGCGCCGCCTGGAGGGTGCCGAGGCAAGATTGGGGTCGCCGTTCCGGTCGGGCAGGCAAGGGTCCTGGTGGGCGCACGGCCGTCCAGGAGTGATCACCTTATGCCCCTTTTATAGATCATTGTGGTTTTGATTGACTTCAGCCTGATATGAGACTTACTTTGGCGATACGGAGCGTTTCGCTCCCTGGAGCTGTAACTCCATAGTTTCGCCATTTAATCCTAAATGGCCGGGTCTGCCGGAGGGCAGGACCGCTACGGCTCGTGCGAGTGGTCCGGTTCGGCGGGTGGACCATGGTGCACCGGATCCGCGCGCGGGATCTGATGCGCAGGAGCGCCGGTCACTCCGGCGCGAGGAACCGATACTCAACCCCTGGGAAGAAGGGGACATCATGCGCGCGTCCAAGATCAGGCGAGTGGTTGCTGCGGTATGCGCGGCGCCTATCATCGCTCTCGGAGCTTCGGCCGGCGCTAGCGCGGCCACCAACCAGGCCACTACCCACGCGCCTACCACCGCGGTGGTAGCTGCGGCCCACAGTCCCAACTGGGGCGGCGGCTGGGGCGACGGCTACGGCTGGGGCTACGGCGACGGCTGGGGCTACGGCGGCTGGGGCCACGGCTGGGGCGGTGGCTGGGGTCACGGCGGCTGGGGTCACGGCGGCTGGGGTCACGGCGGCCGCTGGTAGGCCGGGCACAGTGCAGCCCACCGTCAGCACGCAGCATTTTCCCGCTGCTTGATCCGGGTGCCCGAGAGTCTTCGGGCACCCGGACCCCTGTCCACCGGCTGCTGCGGCGAGACCAGCGGTGGTCCAGGCGCCGCCCATGACGGCGCCGTTTTTTGCCGGTGTGGAGGCGAATCGGGTCGGCACGGCTAGAGACAGGGCACAAGCACATGCCGCGTCCGGTGCTGCAGGACCCGGGCGCCGATGCCGGCCATAGGGCACCTCCTGTGGATGGCGTTGCCGAGGACGGTGACTTGCTGGGTGTCCAGGGTTCGAGGGTGGGCATCGTGCCTAGCGCAACGGGCGGGGTCGGTCTGGGTGATGAGGTGGCGAATGGCGGGTGCCCGATACTGGCCGTCCACCTCGGCCTGCGGCCGGCCGGGCAGCCGCTCGCCCGGGCTCCTGCCGCCGGCACCGCCCGGGGCACAGGTCGAGCGAACGGGAGTCATACGTGGCGCTGAAGACCGTTACCGACGTGAGTTTCGACGAGGATGTCCTCAAGAGCGACAAGCCCGTCCTGGTCCACTTCTGGGCAGAGTGGTCCGGCCCGTGCCGACAGATCGCCCCGAGCCTGGAGGCGATCGCCGCAGAGCACGGCGACCAGATCGAGATCGTCAAGCTCAACATCGACCAGAACCCGAAGACCGCTGCGAGATACAGGGACCTGCCCATCCCGGTGCTGAACGTCTATCAGTGCGGGCGGGTCGTTAAGACCATCGTGGGCACCAAGCCGAAGGCCTCCATCGAGCGGGAATTGGCTGCCTTCATTGCGACGTAGAAGTTGGAGTAGTCGACGATAGCCTGGGCACGCCGGACTGCTGTCAGCTTCTGGGCTTGTCGTGTCGGCCTCCGGCGTTGGGGCTGTGAGGTTCATAGGCCATTCCCAGGTGGCACGCGGTGTGCTGTGAGGGTAGGACGCTGCGAGGTACGCCGAGGACCCGTCCGGCCGATGAGCCGGTCGGCGTCGGCCAGCGCGTCGCTGTCGGGTTGGTGGGATAGGGCGTAGGTGCGGGCGGTGACGGCGGCCGCCAGCGCTGCGGCGGCGGTGGGTGCGGTGCCGGCGGTGACGGCGCCGGAGTGAGCCGGGCAGGCCGGGTCGCCAGGTGGGCGGTTTCCCGCCACTGCTGGCCCCCGCGGCAGGCGGCCACTGCTGCTCTCCCACCTCGACACCGGCCGGCGCAGCGCGTTCGTCCTCACGCAGTTGCTCGACCTGTCCTACGAGGAGGCGGCGCAGGTGTGTGGCTGCCCCGTCACCATCCGGTCCCGCGTTGCGCGGGCCCGAGCCGACCTCATCAAGGCGCTGGGCGCGGACCGGGCGGCACCGCCCTCGTGAGCGATGCCGGGCGGGTAGTCGTCGACGAACGTGGGCCGGTCCATTGCCCCCAGCTTCCCCCTCCGGCCTTGCGGGCGGAGCTATCGGGTGAGGCGGGCGTGGATGGTTTTGCCGGGGCGGTCCGGTGTGATGGACAGCTGTCTGGTGAGGTGGCGGACCATGTGCCAGCCGAAGCCGCCGCTGCTGTCGTCGAGGTCGGGGGTGCGCTCGCGGGGGGGTGCCGGGTTGGGGTCGCTGACGGAGACGGTCACGGTGTCTGGGCCGGCGGACAGGACGAGGGTATACCGGCCGCCGCCGTGACGCAGTGCGTTGGTGACAAGCTCGGACACCACCAGGACGAGAGTGTCGGCCGTGGTGGGGTCAGGCGCCGGGGTGAGGCTGTCGGTGAAAGCACGGGCGGCGTCGCGGGTGCGGTGGATGGCGTCCGGGCTGTCCCCTTGCACCACCACGGCCGGTGCGGGAATCGGGATGTCGGTGGTCTTCGTGCTGTTCAAGCGTGTACCTCCCGCCTGTATCGGTTGTACCCGCTGTACGGTGCCAGGCAGTCAGCGTGCCCGCTCCGGTCGGCCTTCAACCCCGGTGGCGCGCTTTTCGGTGCAGTTTTCCTGAGGGTGCGGACGAGGGAAGCCTCCCCTCCTGTGCACGGAAAATCTGTCGTGGCGGAAGTAGACATGTGGGCTTGTCGGGGGTTAATGTCTTCCTCGTAGCCAAGACAGCGAGTGAGGCGCGGCAGAGACGAACTGCCGCGCATGCAGGAACGTCAGGTGGTGGCACGGCAGTGGAGTGGCGGGGCCGGAAGCGTGTCGGGGCTCCCTCACTGGCTGCCGGGCCGGGCGGCTCACAGGGGCCGCCAGCGTTACGCAGGAACTGCAGTAATCAGGTTGATCAGAGGTAAGAGAAGGAGGCAGACGCCATCAGGATCGCCCGGGCGAGCACGTGTTCGGCCCGGGTACCGCAGGCCCCGGAACGGAAGGTGGTCCCACGGTCACGCATTCGCGATCCCCGCACTCGCTCCCACCCCCCCCCGGGGCGATGGTGCGGAAACGATAGGTCGGCACGGCAGTAAGCCGACAGATGGTGTTGCAGTCCTCGGGGCCCTGGTGTCGTACGGCACCAGGGCCCCTCGATGCGTTCCATAACAGAGGTGCAAGTGACCATAGAAAACTCTTTCGGTCCTCTCGATGACGACGACTATCCCGCCTACACCATGGGACGGGCTGCCGAAATGCTCGGCACCACCCCCGCTTTCCTCCGGGCCATCGGCGAAGCCCGCTTGATCACCCCTTTGCGCTCCGAAGGCGGACACCGCCGCTACTCCCGCTACCAGCTGCGCATCGCTGCCCGCGCCCGCGAACTCGTCGACCAGGGCACCCCGGTCGAGGCGGCTTGTCGCATCGTCATCCTCCAAGACCAGCTCGAGCAAGCCCAGCGCATCAACGAAGAACTGCGCCACCCCGCCACCGAGCCCCGTCCCAAGACCCATGCCTGACCAGGGAGGTCCGCCGCACATGCGGCCTGCCCGGCGCTGCAGCTCCGTGGCCAGCGCCGGCGGCCTGCTGCAGCTCACCGCTCCCATTAGGCGGACACGGCCACCGGCCACGTGGACACGTCGGCGCGTACGTCGGCCATGATCTGGCCGACGTGGTCTTCGAGCTCCTGGATGCACTCGATGAGGAACCACGCGGCTCCGTACGCGGCAGCGGCTCCGCCACCGGGGCCGGGGGCGCACCAGCGCCGCAGGGGTGCGGCCCCATGAGGTGGCCAGCGGGGTCAGGACGTGGTCGGCGCCGCAGCCTTCGTGCTCGTCGGGCACGAGCGTGAGGTAGTCGGCGAGCAGCAGGGCGCCGGACTCGCCCATCAGGTCGGCCAGCGCCTCGCCGTCCCGGTGGAACTCCTCCCTCGCGGCCGCGGGGTCCTCGCTCCCGCCGCCGTGGTCGACCAGCTCCAGGTAGGCCACCGCCCGCAGGATCTCCTCCTGGGTGAGCTCGGGCCGCTACGACGTCGCCGCCATGACGACTCCTGTGTGCGGGCCGCGCACCCAATGTGCCCGGCTATTCCCGTTCGACGCGGACCCACGCGTATCCGGTGCGCGTAACCGGCAGACGCAGGGAGAGCGGCGAGGCAGGAGCTTCGAGGGCGCAGGATGCCGCAGAGTCAGGGCGTCTGGGCCGGCAGCGTCCACTGGTCCACCAGACGTCTGGCCCGGGCGACGTCCTTGGCGAAGACCAGCACCACAAGGCGCCACTGCGGCCGGGCCGTGCGCTGCCCATCCGTGCAGGGAGCCGTCGTTGACCGGATCCCCACGACATCAAGGAACTTGCGGACTTCCAACGCGGCGGCCGGGGTAGCGACGCGCGCCACCGGGAGCAACAACCCGTAGGGCAACGGTCGAGACCGCCTTCGCCGGGCCCGTGCGCGCACACCCGCCACATCTCACCTCTGGGACCACCGCAGGGACAAATAACCAACTTCCCCCCATTACACAACGTGAGAATGTAACCACAGAGCGTGCATCCCAACATCCGGTTCCGGCTGTATGTCTTCAGCCGTGTCCGCCGGATACGCACCGCCGAGGCAGCCAGCGGGCACCAACGCCGCTGATCACGCAGAGACGTGACCGGGCCCCGGCCGATGAGCGGGCAACCCACCAGAACAACTTTGCCGAATGAGCACAACGGGTGATCGGCACCCGGGCGAGCGTCTGACGGGACCCGACCCAGGAGCTGACGTAGTCTCGGCTCGTCGATCTCACAGGTGCGGAGAAGTGCATTACCCAAGCCCGCTCGTGATCGCGGTCTCGGCACCCTGCGCCGCTCGAAAATGCGATTCTGGGGCCTCACTGGAAAACTCTGCCATGGCGCCTTGGCGCCCTTGGCGGCTCAGCGGTCGGCTGGAGTTGCACAGGAGTTGCCCCGGTCTGATGGACGGGCTTGCGGACTATGCCGCGGATGGGGTGAGGCTAACCGATGCCTCGGCGGTGTGTCTGTCGACGTTCGTACTCGGCGGGCTGAGGTGACCGTTCGCTGATAACACGATCGCGGACTCCGCACAAGTCGGGACGGCTCACCCCGCACTATGCTGGCGGTGAGAGAGGAAGCGATACCGATGGTGCTCGACTCCATAGCCGTGGGGCCTTCCGGCCTCCAGGTTTCCCCGGGTGACCACGTGTGTGTCTTCTACCCGAGCCTGGCCGACCGCGACGAGATCCTGATCCCTTACCTGCGGGAAGGTCTGCAGGCCAACCACAAGTGCATCTGCATCGTGGACGCCACTGACCCTGAGGCGGTACTCGACACCCTTGGCGCCGAGGTCGCATCGGCCTTGGTTCAACGGCAGCTGGAGGTGCACCGCTCGCAGGACACCTATCTGCGCGATGGTGCCTTTTCCGCCGAGACGATGCTGGAGTTCTGGAAGCACAGCAGCGACGCAACCCGCCAGGGCGGGTTCAGCTTCACCCGTGCGATCGGAGAGACGACCTGGGCGCTGAGTTATATGCCCCACATCGAGGAGCTGGCGAGGTACGAGGCGAGGCTGAACCAGTTCCTGCCAGGCTATCCGCAGGTAACGCTCTGCATGTACGAGCTCGACCGGTTCAGCGGCGCGTTCCTGGTGGACGTGCTCAAGACCCATCCCAAGATCCTCATCGGGGGCATGGTGCTCGACAACCCCTACTACCTCGACCCCGACGAGTTCCTCGCCTTCAGGCAGTGATGTCGACCGTTCCCGCCGATCACACAGCCGGGGATATAGAGCTGCGCGACCAGCTGTCGAACCTGCAGGGTCTGCTCATGCTCTCGATGGTGATGACCGAGAGCGAAAGCGAGGACAAGATCCTTCACCTTGCGGCTACTACGGTTTCCTCTCTCAGCCGGTGCCGCATGGTGGGCGTGTACCTCGGCGAGGACGGGTGGCAAGCCGACGTTACGCATCCGTCCTCCGAAGGTGTGCGGGCCGATATCGAGGCACAACTCTGCGCTCTTGGTCCCAGCGGCGGGGCGGTCACGATCCCGGACCAGGCGTGGGGCTGGGCCCTGACGCTGCGCGGCCTTCACGAGCACATCGGTTACTGCGTGGTGTCGGCGCCCGAGGTGCCCTCCCGGGCCACGCAGTTCCTGCTGCGTGTGCTCGCCCAACAGACCGGGGTGGCACTGGTCAACACCCGGCTGCACACGAGAGAGCGGGCGACTGCCGAAAAGCTGCGCGGCACGAATGCCGCGCTGGCCGCGGCAGTGGGAGCCCTGGAGCACACCATCCACATCCACGACCGGTTGACTCGGGTCGCGGTGGCCGGGGAGGGGCAGGAAGGGATCGCTCGTGCCGTGCACGAGCTCACCGGGTACCCGGTCGCCATTGAGGACCGCCACGGAAACCTGCGGGTGTGGGCAGGCCCGAACCGCCCCGACCCATATCCCAGGGCTCCGCGGAATCGGCGTGATCAGATGCTGCGCCGCGCTCTTCGTGAGGGGCGGCCGATCCGGGAGGGCGGCCGGCTTGTGGCCGTTGCCAGCCCCGGTGCTGACGTACTTGGTGTGCTCGCCCTGGTGGACCCCGCCAGGACGGCCCGGGAGTGGGAGCAGATCGCGCTCGAGCACGGTGCCACCGTCCTCGCCATGGAACTCGCCCAGCACACAGCATCCCTCGCGTTGCAGCGCAGCCTTCTCCCACGTGAGCTGACCGGGGGGACCGCCCTGGAGGTGGCATCGTCCTACCTCCCGGCGGGCGCTCCGAGCGGTGTGGGCGGTGACTGGTTCGACGTCATCCCCCTCTCCGGGGCCCGGGTCGCCCTGGTCGTCGGCGATGTGGTCGGCCACGGGATCAATGCGGCAGCCACCATGGGGCGGCTCCGTACGGCAGTGCGCACGCTCGCCGACCTCGATTTGCCGCCCGACGAACTGCTGGCCCACCTGGACGACCTGGTCATCAGCCTCGCGGAGCAGGAAGGCGGCGACGGTGAGGAGGCCGAGGGCGCCGCGGCCATGGGAGCCAGGTGCTTGTACGCCGTCTACGACCCGGTCACCCAGCGGTGCACGATGGCTCGTGCCGGCCACCTGCCGCCTGCCCTCGTCCGGCCGGACGGCACCGTCACCTTCCCCGAGCTGCCGACCGGACCACCACTCGGGCTCGGGACCCTGCCCTTTGAATCCGCCGACTTCGAACTGCCCGAGGGCACCTTGATCGCCCTGTACACCGATGGCCTCCTCGGATCCTGCGGCCAGGACATCGACGCGGAAGTCGCCCGGCTGGGAGAGGCCCTCGCCCGGCCCGGCCCGACCCTGGATGCGGTCTGCGGTGGCGCGGTCCGGGCCATGCTGACCAGCCCGCCGTCCGACGATGTGGTCTTGCTCCTCGCCCGCACCCATGTCCTCGGCCGGGACCAGGTCGCCTCCTGGGACCTGGCCGCCGACCCCGCAGTCGTCGCGAGCGCCCGGAACCTGGTCAGCGCGCAGCTCACGGCATGGGGCCTGGACGACCTGGGGTTCACCACCGAACTCATCATCAGCGAACTGGTTACCAATGCCATCCGCTACGGTATGGAGCCCATCCGCCTACGCCTGATCCGGCAGGGCGTCCTGATCTGCGAGGTCTCGGACGGCAGCAGTACCTCACCTCGCCTGCGGCACGCCCGCACCACCGACGAAGGCGGCCGCGGCCTGTTTCTCGTCGCGCAGTTCACCCGGCGCTGGGGCACCCGCTACACCACGCCCGGCAAGATCATCTGGGCCGAACAGAACCTTCCGCCAACGGGATCGGCACCAGGCTGGTCCCTGTGACCGCCCGTCGACCTGCCGAGCAAGCGTCGGCGTGAGACTGAAGGACCCGAAGCAGCCCGTTCGCGGACTCATCCCAGAGCGTCAGCACGCCCAGGTTCGCGGCAAGCTCGTGGCCGGTGCCGTGGTCCAGCTCGCCGGGAGCGCAGCCCTGCTGCTACTCGACTCCTCCACCCCCGTGTGCGTGCGGGTCCTCGTCGGCGCGGTCATCGGCATCCCCCACGGCCGCTTGTGCGACAGATTGGGCGTGGTCCATCCATGGGACGCCTGGGAACGCGCCGCAGGCACAGCGCAGCCGGCGGCCTGCCTCCAGTGGAGTTCGAACGCAATCAGCGAAGCACGCACCAGTGATGCGACTGTCATTCGCTACCCCAATGGTTGCTTGAACGTTCCTTCGGCCCCGCACTCGGGCTATTCACCAACTGCGGTGCGGAGGACGTGGAAGAGGCTGCGCAAAGATGGTCGATGAGTTCACCACCTGCAGACAGGGCTGATCATGAAGATTTTCAGACAGGATACTCAGCAGGTTCGGGCCGATGGCCCGGTTCGGCCTGGCCATGAGCATCGGGACGTGTCGGGGGGCTGGCTGCGCGCGGCGGTGTTCGGCGCCACGGACGGGCTGGTCACCAATGCCAGTCTGATCGCCGGGGTGGGGGCGGCGGCGGGGCTCATCACACCATCGTGTTGACCGGGATGGCAGGGCTGGTCGCCGGCGCATTCTCGATGGCCACCGGGGAGTACATCTCGGTGATCACGCAGAACGAGGCGATCCACGCCGAGGTCGCCGTCGAGAAGTCGGCGCTGAAGCAGGACCCGCAGGCCGAGATCGCCGAACTCGCCGAGGCGTATATCGCGCGGGGCATCAGCAGGGCCACCGCGGAGTCCTTCGCCACCGAGCTGGCCGAGTGCCCAAATCAGGCTCTACGCGTCCATGTCCAGGAGGAACTCGGCGTGGACGCCCAGAAACTGCCGGGGGCCTGGACTGCCGCGATCAGCAGCTTCGCGAGCTTCGCGCTGGGGGCGCTGCTGCCGCTGCTGCCATACCTGTTGGGCCTGACCTCGCTGCCGATCGCGCTGGCCGTGGCCGCCGGAGCGCTGGCCGCAGCCGGCGCCGTGGCCGCCAGCCTCACCGGCCGCTCCCCGGTACGCAGCGGCCTGCGCCAGTTGGCCCTGGGCGCTTTGGCGGTGGGCGCTACCTACCTCATCGGCCACCTGCTCGGCGCCACCGCCTGACAGTGATGATCTACGTAGCGGCACTGCTGGTGGGTCTGACCCACCGCCTGACTGACGTCTCGACTGTCTTCTTTGGGATTTGTCGGCCCACCAGGGGTGTCACTACGCACGCGGCCGGACGGGCGCGTGCGCCGCCGCGACAGCGGTCGCCTCGGGGCGAGCCACCGGCAGCCTGAAGAGCCGCACAGGCACAGTGGAGGCTGTGCGTGTCCTGCGCGTCGCACGCCGCAGCGCGGTCAAGGCCCGCACCCAGGCGATGAACCAGATCCGCGGAGTACTCGTCAGCGCGCCCGCCGTGCTGCGCGAGCAGGTAGCGGACCTGTCCCGGGCCGCGCTGATACGGGCTGCGGCCCGGCGGTGACCTGTCGGGCCCACTGAGACTCAGTGGACTGGCGTGAGGGCCGCATGCGGCACAGGCCCCGAGAACCGATTGCTGCCGCAGTCCGGTGAGCAGCGGCTGGACCTGGCGCGCGATGCGACGCGGATCAGGCTCGCGGCGGCACAGCCAGCTCGCCCAGCAGCGACCAGTCGTCCTGGGGCACGGTGGCGTTGATGATCTTGGGCGTCTCCGCTAGATAGCGCGGCAGCGTCTGCTGGGCTGTCTTGAAGTGCTCGGACTGCACGTGGGCGACCCCCGCCTCCTCGTCGCGGAACGCCTCGACCAGCACGTACTCCGTGGGGTCCTCCAGGCTGCGCGACCAGTCGTACCACTTACACCCCGGCTCGGCGCGGGTCGCCTGCGTGAAGTCGTGAGAAATCTGCGGCCACTGGTCCGCGTACTCCGGCAGTACCCGGAACTTCGCCGTGATGACGATCATGGATCTCCTCCGATAGGCAGGGCTGCCTGACCGGGCGTGAACCCAGTCTATCGATCGAGCAGGACGGCGCCGCCGGGGACCACGCGGGCCGCGCGCCACGTCGGTCCCCATCGTCCAGAAGGGCGAGTTCTGCTCGAAGCCGACCTCACCGTCGCCCGCACGGGCCTGCGCCGCGTGATCTGGAGCAAGCGTTTCTCGCACCGACGTGGACCGCCGGCCAGGTGCGAAGGGACCGTTCCGCGGATCAGGTGCCGACGTCGGCCCCGGTGGCCAGGAAGATGACTCGGTTGGCGACCTTCACGGCGTGGTCAGCGAAGCGCTCGTAGTACCGGTTGAGCAGCGTCAGGTCCACGGCGGCCTCCATGGCGTGGGGCCATGCATCGTCGGTCATGTGCTGGAAGGTGCTGCGGTGGACGTCGTCCATGGCATCGTCGTCGAAACGCAGTTCCACCGCGGCCTGGGGATGGAGCGAGTGGAGGCGGGAGTCGGCCTTCGGCCGTCGGGGTCTCTCCAGGCCGGGAGGCACCGGTCCCCTGCCAGTCTTCCGGTCGCGCGGTACAGCGAGCGGGGTTACACAGGCATCGCGAACGACCGGGACTCCTATCGCCACGGCCAGAAGGTGCCCGAAAGCGGCATCTACCAGTGCAATTGTGGCCAAGGCCACGAGTACACACGGACGTGAAGGGCCACGCGCCGCCTCGGAGTCCCAGAACATCGAGGTGAGCACGACTCGGGACGGACCAAGCCGGCCGCGAACCCGAAGCGTGCGAACTTCGACCACCGAACCGGTGCACCCCTACTCCTCGCCGACGACGACGTTCATGCGGCAGCTGACCTTGTCGCCGAACACGCCCAGGATCGTCGTGTCGCAGTACAGGGC
This sequence comes from Actinacidiphila oryziradicis, assembly GCF_005047355.1. Lineage (GTDB taxonomy): Bacteria > Actinomycetota > Actinomycetes > Streptomycetales > Streptomycetaceae > Actinacidiphila > Actinacidiphila oryziradicis. The sequence goes on from NZ_SUMC01000092.1 coordinate 25,971, forward strand.
CCGGCCCGCGATCCAGGCCTGCACCGCGATGACCTCCTCCATCGGCCCCCGCATCTCAACGACGACGACGCGCGGATGGAGCGAGGCCAGCGAATCATCGCAGAGGACATCCATGCCCGGGATCAACGCAGCATGCGACGGCAGGACACGCCGGAGACCTGGCCGCAGAACCGGTTCCGCCCCCTGCCGCGCGCAAGAGGGGAGTGGGTGAAACCCCGGGGCCCGCTCACCGTCGGACCCGGCCCGCCGCCCCGCACGCACGACGCGCAACCGGATTTTGTAGGGCGACATGCTCGTGCTCTACACCGACGGCGTCATCGAGGCCCGCTCACCGACCGGGGCCTTCTACCCCCTTGCCGAGCGGGTCGCCTCCTTCCCCCCGCTTCCGGCCCCGACGAAGGCTGGGGGGTGCCTCGCCAAGGGGAATGCAGGCCGCTCACCGCCGACGGCCCGCCGCCAGTTCGGGGAGGCCAAGGCGCGGGCCGTCGACCCCGGGGTGGCGGGGTTGCGCAGCGCGGGTGCGGTCCGAGAGGTGCGGTGCGCGGTCGGTGAGTTCGCCGGGCCAGGTGCGGTGGGCTGTGATGCAGCACGCGCGGCAGCACGCGGCGGCGAGGGCCTGGTGGTCGACGACGGCGCGGCCAGCCGACCGTGTTCTACGTCGCGGGAACGACGTTTCCCGCTTCGTGGCCTTTGGGGCCCTGGGTTACCTCGTACTTGACCACGTCTCCCTTATTCAGCTCCTTGAAGCCGCTGGTCTGGATAGCGGAGTAGTGCACGAACAGGTCCGGGCCGCCGTCATCCCGTGTGATAAAACCGAAGCCCTTGTCCGCGCTGAACCACTTCACCTTGCCTGTTGCCATTGGCCACGTTCCTCCATCCCATGCCACGGCATGTCCTTGACGTGCCGACCGCAGCCCCATCGCGACTCCGGCTCCCAAATGTTCCCCACCCGCTTACAGCGAAGCGCGCCATGACACGCGCGCAACTCCGATGAGACGCACTCAAATGTCCCGTCTCTACACCCGGCACGACACCAGGGTGTGGCGGTGTCCGCCGCTGCGCCCTGGGCGAAGGTGCTGTAGTCGGAGGTCCGGCCGATCAAAACCAGGTCCATGTCGCCGGCGGTGAAGCGGTCGGTGTAGTAGCGGCCAGCGAGCTCCGTCGGAATCCGGCCTGCCAGGTTCAGGCGGCAGGCGCCGGTGTGGCGGCGGCTGCGCCGCTGGTGGGCGGCCTGCGGGGTGTTCTCGTAGAGGAACCGCAGTTCGGTGATGCCGGAGCCGCCGGTCTTCTCCACGGTCGCGTTGCTGGAGCGGGAGCTGCTCTCCGCAGTACGCAGTGTGGCGTGTCCAGAAGGACTGTTCGATGGTCAGGTAGGCCCGGAGGGGGCCGCGGTTCCCGCCGGTGGCTCTGTCAGTGAGTGTTGAGGCCAGTGGTAGGTGAGTTCCGACCCCTCTTGGCGCGCCGAAAAGCGTGTAAGTGAGTTCTGACTCTACTGGGGGCCGGCGCGGGACGCCGACACCGATCACCTCATCGCCTTCGTCGGCGACCGGCTGGCCGAGGAGGAGCAGAACGCTGACCTGTTCCACGAACTGGCCTGCACTCTCATAGAGAACCGGGACGAGTAGTCGCGTCCCCTCAGTTACCTACGGAGCTGCCGCTGCCCCGCCCCCGCTCAGCTGATCGCCCATGCTTGTTCGCCTCAACGAGCTGGGCGAGGTTTGCCAGTGCCATGCGTGTGCCCGTCTCATTGTCGGCGGCGGGCACACTGTCAGGAATCCCTTCGTGCACAACGAGGACATCAGTGCCGCCGCCTGCATCGGTGAGCGTGGTCGTCATCGTCATCGTGCCGCGAAATGCGGGAT
>NZ_SUMC01000093.1 GCF_005047355.1 Actinacidiphila oryziradicis
ACCCGGGCAACTCCGGTGTCCCGGTCTGGACCACCCCGACCACCAGCCAGAACAATGTGGTCAGCGACAACGAGATCAGCGACATCATGAAGCTGCAGGCGGACGGCGGTGCCATCTACACGCTGAGCTCCGACCCCGGCGGCGTGGTCTCCGGCAACTACATCAACAGCATTCCGATCCCGGAGGACCAGCGCTGGGCTCACGTCGCCAACTCCGTCGACTTGGACGCCTGGGCCACCCACCCACCGCCCGGCTGCTTGCCGAACGCGGCGCCGCTTGAGTACGTCAGGTCAGACCAGGGATGCCGGTCCGGAGCGCTACGGGGCTGCAATAGCATCCGCGGCCGTGAAGATTTAGGATCACGGGTAGGCACTACGCAGTGTCGGCTCCGCTGCCGTAGGGAGGTCGGTATGGCAGACGCCGGATTCGAGCGAGTGGGCGTCTCGCCCTATCTGCCGATCGCCGAGCACGGCCTGATCGGCGATCTTCACACAGCGGCGCTGGTGGGCACCAACGGCACCATCGATTGGTATTGCTGCCCGCGCTTCGACTCACCGAGTGTGTTCGGCTCCATTCTGGACGCGAACCGGGGTGGATCGTTCGAGCTGGCCGCCGATGTGCCGACGCGAACCCGGCAGTTCTACTTTCCCGACACCAACGTTCTGATCACACGGTTCTTCGCCTCGGACGGGGTGGCCGAGGTCCAGGACTTCATGCCGGTCATCGACGATTCACGTGGGGCGGCCCGGCACCGGCTGATCCGGCGGGTGATCTGCGTCCGGGGGTCGCTTCCGTTCACAGTGCGGGTGGCTCCCCGCTTCGGCTACGGGGCCGAACCGCATTCCACGGAGCTGCTGGGCAACGAGGCACTGTTCCGGTCCGAGCGCCTGTCGCTGTCGCTGACCGCCACCGTGCCGCTGGACAGTAACGGCCCGGACGTGCGGTCGCGCTTCAAGCTCCTCGAAGGCGAGTCCGCGGTGTTCGCCCTTGACCAGATCAGTGATGACGTCGCCCCACGGGGTTGTCCCCAGGCCGAGGCGGAGGATCAGTTCGAGGCAACGGTCAGGTTCTGGCGCCGCTGGCTGGCCGACTCGCGCTACCACGGACGGTGGCGGGAGATGGTGCACCGCTCGGCGCTCGCGCTGAAGCTGCTCACCTACGCGCCGACCGGTGCGTTCATAGCTGCCCCGACGACCAGTCTGCCCGAGCAGATCGGCGGCGAGCGCAACTGGGACTACCGGTTCGTGTGGGTCCGCGATGCCGCTTTCTGCGTCTACGCCATGCTCAGGCTGGGCTTCACCGGAGAGGCCGAGGCGTTCATGCGCTTCCTGTCCGAGCGGTGCACCATGCATGAGATCGGGCCCTCGGGTCCGCTGCAGATCATGTACGGCATTGACGGGCGCGGCGAGCTGCCCGAGCGCGAGCTGCCCCACCTCGAGGGCTACCTGGGGTCCGCCCCGGTACGGGTGGGGAATGCCGCCACGGAGCAGCTGCAACTGGACATCTACGGAGCGCTCATCGACTCCATCTATCTGTACGACAAGTGGGGACAACCCATCAGCAGCGACCAGTGGGACGAGGTCGGTGTCCTGGTCGACTGGCTCTGCGACAACTGGAACCAACCCGACGACGGCGTGTGGGAGACGCGCGGGGGACGCAAGAACTTTCTGTACTCCCGGCTGATGTGCTGGGTGGCGATAGAACGAGCCATCCGGATGGCGAACCGGCGCGGCCTGCCCGCGGACCTCCCCCGGTGGCAGCAGACCCGGGACGTGATCTACCGGCAGATCATGCAACGGGGCTGGAGCCCCGACCGAGGCGCGTTCGTCCAGCACCTCGATGACCACGACGTACTCGACGCCTCTGTGCTGATGATGCCGATGGCCAAGTTCATCTCACCCACCGATCCCAAATGGCTCTCGACCCTCGACGCGCTCACCGCGGACCTGGTGTCCGATTCCTTGGTCTACCGCTACGATCCCGAAGCCAGTCCGGACGGCCTTCGGGGATCCGAGGGCACATTCTCGATCTGCTCCTTCTGGTACGTGGAGTCGCTCACCCGCGCCGGGCGGATGGAGGAGGCCCGGCTGGCCTTCGAGAAGATGCTCACCTACGCGAACCACGTCGGCCTGTACGCCGAGGAAATCGGACCAACCGGCGAACAGCTCGGCAACTTCCCACAGGCGTTCACCCACCTCTCACTGATCAGTGCCGCGTTCAACCTCGACCGGGCCCTTGGCTGACCCGGCCGGTCCCGGAGGCCAGGCATCCGCTGCCCGCTCGGCCTCCGCCGAGCCCGCGATCCGGAGTTTGCGCTGTGTCCGCTGGTAGAAGGTCGTCCGCCCCAGGCGTACCACTGTGGCCGCGTCCGGAACCATGGTGACGTCGACAGTCTCACCGGGGCACACCCGGCCCACCAGTCGGCCGTCGGCTTCGACCGCCAGCTCACCGCTGGTCCGAAGTACCTCGAGGGCCAGTTTCTCGCCGCTGGAGAGGAACAGTGACCGGTTGAACGCCGAGTGCGGCGCGACGGGGGTGACCAGCAGTCCTTCCGCGCTCGGCGAGACGATCGGACCCCCGGCGGAGAAGCTGTACGCGGTCGATCCGGTGGGCGTGGCCACGATCACCGCGTCGGCGGCGTAGTTCACGAAGGGGTGCCCCTCGACTCTCAGCTGTACGGCAGCCGAGGGGCGTCCGGGGCTGCGGACCAGGACGATGTCGTTGAAAGCCAGCTCTTCCCGTCCGCCGATGGTCGCGCGGACACCGGATCGGGGCTCCAGGGAGAAGCGATGCCCGTCGATGGCCGACAACGCATCGGGTACATCGGGGATATCGACCTCGGCGAGGAATCCCAGCCTGCCCACATTGACTCCCAGCACGGGCGCGTCGCCGCCGGCCGCCAGCCGCATCGCCCGGAGCATGGTGCCATCGCCGCCCAGGCTGAGGATGAGGTCCGCCCGCAGGGGAAGCTCCTCGGGAGTGACGACCACCGCGGCAGGGTCGATGCGGGTCACCTCACCCGTCAGGCCGAGGACCTGGCCGCCCCGGTCCCGGGTCCAGTCGGTGATCGTCCGGATTGTGGGCGAGCAGTCCCGGCGCGGGTGCAACACCACACCGACGGCGCTGATGAGTCCCATGCGCCCGCTCCTTGTCCTCCGGACCTCTCCAGTGAGACACAGACCGGCTGACCGGACAAGCCGCTGACCGTGCTACCCGCCCAGACGCTTCTTCACTGTGGCTGGGATGAGCCGGTAGTCCCGCTGGAAGACGAGGTTGTGCACCTCCGCGGACGCGATCTCCCGGAAGGTCGCCAGTTTCGCGGCGGCCTGTTCCTCGGTGAAGACGTTGAGCGGCCAGTCGCGCACGGTGCCTCCGCGCAGATGCGGGTGGTGGAACCCGGCACCGTAGAAGGCACGGAGCGTGATCGGGCCGATGCCCGCGTCCCGTTGCTCGGGCCAGGTCAGGGCCCAGATCGCATCGACGCCGTCGTTGGTCGAGCGGATCCCGGTGGCCAGGATCTCTCCGGTTCCAAGGAGCAGGTCGTCATTGATCTCGCTGAGCGCCTGCCGCGCGTAGGGATCGAGGAGCGGGACCGTCCTGGCGAAGAGACCCTCCTTGTCCTGACGGGAGACTGCGCTTTCGTGCACGCCGTCGCGAAGGTCGGCGAAGTGCCTCAGAAGCTCTGCGGTGTAGCCGGGCCGGGACTCATCCATGGTTCATCTTCACTGACGGGCCGGCGCCCTGCTATACGGCAGGGGCCGTGCGTCCACGCGGCGATCGAGGTTCGAAGCGTCGCGCAGCGCCGAGTCGTCGCGGCTGCTGTGGGTATTGACGGCTCCCTTACGGACGCCTAGCTTATAATGAACAGGTCCAGACAGGTTAGGTAGCTCATGGCTGAGACTGATAAAGGCGCAGGTGGCAGGGCCGACGACGGCAGAGCTTCGCGGAAGTTCGCCATCGAGGAGAACGGCCTCAATGTGATCGACGATGCCGAGCGGACCGGTCGTCCACGGCAGCTGTTCTGGCCGTGGTTCGGGGCCAACGTCTCCGTTCTCGGTCTGAGTTACGGCTCATTCGCGCTGGGCTTCGGAATCTCGTTCTGGCAGGCGTTGGTCGCCGGCGTGATCGGCATCGCCATCTCGTTCGTCCTCTGCGGGTTCATCGCGCTGGCCGGCAAGCGCGGCGCGGCGCCGACCATGGTGCTCAGCCGGGCGGCCTTCGGGGTACGGGGCAACCGGATGCCCTCGGCACTGTCCTGGGTGCTGACCCTCGGCTGGGAGACGGTGCTGATCATCCTCTCCACGCTGGCGACCGCCACCGTCTTCAGCCGGCTGGGCTGGGGCGGCGGGACCTCCACCAAGATCGTCGCGCTGATCGTGGTGTCGGCGCTGACCGTGATCGGCGGAGTGATCGGCTTCGATCTGATCATGCGCATGCAGGTGGTGTTCACGGTCGTCACTGGGGTGCTGACCATCATGTACATCGTGCTGGTGGTCCCAAAGATCCACTGGGGCACTGTCAGCCACCTGCCGTCCGGTTCGGTTCAGCAGGTCATCGGCACCCTGGTGTTCATGATGACCGGCTTCGGACTCGGCTGGGTCAACGCCGCCGCGGACTACTCGCGCTATCTGCCGAAGAAGGCATCCAGCGCGGGCGTGGTGGCCTGGACCACCATCGGCGCCTCCCTGGCACCGCTGGTACTGCTGCTGTTCGGCCTGCTGCTGGCCGGCTCTTCCTCCAGCCTGAGCAAGGCGATGGCGGCGGACCCGATCGGCGCGCTGACCACCTTGCTGCCCACGTGGTTCCTGCTGCCGTTCGCCGTCGTGGCCGTGCTGGGCCTGGTCGCCGGCGCCGTGCTGAACATCTACTCCTCCGGCCTGGCGCTGATGGCGGTGGGGCTGCGCATACCCCGCCCGGCCGCCGCGTTGGTCGACGGCGTGCTGATGACAGCGGGCACCGTGTACATCGTTTTCTTCTCGCACAACTTCCTCGACCAGTTCATGGGCTTCCTCATCACACTGGGCGTGCCCATCGCCGCATGGTGCGGTGTGATGCTGGCCGACATCGCTCTGCGGCACCACGACTACGACGAGGTGGACCTCTACCGCCCGGCCGGCCGCTACGGCGATGTGCGGTGGCTGCCGATCGGCGTGGTGCTGTTCGGCACCGCGATCGGCTGGGGGCTGGTCATCAACGCCTCCGCCGGCTGGCTCAAGTGGCAGGGCTATCTGCTCGGGCCCTTGGGGCTCGGGGGCAAGACGGGGGCCTGGGCCTACGCCAACCTCGGCGTGCTGCTCGCCCTGGTGATCGGATTCGCGGTCACCTTCGTACTGCACCGCTCCCGGGTCACCGCTGAGGAGTCCGCGGCCCGCACGGTGCCCGCCACGGCCGTCGAGGAGGCGGCCGCCCAGGTATGAACCAGGAAACCCGGGCCGCCCGACTGGCCGTCATCGATCTGCAGAATGTCTTCGCCGACCCCGGCAGCCTTTGGTTCGCGCCCGACCTGCCCGGCATCCTGGACCCGGTACGGCGGTTGGCCGCCGCCTTCGGCGACCGCACCACCTTCACCCGGTTCATCGCTCCCGACGAACCGGTGGGGGCCTGGAGGCCGTACTACTCGCAGTGGCCGTTCGCGTTGCAGCCGCCGGACTCGGACATCTACCGGTTGGTCGATGAGTTCGCCGCCGACGCGGGGCCCACCGTGGACGCGACGACGTTCAGCAAGTGGACGCCGCGGCTGGCGGGGCTGGTGGGCGGGGCCGGGCGGCTGGTGCTCGCCGGAGTGGCCACCGACTGCTGTGTGCTGTCGACCGCGGTGGCCGCGGCGGACGCCGGGGTGGCGGTCCAGGTGGTCGCCGACGCGTGCGCCGGTTCCAGCCGGGAGGCCCATCAACAAGCACTCGGCATCCTCCGGCTCTACGCCCCGCTGATCGAGGTGGTGGGGCTGGAGGACATCCTCGGACCGGCCGCGGTGACCCGGCGCGGCGTGAGCCGGCAGGAGAGCGTAAGGCGCGATGGACGGACATGATGTGAGAGAGAACGTACGGCTCAAGCATGAGCGGATCGCCACCAGCCTGGAGAGGGAGATCCGCTCCGGCCGAATGGCGCGCGGCGAGCAGCTGCCCGGCGAGGTATCCCTCGCCCGCCGCTTCGGGGTCAGCCGCAACACCGTACGCATCGCGCTGGCCGAGCTGAACGAGGCCGGGCTGATCACCACGAGGACCGGCAAGGGCTCGTTCGTGCTGTTCGACGGCCGCCCGATGAACTCCCGGCTCGGCTGGGCGCATGCCCTCGCCGCGCAGGGGGTGCAGACCCAGGTGCGGGTCCTCGGCATCACGGCGGCCCGGGACGAGGAACTGGCCGCCCGGCTGGAGCTGGACTCCCCGGAGTTGATCCTCATCGAGCGGGTCCGGGGAGCGGCGGCCGAGTTGGTCTCCTACGAGCGCAGCTGGGTTCCGGCGGTGGGCGCTCTGCGCGAACTGCCACGGACCGGTCTCGCGGGCGGCTCACTCACCGAGGTGCTTAACCAGGCGGGCCTGTGGATGGACCACGGCGAGCAGCGGCTGTCCGGACGCCCGATCGACGCCCGGGAGGCGGAGCTGCTCGGCCGCGGAGCGGGGGAGTGGTTCCTCAACACCCAGCGGACCAGTTGGACGGCGGACGACTCGTTTGTCGAGCACGTGGACAGCCTGCTCGACCCGGCCCACTTCCAGCTGTCCTTGACCTTCAGCGAGCAACAGAATGACTGATATCTTCTCCCGGGCGTCCGGCGCCCTCTACGGCCTCGCCATCGGTGACGCGCTCGGCATGCCGACCCAGAGCTTCTCCCGCGCCGACATCGTGACCCGCTACGGCCCGTTGCTCACCGGCTTCGAGCCCGCGCCGCCCGATCAGCCGCTCGCGGCCGGGATGCCCGCCGGATCGGTCACCGACGACACCGAACAGGCGATGCTGCTGGCGCAGTTGCTCATCGAGGGCGACGGATGGGTCGACGCGATCGAGCTGGCCCGGCGGCTGGCGGCCTGGGAGAAGTCGATGCGGGCCCGCGGCTCGCTCGACCTGCTTGGGCCGTCCACCCGGCGCGCCATCCAGGAATTGCTGGACGGTGCCGACACCGACCAGTCCGGCCGTACGGGCACCACCAACGGCGCCGCGATGCGGATCGCCCCGGTGGGTATCGCCAATGAGGGCTCGAACCTGGGTAACCTGGTCTCCCAGGTCGTCGAGGCCAGCCGCCCGACGCACAACACCGGCGTCGCGCTCGCCGGGGCGGCCGCGGTGGCCGCCGCGGTCAGCGCCGGTATCGCGGGGGCCGATGTGCCCCAGGCCATCGAGCAGGCCGAGGCCGCCGCCCGGATCGGCGGACAGCACGGACACTGGATCGCCGCGGCCGATGTGGCGGCCCGTATCCGCTGGGCGACGCGGCTGGTCGCCGGGCGGTCGCCGGCGGAGGCCGGTGAGCTGATCTACACCCTGGTCGGCACCAGCCTGGCCACCCAGGAATCCGTCCCGGCTGCCTTCGCGGTGCTGGCCACGCGTCCTGACGCACCGTGGGACGCCTGTCTGCTGGCGGCTTCGCTGGGCGGCGACTGCGACACCATCGCGGCGATCACCGGGGCGATCGCCGGAGCCTGCCACGGGGCGGACGCCTTCCCGGCCGAGGCCCGGGGCGTCATCCAGCGGGTGAACGGTCTGCCGATCGACGAGACCGCTGCGGCGTTGCTGAAGATCCGGCTACGGCACGGCGGCGAGGCGGGCGCGGCGCGATGACCCGCAGATACGATCGGCTGCTGCACCTGGGCAATGTGATGATCGACCTGACCCTCAACGTGCCGGTGCTGCCGGAGCACGGCGGCGATGTGCTGGCGACCGGCACCGACGTCTCTCCCGGAGGCGGCTTCAATGTGATCGTGGCGGCCGTCCGGCAGGGCCTCCCGGTGGTCTACGCAGGCGGGCACGGCACCGGGCTGTTCGGCGACCGGGCGCGCGCCGCGCTGCGGGAGACCGGGGTGGCGGTGCTCCAGCCGCCCAAACCGGGCCTTGACACCGGCTTCGTGGTCTGTGCGGTGGACGGCGGCGGCGAGCGGACCTTCCTCACCAGCCGCGGCGCCGAGGCCACCATGACCAATGATGACCTGGCACCGCTCACGGCGGGGCCAAGGGACATCGTCTACCTGTCCGGGTACAGCATGCTGTACCCGATGAACCGTCAGGCGCTGATGGGCTGGCTGGACCGGCTGGCGGACACTGTGCCGGTGGTCTTCGACCCCGGGCCGCTGGTCGGGCAGATCCCGCCGGAGGTCACCGATCGGCTGCTGCCCCGGGTCGACTGGTGGACCTGCAACGCCCGGGAGGCGGCGGCGGTCACCGGGCGCGGCGACCCGGGGCAGGCGGCACTCGCGCTGAGCGCGCGCACCGGACGGCAGTGTGTGCTGGTGCGCACCGGACCGGACGGCTGCCTGCTCGCGCTGCCGGGCAGGGGGGTCACCCGGGTGGCCGGATTCCCGGTGGACGCGGTGGACATGAACGGAGCGGGCGATGCCCACACCGGCGCCTTCGTCGCCGCGCTCGCCCGCGGCGTCGATCCGCCGGCCGCCGCACGGGCCGCCAACGCCGCCGCCGCGCTGGCGGTGACCGCCCAGGGCCCCGCCTCGGCTCCGACTTCGGACGAAGTGGCCTGCTTCATGGCCGCGGTCGCGGCGCGCGGCTGACAGAGCCGTCAACCACCCGGCCCGAGCGTCGCACCCGCCGACGTACGACGGGAGGAGGACGTGCGTGCCGCCTTCGAGTAGGCCCGGATGCGTTTCGGGGCGGTGCGGTCCCTGATCTGCTGTGCCGGCATCACCAAACCCAGCTACTTCGCCGACCTCACCGCCAACGATCAGCGCCGCCACATGGACGTCAACTACTTCGGCACGCTGTTCGCGGTCCGAGAGGCCATCCCGGATCTCATGACGACCAGCCACGGCAGCATCACCTGCATCTCCTCGGCCGCGGGCTTCGTCGGCGTCTTCGGCTACGGGGCTTACGTGCCCAACAAGTTCGCTGTGACCGCCAGGAACTCAAACCGCCGCGCGCAGGAACATCCGCGCAGCCTCGCACCGCCCCCGCCACCGGGTCCCGCTGAGCTGGGCCTGGTCCAGGTGGTGGCGGGTGCTCGCCAGCTTCTTGCCCCCGCGCACCACCCGGACCCGGCCCGCGAAGTACGGACCTGGCGCCCGGTCGCGCCCGGCCGGAATCAGACATCCAGCAGATCCCGGGCTTTCACCGGGAGCCCCGTGTCGAAGGACCGGTTCGCGGCCAGCGCGGTGACCAGGGACCGGGCCCCGTCGGTCACGCCTGCCGCCCGGCCGAGGGGGTCCGCCCCGCCAGGGGTCCGCCCGCCGAACAGGTCCTCGAGCATGCGGACATCGCCCCCGCCGTGGCCGCCCTCTCCCGTCGCGACCTTCACCTCGCCCGGCCGCTCCCATAACCGGCGCAGCAGCAGCTGAGTGCGCCCGGCCTCGTCGCCGACCGCCGCGCCGTGCATGACCGCGCTCGCGCCGTCCGTCCGTGCCTGGGGGCGGGTCCAGGTCGACTCCTCGACGAGCAGTTCGAGGCGTCCCGCACTGCCGTTGAAGGCGATCCGGTAGCCCTCCCAGGGGGGACGCACACCCGTCCACCGAGCGGCTGCGGAGCACGGTCGGGTGGATTCTCCGCACGGCGGGTCCCGGCCTCGCGACCGGCGGTGTGCACACACCGAACCACCGCTGGCTGGTCTGCGCGGCCCTCGCCCGCATCCACGCCCGGTGGCCCGACCCGTCCTACACCCGCCGGATCGACGACTGGCTCGCCGAGGGCATCGACCAGCTGCCGGGCGGCGAGTACAGCGAGCGCAGCCCCAACTACGCGGCATCCGTCACCAATCCGGCCCTGCTGACAATCGCCCCCTCCTCGGACGCGAAGACCTGTACGCATACGTACGGGCCAATCTGACCGCCGGCCTGTACCTCATCGAGCCCAACGGCGAGGTGGAGAGCGTACATTCACGGCGTCAGGACCAGGCCGCGCTGCGCCACCTTCCCGAGTTCTGGCTCCAGTACCGGGAGCTGGCGATCCGCGACGGCGACGGCCGGTTCGCCGCGGTGGCCACGTTCCTGGGCGAACGCGGCCCGGCCCAGACCTTCGGCGAGACCCCGGCCGGCGACCGGCTCGCCGAGGTGCTGGACCGCCCCGAACTGGCCCGCCACCTCCCCGAGCCCACCGCCGCGCCCACGGACTTCGAGCACCACGACGACAGCTGCCGGCTGGTCCGCGTACGCCGCGGCCGGAACACCGCGACTGTCTTCGGCGGCACGGACTTCCCCGAGGTCCGGGCCATCTCCTCGGGGCTGTCCACCACCCCGACGTTCTTCAGGATGCGCAAGGGTGCGGCGATCCTCGACTCCCTGCGGCTGGCTCCCCGGTTCTTCTCCCTCGGCCACTTCCGTGCCGAGGGCCTGGAGCGCGCCGAAGACGGATGGCGGCTGTCCGCCGAGGTGCGCGGCGCCTACCGCCAGCCGCTGCCACCCGGCCACCGGCGGCAGGACGGCGGCTACCGGCTCACCGACGACGGCCGCTTCTGGTCGGCGATGGACTTCCCGCACCGCGAGCGGGAGTACCGGACGCTCCGTACGGAGATCCGGCTGCGGGAGACGCCGGCGGCGGCTGGGACCTGTCCTTCGCCCAGACCGGGTCCGAGGTGCCGTTCGCGCTGGAGCTGTGCCTCCGGCGCGGGGGCGAGCTGACCGGCGACGGCCTGGAGCCGGTCGAAGGCGCCCCCGGCACCTACCAGTTGGCGAGCGGGACGGCCGAGTACACGGTGGGGGAGGACCGCATCGTCTTCGGCCCCGGCAACGGCAAGGGCGGCAAGCAGCCACCGGTCGTCGACCCGGGTGAGCGCTACGCCTGGCTCGGCGGCTCCCTGACCCCGGACGGCATTCGCGTCCTGATCACCGGCCGTACGCCGCTGACGTACCGGCTGACCCTGCGCTGACCGGAGGTCTCCACCGTGTCCACCCTGTACCGCAATCCCGTCCTCAACGCCGACTGTCCGGACGGACCCCGACGCCATACGGGTCGGCGAGACGTACTATCTGGACGCCTCCAGCCTCAACCGCACCCCGGGGCTGGGACCGACCGGACCGACCGGACCGACCGGAGCACCTCCCGGGGCGCCGGCTGCCCGGTCACTCCGGGACAGCGGTGAGCAGGGTCTTGTCCAGGATCACCGGAAGTGACAGCGTCCGGTAGCCGACCGAGGCGAACAGCACGGTGATCCGTTGCTCCTCCTCGCTGAGGACCTCGCCGTCACCCCACTGGTGGTGGCGGACCCGGGTGCCGGGCGGAAACGGATGGTCGCTGCGCTCGGGTGACGCGGTCCGCGGGCGGGGCAGGCCAGAGACGTTGCCGGTCCCGGCGCCCGCGGACTTCTCGCACCGGTCGCAGTTGCCGCACGGGTCGGGCAGCCGCTCGCCGAAGTAGCCGAGCAGGAAACGCCGTCGGCAGCCGGTGGTCTCGGCCAGGCCGCGCATCATCTCGACCCGGGAACGTTCCAGACTCTCGTGTGCCGTGCCGAGCCGCATGGCCTGCTCGCCGGCTTCCTCCGGTTCGGCGCCGGGGACCGGGGCCACCTTTCCTCGTTCTGTCGTGACGGCTTCGACCTTTTCCAGCAGGTTGACCACCGCGGTCAGCCTGCTGGCCGACAGACCGGTCTCCTGCCGGAGTTCCGTCGGTGTCACCGGAGTCCCGTGGTCCCGCACACGGCGGGCGACCTCCACGATCGTGTCCAGATCCGGGCGCCCGGTGGAGAAGAACTTCTGCAGTCCGAGGTCCTCCTTTCGGTAGTGCAGGATCGCCCGGGCTGCGGCGCCGTCCCGGCCCGCCCGGCCTATCTCCTGGTAGTACGCGTCGAGCGACCCGGGCACGGAGGCGTGCAGCACGAACCGTACGTCGGGCTTGTCGATCCCCATGCCGAACGCCGAGGTGGCCACCACCACGTCCAGTTCGCCGGCCAGAAAGCGGTCGTGCACCGTGGCGCGGTCGGATGGCCGGGTGCCCGCGTGGTAGGCGGCGGCGTCCAGGCCGAGTTCGCCCAGCTCCGCGGCGTACGCCTCGGCGTCCTTGCGCGTCGCGGCGTAGACGATGCCCGGCTTGGGCTCGGCCGCCGCTCGCTCCACCACCGCCCGCCGCTTGGCCGCGTCGTCGAGGAAATGTGTCACCTCCAGGCGGATGTTGGGCCGGTCGAACCCGGCCACCACCTCCCGGACCTTGCGCATGCCCAACTGCTCGATGATGTCCGCGCGCACCGGTGCCGCGGCGCTGGCGGTGAGCGCCAGGACCGGAGGGCGCCCGACGCTCTCCGCGGCCTGCCCGAGCCTCAGGTAGTCCGGCCGGAAGTCGTGACCCCAGGAGGACACGCACTGCGCCTCGTCCACGACGAACAGAGACGGTTTCAGCGCGGCCAGACGCTCCAGCACCTCCTGCTTGGCCAGCTGTTCCGGGGCCAGGAACAGGAACTGGGTGTCGCCGCAGCTCATGCTCTGCCATGCCTGTTCGTTCTGGGTCCTGGTCATCGTGGAGTTGACCGCCACGGCGCTCTGGCCGCCCCGCCGCAGCAGTCCGGCGACCTGGTCCCGCTGAAGGGCGATCAACGGTGACACGACGATCGTCGGACCGGGGAGCAGCAGACTCGGCACCTGGTAGACGGCCGACTTGCCCGACCCTGTCGGCATCACCACGATGGCGTCCCGGCGGGCCATGACCGCCTTCATCGCGGTGAGTTGGCCAGGGCGCAGACGGTCCCACCCGAAGACCTCCCGCGCGGCTTTGCGGAGACGGCGGGCGGTGAACAGGCTGATGGGCATGGGACTCCCGGGACAGTTGCGCGCAGCCGGGGCGACCCGGCCGCGCGGTGGTCGGTCTGGTGTTCGGTCAGCTACCCGGCCCGGCCCGGAGCAGTCCGCCGCCAGGCCCGGGCTGCCCGGCCGGCTTGTGCCCGCATCAGGTCGTCGGCAAGCTCAGGACACCTTGCCCGATTTGGCCTGACTTGACCTGAATTGAACTGACCTGAACTGACCAAGCCCCGCTGTGCCCTACTCCGCCTCCGCCAGAGCGGCCAGCTTCGTGACCGTGTTCCAGTTGCGGGCCGTGGCCGTCAGACCCAGCCGCTTCTCCCAGAAGGCATGCGAGAGTTTCGTCTTCTGGACGCCGGCCGGACAGTGCACGTAGATCTCACGCTCCCCGGGCTGGAAGCCGTCCGGCGCGAAGGAGGCCGGGGCCAGGTCCTTCAGCTTCTCCGCGTCAACCGCGCCGGACAGGAAGGTCACCAGGAAACGCGCGGGGTCGATGTCCGTCAGGTCGCACGGATTCCGGTCGATCACGCGACGCAGGTCGGACGCCTCGCGGACGATACAGGGGATGGTGAGCCCAAGTCCGGCTGCGATGCGCTGCTCCAGGTCGACGGCGAGCCATCGGGGCGGGGCCGGCGGATGGTCGAAGAGCGCGTTGCCACTCTGCAGATGCGTGCGGACACCCTCCCCGCCCATGGCTTCCAGCATCCCGCGCAGTTCCTTCATGGGCAGCCTCGTGGTGGGGCCGACATTGATCCCGCGCAGCAGCACAACGTATCGCGTCACGACGCCACACTAAGCCGCAGCGGTGTTCGCCGGCAGAGGCGAACGCTTTCGCGCTGGTCGTCCGTTAGGAGGAAGGCCCGACCGGAGGAACGGTTCGGCAGGAGGCGGCGCCGATACGTTCGCGGGCATGACCACGAACAGTGACCGGCCGGCAGTCACCGAACTGCGGCTGTCCGCCTTCAAGGCACACCGGGGGGCGAGCTTCACGTTCGGGCCGCTCACCTTGCTGGCCGGGGTGAGCGGGACCGGGAAGTCAAGCGTTCTGGAGGCGCTGGCGGCACTGGGACGGCTGGCAGGCGGAGAGGAGCTGGCCGAGGCCTTCGAGGAGTCGGGGACGGTACGGGGCGGGGTGGCGGCATGCGTGCCCCACGGGGCGCAGCCGGACGCGGAGGGGAGGCGGGGGTTCCGCGTCGGGTGCACGGTAAACGGGCCGGTGGGACCGGTGCGGCTCGATGTCGCCGTACAGACCGAACCGGAGTTGCGCATCGTGGGCGAGCGGCTGACGGGGGCGGGCGAGACGCTGCTGACCACGGCGCTGCGCGATCCGGGGCGGCGGCAGGTGCAGGCGGCCTGGCACACGGCCGGGCTCGTGCCGGTCACGCGGGCGCCGCTGCCGGACGACCGGCTGGCCACGGCGATGCTGCCACTTCGGGTGGCGGGCCGGACCGACGGGCAGCGGCTGGTACTGGCGGCCGCCGAACAGGTGGTGGTGGCGCTGCGCGGGGTGTTCCCGGTCGACCCGCGGCCGCACCGGATGCGGGGGCCGGTGGCGGTTGGTGACGGCATGTTGCGGGGCGGGTGCGACAACCTGTCGGCGGTGCTGCGCAGGACGGAGGGCGAGTGCCGCATCCGGCACGCGGCGCTGGTGCGGGCGGCACGGGCGGTCTGCGCCCCGCCGGTCCAGGGACTGACCGTCATTCCGGTGTCGGGAACCGGCACGGGAGCTGGCGGCGAGGCGGTGATCGCGGCGGTCGACCGGGGGCCGCTCGGACTGGTCCCGGTCGACCGGCTGGGCGACGGGGAGCTGCGCTTCCTGGCGCTCGCCCTGGTGCTGCTCACGGGCCCGGGGGTGCTGGAGGTGGACACCCCGGAGGGTGAGGTGCCGGATGCCGACCAGGTGCTGACGGTGCTGGCGGACGGTCTGGACCACGGTTTGGACCGTGCGCAGACGCGTGAGCTGCTCGCCTTGGCGGGGATGGCCGCCGATCGTGGGCACATCCGGCTGTTGGGTACGGTGCACGATGCCGCCGTCGCGGACGGAATCGCCGGGCTGTCGGTGGTGGGGTTCGAGCGGGCGCCACTGGTGCCGGCCCAGGCCGCGGAGCGGGTGGCTGCCGGGATGCGGTAAACCTTGGCGGTGTGACCGAGGATCTGCATGCGCTGCAGCGCCGGCTCGCCGCCTTCGCGGCGTCCCGCCGATGGCAGCCCTACCACACGCCCAAGAATCTGGCCGCGGCGCTGAGCGTCGAGGCGTCGGAGCTGCTGGAGATCTTCCAGTGGCTCACCCCGGAGGAGGCGGCCCGGGTGATGGAGGACCCGGACTCCGCGCACCGGGTGCGGGACGAGGTGGCGGATGTGCTGGCTTATCTGCTGCAGCTCTGCGGAGGGCTGGGGATCGATGTGCTCGCCGCTCTCGCGGCGAAGATCGACCGCAACGAGCTGCGCTTTCCGGTACCGGAGGACGGCGACAGAGGGTCACTCACCCCGAAAGCCGACTGAGTTATCCACAGGCGGTCGGCACCCCCTTTTCAAGATATGTCACTCTGCGTCACGATGGATACCAGTCGGCGGATCACCGGACCATCGCCGGCAGGGGGGAGTGGACCATGGACGCGGTACGGCTGATCCGGGACACCCGGCGTGCCCTGAAGTCGGCGTGGGGCGAGCAGGACCTGATCGCGGAGGCCTGGCAGACCCAGGCGCTCGCCGAGGCGGTCGGCAGCCATCTCGCGCAGCACGGCAGCCCGGAGCTGCGGGCGGGCGGCTTCTCGGTGTGCGAGGCGGGCAGCCGCGCCTGCGGTTCCGCGGGGCCGCCGGGCGCCCGCGTCAGCTCGGTCCGCGCGGCGATACTCACCGAGGTACGGGAACCTGCCGGGACCCTGCGTGAGCTGCGGGACCTGCTGTCGGAACTGGGAGTGGCGCTTGTGTCGATGGCCTGCTCGGCCGAGGACGAAGCGGTGTACTGGCAGTGCATTGAAGCCGTCGACGCCGCCGACGACTCCAAGGACCGGGTCTGTTCGCTGCTCCGCGAGGTCGAGGCCGGCCTGCAGGGTGAGGACGGCACCGAATGAGCGGGCGGCCCCGGATCAGGCGCGGCCGGTGTCCTCCCGGGCCGAGGGGCTGGCGCCTGAGGCCTGCAGATCCGCGTCGAGGTCCGTCAGGTCCGCGTTGAGCGCGGCCATCAGCTCTTCCATCTGCTGGAGCAGGAATTTGGGCGCCGGCGTGCGCGGACGCGCTGGGCCGGTCACGGGATGTCCGGTTGACCAGTCCGTTTCTTCGTACGGGAGTGCAGGATGGGACCATGGATCTTCGCATTTTCACCGAGCCCCAGCAGGGGGCCACCTACGACACCCTTCTTTCCGTCGCCAAGGCAACGGAGGAACTCAACTTCGATGCATTTTTCCGCTCCGACCACTATCTGCGGATGGGCCCCTCCGACGGGCTGCCCGGTCCGACCGACGCCTGGATAACCCTCGCCGGGCTCGCCCGGGAGACCCGGCGGATACGGCTCGGCACGCTGATGACCGCCGGCACCTTCCGGTTGCCCGGAGTGCTCGCCATCCAGGTGGCCCAGGTCGACCAGATGTCGGGCGGGCGCGTGGAGCTGGGCATCGGCGCGGGCTGGTACGAGGAGGAGCACACCGCATACGGCATCCCCTTCCCCAAGGAAAAGTTCGCCCGTCTGGAGGAACAGCTGGAGATAGTCACCGGTCTGTGGGCCACCCCGGTCGGGCAGAACTTCGACTTCAACGGGAAGTACTACCGGCTGAAGGATTCGCCCGCCCTGCCCAAGCCGGCCCAGAGCAAGGTGCCGGTGCTGATCGGGGGACACGGCGCCAAGCGGACCCCGCAGCTCGCTGCCCGCTTCGCAGACGAGTTCAACATCCCGTTCGGGTCGGTCGAGGACTCGGCGAAGCAGTTCGCGCGGGTGCGGGAGGCCGCCGAGGTGTACGGCCGGAAGGCCGACGATCTGGTGTACTCCAACGCCCTCGTGGCCTGTGTCGGCAAGGATGAGGCCGAGATCGCGAAGCGGGCCGCCGCCATCGGCCGCGAGGTCGACGACCTCAAGGCCAACGGTCTGGCCGGCTCGCCGGCCGAGGTGGTCGACAAGATCGGCCGCTACGCGGAGCTGGGCGCAAGCCGTTTCTACCTCCAGATCCTGGACCTCGACGACCTCGATCATCTGGAATTGATTTCCTCACAGGTGCTGTCGCAGCTGGGCTGACGCACACAAGGCTGTAGTAACAAGGAGCACCCGCGATGTCCGTTCCCATCACCCCGCTCGCCGCGGCCCTCGCCGAGGGCCCGGTCGTCCTCGACGGTGGGCTGTCCAACCAGCTCGCCGACCAGGGCTGCGACCTCAGCGGCTCACTCTGGTCGGCCCAGCTGCTCACGGACGCCCCCGAGCAGATCGAGGCGGCGCACGCGGCGTATGTCAGGGCGGGCGCGCGGGTGCTCATCACCTCCAGCTACCAGGCCACGTACGAAGGCTTCGCGAAGCACGGAATCAGCCATGACGAAACCTCGGCACTGCTTCGGCGCAGCGTCGAACTGGCCCGCCGGGCGACGGGCGAGCGGACCGATGTCTGGGTCGCCGCGTCCGTCGGCCCGTACGGTGCGATGCTCGCGGACGGCAGTGAGTACCGCGGCCGGTACGGGCTGAGCGTCAAGGAGCTGGAGGCCTTCCACCGGCCCAGGATCGAGGCGCTGGCCGAGGCGGAGCCCGATGTGCTGGCGCTGGAGACGGTGCCCGACACCGACGAGGCCGAGGCACTGCTGCGTGCCGTCGAGGGCATCGGGGTGCCTGTCTGGCTGACGTACACCATCGAGGGCGCCACCACCAGGGCCGGGCAGCCACTCGCGGACGCCTTCGCGCTCGCCGCCGCGGCGGCCGAGGTGATCGCCGTAGGGGTGAATTGCTGCGTGCCGGAGGACGCCGACCGCGCGGTGGCGGTCGCGGCCGAGGCCGGCGGCAAGCCGGTCGCCGTCTACCCCAACAGCGGCGAGGCCTGGGACGCCACCGCCCGCGACTGGCACGGTCGCGCCACGTTCGGGCCCGAGCGGGTGCGGGAGTGGGAGGCGGCCGGCGCCCGGCTGATAGGCGGCTGCTGCCGCGTCGGACCGGGGGAGATAGCCGAGCTCGCGGCGGTGCTCGGCCGCTGGGCCTTGGCCAGTCCGGCGCTCGGGAGTGGAAAACCCTTGGTCGGCGACCAGCAGATGCCCCGATGCTCACAGGCGTGTTCCTGACGATCTCCCCCACCGGCGGCGGCGGGCGCCTCGCCACGGACCTTGGCTTCCTGGTGCACAAGCACCGGCACAAGGCGCAGTCCTTCTTGATCTCCTACGGCGACGCGCACGTCTTCTATCCCGGAGCGTCCGAGCGGCGGTGCACCGTTGCTCGGACGCTGGAGGTGGATCCCGTGGCGCTGGTCCGCCGGAGCAGGGGCAAGGGCCGGGGCGGGGCACCCCGATTCGGCGGACCGTGGAGGCCGAACCCGTCGTATCCTTAGGGCTTTGACGAGCGGCTGATGGGGCGGCGCACAAGCGCCGCCCCATCAGCGTCGGTGGAGGCGTTGCCCTGTCACAGCCGCGGGTCGACGGGCTCGGACTCCAGTGCCAGTACGGCGAACACGGCTTCGTGGACGCGCCACAGCGGTTCGCCGTCCGCCAGCCGGTCCAGTGCCTCCAGGCCGAGCGCGTACTCGCGGATTGCGAGCGAGCGTTTGTGGCCGAGGAAGCGGGAGCGCAGCCGCTCAAGATTCTTGGGGCGCGTGTACTCGGGACCGTAGATGATCCGCAGGTACTCACGACCCCGGCACTTGATACCGGGCTGGACCAGGCGGCCCTGCTCGTTGCGCACGACTGCACCGAGCGGCTTGACGACCATGCCCTCACCGCCGCGGCTGGTCATCTCGAGCCACCAGTCGATGCCGGCCTGGACCGAGGCCTCGTCGCCGGTGTCGACGCCCAGACGGCCGGTGGTCTGCAGCAGACCGGACCGGTCGTGATCGACCATCCGGTCGATTATGACGAGCTGCTCGTCATGCGGGAGTGCGGCGAGGCTGCGGCCCTGGGCGGCCAGGATCTGGAAGGGCGCCAGACGCACGCCCTCCAAGCCCTGGGTCGTCCAGCAGTAGCGCCGGTACGCCTCGGTGAACGAGGCCGCGTCCTCGGCCCGTTCGCGCTGCTTGGCCAGCAGCCCGTCCACCTCGACGCCACGGGCCGCGGCCGCTTCGAGAGCGGCCAGCGAGCCCGGGAAGGCAGCACCGGAGGCGGCACCCACGGCCGCGTACTGCGTGCGCAGCAGGCCGGAGGCCTTGAGCGACCATGGCATCAGCTCGGCGTCGAGCAGTAGCCAGTCCGTCCCGAGCTCCTCCCACAGACCCGCGGCAGTCGCGGAGGCGCGCAGCCGGCCCAGGATCTCCTCGGTGACTGCCACATCATCGAAGAAGGGGCGTCCTGTGCGGGTGTAGAGGGACCCGGTCGGTCCTTCCACGCCGAAGCGCTTTCGGGCCGCGTCCGCGTCGCGGCAGACCAGGGCCACCGCGCGTGAGCCCATGTGCTTCTCCTCGCACACGACTTTCGCGACGCCGTCCGTCTTGTACTGGGCGAAGGCCTCGGCCGGGTGCTCCAGGTAGCTGTCGATGTGCGAGGTCGCGGTCGGCGACATCGTCGGCGGCAGGTACGGCACCAGGCGCGGGTCCACTGCGAAGCGGCTCATCACCTCCAGCGCCGCTGCCGCGTTCTCCCCACGTACGGCGACATTGCCGGCGTGCCGGGTCTCCACGATCCGCCGGCCGTGCACATCGGCGAGGTCCAGCGGGCGCCCGTCGTGGCCGCCGGGAGCCTCGGTGGCGAGAGGCTTGGCCGGCTCGTACCAGACCTTCTCGGCCGGTACGTCGACGAGCTCGCGCTCGGGCCAGCGCAGCGCGGTCATCTTGCCGCCGAAGACCGCTCCGGTGTCCAGGCAGATGGTGTTGTTGGTCCATGAGGTGTCAGGCACGGGCGTGTGGCCGTAGACGACGGTCGCGCGGCCGCGGTAGTCCTCGGCCCACGGGTAGCGCACGGGCAGGCCGAACTCGTCCGTCTCGCCGGTCGTGTCGCCGTACAGCGCGTGCGAGCGGACGCGCCCGGACGTGCGTCCGTGGTACTTCTCGGGCAGGCCGGCGTGACAGACGACGAGCTTGCCCTCGTCGAGCACGTAGTGGCTGACGAGTCCGTCGATGAACTCCCGCACCTGCTCCTTGAAGGTGTCGTCCTCCTTCTCCAACTGCTCGATGGTCTCGGCGAGTCCGTGCGTGTGCTGGACCTTGCGGCCCTTGAGGTAGCGGCCGAGCTTGTTCTCGTGGTTCCCCGGTACGCACAGGGCTTTTCCGTCCGTGACCATGCTCATGACGCGACGGAGCACGCCGGGGCTGTCGGGGCCGCGGTCGACGAGGTCGCCGACGAAGACGGCCGTACGCCCCTCGGGGTGGGCGCCGTCGACGTAACCCAGCTTGGTGAGCAGGGTCTCCAGCTCGGAGCGGCAGCCGTGGACGTCGCCGATGATGTCGAAGGGGCCGGTGAGGTGGCGCAGGTCGTTGTAGCGCTTCTCGAGGGAGATCTCGGCACTGTCGATCTCCTCGACGCCGCGCAGGATGTGCACCTTGCGGAAGCCCTCGCGCTCCAGGCCTCGCAGGGAGCGGCGCAGTTCGCGCTGGTGGCGCTGGATGACATGGCGTGGCATGCCGGCCCGGTCAGGGCGCGCGGCATTGCGCTCGGCGCAGACCGCCTCGGGCACGTCAAGGACGATCGCGATGGGCAGCACGTCATACTTCCGGGCCAGTTCCACCAGCTGACGGCGCGAATCCGACTGCACGCTGGTCGCGTCGATGACGGTAAGCCGCCCCGCTTCGAGGCGCTTGCCCGCGACGTAGTGCAGGACGTCGAAGGCGTCCTTGCTCGCGCTTTGGTCGTTCTCGTCGTCGGCGACCAGGCCGCGGCAGAAGTCGCTGGAGATCACCGCGGTGGGCTTGAAGTGCTTGCGTGCGAAGTTTGATTTGCCCGATCCGGTCGCGCCGATGAGGACCACGAGGGAGAGGTCGGTCACGGCGAGAGTGCGCTTGGTCCCGTTGTTCGTCATGCTGCCCTCTCCTCCTTCGCGTTCTTGTTGAAGACTGCCATCTGGGTGGGCGGTCCGACCTCCGGGTCGTCGGGTCCTACGGGGACGAATTCGACGGTGTACCCGTGTCGTTCGGCGACGCCCGACGTCCACTCGCGGAACTCCTCACGCGTCCATTCGAAGCGGTGGTCGCCGTGGCGCACATGCCCGGCGGGCAGCGTCTCCCAGCGGACGTTGTATTCGACATTCGGCGTAGTCACGAGCACGGTCCCGGGCCGTGCCGAGCCGAAGACGGCGTACTCCATGGCGGGCAGCCGCGGCAGGTCGAGGTGCTCGATGACCTCGCTTAGTACGGCCGCGTCATAGCCCACGAGCCGCTTGTCGGTGTACGTCAGCGAGCCCTGGAACAGCTTGACGCGCTCCGCTTGCCGCTCACCCATTTGCTCCAGCCTCAGCCGCCGGGATGCCACCGTCAGCGCCCGCATCGACACATCAACACCAACGATCTCGGTGAATCGCACATCCTTGAGCAGGGCCTGCACCAACTGCCCCTGTCCGCAGCCCAGGTCGAGCACCCGGCTCGCGCCGGCTCCACGTAGTGCGTCGATGATCGCGTCCCGCCGCTGCACGGCGAGTGGCACCGGCTTTTCGTCGGTGTCGATGGTTTCGTCTACGGCGTTGTCGATCTCCTCGATCTGGGTGTCGTCGGACTCGGCCAACCGGAGCAGCTCCAGGCGCTCCATCGCCTGCCGGGCGAGCCCCCAGCGGCGCGACAGGTACCGGCTGGTGATCAGCTTCTGCTCAGGGTGATCCGCCAGCCAGCCCTCTCCCGCCCGCAGCAGCTTGTCCACCTCCTCGGGTGAGACCCAATAGTGCTTGGCGTCGTCCAGGACGGGAAGCAGGACGTACAAGTGGCGCAGCGCATCCGAAAGCCTGAGCCCGCCCTCCAGCACAAGACGCACATACCGCGAGTCGCCCCATTGGGGAAACTGCTCGTCCAGCGCGACCGGCTCGGCCGTTACCGCCCAGCCCAGCGGTTCGAAGAGCTTCCGTACCAGGTCGGCACCGCCTCGCGCGGGCAGAGCAGGCACCTCGATGCGCAGCGGTAGCTGCTGCCCGGGGAGTTCGGGGCGGGCGTTGCACTGCCCCTTCATCGCGCTGGAGAAGACGCCGCTGAGCGCGACAGCGAGCAGCGAGGAGGCGGCGTACGGCCGGTCGTTGACGTACTGCGCGAGCGCCGCGTCAGGGGTGCCCCCGCGCCCCTTGCCCTTGCTGCGCCGCACGAGCGCCACCGGATCCACCTCAAGCAACAGCGCAGCCGTGCAGCGCTCCGCGGACGCCTCGGGGTAGAGGACGTGCGCGGTGCCGTGCGAGGTGGAGAACGCCTGCGCCTTGTCGGGGTGCTTGTGCAGCAGAAACCCGAGGTCGGTCGCGGGTCGCTCAGAGGTACCGATGGTACTGATCGTCAGGAACACACGCCCGAGTATCGCCCCCGTCGCGCATACGAACCAGGGAATTTCCACCGTGCTTGCCCGATTCGCCCGAACATCTGCTACTTCCCTCGGTTCAGCAGTGACCCTTCCGTCGGCACGCTATCCACCTCAGATCAGATGACGGGCTCGGGAGGCCGGACGCGCCAAGTCTGATTTCCGATATGCCAGATTATTCGCTGAATGATGAAATAGTCACGATTCCCCCATCGCCTTGGTGCGGGCTTCTGGAAGGGACGTGGAGATGGCTGATCAGCGGAATGTGACGCTGGCAGTGACGGGCGCCGGTGGTACCCGGATGGCGCGGTTCGTGCTGGAGTCGCTGGTCAAGGACGACCGCATCGGGCAGGTGGACCTGATGGTCTCGGCAGCGGGGCGCAAGCTGATCGCGCACGAGACAGGGCGGGACGAGGCCGGCGACGCGGTGGAGCTGGTGCTCGGCGGCCCGGCGAAGAAGGTTGTCACCTGGGATCCGGAGGACCTGGCCGGCGGCCCGACTTCAGGCAGCTACCCGTCCTGGGGGATGCTGGTGGTGCCCTGCGCACTCGGCGTGGTGGGGCGGATCGCCCACGGCATCGCGAACACGCTGATCGAGCGGGCCGCCGACGTCACCCTCAAGGAGCGCCGCCCGCTGGTGCTGTGCGTGCGCGATACCCCGTTCAGCCTGATCCACCTGCGCAACATGACCCAGGTGACGGAGGCCGGCGGCACCGTGTATCCGATGATTCCGACGTTCTACAACGTGCCGCAGAGCGTGGACCAGTTCTACGAGGAGTTCACCGCCCGGCTGCTGGGCTTCATCGGCCTTCCCCAGTCGGAGTACTACGCGTACTCGGGCCGTGAGACACCCGCGCACCGGGACCGCGTAGGCCGCTGACATGCTGCGGCTGGTCGTGGGGATGACCGGCGCGACCGGCGCCCCCCTCGGTGTGCGTCTGCTGGAGGCACTGCGTGAGCTGCCCGATGTGGAGACCCATCTGGTGATGAGCCGGTGGGCGCGCACCACCATCGAACTGGAGACGCCGTACACCGCACGAGAGGTGGCCAAGCTCGCCGACGTGGTGTACGGGCCCAGCGACCAGGCCGCGGCGATCTCCTCGGGCTCCTTCAGGACGGACGGCATGGTCATCGTGCCGTGCTCGATGAAGACCGTCGCGGGAATCCGCGCCGGATACGCCGACAGCCTGGTGGGACGCGCGGCGGACGTGGTGCTCAAGGAACGCCGCAGACTGCTGCTGGTCCCCCGGGAGAGCCCTCTCAGCGAGGTCCACCTGGACAACCTGCTCGCGCTGGCGCGGATGGGCGTGGCGATCGTGCCGCCCACGCCCGCCTCTGGAACTCGACCCGGGCTCCCAGCCACCGGGCATCACCGGCAAGCTCATCATCGACGCCACCAACTCCGTCGAACCGGACAACCGCGGTCACTACGGCCAGCAGGTCCACGACCTGCCGGAGACCGCCGCCTGGCTGACAAAGCTGCAGGGCCTGATCGCCGCCGGACACTGACCCGACACCCCCTGCAGCGCTGCGAATCCCGTAGAGAGGCCCCCCACCATGATCTGCCCCCGCTGCGCCTACGAGAGCGTCGACAAGCTCTACACCTCCCCCGTTCCCGGCGTGTGGGACGTGCTGCAGTGCCAGCAGTGCCTGTACTCCTGGCGCACCAGCGAGCCGGACCGGCGCACCAAGCGCGAGGCCTACCCGGAGGAGTTCAAGATGACCCTCGAGGACATCGAGAACGCCCCCGAAGTACCGACCATCCCCCCGCTCGTCAGCAAGAACTGAGCTGTGCCCGGTACAGTCGGCTTACGCCGACTCGCCTTGTTCGGGCACGTCGTCGGGGCGTGCTGGATCACCGCGCGCCACTTGAACTCGGGTTCCGGCTGCATCGTCGATCAACCCTCGTCCTGGTCCGCGCCGCGAGTCAGCAGGCCCCCGCCGCCTCCGGCGCTCACTGCGATTCGGGCGGCGGCGACGTCGCGGTAGGACCCCTGGGGGGCGAGGGGACCGCTTCATCCCGCTCGCCGACAGCTATTACCTGACCGAGGCACCTGTCCGACGCCCAGCCGCACGTCCTGCCGCACGTCATCGAGCGGGCGGAGCTCATCGCCGGACTGGCCGGGCTCTTCCTGACCGAGGCGGCACACCGGCCGTCACCGGGCCGGGACTGAGGAGGCGGCCGTGCGACTGGTCAACTTCGACGGCCGACCGGGTGTGGAGACGCCCGCCCAAGGCGGGAAGTGATCTCATGAACCTTGTTGTCCTCATCAAGCAGGTCCCTGACAATCGGCGTTCGCAAGGACGTGCACGTCACAGGCCATGGACGGGGTTTTCGGCACCCACACTGCTCCAGGCCACTCGCCGCCTGGTCGTCGACACCGGCGATGAGGCGTCCGTCCTCGCTGCAGGCGCTGGAGTCGGAGCCGGTCGACCCGCGGTCGTAGCGGCGGGGGCCGTACGGCCGGAGCGGACTGTGATGGCGGCCGGTCCGGCCCGGGGGCCGGTGCGGTGCGGGGAGGTCTCATGGCACTGTCTATGCCATGGGCTTCCACGTGGATTCCGAGGCCGGGCGGCTGCGCCGCGTCATCCTCCATCGACCCGATCTGGAGCTGAAGCGGCTCACCCCGACGAACAAGGACGCGCTGCTCTTCGACGACGTGCTGTGGGTGCGGCGGGCGCGTGCCGAGCACGACGGCTTCGCGGATGTGCTGCGCGACCGCGGTGTCGAGGTGCACCTCTTCGGGGACCTGTTGCGAGAGACGCTCGTCCTCCCCGCGGCCCGCGCGCAGGTGCTCGACCGGGTCTTCGACGAGAAGGAGTACGGCCCGGTCGTCACCGACCATCTGCGCGAGTCCTTCGACGAGCTGTCCGTGCCCGACCTGGTGGAGGCCCTGGTCGGCGGTATGACCAAGCGGGAGTTCCTGGCCCGGTTCGCCGAGCCGGCCTCCGTGCGATTCCATGTCATGGAGCCGGACGACTTCCTGCTCAATCCGCTGCCCAACCACCTCTTCACCCGTGACACCTCGGCCTGGGTGTACGACGGCGTCAGCATCAACGCGATGCGCTGGCCGGCCCGTTGGCACGAGACCGCGCACTACGAGGCGATCTACCGGCACCATCCGCTTTTCTCGAAGGGTGGCTTCCATATCTGGTCGGAGGGGCAGGCGGCATATCCGTCGACCATCGAGGGCGGCGACGTCCTGGTCATCGGCAATGGCGCGGTGCTGATCGGGATGAGCGAGCGGACCACGCCCCAGGCGGTGGAGATGCTGGCCCAGCGCCTCTTCACGGCGGGCTCGGCCCGTACGATCGTGGCGCTCGACATGCCCAAGACTCGGGCGTTCATGCACTTGGACACGGTCATGACGATGATCGACGGCGACACCTTCACCAAGTACGCCGGGCTCGGGATGCTCCGCTCGTACACCATCGAGCCGGGCGCGGGGGAGCGGGACCTGAAGGTGACCGACCACCCGCCGGAGCACATGCACCGGGCGATCGCGGCGGCGCTCGGGCTCGATGACATCAAGGTGCTGACCGCGACACAGGATGTGCACGCGGCGGAGCGCGAGCAGTGGGACGACGGATGCAATGTGCTCGCGGTGGAGCCCGGCGTGGTTGTCGCGTACGAGCGGAATGTGACGACCAACACGTTCCTGCGCAAGCGTGGTATCGAGGTCATAGAGATCCCGGGCAGTGAGCTGGGGCGGGGGCGCGGCGGGCCGCGCTGTATGAGCTGCCCGATCGAGCGCGACCCGGTCTCCGGGTGAATATCCGCATTCCGCGTAGGCATCTGTATAAGGATGCGTTGAGTCGTATAGACTTCCAGACTTCTGTACGACCGCGACCGCGGCAGCGATCTAGGAGTCCCCCATGGCCATCGACCTCAAGGGCCGCCACTTCCTCAAGGAGCTGGACTTCACCCCCGAGGAGTTCCGCCACCTCGTGGAGCTGGCAGCCGATCTGAAGGCGGCCAAGCGCGCGGGGGCCGAGGTCCGCCGGCTCATCGGCAAGAACATCGCGTTGATCTTCGAGAAGACCTCCACCCGCACCCGCTGCTCCTTCGAGGTCGCGGCCGCGGACCAGGGCGCGTCGACCGTCTACCTCGACCCCAGCGGCTCGCAGATCGGGCACAAGGAGTCGGTCAAGGACACCGCCCGTGTCCTCGGCCGGATGTTCGACGGCATCGAGTACCGCGGCAGCGGGCAGGAAGTGGTCGAGGAGCTGGCCGCCTACGCCGGTGTGCCCGTGTGGAACGGGTTGACCGACGAGTGGCACCCCACCCAGATGCTCGCCGATGTCCTCACCATGACCGAACACTGTGACAAGCCCCTCGGCGACATCACCTACGCCTACCTCGGCGACGCCCGCTACAACATGGGTAACTCGCTCCTGGTCACCGGTGCGCTGCTCGGCATGGACGTACGGATCGTGGCCCCCAAGCCCCTGTGGCCGGACGAAACGGTGGTCTCCGCAGCGCGGCAGCTGGCAGCGGGAACAGGGGCGCAGATCACCCTCACCGAGGAGGTCTCCGAGGGGGTGCGGGGCGCGGACTGCATCCACACCGACGTATGGGTGTCGATGGGCGAGCCCAAGGAGGTCTGGGACGAGCGGATAGCGCTGCTCGGCCCCTACGCGGTCACCATGGATGTGCTGCGGGCGACCGGCAACCCGGATGTGAAGTTCCTGCACTGCCTGCCCGCCTTCCACGACCTGGGGACGGACGTGGGCCGGAAGATCCACGAACGGCATGGCCTGACCTCGCTGGAGGTCACCGACGAGGTCTTCGAGTCCAAGCACTCCGTCGTCTTCGACCAGGCCGAGAACCGAATGCACACCATCAAGGCGATCCTGGTGGCGACCCTGGGCTGAGCGCCCGGGTGGCGCACTGCGAGAAGCAGCTCGCGGAGATCCTGACCCTGCTCGACACCGTGCCCACCGTGGTCGCCGTCCACCTGGAGCGGCCCGCCGTCATCCCCGAGATCGCCGGACGCGGCGCCGCCCTCGCCGCGCCCGAGGGCACACTGCCGTTCCAGCTGCCGCGTTCCATGGAGACGAGGCTGACGTTCTTGCGTACCTGCCCCGCCCGGGTGGCGAGCACGATGTTGTCCGGCCGTCCCTTGTCGCCTCAGATGTCCCGGAAGAGACCGGCGAGGCCCGTGACCTGCCGCGCTGGGTGGCTGCGCGTCGTTGACCTGCGCAGACGGCCTTTCGGCTGTTTCACACTCGTGCCCGTTGATGCAGCCGGAAGTCCCAGAAAAGTCCCAGGGCGCTCCCAGCGGCGACGGCGGCCCCAATCAGCGTGCGCCTGCATGGTGTGCG
>NZ_SUMC01000094.1 GCF_005047355.1 Actinacidiphila oryziradicis
GCCTGCGGCCAGACCGCGCACGCCGACACAGTGGGAGCCACCAACGTTCTACGGGCCGGGCTGGTCCGTCGCGACGCCAACCCGGCGTAACGAGAAGCCCCCGGCTTCAGCCGGGGGAGGAGTCACGAAGTTCACCCCGGCTGCACCGAGGTCGGCCCGGATCTCGCCGGGACCGGGACGCGGAGTCGGGCGCTCGGCGATCCGGAGCTCCTCCGGCCCTCCCAGCTGATCGACGACAATCGCTCGCATCTTCCTGCGCCTTTCTCTCGGTCGGCACCTCGCAGTCGCTCGCGTAAAATGGACCCGCAAGTCCAAAATAGGGAGTGCCATGCTGACCGCCAAAGGAGCCGCGACCCGGCGCCGCATCATCGACGGCGCGGCAGCCGAGATCCGGGACAAAGGAGCCGCCACGGCCACGCTGGACGACGTCCGCGCCCGCACCTCGACCAGCAAGAGCCAGATCTTCCACTACTTCCCCGGCGGCAAGGAGGAGCTCCTGCTCGCCGTGGCCGCCCGCGAAGCCGAACGGGTCCTGGAGGACCAGCAGCCGCACCTCGACGACCTGACCACCTGGCAGGCATGGCGGGACTGGCGGGACGCGGTCATCCGGCGCTACGAGCAGCAGGGCGTCAACTGCCCCCTGGGCGTGCTGATCACCGAGCTGGGGCGCAGCACCCCGGCAGCGCAGGCGCTGACCACGCAGCTGATCGAGCAGTGGCAGGCGGCCCTGCGGGCCGGCATCCTGCGCATGCAGGAGACCGGCGAGGCCGACCGGCGGCTCGATGCCGACCGCACGGCGGCGGCACTGGTCGCCGCGGTGCAGGGCGGGGTGGTCATCCTGATGTCCACGGGCGCGATCGGCCACCTGGAGGCCGCCTTGGACACCTTCCTGACGCTGCTGCGGGCCAGCGGCCGCGCCCGTGCCCGCTGACGCGGGTACCACCAGGCATTGCCTGGTCCGCCGCGGTCGGTCAGAGTCGGCGTGCCACGAAGTCAGCTACCCGGGCGCCGAGTTGCTGGCTGGCCCGGTGGTCGAAGCGGGTGTGCTGACCGGCCCAGATTCGGCTGGTGCCTGCTTCGTTGGCGGCGGCCTGGATGCTGTCGAAGTTTCGGTGACACCCTTGGACGTCACCGCGAGACGGTGGTGCCCGCCGTAGAAGGCGGTGAGCACGGTGGCCCCGCCGCGGCCAGTAGGGCCGTGCGGGCGGTGGACGACACGCGAAGCCGGTAGGTGTACCGGGTGTGCCCGGCGCCTTCCGCTTCACACTCTGCCGTCACGCCACCATTTTACCACTACGATAGGGGCATGGATGAAGAAACAAAGATCACTCTCAGGCTCCCCAAAGACCTCCACCGGTGGCTCACCGCTCAGGCCAAGTCCGCCCGGCGGTCGCTCAACTCCGAGATCGTGTACCGGCTTGAGGTCGGGCGCGGCACCGTCGTGGCAGACGCCGAATCCCCCGGCGGCGATTCGCCTTCCCCTGCCCTGCTCCGCAGGAGATCCGATTCCTCCCCGGCCTGAAGACCGGGACATCCTCGGAGGTTCCCGGTGATTATTGCCCTCGGTCGTATCAACGATCGAGACCACCGCAGCCGACACCGGCCTGTGGAGCATCCGACGCCGGACCAAGTCGTTCAGGCCGTGCGGAGCATCAGCATCACCACCGGCCCCAACTCTTCCGCCTGCTCTTGGTGTTCGGCACAAGCATCCACAGTCGCACAGACGTCCCGTCCGGGAGCGTCTCGGTGTGGGGCCTGGGAATCGTCGCAGAGGCTGGTGCGGTCCTTGTGCTGATTAGGGCCGCTGGGCCCCGCTCGTAGGCCCCGGAGCCGCTCGTACGGGCCTTGGCGGGCGTCTCTTTCTGGGGGGGTGGGGGTCGACGCCGGGCTGCTCCAGGTGCTGGCGCTCGGCGGCCATGAGGCCGGGCTCTTGAGACGGCCAGCGGGAGAGTCTTGACTTGGTTCGGACCAAGGTCATTGACATGCACATTGTCTAGACCTTTGAATGCGCTCAGGCGTACCTGGTCCGTCGCAACGAGGAAGGCCCCCACATGTTCAGACCTCGCACGCAATTCCCCTGGTCCCGCACGCTGCTACGGCTGTTCGCCCTGTTCGCCGTACTGCTCGGCGTACAGGCCGGACCGGCGCACACCGCGCAGGCGGCCCCCGCTTTCAAGGTGATCGCCTTCTACAACGGCACGTACGACGCGGCGCACATCAGCTTCGACCACGAGGCCAACGCCTGGTTCCCGCAGCAGGGGGCGCAGTACGGCTTCTCGTACACCGCGACCACCGACTGGAGCCAGCTCAACACCACGAACCTGGCCAACTACCAGGTCGTGCTGTTCCTCGACGACTACCCGCACACCGCCGCCCAGCAGTCAGCCTTCCAGACGTACATGAACAACGGCGGCGGCTGGATGGGCTTCCACGTCTCGGCGTTCAACACCGACTCCAGCGACTGGTCCTGGTACCACAACACGTTCCTGGGCACCGGCACCTTCCAGACCAACACCTGGGGCCCGACGTCGGAGACGCTGAAGATCGAGGACCCGAACCACGCGGCGACCGCGGGCCTGTCGTCCACGATCACCTCCTCGGTCAGCGAGTGGTACAGCTGGCAGTACGACCTGCGGCAGAACCCGGCCATCGACATCCTGGCTTCGATGGACCAGTCCACCTTCCCGATAGGCACCGACCCCAACCAGAGCTGGTACAGCGGCTACTACCCGATCGTCTGGTCGAACCGCAACTACAAGATGATCTACGCGAACTTCGGCCACAACGCGATGGACTACTCCACCAACACCGCCCTGTCGTCCACCTTCGCCAGCGCCCAGCAGAACCAGCTGGTGCTTCAGGGCCTGCGCTGGCTGGGCGGCCAGAGCGGCCCGGTCACCCCGCCGTCCGGAAGCGCCACCGGGCCGATCCACGGCTACGGCGGCAAGTGCGTCGATGTCGCGGGGGCCAGCAGTGCCAACGGCACGGCGGTGCAGCTCTACGACTGCAACGCCTCGGGCGCGCAGACCTGGACGGTGGCTTCGGACGGCACGCTCAAGGCGCTCGGCAAGTGCATGGACGTCACATCGGCGGGCACGGCGAACGGCACCACCGTGCAGCTGTATGACTGCAACGGCACCGGCTCGCAGAAATGGCAGCCCGGCGCAGGCGGCTCGCTGGTGAACCCGCAGTCCGGGAAGTGCCTGGACGCGACGGGCAACAGCTCGGCCAACGGCACCCGGCTGCAGATCTGGTCCTGCTCGGGCGCGGCCAACCAGAGTTGGACGCTGCCCAGTTGACGGGTAAGGCGCGCGGGACCCGGCGGTGCTCCCGGGTCCCGCGCGCCGACCGGTATTCAGCTCCGTGCCGAGTACGACCGCACGCCCGGCCCCGCGAGCCGCCGGCCGCCGCCCGCCACGATCAGGTATTCGTCCCGGATCGGGGGTGCCGTCCAGCCAGCTCTCTGCAGGATCTCCCGGGTGCCGGCCGCGTACCGGGCCTGCGCCGACAGAGTGGAGCCCGGACCCCCGTCCGCCCAGCTCACACCTGCGCGTCACCACGCGGCCCTTCGATCCACGGCAGGTCATCAACACCGGCAGTACGCACTGGCTGGCCAACTACCAGGGATGGCCGCCGCACCCGGCCACGTATTCCACCCGATCTGGACCGACACCCGTACCGGCGACACCCAGATCTTCACCGCCACGGTCCGCCACCACAGCACTGCGCACCCTCGGTAGCCCACACCGCTCGTAGAGCGGGCTCGCCTATGGCTCACCTCCGCGAGACCCGCCACGGAGCCATCGGCTCCAGCCCGTCGTCCTCGCACCGCGCCCCCACGGCTGCGCCCGGGCTGCCCCGTATTCGCGCCGGCGGCCATCCGCCACAGGCAGAGCCAGAGCCGGTCGGCGGTGACCGGCGGCCACCGCGACGTTCCGCTACGAGCGCGTGTGCGCCGGCGGCGCGTCCGTGGTGCACGTCAGCGGCACTCCCGTGGGAACCAAGCGCTCGACGGATCCCGGATTCCCGTTCACGGAGGCCAGTTGGGCCGTGTCCAGGTAGCCGATGAACAGCTGGGTCCCGGCCGGCACCGCCGAGGGGGTGAAGACAAAGGTGACCTTCCCGTTGTCTCCCCGATCGCCCTTCATGACGTTCCTGACCCCGGGCCCTACGCCGCTCGGGTCGAGCGTTCCGTTGTCCTGCGGCTCCTTGCAGAATTCGCCATCTTTGATGAGCACCGGGAAGCCGGCCTTGCGCAGTGCGGCCTGCAGGCCCGCGTGGTCCTTGAAGTACAGCTGCTTGTCCCAGGTCACATGGATCGTGCCGTCCTTCTTGGTGTCGCCGTTGCGGCGAGGTGGGGCCGCCGCCCCGTCGAGATCGAGCATCACAGCACCTCCACCCCGACCATCGAGTCCCGGGTCACCAGGGCGGCGAGCGCGTCCTCGGACACGCCGTCGGTGCCGGCGGGACGCTCCGGCAGCACGAGGTACGGGACCTCGGCGGAGCTGTCCCACACCTGGATATCGACGGACTCCTCCAGCGGGCAATACCCGGGGCACCGGGTGTGCCCCAGCGGATGCCGCCGCCAGACCCGGACACGGTCACCGGCGGCGAACCGCTTCGCACCGGTGCCCGGGTTCTCCGGCCCGCGCACCCGGGGCGGGTGGGCGAGCGGGAAGGGGCCGCCGGCCCGCTTCTCCAGCTGCTCCTGGCCGAGCAGTCCCGCCTCGACCGCGATCGTCGTCGTGGCGGTGAGCCAGTGCTCGTAGTACGGGGAGCCGAGGTAGTGCACCGGGTCCATGCGCTCCACGGCATACCGAAAGGAGGACAGCGTCTGATTCGGAGCAGGCGCCGACGCCGCGGAGACCAGCACCATCTCGACGTTGACGGTGCCGAAGTCCATCCGGCCGCCCAGGTCGTGCGGACCGTCCATGTACCCGGGGTGACAGGTCGGTGGGTGGCGGGCCATCCGAGCGGGGACAGGTTCCCGAAGGGGTTCTCGTGGAGCAGCAGGACGCACGGTGGCTGTCAATCCTCTGCGCCACGCGCCGCATACCGGCGGGAGCATATGAGCCGCCAAGTTCGCTTCCGCTCCCGCGACGCCGAGGGCGCACCGGCGCGAAGGTCCGGCGGGCGCGGCCGGCAAGCTCCACAACGAAATCATGAGCACCAGTCTGGCGAGGCGCATGCTGGGCCTGCAGGCGTATACCCCGGCCGGCCGGGGCCGGCCGTCTGGGCGTCGAAGAGCCGGGCTGTGTTCGTACGTCACCTGGGCAGGCCGGTATGCTGCCCGGCTGATGCTGTCACGATGGGACGGAGGTGTCCTTGTACGTGATGCCGTGCCCCGTCACGTTGCTGACGACGACCACTCCGTGGCGGCCGCGCTGCCATTCTTCGCAGGCGGCGATGAGAGCGTAGGCCCGCTGGAAACTCTCGTCGTCGTTGTAGCCCGTCATCGTGGTGTGGATGGTGATGTGCTGGTTGCCCTTGTCGTCGTGGGGCTCCCAGTCACCCACCACGGCGTGTACCAGGGTGACGGCGTCTTTCTGCTGGTCACTGCCATGCTCGTTGACGTACTTCGTGAACTCCTCCGCGCGCCGTTGGGACCGGGCGGGGTCCTTGTCGTACGGGATCGCCCAAGGGACGGTCGCGGAGCCCGTGCAGGAAGCGACGAAGCCGATCTCGGGGCGCGGGATGCAGTCCAGGCCCTTGCGCTTCTGTTCGGCCACCCACGGCAGCCAGGTCGTTGTGGCTTGCTCGGCCAAAAGCTCCCGGATCGTCTCGTCATCGTACTGCGGACGTGACTCACCAGGCGTTGGGTCACGGTGAGGGCCGGCGCTGATCTGCACGGTGAGGCACCGGCCCTTCCGGTCGTAGTGGCAGCTGGCGCTGGCTGCCGGACCGTTGGGAGTTGGCAGCGCGGGATCGCTGGGGGTCGGCAGTGTGGAGCAACCGACCGCAGTGGACATGACAAGGAGTATTGCGGCGAGCGGCAGAGGGGCCCGGTTGACGGAAGGCATCGGCGAAGCGTACGCCACAGCTGTACGAGCACAGGACCTCGATCGTTTCTGGCGATGCATTGCCGGGCTGCCGTTCCGTTCTGTTACGTGGTGGCCGCCTTGAGTGCGGCGGAGCGCAATCTTCCTTTCCCGCGGCATCCTTAGCGTCAGCCCATGACGATTACTCAGGCGCCACCCGCCCCCGCCGCGCCTGAGACCAGGGTCAGGCCCCTGTTGCGGCTGGGCGGCCAGGCGGGCGCGGCGCTGATCGCCATCGCCGTGCTCTGCGCCACGGCCGTCATCAGCGCCATCATCGTACGAAGTGACATCGCGGATCTCCGCGCCACCGTCACCCAACGAGCGTCCGCCGCCGCCGAACTCCGCTTCGCCCTTGCCGACCTCGACGCCCAGCGTGCCAACCAACTCGTCCCCGGCCACGCGGCCAAAGACCCTGGGACCACGGTCGGCGACCGGCTCCTGGCCCTCATTACCGCACAGCAGCGCCGCGCCGAAATCAGCTCTCTCCTCCAGCAGCTCGGCGCCGACCAGACGCAGGCGACGCAGGTCCGCGCCCTCTTCGACGCCCTCGGCCGCTATGACGACATGAGCGGCCGCGCCGGCTATGTCGACGACAACCAGCCCGACCGGGCCGCCGGCCACCCGCCCGCTGCGGCCGTCGCCCTCTCCACCGAATCCGGCGACATCATGCGCGACGAAGTGCTCCCCAAAGCTGAAGCTCTCTCCCGTACGTACGCCACCCGGGCCGCCCAACTGGAGCGCACCGCCCACGCGGCTGCCGTCCGTGCCGCCATCGCCGTCAGCGTCCTGGGCGCGATCGCCCTCCTGGCCTTGTTCTGGTGGCAACGCGACCTCGCCCGCCGCTACCGCCGCCTCCTCAACCCGGCCCTCCTGACCGCCACCGCCGCCGTCATCGCCGTCACCCTCGCCGGCCTCGGCTCCTTCGCCTCGGCCGCCTCGGAAATCACCACCGCCGGCCGCCAAGGCCTCCAGCCCTGGTCCCGCCTCGCCGAAGCTCGTGCTGTCGCGGCCGATGCCTCCGCCACCCAAAGCCGCTGGCTCGTCCACGACCCCAACTCCGGCGCCCAGGACCGCAGCCGATTCGCCACTCTTACCGGCCGCCTCGACACCCTCCTCGCCCCGGGTACCGACGCCACCGCCGCCGAACTACCTGTCTACCAGGCAGTCCTCACCCGCTACGACAACTTCCGCGCCGACGACCGAACCCTGCGGAAACTCCTCGCAGCCGGGAACATCGATCAGGCAGCCGAGGTCCTCACCGAGGTCCAACGCGGCGACGTGGCGTTCGACTTCTGGGACTTCGCCACGAGGTTGGAGCTCCTCACCACCCAGCAACGCGCCGACTTCGATGCGCACGCGAGCGCCGCCCGCTCGAGCATGGACGGCTGGCCCGCGATCCCGGCGGGGGTGTTGGGGATCGCGGCTACGCTGGTGCTGGTGGGGGTGCGGCCACGATTGGCCGAATACCGGTGATGCGCAGAACAGGTGGTCGCACCTACGGATGATCCGGCTCGCCGTCCCCTCGAGTGCCGACACCATGCCCCCTCAACCACCACCATCTGGCGAACAGCCGTCCCTGCCGGACGATGTGTGGGAGGAGTTCGTACATGATACCGAGGCGTCCATACGGGACTCCGCACCGAAGGAGCCGTCGGCCCGGGCTCGGATGGTCACCGAGCGGTTGCGGCAACAGGATCAAGCCACTGCGGGCCGGATACCTGATCGGCGCCGACAGTGACCACGAAACCGATCACCGAACCCGACCGCTCCCTCTGCCATGCCCCGGGCCGACCACGCCCGCGGCAGCCTGGACAGGCCCCTGACAAGCGACGAGGTCAGGGCGAAGGTGGACGCTTTGCTTGAGCCGGTGCTATCGGATCGCGGCGCCGATGTGGTCGCGGCGGTCGCCGAGATAACGACGTCACCGGACCTGCGCCGGCTCGCTGCGGCGATGGTCCCTGAAGGGAGTGCGGCATGAGCAACATGAAGACGGTGACTGCCCCAACGGCTGTCACGGAGCAGCTGGCAGCGTTCGCGATCTCGACAACCGGCTTGTCGCCACGGGTCCGGGACTCCGCCCGCGCGACGCTCGCCAATGCCCTCGGCGTGATGGTCGGTGGCAGCGCCGAGGACGCCTACCGCAGCGCCCACACGACCTTCGCGCCGGCGGGCCTGCCCGCGCAGGCGACGCTCTGGGGCCGCAGTGAGCGCACATCCATGACCGTCGCCGCACTGCTGGGCGGCATAGCCGCTCACGTCCAGGACTTCGACGACACTCACCTGCGTACCGTCATCCATCCCGGCGCACCGGTCGTCCCCGCCGCCCTCGCCGTCGGCGAGTACACCGGCGCGACCCTCGGCGAGGTGATCGACGCCGTGGCGCTCGGAGTCGAGATCACCCTGCGGATCGGCGTCGGCCTGGGCCGGACGCATTTCGACCGCGGCTGGCATATCACCGGGACCACCGGACGTTTCGGTGCCGCCGCCGCCGCTGGACGCCTGCTCGGGCTCAGCCCCGGGCAGATGCAGATGGCACTGGCCATCGCCGCTACGGAAGCGGCCGGGCTGCAGGCCGCGTTCGGCACCATGACCAAGTCCTTCCACGCCGGCAAGGCTGCGTACGACGGCGTCGAGGCGGCGCTGCTCGCCTCGATGGGCTTTACCTCGGCGCCGGCGGGGATCGAGGGCCGACGCGGGTTCGCGCCGACCGCGTCCACCGATGCCGACACCGAGGCCATCGTGCGGGACCTGGGCATTTCCTGGGAGCTTGAATCCAACGCGTTCAAGCCCTACGCATGCGGCATCGTGTCCCATCCGGTCATCGACGCCGGCATCGAGCTCCGGCAGGCGGGCGTCCGGCCCGAAGACGTGCACGCGGTTCTGCTGCGCACCAATCCCGTAGTCCTTGATGTCATGGGCATCGCCGACCCGGCGAACGGACTGCAGAGCAAGTTCAGTGTCCACCACTGCTTCGCGGTCGGCCTGATCGATGGCGCGGGCGGTCCGGGGCAATTCACCGATGCCCGAGCCACCAATACCGAGATCGCCGAGTTCAGACGGCGCGTCACTGTCGGCCTCGACACCTCGATCGCACGGGACGAGTGTGTCGTCGAGATCTCCGGTGCCAAGGCACGCCGCCATCACGTCGAGCACGCGACGGGCAGCAAGGACCGGCCCATGACCATCCAGCAACTGCGGGAAAAGATCCAGCTCCTCACGGCACCGGTCCTCGGCCCGGCGAAGGCGGCTTCGTTCGCCGAGCGCGCCTTGCACGGCACCGATGAACTGCCGATCGCCGATCTCGCGACGGTTGCGAACAAGGAGGCGTGATCATGTCGAACCCCCGAGTTCCCTACGCGATAGGGGACGACCGGCCGCAGCTGCAGGCGCCTGCGCCCGGGAAGAACGTCATCGTCAGCATCGCGTTGAACGTCGAGCACTGGTCGCTGGACCGCCCGATGCCCAGGAAAATCATCACCTCGCCGCACGGACGCGACCACGTTCCGGACGTGCCCAACTTCAGCTGGGCCGAGTATGGAATGAGGCGCGGGCTTCCGCGCCTGGTGGAGCTGATCCGCGGGCGGGGACTTCCCGCGAGCGTCAACATGAACGCGAGTGTGATCAGCGCCTATCCGCAGGCCGCTGAACTACTGCTGGACACCGGCTGGGAGTTCGTAGGGCACGGGGTCGATCAGCAGGTGCTCGCGGACGCGCCGGACGAGCGCGCTGTCATCCGGCAGGCGCTTGAGGACTTGGCGAGCTTCAGCGGCCGGCCGGTCCGTGGCTGGCTCGGTCCTGGACTGCAGGAGACGGCGCACACGCCGGATCTCCTGGCCGAGTGCGGCGTCGACTACGTCTGTGACTGGGTCCTCGACGAGGTGCCCGTCTGGCTGCATGCGACGCCCAAGCCGCTGGTGGCTGTTCCCTACTCACTCGATCTCAATGACAGCGTCGTCTACGCCGTCGAGCATCACTCGTCACCAGAGCTCTACCGCCGCGTGGCCGACACCTTGCGTTCCTACGACGAGGAGGGCGCGGGCCAACCGATCGTTGTCAGTCTGCCGATCCATCCGCACCTAGTCGGAGCCCGCCACCGCCTGCCGTACTTCCGTGAGGTCCTGGACCTGCTCCAACAGCGCGAGGACACGGTGTTCCTGACTGGATCCGAGATCTGTGACTGGTTCCTGGCCCAGCAGGACGAAACCGGCGCCGGACACAGAGCGGATGGGTCCGCGAAAGAACCTGTACCGCTCGAATAGTAGGTTCGGTCGCGGACCTGGGGGTCAAGCGGCTTCATTGTGAAGCCGGAGATGTCCGTGTCGGTCGGCGTTCGAGCGGGACCGGGCGAAGGCGCTGGAGGACTTCCGGCAGACCTACGGCCCTCACCCCGCTGCACGAGGTCGTCCCGGGCCCGGCAGTGAGCGAGCGTGGGATCGGCTGGCCGGCGCCCACTCGGATCGGTAGCCGTCCCGCTCGGAGTACGGCGCGGCCGGCAGTCGCACCAGGTCTCGGCCGATCCGATCACCGGGACGATCTCAAGCGGCCGGAGCAGGGGTTTTCGCGCGATCTCTACTTGGCGGTGCGCTCGTCGACGCGCCGCAGCGCTTGCTTGAGGTAGTGGGCGAAGCGCGGGTAGTTCTCGCTCATTGGAAAGTGGCCGATCTCCTTCATCTCGATGAACTCCCCGCCGCGGATCTGCTGTGCGGTACGGCTCCCGTCCTCGGGGGTGGTCAGGTAGTCGTACTCGCCGGTGAGCATGATCACGGGGCAGCGTTCTCCGTCGATGTCGCCCAGTCGGTCGCGCAGGTCGTGGTCGACCGAGTAGAAGTACAGGTCGCCCTTGAATGCCTCTGACCCCTGGGTGTAGTAGAACCAGGTCGCCCAGCGGTCCCGGTCGGGGGACTGCGGCGCCATGAGGTCCCACACGCCGCTGGCACAGACCTGAGCGGCATTGGCATGGGGGTGCTGCCACCAGTCGAGGTAGAAGCCCGGCGAGTAGTCCGCCCCCTCCACCGGGATCACTGCCTTGAACCGGTCCGGGTGGCGTAGCGCCAGCTGTAGGGCGACATTCCCGCCGAACGACGAGCCCATGAAAATGGGTTCCTCCAGGCCGAGAGCATCGCAGAAGGCGACGATGAACGCGGTGAAGTGGTCCGCGGTGAGCTTGTACTCCTCCTTCCACCACTCCTTGTTGAGCGGCGGATCGGACTTGCCGTGCCGGGCGAGGTCATAGGCGATCACCCGGTAACGGCTCGTGATCTCCTCGTCCTCCAGCAGGTCTCGCCACTGGTGGTTGTGGCAGCCGGCGGTGTGCTGGCAGACGAGCGGCTGTCCTTCACCGTTCTCCAGGTAGAAGACCTTGTACTGGACGTCCTCCACGTCGATCGTGACGTAATGGCCGGTAACGGGAGAAATCTTGCTTGATGTGCTCATGAGGTGTCCTTTCGGGTGCTGCTGGTCAGATCAGCGGCCCGGTGACGCGCAGCAGCTCCAGCTGCCGGGTGATGCAGCGCAGGTTCTGCATGAGAACAAGCAGGTCGCCCTCCAGCCGCATGCCCCGCCGGAAGGTGGCTGCCCAGATGCCGTGGCACATCGGGGGCGGAATCTCCTGGCAGAATCCCCGCCAGGTCTCGGTGTCGGCCCGGATGGCGAAGTCGTACGCCGCCAGCGGCTCGGGGTCGACAATCACGTCTTCCACCTTTCCCCGGTGCATTCGCACCAGGAACTTCTGGTCCTCCATGTCGAGCAGGAAGCTGCAGGAGTAGTACTTACCGTGCGCCTGCAATTCCGTGTCGTTGTCGCTGAGCCGGCGGAACTCGTCCACCGCGGTCGTAATCGGTGCAGTCGCCATGTCTCTCCTCGGGGAGTAATCCCGCTCCCGCGACGGCGGCGCGTGCCGGGCCCTCTTCCGTCTGCCGAAAGCGCTGCGAGCGCGGGTGACGAACGGTGGCCGGGTCGACGGTGCGGCACAGCGCGAGACCCGGTCGCGAGGCCTGGGCCTCACACTTCCAGCGTGCACCCGCTGCTCCGGGGTGCCAACACTCTGGCCTGCCGGGTCGTAACGGACGCCGGCTCGCCGGAGGGGTGAGTGGGCCGACAACCGCAGTTACGACGACACGATTGCGGTCCTGGCCACCACTCTGGACCGGCTGCAGGAGCACGGACCGCTGGGGCCGGCTTTCTGGCTCTATGGCTCCAATGAGTGGGAACCGCTGCACCAGGCCCTCACCAACCCCGACGACTGGCGCGCCTGGTAGGCGCCCCCGCGGCCGCTGGGCAGCTGCTCGCCCGCATCCGCACCGACCGCCGCGCGGTGGGCGCCGGCGTTCGAGCGCATACCGTCACCATCTCGCATGAATGATCACGTACCGGAGGCAGTGTGATGTCCGGCCGGGTAATCCCAGTGCGGTCCGTCTGTCCCGCGTGATGCTCCTCCCTGCTATGGGCGATCTTGTGACAGCGCGGCTGGTGCTTCATCCGATGAATGCCATCGAGGCGGAGCGGGTGGTGGCGGCCGAGCCGGATGACGGTGCCCGATGGGCGCCCGGATATCCCGCCGAGGGTGACGTGGCCGGGGCATCGACCGGTCCGCGACCCGCAGCCGGGCAACGTGGGTCCGCCGCGCCGAACTGCTGGCGACTTACCGGCATCAGCACCGGCACGAGCCGGGTGACGAAGCACGGGAGTGGATGAGCACCCGGGCGGCGGAGGACACCCGGCCGCCGAAGAAGCGGCCGCTCCCGCTGCCCGTGCTGCGCGACCGGTGGCGCCGCAGTGCCGTCGCCCGCTTCGGCGCCGACTCCAGTCATGCGCGGCAGGATTCCGCCCCGACACCTGCTCGCCGGAGCCCGGCGGCACCTCGCCCAAGCACTGCCCGGCCGCTGCCATGAGCCGGGTCTGGACGGCCGGATCGTCGCCGCGGCGATCCGCGAGCACTGCATCGACGTCACGCCACGGCCCCGCTCCGGCCAACGGGCACGCCCACCCGAGCACTTCACCTATACCGCCCGCTGGTCCCCGCAGACCCTGGGTGCCGGCCGGACGACCCCCCAGCGCGGCATGCTGCGGAAGGCACCGCAGTACGACCGTATGGCGGAGGCCACGTCCCGCAGAACTGCCCGGAAGAACGGCCCGTCCCAGCGGCCGTGTGCCAGGCCTTCAGCGAGCTCGTGTTCTTCCGGCGTCGGCACCCACGCCCCGGCCCCGGTACGCCGCCAGCAGCGCGGCGGCGTCGCGGCACAGAGTTTCGGCGAGCGCGGTCGTCGTCCCGCACTGTCCAACGACGCCGGGCCGCGCACGGCACGGCCGGAGCCGTCGCCGGTGGGGGAGCAGGGCCCGGTCGGGTCGGCAGACGGTACAGGCGACCGTGTCGTCCTGGTGGAGGGCGGTGAGCGCCTGCGGTCTCCGGCGGGCTGGCGTTGCCCCCGGCCGGCGTGGCAGTCGCCGCGGTGGACCACCCACCGTTCGGGGGCGTTGACCGCCGGGCGCTGCTCGATGGAGCAGGCCGGTGTTCGTCCCGGCCGCTCCGTGGGCAGCTCTCTGTAGTCCTCTCCCGATGGGCGCGCACGCGGCGGCCGGGGCAGGGAAGACCGTCGGCGACGTCTGGGCGACGATGCGGCCGCGCACCTCCGCGAGCGCGTACAGCGGCAGCTCCACCCAGTACTTATCTGGATCTGCTTGCCGTTCGTGCCGGTCACATAGATGTGTCGGTGCGAGACACGTCAGGTTCGCTGAGTGCATTCCCTCCCCGCGACGCTTTGATGAGGTCATGATGGGACCCGGGGGTGTGTCAGGTGTTCGAAAGTGTGTTGCGCAGCGAGGATCTGCCGGTCGCCGACCGCTTCGAGTGGTGGTGCGGGTTGATCTCCCGCTCCTTACTGCCGAGCGTGGCAACCAGCGACCACGCCGATGACTTCCGTGCCTGGATCATGCCGCCGGGCCTACGGAGTCCCGAGGACGGTGGACCGGCCACGGCGCCAAGGCGACAGGACCGGGATGTCCACGATCCGGCGCGGGGCGTCGAGTCGGCTGGCGCTCAGCCCATTCGTCTCAGTGAGGCACAGCAGTTCACGACTGCGATACACGCGCCCAGGTGCCTGGATGACAGCCCACGGCCAAGAGCGGCCGGGGACCCCGGAACGAGGAGTTCCGGGGTCCCCGGCCGCATCGGGATTCGGTGTTCCCGTGTGTTGAGTAATGCTCCTGGCCGTGACGCCTCGCAGCAAAAGCCGCCGTCAGAGGCTGGCGCCACCGGTGACCTGCGGAAGGGGCAGACTGAGCGGGAGGGCCCCAAGAACCTCGCCGAGGCCGTCGACAGAGACACCGCCGGAAACGCCGAGGAGGGGGGAGACGGCACCGCCGGAAATGGTGAGACCGCCGGAAATGTTGTCCAGGTCGGCGTCGGAGATTTCGCTGGTCTCGACCTGAGGCGTGAAGCTACGCATGAATTGCGCTTCCCTTCATGGCTTGGGATTTCTGAATGGTGCCGGCCGGCTTCAGCGGTAAACCGATCCGGCCGGTTCAACGGTCGCCTGATGCCCGAAAAACCGGGATAACTTCCGTCTGGGGCAAGATGCAACCACCTCAGCAGGCCGCCCGTCCAGCCGACTTGTCGGATGATTCGCCCAACGCTCCGCTATCTCAACGCGCTTACGCGCAACTGCCCACCGGACGGTGACGACTTCTTCACACGCTTTTTAACGGAGAATTGTCATGAGTAGGTCCTGCGATTGATCCCTATCGGACATACCTGTACTTAAGGTTGCCGGACGCCGGTGGAGCCGGATCCCGTCAGATTGCTGCGCGCCTCGCGTGTGCACAATGTGCAGGATTTGCCAACAGTAGGCCGCACCCGCACGGGTTGATCTGCCGTTATGTCGCGCGGGCCGGGGACAGGGGCGGGGA
Source organism: Actinacidiphila oryziradicis (assembly GCF_005047355.1). GTDB lineage: Bacteria > Actinomycetota > Actinomycetes > Streptomycetales > Streptomycetaceae > Actinacidiphila > Actinacidiphila oryziradicis. The sequence goes on from NZ_SUMC01000094.1 coordinate 14,943, forward strand.
CAATTGCCGAGCGGTAGGCCGGCCTGCCCACCGCGGTGGTTGCCCCGGATGGGAGCCGGCCCGCTGGCAGGGAATATGGGCGCTGAGCGGCGGCTCGTCCTCCTTCCCGCGACCAAAATGGTCACATGTGGCACACGGCGCTCAAGATCCATGACCAGGTTCTTCGCGGCTTGGGTCATCCACGAGGTGGTCGGGTGCGCGGTAGCGCCCAGAATCCGAATCCGTCGGTTGGCGTGCTCGATCGCCGCGAACACATACAGCCTCGCCCCGGACAGCGTGACCGTCTCGAAAGAGTCGCACGCCAGCGGGGCATCGGCCGCGGAGTGCAGGAAGTCCGCCTACGTAGTGGAGGCCAGCTCCGGCGCGGAGCTGGTGCCGGACTTCCGCAAGATCTCCCAGGCGGTGGACGCGGCCACCTTCACTCCCAAGATGAGCAGTTCGCCGTGCAGACGGCGATATCCCCGGCTGGGATTGTCTTGAGCCAGCCGCACCACCAAGGCCCGGACGGAGTGCACGGTCCGCGGCCGTCCCGGGCGCTTCGGACGGGACTGGGGAGCGTCGCGGCGTGCCACCAGGTCGCGGCGCCGGCGCAGCACCGTGTCCGGGCGCACCAGCAGCCGCAGCCGGCGGAGCGCGTCTGGCGGCAGCCGGTGCAGCAGTGCCGCCAGGAGCGCCCGGTCGCTCGGGGTGAACCGCGACCGCTCCTGGCCGAGTTGGCGTTCCAGCGCCGTGATCTGGGGGCGCAGAGCCAATATTTCTGCGTCCTTGTCCCGGTCGCTCATCGGCAGCAGCCGCAGCATCGCGAACGCGTTCACCACGCCCAGGTAGGCCTGTCGCAGCAGCACGGCCGATCATCATGCCGCGACGATCGACAGCCTCGCGACGGCCCTGGCCCGAGCAACCGCCGTCGAATCAGCGGCGGCGCACGGCTGACGACGCTGCCGTACGGCGCCGAACCGCCCGCAATGTCGACCGGATCGGGCGACGGACAAAACGGTCGGGATTGACACCGTCGACTCGGGGAGCAAATGGGGAGTACGAGGGCTCCCCATTTGCTCCCCAATTCTAAAGCCAAAAGCTGCCCCCGCTATGCGAAAACGGCCTGTGACCTGCGTCAACACCGTTGGGACGACAGGATGTGAACCTGCGACCCCATGACCCCCAGCTGTGCGGCAATTCTTGGCGGCTGGGCTCTTTCATGCCATTGTTGTCACTTGGCTTCCAACGCGCGCCGTACAGCTCGGTAAGAGGCGGCCGAAACGGTCGCTGCTCGACCAGCGGCCGGTCGGTGGTGGCGTCGTTGCGCTGCCCGACCGCCCAGACGTTGTCGGGACCGGCGGCGGCGACGCCGTAGAGCTGGTTGCCGGTCGAACCCGGGTCCGGGCTCGGGACCACGGACCAGCGCGTGCCGTTCCAGTGCTCGATCAGGGTGCCGAACCGGCCGCCGCGGTCCTGCTGTTCACCGACCGCCCAGACGTCGGAGGCGGAGACGGCGGTCGCTGAGTACAGGATGTCGCGCTGGGTGTTCAGCTTCGGCGTGGCGGCGATCTTCCAAGCGGAGCCGTTCCACGCCTCCACGAGGCTGTGTGCCTGGTACTGGCTGTCCAGTGCGACGCCGACCGCCCATGCCCTGCCCGGCGTGGCTGCCGCGCCGAACAGTGTGTTGAAGTTGGGGCCGCTGTTGGGCGTCGGGGTCGAGGTCCATCGCGTGCCGTCGTAGTGCGCGGCCATGCTCAGCGTGGCGTCCTTGTTGCTCCCGGCCGCGTCGGGCAGGTAGTTGCCGACCGCCCAGACGTCGGTGGGCGAGACCGCCGCGACCGAGCCGAAGGTGTTGTCACCCTTGCCGATGATCGGCGCGCCCTGGACCGACCAGCCCGCGCTGCTCGGAGTGCTTGTCACGCGGGAGACCGGCTCGGCCGGTGTCGGCGTGGGCGTGGTGACTGCGGGAACCGGCAGCGCGGTGAACGGCCGTGCCGCCGACCCGTTGACGGTCAGCAGCGGGCCGAACGGCCGCACGTGCGCGGTGTCGCAGGTGTTCTGCAGGCAGCCGAGCCCGAAGTTGCGCTGGATCGTGCTGAGCAGGGGCTAGTGGCTGTACGGCGCCGGGTCCTGGAGGTGCCGGGGGCCGTGGGGGTCCGCCGGGCTTCGGCGGGTCGGCCTCGCGGCCGACGGCTTCTTCGCCGTGGTGATGTCGCCCGGATCGCGCGCGGCGATCGACGCCTCCAGCGCGGTCACCGCGATGCCGGCTTCTTCGGCTGTGAGGATGCCGGCAGCGCTCATCCGGATGGCGTCTTGCAGGAGGAGGGCGCTCACCGGCTGTCCGGCCAGGCCAAGACCGCCAACGTGCTCTTCGCCGTGCAGCTCGACGCGCTCGGCGGGCGCCATGGCGTACGGGCGTTCTCGGTGTATCCGGGCGGCATCCGTACCCCCCTTGCAGCGCCACATCTCCGACGACGAGATGGTCGCGCTCGGATGGATCGACAGGGCCGGTAACTCGATTTTCCCGTGGAAGACGCCCGAGCAGGGAGCGGCGACCTGCGCGTGGACGGCAACCTCACCCCAGCTGGCGGGTATGGGCGGCGTGTACTGCGAGGACTGCGACATCGCCGAGGTCGCCGATACCGACACCGAGCGGGGCAAGGCGCGTGGAGTCAATCCCTATGCGATCGACCCCGGGCAGGCCGCCCGGCTCCGGACACTCTCGGCGGAGCTGACCGGCATCGACGCGTTCGCGCCGACGAAGTGAGCATCGCCCTGGCTGACTATCCCGGCCGAAGGCGGTGCGAAGGGCGGTCCGCCGACGTCGCCGGTAAACCGCCCTTCGCGCCACCTCGTCCTGCGAGGGTGGCCCTCGCAGGACGAGGCTGAACCTGCGGCGGCTGCCTACGGGTGGCATGACGCCCGCTTGGAGCAGGGCCGTGACCGCAATCCCTCGCCCCACGTCCTCGAAGCGCTCGGCCGCGTACTGAAGCTGGACAACGAAGCCCTCACGCACCTGCGACAACTCGCGGAACCGGCGACCCCACGCCGCAAGCGCCCCCGTCGGCCGGAGAAGGTACGCCCAGAACTGGACTACCTCCTACGGCGCTGGACGACCGAGCCCGCCGTGGTCATCGGGCGCTACCGCGACGTGCTCGCCGCCAACGGCCTGGCCTCGGTCGTGAACCCCAGCTTCGTAGCGGGGCCGCCAACCGCCCCGCCGTTCGACCGGGGCCGGCTCCGTCTGCGTCAACCGGCTCAAACAATGGCAAGGGATCGCCACCGATATGAAAAGACGGCCCGTATCCACCACGCCGGGCTGCTGATTGCCCGGGGGGTGGCCGCGCAGCCGGAACGCCACCAGCAACTTGAGCGCGCCAGTTGACCAACCGGCGCGCCTGGCGCTCAGAGAAGCCCGACACCTCGGGCTGAAGCCTCCCGCTCAGCGCGGGCAGCCGCAGCGGAACGCCACCCTTTTAGCGAGGGCGCCTCAGAAGCAGCGTTCCGACCGTGGTGGCTCTGCTGCGGCGAACGCGGCTGCGGCGGCGATGAGCGAGGAATGAGAGCCCGAGAGCACTGGACAGGGCGCTGAAGGCGACGGGTGCGATGGTGGCGCCCGCGTAGACACCGACCTGAACAATGTGCCCGGCGTTCTCGGCTCTGCCGGGGACCAGTCGCAGCGCGGTGGCGAGCCAGCAGTCCGGTCCCCAGCCCCAGCCGATGGCCGGATTGCGGCGGGGCGCACGATCGGTGAACGCGCCTGCGGCGAGCCGGATGGTGATGGCAAGGACAGCGCTGAGCGACAGCAGTTCCCGGTTACCGTACCGGGCAGCCCGGCGTGGGTGCCGAGCTGGATGAAGTACGTGGCCACCGCGTTGTTGCCAGTCGCCGACAGTCCGGCCGCCAGGGCCCACAGTGCCAGCACTCCCTCGATGCCACGCGGTGCGTCTGCCCTCTCGGCCGCCGCGCTGTTCCCTCAGTTGGACGTGGTGCTGGCGGAAGTCGACTGGGACGCGGAGCTGTTCGCGCACGTCGGCGTGTACGCCAGCGACCACCACGCCCTGGACCGTGCGGTCGTTTACTTCGAGAACGCCATCGACCTGGATCCCTCGCGCCCTCGCTACCACTACGACCTGGGTGTCGCGCACGCGCGCTCGGAACGGTATGCGCTGGCCAGACCGGCGTCTCTCCGGATCTTCGTCAAGTTCGCCCAGGAGACAGCTCACGTTTGCACACTCCCGAAAATGCCATGGTCAATGAGAGCATGATGCCGAACTTCTAACGGGGAACCTGACGAGTCGCAGGTCAGCCCGGTCTGCCACGCCAGGTTCGCCGACACCGGACAGCGATCCTCCCTCTTCGGGTCGGCGTGACTCGCATCTGATCTGGGCTTGTCCCGTTGGCCCCCCGCGACGGTCGTCTCATGGGTCGGGTTCGTGGCTCCGCAGATGAGTGGCTCGGGCAGCGTCCGGGGCGCGGCGTGCGGCTTCCTCCGGCTACTGGTCGGCGTCGATCGCTCGCTTTTCGCATACAAGTGTCTACTCTTCGTGGCGAAGGCTGATCATTCACAGGAGAACAGGTGGTGTGTGATGTCGCAGGAAATCGCGCCGGGAACGCGGTCTGGAGATGCCGACGTCATCTTCTCCGGCGGTTCCATCGTGACGGTAACCGACGAGAAGTCGGCAGCGCCCGGGGCGGTGGTGGTCAAGGACGGCCGGATCGTCTTCGTCGGCAACCTGTCCCAGGCGCAGGCCGAGTGGCAGGGGTCGGACACGCGGTTGCACGACCTGTTGCCGGACCAGGCTCTGCTGCCGGGTTTCATCGATGCGCACGGCCACGTCACCGGCACCGGCCTGCAGGCCACGATCGCCAATCTCCTGGCCGCTCCCGACGGGAACGTCACCGACATCGCATCCCTCCAGGACAAGCTGCGTGAGTTCGCCGGAAGCGAGGTGGGGAAGCGCTCGGATTGGATCATCGGTTTCGGTTACGACGACTCCATGCTCACCGAATGCAGGCACCCCACCCGCCACGACCTGGACGTGGTATCCACCGAGAAGCCTGTTCTGGCGATCCATCAGTCCTTCCATCTGGGAGCGGTCAACAGCCTGGGGCTCGAGCGGCTCGGGTACACCGCCATGACGCCGGATCCGGAGGGCGGGGTGATCCGGCGGCGGCTGGAGCGCGGGACCGAATCCGGGCCCGTGTACGGGGAGCCGAACGGGGTGCTGGAAGAGACCGCGTTCAACCCCGCCGCCGACCTGGCCGTCGCCGGTATGGACCCCATCGACAGCGGGCAGTTCCTGGCCGTGGGCCTTCTGTCGGCGGCGAGATTCGGCTTCACGACCGTGCAGGAGGGGGCAGCGAGCCTGGAGGTCCTGGGTCTCCTGCGGCAGGTCGCGGACGCCTGCCCCGACGGCCTGGCCACCGACGTGGTCGTCTACGTGAAGGCCGACCAGGCCATGAAATCCCCTGACACGGTCCAGGCGAGCCGGGAGTACACCAAGGGCCTGCGGACGGCCGGGGTGAAGCTGTTCCTGGACGGCTCGCCCCAGGGGCGCACCGCCTGGCTGACCGAGCCCTACCTCACCCCGCCCGACGGCCAGGATGAGGACTACCGCGGCTATGCGACCCTGCCGGACAAGGACGTCCTGGCCCAGGTCCGGGCGGGTTTCGCCAACAACTGGCACGTCATCGCGCACGTGAACGGCGATGCCGCCATCGACCAGCTCATCCAGTGCGTGCGCGCGGCCACCAAAGAAGCCGGACAGGACCGGCGTACGACGGCGATCCACTGCCAGACCGCCCGCGAGGACCAGATCGAGGCGTTTCGGGAACTCGGCATCATCCCGTCGTTCTTCTCCATGCATACGTACTACTGGGGCGACTGGTACCGCAAGACCGTGCTCGGCCCCGAACGCGCTGTCAACATCTCGCCGGCCCGGTGGGCGGTGGACCGCGGCATGGCCTACACCTCACACCACGATGCCCCCGTCGCCCTGCCCAACTCGATCGCCATCCTGTCCAGCCAGGTCACCCGTCTCACCCGCACCTCAGGAAGCGTCCTGGGCCCGGACCAGTGTGTGTCGGCCCTGGACGCGGTGAAGTCCATCACCATCAACGCCGCCCGCCAGTACTTCGAAGAGGACACCAAGGGCAGCATCGAGGTTGGCAAGCTCGCCGACTTCGTGATCCTCAGCCACAACCCGCTCACGATCCCCGAGCGGAAGATCAAGGACATCACCGTCGTGGAGACCATCAAGGAGGGCAGGACCGTCTACCCGCCCTCTGCCACGCGCCCGGACCCCGCCCCCGTCCTACGCAATGCCATGTCCGCAGCCTTTGCCCACCACTGCTGACGCCCCTGGAGGCCACCCAGTTGAGGGGGCTGAGACGAGCCTGCCGGCTGCGAACGCCCCTGAGCTTAAGCTCACGGTCCCGTACGGTGGCTGGATCAGGGTCGAGCAGGGCGAGGGCGGTGAGGGCGTCGGCCCGGGTCCGGGCGGACGGGTCGCTCTCGTACAGGTGGACGAGCGTGCGGACCACGGCCGGGTCGGCCGGGCGCGGAGCGAGGCACGCCATCCGGATCGCGGCCTGCCGCACGAAGGGGGCGGAGTCGGTCAAGCACCCCATCAGCAGCGGAAGTTCAGCCAGGACCGCCACGCGTACCCGTCCACTGAGGGACTCCGCCGCAGGCGCACTGCGCTCGTCGAGCCTGGTCAGCACCTCCAGCAGGGCGCCTCGGTGCCAGACCACGTGCAGCGCCGGATGGGCCAGGAACGGCACGGCTTCCAGCGTCGCCGGATACAACGACCTCTGGTGGCAGCGCGCGGATCATCTCCGGCACGTCGTCGGCCGGCCCGTAGGCGTGCTCAAGGCCGGGCCCAGTCCACCTCGTCCAGCTCTTCAGGCGCGCACACCGGCACCCTATCGATCACGTCTTCGGATCAATGTCCGGACCCACGTCCGGACCCACGCGTGGACCCGGGACTCGACCGAGTCCCGGAAAAGGCGTCAGCGGACGAAGGACCGCCGCCCGGTCCCCATGCCAGCCCCCGCACACCGTGAAGCACCCGCGGGGTGTGCCGGGCAGGGCGAGGGGCGAGTTGGTCGCTGTGCGGCTGCGGAGCCGGGCGCGGATGGCGGCGGTTCCTGAGGCGCCGCCATCCGCGCAACGGTGCTGGCCGGTCCCGCCCGCCAGGGCGGGACCGTGGTGAGTTCATATCATCACTTGCGGGATAATTTGAAGGGGGGCGGGGAGTGATGTTGGAAGTACTGCCGCAATGGCTCCCACGACCACTACCGGAACTCTTCGCCGCGGCAACGGCATAATCCCTGCTCATCCCCCTTGTCCGGGCCTCTCCGGAAACTCCGATTACCCTCTTCGCTCCCTGACCCACTGCCCTGTGTGAAGCCCCGGGTGGAACTCACCGCAACAGGCCAGCGGCGTGCGCAACGCCCGGCGGGAGCTGCCGAGCAGGAGCGGATCGCGCCCTTCGGCCGGGGCGCGTCCCCTGGGTAGCACACTTGTGCCGCGAGCACGCCATTCAGCTTTTTCCAAGCCCCTGCCGGTCCTGCGGGCGTCCTCCGTCCGGTGCGGGGGCGGTGGTGCGGCACCAGCCGCACGCGTGCGGTGGCTCCGGGTTGGGGCTGCCTGGTGTCATCCGGTTGGCCCTGGTGTCACTGGCCTGCCTTGGGGGCGGGCCGCCCTACGATCCCGGATGTGGACGACGCTTTCGACTTCCCGGCTGATCTCCTTGAGCTGCAGCGCGAGCTGGACGGGGTGCGGCGCGAGCTGGTGCGGTGGCCGCAGGTCTTCTCCCGCCTGGGTGGTGATGAGCAGCGGGTGATTGACATGTTGTGGGCCCGGCAGTCGCAGTTGTCCGCCGCCGTGGCCGAGCACCCGTTCTTCGCCGGCCGGGAAACCCACGGGTGGGTCAAGGCTCATCTCGCGCTGCAGCGGGCGAGCCGGGCGCCGGTTATGAGTGCCCGCGCTGCCGCGTCGCAGGGCGGTGCGGCAGTCACCGGTCCGGCCTAATCGCGCCGGGGCCGGAAAGCCGGGGCTGCTGGCGACGGGCGGGTGGATGCTGCGCGGGACGGTCGGCACCGGTGCGGGTCCTGCTACTGGTCTCCGGCGGTGGCAGGTGGTGAGGTCCGCGAGGTGTGCCCGGTCCGGGGCCGCGTTGCTGATGACTGTGTATGCGGCGGCCCTCAAGAAGTTGTGGGCCGTTGGCCGCAACGCCTGCGAAGAGCGTTTGCATCCGTTCGGCCGCCAGTGAGTCGTTGGGGTGATGGTTTGGAGGGCCACGTCCGCGGATTCGCGTTCGTGTAGTCGGCGGTGCGCCGGCGCTCAGGGGCGGCGGGTGAAGGACCAGAGCCGGTCCAGCTCGGTGAAGCCCATGGAGTCGTAGAGCCGGTTGGCGGCGGTGCGGTCGTGCTCGGGGTCGCCGGGCGGGGCGTCGTCGTCGACGTAGGCGATCACCTCGCGGGCGCCCTCGGCGGCCAGGCGCGTGAGGCACTGTCCGAGCAGCAGGCGGCCGAGTCCGCGGCCGCGGTGCGCGGGGTCGATGTTGATACACCACAGCACGCCGGTCCTGTTCCTGGGGCGGCCGATGGTGGCCTCGCCGACCGGGGTGCCGTCGCTCTCACGCAGGTGGAGTTGCCAGCCGGGCGGGTCGGCGCAATGGCATACGTCGGCGACCGGGTACGCGACCGTCGGCAGCGGGCTGTCCAACGGGCGGTGGAGGTAGCGCCACCGGTCACGGCCGGTGAACCCGGTCGCCTCCAGGGCCCGGCGGGTCGCCGGGCGGTTGCGCACTGGCAGGCCCTCCAGTCCGAGCGTGAGCGCGCAGGCGAACTCGAACGCGTGCACCGTGCGCGGCCCGAGCTGGCCGAGCGCGTGGCCGGCCAGGGCCTGGGCGACTGCTTGGTCTTCCTCCTCGGCGTGCAGCCACAGGATCAGTCCGGCCCCGTCCCCGGGGCGAGTGACGTAGGAGACGACCCCCCGCACCCGCCCGGAGGGGTCGTGCACGACATCCGTGAGGACGGTCTCGAGCTCGGCCCACCAGCCGCCGTCCACCGGCGAGCGCCCGGCCAGGGCCTGGGCGAGCATCGCGGGCGTTGCCTCCGGCTGCCCTGGCAGCCGGTCGGCCTCCACCAGCGCGAGCACCGTGTCCTGGTCGCCGGCCGCGTACGGCCGCGCGGACAACGCTCCGACGGTGGTGATCGCCACGCTCGTGCCTCCCTTGGGATGTCTCCCCGCAGCCTGCCCCTGCCGGCACCCGGACACCAGAGCACTCGCCGCTGCGGGCCCAGGATCCACCATCCGCCCGCAATCGCCGATGCCACGCGTCCGGGCAGCTGACCGGCGAAATCCGACCGGCAAACTCGGGCCGCGCGGCCAAGCGCTGGTCCTGGCCGGCGGGTGGCCGCGTTCGCCGTCGCCCACCTCGAGCATGAGGGCATCGGGCCGCGGGAGTGGCCCGACCCTCACGGGAGACCGTCCGGTCAGGGGACCTGTCGTGCGTCGTTGCCGTCACGGCGGCCGGTCATGTGGCGGCGTGTTCGGCGGCCGTGGTGATGGTGGTGCGTTCTTGGTGGCGGCGCTCGTAGTCGAGTACCTGCCGGGCGAGGTCGGGGTCGGCCTCGCGCAGCCGGGTGCGGATCTCGTCGGCCTTCATGGAGTCGTAACCGGGCCAGGGCTCATTCCCGCGCAGGTCCCAGATCTTGTTCAGGATCGTGGTGCGGCCCGCGTGGGCCCGCTCATAGCCCTCGGTGGTGGCCAGCTCGGCCTGGGACAGGTGCCGAAGCCGGCCGGAGACCTCGACGACGGTCAGCTCGCCGTAGCCAGGAATCGGCAGCTCGTCCTCCGCGGCCGCGGCCCCTTGCACCTCGCCCCGCATCCAGCTCACGCCCGGCAGCCGCCCGACCGTACCTTCGACCGTATGTTCGGCCTCCTCGACCGTCTCCCGGAGGCGGCTCCAACCACCGCGGACCGCCTCACCGGCCCCGGTGGAGGCGGCCCACTCCGCACCACCGCGGCCGCCGTTCGCGGCGGCCACCACTGCCTCGGCCTGCTCTTGGAGGCTGTCGGCGAGCTTTTGCAGCAGTTCCTCGTCGTGGCGGCGGATGGAGTCGAGCAGGTCCGCGCCGGCGGCGTCGTCGGCCTCCTGGGCGATGCTTTCGCCGGCCCGGCAGGTAGCCACGGCCAAGGCGGTGGTCGCGTACTCGTCCTCGGCGTTCTTCAACAGCTGGCGCTCCGCGGCCCTACCACGGCCCCGCAACACACCGGCCGGTACCGCCATGGCGACGTCGAGGGGCAGCCGGGCAACCTGGATGGCCTGCCCGGCGAGGTGACGAGCCCCATCGAGGGCGTCGAGTAGACCGTGGGGCCGCAGCTGGTCCATGTGTTCGTCGATGCTGCTGACGTGCTCCTCGGCATCGGCGACGTGGCGCTCCAGGATCCGCCGGTAGCCGCCGGCGGGGGTGACCGCTATGTGCGCCCTGGCGCGCCGGTGGGCGACCGCGGGGCGGCTCGTGCCCGGCCAGGACGACCGGGAGTGGACGACTCTGGCCGGGCACTGCCCGTGGCCTGACCGCTACGACCAGGGTTGATGCCGGCCATCCCCCTTACGGCCCACGCCACGCTGCCCCGCCCGGGCGGGCGCCTGTCAGCGGCGACCGGCCACCGGCGCCGATGTTGCCGGACTGGCCGGTAGCGATTGGGCGCCCGCCGCTCGTAGTCGGCCTCGTCGGTGAATTCCAACGGCAGGACTCCGAAGTTCGTGAGGTTCTGCCAGTGGATACGGCCGTAGGACGATGACCAGGCGCAGTCCGAGATTGCGGGGCGCTACTGCGGCGTGCCCGCGTGAGGAGCCCTGGCCGTCCCCCAGCCAGTTGCCGATTGCGGGGGCACGCTCCTGGCTGGCTGAGAGGCGGAGCCGTCCCCCGCGCTGGCTGGCCATCCTCAGACGCGTGTCAGCCGCCGAGCCGGGTACGCAGCAGCTGATTGCCAGTTCAGCGCCCTTGCGGCTGTCGGCCTGTGCCTTGCGGAACAGTTCCGTGAGTTCGGTGTCGTTCTCGCGTTCCGCGTCATGGATGTAGGTCTCCGCCCGCAACGCGTTGCTCAGGCACGCCTCGATGTACCAGATCAGGTTGTGGTCCTTGTCCTTCGTGCCGGTGACCTCGCCGGTTTCGGTGCTGCTGGTCATGGTGCTCCCTCCTGCGTGTGGGGGGTAGCCGGGCAAGAACGCGCACGCCGGTGTCAGCTGTCATCGCCGGTTTTCAGGTGCTGGTGTTGACAGGTGCGCTGCTTGGCGGGGCTGATGATCGCCTCGCCCTGGCAGTGGTGCTGTTGGTAGTCCAGGACCTGGCGGGCCAGCGCAGGGTCGGCGGCCTGCAGCCAGGCGTGGCTCTGGCGTGGGCGCCGAGCAGGAAGGCGGGTGTGCCGCCACCACCGGATGATGCAACTACGGTGCCGGCCCGCGAGTGGCGCCTGCTTCCAGTGCAACACCGAGACCCGAATGGCGCATCCGGGCCGCGAGCACGCGGTCGCCACTCTGTCGGGCGCGTAGCGCACTGGGTGCGGGCAGCGGTGAACTGGTCCGGCCGCAGCCCGTAGAGCTGATCGACGACCGTCTGCTCTTCGACGGCGGCTGACCTGTCCGGCATGCCACCGGGCACCGTGCGCTCGTCCGGACGGCTCGTGGGGCCGGGACCACCGCGGTTCGTCCCTGAGCCGTCCAACCCCGTGTTGAGGCACCGACGCGGAGAGTGAGAGTACGGCCCTGCTCCCTGCCCCCGGGGGGATGGTGCGGCGGCTTGGGCCAGCCCGGGTAGGCGCCTCGCGCCCGCCCGCTGGCAGGACGAGACCCCAGGACCCCTGTAGCGGGCCCGCATCCGCCGAATCGTCACCGCACTCGCCGGCTGCCCGGCCGCCTCACCGCTTCAGCGAATGACCGACAGGGTCGCGCAACGCCCGCTCACCCCCGAGTCGACCGCGCAGACATCCGATCCCTGTGTCCCGTGCTGGCTGACGATGGGCCAGGTTCCTTCTCGCAATCCCATGATTGCTACCCGAACCGGCTGCCAGTCTTGCCGACATTCATCGGATGTCTTGGTCTCCCTGTGGGCGGTACCCGCGGGCCACCGGTTCCGGAGCGGTCATGAAGTGGATGGCGTCAGCGTGCAAGGTTTTCGTTTCCATCGTTGTGTTCGGCTTGGTCGGCGCGGGGGTGTTCGCCTGGTCGGCGGGTCCCGCACAGGCGGCAACGCAATCGGTGCTGTGGGCGGCGCCCGATGGCCACGGCGCGGCGTGCACGTCGAGGAATCCGTGCTCGCTGGCCACGGCGCAGGGTCTTCAACTGTTGATGGTTTGGCTGCGTGTTCCTGTATGAATCGGGCGGTGTCGGCGGGTGCGTGTCTTTGTGTGATGGTCGGTCGTTAGGCCGATCGGATGCGGGGATGCGTCGTGTTGGCAGGGTGTGCGGGGTCGGGTGGGAGGGGGTGGGTGTGGCACGGTTGATGGCGACGGCGACGTGTACTGCCTTCCGTGGCCTGGTCGAGGCCAGTGGTGAACGGGTGGGTCAGCGGGTGCTGTCGGAGCGGGTGTCCTTCCTCGCCGGGCTGTGCCAGGACTTGACCCGGGCTCTGATTGCTTCCCGGTGGGATGAGGCCTCGCTGGATGTGCT
>NZ_SUMC01000095.1 GCF_005047355.1 Actinacidiphila oryziradicis
TCTTGCGCTGCCGGGAGTTGTTGGTCCTGAGCGGGCCGACCATGGTGACGCGGTGGGTGCGGGCGGCGGTGTCATGGAGTGCAACGGAGGTGTAGCCGGTGTCGACGAGGTGCTCGGTGGGCAGCAGGCGGCGGCGCCCCAGCCGGGTGTGGATGCCGGGCAGGGCCACGCTGTCGCCGGTGGGGACGGTGGTGGCCACGTCCGTGATGACGTTGATGCTGTCTTCGTCGCAGGTCTCGGTGGCATGAGCGAGATAGCCGACCCAGGTCCGGTGCCCGCGGCGCGTGTAGCGGGCCTCGAGGTCGTAGGGCGACCCCAGGCGCCGGCCGGTTGGCGGCAGACCGTCCTTCTCGGCCCGCGGACGCAGCCGGTCCCGGGCATCGATGAGGAAGTGCTGGACCATGATCTGACGCAGCGCCTCCGTCGCGGGCCCCGGCGCCGTGCCCGGGCGGTGGCCGCGGACGCGTTCGAGGAGGTCGGCGGCATCGTTGCCGGCCTGGTTGAGCCGGGCGGCCGGATGGCTGGGCTGGCTGACCAGGCGGACCTGCCGCCCGTAGCGCAGGGCCCAGTCCTCGTCCACCAGGCCGTCGAGGACCTCCGGGCAGGTGCGGGCACCTTCCTCCAGGGGCGGCGCGGACCGTCTCCAACATCAGCTCCAGCCGGGTCAGTTCGCGCACGGCGGCCCGCAGGTAGGTGGAGTCGGTACGCTGCCGCCCCCGCGCCTTGACCAGCCCCGCTTCCCTCAGCCGGGCCAGCGCAAGGTCCAGGAGGGCATCGGCGCGGTTGTCCTGGGCCAGCCGGTCGCGGAAGTCGGACAGCACGCTGTGGTGGAAGCCGGGATCGTCCAGGTCGAGCGCGAGGGCGTACTTGAAGTCGATCCGGCACCGCACCGCCTCGGCCGCCTGCCGGTCGGAGAGGTTCAGCAAGAACTGCAGCACGCTCACCGTGGCGAGCTGGGCCGGTGACAGGCGGGGCCGCCCGTCCCGTGGATACCAGGCGTCGAAGTCCTCGTCGTGCCACAGACCGTCCAGCCGGTCCCGCACCCACATCGCGGTCGTGCCCCGGGGATTGCTCGCCCGCGCCACCCGCGCTGTCGAGGACGGAACGTGCTCACCACAACGGGGACGGAGAGACACCGGCTCACCTCATGTTCGGCAGTCGACCTTCGGAACCAAGCCGAGCCTGCCCGACGCAGTCGACCTTCGGAACCAAGCCGAGCCTGCCCGACGACCACGCCCTTCCGCCCAGGAACCTCAAGATCCCCGACAGAGTCGCTCAGTCCTCCATGCGCTCGTGGTTGCGGGTGTCGGTCGTGTCCTTGCGGCGGATCGCGCGGACCCGCTCGACGTGCCGGAGCACCGCCTCGGCCCAGACTCGCACGAACAGCAGCGCCTGCTTACGCCTGCCCGAGGAGTGGGGCTGCACCCCGGGAGAACATGACCGGCCTGACGGACCCACAGGGCAGGGACGCGATGGACCGCATCATCAACGGCTGTCCTCGCGCCTGAGCGGTGAATATCTGAGCGTCAGGCTGCTGCGCGGCGGCGCAGCAGGTGGAGAGCGAGCAGCACGGCGCTGGCGGCGAGCGTCAGGTCGTATGCGCTGGTGATGAGTTGGTGCTGCCAGTAGTCTGCGGTGTCGATGCCGGTGAGCACGGTGTGGGAATAGCCGGTGAGTATGACGTCGGTGCCCTTGATGACGCTGTCGGGGTGGAAGACGCCGGGGAAGCGTTGTTGGACGACGGAACCTGTGATTTGGCTGGACCCGCCGAGCAGGAGGGTCCGTACCGGGTACCCGAGGCTGCAAAGAGCCGAGAACAGGCCGAGAAAGCTGAGGACGCGGGTCGGGCGGCCGCCGGGGACGACCGAGAACAGCACGCCCAGGGCCATGACCAGCAGGGCGCCGGTGACCAGGGAGGGGCCGGAGAGCCGGAGCAGCCAGGTGGACTGTGTGCCGTCGAGGATGATCTGGTGCTTCATCGCCCAGTGCAGCAGGGCAGAGGTGAGCGCGGCTAGGCTGCCGAAGCCGAGGACCACGATCGATGCGAACACGGCGAGCCTGGCCAGCAGCCACTGGGCGGGGGAGACGGCCTGCGTCCACAGCGTGACGTGCAGGCGCAGCCGTAGGTCGCGGCGCAGGCTGGCGGCACAGGTGATGAGCAGGGCGGCGTACAGCAGGAGGGTGGCGATGACGAAGCCCCAGAAGAGGTCGCCGTTGAAGTAGTCGACGTGGTACCAGTGCGCATACCAGTACATCGCCACGTTGCCGTAGTGGGCAAGGGTGAGCTGGGTGAGTCGGTACTCGCCGAAGCGGAACCAGAACAGGGCGGCGAGGCAGAGCAGCCACATGGCGCCCAGCACGGCGAGGCCGGGACGGTGCTGGCGCAGCGTCACGCGCAGTAGGCCGCGCGGGATAGTGGTGTCGGCCTGGGGGCGGTCGAGGGTGAGGGTCATGGCAGGGGCTGGCTTTCGAATGGGCCGGGTCAGGCGGCGGGGCTGAGGTACAGGGCGGGGGCGGTGGGGCTGCCGAGGTAGCCGAGGATGAGTTCGTCCAGGGTGGGGACGGTGCTGTGCCAGGTGGAGGGGATCGCGCCTTCGGGGCGCAGCAGGGCGGCGGTGCCGCGGCCCGAGCGTTGGTAGGTGACCAGGGTGTGCGGGGAAAGTTCGTGGACGCCGCCGGGGCCGGTGACGCTGAGGTGGGCTTCCAGCAGGTCGTCGATGGCGCCGGCGAGGCGCAGTCGGCCGCCGTCGAGCAGCAGCAGGTGGTCGCAGACGTCGGCGAGTTCGCCGGTGTGGTGCGAGGAGAGCAGCACGGTGGCGCCGTGCTCGGTGGCGTGACCGAGCAGGCTGCCGGTGAGCTCGTGGCGGGCGAGCGGGTCGAGGTCGGCCATCGGCTCGTCGAGCAGGATCAGGTCGGGGCGCTTGCCGAGGACGAGGGCGAGGGCGACGCGGGTGTGCTGGCCGCCGGAGAGTGCGCTGAGGCGGGTGCGGGGTGCCAGGCCGCCCTGCTTGACGATGCCCTCGGCGTACGCGGCGTCCCAGCGGCCGGGGTTGAGGTGGGCGCCGATGCGGAGCACGTCGCTGATGCGCCAGTTGGGGTCGAGCGGCTGGTCCTGCGCGAGGTAGCCGACGCGGGCGCGGGCGGCGCCGACCGGTTCGCCGAGCACGGTGAGGCTGCCGACGCTGGGGCGGTCGACGCCTGCGGCGAGCTCCAGCAGGGTGGACTTGCCTGCGCCGTTGCGGCCGACGAGGGCGCAGATGCTGCCCTTGGGCAGGGCGAAGTCGACAGAGTCGAGGGCGGCCGGGCCGCGGCGGTGGTGTCGGCGGGTGAGGCCGGTGGCCTGGAGGGCGGTCACTGCTGCTCCTTAGGGGGGAAATGCGTGTCGAGTACGGCGTTGAGCAGGGCCGAGGCGTCGTCGCGGCCGAGGCCGGTGGCGGCCGCGCGGCGGCCCCAGTCGTCGAGTTCGTCCTGCAGGGAACTGTCCACGGGGGTGTCGCCGAGGGTGCGGAGTACGAAGGTGCCCTGGCCGCGGCGGCCTTGTACGAGACCGGCCTGCTCGAGGAGCCGATAGGCCTTCTGGACGGTGTTGGGGTTGATGGTGGTGCTCTCCACCACCTCGCGGGTAGTGGGGAGCTGGTCGCCGACCTGGAGCAGGCCCAAGCGCAGGGCCTGTTCGGTCTGCTGGACGAGTTGCATGTATGTGGAGACGCCGCTGTGCCGGTCGATGCGATACGTGAGCCGCGGGTTCTCCATGACAAACCCCCTTTCACTAGCAAAGTAGTAAAAGAAGATTAAGGAGCTGCGGCGCGCTGAAGTCAACTGGATGTGACGGGAGTCACCCGGCCGTGAGCCCACCCAGCAGCCGGTCGGCGGCGGCCGCTTCCCGATCAAGTACTACCTGACAGCGACGCTCTTCATCGTCTTCGACATCGAGATCGTCGTCCTCTACCCGTGGGCCGTGACCTTCGACATCACCCCGACCAACCTGCGCCGCGCCTTCGACACCGGCCTGGACGCCGACACCCTGCTGGAGCGCCAGACCGCCGTCAGTGAACGCGGCACCGAACTCCCCCAGCCACTGGCCTACACCGTCAAAGACGTCGCCCGCACCCACGGGCGGGGTCCGCTCGGCCTGCCGCATCCGCCCTGGTCACCGACGCCCTGGCCAGGGCCGTGTCCACCCGCAAACCACAACCCATCAGGCAACCACGGTTCCGTAGCCTTGTGCCGTCGTAGGAAGGGCTCCGTGGCTGGGCCGAGGAATATTCCCGGGCAGGGTTGAAGGGCTGCTGACGGAGCGCGGATGTAACGCTTTCGGGCGCTGCGGCCAAGTAGAGGTGTAAGGCATCGCACCTTCGACCTGTCTTGAGGAGCCATCCGTGCCAACGGAGCATCCGCCAGCACCACCTGTGCGCGACCCGGCCGGGTTCGCCACGTTCTACGAGCAGCAGTTCGACGCTGTGCTCGGTTTCGTCACCAGGCGCGTCGATGACCCGCACCTGGCCGCCGACCTGACGGCGGACATCTTCGTGGCCGCCCTGGAGGGTGCGCACACCTATGACGCCCGGCGCGGTGCGCCGATCGCCTGGCTCTACGGCATATCCCGCAATGTCATCCACGCCCACTTCCAGGGCAGCGCCCGCGAGCAGCAGGCAGTCGCTCGGATATGCGGGCGGCGGCTGCTGGACGACCAGGACGTCAACGCCATCGAGGCACGGATCGACGCCGACCGCGCCGCCCGGCAGATGGCGACCGCCCACGCCGCACTGTCCGACCCGCTGCGCCAGGTGCTCGACCTGGTCGCCCTGGACGGGCTGACGATCCGCGAGGCAGCCCACGCGCTGGGCATCAGCTCGACCACCGCCCGCGTACGGCTACACCGCGCCCGCAAGCCCTGCGCACCACCGGCCAGCCACCTGCGAAAACCTTCTGGAGGCCGCCCAGTGAACGCTCCCCTGCACTTCAAGCAGCAGCTCGCGGACGAACTGAACGCCCACGCGACGTCCCTGTCGGCCCCCGCCGGCCACCGTGCTCTGCTCCGGCTCCGCGCGCCGCGCCGCCGGATGACCCTCACCATCGGCGCCGTCGCGACCGCCGCCGCAGTGGCGGTCGCCCTGCCGCTGGCGTCCGGGTCGCACAGCACGCAGCAGGCCGCACAGGCACCACACGGCACCGTGAACACCGGCCCCGGCACGTCGGCCACGCCCACGCCCACCTCGGGCAGTCTCAGCACCGGCCTGAACATCGTCAACGCCGACTACGCCGTGCAGTCCAAGCCGGGCGGCATGGTCGCCATACAGCTGTTCAACCCCAAGGGCGTCCCCGGACTGCAGGCCGCCCTGGACAAGGCCGGCATCCCCGCCGCAGTGCTGACGCCGACGGCGTCCTGCCACGCCACGATCCACAACGACGGCAGCGCGCGTGGCGACCTCAAGAAGGTGATGCCCCCCTCCGACACGCGCAGGGAGCCCGACGGGATCTACCACCTGATCAACCCCAGTGCCATCCCCGCCGGGGACTACCTGCTGTTCGTCGCGAGGTTCGAGCCCGGCCAGGTGCAGGGACTGGGCTTCACACTGGTGCGCCAGGTGCCCGCCTGCGTCCCGTCCGAATAGAGCCGACAGGGCCTCAGGGACACGCATTGAATCGGGATCTGGTACTGCGCTACTGGGAGGACCGGAGCGTGGAGGAGACGGCGGCTGCCCTGCGGCTGACGTCCACGGCGGTGCGCTCGCGCAGCAGCCGGGGCCAGTCCGTACAAGACGCTCGGGCGAACCTCCGGCTGGCCGACGTAGCCGTGCGGACAGGACACCCACTTCCAGGGCGGGGCGTGGGGGGCGCGGATGGACTCGCGGGCGCGGTCGGGGTCGTCGGCTGTGCAGCGGTGCTGGACGCGGCCGCGCAGTCCGCAGTCGGTGCACAGGCCGAAGGCGTCGCGGTAGGGGCCGCACCGTTCGGCCTTGATGGTGATGGCGCTCGTTGAAAACGGGCACTCCTTGCTCGGGGACAACCCCACAGTTGCTCGCTGGATCTCCCGGTCAACGTCAACTGCGGGCAGCGGTTCCCCGTGGGCTGAACATGTGACTTTCCGGCTAGGAAAGTGTGTGTCATGCTGGCAACCTCATCGTTCTGCTGCAGAGAAGGTCGTGCGGTCTCGTGTCTCTTGGTGATCAAAGCGGCGGTTCACAGCGCGCGGTGGTGTCCCCGGCGCAGGCGGCGGACACGCTGGCTCACGTGAAGTCGGTTCGGGCGGGGGTGCGGGGGCGGCGGGCTCCGGGTTGGTTCCCGATGATGGCGGGTCTGCTCGTCGGCCTGGACGTGGCGGCGCTTGCCGCCACGCAGGAGGTACCGCTGGCTGCACTGCCGGGAGCGATGCTCACCTGGTGCATCGCATGGTTGGCCCGCCGGATGAGCGTCCAGGTCACAGGGGTGAAGGACACACTGTCCAAACGCCTTCGCAACATACGGCTCGTGGGTGAGGCGGTGGGGCTCGGCGCGTTGAGCTTTGCCACCTGGGCAGTGTGCCGGCTCGTCAGCAGCGGTAACGCCACGTGCATCGTGGTCCCCGCCGTCGTTGGCTCCGCAGCGGCCTGGGGCCTCTTCGCGCGGCGCAACCGGTCACTGCCTCCCGGCGCTGGGGGAGCCCGTGCCCGCTGATCGGGGCCTGGTCGAGGCGGGCTTCAACGAACTCCTGCACCATCCGAGTCGGCTGGCTGTGTTGGCATTCCTCTCCGGTTGTATCGAGGCGGACTTCGCGCTCGTACGCGACCGATGCGAACTGTCCGACTCGGCGCTGAGCAAGATCGCCAGGACGCTCGAAGAAGCTGGCTACATCGACGTCCGCAAGGGTCGCCTCGGCCGCAGGGCCCGAACCTGGCTTGCGCTGACTCCTGTGGGCGGCGACGCGCTCGCTGCCCACCTCGACGCGCTCCAGGCAGCCGCGAGCGCGGCCAGCTCCTCCAGCAACTCGCTGGACAGACCGTTCTGTGACACCGGCATCGACTTCACGTCGGCACCCTCGACGCTCTCACCGGCCACAGCAAGCGACACACCGCCAGCAGCCTCGATCAGGTGATCAGTTGTCGTACTCATCAGGTGACTCCTTCGGGGAGATACACACCTAATTCATGACACTCCCGACGAGGGTGCTGTGTTGGCTCCTGAGACGACGACGGTGGCCCCGTCCGGGAAGTGTTCGGGGTGGGCGAGCAGCGTGGCGAGAGCGGTGGCTCCGCCGGGTTCGGCCACGATGCGCAGCCGCTGCCAGAGGAGTACGCGGGCGGCGGCGATGTCCTCGTCTGCGACGGTGAGGGTCTTCATGCCGAGCGAGAGGCCGACAGCGGTGGCTATGCGGCCCGCCCGGCGGGCACCCAAGCTGTCCAAGGCGATCCCGCCGACTTCCACGTCCACTGGTTTCCCTGCCTCCAGCGCTGCTGTGAGCGAGGGCGCTGAGGACGGTTCGGCTGCGGTCACGCGGTTGCGTCCGTCCAGCGCCAGGGCGACCCCTGCGTACAGGCCTCCTCCACCGCACCCGACCAGCACGGGCTGTCCCTCCGGTACCTGCTCGGCGAGCTCCAGGCCGAGCGTGCCCTGCCCTGCCACCGTCTGAGGGTCGTCGTAGGCGTCGATGTGGAAGGCGCCCTCGTGCCGGGCATGGTCCTGGCTGGCTGCCAGTGCGTCGGCGTAGAAGCCTTCGACGCGGCGCAGGCGTGCACCGAAAGATTCGATGACGTCGGTCTTGGCCTTGGGTGAGAAGTCGGGCACGAACACGGTGGCGGGCAGGCCCGCTTCGCGCGCCGCCCAGGCCACGGCGGCCCCGTGGTTGCCTCCCGACGCGCAGCAGACGCCGGCGGTCGGGGCGCTGCGTTCCGCGGCGCGCAGGAGGGCGAGCGCGTTGGATGCGCCGCGGACTTTGAAGGAGCCGGTGTGCTGGAGGAATTCCAGCTTCAAAATGACAGGGACGGGCACGTCCAATTCCCCGGCCGCCACCTGTATCACGGGTGTGCGGCGCACTACGTTGCGGATCCGTCTGGCTGCAGACGCGATGTCGTTCAAAGAGGGGATGTTGACGGGCTGTGCATTCATGGGCGGTGTCCAAGGGAGCCGGGATACCTCTGAGCGAGGATGGGCATATCGGTCGTGTCGTCAGGCGTGGCACGCGACGAGGTGAACGTGGTGGGCAGGTCGGCCGAGGGGGATGCGCTCAGACTGTCGTTGGTCTGTACGGCGCGGCGGACTGTGGTGTCCACGTGGAGGCGGAAGATGTCGGGCCGCGCGTAGTGGCCGACGGGGTCGAAGTCGTAGCGAGCGCGTGGGATCAGTGCCATGTCGAGGTCCGCGGTCAGTAGGGCCTCCTGATCCAGGACGGGCCCGGCCAGCACTTCGCCTAGCGGGCCGATGATGCTGCTGCCACCCCGGGAGATGAGTTGCTCTGGGTCGTCGCCGTACGGCGTGGGGTGGTCCAGGGGGAAGTCCCCCGTGCGCAGGCATTGGTTCGCCGCCAGCACGAAGCATCTGCCTTCCATGGCGATATGGCGCATGGTCGCGTGGTGGCTTTCCCTGCTGTCCGCTGTCGGCGCACAGTACAGTTCAATGCCTTGCGCATACATGGCCATCCGCGTCGCGGGCATGAGGTTTTCCCAGCAGATCACGGCCCCGAGTCGGCCGAGCTTCGTAGGGTGCACCTCAAGGGTTGAGCCGTCGCCGAACCCCCAGATCATCCGCTCGGCGCCGGTAGGCATGAGCTTGCGCCGCTTCCCGAGGAAGGCTCCTGTGTCGGAGAAGAACAGGACCGTGCAGTAGAGCGTGCCGTATTCCCGTTCGACGACGCCGATGACCAGGTGTGTGCGGGCATCGGCCGCCAGTTCGCTCAGGCGGTCCGTGACAGGGCCGGGCACCTCCACGGCGCCGTTCCAATACCGGGCGAACTCGTCTCGTCCGGCAGTGGTTCGGTCGCCCACTACCCCCCCAAACGCCGATCCCTTGGGGTACCCGCCGATGAATGCCTCAGGGAACACCACGAGATCCAGGTTCCGCTCGGCTGCCTCGGACAGCCACCGTTCCACAACACGCAACGTGGCCACCGGATCGAACGGAACCGGGGCGGCCTGCACTACGCCTGCCCGAACGACTCTCGCCTGGCCGGGACCTATGTCCGGGCTGTTGTACGTGCTGTCGTCACTGGTCATGCCTATACGCTGCACTGCTTCCACCCTGAAGCCAAGGGCGAGGTTCTTCAACAATCCTGAAGCATCACTACACTGAGAGGATGAATGAGCGGCAGTTGCAGATCTTGCGGGAGCTCGGCGAGCTGGGAAGCGTCACCGCGACCGCCGAGGCGCTGTTGATGACTCCCTCGGCAATCTCCCAACAGCTACGGCTGCTGCAACGCTCGATCCCGGTCCCACTCACCGAACGTGACGGACGGCGGTTGGTGCTCACCGATGCCGGACAAGCCCTGGCCAGTGCGGCGATCGAGGTGGAGACCGCGCTGGCCAGGGCACGGCACACCATTGAGGAGTTCGTCGACCAGCCGGACGCAGATGTGTCGGTAACGGCTTTCCACAGCGCGGCCGCCTCATTCTTCCCACTGCTGCTTGCCCAGGCCGGCCCTGGACGCCCGCAGATCTCGTTCGCCGACGAGGACGTCGCGCAAGACCATTTCCCGCGACTGACCCGGGACTACGACCTCGTACTCGCCCACCGTCTCGACCAAGCGCCGCGGTGGCCGACTACGGTCACCGCCAGCACGCTGCTGCGTGAACCGCTCGACATCGCCCTGCCGACCGACCACCCCTTGGCCGCCCAACGACGCCTCACCCCGCGAGACGTCGCGGATCAACCCTGGATCACCGTTAACGACGGCTTCCCGCTGATGGCCACCATCGACGCCATCGCGACCGCCGCGAACCGACGGCTCAACATCGTCCATCGCATCAACGAATTCGCGGTGGTCGCCGAAGCCGTAGCCGCCGGAGGCGGCCTGGCCCTGATGCCCCGCTGGACCACACGCCCGCACCCCGCACTGATCCTCAGACCGCTCAGCGGCGTGTATACCCGACGCCATATCGATGTGCTCCACCGCCCCGAACGTGCCGCACGGCGAGCCGTACGGATGGTGCTCACTGAACTGCACCGTGCAGCCGCAACGATCCAGAGCCGAGACGTCGGCGCGGGTTCCGACGCGAAAGAAACACCCGCTGACGAAGCCTGAAGCGGCGAGTTGCCATCGGAGATCCGGTCTCGAACGGCTGCGCACGTCACAGGCCCGTCCGAGCGCCCTGTCAGGCCAGTGAGGTGAAGGGCGGTCCGCTGTCGACGTCCGCCGATGTCACACCGGCGCAGAGGCGACCACGTCCTGCGCATGGCGAGGGCCGGGCACCGTTACCGCGACGGCCAGATCCAGGTCCAGACGACTGTTCATATCCAGCTCGAACCGGCCGTATAGGTTCTTATCTGGACACTCGCGGGTGATGTTCGGCTTATAGGCGTACCGCTCCTTGCCGCAGCTCGTTGAGCGGTGCCGTGGACTGCGAACTGCGTGTGGTGAAGGAACGCGACGGCGGCGTCGTCCGTCGCGTCCGGTTGATCGACGCTTCCGGTTCCGAGGTCGGCCCGGTCTGCCGGTTTCTGGGGCATCTCAGTGATCGGGGGCTGTCACCAAACACTTGGTGCGCTTACGCCTACGACCTGAAGTACCTGTTCACGTTCCTGGCTCGGGAGGGTCTGGAATGGCGGGAGTCCCGGGCGCCGGATGCGTTGCGGCTGCTGGGGTTCCTGCGCCGTCAGCCGAGCCGCCGGCCAGCGCAGCGTCTCGGGTTGACGGTTGTGGTCGGCGGAGCGGGCCTGCCTGGCAGTCTGCTGTCGCCGTCGACGGTAAACCGCATCCTGGCCGCGGTGTCGAGCTTCTATGACTGGGCCATGGTCGCCGAGGAGTACGAAGGCGAGGACTCGCCGATGCAGATGCACCCGGACCCGGCTCTCGCGAGGGTGCCGGGCCGTCATCAGCCGTTCATGGGTAAGGCCAGCCGCCAGCAGCCGGTGCGGCGCACGGTCACGGTGAAGCAGCCGCGGCGTCTGCCGCGTCCGTTGAACGAGGCGGTGTTGGAGAGCTTCATCACGAGCTTGACCAAGCTGCGTGACCTGGCGATGTTCCTGCTGATGCTGGACGGCGGACTGCGGCCGGGCGAGGTGCTGTCCCTTCATCTGGCCGACCTCTCCTATGGGCGGCGACGGGTGACGATCGGCAAGCGTGACGACCATCCCGGCGGAGCGCGCGGGAAGTCGCGCTCTGAGCGGGTCGTTGACCTGCACGACCCGCGCACACTGGACGCGGTCAGCCGCTACGTCATGCACGAGCGCCCTCTGGAGTCCGCCAGCCCGTTCGTGTTCCTCGTCGGCGGCAACGGATCCCGGCGACTGGAGCCGCTGAGCTACGACGCACTCGTCCGGTTGTTCTCCCGCCGGATGGCGAAGCTCGGCGCGCGCACGCCAGAGACCACTCCGCACGCTTTGCGGCACACCCACGCCACAGCGATGTGGGAGGGCGGGATGCGCGAGCTGTCGCTGCAGAAACGACTCGGACACGCTTCGCCGGAATCGACGAAGATCTACACCCGGGTTTCCGATGAGGCGGTACTGGCCGACTACACCCGGGCATTGGAGAACAAGCGGTGAAAGCCTTGGCCGCGGTCCCGGACCTACCGGACCGGCGGCGCCACGCCCCGCGGGAAAAATACACCGCGTGGGTCCGCGCCACCTTCGCCAGCGCGCGAGGGACGATCAGCTCCCGGCTGTTCTTCTACAACAGGTTCGTCCAGCACTGGCCTGACCTGGAGGACTGGTTCGCCGCTCCGCTGCTGGACCGACTGGACCTGCACGCCGATGCGCCTGCGGGCTCCGGCAAGCACCTGGGCATTTCCCACGAAGCAGGCTCCTACCTGGCCTACCTCTCACTGATCCACCGCATCCCGATGGACGCCGACTGGGTGCTGGCCCGGAACTTCGACGTTCAACCCCCGCGTCGCCCCGACGCTCGGGATGGACCTGGACCTGGTCGACGCGCTGGAGGAACGCCAGCGGCAACTCGGCTACCGCAGCGGCCGGTCCCTGCTGACCTGGGGAATTGCCCGCCTCGTCCTCTGGAAGGGCGATCCGGACATCACCGCCATCACCTACACCGACCTTGCCACGTTCGGCGAAGAGATCCACCGCTGGTGCGCGATGCCGGAAGCACGGACCATCCGAGCCGCCCACGTCCACCGCAACCGCCGCGACAGCGACCCGGCCACGCTCACCGCCGAGTTCGAAAAGGCATGCCTGAGCCGGCTGCACGGACTGCACGTGCTGCTGTTCAACACCGGGCAGGTCAAAGAACCACCGTTCCACGGGCTGAAGACGTGCGAGCTATGGCGCGAAGAACTCACCTCCCCAGGCACCCCGCCCGCGATCGCAGCACCAGTCAACCGGTGGCTGTCCGGACGGCTGCAGACCACCGACCGGGCCGAATCCGTGCGCAACTGCCGGGACGCCTTCCGCTACTTCCTTCGTTGGCTCGCCCAGGAAGTTCCCGATCTGACGAGCCTCGCGGAGCTGACCCGGGCTCACTTCGAGGGCTTCCTGACCCACCAGCACGAGCGGATCAACCCGCGCAACGGCCGGCCGCTGTCGGCCCGCACCCGTTACACCTACATCAGCCCGCTGCTGCAGTTCTTCCGTGAGACCAGCCAGTGGGGCTGGACGGACGTCCCGGCCAGGCCGTTACTGGGGCGTTCCGACCTGCCGAAGTTGCCGTCAAGGCTGCCCCGGTTCATCCCCCGCGACCAGCTGGACCGTCTCATGCAAGCTGTCGGGGACCTGGAGGACCCCACCAGAGAACAGCGCTGTTGCTCTTACGGTGGAGCGGTGCCCGCCGCGGCGAAATCGCCCGCCTGCCCGTCGACTGCCTCGATGCCTATCCCGACGGCTATCCCCGGCTACGGATCCCGGTCGGCAAGACCTACACCGAACGCATGATCCCGCTGCACCCGCAGGCCGCCGACGCACTGCGGAGCCTGATCGAGACCGCCAAGACCGGCAACGCCGCCGCCCGCCACGACCCGTGGGCCCAGCGGCCGGTCCGCTACGTGTTCATGCGCCGAGGCGAGCCGATGGGCAGGTTCTTCCTCTTCGACGACGCCCTGGAGATCGCCTGCCGCAAGGCCGGGCTCCTCGACGGCGACGGCAACCACACCGTCACCGCCCACAGGTTCCGGCATTCCGTCGGCACCCAGCTCGCCGAGGGCGGCGCCCAGATCCAGACCATCATGGCCATCCTGGGCCACCGCAGCGCGCAGATGTCAGCGACCTACTCCCACATCAGCGACCCCGTGCTCAAAGAGCAGTACGAAAAGGTCATCGCCGCCGGCGGACGCATCGCCGGCCCGGCCGCCGAGGCACTCCTGGCCAACCAGCTCGGCGAGGAAACCGTCCACTGGCTGAAGACCAACTTCTTCAAGACCGAACTCGAACTCGGCCACTGCCTGCGCACCCCGGCCGAAGGGCCTTGCGAATGTGACCTCTACCTGCGGTGCTCGAAGTTCTTCACCACCAGCGAGTACGTACCGCGACTGCGGGAGCGGCTGGTCCGCGAGCGCGAGCTGGTCCAGGACGCGGTCGAACGCGGCTGGCCTCGTGAGGTCGAACGGCACACCGCGATCTCCGGCCGGATCTGCGAGCTCCTCGCGGAACTCGGTGACTCCACTGCCTCAGACGCGCTTGGGGATGCGTGATCTCCTCTTCGGGCCGGTTCATTGACGTCCCGTCGCGACGCGGTCAGGAGCCCACGGGGGTGCCGTCGGGCTTCCGCCCGAAGGCCGAAGCGAGGACGGCGGGGAGGTCGGCCGCTGGGACCGCGGTGCGCACCTCCGCCAGGACACGGGGGAAGTCGTCCTCATCGATGTCACCCAGGTACTCCTGGCGCAGCCGGTGGATGACCTCGACAAGCTCTGGCCGCAGCCGCATCCAGGCGCGGGACGTGCGGATCTCCTCCTCGACCTGATCCATGAACCAGCGCATGACCACGTACGGGATATCCAGGTGCCCGCTCTGGGGATCGAAGCACAGCGTCGGCTCCCGCACCGGGTCCTCGTCGGGGACGACGGCGGTCATAAGAGCTCGTTGATTGGCGACCAGGTGCAGTTCCAGATACCAGGCGTCGTCCGGGACCGAGTACATCACGGTGATCGCGTAGTCGCCGTCGGGGTGCGGGAAGGACATGGCCGCATGCTGCCACAGCCGTTCGGCGGCGGTTCGCCAATATCAGTTCTGCAACATGTCCAGATAAGGGTTGACGTGGGTCCAGAACAGCGGGGACAGTGCCCGCCGGTCCGCATCGGTGAGCTTCTCTGCCCACTTGGGATCAGCGAGGACCTGCTGCACCAGCAGCGTGTTGACATGGACCAGGGCGGACTGGAGCAGATGCAAGGCCAGCATGGACACTTCCTGAGACTCCTTGTCCTGTCCGACCAGGTCGCCGTCCTTGCCGTAGAAGAGGTCCTTGTTCGCTGAGTTCCAGTTCTCCACGACCTGCAAGCCCTCGTGGATCTCCTGGCGCATCTCGACGTCAGCGAGGTAGTCGCAGATGAACGATGTACGCACCGCCCGCCCGAGTTCCTCGATCGCTTGGTAGGTGGGGTGCTTGGGGCCGCCGCGGGTGAAGCGACGCAGGACCTGCTCGGCCTCGGCGGTGCCCAGGCGCAGGGCGGTGACTCTGTCGGGGATCTTGAGATTCTTCGGTGCGAGGGCTTGGTCAGACGGCATGCTCGGGACGGTTCGAGGTCCAGTACGTAGCGAGGTGCTCTGTGTCCGTCCGTCCCCGTTCTGGTGAGCAGGTTCCGTCCCTGACCGTGCAGGTCGCACGAGCGAGCAATCCAGGTGGCACGACGGCGATGTGGGTGCGTGACCGGCTCGACGGGCTGTGGCGGGACGAGGACTTCCAGGCCTGGTACCCGCGCGATGGCCGGCCCGGGTTATCACCCGCCCAGTTGGCCACCGTCAGCGTGCTGCAGTTCCTGTACAACCTCTCGGACCGGCAGGCTGCCGAGGCCGTGCGCTGCCGGATCGACTTCAAGTACGCCCTCGCGCTGCCCCTCGATGATCCCGGCTTCCACCACAGCGTGCTGTCCGACTTCCGCGACCGGCTCGCCGAAGGCAGCCGCGCCGACCTCCTGCTGGACCTCGCGCTGGAACGCCTGCGGGAGGCCGGACTGATCAAGGAACGGGGGCGCCAGCGCACCGATTCCACCCACATCCTGGCAGCCGTGCGGGACCTTACCCGCCTGGAGCTGGTGACCGAGGCCATGCGCGCGGCCCTGGAGGAGCTCGCCCGCACCGCACCGCAGGAACTCACCGCACTGGTCACCGAGGAATGGGGCAAGCGCTACGGCCGCCCGGTGCGACTGGGCAAGAACCCGACGCACCCCAAGACCCGAATCAACAACACCGGAGCCGACGCGCACCTGCTGCTGACGCACCTTCACCAGCGCCAGCCCGCCTTCCGCACCGGGCCACAGGTCCAGGCCCTACGGGAGGTCTTCGCGCAGAACTACCTGATCGACGAGCGCGGCAGGATCCGCTGGCGCACCCCCGAGGACGGCGGCCTGCCGCCCTCCGCGACCGCGGTCGTCTCGCCCTACGACCCTCAGGCCCGCTACAGCCGACGCGGGTACGCGACCCGCTGGACCGGGTACCTGACGCACATTACCGAGACCTGCGACGACGACGGCATCAACGTGGTCACCGATGTGGCGACCACCGAGGCCACGGTCTCCGACGCCCGTGCCCTGCCCGGGATCCACCGCCGGCTGACACGCCGCCGCCTGCTGCCTGCCGAGCACCTGATCGGCAGCGGCTACACCACACTCGTCCACCAGGAACACGCCGCGCGTGAGCACCAGGTCGACCTGGTCGGACCGGCCCGCGCCAACCCCACCCGCCAGCACCGCGACCAGGAAGGCTTCGGCCGGGACGACTTCCTCATCGACTTCGAGCAACGACAGGTGACCTGTCCGCAGGGCCAGACCAGCCGTGCCTGGTACGGCCCGTATCCGACGTCCTCACCCCAAGCGGCACCGCTCATCGTGGTCAAGTTCGCCAAGAGCCAGTGCGGACCGTGCCCGGCCCGAACGCGGTGTACCAGCTCCCGCGCCGCGTCCCGCAGCGTGGGCTTCCCCTCGAAGAACCTGCTCGACCTGCAGAGGCGTACCCGCGCCGAGCAGGACGACCCCGACCGCCGCCAGATCTACGCCGTCAGATCCGGCATCGAGGGCACGATCAACGAGTTCGCCCACGGCCACCAGATGCGACGATGCCGCTACCGCGGCCTGGGCAAGACCCACGTCCAGCACGTCCTCACCGCCATCGCCGTCAACGTCGGACGACTCTGCGACCAGCTCCCGCCGAACGAACCGCGCCCTCCCCGGCCGCCGACCGCATTCCAGGCGCATCTGGACCAGCAGGGGATACCCCGACCTCGGTCCTGGCGATTCGTCGGCGGATGAGGCCGAACTCCTCAAGATCCCCGACAGAGTCACCCCACCCAAGAAGATCATCGACCTGAACGCTGGCCGCTGACCAGGCACTATCCCTTCGCCTAGTGACACGCCACTTTGGCGTGCTCACAGGCGTTTCCGCAGCTCAAACCGTGTTTTCGTGCCCTAGTCGTCACTGCTAACTGTGGAACTCAGGCGCACCGGCGACGGCGCGCCGACCGCACCGAGACGCACAGGTGCGGTCGACATGGCGCTCACCAGCCGTCGGGGGCGCTGCCCACCCACGCGATCGGATCGCCGTCGCTGTTGTGGCCCTAGGGCCTGTCTCGGATCGAGATCATGTTGTTGGTGTCAGGCTTCGGAGCCAGATCATGGAGCCACGCAGGTGGAGTCCGGCCAGGTAGCTTTCCGGTGTCTTGTCGAACCGGGTTGCCAGGCCCCGCCACGACTTGATCTTGCTGATGCAGCGTTCCACGGTGTTGCGTTCCTTGTAGAGCTCGGCGTCGTGGCTGACGGGCCGACCGCCCCGGGAGCCCTTCCTCTTGCGGTTGGCGGCCTGGTCGGCTTTCTCGGGGATGACCGCCTTGATGCCGCGTCGGCGCAGGTGGGCGCGGTTGGCGCGGGAGGAGTAGGCCTTGTCGGCGGCCACGGCGCCGGGCCGGGTCCGCGGACGCCCGACGGGTCCGCAGACCTTGACCCTGCCCAGGACCGCTTCGAACTGCGGGCAGTCGGCGGCCTGGCCCGCGGTGAGCACGAACGCCAGGGGACGGCAGCGGGTGTCGGCGGCCAGGTGGACCTTGCTGCTCAGTCCGCCCCTGGAGCGTCCGAGTCCGGCCGCGCGCGCCCGGGCCGCCCGCCGCCGGCGCGTGCGGCGCTTGCGTTCGCGTTCCTCGCCGCCCGCCGCGTCTGCCGGGTCGGGCTGGCCCGCCGCACTCGCACCACCCGCAGCCGCACCCTCTCCTGTCGCTCCAGCGGGACCCCCTTTTCCTCGGTCAGCGCCGCCTCCAGGGCATCGAGCACCTCCCCGGACACCGCCATGCCGGCAGCGTCCTGGTGGGCCCGGGCGACCGTGGAGTCCACGCTGACCAGCGCCAGATCCACCTGCCCACGCGAGCCAGCCTCCGCGATCAGCCCGTCCATCAGCGCCTCGAACACCCCGGCCAGCGCCCACGCCCGGAACCGGCCGTACACCGTCTGCCACGGCCCATAGCGCCCGGGCAGATCACGCCACGGGCTGCCGGTACGAAACCGCCACAGCACCCCGTTGAACTGATCACGTAAGCGCCGCGGCAGCCGCCCGCCCGCCGCCACCGGAACGAACGGCCCGATTAACTCCCACTCGGCGTCGGTCACATCACCACGCGTCATGACTGACGTTCTACCCGCGCCCGCACCTCACCCACCGCCGTTAGCGCCACCGACCGCCCCAACCACATGATCTCGATCCGAGACAGGCCCTAGTGGGGTTCCTCCAGCGAGGTCTCGTGGCCGTCGTCCAGATCCGTCCCCAGCGGCCGTGCTTGCCCGGGCAGGTCCGGATGAGCACGGCCGCGTCCCCGTCGCGCACCGCCCGCTCGTAGCGGTCCTGGAAGGGCTGGAAGCGGGCGCGCAGCTTAATGCCGAGCTGCGTCTCGGCTCTGAAGAGCAGCGGGGCGACCGGCCGCCGGCGTTACGCATCGTCTGTTCTCGCTGCTGGGGCGGCACTTCAGGGTCAGGGCCGTGTGCGGTGTGTACGCCGCAGCGGCCAGGCGAGGAAGGTCATCGTCATGGCGGCCACCGCGAACGCGGATCCAGTGATCAGGACGGGGACCGGGCTCCACAGGCTGCTCAGGGCCTGCACGAGGACGGGGAAGGCGAATCCGACGTAGGTGAGGGCGTAGAAGACGGCGATCGCTGTGGCGATGTCCTCCGGGTGGGCGAGGGATTCCACCAGCCGCAGGCCGCTCACCAGGAGGAGGCCATAGGCCGAGCCCAGGACGACGGAGGTGGTGAACAGGAGGATCAGCGATCCGGTGGCCACGGTGAGCGCCGCGACGAGTATGCCGACGGTCGCGGCCGCCATGCCGGTTCGGAATGGTGCGGCCGGGGAACGTCGCGCGAGTCGCTGTGCGAAGGGCTGGACCAGGATGCCGGTGCCCAGAGTGGTCGCGGCGACCAGGCCGGTTCCGACGGGGGTGTAGCCTCCCAGCGGTACCAGGACGGGTAGTGCCGCGAGCGCCACGGTCGCGGCCCCGAAGACCCACGGCGCCGTCGGGAGTACCGCGGTCAGGAAGACCCTGCTGGTCAGTACCTCCTTCAGCCCGCCGCCGCCGGCGGCTGTATGGCGGGCGCCGGGGCCGGTGCGCCAGCGGGCCTGTAGGGTGCCAGAAGTCACGCACAGCCCTTGATCAGGAACTTTGCAGTTCCAGGCGATCATGGCAGCCTCGGGCTGCATGGCGCTGCGCATGATCTACCTGGCCCTCCTCCGGCTCCTCGGACTACTCCTGCTGCTGTCACGCTCGGATGCGGCCAAGGATGTCGAGTTGCTCGCGCTGCGCCACGAGAACGCGGTGCTGCGCCGACAGCTCGGCGTCCGGCCGCGCCTCGCGTGGCCCGACCGCGCAGTGCTCGTAGCCCTCGCCCGGCACCTGCCGTCCCGCCTGCGCCGGAACCGCCTGGTCACCCCCGGCACCCTGCTCGCCTGGCACCGCCGACTGCTCCGCCGGAAGTGGAGACAGAAACCTGCGCGGACCGGCCGCCCGCCGATCTCCGAGGAGCTCACCGCCCTCATCCTGCGCCTGGCCAGCGACAACTCCACGTGGGGCCATACCCGCATCCAGGGCGAGCTGCGGTGCCTCGGTCACCGGGTGGGGGCCTCGACCATCCGCCGCATCCTGCGCAGCGCCGGACTCGTCCCGCACCCCGCCGCGGCCCCAGCGCAGGGCCGACCTGGCGTCAGTTCCTGCGCGCCCAGGCCTCCGGCCTGCTGGCCGCAGATTTTTTCCACGTCGACACCGCGACCTTGAAGCGGCTGTACGTGTTCTTCGCCATGGAGGTCGGCACCCGCACCGTGCACATCCTCGGCGTCACCGCCCACCCCACCGCGGCCTGGGCCACCCGGCTCGCCAGGAACCTCCTCGGCGACCGGGCCTCAAGCTTCCGCTACCTGTTGCGCGACCGCGACAGCCGCCACACCCAGGCGTTCGACGCGGTCTTCACCGCCGACGGCATCGAGATCCTCAAGAGCGCACCACAGAGGCCGCGGATGAACGCCCACGCAGAGAGGTTCATCCGCACCGCACGAGCCGAATGCACCGACCAGATCTTGATCTACAACGAACAGCACCTGCGACACGTGCTCGCCGAGTACGCCCACCACTACAACTCCGCAAGGCCGCACCGCGCGCTGCAGCTCCGCGCTCCCGCCGACGATCCCGACGTCATCCCGTTCCCCGCCCAGCGGATCCAGCGCCACGACGTCCTGGGCGGGCTCATCCACGAGTACCGCAACACAGCCTGACGGAGATCAACGACAGCCAGCGAACACCCAGGTCAGCACATGTGCAGGACTTTTGGAACCCTACAGGGGTTCGGGCCGGGGCTTGCGGACGCCGCCGACAACGGAGTAATAGGTGTCGACCATGTTGCCGACGTACATCTTTCCGCACTGGCTGATGTACTGGTAGGCGTCCCACTTGTCGAAGCCGTAGTCCTCGACGAGCCAGCCGACCAGTTCCGCGTAGGCGATGCGGGCGGCGTCCTCCATCGGGCGGGCGCTGCCGACGACCATGATGTCCTCGGCGGATTCGATGCGCGGCCAGGTGACCGTCTTGCCCTTGATCAGGCCGAATGTCACCGTCACCTTCCCGGTGATCTCCAGTGCGACACCGCAGGCCTCGCCGTCTCCCTGGGCAGCGTGGCAGTCGCCGGTGTAGAAGTAGGCGCCGGGCACGTTGACGGGGAAGTACGCCCGCCGGCCCGCGCAGATGTCACGGACGTCCATGTTGCCGCCGTGCTTGGACGGGGTCAGCGCGGACAGCACCTCGAGGTCGGGGGCAGTGCCCATGGTGCCCATGAAGGGGTGCGGTTCCACCGAGAACTTATCGGTGTAGGAAAACCTGCCGTTCTCCTGGCGGCGGTAGATCCACACCTTCTCCGGCAGCGGATCCTGCAAGGTCCGGGTGAACGTCGTGGACGTCAGACCGCCGAAGTCCGGGATGTGCGAGCTGACCGCCCAGTCACGGGTGAGTTCGACGTCGGCGATGTCGACGACCAGGGTGTCGCCGGGCTCGGCGCCCTCGATGAAGATCGGGCCCGACTGCGGGTTGAGGTACTTGCCGAGCACCTCGCTGGGGCGCTGCTCGGAGCTGTACAGGTGGCTCTCGAAGGCGTCCTCGGTGTAGATCTCGACGGGCACGCCGAGCGGAACCGTGGCGATGGGCTCGAGATAGCGCGAGTAGACGTACGGGTAGTCCGGTCCGGGCTTCACCACGATGGGGGCGGGGGAGTCCTGGGAATCGACAGACATGTCTCCGGTCCTTCCAAATGAGGGATATGAGCGTGGTCCGGTGCGTGCTGGGCATGCACCGGACGTCTTCAGGCGCGCGACGGGCGGTGTGCGCGGCCGGTTCGGGCGCGCGCCGGGCAGGTGTGCCCGGGCGGCGCGGACGAGGGGAAGGCGTCACGTGAAGTGCCGTGATCTCGGCCTGCCGTTCACGGCGGCGGGATCACGGCCTGCGAACCGTGCGGGTACGTGATGCCCAACTCCTCAATCGTCAGGCGCTGATGTCAGGAAGCTGCCTGGCCCGGGTGCGATGCCGCGCGCGGCGTCCCGACTCCGGCGGCACAGGTGGCCACGTGTGGGCCGGTATCTGCGAAAATCGCCGTGGACCGGGTATTGCAGCATCTACGACAGGGCGCTCTGCGGCTGTGCCGAGGCCTCGTCCGCCTGGACGGGCGTGTAGTAGCGGCCCTTGGTCGCCGCGGTGAACGCGACGTGCAGGATCGGGCCGAGGAGCATCGAGATGAACGACGCGTAGTACACCGGGTACACGCCGACGATGCCCAGCGCGCCGACCAGTACGGCCAGTCCGAGTGAGGCCAGACCGCAGGGGTTCCAGGACCGCACCTCGTGCTGCTCGAACTCGATGTTCTCCGACCGGCCGAGCTTCATCCAGCGGCGGCAGACGAAGTAGTCGGCGAGGATGATCAGCACCCAGGTGTTGGTGAGGACACCCGTGACCGCCAGAAACGTGCCCAGGTGGTTGATGACGTTGAACGCGTAGAAGACCACGCCCAGGATCCACACCAGGTACGTCCAGTACTGGCGGCCGGGGCGGAAGTTGGCGGCGACGTCGAAACCGGACGAGAGCGCGATGGAACCGCCGTACAGGTTCATGACGTTGATGCGGATCTGGGTGATGACGGCGAAGACGACACCCGCACCGCCCATGAGGTACACGAACATGAAGCCCGGGTCCTGGGCGTTGGACTGGGCGTTCGGTCCGTGCAGTCCGGCCAGCAGCGTGGCGCCGATGAAGGCGCCCAGGAAGATCACGGCGAACATCGGGATGAGCTCACCGAGCATGATGGCGGTGGTGCCGCGGTAGCGGATGTCACGGGAGGCGAAACGCCCGTAGTCGGTCGCCATCAGGCCCTGGAAGATCATCTGGCCGTTGGCGAGGCTGAACGCGCTCCACATCGCCACGCTGCCCGTGGCGCCGGTGGCGTGCCAGCCGTCCGCGCCGACCGGGGTGTGCTCCGTGAACATCTTGTACAGGCCCCAGCCGAGCAGGATCACGAACACCGGGAAGCCCCAGGACTGGAGGAACGACATGGCGTGCATGCCGCGCCGGACCAGCAGCAGGGTGACCAGGCCCACGAGGGCGAAGATCCCGATGCCGGCGATGGAGTTGATGTCGACCTTGAAGTACCCCGCGATCGCGTGCGTGACGATCGTTCCCTCGAAGAGGAAGTAGAAGACGAAGTTGACGGCGTAGATGAACGAGGTGACCGCCGCGCCCCGGCTGCCGAAGCCGAGACCCCGGCTGAGCAGGTTCTGCGACAGGCCTTCCCGGCTCGCCATGCGCATGGTGAGCATGCCGATCACTACGGAGCCGATGAAGAAGTACGCGATCGGGCCGAGCATTCCAGGCCATCCCACGAGGAACGCCTGCTGGGCACCGAAGGAGAAGAAGAACATCGCGGTGGCATTGCCGAGAAGCACGAGGCTGATGGCGGGTATGGGCCACCGCAGATTCGCGGGGACGCGGTTGATCGCGAAGCTCTCGATCTGGTCGTCGATCGATGTCGTCGGTCCTTTGAATTTTTCCAGCACGCTCATGCTGCTCCTTTCCTGGGCATCGGCGACTACGGGGAAATCCGGCGTGACATGCCGGTCCCACCTCACGTCCGTCTGGTCACGCTCCGGCTACGGCGACCGGTTTCGCGATGGGACGGGGACCGTCCCACACGAGGCGGAGATTGCCGAGCGTGCGATAGACGTGAAGACTCATCTCGTTGTCGACCAGTTCGGCCGACGAGTGATACTGCTGAATGGTGCCGACGAACCTGTTGAGAACGCCGTTCTCCTGCCAGGCCTCGCGGTCCACCGCGATGTGGGGCGGCAGGAAGTTGCGCTGCAGACAGCGCCATGTGGCGCTCTCGATCACCTTCGGGTCGACACCGGGGAATTCCAGTTGAGCCACCCGGACCGCTTCGTCCGGGAACGAATGGGCGTACTGGCAGGCTTTTTCCAGCGCGGTGATCACCGCTTTGTGCTGCGCGGGCTTGTTCTGCACGGTGCCACGCCGGGTGGCAAGCGCCGACAGCAGATACGGGCCTAAAAAGCTGGAGAAGTCGAAGACCTCGCGCAGGCCCTGCGACATGGCCACGTCCGCCTGTGGCGGAAAGGCGAGGCAGATGTCGGCCTGCCCGGCCAGGACGGGAGCCGGTTCGGTACCGATCGGCACCTGGAGGCCGCGATAGGACGACTTGGGGCCCGCCTGGTACAGGAACTGAAGGTAGCGCAGCAGGGCCCACTGCGAGTCGGGCTGGGGCTGGGTGGCGACGGTGCGCCCGGCGACGGTGCGCGTGCTGAAAACACGCGGGTCGTCGGTGGCCTCCACGGCCGGGTCCGCGGCCAGCGCCAGGATGGCCTGCCCGTTGCAGATGCTGCCGACCACGACCGCGTCCTCGATCCCCTGCTCGAAGGCGCGGACGGTGAACACCGGATCGTGGACGGAATAGTCGGCGACGCCCGCCTCCACCGCGGACCAGGCCTCGGTGCCGCCGCCAGCGGTGGTGATCTCGACCCGCACTCCTTCGTCCGCGAAGAAACCGACGTCATGGGCGATATACAGCGGCAAATACAGCAGTGAGTGGTACGCCTGGGCGATCCGTACGGGCGCCTGCGGCGCCTCCTCGGCCACGGGGGGCGCGGGAGGCGCCTCGGCGGGGGCGGGCTCGGTGCCGGCCAGCAGCGCCGTGATCGACGCCGAGGGCAGGCCCAGCATCAGTGCCTCGCTGACGAACGCCCGCTGTGTCAGGTCACCCCGCTGGTAGCGCTCCACCAGCGCGTCGAGCGCGCGCCCGGTGGTGACCGGAAGTCGGCGGCGTCGGACCAGCCCACGGGCCCGTTCCCTTATGTCGTCCTCGGTGAGGTCTGGCTCGGACCGGGCCCCGACCCGGTAGACCAGGTCCGCCTGCAAGCGGTCGAGGACCGCGACCGGACGCAGCAGAATCGTTCCGTCGTCCTGGAGGGCGACCTCGACCACGTCACCCTCCTGCAGTTCGGCCGCACGGCGGACCGGCATGGGCAGGGTGACCTGCCCATTGCTGCGGATGTGAACGGTTTCCGGACGGTCCATGGCCCCTCGAAACGCTGTTTGAGATCTCAGATCTGATTACTTTTAAGCCGAGAGCATGCGGACTAGGCTTTGGTTTGTCAAGGCTTGTCTGGTTTCGACAGGACGCCGCTCAGCCGGACAGCTGCGCGACGAGGTGCTCGAGGACTTCCAGCGCCTGCTGCGCGCAGGACTCGGTGTAGCCGGCCAGGAAGTCCGCCATCGCCGTGTGCTCGCCCCGCTCGCGCAGCGCGAGCGCGTCCTTCTCCACCTGCGGGAGTTCGGCCGTCCACTGCCGTTCCAGGGCGTCGAACGCCCGCCGCACCACGGACTGGTTCTCGTTGAAGGTCCACGCCGACTCGCCGCCCTTGACTATGTCGAGCAGCCGGCGGAACCGCCACCAGTAGGACCCTTCGTCATACGTGTCCACCGGCGCGTGCTCGGGAGGGCACGCCCGGACGCCGGCCGTCCCCGCCGCGGCGAAGATCCCGGGTACCCTCCCGGCGTCCACGAACACCGGCACGTACACACCGGTGCACGGCGTCACCGGCGTCCACCACAGGTGGGCCAGCCCCTCCCCGCGTTTCGGCAGCACGAACACCGCCGAGCCGGCGGTGTTGCCCCAGGTGAAGTCCGACGGGTGGGAGTGCATGCACAGGCTCAGGAAGTCGGGCAGCGCCGCGTTGAAGTACGGGCCGCCGAGGAAGGTGTCCTCGTAGTGGTCGCGCAGCACCTGCTGGGCCTGGCCGAGCCCCACCCCGCCGGCCCCCACCG
The DNA here is from genome assembly GCF_005047355.1 of Actinacidiphila oryziradicis. Taxonomy (GTDB): domain Bacteria; phylum Actinomycetota; class Actinomycetes; order Streptomycetales; family Streptomycetaceae; genus Actinacidiphila; species Actinacidiphila oryziradicis. The sequence continues at coordinate 25,127 of NZ_SUMC01000095.1, forward strand.
CCTCGCCGAGCAGTTGGCGTGAGCGCTGGAGCCGGATGTGCGACAGCTGGAGCGGCGTACCGGGGTCGACGTAGGCGCGCGCGAAGTCGAACGGCCGCCCCGGCGCGGACTCCCACCAGCCGGAGTCGACCGCGTGCTCCACCAGGTCGCCGCTGGCGCGGTCCCACTCGGTGCGGATGGTCGGCTGGTTGGAGATGGCATACGTCCCCGTGGTGACCTGCTTGGCGGCCCAGCGGTGACCGCTGGTCTCCAGCACCCACGCTTCCTGGGCGTCGGCGATGAGGAAGGAGTTGTCGTACCCGCCCGTGACCGGCGGCTGACCCACGACACCGGATCCCCACTGCCCGTACCGGTCCACCAGCGAGCAGATGACGTCGAGTGCCTCCCTGGCCGTGCGGCCCCGCTCCAGACCCAGGCGCAGCAGCTCCATGCCGAGGATGCCGCCGTCCCGGTCGGCGCCGCCCTTGACCGCGGACACCGTGTCCGCCCAGTCCCTGGTGAACATGGCCTCGTTGCCGATGGCCACACCCCATTCGTTCAGGCCCTCTTCGTGTCCCCAGCACCAGTAGGGCGAGCCGCCCAGGTGCGCGTAGGACTCCTCGACGTCGTCGATCTCGACATGGGCCAGCCGCAGGGTGGCACCCGCCTGCGCGGTGCGGCGCGGCAGGAAGCGCAGCGGCTGTGTGTCGGACACGGGACGGTCGCTGTTCTTGGCCAGCAGGACGTGCCCCCCGGGCACGCTGTCGGCCATGGCCACGAAAGTGTCGCAGCTCCATGGATGCACAGTGGTTTCTCCCACTTCGGCGAGAGCCGGCTGGGCCGCAGCCAGCTCGCTGACGAGCGAACTTGAGATCTCAGGATCAGCCCAAGTAGCTCATTTGTCGACAACGCGCTTCCACGGCCCCACCGCCCCCGCCACCACGCAGGAGGCCCAGGACGACGTCCTGGGCGCGTGGCGAGTCCTGCCCACCCCAGCCGGCCCGGAGTCCCGTCCTCGCAGAGCAGGACGGCATCCCGATTCCGGACGACGTGACGCCCGAGAGCCTGTGGACCGGCCTGTCCCCGGTGCTGCGCGGCCTGCTTGCCGTCGCCCTGGACCGGGTACCGGACCCCTTGGCCGGTGAATCGCAGGCCTGTAGGGTGCCGAACGTCACGCACTGCCTCTGATCAGGTACTTTGCAGTACCCGCCGAGGGTGGCAGGGTCGGATTTCATGGCGTTGCGCGAGTTCTACCTGATCTTCCTGAGGCTCCTCGGACTGCTCCTGCTGCTCTCCCGCTCGCAGGGCGCCAAGGATGTCGAGCTGCTTGCGCTGCGCCATGAGAACGCGGTCCTGCGCCGCCGGCTCGGCGTCCGGCCACGCCTTGCCTGGCCGGACCGCGCCGTGCTCGCAGCGCTGGCCCGACACGCGCCATCCCATCTGCGCCGGCACCGCCAGGTCACCCCCGCCACCCTGCTCACCTGGCACCGCCGGCTGCTGTGCTGGAAGTGGAAGCAGAGACCGGCGCGCACCGGACGGCCACCGGTCTAACTTCTACAACGCCAAGCGCCGGCACACCTCCGCTGGAGGCCTGCCGCCCATCGAGTTCGAACACAAGATCATGGAAGCGCGAGCCCGCCACCGCCAGGAGGACCGGGCCGCATAAACGAACCCTCCACGGTTACAGGGGATTGACACGGCCGCGCTCGCCCACTGGCAAGAACGGCCCGACCAACTCCCACTCGGCATCCGAGACATCACCACGCGCCACCCTCGACAACTACCAGGCCCAGCCGACCGCCACCGGCGAATCCCAAAATCAATGATCCGAACCTGGAACAGGCCCTAGAGGCAATGCCGCTGTTTTAAGCGGTGACCTTGGGTTTTCGCTTGGCCGGGGCGCTCTTGGACGCGGGGGTGATGGTGACCGCCTCGGCCGGCGGGGCGGCGGGCTGGGGCCAGGTGCGGTGGTGGGCGCG
>NZ_SUMC01000096.1 GCF_005047355.1 Actinacidiphila oryziradicis
GTCCGCAAGGCCCTGCCCGAGGCAACCGTCGTCGTGGACTGCTTCCACATCGTTCAGCTGGCCCAGCGCCACCTCGCCGACCTGCGCCGACGCCTCACCTGGAAGCAGCACGGGCGCCGGGCCCGCAAGGGCGACGCGATCTACACCGTCCGCCGGCTCCTGCGCCGCAACGAGGAAGACCTCTCCCCAGCCCAACTCACCTTCCTCGAAACCGAGTTGACGCAGATGGGAACCTATGGGCGGCAGATCCATGAGGCCTGGCGGGCCAAGGAACTCCTGCGCGATCTGCTCCGCCTCACCGCCAAGCACGCCCACATCCTCCCCGACCATTCCGCGATCTCCGCCGCCCGCTACCGCTTCCAGCGTTTCTGCGCAGACCGCACCCACCTGCCCGAACTGATCACCCTCGCCGAGACCGTCGACCAGTGGTGGGACGGCATCGAGGCCTACGTGATCACCGGAATCACCAACGCCGCGAGCGAGCCCGCGAGGCCGGCTACAACCCCGCCCTCCGCCAGCTCGGCAACCGCCTCGTCGGCATCCTCCACGGCTGCCTCAAAACCCGCACCCACTACGACGAAGCGACCGCCTGGTCGCAGCACGCACACACCCATTCCGCTTGACCTCAAACGACATGGGGTGTCTGACACGCCTACCCGGCGATCAAAGGCCGTTCACAAGAACCTGCACGTCACAGGCCATGGATGGGGTTTTCGGCACCCGCAGGCGCAGTGACTAACAAGGGCACACGCTGGTACAACAGCCCACGGTGGGAAGTGGCATTCGTCGCGATTCTTACGTTCTTCGCGATCACCGAGGGAGACAAAGTCACACGGATCTTGGTGACCGTGACGGCGGTCGGACAGGCCTTCGCTCTCGGACGGAGGTCCTCGAAGCGGAGCATCAGGCCATGACCTAAACGTGCCCGATCCGTGCCCGATCCGGCGGGACGTTGCGGGGAATCACGGGGAGCCGCAGCACCAGCCGCACTCCGACCCAGGTCAGGGACCTCCCAGGTCAGCCGCCGTCCGCATACGGGATCTTCCTAACTGGCTAAGCGGGTTCGATTCACGTCACCCACTCCACACGGTTCCGGGCAAGTCAGAGGGCCTCCCTCTGGCCCGAGTCTTGTCGCGCCGTGCTCTCACAGGCTGGCGTTCTCATGCGACATCCTCTGGCATCTCCTGCGACCAGTCCTCGATGTGCTTAGCGGTGACCGGCGTGACCAGCGTGCCCGCCGGGTGAGCGGAGGCGATGGTCCTAAACCTCGCCCGCCGAATGCGCCGGGGCTCACCCGGCAACGGTTCGCCTCCCTCGACTTGAACCACCTCACAGGTTGGCTCCCCAGGGCCGCCAAGGAGGTAGTTCCGGCCCGGCAGCAGTTCCTGCGCGGCGACGGAGACCGAAAAGTTCTTTGAGCGCATGGACCCGATCGGCTCCGTCAGCGTCATCATCGGTGCCCCCGGCTCGGCGCTGATCAGGTAGCCGCCGCGGGCGGACTCGTCGTCGTCCTCATCGTCGTCAACCGGAGCGTAGCCGATGCGCTTGGCTGGGCGGTTGGGCCGCTTCAGGAACCTCATGGTTCATTCTCCCCGCGCACATCACGACCGACCAAGACCCGGGTAGAGCTGGGTCTGGCAGCGACTGGTGCGAGGGTTGTGGAATACACAGCCGCAGGCAGCAGCTACGCACGATCAGTTGTGACTACACACCCCAGGTCTACAGCGCAACGCCAGGCTGGTTCTATTGGTGATGCCGTACCCGCTCCACCCGGGCCGTCTCTGGGCCCCGGTAGCACGCTAGCCGGGCGCGAGCGGCGTGCAGCTCGCGCTCTAGAACGTCGTCTAACGGCGGCTCTCCGGCAACCTTAAGAACCTCCTTGTAGCCTTCAGCCACCATGCCGTCATCGGTGTGCACCGCCAGAGCGGTTAGCGGCGGCTCGCCGCGGCGGTAACGGTGCCGAGGAAGACAGAGCCGCCCTTGTCGTAGCGGGTGGCGACTGCCCGCGACTGCTGGAGGTGTCTGGGGGTCCTCAACTGATGGGCTTCTCCCAGACCGAGACATGCTGGGCACTGTCCTCGGCGAAGGGCTTTCGCGTCCATCCCTCCCAGCGATCGCGTAGCCGTAGTCCGGCGAGTCGGGCCATTAGATCCAGCTCGGCCGGCCACACGTATCGGAATGGCACCTCCCGATGCTCCCCGCGACCTTCGTCAGAGACCTCAATGTAGTGACAGGTCATCGCCTGGGTGGTGACGTCGTAGACGGAATAGGCCCATCTGGTCGGACTCGTGTGGAACGGGACGATGTTCTGCCCGGCCGGCAGCTTACGCAGCTCCGGCACCATGACCTCGACAACAAAGCAACCTCCGGGTTCTAGGTGCTCAGCGACGTTGCGGAAGCAGGCGACCTGGGCCTTCTGGCTGGTCAGGTTCATGATGGTGTTGTAAACGAGGTAGGCGAGAGAGAAGGCCCCATCGGCCTTGGTGTCCACCGTGGTGGTGGCGAAGTCCCCGATCGACACAGCAACCGCATCACCCCCGGGCTTGGCGCGCATGCGGGCCACCATCGCCCGGGACAGCTCGATGCCATGGACTGGAACGCCCCGCCGCGCGAGCGGCAACGCGATGCGCCCTGTCCCGACCCCCAGCTCCAGCGCCCTGCCGCCGTTAGCGAGTTCCGTCAGGACGCTGACCGTCGACTCGATAACGTCGTTCTGAAACAAGGGACTTGAGGACTGGTCGTACTGCTCTGCTACGCGCTCTCCGAAGTATCCATCCTCGTCAATCACCGGCGGACGGTACCGCAGCAGCAGCCGATGGCGCTGACTTTCTTTAGACCAGCCACGGCCCAGCTGGCCGACGCTCGAGGGGCCGCACGGGAACACACGTGCTGCACCAGATTGACAGGCTCCGCGGATCTGGCACACCTCTCGGGAGGAGCGGGCGACGTCGATGTGTGCCCCGCCGAACGCGGACGGGGCCGCGGTTCCCCCGCGGCCCCGCACTGAAAACGGTGTGCGTCAGGACGTGCTTACCGCGCCGTCGTCGTGGTGCCGCTGGACCATAGGGCGCCGCCCTTGCCGGTGCCGCCGCTGCTCTTGTAGACGACCAGGTTGCCGTCGTTCTGCATCACGGCGTACGCCCCGGAGTTGTGGTCGGTGCGGCTGGACCATAGGGCGCCGCCCTTGCCGGTGCCGCCGGTGCTCTTGTAGACGACGAAGTTGCCGTCCGTCTGCATCACGGCGTACGCGCCCGGCTTGCCGTAGGTCCGGCTCGACCAGATGGCGGCGCCGTCACGTCGGCGGTACATCACCAGGTTGCCGTCGGTCTGCATGACCAGGCGGGTGTACGTGCCTTGCGTCCACCAGCCTGGCTTAAGGGTGGTGCCGGGGCTGATGCTCTGCGGCCGGGCGTAGGTGCCGCTTGCCCACCGAGGATAGTTGCCGGCCTGCGAGCAGACGATGACGTTGCCGTCGTCCTGCACAGTGGCGTACGCGCCTGGGAAGCCGTAGGTCCGGCTGGACCACAGGGCGCCGCCCGTGCTGGCGCCACCGCCGCTCTTGTAAACGACCAGATTACCGTCCGCCTGCATCTCCGCGTACGCGCCCGGGTTGCCGTTGGTCCTGGTCGACCAGACCACTTGGCCGGTGCCTTTGCCGGTCTTCAGGTATGCCACGAGGTTGCCGTCCGTCTGCATCGTCAGCGTCATCGTGGAGCTGCTCAGGCTGTGCCCCGGGGACAATTGCTGGCCGGGGTACATGAAGGCGCCTGCGGCGGGTGCGGGGGCCGAGGCGGGGACGTGCGGGTCGACGAGATGGATGTTCCTCTGGGAGTCCAGGTACGCGATGCCGCCGGCGTACTTGTCGACGGCCCATGTCACCCTGCGGTCGTCCGCGAACGGTCCGCTGGGCAGGTTCGCCAGGTCGGTGGTGGTGGCGGTGTCGGTGTGCAGATCGGTGAGGGTCAGTCTGTCCGCCGCCGTGTCGTGCTCGACGACGAATCCGTCGCCGAGTTGGGCGAGACCGGCGGGCACGGGGACATCCTTGCCGGTGGCCAGGTCCCACACGCCGGCAGGGCCCGACGTTCCGCACGACCAGTACACCCAGTGCTCGGCTGCCGCCTGCAGTTCGCTGGGCACGCACGGCGCGCCGGTCGCGACGGTCTGAACGGTGCGCTGGGTGGTCAGGTCAATCTGGGTGAGCGAGCCGGCGGTGGAGCCGGGGACCCACACCGTGCTGCCGGACAGCGCGGCCGCGGAGAGCGGACGGCTGAACAGTATGTGGCTGTTGCCGCCCGCGTAGGCGTCACCGATGTACTGCTTCTTCGTGGAGCCGCCGTTGTAGACCACGTAGGGGCCCGCGGAGTCGACGAGGGTGCCGCCGGTGGCACCGGGAGTCACCAGAATGGCGCCGCCGTTGGGGTTCTGCACGGTGACCGCGTCGCCCTGGGAGTTGGCGTCAGGCCAAAGCTGCGAGACGTTTCCGTCGCCGGTGGCGACCGGCGGGTGGCAGGTCGCCGCTGTATCGCAGTGGGTGGGCGCAAACGGCTGGCCGAAGCTTTGCTCGGCGCCGTAGGTGGGCGGGGAACCGAGCTGGACGGTCCGGTCGTTGACGTAGTCCTGGCCGGTCGACCAGCGCGGGACCGTGTACAGCTTCCCGCCGCCGAAAGCCAGGCCGTCGAGGGGAACGGGCACGCCCGGGTCGGAGTCCACGGCGGTCGCCGTCGGGGTACCGTCCGGTGCTGCGGTGACCAGGCGGGCTGCCCAGTCGGTGATCGACGAGCCGCCCAGTGCGACGGCTCCGCCGGGCTCCTGCTGAAGGGTGTTGAAGTTGGCGTGGTCCAGGACCGGGGTCACGGTGGTGGAACCGGACAGCGGCATCGCGTACAGCGGGTAGCCGAGTGTGTCGTCGCCGTTCCACGGACCGGTGTGCGTCACGGCGTAGGTGATCAGCAACGAGTCGCTGGCGAATCCCACTTGGCGCAGATTGCTGGTGTACGCGCTGCCCAGAGGCGCCGGCGGGACTTGGACGATGTTCTCCGCGACGCCGGGGGCTGAGCGGGGCACCAGGTGGACCTGCGCCGCCGATCCCGTCGTGTAGGGCGGGTACCACGCGATGTACTTGCCTGACAGAACGACGCGGGCGCCGGAGGCGACAGGCCCCATGACTGGTGTCACGTCACCGGACGCCAGGTCGACCAGCGCGAGCCGGTTGTCGCTGGTGCCGCCGGTGCTGTCGGTGTAGCGGATCACCACCGAGTCGGCGTCCCCGGCGACGACCGTGGCCTGGGGTGTGGCACCGGCGGGCCAACCGGTGACCGGCGTGTCGGTCTGCCGGCCGCCCGTCACACCGAGCACATGAAAAGCGGTGACGCTGCCGTCCGCGGCCTTGGTAACCGTCAGCACGCGCGAGCCGAAGGTACCGACGTAACTCTGACCGGCGCCGGGGGTGATCGTGGCGGTCGTACCGGAGTCCATGTCGTGCAGTTGGAATCCGTCGGCCGACGGGGTCGCCACGACGTCGGAGCCCGCGCCCCAGACCCCGGGTATCCCGTTGTTCCTGACCCCGGGCACCGGGATGTCCGGTCCGCCCGCGTACCTCGTCCACACAAAGGTGGACTGCGTGTCGGACTGGTGCAGGAAGCCACCCGTGCCTGCGAAGACGATGAGGTCCTTGGGCGGGGTGTTCTGCAGAGCGGCCGGGATGACCGTCTCCGTGGGGGTATCGGCCGAGGCCATCCCCGCGGTCAGCGGCAGGACCCCCAAAGCGAGGGCGAACGTCGCGGCGACCGCGATACATCCGCTCCTCAGGGTGTGTTGGGCCACCCATTCCTCCTTCAAGGTGGGAAGGCACGGGTGGCGCCCGGCCGACGACCGACCGGCTATGCCGCACTGGTTATTGAAACCCCGCTGTCCCCAGCGGTTCCCAAGCCCCCGGTCACTATGGCCCATGCGAGACCGAGGCTAGCGCACCCGGATCTACTGGGGAACAGGCGTCCGAGCCGAAACGGAGCCCGCATCACCGAGCTTCCGTGTGCCTCGTCGTCGTGCCTGACTTCACGTCCGTCGACGTTCGCCGACTGGTTCCCACGCCAGGGTGAACACGCCATCGCCGCAGCGCACCGCGCAGCGTTCGGCCTGCTGGATCCGCAGCGGCCACAGCTCCTTGTCCGCCCACGCGCGCAACCGCTCCTGCAGCTCGGCAGCCTGTGCTGCGCCGGCGGACGGCCTGTCGTTCCCGGCATGGTCGGCGCCGGGCACCAGGATGGTCTGCTCCGCCCCCAGCAGATACCCGAGAGTGGTGTCGATGAGCTTGGACGGGTCGCCCAACTCACCTCGTTCCAGGCCGTGGTGGTCGCCGGTGACGGCGGCGAGCGGTTGTTGTCGTACGTGGCGAGCAGCTTGTACGCGGCCAGGCACCGCATGTCGGCAGCGGGCACCCACGATCCGGCGAGTTCCGGGAAGGCCCGGCTGTTCGCGGGCCGATCCGGATCGGCCATGACGGGCTTGTAGTTGAGCCAGCTCCAGGCGTCGATGACCAGCGTGCGCATCCGCACAGAGCCCTCCAAAGCGTCGAGCCCCGCGCCCCGCGCCGACCAGGATACGGCCCGGCCACGCCCCGGGGCGTCTGGGAGCATGGCGGGCATGAGCCTTCCCGAGCCGCCGAGCGAGCCGCCCGTCTCCGCAGGCGCAGGAGTCGCGCGTGGACGTCGGGGCCGAAGCCGCGGGTGAAGGTGTACGGGCGACAGCTGCAATCGAGTTGGCAGAGGCAGGGTCAAGTACGTTCCGTGGTGTAGGACTGACTGCTCAGTCCCACCAGCCGTCGCCCGCCTGCCAGCGCTGAACCCGCTCCACGAAGCCAACTGCATCAGGGCCGGGGTATGGGTGGCGCCGACATCCGCCACGAGCCAGATCTGCCCGCGTTGCAGCCCCGTGACAACCAACAGCCAGTACATCGGCCCGTCTTCCGCCCCAAGGACGATCGAGCCGTAGTTGTAGACGGCATCGGAGCGTTCTTCGACGTCCCCCTCCGCGTTGTCCTCGTCCTCCCAGGCCCAGGCTGCCTCCAGCGGAAACGGCGCGGTTACATCCCGATCGCCGAGGTCAGGCCAACCAGGAGGGAGCCAGCCGAGCGGGAGGAGACCGCCGTCTTCGGCTGGGCCGAGCGAGGAGCCGTTGGCGATCTCAGCCACGAAGCTGCGGTAGGGCTCAGGCACGCGGCGAAAGTGGACCGCGACAGTGCGGGCCGACCATATGATCCAAGCCGCCGATGTCCCCTACTGCCATAGCGCATGCCCGCGAGAAGGTAGGTCTCCCACCATGACAAGACCCGACTACAAGGCCCCCCGGCTCCTCGCCCGTTTCGCCCAAGGCGCGATAACAGCCGTGGCCGTCGCTGACGTGTTTCGAGGGGTGGCAGTCAGCGCTCGCGTCGCGCATCCCACGGACGCGTTGGGGAGGGAGTCGGGATTCGCCTCGATGATCCTCCTTTACGCGATGACGCTGGCGATCGTGTTCTTCCTCGTGTGGCTGAGCCGATGCCGACGGAACGCGGAGTACCTCTTCGGCGCTTCCGTGGCGCCCGGTGGCTGGGCCGTCGTCGTGTGGTTCATACCGGTGATCAACTGGTGGGTTCCCCGACAAATTGTTCTGGACATCGAACGCGCGAGCTCCGGCACATCGCAGAAGGGGGGCGACACGGTCCTGGTGAACATCTGGTGGGTGGTCTGGGCTGCGCACTCGGCAGTGGTCTTGGTGTGGGACCTGATAGGCCGGGGCACCTCGACGCCCGTCATCGTGGTGTCGGAAGGGCTCGACATCGCCGCAGCGGTGCTGGCGATCTGCGTGATCGAACGCATCACTGCACTACAAGGCGCCGCGCTCCGCACCATGTCACCTGTCGAACCGCTCGCTCACGCTTGAGGGAGTAGATCGCTTCACGGGCATCTGGCGTGGTCCAGCGGACCGGCTCAGGCTTGGTCGATCTTGACTCATTCACTGCATGCGTCTTGACTAGGCCGTCTCTGGGCCGTGCGACGTCGACCGGCGGTGACAGATGCCACCCGAGGGTGACCACTCCCTCACCGCTCCGACCAGGGCAGCGCTAATCGATCTGCAACACTGGTACGACCATGCCTGCACCCAGAGTTCTGGCGTGCCCGCGGGCGGTCATGGCCACCGGACCGGTGAGTCCGCCCCATGACCCGCTCTGGCAGGCTGCGGGAGAGACGTGGGAGCGCCGCGGCCGAGCCGGGTAACACCGCAGGTCATGGGAAACCGGCAGGTCACGAGCGGCAAAGTCGACGGAACGCCTCTTCCAGTGCCGCCTCGTACCCGTCATCGACGATCTCGACTGCCAAATCTCTAGCCAAGAACTGTGCGGAAGCGTCGTGACAGGTGATCAAGAAGTGCCGATCCCACCCAAGCGCAACGCCTGGGAAGCTGTGCTGGTTGTACTCGGTGAGCCGGGCCGGCCAGGCCGAATTGAGAACCTCGTAGAAGCCGTAGACCAGGCCGTCAGCATCGCCGCGAGGATCGCGCGACCAAGCCTCGTCGTTGGGGTAGCCGAACACGGACTGGCGGCACTCGACCGCGGTCACAACCCTCTCTGACAGCTACCTGCCGGCGGACCCCACCGGGCGGACAGAATACCGGCCCGGCGAGCTGGCGCAGTGCGACCTGTGGTTCCCGCCGGTGCACATCCCGGTCGGCTACGGACAGTTCGGCTGCCCGCCGGTGCTGGTCATGGTGTCCGGGTACTCGCGGGTCATTGCGGCGCGGATGCTGCCCAGCCGGCGCACCGGCGACCTGATCGCCGGGCACTGGCGGCTGCTGTCCGGCTGGGGCGCGGTGCCCAGGATGCTGGTGTGGGACAACGAGTCCGGGATCGGGCAGGGCAGGCTGACCACCGAGTTCGCAGCGTTCGCGGGCCTGCTCGCGGTCAGGGTCTACTTGTGCCGCCCCCGTGATCCAGAGGCGAAGGGCCTGGTCGAGCGGGCCAATGGCTGCCTGGAGACGAGCTTCGTGCCCGGGCGCACGTTCACCGGCCCGGACGACTTCAACAGCCAGCTCCAGGACTGACTCAAGGTCGCCACCCGGCGCGTGCACCGCAGGATCCAGGCCCGCTTCGCCGACCGCTGGGAGGCCGACCGGGCGGCCATGCTCGCCCTGCCACCCGTCGGGCCCTCGCAGTGGTACCGCTTCCACACCCGCCTGGGCCGGGACCACTACATCCGCATCGACCTCAACGACTACTCGGTGCACCCCCGCGCGATCGGCACGCGGATCCAGGTCTCCTGCGACACCGACCAGATCCGCGTGACCACCGACCAGGGCGAGATCCTCGCGGAGCATCCGCGCTGCTGGGCCCGCCACCACACCATCACCGACCCCGGCCACCAGCAGGCCGCCGACGCCATGCGCGGCGACTTCATCCACGCCAGGGCCACCGCCGCGGCCACCGCCCGCACTGCCGCGGCCCTGGCCCCCGACGACCTGGGGGCGGCTGAGAATCACGAACGGTCAGCTGCCAGCCTTCTTCACGCCGCGGAACCGATTCCGGCAGACCCGCGACGTCAATGCGGCCGTCGAGTTCTACCTCGGTTTCACCTACGAGGGACCACGAGCCTGGGAGCCCACCTATCCGGGCGAGGTACCCGAAGCGCTGGCCAACGCGGCGCCACCTAAGGCGTTCGAGCTCTCGGGCGCCGCGACTCCGGCCACGCCCTCCTACCGAGCCCACCCGAGCACGACCACCGCAGCGCCGAACCGAGGCCGGATCCTGAGCCGCAACCGGACGCGTCCGAGGTCGCCCCAGCATCAACCGCCCCCCAGCCCTACCGGGTCGACCCGACGGTGCTGCGTACGCTCGCCGCACGTCGGCGCGATGGCAGCGACCCCGAGGACTTCAAGAAGGCCATCCTCACCCTAGTCCAGCAGGCCCACGGAGAAGGGCAACGGCTGAGCTCCCTGGACCTTGGCCAGGCACTGCAGACCCTGTTTGGGATGGACGCCTACAGCCGGTTCCGCAGGGAGAAGGGGAAGGGCAAGCTGAAGCCCGCCGTAGAAGCCCTCGGTTTCAGGACCACGCCAACTCGGCAAGGGTTCGACGTCGATCTTCCGTAGCACCGATCCTTCGCGATGGTCCGTCGCGTCACCCCCACTCCACCGCCCGCTACTTCGACACCCACTGGTTCATGAGCTACGGCAGCGACCGGTAACCGGCCGGGGCGCGTGGCTGACACACCCCGTGTTCATTGAGAGCCGCCGCCGAACCCCGGTGACGCACCGACCTCCCCGGCGCGGCGTAGGCGCCGTAGGCAGTAGTGCGCCGGGGGGTTGTGCCTACAGCTTGAGGGTGCAGGTGGCGCGGCCGCCGCTGGGGCCGAGGACGATGTTGATGGAGGCGGCGCTGTTGGGGGTCTCCGCCCGCGTGCGTCACGCCGACGGCCGCCCCGTACGATTAATCCAATGCCTGGGCGTAGCGCAGAGGCAGGCGCACCGCCTCCTCAAGGCGGACACGCCGGTTCGAATCCGGTCGTCCAGGCAGGCGAGTTCGGGGTCCCGTAGCGCAGAGGCAGGCGCACCTTCTTGGCAAGAAGGATACGCCGGTTCGAATCCGGCCGGGGCCACGGCGGCGGACACGCGAGGCAGGGGGAGCTGTGGACGACCAGCGGATCACCGACGAGGAGTTGGCTGCGTTCCACCGCACCATGGGCCGGCTCCGAGCTCTGCCCGCTGACGACCAGTTGCGTCTGCGGGCCGAGCAGGTCGCCGCGTCCTTCACACGGGACGGTCGGCAGCAGCGCAGGCGGGCCGGTGCCCGGCAGCGTGCCGCCGCGGAAGCTGCCGTGGTTGCCGCTACCGCGACCGGTGCCCCGGATCGCCGCGAGGATGCCGCACTGGCCGTACCAGCGGTCGCCGCCGAGACACCCGGCGACTTCCCGCGCCCTCGCCGCTGCTACGTCTGCAAGTCGCGATACCGGCAGGCCAACCCCTTCTACCACCTGCTGTGTCCGGCGTGCGCGACCGACAACACCGCACGCCGCTCGCTGACCACCGATCTTCGCGGCCGACGTGCCCTGCTGACCGGCGGCCGGGTGAAGATCGGCTTCCAACTGGCTCTGATGATGCTCAGAGACGGCGCCGAACTGCTGGTCACCAGCCGCTTCCCACAGGACGCCCTGCGGCGTTTCCGGGCCGCCGAGGGCAGCGGGGAGTGGCTGGACCGGCTGACGGTCGTCGCGATCGACCTGCGCGACCCGCTCCAGGTCCTCGGGCTGTGCGAGGAGTTGCGGGCGACCGGCGAGCCACTGGACATCCTTGTCAACAACGCGGCGCAGACGGTGAGGCGGCCACCCGCGTCGTACCGAATGCTGGCGGCCGGGGAGCAGGGACGGCTGCCGGCCGAGGTGGTCCGCGCGCCCGGTTACCGGCCGATGGACGCGGTGGCGATGTCCCAACCCGCGGGTCGGGAGGCCCTGGCCCTCGTACTGGACGACGGTGAGGCCCGCCCCAGGAGCCACCGCTGCCCGCTGGCGGCCAGGCCCGGGGCCGCCGTGGCCATCGGCCCCGGAACAGGAATCGATACCGACGAGGCCGGGTTGCTGCCGGACCACTCGCCGGCCAATTCCTGGTCGGCCCGGATCGGCGCGCTGGACCCGGCCGAAGTGCTTGAGACCCATTTGGTGAACGCCCTGGCTCCGGCACTGCTGGTCGACCGACTGCTGCCCCTGTTGCTGGCCGCACCCCGCTCCCGGCGCTACGTCGTCAACGTCACCGCGGTCGAGGGCCGGTTCGCGGTACGCCACAAAACATCCGGCCATCCGCATACGAACATGGCCAAAGCGGCGCTGAACATGCTGACCCGAACCAGTGGCCCCGAACTCGCCGCCCAAGGTGTCTACATGTGCAGCGTCGACACCGGCTGGATCACCGACGAGAACCCACAGCCGAAGAAGTCCCGGCTCGCCGCTCAGGGCTTCCGCACGCCGCTGGACGTCATCGACGGCGCGGCCCGTATCTACGATCCCATCGTGCGCGGAGAGGCGGGCGACCCGGTCGCGGGCATCTTCCTCAAGGACTACCGGGAAGCGGCGTGGTGACACCCGACGAACCGTTCGCCGCAGTGCAGCCGGTGACGCCCCGCTCCGTGGCAGAACTGGCCCCCCTCATCTCGTGGCCGCGGGCCGGAAGCACCGCCGACCGCCGCGTCGATTTCCCGGCCGGCACCGCGCTGCCCGACGGCCGTCTGGACCTGTGCAAACAGGCTGTGGGCCCGCAGGGCGCCGCACTGATCGCCGAAGCACTGCGCATCGGCGCCAGTCGCCGCCCCGCAGCCGATGACCGGCTTGGTCCCGTTCGTCATTTGTTGCTCGGCACCGACGGCCTCGGCGACGAGGGCGCCGCCACCGTCGCCCAGCAGACCGCCGGCACGTCAGTGGAGACGCTGTATCTCGGCTGCAACGCAATCACCGCCGGCGGCGCCTGCCGGATAGCCGACAGCGTCCGCGCCTCACAGCAGCCGGTGACCGGAATCTGGCTCAAACGCAATCCGCTCGGCACGGGTGGCGGGCATGCGGCCGCCCAGCTCATCAATGCTGCGGCCTCGTTGCGGACCCTCGACCTGGTACAGACCGGCCTGAACCCAGCGGGAGCGGCTGTCCTGGCTAAGGCGGTACTCGCCGCCGGAGCCGGCCGCCGGATCGAACGGATCTTCGTCAGCGGCAACCCTCTCGGCCGTCCGGGGGCAGCGCCGCTGGCCGCGCTGATCGCCGCCGGCGCGGTCGGCGAACTTTACGCCTCTGCCTGCCGGTTGGGCGACGACGGCACCCTGCTGCTGGCAGCCGCCCTTGAACAGGCACCGTACGGCAGCCTGCTGCGGCTCTCGGTCGCCAGCAACGGCATCGGCCCCCGGGCCGCCGAACGACTCGTCACCACCGCAGTAGGCGCGGGAGTCGAGCTGCTGGACCTCGGACGGGTGCGCGCCGCAGGCACGCTCGGCGCGCCCGACAACCAGATCGACACCGACGCGGCCACGGCCATCGGCCGAGCCCTCGCCGCGCGTGAACACCAACTCGCCCACCTCGTGCTGACCAACACCGGGATACGCAGCCGCGAGGCGCACCGCATCCTCAACACCGCGCCCGCCGCCCCCACCGCCACGCGCTTCGTGCTGGGCAAGGGCGTCGCCACCAGTATCCGCCGCCGCCTCGACGCCCTGAGCGCCCATCTGCCGATGCCCGCCACCGCCGCCGACATCGCCGCTGTCCGCAGCGTCTACCGCACCGCGCCACCCAAGGAACGCTGACACCCGCCCGAGCCGGACATCATCGCCGTCGCCCGGGCCACCCTCCTGGACCGCCGCTGCGAGGCGGGTCCCCGGCGAATGAAAGACACTGGCCCTTTCCTCCGACATCCGCGGACTCCAGACGACCCGCAAAGGGCGCGGATCCGGATCCGCTGCGCAAGGTCACACGGGTTCGATTCCCGTCATCCGCTCCAAAGAAAAGCCCCAGGTAGTTAGCCTGGGGCTCGTTTGTTGTCTGGACCAATTCAAAGACCCGCACCACTTGCGCACCACATCTGGCGGTCAAATGGCGCCGAGTAACAGGCCGCCAAGCCCTGTCGAACTGCGTGGTGTTCACCGCGGGCATCTGCACCATCGTGACCCGCACCTCCGTGCCGGAGCGCAGCAGCTCGCAGCGCAGCGACTTGTGCCACCCCTCGCTGGTACCGCTGGTAGGGACAGTGCGGCGCAACTGGGTGGGTGTGCGACGGCCGATCGAGGGCAGCCGCCCTCCCGAGAAGCGCCCGCGCAATACCGGGCTGCCTTTCTTGATATCGATCCGTGACAACAGGAAGCGGATCAAAATCACAAGGAAAAGCAAATCGGCGCCCCCGACTACCACGAGCAGGTCTGCGGCTACTACGGGGCGACCCCCCCATGCCTGCCCTGCCTCTCCGCGCGAAGCGTTGGCCGGGTCCGGGGCTGCCTGAGTGAGCGTCCCTGCCCGACCGGCAAAGGAGAGACCCTTGTTCGAGGGCTTCAGGCTGGCTGTAGCGGAGGTGGGTGAGATCCGGCTGCGCATGCGCTACGGGGGAAAGGGACCGGCAGTCCTGCTGCTGCACGGGCACCCGCGCACCCACACCACCTGG
This sequence comes from Actinacidiphila oryziradicis, assembly GCF_005047355.1. Classification (GTDB taxonomy): domain Bacteria; phylum Actinomycetota; class Actinomycetes; order Streptomycetales; family Streptomycetaceae; genus Actinacidiphila; species Actinacidiphila oryziradicis. The sequence continues at coordinate 14,155 of NZ_SUMC01000096.1, forward strand.
CACCGCGTCGCCCCCCTGCTGGCCGAGGCGGGATACACCGTGGTCTGCCCGGACCTACGGGGCTACGGCCAGTCGTCGAAGCCGCCGACAGACGCCGACCACCTCCCGTACTCCAAGCGCGCCATGGCCGGCGACTGCGTCACGCTGATGCGCTCCCTTGGTCACGAGCGCTTCGCGGTGGTCGGCCACGACCGGGGCGCCTATGTCGCCACCCGGCTGGCCATGGACCATCCGGATATGGTGCGCTCGCTCACCGTCCTGGATGCCGTGCCCATCGGCGAGGCACTGCGCCGCTGTGACGCCCGGTTCGCCGCCCGCTGGTGGCACTGGTTCTTCCTCGGGCAAAGCGATGAGACGGCTGAGCGTGTCATCAACGCCGATCCGGACGCCTGGTACAAGGCCGGTCCCGAATCAATGGGGCAGGAGGCCTACGAGGACTATCGGCGCGCGATCCACGACCCGGCAACCGTGCACGCCATGTGCGAGGACTACCGGGCCGGTCTGGGCCCCGACTACCGGCACGACGAAGCGGACCGGCACGCCGGGCGGCGGATCGGCTGCCCGGTGCAGGTGCTGTGGGCCACCCGCGATGACATGGCCGACCTCTACGGCGATGTCCTGGCCGTGTGGCGCGGGTGGGCGAATGACCTGCGTGGCGGTCCGGTCGAATCCGGTCATCACATCGCGGAAGAGGCCCCCGGGGACCGCGCAGCCCCGAAGGCCATGAGCCACCCGCCACGCACCCGATGACCTTGCGCCGGCTGACCCGCGGGCGGGCCGAGGGGCTGCGGGAGTGACTGGCGGACCTGTACGTGCGATCCTGCGCCACGGCGCCCGGTGGGGAGTCCCGCAGCCGGGGGAAATTCCTGCGCCGTCCCGATGCGCCTGCGGAACGAGGTCGTCGGCGCACTCAACCTCTTCCCCTCCGAGCCCGGCCCCTTCGACCCGGTCGACGCACCCATCGCGCAGGCCCTGGCCGACGTCGCCACCATCAGCCTCCTGCAACAACGCTCCACCCCCCGCAGCAACGTCCTCAACGAGCAACTGCAGTCCGCGCTCAACAGCCGCGTACTGATCGAACAAGCCAAGGGAAAACTCGCTGAACGCCTCAACATCGACATGGAATCAGCCTTCACCGCGCTGCGCGGCTACGCCCGCGCACACAACCAGCGCCTCTCCGACCTCGCCCGCGCCTTCATCGACGGCACCGAACCCCTCACCGGCCTGATCGTCTGACCACCCACAACCCCACCCCCAGCACAGGACGCCATCACCCGCACACCGAAGGCCGTGCCGCCCGGCACCTGTTCAGACCAGGCGGGCAGGACTACCGTGAAGGGTGCAGCTCTGGCCCCCGGCAGCGTCGAAAGCCACCGCCTCCCCCCTGGAGGCACTCGATGCGCATCGACGCGGGAATCCGCCCCTCAACGGCCGGGCCCCTCCCGCACCCGCCGCCCGCCATGCGACCCCGGCCCGGCCGGTCCGATGCGCACACCACGGGCATGATTTCACTGCCCGTCGGCTCGGCACGCATCCGACGACAGGCAGTACCCATGTACGCGCTGCTCATCCCGGCTCTGACCCCCTTCGTCCTACTCGGCACCATCATGGGCCTGTCCTGGTTAGAGGACCACATCGTCCCGCCGGCCGAACACCCCGAAACTCCCGTCGAGCCGTCCCTCACACCAGCGGCGGCGGCCCCAGGCCCGGAAAGCACCAGTATTCCGGTCCGTTGACAGACACCGGTATCCGGCGTTCACTGACAACTACGGCGTAGGGCTATGCCGCTCCGGACTGTCCGGGCGACGCGCCCTCGTACCGTTTCGCCTGGACCCCGCGGAATGCAGGGAATTGCCCTGCAGACCTGTGAGAGGCCCGGCCGTGATCCTCTGGATCCTTCTCCTCCTGCTGGTCCTGGTGTTGTTCGGGGTCGGCTTCTCCGTGCACCTGCTGTGGATCGCCGCAGTCGTGCTGCTGATCCTCTGGCTCTTGGGGTTCATGCGCCACGGCCGCAGCAACAGTGGACGCCGCTCGGGTGCACGGCGGTCAGGCCGGCGCCGCCGATAGCGCGCACAGGGACCGGTCTCACCCGCGGGAACTGCGGCCCGTACCAACAGGATCACGCGCGGACATCGACCCACAGGCACGAGAGAGGCACCGTCATGAGCATCGCGAAGAAGATCAAGGCGAAGAAACAAGAACTCAAGGGCAGGATCAAGCAAGGAGCCGGCCGGACCACTGGCAACACGCGCCTGAAGACCGAAGGCAAGACCGACCGGGTCGCGGGCAACCTGAAGCAGTCGGGCGAGAAGGCCAAGGACGCCTTCAAGCGCTGACCCCCACAAGCTGGGTGCACACCTCCCCGTCACCCAAGTGGCCCACCCCGCACGGCACCCGGCTGGGTGGGCCCGGGCCAACGGCTCGGCAAGTCAGCCGCTGCCACCCTGCCCCGGTGACCGCGTCAGCGCCACCGACGTCAGCCCATTGCGATCACCATTCCCCAACTGCAGTGGCCAGGGCACCTTCCAAGGTGCGTCGCGGTGCACCGCTGCGACCGAAGGTCGCTTGCGGGTGGCTGACGATCCCGCTCGGCCTCCTCGGCGGTCCAATTCCTTGGTGCGTCGGCCGGAGCGTATGTGAGCGGACACCCGGGGCAGGCGCGGTTACGGTCAGGGTTGATCGCAGGACCTGTTTCACCCGGATGCGGGAGCCCGGACGCGGCGGATGCCAACCCGTGTTCACTCGTGCGAAAGCGACGGAAAGACGGTCTCACCTCATGGCGGATTTTCTCACCGACATCAAGACGCTCAGGGAACGAGCCCGCAACCAGATCGGCAGGGGTCCAGTGACCGACGCCTACGGCGCGGACCTGCCACGCGTCCTCCAGGTCCTCAACGAAGCCCTGGCCACCGAGATCGTCTGCGTGCTGCGCTACAAGCGCCACTACTACACGGCGACCGGCCTGTACTCCGAGCCCGTCGCGGCCGAGTTCCTGGAACACGCCCAGGAGGAGCAGACCCACGCGGACAAGCTCGCCCAGCGGATCGCCCAGTTGGGCGGCGAACCCGACTTCGACCCCGACACCCTGAGCAGTAGGTCGCACACACCGTACGACGCCAGCGGGGACCTGATCGAGATGATCAAGGAGGATCTGATCGCCGAACGGGTGGCGGTCGCCTCCTACACCGAGATCTGTCAATGGCTGGGCGACAAGGACCCGACGACACGCCGGGTGTTCGAGGAACTGCTCGCCCAGGAGGAAGAGCACGCAGATGACCTGCGGGGCCTGCTGGAACGGATTCCAAAAGACCGGCCCGTGGACTGAGCGAGATCGACAACATCTCCGTCGGTGGGCGGCTGGACGCGCCACTGACCAGGCTGGACCGCAAGATGTAGGTGCCGATGCCGACTGCGGACGGGGAACCACTGAACTGCACGGCGATGGAGCCGGGGACACGGCGCCAGGCGAAGTCGCCGCGCAGCGCGAACGCGACGCCGACGATTGGGTTCAGGGGGCACCGGATATTGCACCCATGAACACACCTCGATCCTCCAGCGCCCAGCTGCTCGCGGCCCGTCACTGCGCGTCCCGGTCGCGGCCTGTTACGTGGTTGCGGGTAGGTCGACGAGGCGACGGGGGATCTCGGTGTCCTCGCTGAAGTGGTAGCTGGCGCACACCCGGTGGTGCCCGTCAGCGATCTGCAGAGCGCGCCTGGGGCCTAGACCGCGCACCAACTGAATCGGTGACAGCGCCTTGCGCGCAGCGACTTTCTTCAGGTCCCTCGGACCTCGGAGCCATCTGCGGGGGAGCGGCAGGCGCGCCGCGCGCCGGACGTCCTTGGCGCGCGGCTAGACCGTGCAAGCCTGTTCCAGCCGCGCGGTGAGGACCTCCACAAGCGCCGGAACGCTGGTCAGCCGCACAAACGCGACGCCGACTCAGGCACTACGGAGTCTTACGGCTCAACGCGGTGAGCGTCGCACCTTTGTCAGGCGGGCGAAGTGAAGCCCCCGGAGGGCTGGTCATCGCTGTATCCGCAGACCCAGGCCAAGGCATCGTGGACCCCCTGGACATAGTCACGCGGGACCGTGCGCAGGGTCTGGTCCGCCAACTGCATCACGCTGGCGTCGATCTCCCCCGTGAGTTGCCCCAGGTTCGGAGTGCCGTGACGGTGAGAGCCGGTGACCGGAGCGGACGTGCCGCGGCCCAGCGCCCACACGTAGCCGGTCAAAGCACCTCGGGAGAACTGCGTCTGCGTCTGGGGCGCCGCCGCCACAGCCTCCAGCGCATCGTGCGCCCGCTCGACGTCGACCTGCGGTCGCACGCCAACCAGATCGGAGACTTTCCGGGATACGAGGGGGTCCGCCATACCAGGACGTCTAGCCGTTCTGCCGCCATACATGCCGGGCGGGGCCCGCGAATTCCAATGGTTGGTGGCCAGTTGCTCGCGCTAGCCGCTGTCATTTCCATGATCGGAAGGAATTCGGCCTACACGCCGGTACCGCGATGGTGCGCTTCGGACCCAATCTCGTGCCGCTCACTGCCCCACTTCATCATGATCGCGGTGTGTACCGTCGCACTGGACGGGGGACGTGTCGGGCCTTGGAAATCCAAGCAAAGGAGTTGCCATGTGGAATGACCTGTGGGTCGTTCAGGTCCCGGTTGCCGAGAAGGTCATCCGCACAGTTCTCGTCTACGCCCTGATCGTTGTGCTGTTTCGGCTGGGCGGGAAGCGGGGCCTGGCGAATCTGAACACCTTCGACATCGTGGTCATCTTCCTTCTGTCGAACGTCGTACAGAACGCGATCATCGGCACGGACAACAGTCTGCTCGGCGGCGTGATCGGTGCCACCACCCTGGTCGTGGTCAACTCCGCAGTGAACCGCTGGCTGGCCCGCGACGCCCGAGCGGAACGCCTGCTGGAGGGAACCGGCGCCACAGTCGTCGCCGACGGTCGAGTGGTACCCGGAGCGCTTCGGCGACTGGCCATGCGCTCCAGCGAGATCGAGCACGCGGTACGACTTCAATACGGCGCCGCCGTCAGCGACGTCGCCCTGGGCAGACTGGAACCGGACGGCCAACTGGTGATGACGCTCAAGGACACCCAGCAGAACGCCACCCGCGCTGACGTCCAAGCACTGGACGCACGGCTCGCGACGATCGAGGATCTTCTGGCCGCTCTGACGTCTGCTCCCGGTAGCGGTTCGACCGAACGTTGAGACCGGCAACAGACGCGACCACCCCAAAAGCCTCTGAATGCTGACACAGCCGACACTGAACAACCTCTGCGGAAGAGGGTGATCTGCCGCCTGTCATGGTCAACCTCGGCACCAAGGAAATATTGGATATCACTCCGCCTATGGTATTTGCTGGTGTAGTTGGTTCGCTAATGCTCGGAGCGCGTCATGATCATTGCTATCGGGCTCGTCATCCTGGTCGCCGCAGTAGCGGTCGCAGTGGCCGGCATTGCCACCAACGGGGGAAGCGCGCAGCCGCTGACGGGCGGGTTCACGGTATTCGGGCACCACATGACCGGTTCCACCGGCACGTTGTTCCTGTACGGCATCATCGTCGGCGGGGCGGCCATGCTCGGACGGGGTCTGCTCTTGGCCGGCGCACGCCGCGCCTCTCGCCGCGGCCGCGCCACGCGCCATGGTCTCAAGCAGTCGCATCGCGATCTGAGGCAGTCGCGCCGCGAGACTGACACCGTCGGCAAGGATCGCGACGACCTGATCGACCAACGCGACACCGCCCACGCGCAGACTGCGAGCGCACGAGAGAACGACTCACCCCCTGACGAGCGCCAGCCCACCCCGGCCGACCGTCACCGCCACAGGCTGCACCTGTTCGGGCACTGACCTGCCCCCGGTAGACCGAAGCCGTCGATAGGCGCGGACCGCTCACCAATCAGCCGCTCCTACTGACCCAACCGGCTCACCCGCCCGGCACCGGAGCAAACCACCAGCCGGGCCGCGCGCCTCTGCCGGGGTTCACGCGGCGGACGGCCACCCAGTTCGACGAGCAGCGGTACAAGAAGCGCAACACCGTCGAACGGGCCATCAACCAATCACGGTCTCCAACGCCGCCGCCGCAGGGGGCGTTCTCGTACAAGTCCTCGGCGCTGTCCTCCAGCGGAGGGGAGAGCACCGGTCGATCGCCCCGCCGGGTCTCCCGGGCCGCCGGCTCGGCCAGTATGACGAGGGATGGGTCCTCGCCGGATATAGCCGCCCCGCCGCCCGTGGTTGGTGCGCCCCGTGCAGCGCCCTGGAGTAGATCGCTGCGGGCCCGCGTGGATCAGTGCTTTCGGGGCAGGCCTTCTGACATGCGCGTCTAGCCCGCTGGGAAACCGGGCGGTGATGAGCACGGTCCGTCACCGCACTGAGCGGTGCTACTCGGCGTCGCGACGACCCTGGGCAAGGGATCGCAGCCGGCGCGAACCGAATCGGACGACAAGGTGGTATCCATGGCCGTTCCCCTGGCCGACAGACCGCGACGCATGCTGACGGTGCCCGGCGTCTACACGCCCCAGCACGACACGCACATTCTGATGCGGGCGATGTGCCGGGAAGACATCGGACCCGGCACGGATGTGCTGGACCTCGGTACCGGAAGCGGGGCGCTGGCCCTGTGCGCCGCCCGGATGGGCGCACGTGTGATGGCGGTCGACATATCGCGACGGGCGGTGCTGTGCGCCCGGATGAACGCGGCGCTGTCCGGCCAGCGCATCACCGCACGGCGCCGCGACCTGTCGGCCCCGGGGATGCGGTATGACCTGGTGGTCAGCAACCCGCCGTACGTCCCCGCGCCCGGAGACCGGCTGCCGCGCCACGGCGAGGCCCGTACCTGGGACGGTGGGCCCGACGGCCGGGCCGTCGTCGACCGGGTCTGCGCGTCCGCCGCTGCCGCGCTACGTCCCCGCGGAGTGCTGCTCATGGTTCATTCCGGTCTGTGCGGGCCGGAGACGACGATCCAGCGGCTGGGGCAGGCCGGACTCCGCGCGACGGTGTACGACCGCGAGCTCATACCTTTCGGGCCGGTGATGCGGTCGCGGCTGGCGTGGCTGCGCCGGCGAGGTCTGGTGGACGAGGGCCAGGACAAGGAGGAGCTGGTGGTCATCCGTGCCGAGCGGCCCTGAACGCCCCCGCCGGATCCGCCTCGACCGTAACGGGCCGATGCTGGTGGAGGGACCCGTGACCGTCACCGGCGACGACGGCGTGTCCGTCACCTCGCATCGCTTCGTGGTAGCGGTCTGCACCTGCCGCCGCAGCCGCTCCTACCCGTGGTGCGACACCAGCCACCGCCCCAGGACCCAAGGGCCCGCCAAGGCCGACGGCGGAGTCGGCACCGGGGCCGACGGCGACGACCGCTGCGGCGACTACAGCGACGACGAGACAGGCGGAGACCTTCGATGACCATGACCACGACCGAGTACCGCGAGGCACGCCGGGCAAGCCCCCCGCTGCCACCGCCGCGCGGCGAGTTGTCGGCCGCGGTCCTGTCGGCACTGCGCGGCGCCGACAGGACGCTGCCGGGACCGGCGGTGGTGACAGGCACCGACCCCTACGGCGACGATCTGCAGCTCGCGCTGTACGTGCTGTACGAACTGCATTACCAGGGCTTCGACGCGGTCGACGACGACCGCGAATGGGACCCTGAGCTGCTACGGCTGCGCGGCGCGCTCGAAAGCCACTTCCTGGCGGCGCTACGAAGCGGTACCCCGGCCGCCACGACCGCGGCCGAAGCCCTCGCGAGGCTCCTGGTCGAGCCGGTCACCGACGACGGCACCGGAGTGAGCCACTACCTGCAACACGAAGGCACCCTGTGGCAGTTGCGCGAGTACGCGGCGCTGCGCTCGCTGTACCACCTCAAGGAGGCGGACCCGCACGCCTGGGTCATCCCCCGGCTCCACGGGCGGGCGAAGGCGGCCATGGTGGCGGTGGAGTTCGACGAGTTCGGCGCCGGCCGCGCCGAGGACATCCACGCCCGGCTGTTCGCCAACTTAATGGACGACCTGCGGCTGGACCACTCCTACGGCCGGTATCTCGGCGCGGCTCCCGCCGAAGCGCTCGCGATCGTCAACCTGATGTCCCTGCTCGGCCTGCATCGCGCGCTGCGCGGCGCGCTGGTCGGCCACTTCGCCTCGGTCGAGGTGACCTCGTCGCCGGGGTCGCGCCGGCTGGCTCAGGCGATGCGCCGGACGGGAGCCGGACCGGCCGCGGAGAGGTTCTACGACGAGCATGTCGAGGCCGACGCCGTCCACGAACAGGTCGTACGGCATGAGGTGATCGCACCTCTGCTGGAGGCGGAACCGCACCTCGAACCCGATGTCGTCTTCGGCATCGAGGCCACCGCTCTCCTGGAGAACCGCCTCGGCAAGGTCCTGCTCGGCGCTTGGCGCGGGCGGCGCTCGGCCCTGCGGACCCCGCTGGCGGGGGGCGTTGTCCCGGACGACCGTCTGGACGACCGTCGCGCCGAGGTGCCCTCGCTCGCCGACGAGTGACGCGACTGTCGGACGAGCCAGGGCCCGTAAAGCCCGCTCCGCGACGCTCGTCCGTTGCCCGCTCAGTCCGCCGTGCCGTCGTCGCCGTGGCTGCGGACGAACTCCTTCATCTTGGCGACGGCGAAGCCCCAGCCCTGTTCAACGGTGGGTTTGGCGGGAACGGCCACCTCGTCAGGGTTGGTAAGCACATCAAGGAGGACGGGGCCAGGGGTGGCGAAGGCAGTCCGTACGGCATCCTCCAACTCCGCCGGGTCAGTTACGCGGATACCCGTGATGCCCATGGCGGTGGCGACCCCGGCGCGAAGTCGGGGTTGTCCAGGACGGTGCCGAACTCGGGAAGACCGGCCTGCTCCTGTTCGAGCTTGACCATGCCCAGGCGGCGGTTGTCGAAGACGACGAGCTTGACGGGCAGGGCGTGCGACTTGAGGGTCATCAAATCGCCGAGCAGCATGCTCAGACCGCCGTCGCCGCAGAACGCCACGACCTGCCGGTCCCGGTCAAGGCACTGGGCGCCCAGCGCTTGGGGCATGGCATTGGGCATCGAGCCGAGGTTGAACGAGCCCAGCAGCCGGCGCGAGCCGCGCATCTCGACGAACCGTGAAAGCCATACGGTGGCCATCCCGGTGTCGGACGTGAAGATCGCGTCCTCGGCGGCGGCCCGGTCCACCGCGGCGGCCAGCGCCTCGGGGCGGATGTCGTGCTGTCGGTTGTCGAGCGCCGAACGCAGCCGTCCGACCAGGCCCTTGTCGTGTCCCGGAGCGGCAAGCCGGGCCTGTCCCTCGCGCCAGGCGACGAAGCGCTCGCGGGCCCGCTCCAGGTGCCCGCGATCGCGGGCACCGTCCGACCCGGGCTGCTCGGCGGTCAGCCGGGCGAGCAGGTCGCGTACGGTCGCGCCCACGTCGCCGACCAGCCCGAGCTCCACCGGGACGCGGCGCCCGATGTGCGCGGCTTCGGTGTCCACCTGGATGACGGTGCGGCCCTGCGGATACCAGTCGCGGGCTGGGCGGTCCGCTCCCAGTTCGCGGTCGCCGATGTCGCCAGGCACCGTGAGGACGGCGACGCCCGACTCGGCGGAACCCTCCACGAGTACCAACATGCCGCCTGAGCAGGACGGATGATTAATCGGCACCCGCAAAGTCGGCGACGGGTACGCCGCGTCGGCGGGCGAGTTTCTCGCGGAGGCCTCCCAGGGCGCCCGCGGCGCGCGGAGCTGACGCCCACCATCCGGGCGACGGCGTCGTGGGAGGTGAAGCCCGGGCTGGGTGACGACCCCAGAAGCGGAATATTTGCTACCGCCAATGGCCGCGGAGACTTTCACTGGCCGATACCGGCCCAAAACAACCACGACCAACGATATGCTGAACTCATGTTCGAATGGCCTCACCGTGCCGGGGTAGAAGACCAGGGATGTCCACCAAGGATCACCTGCGCGAACAACGGACCCTCACCCCGAACGAACTGCTCCGCCGTCTCACCGCTGTGCTGCGGCACCCCTGGCGTTACCTGCGCACCATCGGAAGGCCGACCGCCCAGACCGCCAAGGTCACCGTGGCATGCGCGCTCTCCTGGCAACTCGCCTTATGGCTGCTCGGCTCCGACCACCACCCGGTACTGGCCCCACTGACCGCGCTGTTCACCGTCCAGCTGACCATCTACGGCACCCTGCGGCAGGCCGGCCGGCAGATCGCCGGCGTGCTGATCGGGGTGGCGGTCGCCCTCCTGTTCTTCCAGCAGTTCGGCGTGAACTGGCTCACCGTCGGCGGCGCGGTCGGGACCTGCCTGACCGCGGGCCGGCTGCTCCGACTCGGCGCCCAGGCGCACGAGGTCCCCACCACCGTGCTGCTGGTGGTCGGCTCCGGCGCGTCGTACGGCACGAGCCGGTTCCTGGACACCCTGATCGGGGCGGGGGTGGGCATCGCGGTGAACCTGCTGGTCTCCCCGAGCCACCTGCGGCGGGCGGGTCGCAGCGTCCGGTCCGCCAGCGACGCGCTGGCCACGACCGTACGCTCGATGGCGACCGGGCTGGCCGGCGAGTGGACCGCGGAACAGGCCCAGGACTGGCTCTCGCAGTCGCACCGGGCGGCGGCCGAACTGGACCTGGCCAGGTCCGAGGTGGGCGACGCCGCCGAGGGGGTACGGCTCAACCCGCGCCAGCTCAAGCGAGCGATCACCGCGACCCCGTTGGTGGAGGCGGTGCTCTGCCTCAGCCATGTCTGCGACCAGGTGCAGGCGATGGCCCGCGGGCTGTACGACCTGGCGGCCGGCGGCCGGGTCCTGCCCGGCCCGCCGTCGGAGGAAGCGGAGGAGGGCGAGGGGTCCGGGGCGGACGGCCGGTCCGGTCGGCGGGAGGTCCTGCTGCCGCTCGGGCACCTGCTGGCCCGCACCGGGGACTGCCTGGAGGCCTTCGGCCGGGTGCACACCGGCCGAGCCGACCTGGAGGAGCCGGTCAGGGCGCTGTGCGAGGCGATCGACTGGGCGCACGAACGGCACGCCGAGGCCGCCCGTGCCCTCACCCCGGGGCCCGACACCCCCGCGGCGCTTTGGCCGCTCTACGGCACCCTGCTCGACGAGGCGCACCGGATCCTGCGCGAGCTCGACCCCGAACATGGCCCGCACCGGCAGTCCATCCATCCGCAGCCGGACCGGATCCCGCTACCCCAACAATGACCAGCCGTCATGACGGGGAGGACAGCACTGACCATCCCCTCGTAGCGTAGAGGCCGTGACTGCAGGGGAAGTTGAGAGTCATGGCTGAGAAGAGGCGGAAGTTCGACGCGGAGTTCCGTGAGGGGGCTGTGCGGATCGTGGCCGAGACCGGCAAACCGATAGCGCAGGTCGCGAAGGATCTGGGGATCAACGACACCACACTGGCCAGCTGGGTGTCGCGGGCAAGGCAGGCCGGCGGAGACGGCACCATCGCCGAGAGCGAACGCGAGGAGCTGGCCCGGCTGCGCCGGCAGGAAACGGAGAAGAACAAGCGCATCAAAGAACTGGAGATGGAGCGCGATGTCCTCAAACGCTGCATGGTCCTGTGGGTGAAGTAGCTGAGCGAGACCCGGCGGTGCTCGTCGGGCTGATCAGCGACCAGAGGACCGAGCACAGCGTCCCGCATTCCGTCTGCTGCCGGGCACTCGGCGTGTCCGAGGCATGGTTTTACAAATGGCGCCGGCGCCCGGCCGAGCCGACGAAGCGCGAGGTCAGACGGGCAAAACTGGAGGAGCGGATCGTGCACTTCTTCACCGCGTCGGGCCAGACCTACGGATCGCCCAGGATCACCTTGGACCTGTGGGCCGAGGGCTGGCAGGTCTCGGTGAACACCGTCGCCGAGGTCGAGGTCATGGCCGACCTTGGCCTGCAGGGCCGAAAGCCACCGCGCAGACGCCGTTCAACTGACCCGGCAGGGTAAGCGCTGCGCGGCATCTGACCTGGTGAATCGTAGGTTCGACGACGTCGCGCCGGACGTACTGTGGGTCGGCGACATGACCGAGATCGAGACCGGCGAGGGCAAGCTTTACCACCGTGCTGGACCTGTTCTCGCGCCGCCTGCTCGGTTAGGCGATGGGAGCCCACCACGACGCGGCCCTGGTCGGGGCGTCGCTGCAGATGGCGGCCGCTACCCGGGGCGGCATGGTGGGCGGCGTGATCTTCCATTCCGACCGCGGCAGCGAGGGCGGATTCAACTGGTCGTCGCAACACCTCAATCGTGTGGAGGATGTTGTGGCGCAGGGAAGAGCTCGTGCGGCGATCTTGGCTGGTCGTCCGCCGCTTCGATCTCCTGGACGGCCCCCGGT
>NZ_SUMC01000097.1 GCF_005047355.1 Actinacidiphila oryziradicis
ACAACCACGTCACTACCAGGAGGCCCGTTCCTTCATGCCCCCGACCACGTCGGCACCTCTGTCCGAATGATCACCCGCACTACCCGCCTCGAACGAGCTTCGGTTTGCCACAACGCACTCAATCCTGCTGCGCCACGCCAGCGTGGGCCTGATCGGCTTCGGCAACCTGGGACGGGCACTGCGTCGGCTGCTCATCCCGTTCGCCCCCACCATCCGCGTCTACGACCCCTGGCTGCCCGACTCCCTGCTGCGCGAACACGACGTCCTGCCCGCAACACTCGAGGAAACCCTGGCCGCCAGCCAGTTCCTGTTCGTCCTGGCCACCGTCACCGGCGAGAGCGAGCACCTGCTCGGTCCGGCCGAACTGGACACCGTCCCGGCCGGCGCGCGCCTCATCTTGGTCAGCCGGGCCGCCGTCGTTGACTACGACGCCCTGCTCGACCGTGTCCGTGACGGCCGCTTCCTCGCCGGCGTCGACGTCTGGCCCGACGAACCCGTCCCCGCCGACTGCCCCGGCGGTCCGCCGGCACGGTCGGGACCAGGGCCGGGCTGATCAGCATCCACGCCCAGGCCAGCAGCGGCTCCGGCGGCGGCCTGGGCGGTGACGGTGCTGGTGCCCGCCCCGGCAGGTCTGTACCCACCGTTTCCATGATTGCCAGGGGCCAGCGCTCCCCCACCGGATCCAACAGTCACGGCAGATCAGCGATCCACGCCTCTGATCAGGCCGGACGATTATTCGGCACCCCCAGGCGCAGGGCGGCCTTGACACAGGGTCAACCACCACAAATTCTTCCGGTCGGCACGCGGTTGACACCATCGTGCACCTCTTCGAAAATATGGCCTGGCCGCCCGCGCGTATGAGGATGCCGGCCCGAAGCTCGACGAGGACAGTCTCGCGCCAGGGACCCGCGCCCGCCCATGGCGAGCGGACCGGTATCCGCAGTCTGGCTACCGTTCGGTCGACGACCTGGCGAGGAAGAGCGTGATCGCGTCGTCGATGAGCGCCTCGCCCTGAGGCGTCGTGATCCGTCGAGACGCGACGAGCGCTGAGATGCCCTGAACGGTCGCGGCCAGCGCAAGCGTCAGTCGGCCGACGTCGCGTGCGTCATATGCGCCTGCTTCGACACCCGCGCTCATGATGTCGGTCATGGTGTCGAACAGGCGCTCCGCAGCGCTCCGGACCGCCTCCGAGGGGCCGTCCACCTTCGTCGCGAACCGTTCTCGATCTTGCTCCGGGAAAGGCTCGTTTGCGAGAAGCCTTGTCGGGCATCTCATGAGCCCGGCCCCGCTGACCAGAGCGGTGGTTGTCAGCGGGGCCTTGGACCGGCATGGACAGCATCGAGAAGCAGATCGAGGACTTCGCCTTCGCGTCGGACCTGATGTTGTTCGTGGCACGGGAGATCACCCGGCTGATCGCCGAGGGAGCGCGTGGAGCAGGAGGCCGACCCAGCGGCCGCGGGCGTCTCTGCGTGGGCGGTCTTGAGGTACTGCCTGCGCTTCGGCAGCCCCGGCGTCGCCGGGCTCCTAGGGTGTGGTGGTTGCGGTGCGGTAGAACTCGGCTGCGGTGAAGGTGGCGGGGACGCCGAGTTCGGCGGCGACCGCGGTGATCGCGGTGGCGCCGACGGCGAGGTCGGCTTGGCCATCGGTGGTGAAATACGGTGCGATGAACTTCTCGTAGTGGGCTCGGGCTTCGTCTGCGGTGTGTCGGCCGAGGAACGTCTGGATGTGCCGCACCGTGGTGTCGGGTTCGTTGTGGATCACCTGCAGGGCGCGCCGGTGGGCTCGTACGACGGCCTGGACCGCGGGGTCGTCCGGGTGGATGTAGGTGGGGTCGACGGCCACGCCTACGGTGGGGATCTGGAAGTGGTCGCCGACAAAGGCCAGCACCTGCCAGCCGTGCTCGGCGGCTATCGCCTCCGGTGCCATGGTGCTGCCGACCAGGGCGGCGTCGATCCTGCCGTCGTGCAGCCAGCGCAGGTCCATGCCGTAGTCGCCGGGCGGGCGGACGATGGTGTGGATGTCGCGGTCCGGGTCGAGGCCGGCCTGGCGCAGCACGATCCGGGCGAAGCACCCGGGTGCGGTGTGGGGGGCGTGTACCGCCAGCCGTCGGCCGGCCAGGTCGGCCAGGTCGGCCAGGCCGGGGCGGGCGAGGAACCAGAACAGCGGGCGGTGGGTGTTGACATTGAGTGCGACCCAGGGGATGCCATCGGCCAGTCGGGACAGCAGTGTTCGGCCGAGCCCGATGGTGGCGCCGTGGCGCAGCCGCTCCTCGTCCCAGGAGCAGCCGTCGCGCAGCGCGACGTGGACGCCCTCGTCAGCGTAGTAGTCCTGCTGGTCGGCGATGTAGGCGACCAGTTCCTCGTGCAGGCCCCGCCCGACGTAGGCGAGATCGATCGTGTGCATGAGCGTTCTTCCTTGATCGTGTCGCCGCCATGCGCCCGCGCGTGCCGCGGGCCCGGCCGCTGCGGCCCATGGTGCTGAGGTGACGGTGTGCCGGATGCGGTCCGGCCGTCGGCCGGACCGGGACGGTATGGCCCCGTGTGCGCAGGACAGCGGGGCGTCAGTACATCCCGCCGTTGACCGCGGCCGTGGTGCCGGTCATGAAGGCGTTGTCCTCGCCGGCGTAGAAGGCGACCGCTTGGGCGACGTCGGCGGGGTGTGCCAGGCGGCCCAGGGGGGTAGCGGCCACCTGCCGCTGCTTGTGCTCGTCGTCGAACACATCCGCCATGCTCGCCATGCGGGTGTCCTCCACCGGGCCGGGCGCGACGACGTTGACCGTGATGCCCCGCGGGCCCAGTTCCTGGGCGAGGTACCGGGCGAACTGCTCCAGTGCGGCCTTGGACGTGCCCAATGCGATCATGTTCTCCCGGGGCCGGCGGCTGAGGCCGGTACCGATATAGATGATGCGTCCCCAGCCCTGTTCGGTCATGGCGGGCAGGACGGCTTTGGTGACCGCGAACGCCGCACGCATCTCGTCGTCGAGCTTGCCGCCCAGTTCTTCCCACGTCATGTCCTGGAACGACTTGACCGCGTACGGGATGAGCGCGTTGTGCACGAGCACGTCGATGCCGCCCCATGCCGCCTGGACCTGCTCGACCATGCTCTCGATCGCCGCTGCCTCGCGCACGTCGGCCTGCACGGCCATGGCCCGGCCGCCTGCGGCCTCGATGCCGGCCACGACCTCCTCGGCTGCCTTGGCGCTGCGGAGGTAGTTGACCACCACACGCATCCCCCGCGCGGCCAGAAGGCCCGCGGTGGCCGCACCGATTCCGCTGCTGGCCCCTGTCACCAATGCCACCCTGCCGGTTGCCCCAGTCACGGGCCCACCTCCTGCTCATCATCGCGGGCCGTCGGAATGACCGCCCGGAGTTGTTCATCGTCGATGCCGGTGTCTGCCGAGCGGATCGCCCCGTAGAGCACGGTGTCGACGGTCGCCCGCAGCAGATCGGCCGCGGTCCAGTCGAGTTCGCGCGGCAACTGCGAGGTGAGCAGCCGCTCCAACGCGCCGCGGGTGATCTCACTCAGCAGCTCAGGCGGCGCCGACAGCAGTCCCCGCCGGTGCCCGTCCCGGAACAGCTCGTCGACCCGCCGGTAGACCACCGCGTCCACACGCTGCTCCACGTACTGGCGCAGCATCGCATCGCCCCGCCCCGTCGCGAGCTGAGCCGCGCCGATCCGCCCGAGCTCACTGCCTGCCGCGATCAGGAACCGCTGGACCCGCACACCGAACGGCTGCCCTTCTGCGTCCTCGGCCGCCGCCACCAACGTACGCTCCACCGCCCCGAACTGCCGATCCAGCACCGCGGCCAGCAGACTGCGCTTGTCCGGGAAATGACGGTAGATCGTCTTCTTGCTCATCCCGAGCTCACGAGCGAGATCGTCCATGCTCACCCGCGCGAAACCCGGCGCGAAAAACAGCCGACTGGCCGCCTCCACGATCACGTCAGCACGCTGCCCGCCACCCTCGGAAACTCCAGAAACTGATTTGGTTTCCATGGTTCCGATAGTGGCTTCCCACCCCTGCGCTGTCAAGGCAGGCCTTCCGGGCATGTGGGGCTACGTGACGAATGCTGTGATCTTGGCCGGCGCGGAGGAAGATGACGTGCGCGGCGTGGACGCGTGGTTTCTCCACGCGCCAGCCGGAGCAGATCACGCGGGTGTGCCGACGATGGTGATCGACGCCAGCCGCGTGTCCTGCGACTACCGGCCGAGCCGGCTCGCAGGACGGCGCACACCTCAACGACCACTCATCCCGGTGCCGATCTGCCGCCTTGCCCCCGGCGGCACCGCAGCCGCCAGACCGGGCCCCGAAGCCCGGCCCGCCGATGCCGTACTGGCAGAAGACCGGCAGCGCGAACACGTTCGCCGTGGACCGGACATGCTCCGGTTGCCTCTCCGGATCGGTGAGGGGCACCCGCTTCACGAAGGCCGGGGTTCCGGCGACCTCCAACAGGGCCGACTTCCCGCCGATGCCGGAACCGATCGGCACGGCCTCGTGGGTGGCTTTCCCTCAAAAAGGCGTACGGCACGCTCGTCGCCAGCCAGCCGCCCTTCAGCCCTGGCCGGCCGGATCGGGGACGGATTCGTGACCACGACCCCCGGCAGTGCGCTGGTCGAGCAGTTCCGTAAGTCCGGTGGCGTGGGCAAGCCCGTCATCAACGGAACCAAAGCCCCGACCGCGACAAGGGGGTCGTGCCGTGCACCGGTGGCCGACGGGGCACCGCAGCCGGTGCTTGGTCCTGATGTGGTTGGGCCGGTGTCCCGGGGGCACATATGAGGGCAAAGAGCCGCTCGCAGGCAGTACCTGCGGGAACCGCGGAGAGGATCGGCTATGGGTCTGGGCAAGAAGATCACGCATTCCGCCGAGAAGAGCAAGGGCAGGATGAAGAAGGACACCGGCAGGGCCACCGGTAACCGTTCCCTGGAGGCCAAGGGGAAGGGCGAGCAGACCAAGGGTGGCCTCAAGCAGGTGGGGCAGAACATCAAGGACGCTTTCAAGCGCTGACCGAGCACTCTGCGGCCGGTCGGAGCGAAGCGCAGCGGCGACCCCGGTTCCCGAGGGGGCTTGCGATAAGGCGGCTGTGGTGCGAAGCCGCGGGTACCGCCGGGCGGAGAGCCATGCTCGGACAGGCGCGGGTGCGGATCGCCGTGGGGCTGGTGCCCCGAGCACCTGCCGGGTGGCGCCCATGCCATTCGGGTGCCACCCAGGCGGTCGTGGTCACTGTTTGAAAGCGTCCTTGGCCTTCTGCACCGGCGACCTAAAACCCCGGGCCGCCGCTTCCCAAACCAGCCCCTAACGACACTGCCGCCCACAGCAGAGCACCGGCCGAGCGGCCGTTGGCATTCCCGATACGCGCCGCGCCGCCTGGCGGGGATGCCACTCGCTTTGATCAAGCGTCAGTGGTGTCCGGCGGTGGGTGGTAGCAATGTGCCTTGGGCGGCCCGGGATCCGCTGGGGCCGCCGCCCGGTCCGCGCAGGATGTAGGCGGCAACGACAGCAGCAAGCGCTCCGGCCACCGGGGCGGTGAGGTAGATCCACAGATCGTGCAGGTCTGCGCTGACCAGCGCGGGTCCCAGCGAGCGGGCCGGGTTCATGGAGGCGCCGCTGACCGGGCTGGCCCACAGACCCGCCACCACGATGTAGGCGCCGACGCCGATCGCGGACAGCGGCCCCACGTTTTGTGCGCTGGAGGCCGTACCCAGGATCGTGCTGACGAGCCCGAGGCTGAGAACAGCTTCGACGACGAAGGCCTGGGGCGCGGTAAAGCCGGGCCCAGGCAGGGTCGCGCCCAGGTGCGCCACATCACCGAAGGTGGCCTTCAGGACCAGACTGGCCAGCAGGGCCCCCACGCACTGGGCAGCGATGTAGCCGGGAACCCGGCGCCAGGCAAAGTCGCCGCGCAGCGCGAATGCGATGCTGACGATGGGGTTCAGATGGGCACCGCAGACCGCGCCCATGAAAAGGATCACGGCCAGCACTGTCAACCCGGGGGCCGTCACCGCCGCGGCCCGACCGATCTGGCCGTGGGTGGCTGCCTCCAGGACCGCCGCTCCGGCACCGGCCAGGACGAGCAGGAAGGTCCCGAACAGTTCACCGAACAACCGTCGCGCTTCGTAGGTGAGATCATTGAAGTCACGGGCCCATACCGGCTCACGTTCCAGCACAGCCGCGATCCTGGCCCCGTGGCGGGCGTCCACGATCGCCTCGACGCGATCACCATGGCCGTCATGGCTTCCCGTCGATCCTCCACCGCTGAACTGCTCATCGCCCGTCATGACGCTCCTGGCCTCGGTACCGGGGGTTTATACGGCGATCGCGGGCAGGTCGACGAGGCGACACGGAATCTCTGTGTCCTGGCTGAGGTGGTAGCTGGCGCACAGCCGGTGATAGCCGTCAGCGATCTGCAGAGGGCGGTCGAGGCTCAGCTCGCCGCGAACGAGCAGGATCGGTGACAGCGGCTTGCCCTTGGTAACGTGCTTCAGATCTCTCGCGACCTCGGGGTCATCTGCAGGAAGCAGCTGCAGACGGGCGGCGCGCAGGATGTCCTTGGCGCGATGCTCCACCGTGGGCGCATGCGACAGTAGCGCGGTGAGAACCTCCACGAGCGCCGGAGCGGCCGTCAGCCGCAGAAACGACGCGGCTGCCGGGTAATCGTGCTCAGCCGGGGCATCCGCCCACTCCACGGTCACTTTCTTCGCCACGGCACGTCCCTCCGATATGTCAGTGATCACCACACCGGCCACCATTGGTCTTAGTCTGTCCCGTCCGCCCCGGTTCCACACCCGGGAGACCGCGGCGACGGCCACCGCGCAGGCATCGCGCTGAATGTGGGAAATTCCGCAATTTCCACTGACCCTCCATCCGCCTACAGGGGCTCTGGTCGGGCGGTTTTTCGGTCCTTGCCTGTACCCCTGAACTATGGGGCATGACGGTGTTCTTCAGGAATCCGCATGCCCGTCCAAGAGGGCCTGTCTACCGAGGACTTCGCCCAGACCGAGACTGAGGCACCGCAGCAGCCCGCAAGGGATGACCTGACCGCAGACCCCAATGCCGGCCAGGTGGCGTCGAGGACACGAACCACGGACGCGGGAGGAGACAACCGGGACCCCGCAGCCGACGAACGCGACACGTCTTCGCACGGGCCCGATGCGGCCCCGCTCCTCGAACCCAAGCAGGCCGAAGACCTCCGATTCCAGTGGCAAGTGATCCAGCAGGGATTCGTGGACGACCCCCAGAAATCCGTGCGCGCGGCAGACGGGCTCGTCGCCGAAGTCATGCAGACGCTCGCCACCACCTTCGCCGACCACAAACACGGACTCGAAGGCCAATGGCACCGCGGCGAGGAAGTCGCCACCGAGGACCTCCGCGTAGCCCTGCAGCAATACCGGTCCTTCTTCGACCGCCTGCTCAGCACCTGACCACCGGCCCAGGCCTCACCCGTCACCAACAGCGCGGTGCTGAACCGTGACGAGCGTGTGCCTTTTGGAGGGAAAGCCGACCACGATCATCCGACGAGGGCACTGTGATGTGCATGCTGAAGCCGGCGCCGAACAGCGCCAGGTCCGCCCCGGCGCCCGGCGCACTCCTGCTCCGTCCCTTCGGAACAGGAAACCACCACCGCCCGAAAACCTCGGTGCACGAGGTGCGCAGCCGCAAACCAGAGTGAATGGGCGAGGGCATCCCGAGCCCCGCGAGGAAGCCCGCACAACGGTCACCCCGGTCCGGACACGCTCGGGCCGCTATGCTGACAACTCATCGCCCCGGACCCAGGCGTACCCACCGTCCGGCATCCCGCCGGACGGAACCGCACCTGGGGAGCAACGATGGACCCGATGGTCCCGGCGGCAACCGCTTATCACCAGACGCCATATTTCCTCAAAGCCGTCACCGCCCTGGCACAAGAACCGCTGTGGTGATCATGCCCGACATGTCGCGTACCAGCACTCCGCCGCGCGACCTTGAGGACGACAAACTCCTCACCCGCCGACGCTCGATCAGTGACTGGTGCGACCGTCACCTGATGACCATCCACACCCTTTCCGCCCTCATGATGGACGACCCGCGCGTGGTCAGCGCGGCCCTGACAGAGTTGCTCAACGAGCCGGACGACCCTCCCCCAGCCTTCGGCCGGGGGGACCCCCATCTCGCTGCGCTCGCGCCACGAGGCAAAACGCTCCCGCAACCCACTCCCGCCCGCCTCCTCACCCCCAGGGACCAGTGCCCCAACGACGCCTCCTCCCCCCTCGACCGCCTCGAACTGGCCCTGTATCTCATCGGCGACCGCACCTGCGCCGCGGTCTCCAAGACACTCGGCCTCCCCGAACACGCCATCACCGCACGGCTGCGCGAGGGGCTGTGGGTGCTGTTCGCCCCGTGCGACGGCGACGCCGTATACGCGCTACGAGGCCGCCTCTTCACCGCTGAATGTCCGCACACATGATCACGCCGCTGCCCTACCGCGAAGCCACGCGGCACTTTGCGCATGCGGCCACCGGCTCCGCCGCCCCAGCCGGCGACTGGACAGGGGGAACCTGCCAACCGCAGCGGCTGTCGCGTTCATCAGCACCAGCGACATCGTCGTCTCGGTCAGACCACCCCAAACCCCGTACGGTTCGTTGGCCTCCAGAGTGAACTGGAGGCATGGTTCACGGACCGGGCAGCGTGCGCAGACCTCCTTCGCTGCCTGGTCACGCGCCTCATGGACTGCACCTCGCTCTCCAGGCGATGGAAGAAGATCCGGGCGTCGGCCTCGCGGCAGGCGGCGTGGAATTGCCACTCGCGGTTGCGCTGGAGCGCCCTCGGCAGGCGGGGTGCTCTAGCCATCGCTCTACTGCTTCAACTCTCTGTTGCCTCTTGGCTTCGTTGAAGGCGATGGGATCCACGGCGGGGCCGACCTGGTGGCTGAGCGACGCTCCAACTCCGGGGACCACACACCCCCCAGGCCCCCGCGTCTACCCGGCATCCATGGAACAAATCTGTCAGCACGTCAGGTCACTTGCACACCCGACCCGATCTGCCCTGACGCCTCCGCATCCCCCGTCATCCGGGTTTGTCCCCGGAACCGGGTTCCTCAACTGCCGGTCGCGCGGCACCGGGCGCCGTGGCCAGCGCAAGAGCGGACATCCGCGTCACACAGACGCCGCTCAGATGGCAGCCCTGTTCGGGAAATGCTATTCACCGTCAAGCGCATGAAGTCACTCCGACTGGATTTCGCAGTTTGACTCCGCCGTGGCGGGTAGGAGTGATCTGAGACGGGCTGCCAGAGAATCACGACGCATCCCTGTCGGTACGACTTGGCGTGCCGACCCAATATTGACAAGGAAGAGGAACCTCGCATGTACATAGGTCTCGGAACAGTAGTGCTCATTGTGGTAATCGTGGCCGTCGTCATGCTCATGCGGCGACGCTGACCGCGTACCGTTTGAGGCGCCACAACAGCCCGTCGCACGGGATCGGCACCACCCCAAGGATTGAGGCCAACAGCCCAGCAGGGTCAGCGGCCTGCTCGGGCGCCACACTCGCGCCCCGTCGGCACCATGGGTACAGGGCGCTCGACGAAACCCGCGAGGGGTCCACACGTCCTTACCGGCTATCCCGGGCGAAATCCCGGCCTCTTCTTCACTCTAGGCCGGGTGCATGACTCCTGCTCGGCCGGGCAGGCGGCTGGCCGGAGACCGATAAATATGGGTCCTCTGATCCTTGTTCTTCGGTCTTGATCGCCGGCAGAGAAATGACAGCAGCCGCCCCGTGAAGGGTGTGTACCCAGAAAACGAGGGCAGTTGACCTCACGATGAAAAGTCATACAGGATAAATCCGGCAGATTTCTATCGTTAATCTGCCGACGATAGAGGGGATAATTTTCATGACGGACAACGTGTAGGGTTACCAGGCCGAGTCGGGTCACGAGACAGGGGTGGACCTGACCGGGTTCAAGGTCGAGGCGAGCGATGGCAGCATCGGCAAGGTCGACAAACATTCCGACGACGTCGGTGCCGCATACATCGTCGTCGACACCGGCGTGTGGATCTTCGGCAAGCAGGTACTGCTCCCCGTCGGCGTCATCTCTTCCATCGATATCGCGGAACGGAAGATCTACATCGGCCGCACGAAGGACGAGATCAAGGGCTCCCCGGAGTTCGACAAGGACAAGCACGCCGGGGACGCGGGATACCACGAGCAGGTCAGTGGCTACTACGCGGATCCCCGTATCTGAACCGCACGACAACGCACCGGCCCGGCAACGCGATGATGCCCGCCGGGCCGCGACACAGGCGGTCGCGGCCCGGCCCACACCTACCCCGGCCCTCGGTATGCGAAGGAACCCGCGAGTCCCGGAACCAGGTCCGCGATGATGGAACTACTTCATATGGTATGTGATAAATATGCTGTTTCTGAAGCCGCCTGGTGTGTACTCCCCGCAGGACGACACGTCGCTCCTGGCTGAGTCGCTGGGCCGCGAGCCCCGTCAGGTGGCGGCCCGTGTTCTCGACGTCGGCACCGGCAGCGGAGCACTGGCCCTCGCCGCGGTCCGCCATGGTGCGTCCCGGGTCACTGCGGTCGACGTGTCCCTGCGGGCCGTACTCACCGCCCGGCTCAACGCCCGGCTTTCCCGGCTCCCGATCGAAGTACTGCGGGGCAGCCTCCTCGACCCGGTGCGCGGGCGTCACTTCGAGCTGATACTCGCCAACCCCCCTTACGTGCCCGCCCCGCAAGCCCACCTTCCCCGCCGTGGCGCTGCCCGAGCCTGGGACGCCGGGCACGACGGTCGAGTGGTACTGGACCGCATCTGCCGGGACGCCCCGGCGCTGTTGGCCCCCAGTGGGGTGCTGCTGCTGGTGCACTCCGCGCTCTGCGGCGTCGAGTCCACCCTGGACCGGCTGCGGGAGTCCGGCCTCGACGCGGAAGTCGCCGAACGACGCCGGATCCCCTTCGGCCCCGTCCTGCGCGCCAGAGCGGCTTATCTGGAAGGCCGTGGCCTTATCCGGCCGGGCGAGGAGAAGGAAGAGCTGGTGGTGATCCGTGCGATACGAAGCCGCTGACCGCGCCCGGCGCGTCACCGTGACACAGGACGGCCCGGTACTCGTCGAAGGACCCGTCGAGGTCGTCCTGGACGACGGCAGCATCGCGACGTCCGACCGCTTCCTGGTCGCCCTGTGCACCTGCCGCCGCAGCCGCCGCTACCCGTGGTGCGACACCAGCCACCGACAGCGCGTCAGGTCACAGCCCGACGCGGAGTGACGACGCGCCCTCGCGCCACGCACCCAGCAGCCGCTCGCCCAGCCGGTCCTCCAGGAAGCCCGTCGCGTCGATCCCGAAGGCGACATCCGCCTCCAGCGCGGGCTCGTCCTCCAGCAGCCCCCCGATGACATCCCGGCGTACCACCTGCTCATGGACCGCGTCCGCTTCCACATGCTCGGTGTAGAACAACACCGCCGCCGGACCGGCACCGGTCCGCTCCAGCGCCTGCGCCATCCGCCGCGACCCCGGGGACGAGCTCACCTCCAGGGCCGCGAATTGACCCACCAGGGCGCCGCGCAAGGCGCGGTGCAGGCCAAGCAGCGACATCAGATTCACCGTCGCCAGCGCCTCGGCCGACCCCGCGTCCAGATACCGCCCGTACGCCGGGTCAAGCCCCAGGTCCTCCATGAGACCGGCGAACAGCTCGGCGTGCACCCGCTCCGCGCGGCCGCCCCCGAACTCGTCGAACTCCACCGCCACCAACGCCGCCTTCGCCCGCCCCACCAGCCGCGGGATCACCCACGCGTGCGGGTCGGCCTCCTTCAACTGGTACAGCGAACGCTGCGCCGCGTATTCCCTCAGCTGCCACAACTGGCCCTCGTCCTTGAGGAAAGACGAGACCCCTGACCCGTCGACCGGCTCTACCAACAGCCCTTCCAAGGCCGCGTCCACCCGATCGTGCTTCGTGGCGTCGCTGCGCAGCGCTCGGAGAAACCGGCGCTCCATGGCACCGCGCAGCCCCAGCAGTCCCGGGTCCCACTCCCAGCCGTCGTCCACCCCGCGGAATCCGCGGTAATGCAGCTCGTAGCACGCGTAGAGCGCGAGCTGCAGATCGTCCCCATACGGATCAGCCCCCGACACCACGCCTTCACCGGGCAGCGCGGCACCACCGCCCAGCGCCCCGACAACACCCGCCGAGAGCTCTCCCCGCCCCTGCGGAAGCTCCGGTCCCACCAGATATCCACTCATGATCTCCGACTGCCCCCGAAACGACCCGGAACACACTCTCTCGGACGGGCTCGCAACCGGCCGGCGGACTCCGGTGGCAGCGATTCACGTGCCTCAGGTCACCGGCCGGCCGGCCGCCGGGATCCGCTCCAGAAGGCCACGCAGGTCATCCGCGTGCTCTTCCTCGTGCGCCAGCAGATCCTCGAACGCCCGCCGTGTCGTCGGGTCCGCCCAGGAAAAGGAACAGTCCTACGATCACCGCGGCCACGCCCAGGAGCGGCGCAGCCCCCTGCCGGTGAGCCAGCCCACGACCGGGTCCGCGCTGATCGCGATCACCAGGGAAAGCGGCACCAGCATCAAGGTGCTCTCCACGTGCTGGACGGCCAGCACCAGCCAGTACGCCGCCAGCGCCCCCAGGCCGGCCCGGAACCCGACGGAGAACCACGACCGCGACAGCCGACGGTCCGGGTCCGGACGGCGGGCGGCCACCACGGGTACAGGGCCCCCAGGGTCCCGGTCTCTGTCCGGGCTGGTCTCCTCCACACTCACCGGCGCACTCCTGGATGTCTGGGCATGGCACGAGCGCTGGACAGGCAGGCGTTGAGGGTCAGGACGCCGGGAGGCCGTCGCTGTGGGTGCCAGGAGCCAGGATCTCCTCCAACACCACGCGCACCGCCTCGAATGCGGCGGCACGCGACTGCTGGGCCAGGGCCTGCAGAAGCACCCCGTCATCCACATGCTCCTCGACCAAGGAGTAATTCTTCTGCGCCTCCAGATGGGCCCAGTCACGGGCCCGCTGGATACGGGCGATCAACTCGACCATGCTGATTTCCCCGCCCGCGGGGGCTGCGAACCGAGAGGACTGGGTCTGATCCATGGAATTCCTCCAACCGGGCCTCCGACATGAGGAGCCCCCACGAAGGCGGAACGACGCGCATGCACGCTCACGCACGCAGCGCCTACCCCGCCTCGCCCGATTCACCGTCCCCCTCATCCGGCGCGCATCCGGCTCCGTACCCTCCGAACCGGCCATCCATCGGGGCTCCGGGACTCGCCCGCAGCGCCGGCCGTCGCCGTCGTGGCGCTCGCCGGACGCGGTGTGCAGGAGCAGCCGCTGCTGGGGGTCGTTCCCTCGCCGCTGCGCTGGTATTGGTGCTCCCGTCGCCATCGGAGAAGTCGAAGGGCACGTGCTGCACCCGCTCGTGATGAGCTGGGTGGTCAGACTGCACCCGGTCGTCGTCGCTGTCACCGTCCCTCGCCGACGTCAGAACGGAAGCTGACCGAGGCGTGGTCCCGGCCAGTTCTCACTGGCCGTGGGGTTTGCCCTGTGTGCGAGCGGGGACCCGTTCAGCAGGGATATTGCTCTGCGAGGAGGGCGTCGTGATCGTCCTGGGAATCATTCTGCTCGTCATCGGCTTCGTGGCCAAGATCTCCATCCTGTGGACGATCGGCGTCGTCCTGCTTGTTATCGGGGCCATCCTGTTCGTCCTGGGATCGGTGGGTCACGCGGTCGGTGGACGCCGCCACTACTGGTAGCAGGCCCCGCGTCGGTCTGGCCGCCCGGGGACGGCCGGTAGCGCGTGGCAGGACGCTGGAGATGTGGTGAGTCTCTCGGTCAGCGCGCCACCACGTCACAAACAGCGAGAAGTCATCGGCTCAGCAACACATCGGGCGGGTCGGCCACGGTCAGGTGACTGCGTGCCGCAGCCCCGTGGGTCGGTCAGCCGGTTCGGTACGGTTCGGCGCGTTCTTCGACGAAGGTCAGGCCGTGGCCGGGCGAGCCGTCGTGGCCTGGGGCGATACTGCCACCAGTGGGGTCGAGGGTGCCGTCGAAGAGGAGTTCTTCGATCCGGACGTGGTCGTGGAACCATTCCAGGTGGCGGAGGTTGGGGACGGCAGCTGCCGCGTGGGCGTGGACGTGTGGGGCGCAGTGGCCGGAGAGGTGGAGTCCCAGGCCTTCGGCGACGGCTGCCGCGCGCAGCCAGACGGTGATGCCGCCGCAGCGGGTGGCGTCGGCTTGGAGGCAGTCGACGGCGCCCGAGGCGGCCATGCGGGTCAGATAGGGCAGGTCGTAGCCGTACTCCCCCGCTGTCACGTCGGGCAGCACCGCGTCGCGGATCTGGCGCAGGCCGGGGAGGTCGTCGGAGGAGACGGGTTCCTCGAACCAGCGGACGTCCTGGTCGGCGAAGGCGGCGGCGACTCGGATGGCCTGCTTGCGGGTGTAGCCGCCGTTGGCGTCGACGTACAGTTCGCAGTCCGCGCCGACGACTGTGCGGGCCTGGCTGATGCGGACGAGGTCGCGGGCCTCCCGGCTTCCCCAGGACTCGCCGATCTTGATCTTCACTCGCGGGATGCGCTGCTTGTGCACCCATCCGTCGAGTTGACGCTCCATCGTCGCCGTGTCGTAGGTGGTGAACCCGCCGCTTCCGTACACCGGCACTTCGGCGCGGGCCGCGCCGAGCAGACGGACCAGGGGCAGGTCGAGGAGGCGGGCCTTGAGGTCCCACAGGGCGATGTCCACGGCGGACACGGCTCCGGCCACCAGGCCGGGCGCACCGATGTTGCGTACGGCCCGGTGCATCGCCTCGTTGCTGCCGGGGACGTCCATTGCGCAGCGTCCCACGACGATCGGTGCGAGTTGATGCTTGACCACTTGGTTCGCGGCGGCTGCGCCGTAGGTCCAGCCGAGGCCGGTCGTGGTGCCGCTGACGGCCTCGACCAGGACCATGGTGGTGGCGTCCCAGGCGATGGTTCCGTCCGCTTCCGGGGCGTCTGTGGGGACGGTGAATACGCTTACGCGCAGGGTGTCGATCGCCGGATCCTCGGTCATGCCCTCGCCCCTGGTGCGTCGGTTGCCGTTTCGGGGGCGCGCAGTCCGCCGCGCGCGCCGCCGGCGAGTCTGGCGGCGGCCCGGTCGACCAGGGCCATGATGGTGAGCGCGGGGTTGGCGCTGCCCTGGGTCGGCATCACGCTGCCGTCGGTGATGAGCAGGTTGGGGATGGCGAAGGTACGCAGGTCGGCGTCGACGACGCCGTGTTCCGGGTCGTCGGCCATGCGGCAGCCGCCGACGAGGTGGGCGTAGCGGTCGATGGTCATCACCTCGCTGGCGCCTGCGGCGTGCAGGAGGTCCTCCATGACGCCGGTTGCGGCTTTGACGAGCCGGCGGTCGTTGTCGCACTGGGTGTAGGAGAAGTCGGCGACGGGCAGTCCGTAGCGGTCGTGCTCGCCGGCGAGGGTGACCCGGTTGCCGGGTTGCGGAAGCAGTTCGCACAAGGCGCCGAGGGTGGCCCAGTGGATGTAGTCGTCCATGTAGCGGCGCAGGTCCCGGCCCCAGTGGCCTTGGGCTGCGACGTGTTCTGCCCAGGTGATGGGCAGCGGGGAGACGGTCTGGATGGAGAAGCCGCGCCGGTAGGGCTTGCCGGGGTCGGTCTCGTAGAAGGCTTCGGTGGAGACCTCGGGCGGCGGTGCCTTGTAGGCGCGGATCTCCTCGGTGAAGCGGCCCGCGGTCTGCGGTGCGCCCTGCACCATCAGGTAGCGGCCGACCAGGTCGTGGTCGTTGCACAGGCCCTCGGGGAAACGGGGGTTGGCGGAGTTCAGTAGCAGGCGCGGGGTCTCGATGGAGTATCCGGCGACCGCGACGTTGCGGGCGCGCTGGAAGCTCTCACGGCCGCCGCGCATGTACCGGACGCCGGTCGCGAGCCGGCCCTGCCGGTCGGTCTCGACGCGGGTGGCCATGGTGTCGGCGCGGATCTCCACGCCGTGGGCGAGAGCGTCGGGGACATGGGTGATCAGCGGCGAGGCCTTGGCGTTGACCTTGCATCCCTGCAGGCAGAAGCCCCGGTAGACGCAGTGGGGGCGGTTGCCGAAGCGGCCGTTCATGATGGCGACCGGTCCGACTCGGGCTTCCACGCCCAGGGCGGCGGCACCGCGCAGGAAGATCTCGCCGTTGCCGCCGACCGGGTGCGGGGCGTAGGGGTAGGCGTGCGGGTCGCCCCAGGGCCAGTACTGGCCCGCGACGGGGAGTTCCTGCTCGAGGCGCTCGTAGGAGGGCTTCAGGTCCTGATAGTCGATCGGCCAGTCGGCACCGACGCCGTCCTGTGTGAGGGTGGTGAAGTCGGAGGGGTGGAAGCGGGGCGTGTAGCCGGCGTAGTGGACCATGGAGCCGCCGACGCCGCGTCCGGAGTTGTTCGATCCCATCGGCACCGGGTCCGCGCCGGAGATGACGCGCGGTTCGGTCCAGTACAGGTGACGGGATCCGGCTTCGTCGCTGACCCAGTCGGCGTCGGGGTTCCAGAACGGTCCTGCCTCCAGCACGACCACCGTCCATCCGTGACGGGCCATTCGCTGCGCCAGGACGCTCCCGCCGGCGCCGCAGCCGACGATGACCAGGTCGACCTCGTCGCTGTCGTCGAAGTGCCGCATGTCGCGGATCAGCTGCTGGTCGAAGCGGGTGCCGTCGTTGGGCAGCAGCCAGGCGGACTCGTTGCGCCGCCGCACCTCGCGCTGCGAGCGGGTGGTCAGGCGCAGGGTGTCGCGGGCGGCGCGAAGGGTCGAGTGGCGGCCGGGGTCGGGGCCGGCAGGGCTGGGGCTGGCGGGGGTGGAGCTGTTCGGTTGGTCGTTCACGTTCCTGCCCCCTTCGTGGTCTGGGCGACAGGGTCTTCGTCCGGGTACTGGTCGGCGACCTCCCAGGGCTCGCGGGCGTCCACGCCCAGCCGTAGATAGCCGCGCGGGTAGGCGGGGCCGCCGAAGCCGATCTCGCTCCACGCCTGGGGATGGGAGTAGAAAGCCGTGCAGGCATAGCGCGTCCACAGGCTCCACACGTGCGCGGCGGGAAGCCCGTACCAGGGCTTGGCGTCCAGGTCCTGCACCGTCTGTAGGCGGACGGCCTGACGCTCCCGTGGCAGCGATGCGAAGCTGTCGGTGTTCTCGTGGTGTTGGGCATCGAGGTCCAGCGCGGTCAGCGAGCGGCGCCAGGCCTGGTCGTCGGGGGGCATGTCCTGGTAGCGCCAGCCGTCGGTCTGCAGTTCGGCGAGCCGGGCGTCCACCATGTGGAGCACGGGGATCTTGAGCCTGTCCCGCTCCTCGCCCTGGTCGAGCAGCAGGTCGAACAGCGCCCCGGCGGTGGCCTGCTCCGCCGGGGTGAAGAACCGCAACGCGGGTTGCGGCCCGAGCCGGCCCAGGACCGTGCCCTGGGTGGCCCGGTCCCACGTGCCGTACTGGGCCAGGACGTCGTACCCGGGGAAACGCCGTGGTGCCGGTTCCCCGTGCTCGTCTGAGAACCCGTGCGGGTCCGCCTCCCCGGTCACGTGCTGCCTTCCCGGCGCAGCACGGCGGCGACCAGGCCCATACCGCCGACCATGCTCATCAGCGCGGGCGCCAGCATCGGCGGCCCCATCTCGATGTTGTAGCGGGCCATCCGCCAGCCGCCCGGCTTCTGGGCGATGCCGCGCAGGTGCAGGTAGGTGCCCTGGATACCGTTCGCGGTGATCGCGGCGGAGGCGACAGGCAGCAGCGTGCGCGCGAGGCGCTCGTTGCAGACCCCGGCCACGCCGGCGACCGCGCCGACCGGGCCCAGGACCACCGGCCACCACATCATCCGGTTGCCGAAACCCGCACGGTCGTGCTCGAAGTAGATCTCTGCCGCGGTGACCACCGCTCCCAGCGCGGTGGCCAGGGCGAGCGTGCGCTGGAAGCGCCCGGTGCGGACGTTCTCCAGGCCGTGCGCGGCCAAGCCGAGCGGTGATGTGCCCTGCTTCCGGGTCACTTCTCGCCTCCGGCGTCGTCGACCCGCTTGCCGCTGCCCGGCAGGAACTCCTGGATCTTCGCCTTGACCCCCTGCCGGATCATGCCGGTGCGGTCGCTGTCACCGTGCAGGACGGACGAGGCGGTTGCCTTCATCTGCGCCCAGTCGGCGTGCGGCGGGATCGGCGGAACGGCGGGGTCGGTGCGGAACTCGATGAGGCACGGCCGGTCGGCGGCCAGGGCCTGTCGCCAGGCCGCCTCGACCTGGTCGGGCTTGTCGACGCTGATGCCGAGCAGGCCGAAGTTCTCCGCGATCCGGGCGTAGGGCACGTCGGGGAGCTCCTGTGAGGGCAGGAACTGCGGCGCGCCCTCCATCGCGCGCAACTCCCAGGTGACCTGGTTGAGGTCGCGGTTGTTCAGCACCGCCACGATCAGGCGCGGGTCCTCCCACTCCCGCCAGTACTTGGCAGCGGTGATCAGCTCGGCCAGGCCGTTCATCTGCATCGCGCCGTCCCCGACGATCGCGATGGCCGGACGGTCGGGATGGGCGAACTTCGCGCCGATGGCGTACGGCACGCCGGGGCCCATGGTGGCGAGGTTCCCCGACAGCGAGCCGCGCATCTCCCCGCGCATCCGCAGGTGGCGCGCGTACCAGTTGGCGGCGGAGCCGGAGTCGGAGCTGAGCATGACATTGTCCGGTAGCAGCGCGTCAAGGGCGTGAACGACGTGCTCGGGGTTGATCGGATCGGCTTCGAGCTCGGCGCGCCGCTCCATGACCTCCCACCAGCGGGCGGCGTTCTTGACCACCGTCTCCTGCCAGCTGCGGTCGGTCTTGCGTTCCAGCAGCGGCAGCAGCGCATCGAGGGTCTTCGCGGCGTCGCCCACGAGATTGACCTCGAATGGGTAGCGCAGCCCGACCATGAACGGGTCGATATCGATCTGCACGGCGCGGGCCTGGTCGAAGTCCGGCAGGAACTGCGTGTAAGGGAAGCTGGAGCCGATGGTGAGCAGGGTGTCGCAGTCCCGCATCAGCTCATAGGAGGGCCGGGTGCCCAGCAGCCCAATGGAGCCGGTGACGTACGGGAGGGTGTCGGGCAGGACGTCCTTGCCCAGCAGGGCCTTGGCCACTCCCGCCCCGAGCAGGTCGACCAGCTGCTCGACCTGCGGCCGGGCTTTCCGGGCGCCCTGGCCCACCAGGATCGCGACCTTCTCGCCCGCGTTCAGGACCTCCGCGGCGCGGCGCAGCTCGTCCTCGTCGGGGATCGGTGCGTAGCGGGGCAGGCCGAGACTGGAGGGCACCATCTTGAACGCATGGGTCGGGGCCTCGTAGGGCAGGTCCTGGACGTCGGCGGGGACGATGACCGCGGTGACGGTGCGCTTGGCGTAGGCGGTGCGCATGGCCCGGTCCAGAACGTTGGGCAGTTGCTCGGGCACGGTCACCATCTCGCAGTACTCCGAGGCGACGTCTTTGTAGAGGCTGAGCAGGTCGACTTCCTGCTGGTAGGAGCCGCCCATGGCGCTGCGGTTGGTCTGGCCGACGATGGCCACGACCGGGACGTGGTCGAGCTTGGCGTCGTACAGGCCGTTCAGCAGGTGGATCGCGCCAGGGCCGGAGGTCGCGGCGCACACTCCGACCCGTCCGGAGAACTTGGCGTAGCCGACCGCCTCGAACGCCGCCATCTCCTCGTGCCGCGCCTGAATGAACTGCGGCTTGTTCTCGGCCCTGCCCCAGGCCGCCAGGAGGCCGTTGATCCCGTCACCCGCATAGCCGAAGACGTGCTCGACACCCCACTCCTGCAGGCGTTGCAGGATGTAGTCGGATACCTTCACAGACACAGCGATCTCCTCTTTGCCGGTACAGCGGCCCCCTGCGGACGGCTAGCCGCTGCCGGGCAGGTGAAACCTTCTGCCTGGTGTGAGCTGCGTTTACCGCCGGTGCACGGGGAAGACGTAGCCCACCGCGTCACAAGGACCGGTCTGAGGAGAATCACGATGCCGCACCGCGGACGACGCCTGGCG
Organism: Actinacidiphila oryziradicis; assembly: GCF_005047355.1. Classification (GTDB taxonomy): domain Bacteria; phylum Actinomycetota; class Actinomycetes; order Streptomycetales; family Streptomycetaceae; genus Actinacidiphila; species Actinacidiphila oryziradicis. Next base: position 19,949 of record NZ_SUMC01000097.1, read on the forward strand.
GGTGAGCTGATCGGCTGGTGGGTACTGCTGTTTCTGCTCAACCTGGTCTTCATCAGCACACTGTCCCCATTGGAACTCATCGTCGGCGCGGCCGCCTCCACAGTCGCGGCGGTCGGTGCCTGGGCGATCCACCGGGCTGTACGCCCGGACGTCGGACCCGCTGGTCACTGGACGGCGGCGGTGTGGGCGTGGCCGGGCACGCTGCTCACGGAAACCGTCCGACTGGCCCGCCTCACCCTTGCCGGCTTGCGCGGACGACCGGCTCAAGGGCGGTTCACCACCGTACGGCTACGAGCAGGCGTCGGGACAGCGTGGGCCTGCTCGCTGCTCTCGGGAACCCCGGGCAGCTGTGTCATGGCCGTGGACGCACACCCGGGCGCAGCGCCAGTCCTGATCGTGCATTCGCTGTTCGACTCGCGCTCCCGCCTGGAGTCGGTCCTGGCCGAGGCGGACGAGGCGTGAACGCTTGGCTGCTCGCGGCCCTGGTCCTGTTGCCCTGCGCCCTGGGGCCGTGCGTGTGGGTGGCTTGCCGGGGACCCGCGGCTCAGCGCCTGGCCGGCGCCAACCTGGCGACAGTCCTGACCACGGTACTGTTCCTACTGCTCGCGCAGGGGTTCGACCGCAGCTCCTACGTCGACCTCGCACTGGTCCTAGCGGTGCTCGCACCAGCGGGAACGCTGGTCTTCACCCGGCTCCTCGCACCTGACCCCGGTGAAGCCCGAACGGCTCACCACTCAGACGGGGAGACGTCGTGAGCATCCGCCATGTGATCGCCCTGGTGCTGCTGGTGGCCGGAACGGCAGTGCTGCTGCTGTCCGCCTGCGCCTTGCTGGTCCTACCCCGCCCCTATGCACGACTGCACGCCCTCGCATCCGCGACGTCGCTGGGGGCACCGCTGATCGCACTCGCGCTGGCCCTGGACACCGGACCGGGACGCGGGGCGGTCAAGCTCCTGGCCATCGGCGCACTGCTGGCCGTGAGCGGGCCGATCACCACGATGGCCATCGGCCGGGTCACCATCGCTACCGACCCCGGCCACCCTGAGGAGGCCGACACATGAACAGCGTCGCCACGCTGACCGAGATCCTGGTCATGCTCGTACTGCTACTGGTCGCTGTGGTGGCGACAGTCGCGGTGCTCACCCGCGATCCCGCCCGGCAGGCCATCGTCCTGGCCGTCCTCGGACTACTCCTGGCCCTGCTGTTCACCGTGCTGCAGGCCCCCGACGTGGCCCTGTCGCAGCTCGGCGTCGGCACAGCGGTGACGCCGCTGCTGATCATGCTGACAGTCCGCCGCGTCCGGCGCGGCAAACAAGAACCTGACGAGGGCGAACCCGCCAAGGCCGGAGGTGATCGTTGAGCCGCAGGGGACGTATCCGGCTGTTCCTGTGCGCGGCAGCGGTCATCGCCGTCGCCTACACGCTCGCGTGCACGGGCCTGCCGCACTTCGGCTCGGTCGTCCACCCCTACGGGGACCGCGCGGTGGCCGCCACCCTCAAGCAGCACACAGCCAACACCATCTCCTCGATCAACTTCGACCAGCGGGCCTTCGACACCCTGGGCGAGGAGTCGATCCTGCTCGGCTCCGTCCTGGGAGCGACCGCCCTCCTGCGCCGGACCCGCGGCGATCGCCCGACCCGCCCCGAGCCGGCCCGGGTCCTGCCGTCCACCCGGCTGTTCGGCACGCTGCTGCTGCCGGTGGCCCTGCTGACCGGCATCTACATCGTCGCCCACGGGCAACTCAGCCCCGGCGGGGGCTTCCAGGGCGGCGTCGTCCTGGCCACCGCCCTGCACCTGGCCTACGTCGCCGCCGACTACCGCGCGCTGGACCGGATCCGGCCCAGAGAACTGCTCGACGGAATCGACGCCGTCGCAGCCGGGGCGTTCACCACCCTGGGCCTGGCCGGACTGGTCACCGGGGCGGCCTACCTGCAGAACGTCCTGCCGCTGGGCACCTTCAACACGCTGTCGTCGGGCGGACTCGTACCCGTCATCAACGCGGCCGTCGGCGTCGAGGTCGCCTCCGGTGTCATCGTCCTGCTGGCCTGCTTCCTGGACCAGACCATCGCCACCAGCGGCCCCGACGCGGCCGGCAGGAGCAACGCTTCCGACACGAGTGAGGGGACCGCATGAACCTGTTCGGCCTGCTGCCCTACCTGGTCGCCGGATGGATCCTCCTGGTGGGCATGTACGGGCTGGTGACCAGCCGCAACCTGATCCACGCCGTGGGCTGCCTGGCCGTCGCCCAGTCGTCCACCTACGTGCTGCTGCTGTCCATCGGCTTCCGGCGCGGCGGCACCGCGCCCGTCTTCTCCGACACCTCGACGCACTCGGTGGTCGTCGACCCGGTCGTCCAGGCCCTGGCCCTGACCGACGTGGTGGTCGGCGCGACCGTCACCGCACTGCTGCTCAGCCTGGTGATCCAGCTCCACAAACGCCACAGCACCATCGACCCCGACCGACTCAACGCGCTGCGTGGCTAGAGGAACTGACGCCTGATGACCGCTGCCGACCTGCTGCCCCTGGCCGTTGCGGTGCCGCTGCTGGGCGCTGCGGTGTTCGCCGTCGTGGGCCGCCTGCTGCCCAGACTCGCCAGTGACATCCTCGCCACCGTGTGGGCACTGGCGGACATCGTTCTGCTCGCATGGCTGTGGCACCGGGCCGGCAAAGGGACCCTGACGGACTGGGTCGGAGGCTGGCGCCCCCGAGGCGGCGAGGGCGTCGGCATCGTCCTGGTCGGCGACCCCATCGGCATCGGCCTGGCCCTGCTCACCGCCGTGCTGATCCTCGCCGTCACCGTCTACGGCTGGCGCTACTTCGCCGAACCCCCCGCCGGGCACCCCGGCACCTTCCCTGCCCTGATCCTGCTGTTCGAGGCCGGGATGTCCGGTTTCGCGCTCACCGGAGACCTCTTCAACGCCTTCGTGTTCTTCGAACTGATGGGCGCCGTCGCCTACGCCCTGACCGGCTACCACGTCGAGGACCCACGACCGCTCCAGGGTGCGCTGACCTTCGGCATCGTCAACTCCCTGGCCGCGTACTGCTCCCTGATGGGCATCGGCCTGCTCTACGCGCGCACCGGCGAACTCGGCATGGCCCAGATCGGACAGCACCTGGCCGCCCACCGCACCGACGCACTGGTCGTGGCCGCATTCGTCCTCGTCCTGACCGGCCTGCTGGTCAAAGCCGCGATGGTCCCCTTCCACTTCTGGCTGCCCGACGCCCACGCGGTCGCCCCTACCCCCGTGTGCATGTTGTTGTCCGGCGTCATGGTCGAACTGGGCGTCTACGGCGCCGCCCGCGTCTACTGGACCGTGTTCTCCGGACCCGGCGGCATCCCCGCCACCGCCGTGCGGGACGTCCTGGTCAGCACCGGGGTCCTCACCGCGCTGCTGGGCGCGGTCATGTGCTGGCAGCAGCGGCACATCAAGCGCATGCTGGCGTTCTCCACCATCAGCCACGTCGGCCTGTTCCTCATCGGCGTGGCCCTGCTGAGCGCACAGGGCGTCACCGGAACCGCCCTGTACATCGCCGGCCACGCGGGGGCCAAGGCCGCCCTGTTCGCCCTCACCGGCATCCTGCTCGACCAGTACGGTTCCGTGGACGAGCACGGCCTGTACGGCAGGGCCCGCGAACTGCGCTGGACCGCCGGGGTCATGTTCGGGCTCGGCGGCCTCGCCCTGGCCGGGCTTCCGCCGTTCGGCACCGGGCTCGGCAAAGCCCTCGCCGAACACACCTCGGGGGAGTACCTCGCTTGGCTTCCTGCCGTGTTCGTGGTCACCTCGGCAGTCACTGGCGGCGCGGTGCTGCGCACGGCGGCACGCGTCTTCGCCGGGGCCGGGGCGGTACCGCACGACAGCACTCAGCCGGAGACGCGCGGTGACCACGAGGAGCCGGAAGTCCGCGAGCCGGGGCGACCCGTGCCGCTGCCCATGCTGGTCGTGCCCGGTCTGCTGCTTGCCGGATGCCTGGCCGTCGGGCTCCTCCCCGGCCTGAACGGAGCCCTGACCCGCGCGGGCGAGTTGTTCACCAGCAGGACCGCCTACCTGGCCGCCACCGGCCTCGCCACGCCCGCGGCGGCAAGCGCACACGCGACGACCGCCGCCGGCGCGTCGGGGTGGACCAGCCAAGGCGTTCTGCTCGGCGTGCTCTCCGCCCTGCTGTCCTTCGCCCTCGCCGCCGTAGCGCTGTGGGGGCCGGACCTCCCCGGCAGCGCCGCCCACCGCCTGCGCGAACTGGCCGAGGCGGGTACCCATCACCTGGTCCTGCCGCTGCGTCGCCTGCACTCCGGACGCCTCGGCGACAACGTCGCCTGGCTCGCCACCGGCGTCGCTGGACTGCTCGCGGCCTTCACCGCGCTCAAGTAACTGCCTCACCCGGCACGCAGCTCCGGACGCCGTGTTCGCGGTCACGGCAATGCCGGCCCCCGAGCCCTCCCGGCATGCCGTGATCGGGGTGAGACGGTTTCCTGCGGGTAGTCGCAGCCACAGGTACGTATCAAGATCCCTGGTCGGACACGGCGGCCCGGGCGTGGCCGACGAACGGATGGCACAGGTGACAGAGAGCGCGGGTCCGGACGGGGCGGAGTTCCCGTTGCACGTACTGCGGGAGTACGCGTTGATCGCCGACGGCGAGCGCGGGATCCTGGTCGGGCCGCGCGGAGACTTCGTGTGGATGTGCACCCCCGGGTGGGACTCGGAGGCAGTGTTCTCCGCGCTGATCGGAGGTGAGGGGATGTACGCCGTCACCCCGGCGCAGACGCCGTTCGTGTGGGGCGGGTCCTACGAGGACGGCACCCTGATCTGGCACAGCCGCTGGGTCACTACCTCCCAGGTGGTCGAGTGCCGCGACGCCCTGGCCTTTCCCGGCGACCCGCACACGGCCCGGGTCCTGCGCCGGGTCCAGGCCATCGACGGCGACACACAGGTGCGGGTGGTACTCGACCCGCGTGCGGGCTTCGGGCGGTACAAGATGAGCCGCCTGCACCGCAAGGGTGAGATCTGGACGGCCCGTTGCGGGCCGCTGTATCTGCGCTGGACCGGTGCGCCGGAAGCGGCAGCCCGGCCCGAGGGCGGCCTTCAGGCGTTCATCACCGTACCCGCCGGCCAGCACCGCGACCTGGTCCTGGAGATCTCCGACCAACCGATCAGCGATGAGGGGCCCGACCCCGGCCAGGCCTGGGCGGCGACCGCGGCCGCCTGGGCACAAGCGGTGCCGGCGATCTCCGGGACGGTCGCCGACCGTGACGCCCGGAACGCCTACACCGTGCTCCAGGGACTGACCAGCCGCGGCGGCGGCATGGTCGCGGGGGCCACCACAAGCCTGCCCGAGCGCGCCGAGGAAGGCCGCAACTACGACTACCGCTACGCCTGGATCCGCGACCAGTGCTACACCGGCCAAGCAGTGGCCGCCTGCGGCCCCTACCCGCTGCTGGACGACGCGGTCCGCTTCGTCACCGAACGCGTGCTGGCCGACGGCCCGAACCTCAAACCCGCCTACACCGTCACCGGCGGCCCGGTACCTGACGAACGCAGCCTGGACCTGAAGGGATATCCCGGTGGCGCGGACAAAGTCGGCAACTGGGTCAACCAGCAGTTCCAGCTCGACGCCTTCGGTGAGGCCCTGATGCTCCTCGCCGCCGCCGGCCGACACGACCGGATCGACAGCGAACACTGGCGCGCCGTCGAGACCACGGTCGCCGCGATCCTCCAGCGCGGCCAGGAACCCGACGCCGGTATCTGGGAACTGGACAACCAGCGCTGGGCCCACTCCCGGCTGAGCTGCGTCGCCGGGCTTCGCGCCATCGCCGCCCTGGCCCCACACGCCCAGGGCGCCAAGTGGAGCCGACTGGCCGACCAGATCCTGGCCGACACCGCCGCCGACTGCCTGCACCCCACCGGCCGCTGGCAGCGCGCCCCCGGCGACGACCGCGTCGACGCGGCCCTGCTGTTCCCCGCGATCCGCGGTGCCGTCCCCGCCGACGACCCGCGCACCCTGGCCACCTTGGCCGCCATCATCGACGAACTCGGCCAGGACGGCTACATGTACCGCTTCCGACAGGACGACGGCCCTCTGGAACAGGCCGAGGGCGCGTTCCTGCTCTGCGGCTTCACGACCAGCCTGGCACTGCACCAGCAAGGCCGCGAGGTCGAGGCGAACCGCTGGTTCGAACGCAACCGGGCCGCCGCCGGATCGCCGGGGCTACTGGCCGAGGAGTACGACATCGCCCAGCGCCAGATGCGCGGCAACCTGCCCCAGGCCTTCGTTCACGCGCTGCTGCTGGAGACCGCACACCGGCTGGCCCGGCCCTGGCCCGGAACCCTCTCTGTCAAAGTGTGATGAGTCGGGTAAAGTGACCGATTCATTCAGTCGAGGGCGGAGAAGGAGGAGTGCCCGAAGTGGCCAGCAGCAACGACCACCAGGCCCCGGATCCGCAGG
>NZ_SUMC01000098.1 GCF_005047355.1 Actinacidiphila oryziradicis
GCACCCGGCCACGCCCCCGGGCGCTGCGCCGCCGGTGCGGCGGCGGGGGCGCCGCCTCCCGCTACGGGCCACGCGCCCGGCCTGCCCCCGGCCGGTGCGGGCACGGGCGCCGGTGCGGGCGTGGGGGCAGGTGCCGGGGCAGGGGCAGGTGCCGGGGCAGGCGCGGGCGGGACTTCCGCAGGCCGGACTGCCGCCCGGGCCTCTACGGGCCCGGGGCCGGGGCCGGGCATGAAATCACCCACCGGAGCCGCAGCCGGAGCCGCAGCCGCCGAGAAGCCCCCTGTCGCTGCGCGCCGTTCCAGCTTGTCGAGGCGGGCCTGGACCGACCGCTCGTCGTCGTACGCCGCAGGCAGCAGCACCCGCGCACAGATGAGCTCCAGCTGCAACCGCGGCGACGTCGCCCCGCGCATCTCCGTCAGCCCCGCATTGACCAGGTCCGCCGCCCGGCTCAGCTCAGCCGCGCCGAACACCGACGCCTGGGCCTGCATCCGCTCCACCACATCCGCCGGCGCGTCGATGAGCCCCTTGTCCAGGGCGTCCGGCACCGCCGCGAGGATCACCAGGTCCCGCAACCGCTCCAGCAGATCCGCCACAAAGCGCCGCGGATCGTTCCCGCCCTCGATCACCCTGTCGACGATCTCAAAAGCCGCCGCCCCGTCCCCCGAAGCGAACGCGTCCATCACATCGTCGAGCAGCGCCGCGTCCGTATAACCGAGCAGCGCCGTGGCCATGGCATAGGTCACACCGCCCTCACCAGCCCCCGCCAGCAGCTGGTCCATGACCGACATCGAGTCCCGTACCGACCCCGCCCCGGCCCGTACCACCAGCGGATACACAACCGGCTCGACCGGGATCGCCTCCCGCTCGCACACCTGGGCCAGATAGTCCCGCAGGGTGCCCGGCGGGACCAGCCGGAAGGGGTAGTGATGCGTCCGCGACCGGATCGTGCCGATGACCTTCTCGGGCTCCGTCGTCGCGAAGATGAACTTCAGATGCTCCGGCGGCTCCTCGACCACCTTCAGCAGGGCGTTGAACCCCGCCGAGGTGACCATATGGGCCTCGTCAATGATGTAGATCTTGTACCGGCTGCCCGCCGGCCCGAAGAACGCCTTCTCCCGCAGATCACGCGCATCATCCACACCACCATGCGACGCGGCGTCGATCTCAATCACATCGAGCGACCCCGGCCCGTTCCGCGCCAGGTCCTTGCACGACTGGCACTCCCCGCACGGCGTCGGCGTCGGCCCCTGCTCACAATTCAGGCACCGCGCCAGAATCCGGGCGCTTGTCGTCTTCCCGCACCCCCGCGGACCACTGAACAGGTACGCGTGATTGACCCGGTTGTTCCGCAGCGCCTGCTGCAACGGGTCGGTTACGTGCTCCTGCCCGATGACCTCTGCGAAGGACTCGGGACGATAGCGGCGGTACAGAGCAAGGGACACGCCTACGACGATATCCGCCCCCACCGACACCCGGGCCCGCCCACGGCCCACGGCTCCCCGAAAAAGAAGGGCCCCTCACGCACCCGCCAGAGCTCACCTACCCTTGCTGCCTTCCGGCCCTGGGGGAGTTCAGCGAGATAGCGCCACGTGAGGGGCTGCGCTCACCCTACCCGATCGGACCACCTGGGATCGAGTTCGCTAGCACCCCCTCCGGTCTTGTAATGTTTGCGGCGGAGGATTCGCCTAGTGGCCTAGGGCGCACGCTTGGAAAGCGTGTTGGGGGCAACCCCTCACGAGTTCGAATCTCGTATCCTCCGCACCCGCCCACCTGGGCAAACAGAAGCCTCGACCGGATCCCGGTCGGGGCCTCTGTGATCTTCCGTCTCAGTTTCCGTCTCGTTTGGCCCCGGTGGAGCCTTGCTCGGGGCTTCCGCCGGCCGTCTCGGGTTCAGTCTCCCGAGCGCCCACAGGGCTTGGCCTACCTGCCTCGCCACCCTCTTCAGCATGGGGTCGGTCACGTGCATGTACCGCGCCCGCATGCGGGCCGCCCCGCCCGGCTCCCATCCCATGATGGAGTCAACGATCCTGTCCGGGACTCCCAGCAGGAGGAGGACGGTCCCGGCGGTGTGCCGCGCGTCGTGCAGCCGCCCGTCACGTACGCCGGCATCGGTGAGCAGCTTCTTCCAGTGGTGGTAGTCGGTGTTCGGGATGAGCGGTTCGCCGTCCGGCTTCGCGAACACGTACCCCTTGTCCTGCCAAGCCTCCCCTGCTTCCTCGCGCTCTCGGTCCTGCACTTCCTTGTGCTTACGGAGCAGCTTGACCAGCTCATCGGGGAGACCGATCGTCCGCCGTCCTGCCCGCGATTTCGTGGGCTTGGCCTCGCGGCGGATCTGCTCGCGCTCCGGGCAGTACCCGGCGGCTTTCCGCCCGCAGGTGCCGCCGCAACCGTGCCGGTACCTCGGCCGCAGCCGGTTCTTCCGGATCCGGATGTACCCGGCGTCCAGGTCGACGTCCTCCCACTTCACTCCGAGCGCTTCCCCCTGCCGCAGGCCGAGGGCAAGCGCGATGACCCAACGGGCGCTGTTCGGGGACTTTGCAGCCTCCAGTAGAAGTCGCTGCACCTCGTCCACTGTGTACGGCTCGATCTCCTCTTCTTCGAGCCGTGGCGCCTTTGCGATCTCCGCCGGATTGATGGTGATGTGGCCACGCCGGACGGCTTCGCCAAGCGCCGTACGCATGGTGCGGTGCGCCTGATGAGCGGTCCCCGCCTTGCTGCCCCTGTCCTGCATCTTCCGGTAGAAGCGCTCCAGGTGCTCCGGCTCCAGCCGGTCCAATCGGTGCGCTCCGAGCCCCGGAATGAGGTGGACGCGGACGGCTACCTCGTATCCGTCGAATGCGTTCTCACTCACGGACGGCTTGGCGATGTTCTCGATCCAGTGGGACAGCCACGCTTTGACCGTCCATGGCTTACCGGGCTTCCGCACGGTCCCGGCGTCGCGCTGCTTCTCCAACTCCCGGACACCCTTGATGACCTCGGCTTGCGTCCTCCGCTCCACATGCCGGCGGTCCGGCTTGCCGTCGTCCTTCACACCGACGGTGACGCGGCCGTGCCACTTCCCGTCCGTGCCGAGGTAGATGGACGACGCGCCGTTGGGCTGCCGAGTGCGTTTCTTCTCTTCCATAGCGCGGCTCCTCAGGCAGCGGTGCGGACGGACTGACGGAGACGTGCGACGTACTCGGGTACGGCCTCAGCCGGAACTTTGCGGAGCCGCCCGATGGGAACCGACTCCAGATCCCCGGAGCGGATAAGGCCGTAGCAGGTCGTCCGGCCAATGCCGAGTCGCCGCGCGGCTTCCTCGACGGTGAGCAGCGCCAACGTGGGATCGAAGGGGGGCGCTGTTCCGTTGGCCTCGCTCACTTCTCGCTCCTCTCGGTGGGGCGGGACAGCCGGGACACTGCTGTCTCGGCCCTGTCCCGACTGTTCGTGCAGGTCGGACGGATAAGCAGGACAGAAGGACAGCCGAGACAGCTCATGCCTGTCCCTCCTGTGTCCCGGCTCCGGGAGCGAAGTAGGCGCCGGACGCGTCGCGCCGAAGCTGGCTGTCCTCGACCATGCGGGCGCAGGTCTTGCGGGCAAGACCGATCTCAATGCCGGTGGCCTCGGACAGCTCTTTGGGGCGGGTGCCGGGATTAGCCCGCACGTGGCGCAGTACGGCGGCGCGCGTATCGCCGATGGTGTGGTCGGTGACGGGGCCGTCCAGCAGGTGCCAGGCACCGGACGCGGGCTGGAAGGAGAGCGCGTATTCGGCTTCGTCCACATCGCGGCCGGTGACGTGCAGGATGCCGTCTGCCTGGCCTCGGGCCCGCTTGAGTACCAACGTCGCGTCGGCGGCGCCTGCCAGGCCGTTGGTACCGGAGACCTCAGTGAGGAAGTCGTCAGAGCCTGCCTTGCGGACGTGGTGGACCAACACCACGGCCACGCTGTAGTGATCTGCAAGCCGCTTGGCGTGGCCGACAGCGGCGTAATCGGCGTCGTACGCGGACGCCCCCGGCGGGGAGCTCCCGCGCATCTTGGCGAACACGTCGATGACGACCATGCGAGCGTTTGGGTTGCGGTCCAACCATGCGGCGATGGCCTCATTCCCGCCCTGCGGGAGCGGCGGGCACTCGGTCACCAGCGTCAGCCCGGCGGGTGCGGGCTGACCACCCAACAACTTCCCCATACGGCTCTGGAGACGGCGCGGCGTGTCCTCCAACGCCAGGTAGAGAACGGGTCCGCCCTCTACGGGCAGGCTGTCGAATGCCATGCCGCCGGCCGCCACTGATAGGCCCAGTCCGAGGGACATCCATGACTTGCCGACCTTCGGCGGTCCGCAGAGCAGGTTGACTCCCTCGGAGAGGATCCCGGGTACCGCCCATCGCGGGTCCGGGAATTCGGTGGCCATCAGCTGATCAGCGGTCCACGCGGTGCGCGGCCTGGCCACCGGCGGCGCGGTCTCGGGAGCGGGCTCACGCGGGACCGAATACAGGTGCAGCGGCGGGATAGGGGCGGGACTGGTCATGCCGCGACCTTCCGGGGGCGCTTGGCTCCGGCCCGCAGGCCGGACGCGATGGTGCGGCGGGCCTCGCGGTCGCCCTGACCGACCTGAGCGGCAGCAGCGGCGAGCCGGGCCGTGACGTCGTCCTCGTCCAGCTCTCCCCCGGCAACGAGCTGCCCCAGCGCCACCGACGCGAGGTACAGCGCGTTGTTGTGCTCGTTGGCCGGTGAGCCGGTCACCCTGGCGAGTTCGCCGATGACGGCGTTACAGAGGTAGGCGCCGTGCTTGTCGACGGCGAGCGGCACCGTGACGGGCTTCTGCGGCGGCAGCGGCGCCGGGCGCAGTAGGTCCGCGAGCCAGGGCGGGAGCGAAGCCGCGGGCGCGTCGTGGGTGACGGTGTAGGGACGGCCGTCGACAACGCTGCCGGTGCCGACCACGTAGCCGCCGGCAGCGCGGGTGTCCACCTTCCATCCGAGCTTGCCCGCACTGTTGCGCAGCTCGGCGCCGGCAGGGGCGGTGAGGTAGATGTGGATGCCGCCACGCCCGGTGCGGACGGTGTAGGTCTCGCTCGGGTACGGCTGTCCGTGCCGCTCGCACAGGGCGGCGAGGACGTCGGTGCCGTCGGCGATGTCCGGCGCACTCCAGGCGGCTGGCGCGGTGTCGTCCGGGCCCTTGGGGGTGTCCAGGTCGAGGATGACCAACCCAGACGGGCCAGCGGCAATGCCGATGTTGTACGGGCCAGTTGCCCAGCACCGCGCGATGCGCTGGGGGTCGGTGGTGGCGCGCTCTTCCCACGCACGAACAGCGGGCCGCTTGCTGCCGGGGATGAGCGGGAAGACGTGCCAGCCACGCCCGGCGGCACGGAGGGCTGCATCGAGTGCGCCGTCGTGCGGGGGGAGGTTGTGAGGCATCCTGGATTCCTCCTGGTTCCTGGTTGGGACGGGAGATCCGGGGCGGCGGGCGACCTTGGCGGGGAGTACCGCCGCCCCGGGCATAGCTACTTGCCGCTGACGCAGAGCCAGGCGGCGTATTCCTGGCGGACGTAGGGGCGGTACGAGGGGTCCCATTCGATGGCGTCCGGGCCGTGCGGGCCGGTGCCGGTGTGGTGGTCACGGTCGTATCCGGCGAAGACGGCGGCGGCGTGTTCCCCGACGGTGAGGGCGCCGTCCCCGCCGTCCTTGATGGCGATGCGGTCCAACAGGGCGGCCTTGCGGAGCCAGAATTCCCGCAGGGACGGCTTGTCGTAGGGGCGGTTGGCGGCAGTGCGGGCGACCCAACCGATTTCGCGGATGATGTTCGGGGCACTGGCGTACGCCATGTCAGGGGTGGGGGCGTCGAATCCGGCGCCGGTTTGCGGGTCGGGCATCGTGACTCCTCTTGTCGATCAGGCGGCGGTCGAGGTGAGGCGGGCAAGCCGCGCGCTGCGAGTGCGGACCACGGCGGCGAAGGCGGCTTCGGGGTCGTCGGTGAAGCTGTGCAGGGCTGTCATCGCGGTGAGGATCACGTCACACAGTTCGGCGGTGACGTCGTCCGCGGTGTGCGTGATGCCCTTGCGGGGGTTCTGGCCGGTCATGCCGATGTACGCGGCCATGACCTCGCCGGTCTCCTCGGTGAGCTTCATCAGGCGCATGGCGGTCTCGTGAGGCCCGCTCTCGTTGTGGGCGTCCAGCCAGCTCACGAGTGCCCGGACGTGCAGCCAGGCGGTGAGCGGGCCGGTGTTCGTGCTCGGGGCGGCGGTGGCGTACAGCCGCACGGAGTCGGTGGCGCGGGAGGGGAGACAGCGCAGGGTGTCGAGGGTGAATCCGGCACGCAGGGCGTCGGTGACCTCGGGTACCTCGTTGCGCTGGCAGATGGCGCGGAGTTCGATCACGGTGTCAGTGCTCCTTGGCAGTGATGACGGTGGCGGGGAGTTCGGGCAGGCCGTCGCCGATGAGGGCGTCGGGGTTGAAGCCGGGGAGTTCGTTGCGGGCGGTGATGGCGGCTACCAGGGCGGTGGCGTAGGCGGTGCTCTCGCGCGCTACGTCGATCTGCACACGGGCGGTCTCGACAGAGGCGCGGGCGCGGATGACTTCGACGGTCTCGACGTGCCGCTGTGTCTCGCGCCGCTCGATGGTGTGGCGGTCGTAGGCGACGCTCTCGCGGCGGTCCTCACGCCAGTACCGGGCGGCGAGAGCGTAGGAGAGCACGGTGGCGATGGCCCACAGCAGCAGCGGAAGCGGCAGGCCGTCGGCGTAGCCGGCGACCCCGGCCACGGCGAGGGCGCCGGAGGCGGTGAAGGCGGCGCCGGTTACGGCGGGGTCGCCGTTGCGTCCGGCGGCGGCGAGTCCGCCGGCCACGGCCGCGCCGGTGGCGAGCACGCCCATGAGGGCGGCGTCTCCGATGCTGTGCTGGGCTCCATTGGCGTTCCAGATGCGGGCCAGGATCAGCACCGTTGATGTAGCGATGGCGGGCGCGGCTTTCGGCGAGGCGGTGGCGAGCCAGTGGCGGCGGTTCGCCTCGGTCGTGGTGGTGTGCTCGGCCATGGCAGGGCTCCGATCCGGCGGTTAGAACAGGCCGTTGAGGGTGGTGGCCACGGCGGCGGACAAGGCGTTGATGGGGCCGGATGCGCCGGTTGAGGCGAGGTAGAAGCCGAACATCACGGCGACGAAGCAGGATCCGGCTTTGATGGCTCCGGCCCGCAGGAGGATGGCGAGCAGGATGCCGAAGAGGAAGGCGAGGGAGATGGTCACGGCCACGGTCGGGACTCCTTTGCGCTGGGTGAGCTGACAGGCGGGAGGGGGTTCAGCGGGTGCCCTCGCGGTAGATGCGTGAGGTGCGGTTGAACAGCCAGCGGCCAGCGCGTATCCGGCGGCCGGTGCTCTTGCAGCGGCGGCAGTTCTTGCCGCGCTTGGGGCGGCCCTTGCGGTCGGTGGTGGTGACGAAGCCGAAGCCGTGGCACTTGCGGCAGGTCCGGAACGGCCTGCCCGCACAGGCAGCGGCGTAACCGAGCGTGATGACGAGTAGGCAGGCGATAGCAAGGACAGGGAGGGTCACGATGGCCTCTCAGTGCGCGTTTTCGGGGTTTGTACAGGTGGGCTGCTATGCGCTAGATCGCTGGTGGGGTGCCGTTTGGGGTGCTAGCGGGGGTGCTACCGGTAGCAGGTGGACCCGCTACCGGTAGCGGGCGGATGCGGCTAGGCCGCACCCGGATTTCCGTCACGCTCCGCAATCGCCTTGGCAACGTCAGCCCGGACGATGCCCCGGCGGGTGGTGCGATTCCCGTCGTCCGTCGTGCCGGCCACCCCTTGGGTGGACACGCCGTGCGGCTTGAGCGCGGAGGTGACGTTCTCGCCCTTCCATCCGGCGTAGACTTCCGGCCGCAGTTCCCCGAGGCGGGCGGCGACCCGCTCGTTCCACACCCGCTCTTCGGAACCGGGGACGACGGCGAGCACGTCGGCGAGCAGGTCGTAAGACGGGCCGGAGGCCTGCTCCGGGCTCTCCCCGAGTGCGTGCCCGGACAGGGAGCCGAGCGCTTCGCGGAGCTTGCGGGCGCGCTGGCCGATGCGCGTGGCGGCGGGGTCGTCCAGGTAAGCGACCCGGACCACGCTCGGGGTGGGTCCGGCTCCGGCGAGGTAGCCGTTACCGGCGTCGACCTCGGGGCGGAAGATGGTGGCCCGGATCCCGTTCTTGTAGGCCGAGGTGCCCAGGATCATATCGTTCTCGGTCTGGCCTGCGACTTTCAGGCAGAACCGGATGGAGACGTTGCCGCTGATCCCCGTGGGGAGGGATTCCTTGTCCGGCCGCTGGGTGGCCAGGATCAGGATGACCCCCAGCGCGCGGCCGAGCTTGATGACGAACTCGGCATCCTCGCCGGCCTGCTTGCCGTACTTGGGGTGCGCGAACAGGTTCTGGCACTCGTCGAAGATGCCGACCAACGGCCACAGCTTCAGCGACCGCTTGTTGGCGATGTCCCGCGTGATGCGCTTGTCCGGGCACAGATCCTTGGGCAGCTTCTTGATGACGCCGGCGCGCCGCATGACCTCTGCCCGCAGGAGCTTGAGGGAGTCGGCGGCGTACTTGATGGAGTCGTCATCGATGCCGGAGACGAACCGGTGGGAGACGCATTCGAGGGAGTCGAGGTCGCCGGTTCCCTTGTTCTCGTGGATCCACAGTTCCACGGTCGGGTCAAGGGCGGCGCCGCAGGCGAGCACCCGGATCGCACTGGTCTTGCCCTGTCCGGGCAGGGAGCCGACCAGCACGTTGTGTTGGATCATCGGCACGGCCTTGCCGCGTCCGCGCGGGTCCTGCCCGAAGGGGATCGGGCGGAACATGTCGTGCTGCCCGTGCTTCTCCAGCGGCCAGACCACATTGCCGGTCTTGGACAGGTCGCGGTCGCCGACCCACAGGATCAGGCGCCCCTCATGCTCGTTGGGGTCGGCGTCGGGCCATACGCAGCCCAGTGGGCGGCGCAGGCCGGAGGCGAGGCGCGAGCGGCGGTCGACGACGTCGGCGACGGTCACGCCCAACGGGAGGTCGATGTCCGCGCGCCACCCCGGGCCCTCGCGGGTGACTGGAGAGACGAACTTGATGCCGTCCTGCCCCTTGGCGACAGCGGAGGCGATCTGCCCGATCCCGATCGACGCCATGGCCTTGATCACGATGTCACTGGTCAGCTTCTGCACCTGTGTCTTGATGACGGCCCGGCTGGACAGCGGCTTGTCGGCCGGCGCCCCGAGGATCCCGAAGCCGACCACCGCCACGGCAGCGGCAACGACCTGCACCCGCAACGACGCACCGAACGCGAGGTAGAGCGCGAGGATCAGAGTCACGATCGTGCCGAGGATGGTGAGGGCGCCCCGCAGGCGTACCCGGCGGTCGCGCTGCCGGGACAGCTTCAGGTACTCCTCCGCTCGCTCGTGACTTGCGGCGGCCTGCCGCAGCGGTTCCCCCTCGGTGTCCGCTGCCCAGCGTCCCGTGCTGACGAGGGCGTTGAGGACGCCGCGCGGGGCGCGGGCGGCGAGCTTGGGGGCGTAGACGAACGGGGTGCGGATCGCGTGAAAAGCGAAGGTGTGCCAGATGTAGCCCAGCAGCCACCCCATGGCGGTGATGAACTCTGGCAGCGACTTCAGCCACGGCGCCAGGATCGGCAGCCGCTCCGCGCCGCGCACGCCCTCCATCAGACCCGGACCGGACAGGGCCGGACCGTCGACCATCACGGGCCGCTCGTCGCCCGACTCGTCAACCTCGGAGTCGGCCGACTCGGTCGGCTTGGGGTCGGCCGACTGGTCGCCCGACTCGCGTCCCGTCGGGTTGGGTGCGGCGGTCGGGGAGTCGGGCGACTCGCCACGGGCGGCGCGGGCCTTGTCCAGGTCGACCACATCCCCGCCGGGGTCGGCGGGCACAGGGCCGGTCGGGGCCGGATCCGCCTCCGAACGGCGGATCGGTTCGTTGTCTTCCTCGTGGTTCACTGGAGCTTCCTTCCAGATGGGAGGGGTGTGCGGCGGGGTCCGGCCACTGCTTTGGTCGGCTTGGGACCGGACCCCGTCGCGGCTAGGCGGCGGTCAGAACAGGGACTCTTGGGTGTCGGTCGTCGCTTGCGCCCGCGCGGCTGCAGCGGACGACGCGGTGTGGCGCCAGCAGGCGGGGCACCAGGCGCGCAATTGGTCGGCGGTGGCGGTGAACGCCTCGCGCTCTGGCAGCGGTCGGGCAGGGGCCGCGACGAGCCGGGCGCGGCTGGTGTCCGGCGCCTGGCACGTCCCGCCGGTCCGGCGGTGGGCGCTGCCGCATTGTCCGGTGCACTGGCACACCCATGCGGCAGCGGCCATGACCGTGGTGAACAGCTCCGCGCCGACGATCGGACCACGCATCAGCGCTCACCGCCCTCGGCGACGGCTCCGGCGTTGACCAGGTGCAGGCCCGGACCATCGGCCCGCTCGGTGAGCAGCGCGTCGCGCAGGACCCGGGAGTTCGCTGCCGAGCAGTGCAGCGCCGTGCGGAGCGCTTCGGCGTTGACCGCGTCGTCCGGCCATCCGGCCGTCACCTCGCGCGCCTCGGTGAGCAGCTCCGAGGACGTCCGCACGGGGCGTTGCGGCTTGGCTGCCGCGCGCTTGCGCGGCTTGGGCTCCGGCTTCTCCGGCTTGGTCTGCGGCGGGACGGGCGCCGGCGGTGGCGGGGTGTCCCCTGCCGGAGTCAGCTCGCCCAGTTTCAGCAGCACCCGGGCCCGGCGGGGGGTCTTGGCGCGCCACCGCCATCCGTGCAGCTGCCGCAGGTCCGCCCGGGCAAGCTGCCGCTCACGCTCGCGGGACAGCGCGTCACCGTAGGAGATGATCTCCCACAGCGTCATCCGGCGCCACAGGTTGAAGGTGGACAGCGGCGCGAGCAGCCAGCGGGAGCGGCGGATCTTCTCCATCCGGCGGCCGGTCACCGCCCCGATCCGGGACGCGTAGACGTGCGCGGCGACCTCGGACAGGACCACCCAGAGCAGGGGCATGGTGCCGTGCGCGAGCTTGGCCGACAGCGAGTGCCCGGCGGCGATGTTGAGCCAGCACGTCACCCCGGTCAGAGCCCACGGCACCCAACGCACCCAGGCCAGCGGCATGTCCATCCGGATCAGCAGCAGGTTCACGATCGTGAAAACCGGGATGGAGGCATCGATACCGATCGGCAACATCTGCGGAGTGGCGAACCCCCAGCGGGCACCGGCCGCCGACACGGTGTCGAACGAGGAAATCAGGCCCAGACCGCCGACCCCAGCACCGAGCACAGCGGCGACAACCAACAGCGCCATTTCCGGCCCGCTCAACGCCGGAATGGCGGGGCGCCCGGCGTTCTTCGTCGTGGCGCTCATGACGCGCTCCCCTCGGGCACGGTGGACAGGTGGGCGCCGTCGCGTCCGGCGCGGCGGCCGTTGACGGTGTTGTGCGTGGGTTCGGAGCTGCGGAGGATGAGCCAGCCGCAACCGGTGCGCTTGGCGTCGTACATCGCCTCATCCGCCCGCCGCAGAGCGGCCGATAGGTCAGCAGCGGGAAGCTGCACGCTGTGCACAGCGCCGATCGACGCACCCAGCGGCAGCGGCCGGTCCTCGAACGACACCGTCTCGCAAAGCATTTGGTGCAGGTCGGCCAAGTCGTCCGGCAGATCGTCGGCGTCCGTGATGACGGCGGCGAACTCATCCCCGCCCAACCGGCCCACGATCCCCCGCGAGGCGGACCACACGGTGAGCCGATCGCCGACGGTCGCCAGCGCCGCATCCCCGGCCGCGTGGCCGTAGCTGTCGTTGACGGCCTTGAAGCCGTCCAGGTCGATCACGACCACCACCGCCGCACCCTCAGACAGCAGACGCTGCGCCCGGGAGGTGAACGCGTCGCGGGTGAGCAGACCAGTGAGCGGGTCCCGACGGGCAGCCTCGAACCGGCGGCGCATCCACAGGCTGTGGACCGACCAACCAGCCGCTAAGGGCGCGGCCGTCGCGGCGGCGGAAAGCAGCGCGCTCATGCCGCGTCTCCCTTCCGGAAGGAACGGAGCACACGGTCCGAGGACCGCAGCAACGGGACCGTGTGCATCAAGGCTTCGGCATAGATCGCGTCATACGCGGTTACCTCGTCGGCCTCGCCACGCTCCCGCAGATCGTCCAGTACTTCGCGGGCGACGGTCTCGCGGGCGGCGCGGTCCTCGGAGGACTCACCCGGGACGCCGATGAACAGCTCACGGTCGATGCCGGTGGGCAGCTCATCGAAGCCGTACGCCAACTCAACGAACTCTGCGGCGACAAGCGCCTGTTTACCTGCCACGAACGTTCGCACAGCCACTCCTGACGGTTGGGACTGAAGATGCGGGACGGCGGGCGACCTTGGCGGGGAGTACCGCCGTCCCGTACGTTGCTGCGCCCCATCTGGTGCGCACCAGTAGTTTCCATCTGGTGCGCACCAGAGTCAAGGGGTCCTGCATTTTGGGTGCTTGTCGCTCTTGGCGACACCACTAGAGAACCGCTGTCCTCAACAGCCCGGTAGCCAACAGGGGTTAACTCGCGTGCTGTTAACCCCTGACGACCTGCGGCAATGTGCGGCATGCTGCTGTTGATGGCTGCCGGACCAACCCGCGAGGGCGGTGCACATGAACGCGAGGCTGCAACAGGCGAGGATCGCGCGCGGCTGGTCTCAGGAGCGGCTTGTCCGTGAGATCGAGCGTCACGCGCGTCAGAACCTGCTCGACGTCGCTTCGACCGCGAGCCTTCGGGTCTACGTGTCCGAGTGGGAGAACGGCCGCCGCACTCTCTCCAAGCGGTACGCAGCGCTCCTCCGCGCCTTGCTCGGAATGACGGATGCGGAACTCCTCGGAGAGCGAGCCAAGCCGGATCCGTCCGCCTCCGCCGGCGGCTATGACGAGTTGCTGAGCTGCATCGATTCAGCGCGGAACGTCAGCATGACCATGGTGACGACGTTCATGGATCAGACAGAGTTGCTTCGGACCATGGACCGTCAGATGGGCGCCGTAAGCCTTGTTGATCAGATGTCCGGACACTTGGCGACTCTCGAAGATGCACTGACCTTTGCCGTGCTCCCCGGTACCCGGCGCCCCGTTGCCCGCGCGCTTGCCGGGGCAGCAACGCTCGCGGCGTGGCAAGCCCTTGACGTAGGCGCCGTACAGCGGGCATGGCGGCACTATGAGCTCGGAAAGAGGGCAGCCCAGGAAGCCGAAGAGCCGATGTACCTCGCGCACGCAATGGCGGAACAGGCGTACGTGCTCTGTGAAGCCGGCCGATCGGAAATGGCGCTTGCCCTGGTTCGTGATGCCCAACGCACGGGCGGACAGCACCTGTCCCCGCGGCTTCGGGCATGGCTGTTCGCCGCAGAGGCAGAACTCTGCGCCAGGGCGGCCAAGCCGGAGGACTGCCGGCGGGCGCTCGACATGGCGACCGAGTGTCTTCCCGCAGGTCAGGAAGCGCGGGATCCCGACATGCTGAGCATCTTCCTCAACGCGGGGCACCTGACGCGATGGCGCGGACATGTGCTCGCGCTGCTCGGCGACGACGATGCGGTGAACAGCCTCTACAACGCGCTCGACACGATGGACCCGACTTTCGTCCGAGCTTCGTCGGGCCTACGCGTCGACCTCGCCACGGCGCATCTGGCGAGAGCGGAGTACGCCCAAGCTGAGGAGCATCTGCGGCAGGCACGGCTCACCGTGAGCCGCACGGGTTCTGTGCGCTACCGCCGACGCATCGAACAACTCAGCCAGCGACTCTAGGAGAGGCCTCTCCCCGCGACGCGAGCAGGTGAAGCAACGCAACCAACGTCCCCGAACCCATCAGTTCACCGCGCGCCATGAGCCCCGGGATATCCGCCATCGGCACCCAAGCAACACGGCCTGCTTCCTCGATGTCTGTGGGATCGCCGACGTGCTGTGCACCCCGCCCAACGAAGATTTCGTGAGGCGAGTCCACCATGCCGACCATCGGTTGGAAGGTGACGACGTGCTCCAGCGCGGTAGGTCGCCAGCCCGTCTCTTCCTCCACCTCACGGAGCGCGGTTGCGTGAGCGTCCTCGCCGGCGTCCACGATCCCGCCCGGTAGCTCCCACCCCCATTGTTCAGGCACGAAGCGGTATCGCCAGAGCATGAGCATACGGTCCTGGTCATCCACCACAGCAGCGATCGCGGCGCGGAACAGCCGGACGACGTGATGCTCGAATCGATCCACGCCGGGCGGCTCCACATCCACGAGCGACAACTTCACCCATCGATTGTCATAGACGGTGCGCTCACCGTGAATCTGCCAGGGTTCCAAGTCCGCCGGCGCACTGACGCTCACTCTCGCGTCGCTCTGGGCACGAGAGGGCACGCGGTAGGCGCTGCGATCGTGCACCTCAATGACATGTTCGGCAACGAGCCTCGCCAGGACCTGCCGCAGAGCGGTACGCCCGATGCCGAGTTCGTCGACCAACGTGCGCTCCGATGGGAGCTTGTCGCCGGGCGCCAGCTTCCCCGACTCGATCCATTCGCGAATCGTCCGGTCTACCCGCGCGGTCTTCGGTCCCATCCCCTGAGCACACTCCCGATTCCGGTGACTGGTACACACCAGCGTAGCGATCGGCGAGCGTCTACGGAGGGGCGCTGTCCGGTGGTACGTGTCTTCCCTGTCTTACTGTCTCGGCGTCTCTCCGACCAGCAGAAACAGCCAGGACAGCCCCAGACGAAGGTGTCCCGGCTGTCCCGGCTCGTTGCTTACACCGGACTGCAACATCCCGGGGTGTTGCAGCCCCCGGCGAAGCCGGAATCTGATGGTCGCAGGAGCCGGAGGCGACTTCTCTCCGAAAAGGATCCTGCACGAGTTCGCTGCCCGCCGGCTTCCGCCAACGGTAGGTCGACAGTCGACGCTGCAGGTACCACCTTCTACCTGCACGAATCTCTTCTGGCCTTCCCTTCAGTCCTCTGTGACAGAGATCTGAAGTCTGACAGACTTCACCCATGTCGCCGCTCGGTCTGTCTCCATCGCCCACAGGTGTAGCGCTTGCCCCACAACAAGCAACGGAGGAGCAAGGCTCGCTCGAAGCAACAGAGGAGCAACCGTTGTTCGACTCCTCAGCAGCCGAGAGCTCGTTGGTAGGCAGGCAGACAGATGTCGTCTCCCAGGTCGTCAAGTGGTGTAGAAGCCGCCACGCGGACCCGCTCCCCCCCGAAGCCGTCCCAGGAACTATCGACCGAGAACGTAGCCTGCTGTCAGCCCTCGGAGGAGTGTCTCGCGCCCTGGCAGAACGCGTTGGATACCTGCCAGGCCAAAGGGACCTCCCTGCCGAGGTAGAAGCGTGGTTGAAGGCAGCCCCAGAGCCGCCGAGCCACCTCATTGAGGAACTTATTGACTCGTTCTCGGGGCCCTCGGATCCCCTAGCATTGGTATATGAGCGGATCGTTTCAGGTCCTCGACGTCGACGTTTGGGAACGTTCTTTACTCCTGCACCCGTTTTGGACTACATGAAAGGCATCCTCGACTCCAGGTTGCCTGCACCTCCACGCTCAATCGCTGACCCTGGGGCCGGAGTTGGGGCATTCACCACCTCAGCGCTCTCCTGGTGGAAAGACACCTCCGTTTATGCGGTTGACGTAAATCTGGTGACTCTCGGCCTACTTGCGACACGTCCGGATATTGGGAAGGAAGCTGCATGTAATCTACACGTCAGGCAAGAGGACTTTCTAAGCTGGCTAGGCTCTTCCTGGCTGGCCCTGCGTGGACCCCGACTCATTCTCGGAAATCCACCTTACACGCGCCACCAGCAATTGACTCGCGAGCAGAAGACACTCGCCCAGCAATCAGCAGGAGATATCTCTCCAGACTTGCGCGCAGGCCTGTCTACCTACTTCCTGGCTGCAGGCCTAAAGGCATTGCAGCCCCAAGATTCGCTATGCCTTCTCCTGCCAGTTAATTGGCTCGAAGCGGACTACGCAAAATCTGTTCGGAAGTATCTTTGGAACATCACGAAGCGTAGGGTCGAGCTTCATCTCTTCCCTAATCACTTGGAAGTTTTCCCGGGGGCACAAGTAGCGGCAATGGTCGTTTTCGTAGGGCCAGCGTGCCCGGAAGCCCAACCGATGGCCGTTTATCAAGTAGCAGGACACGCCGCTGACGGTTTCACAGCTTCCAGGGGTGCGCTAGTGGACCGGAATGGCCCCCCGCCCCCCGCCTTTACCATCCCGACATTTTCTCAGCGCTCCGCAAAGCCCGAGACAAGGCAACTCACAGTTCCCCTCGCCCAACTCGTAAGCATTCGACGCGGTGTGGCAACTGGCGCGAATCGCTTCTTTCTTAGAACGGCAGCAGAAAAGGATCAGCTCCCAGAAGGCGTTTGCGTACAAGCAGTTAGTCGCCTGAGAGATCTACCCGCCCACAGCTTGGGCGTTGCCGAGCATGACAAACTCGGAAATGATGGCGTTCGCTGCTGGCTTCTATACCTCGCAGAACAGCATACCGAGAGCCCAATGGTGAAAAAACTCCTCCAAGAGGGGGAAGCCCAAAAAATTCACGAGCGTCACCTATGCAAAATCCGCTCGCCATGGTATGCGCTAGAAAAAATCGTGACACCAGATTTGCTCATCGGCCCCATGGGTAAGGACCGCTTTCGGATTGTTATTAATGACGTAGGGGCAATTCCCACCAACACTCTCTATGGCCTCCGACTGCGCGACTCCTCCGATACAGAATCAATTCGCCGGTTGGCACAGTGGATGTCCAGCGAACAGGGACAGGATGCTCTTCGAACAGTCGCCCGACAGCACGGCGACGGTCTCCTCAAGTTGGAACCGGGACCGCTCGGGACAGTGCCCGTACCAGCAAAAGTTCTGAACGGGCACGCACCACGGGCAGAAGACCACTAGGCTGAGCTAAGCAGCCGCATGCTGAGAGGGGGGAAAGTGGAACCAGAAAAGTTCGAGTTCACAGTCGATACTCACCTCTTTCGCGAACTGGGCGAACTACTGGTTGGGCGAGACAGCACCGCGCTCGTCGAGTTGATCAAAAACGCCTACGACGCCGACGCTACCACGGTGAAAGTTCGCGGCGAGAATCTACTGGGCGGTGGAGGAACACTTACGGTGACCGATAATGGCATCGGGATGACGCCCTCTATCTTCCGTACGGCATTTCTTCGAGTAGCCAGTCGCTATAAAGAGCAGGGAAAGCGAACGAGCCCCCTCTATAAAAGGCGATACACGGGCGCCAAGGGGGTTGGCCGGCTAAGCGCGCACAAGCTCGCGGAACGCCTCTACATCGAGTCTGCACCGAACGAAAGTGCGATTGCTGAAAGTCAAGCTGAGCTGCAAGGTGTAGAAGCAGTAATCGACTGGCGAGCCCTAGAAGATGAGCACTCCACGATCGATGATGTCGGAGACGGCCTCAAAGTTGCAGCTGTCGATACATCAGATCAACAACCAGGAACCGAGCTACGTCTAGAAGGCATGCGTGCCCGATGGACTAAGCGGACGCTCTCTAGGTTTGTTCGCGAGATTTCTGGGTGCCTGCCTCCTGACCAGCTTCTGGCACCTCCACCGTTTCCCGTGCCCGAAGATCACAATCCATTGGGGCAGCTAAATCCGTGGACTCGCGGAGATAAAGATCCAGGATTTGAGATCATTTTTGAGGAAGACCTCGACATCGGAGAGGATCTCTGGCTGCAGCTATTTGAGCGAAGCAACTGGCTACTTGAGATCAAGGCAACCTCTGACAGGGTCACCTTTGGTATTCATCCCGCTCCGTCAACCCGCAGAACTTCCCCAGGTGCCCAGAGTTACCTCCTACACCGCGAACACCCGAGTCCAGACCGCGGCCCATTCTTTACTGCCCGGATTTACGTTCGCGAGGGACAGCTAGGCGACCGGGCCGGTGACCTTGCACGATTCGCCGAGGACCATTCTGGTATCCGGGTCTATCTGGAGGGCTTTCGCGTCGTCCCTTACGGTGAACGGCACGACGACTGGCTAGGGCTAAATCAGGATTACGCGAGAAGGGTGAGAGAACTCGACATCATCCTGGATGATGTTTCTTCGGCCGCCTTGCCTCAGCAGGACAAAGAATCCTTTAAGATCTCCGGAAATTTTCAATACGTCGGTGGCGTCTTCATGACCGCCGAGGAGGCAGAACCCCTTAGACCTGTAGTCAACCGAGAAGGGTTTCTGCAGGATGACGCATTCGGTGATCTTCGAGATCTGGTGCGCAACGGCGTAGATCTCCTCACTCGTGCCAGGGCCGCCGCTCGGATGAGTGGACGCTCCTCTAAAGCCGGGCAACTACATGATCGATTGGCCACAACTGGGGCGGAGGCGCCCACCGAGCCACAAAAGCAATCCCCAGCGCCACCAGTTGAGGCTGCCGATGCTTTTCATGAGCGCGATATCGAAGACCACGAGAAGAACGCTCGCGAAAATCTGAGCTTTTCGCTGACTCGCGTACGGCAGGAATTGACGACCCTAAGAGCTAGCGTCGGATCCGATCCGACCCTTGCTGAACGGGTGGAAATAGCAACTGCTGCTGTAGACCTGGCTGAGCACTCGGCAGACCAAGAACATGCGGACCAAGCGATGCTGGAAGTTCTTGCCAGTGTTGGCTTGCAGTTTGCTGCCTTCATTCACGAGGTCAATGGTCTGCTTAGCGAGGCTCAGGCAGTGCGAACACTAGCCGGCGCTTTGGATGGACGGTCATTGGCTTCTGGGCAAGGACAAATCCTCCAAGATCTACGTGCCGGTATCGACTCTTTGTGTCAAGCCCTTACACGCCAAGCAAGTTACCTCACTGAGGTAGTGGGCCCTGATGCTCGTCGTCGACGGCGGCGCATCCCCTTGAACGAGGCACCGAGTACGAGCCTGTTGCTCCTAGATGGCTCCATCAACGAGCGTGGCATTCAGGTAACACAGCTCCTTGATAGCTCGGTGAAGACACCACCTATGTTTCCCGCAGAGCTCACCATCATCTGCACCAATCTACTTACAAATGCCGTCAAGGCCGCTGGAAGGAACGGGCGCATCATGATTGCGGGTGGAGCCGCCGCTAACGGCGGGATCAAGCTAAGGGTAGAAAATACGGGTGTGGGGGTTGCACTGGATGAAGCAGAGCGGTGGTTCCGCCCGTTCGAAACCACTACCACTGAGATCGATGTTGTACTCGGGCAGGGAATGGGGCTTGGGTTGCCAATTACACGACGTATGGTCTCGGAATACGCTGGCACGGTGCGATTCGTTGAGCCATCACCAAGTTTCGCAACAGCCGTGGAGGTTTTCGTTCCTGGGCGGGAGGGACAGCGGTGAGTAACCAAAGAAAGCCATCCGTACTAATCGTCGACGACCACCCGGAGATCCAGAGAGCGGCCGCAGCAGTCTTGCGGCACACAGGGATGGAGGTGGAGATACGGCTACCCAACGAGGTGGTAGACGACGACCTGAAGATCGCAGACGTAATCGCTATTGACCAGTTCTACGAATGGGAGCTCGTACCTCACCCAGCTGAAATCGCGTACTGGCCCGAAGACGGGCTGGCGTTGGCTGCTGTGATTTCCCGTCGCCTGGCAAAATTGAAGTCACATGCGGCAATCGTGCTGCGTACTGGTGAACTTGCGAAGCTGGCAGGTTCCCTTCCAAAATCTGCACGAATCCCACTGCTATCGGCACAGAGCAATCTCGACTGGATTATAGAGAAGGGCGACGAGAACGCTTCGGCTAAAATTCACCAACTTGCCGCAGCCGTCGCTTCGCTGCGCCCGCTGGCTGATGATTCGTCCAGATGGAATGAAGGCTCTGCCTGGCTGAATCTGCCAACAAACGTAGCTTGGGGCGACACTGCGCTGGCTGAGGTTCAAGTCTGCCGGCCACCGGAGCATGTCGTCGCCCGGTATACCGATGGCACGTCATGGCTCCGCTGGTTCGCTCACCGGATCCTTCCTTTCCCTTCATTCCTCATATCAGACCTGAAGGCCGCCACACTGCTCGGCATCAGCCTCCCCCAGTTCCTCTCGGTGGTCTCCGACTCTGCTAGCGAGCTCGGAGCTCGCATCAGGGAGTGCGGCTATTCAGGACACCTATCAGGTTTGGTGGAACGGCGCTGGTGGCGAGCTGGGTTGGAAGCCTTCGTAGACCGGTGCCTTCTCGAATCACCGGATCATCTAGAAGTCAATGAGGCGTTGGAGGACTCGTACCATCGCTTGCACGGTTCTCGGGTCTCGATGTTGCCTTACGAGCGTCCCGTGGTCACCTTCAATGCCGACTACGAAGAGGACGGCGTCGCTGAGGCTCGGGAATGCGTCCGTCTTGCCCCTGACTTCTGGCCAGTTTTTGCTGACGAGCCATGGGCCCTTCTCGAAGAGGTTCATGAGGACGAGGAACTTGCTGCCATGGTCTCCAGGGGAGATCGGGCTCGTGTTCACTCCGCGGATGTGATCTAAGTGACCACAGTCCCACGCCCGCGCAGAGACACTGAAGTTGCGGCACCGCGCAGCCCCGCAGCCGCTGTGGCCATTGATACGGGCCCGCTACTGTGCTTTGGCGCGATATCCGGCGGTCCACGCCTACTTATCAGCCGATACAAAGGGCGGCTGTGCTGGGCACAAGCCGTTGCAGGGGAGATCCGGAATCGGGCTTCCCGCAACGTGAAAACCAAAGTCGAGGAGAAACAGCAGAGTGCTGCCTCTCGATGGGTTGGATCTAGCGCGAGCCAGCTGGGCGAGCCACAGGTTATCGAGGATCGCAATGCCGTTGAGGCGATGCGCAGCGCAGTGCAGCAGGCTTCCAAATGGCCTGCGAAGGAGGGCCACGATCTCGGTGAGTCAGAGACTCTCGTGTTGGCACAGAATCGAAACGCGATGGCTCTGATCAACGAAATTCCAGCGCGGACCGTGGCTCGTCGCATGAGGCTGCGCACATATTGTGCGCTCGACGTAGTCATCGCGGCCTACCAGGAAGATGCACTTGAGCTAAGGCAAGTTCAGCTGATGTATGAGCAAATGCGAGAAGCTGAGCTTGACCCTGGCGAGACGTTGCCATCTCCTTGCAGGGGTCGTTCTCTGAAACAATGGCCTACGCCGGCGCCAGCTTAGCGCTTCAGAAACGGGTGGCGGCAACAGTCGTTCGGTGCCGCCGCCCGTTTTATGTGCAGCGATTTCTGCTCAGGGTGGCCCTCGGGACAGTTTCGTCCGCTGCTCTGGGGCGACTACGTGCACGGTAAAAATTTGCCTACCTCATCAAGACACCCGACTGCGCTCCGCTTCGCTGGGCGCGCTCCCGGCCAGCGGCCGCGCCCGCGCTCCTAATGGGGACGCAAGGCGTTGTGCCGGTGGACTTCGTAGCACCCATTGGCCCGACGTTGCTGGGGATGGTCGGCATCCGGCGGGGGCGCTCAGGCTCCGGGATGGCGGCGGGTCACGCGTGTGCAGGTCCATCGTGGCGAGCGTGGGGAGCTCCCATCCCGTCTGCCATCAACCCAGGCGAAGCCAAGCAACCCTGCCCTCCGGCGTCCAGGTCGTTCGTACAGTGGCGCGCTCCACCTGGACGCCGGAGGGCAGGCCCGCTTCACTGCGTGTGGGTCGACGGCAGACGGGATGGGAGCTGGGGAAGGTTGTCCCGTCCCAATTGATCTGGTCCGAACACCCAGCTGTGACCAGGGACGACCAGATCGTTTGAGACGTCAGGTCGTGCGATATCTCAGATGGTCTGGTCCGCGAGAGGGGTTCGCCGCATGTCGTCGCGCGCGCGTTCGGCCCGATGACCTGTGCTTCTCAGTCGGTCTGGTCCGTCGCAAGCGAATCGGACCAGATCACCTGAGACTGGGACCAGATCGAGCGAGACGGGACAAAGGTGGTGGTGTCTGTAAGCACGAGTTCTGGCGCGCCGTACCAGGTTCATTTGGCTCCGACAGGCGTTCGGATACCGGCCCGGTGATGGGCTGATGCAAAGGCGCAGCCAGCGAGAAGAGGCCGTCAGCGGCTCGGACGAGCGATCGACCACCGGTTCGACGGTGGTACCAAAACAACCTGGAACCGTCGTCCCAACGGAAGTGCTTACAAACACATGACGCCGCACACCTGAAACAGCCCACCGCAGAACCCGATGGACCGTCACGAAAGATCGAGCTAGGGGCAAGCACCGCGTCCCGGTGCTAGTCGAGCCGAGGCAGGCTTCGAGTCCGCGCCGAAAATCGCAATTGAGCATTCAGCATGCGGCCGGCTGGGCCGTTTGAGAAGTATCCGAGGGCAGTAACAGGCTCTCCGAATTCCCTCGACCTAAGGGCCAGCTCGTACTCCTCTTCACTTACAGAAATTCTGGCGTCGACGCTTTCTCCACGCACCTCACCTCTGACAACGATAAAGAAGGAACTGCCGGTCGTTTGAACTTGTCTGTCATCCACACCAAAAGCAACGACCGAACCTGTGATCTCAGTAGGGCTAGAGGCCGGCCGCTCGGAGACACGCTTCGCTAGCCCCATGGGTGGCGGGGAGAGCGGATCGACGCTTTCCACCACATCGACTTGAACAGCTAGCGCGTCGACCAGGCGAATCGCGTTCAGGTTTAGAGAGATCGATTGCCTGGGGGTTTCTTGAGACAAGAATCCCCAAGCGGACCAGCGAAACGACAGATCGAAAGTCTCCACCTCGGGGAAGTCGTGAAATCTCTGCAAAACGCGAGACAGCGCGATCTCAAAATTTCCTGGCGTCTCGACCCGCCCACCGGGAGCACCGGAGCCGTCGTACGCATCGGAGAGTTGATTGATGCGTTGCAGCGCCCCGGCCAAGTTTTCCAGGACATGGCGCCCAAACCGTGAATTCTCACCTGCACGTTCACCGACTGCCGAAAGAATAGGGATCACGAAGCTCCCGCTTTCAGTATGCCCTAGGTGAACTTGTTCACTAAGATAACGTTTTACGGTCCTATTACGAGCTCCACCACCATGCAGAGAGCGCGCTGGATTTACGGTGTAGAGTGCCGCCGTTCTGATCAAACGGAAGCCGACATCCAGTGCACAAGTAGCGAGGGAGATTCCAATGGAATCATCACTCCTCCTTTGAGGTAGACTGATGAGAAAAGCGTCCCAGTCGCTATTCCTCAAGCGCCTCCGCAACTGCTCCGCATCGCAGTCATAGTAATCTGCCAACTCACTAAGGAGTTCAACGAACCTGCGCTGAAAATTGCGCATGAGGTTATTAAGTGGCAGCAAGTAGGGGGATGTTTCCTCGCCCGGCCCGCCCTCGTATCCGGGCTCTGACCAGTACTCCAACAGACCTTCCTGGCGCTCTAGAAGGTGCCAGCCGTGAGCGTCCAAGTAGTCCGAGATCCGGTGTGGATCGAGCGATGAGGCGAGCGTGTAGAAGGCATCAATTTCAGCCTGGCTCATCGCGCACCTCCATCACTCAGCATCTTCATTTCATTTCTGATGTACTCAGCGGTAAATTCATCTTCCCGTCGGAGAATAACCCGCCCTGACTCTTGGCCAGGAGGGAGAGCCGGCCACTCGCCCGGGTCGGACCAGAGCATGATGCCATCCAGGCGCATGCTGTCCCCCTCCGGGTCGAACGGGGGGATCTGTACCCCTGTGGGGAGAATGAGCACGACAAAGCGCATCGGTACGGGGGAGCCGGGCAAACGCAGCAAGTCGTACTGACCGGCTGGGAGACTCATGGAGTAGTCGCCGGAAACCAGCCGACGTACCGTGTTGTCACTGCTGCTGCACTTGAGCTGCACATCGAATCGCCAACGCCTGAACCGGGCCCCGGAGGCCACAACCGTCGTGTCAATGCAGTCGAAGTCGAGGTGTGGATCGCTGAGATAGCAGCCAGCAGCGTTGGCGATCAACCCTAGCGTGTAGTAGCTTGCCCGCTCTTTGTGGGCTTCCGGGGGAATACCCGCGTGGCGACTGACATGCCCACTCACCCCGTATGTCCCTGCCTCATCGCGCCTTGCGTATCCGACGCCTACAGCGCGTCACCGAACTACACCCTAGCGCTTATGGCCACCTCGTGTAGACGGACAGCGGATTTGTCGCTGTAACCGCCGGCGGGAACCGGTGGCGCAAGCCGGGCCACGTCCGGTGCCGGGCATGGATCGACGGCCGATCACGGCTGGCGTCACCTGGCGTAAGCCTGGATGCCCAGACTGACGCGCGCTCTTGGGCCGCGGGAGGTCGGCCATGATTGACCACACGGGCGGGTACCGCACAGGTCTTCACTGTCAGCGGGTTCCAGTCACTTGTCTGAAGCAACACCGCGAGCGCTCAGTGCCAGGGACCGGGCGGATGCGGTGGTGGCATGTGTGCCAGATCGAGCAGCGGTCAGCCACGGTCAGTCGAAGCACGTAGAAGTGCAGACCCCCGTCATGAAGGCGAGCGCCGGTCCGTTGGCCAGCGCACATCTGTCGGTGGTCGGCGACAGCCTTTCAACGTGGACTTCAGGACACGTGGACTGTGCGTGGACAGATAGCGGCCAAGCTCGCATGCACAGCCCCACGACCGGCAACATCCTCACATGCCCAAGAGGCCGTGTGCGGTGATGTCGGTGTGGAGGCGTAGCGTGCGCCGGAGGTTTATTCAAGGGAGGGATGACCGGTGAGCACTGAGAGTCTGATAAGTCCGGACCGGCTGTGGGTGGCGGGCGAGGTGATGGGGCGGCCGGGGCCGGTGCCGGCAGTGCCAGGAGTTTACGGGTGGCGGTTCACCGAGTCGCCGTATGAGGGGCTGCCGACGGATGAGTTGCTGTACGTGGGGATCGCGCCCCGGTACATGGCAACGCGTAGCAGCACGCAGAACCTGCGGACGCGGTTGCGGTCCCACTTCCGCGGTAACGCGAAGGGGTCCACATTGCGACTCACCCTCGGCTGCCTGTTGGGCCTGGAATTGCGGCGTGTAGGCAGCGGCAAGCGGATGACGTTCGGGAAGCAGGGCGAGGCGGAGCTGACGGCGTGGTTGGCCGAGCACGCCCGGGTGTGCTGGGTGGAGCATCCGGAGCCGTGGCATATGGAGAGCGAGCTCCTTGGGAAACTCGACCTGCCGCTGAACCTTGAGCAGAACCGGCACAGTGCCTTCCATGCCCCGCTGAAGGAGCTGCGGGGCAAGGCCCGGCAGCGGGCGCGTGAGCTACCGATCGGGGAGTAACCGACGGCATAGCCGACCGTATGACAGTAGGTGGGGATGATGGTCTGGATGCCGTAGCGTGCTGCTGTTGAGGCATCGGGCGGGAGTGGGGGAAAACGATGGCTATGCAGCCAAAACCCGCTGGGATGGCGGGATACGGTGAGAATGCTGATGCACTGGCCGGCCAGTACGAGAGCGTAGCCTTCGAGGTCGTGCACCGAGAGGTGTTGCACTTGATACCGGCAGCACCGAGAACGATTGCCGACATCGGTGCTGGTACCGGCCGGGACGCTGCCGCGCTGGCAGACCGTGGGCACCGAGTCGTGGCCGTCGAACCGACCGTGGAACTACGGCAGATCGGGCAGCGGCTCCACGCTGGATCCGCCGTCGAGTGGGTCGACGACGCCCTTCCCGCCCTGACCAGCCTCCACGGAAGCTTCGACCTCATCCTGCTCAGCGCCGTATGGATGCACCTGGACGAACAGGAGAGGTTCCACTCCATGCGGCGGATCCACGAACTCCTGAAGTCGGGTGGCCACGTGATCATGTCGCTGCGACATGGCCCCGTCCCGCAAGGACGACGGATGTTCGAAGTCTCGCCGATCGAGACAGGCGCACTGGCTAACCGGTTCGACTTGTGTGTAGTCCACCTCAGCGAGCGCTCAGATCGCCTCGGCCGGGAGGACGTGCACTGGAGCACGATCGCTCTGCGCAACGAACCCCCCCTCGATTCCGGGAAAACCGACTAGTGTCTCGTGATCCTGTTTGTGTCACTTCGCGTTGTTGTCGACGAGTTTCTTGATGTTGGTCTGGACGAGTCGGACCTTGGCGAGGATCTCGTCGGCGGTCGCGGTCCAGGTGAAGGGTTTGG
>NZ_SUMC01000099.1 GCF_005047355.1 Actinacidiphila oryziradicis
CACCCCCACCACACTGCTGGCCTGGCACCGTCAACTCATGATCCGCAAGTGGACGTTCACCCAGCACCGCCGCCCCGGGCGACCTTCTACCGCGCCCATCGTCAAGCAGCTCATCCTGCGCTTGGCCCGCGAGAACAGCACCTGGGGCCACCGGCGGATTCAGGGCGAACTCGCCCGCCTGGGCTACCCGATCGCCCCGTCCACGGTCTGGGAGATCCTGCACGCCGCCGGCATCGATCCCGCCCCGCAGCGCTCAGGGCCGACCTGGCGCCAGTTCCTCACCGCCCAGGCCCACGGCATCATCGCCGCCGACTTCCTGCACCTCGACACCGTCTCCCTCAAGCGCCTGTACGCCCTGGTCTTTATCGGCTCCCCTGTCGCTTCCGTGGGTCGTTGACCAGGTCTGATACAAACAACACGCCGTACCCGGGGTACGTTTCGGCTTGCGAAAGAACGAAACGGAAGAACCTGGATACGGCGTGCGATCTACAAGGATATGGACTCGGCTGCTCGGTGTCGAAAAGACCGTGATCGAGCTCGTGGAGGTCGAGGAGCCCGATGCGGGCGAGGACGGCCCGGAGGATGTGCTGATCGTGGTGCACGCCCGCCCGGCAAAGGGCCGTCGTCAGCGGTGCGGGATCTGTCAGCGCCGGTGTGCCAGGTACGACAACGGCGAGGGCCGCCGACGCTGGTGGGCGCTGGACCTGGGCACCCTGCAGGCGGTGATCGAGGCGGACGCGCCGAGGGTGTCCTGCCCCGAGCACGGCGTCGTGGTCGCCTCTGTGCCCTGGGCCCGCCACGGCGCCGGCCATACCCCGCCCTTCGACGACCAGGTGGCCTGGCTGGCCACGCACTGCTCCAAGACCGCGATCACCCAGCTGATGCGGATCGGCTGGCGAACGGTCGGTGCCATCTGCACCCGGGTGTGGGCCGGCGTCGAACAGCGGGTGGACCTGCTGGCGGGTCTGCGCCGGATCGGCATCGACGAAATCAGTTACAAACGCCACCACAAGTACCTCACCATCGTCGTTGACCACGCGTCAGGACGACTGGTGTGGGCGGAGGCCGGGCGGGACAAGGCCACCCTGCGGAAGTTCTTCGACCTGCTCGGCGAGGAACGCTCCACCAAGATCACGCATGTCAGCGCGGACGCCGCCGACTGGATCGCCACCGTCGTCGCCGAGCGCTGCCCGAACGCGGTGCGCGTCATGGACCCCTTCCACACGGTCCAGTGGGCCACCGACGCCCTCGACACGGTCCGCCGTCAGGTGTGGAACGACGAGCGCGGCGGCAATGGCCGCGCCACCGCCGGATCGAAGTCCCTGAAGAAGGCCCGCTGGGCCCTGTGGAAGAACCCCGAGGACCTCACCACGGGCCAGCAGGCCCAACTCGCCTTCATCGCCAAGGCCCACCCGGTTCTGCACCGCGCCTACCTCCTCAAGGAGGGCCTGAGGATGGCACTCAAGCAGGGCCAGGAAACCGCCCAGGCCCTGTGGGACTGGGTACTGTGGGCACGACGCAGCCGCCTGGAGCCCTTCGTGAAGCTCCAACGCTCCATCGTCAAGCACTGGGACGCCATCACCGCAGCCGCCGATCACGGACTGAGCAACGGCCTGGTCGAGAGCATGAACACCAAGATCCGACTCATCACCCGCATGGCCTTCGGCTTCAAGGACGCCAACGCCCTCATCGCCCTCGCCATGCTCAGCCTCGGCGGACACCGCCCCCACCTACCAGGCCGTCAAGCCGCATAAAACCACCCACGGAAGCGACCGAAGAGCCTCTTTATCGAACACGGCACGCGGCGCCTCCACCTCGCCGGCGTCACCGCCCACCCCACGGCTCGATGGACCGTTCAGCAGGCCAGGAACCTCGCCATGACCCTGGGCTGCCGAGTGGACTCGCTGCGCTTCCTCATCCGGGACCGGGACAGCAAGTACACCCGCTCCTTCGACGCCGTCTTCGAGGCCGACGAGGTGGAGATCCTGCTCAGCCCGCCTCGGGCGCCGAGAGCGAACGCGATCTGCGAGAGAGTCGTGGGCACCCTCCGCCGCGAACTCCTCGACCGCATGCTGATCTACAACGAAGCCCATGCCGTGGCAACGTTGACCGAGTACATCCGCCACTACAACGGGCACCGCCCCCACCAATCCCGGCGGCAGCTACCCCCGGACAGCGACCAACCGCCCACCTCGGCCGCCGTCACCGACCTCCAGACCCACAGGGTTCGACGACAATCCGTCCTCGGAGGCGTGATCAACGAGTACCAGCATGCCGCCTGAGCCGACGACATCAGCACAGGTCACGGCACCAAATCGTATTTTCGAGCGGCACAGGACGAGAAGGTGCTCGCCCGGAAGCCGGCCCCGTTCGCAGTGCTCTACGGTCAGTCGCGTTCCGGCAGCGGCTCGGACGTGGTGAAGTACCTCCTCGCGCAGGCGATGCGAAGCTCATGGACGGGGGAGGAGAGGTGAGCAGGATGTACCGGACGCCCAAAAGTTTTGAGTCCGCTATCAAGGACCGTGCCAAGGCGGGCGTTGTGCGGTCGGCTCAGGGAGACGGAACAGCGGCAACGCTTTCACCGCGCCCTGAGCCGACCGCACAAGCTCCGACGACCCATAGCTCCGCGTACACGATTGGGATAGTTTAGAGGCAACATCATAGGGCTGAACGCAGATGTGCTGTGATTGAGAGGCAGTGGTTGACCCCGACGCAACTACGGGCCTTCGCCGCGACCGTGCGCTTCGGATCGGTGAAGGCGGCGGCTGCTGACTTGTCCGTTTCCGAGGCCGCGATCTCCATGCATATAGCCCATCTGCGCAAGGAACTCGGTGACAAGCTGTTCACCAGAGCGGCCAACGGGCTGGCCTTCACGCCGGGCGGGTTGCGCCTGGCCAGCAGGGCGGCCGAGATGCTGGGACTACAGGAGCGGACCATCATCGAGGTGAGTCAGGCCGGTTCCGGCCGCCGGCTGCTACGGGTCGCCGCGTCCAGCCTGTTCGCCGAGTACGCGGCGCCCGGCCTTATCGAGTTGTTCGCCAGTCGGGCCGACGACCTGAACATCGAGCTGAGCGTGCACAACCCGAATAAGTTCGGTTCGCTGCTCTTGACCCGGACGGTCGATGTCGCCATCGGTCCCCGGCCCGGCATTATCGATGACTCGATGACCTGCACGCTGTTCCTCAACTACCAGATGCTCGCGGTCGTCGGAGCCGGCCATCCGCTGGCCGGAGTCCGCGTGACTCCGGCCGAGCTACGTGAACAGACCTGGCTGCTCGGACCTTCGGCGGTCGGCGGGGTCGGCATCGTGCCCTCGGTTCTGCGCCGCCTCAACGTTCCCGAGCACAACCAGCGCATCTTCCAGAGCCACGCCGCCGCGGTCGAGGAGGCTAAGCACGGGAAAGGGGTGGCGCTCGGGATGTCGTTCGCCGTCTCCAAGGACCTTGCCGACGGGGACCTTCGGCAACTCGATGGTGCCTTCCTGCGCGCCCGCGGCTCGTGGCACATCCTCGCCCTTCCCGATCGAGACGCCCCGCCCGCCGCCGCGGAGCTCAGGCGCTTCGTCACCACGCCGCGCGCCACGCAGGCGATGCTGCGGGGTGCCGGCGTCACGGCCGGTCGGTTCCGGCCGGCGATCCACGTGACCCTCTGGAGTTAGCGCCCGCCTCCACTCCCATCCGGATTCCGCGCCCCTGGTCTCGCTCCGGCTCGCGCTCCCGCCCCGCACCGGGCGATCTCCGCCGGCACCCGCAGCAGCGATCCGAAGGTGTCGGCGGGCAGCAATGCGTCGCAGTAAGGCAGTGCGGCAGCCATCGTGGTGGTACGAGGGACGAATCCTGGGGCCGACGCGCGGGGGTTGAGCCATATCACTCGGTAGGCGCGACGGCGCAGCCTGGCCATCGCCGCGGCCAGGCACTCCGGCGGGCCCGCGTCCCAGCCGTCCGAGCCGATGATGACGACCGCCCCGCGCAGCAGGCCGCCGTGATGCGAGTCGAGCAGTGACCGCAGGCAGTCCGCGATCCTGGTCCCTCCGAACCGGTCGACTACCCGCGCCGACGCCGCGTCGATCGCGGCCTCGGCAGAACGGTGACCGATGACCCTGGTGAGCCGGGTCAACGTGGTCGCGAAGGCGAAGACCTCCGCGTCGCTCGTCAGAGTGATCGCCCGCATCAGGTGCAGGTACGCAACCGTCTGAGCCCGCATCGACTGGCTGACGTCACACAGGACGACGACACGGCGCGGCCTGGTCACCGGCCCGGCGCGCACCAGCCGCACCGGCTCCCAACCGGTGCACCGGGAACGGGCCATAGTCGCGCGGACCGCGACCCGGGTGCCGCGCGGCTGGATGGTGAACCGGCGGGAGCGGCGCGTGGGCCATGTCGGCAGCGCCGCTTCGAGCCACTGGCCGAGCAATGCCGTCTCCTGCGGGCTGAGCTGCTCGAAGGGGGTGTCCACCAAGTCGGCCAGTTCGCTCGGCAGCCGCTCCGGCACGGTCAGCGCGTGGTCGTCGGAGTGCTCGGCACCGGCGACCGCGGGCGGCAGCGTCACCCAGGGCAGACCGGCGCCCTCGCGCGATCCCTCCGGCCGGGCCTCGGGCATCGAGGCGTAGCGGTCGTCCTTGCCCCGGGCGCCGCCGAGCCCGTCGCGCCGGGCGTGCGGGTCGACGGGCAGGACGGCGTCACCGAAGACCGCGTCGAATACGGCGTCGAACTCCGCCAGATCGTCGTGGTCACGGACCAGGCAAATCCGGGCCGACCAGTACAACGTCGTCCGCGTAACAGGCGGCGAGACGGACAGCGCCCGCACGAGGTCCTGGACTTGGGTGAGGCCGACCGGCACGCCCCGCGGCCGCAGCCGGGTCGCCAGCGCGACGGCGAAGGCCGCCCGGTCCACCGCGGGCAGCAACGACCGTGCCCGGTCCACCGCGGGAAGCGGCGGCCTGCCCACCCCGCCGCTCACCGGACGATGAGGAAGACGATCAGCGCGATCAGGATGATGCCGACGACGGCCGCCGGGATCAGCCGCTTGTACACGGACATTCCGGCCAGCCCCATCAGGTCGAGTGGCTCGGCCTCCGTCTCCTGTCGGGCAGGCCGCCTGGACCCGGCCGCCGGTGCCTGCGGTTGTGCCGCTTCGGGCGCGTTCCCCGGTGTGGTGGCCGCGGGCTCAGGGCCGGCCGTCGTAGCGGCCGGCGTGGTGTCGCCGGCGGTCTCCTCCACCGGCGCCTCGGAGGTGGCGGCCTCCGGTGCCGTCGCCGGCGGTGCGGTGTCCTTCGTCGTCTCCCGCGCCGGCGCTTCCGCCACCGTCGCTCCGGCTGCGGCCGTCGTCGGCGTCGCGGTCTCCGGGACCGTGCCGGGAGCGGACTCCTGGGGCTGGTGGAGCTGCGCCTCCAGGTTCTGGACGAACTGGTTGAGCAGCTTCTCGGAAATCTCCTTGATCATGCCGCTGCCGAACTGGGCGAGCTTGCCGCTGATGTTGAGGTTGGTGGTGACGGTGACGACGGTGCGCGTGCCGTGGGGACGCAGCAGCGCTTCGATCATCGCGGAGGCGTTGCCCCCTCCGCGCGCGTCCTTGCCCTTGGCGCTGATCACGGCGTGGTGGGCCGCTTCGTCCATCTCGACGAACCTGGCCGTTCCCGCGAACTGACTGATCACCGGGCCGACTTTGACCTTGACCTTCCCGTTGTACACCTCGCCCTCCACCCCGGTGAGTTGTGCGCCGGGCAGGCATGGAGCGAGGCCCTCCAGGTCGGTGAGCACCTCCCAGGCGCGCTCGATTGGGACGCTCACATCGAACTCGTTGTCGATTTTCAAGGCTTCTTCGCTTCCTCTGCGTGCTGGGCGGTCAGCGGGCCGCGGGCTGCCCTCCGGTCGTCCGCGGGTAGCCAAGTCCTTCAAGGGCTTGGGTGACGGTGGCGTGGTCGTCGGGGCTCTTGGCGATCGTGCTGAGCGTGCGGACGACATCAGTCCGCACCAGGCGCGTGACCTGGAGCGCGGTGAGCGCGGAGACCCAGTCGATGGCCTCGGCCATGCCTGGCCTCTTGTCCAGATCGAGTTCGCGGGCCCGGCCGATGAAGTCGACAGCTGAGGCGATCAGCGGTTCGTTCGCCGCCGGCACCGAACGGCGCAGGATCTCGGTGGCACGCTCGGGCGTGGGGAAGTCGATCCAGTGGTAGAGGCAGCGGCGGCGCAGCGCGTCGTGCAGTTCGCGGCTGCGGTTGGAGGTGAGCACCACGACCGGCGGCCGGGCGGCGGTGAAGGTGCCGAGTTCGGGAATGCTGATGGCCGCCTCGCCGAGGAACTCGAACAGCAACGCCTCGAACTCGTCGTCCGCGCGATCGATCTCGTCGATCAACAGCACCGGTGGCACCGGGCCGTCGTGGCGGACGGCCCGCAGCAGGGGCCGGTCCTGGAGGAATTCCTCGGTGAACAGGTCGGCGTCGGTGAGGTTTTCACTGCGCGCCTCGATGAGCCGGATCGCCAGGAGCTGCCGCTGGTAATTCCACTCGTAGAGCGCCTCGTTTGCCGTCAGGCCCTCATAGCACTGCAGCCGGATCAACGGCGTGTCCAGGGTCGTGGCCAGCGCCTTCGCCACGCTGGTCTTGCCCACCCCCGGTTCACCCTCGATCAGCAGCGGCCGGTGCAGGACGGTGGCCAGGAACAATGCGGTCGCCGTGCCCTCGTCCACCAAGTGGCCGGCCTCGGCCATCCGTCGGCGCACCTCGTCGGCGTCCGCGAACAGCCCGCTCACCGGCCGGCCACCGAGACCGGCTCGGATGCCGTACGGAGGGTGGCGTCCAGCAGCGTGCCGTCGCGGTACGGAAGGAGCTGCTTGGGTCGGCCGAGACGGCGCGAGGAGCCGGCGGCGAGGAGAACCCCGGTGGTGAACACGGCCTAGCCCACCAGCCCTTCGGCGTAGCGGTCCCGGCAACGGGGTCCGCAGAACCAGACGTCGGCCCCCTTGACGGTCAGGTGCGGGGTGTCCAGCATGACCGTCACCGTCATCCCGCACACCGGGTCCGTCGCCCCGAACGGCACGACGAGCGCACCGTGCGTGCCGTGTGCACCGTGCACGCCGGCCCCGGGAGCCGCATGCCCTCCGCCTCCCGCACCACCCTCGTTCCGTGCCCCCTCCGCCGAACCGTCGCCGTTGCGTGCCGCCTCCCCAGTGCCCTCCGCGCCGACATCCTCGGCCGGTCCGCGCCTATCGCCGCCCCGCACTCGTTGCACCACCTCGGCCAGGATCGACAGCGCGATCTCGGGCGCCGTGCGCGCGCCGATGTCGATCCCGGCCGGGCTGCTGATGCGGGCGCGTTCCGCCTCGTTCAGGCCGAGTTCGTCGAGGAGGGCGGCGCCCCGGCGGCGGCTGGCGACCAGCGAGATACGGTCGACGCCCGCGTCGAGTGCGGCGCGAATGGACTCGATCTCGTCGCGCCCGTGGCTAGCCACGATCACCGCCGCCGTCTGCTCGGCCACGCCGTCCGGCAGAGAGTGCGCCGTCGCGTAGCCGAGCACGTCGGCGAGCGCGGCGACGGCCTTGGCGACCGGGGTCTGCCCGACGACCTCGATCAGCGTCGGCGGCAGCATCGGTTCGAGGAAGATCTCCAACGCACCCCCTGACAGGCACGGATTCACCACCACGCGGGCACCGGGTGACTCTGGGAAGGCGGCTTCCCCGTCGGGTAGCACCCGCAGCAGCAGTGATCCGCCGTCGCGCAGCGCGCCGAGAGCAGCCGTACGCACCGAGCTCTCGGCACACACGCCTCCGACGAAGCCGTCGATCGACCCGTCCTCGAACACGATCGCCTCGTCCCCGGCCCGCGCCGACGCCGGGGCCTGGGCACGTACCACCCTGGCATGGACGAACGGCACGCGTTGTGCCGCGAGTTCCAGCGCGCGAGCGGTCACCGTAGTCGACATGAACGCCTCCTCGACAAAGACCCAGCGGACTCAACCTGAACGCCGAACAGCGGTGGATCAGATCGGCGGCGTCGGCCGGCCCTTCATGGCCTCCCACACGCGCGACGGCGTCAGCGGCATGTCGGCGTGCCGGATCCCGAACGGCTTGAGCGCGTCCACCACCGCGTTGACCACCGCCGGCGGTGAGCCGACCGTCGCGGACTCGCCGACTCCCTTAGCACCGATGGGGTGGTGGGGCGACGGCGTGACGGTGAACCCGGTTTCCCAGTCGGGCACTTCGAGGGCAGTCGGGATGAGGTAGTCCATCAGCGAACCGCTCAGGCAGTTGCCGTCCTCGTCGAAGGAGATCATCTCCATCAGCGCCATGCCCACGCCGTCGGTGAGACCGCCGTGCACCTGCCCCTCGATGATCATCGGGTTGATACGGGTGCCGCAGTCGTCCACCGCCACGAACCGGCGCACCTTCACCTTCGCGGTGCCCGGGTCGATGTCTACGACGCAGATGTAGGCGCCGTGCGGGTAGGTGAGGTTCTCCGGGTTGTAGCAGATCTGCGCCTCAAGGCCGCCCTCCACGCCTTCGGGCAGGTCGCCGGCACCGTGGGCGCGCATCGCGATGTCCTGGATGGTGACGGAGGCCGAGGGGTCTCCCGCGACATGGAAGACGCCCTTCGACCATTCGAGGTCGGCGACCGACACCTCCAGCATCGCCGAAGCGATGAGGCGTGCCTTGTCGCGCACCTTCCGGGCCACCAGGGCCGCCGCCGCGCCCGACACCGGTGTGGAGCGGCTGCCGTAGGTGCCCAGACCGAACGGCGTCTGGTCGGTGTCGCCGTGCACCACCTCGATGTCCTGCGGCGGAATGCCGATCTCCTCGGCGACGATCTGCGCGAACGTCGTCTCGTGGCCCTGCCCCTGAGTCTGGACGGACAGCCGCACCACCGCCTTGCCGGTGGGGTGTACCCGCAGTTCGCAGCCGTCGGCCATGCCCAGGCCGAGGATGTCCATGTCCTTGCGCGGCCCGGCGCCCACCGCCTCGGTGAAGAACGCCACGCCGATGCCCATCAGCTCGCCGCGCTTGCGCTTCTCGGCCTGCTCGGCGCGCAGTTCGTCGTAGCCGGCCAACTCCTTCGCCAGCCGCATGGTGGGGGCGTAGTCACCCGAGTCGTACACCCAGCCCGTCTTGGTCTCGTACGGGAACTGCTCGGGCTTGATGAAGTTCTTCATCCGCAGCTCGACGGGGTCCATCTGCAGCTGGTATGCGAGGCAGTCCACGATCCGCTCGACCAAGTACACGGCCTCAGTGATGCGGAACGAGCACGCGTAGGCCACTCCGCCCGGCGCCTTGTTGGTATAGACGGCTGTCATCTTGCAGTAGGCGGCCTCGATGTCGTAACTGCCGGTGAACACTCCGAAGAACCCGGCCGGGTACTTCACGGGCGCGGCCGTACCGTTGAACGCGCCGTGGTCGGCAAGCACATTGGTGCGGATGCCGAGGATCCTGCCGTCGGAGGTCGCCGCGATCTCGCCTCGCATAATGTAGTCGCGGGCGAAGCCAGTGCTGATCAGGTTCTCCGAGCGGTCCTCCATCCACTTCACCGGCTTGCCGGTGAGCAGCGAGCCGACGATGGCGCAGACGTAGCCGGGGTAGATCGGCACCTTGTTCCCGAAGCCGCCGCCGATGTCCGGCGCGATCACCCGGATCTTGTGTTCCGGCAGCCCGGCGACGATCGCGTACAGCGTGCGGTGGGCGTGCGGCGCCTGGGTGGTGGACCACAAAGTGAGCTTGCCGTCCACCGCGTCGTAGTCGGCGACCGCGCCGCACGTCTCCATCGGCGCGGGGTGCACGCGCGGGTAGACGATGTCCTCGCTGACCACCACGTCCGCCTTGGCGAAGACGGCATCGGTCGACTCGGCGTCACCGGTCTCCCAGTCGAAGCAGTGGTTGTCGGTCTTGCCCTCGAGGTCGTCGCGGATCACCGGGGCGGACGGTGAGAGCGCGGTACGCACGTCCACAACCGGGTCGAGCGGCTCGTACTCGACGTCGATCAGCTCTAGGGCGTCTCGGGCGGCGTAGCGGTCCTCGGCGACGACGAACGCGACTTCCTGGCCCTGGAATCGCACCTTGTCGGTGGCCAGCACGGCCTGCACGTCGTTGGAGAGCGTCGGCATCCATGCCAGCCCCTTCTCGGCCAGCATCGCGCCGGTGACCACCAACCGCACATTGGGATGCGCCTCGGCCAGGCTGGTGTCGACAGAGGTGATCCTGGCGTGCGCCATCGGCGATCGCAGGATCGCCAGGTGCAGCATCCCGGGCAACTGGACATCGTCGACGTAGCGGCCCCTGCCGCGCACGAAGCGCGGGTCCTCCTTGCGCAGCATCCGGCCGTGGCCGAGCGGCTTGCCGTCGTTGTCCTCGAACGCGGTGACGATGGTGCGGTCGGCCGCTGTGGTCATGACGTGCTCCCCGACGTGGTACCCGAAGGGACGGTGGTGCGGGTGCCGGCTTCCTCAGCCGCCGCCCATTGCACGGACCGCACGATGGTGGCGTAGCCGGTGCAACGGCAGATCTGGCCGGAGATCGCCTCGCGGATCTCCTCTTGCGACGGGCTCGGATTACGGTCGAGCAGCGCCCGCGCGGTCATCATCATGCCGGGGGTACAGAAGCCGCACTGCAGGCCGTGGCACTCGATGAAGCCCCGCTGCACCGGGTCGAGTTCGCCGTTGCGCCCCAGCCCTTCGACCGTGCGCACATCGTGCCCGCCGGCCATTGCGGCGAATACCGTGCAAGACTTGACCGGCTCGCCGTCCAGCCACACCACGCAGGTGCCACAGTTGCTGGTGTCGCACCCCCAGTGGGTCCCGGTCAGGGCGAGGTGGTCCCGCAGGAAGTGGACCAGCAGCAGCCGTCCCTCGACCTCGCGCGTGACCTCGTCGCCGTTGACGGTCATGGTGACCTGCATGATCACGCTCCTTGTCCGTTGATCCTGGCGACCGACCTGCGGAGCGCCCGGATGGTCAACTCCCGTGCCAGATGACGCTTGTACTCGGCGCTGCCCCTGCGATCGGTGACCGGATCGCAGGCGTCCTTCGCGATGTCGCCGGCCCGCGCGTACAGCTCCTCCGACGGCGGCTCGCCGCGCAGCGCTTCGGCGATGCCCGGGATGCCGGCGGTGTTCGGGCCCACGGCGGCCAGTCCGACGCGAGCGTCGGCGACCACGCCGCCGTCGAGCCAGACCGCAACGCCGGCCGAGACGACCGCCCAGTCCCCGGCCCGCCGCTCGACCTTCTCGTAGGCGCTCGATCCGTTCGGCCGGATCGGGAAGCGGACCTCGGTCAGTATCTCCGCGTCGCCGACCGCCGTTTCGTAGGGCCCGCGGTGGAAGTCTTCCATTGGCACGACGCGCTCGCCGTCCAGACCGCGGATCACGCAGGAGGCGCCCAGCGTGGTGCACACGGCCGACAGGTCCTCCGACGGGTCGGCCTGGCAGAGCGAGCCGCCGAGCGTGCCCCGGTTGCGGACCACGGGGTCGGCGATGACCCGCTCGGCGTCACGGAAGATCGGGAACGCCTCGGCCAGCGCGTCGGACTCCAGCAACTCGCGGTGCCGGGTCATCGCGCCGAT
This sequence comes from Actinacidiphila oryziradicis, assembly GCF_005047355.1. Lineage (GTDB taxonomy): Bacteria > Actinomycetota > Actinomycetes > Streptomycetales > Streptomycetaceae > Actinacidiphila > Actinacidiphila oryziradicis. The sequence continues at coordinate 11,542 of NZ_SUMC01000099.1, forward strand.
ACGGATCTGCCTGGGCTCGGTCACGATGTAGCCGAGTTCGTCATGGAGATCGTTAATGTCGATCAGGTACTCGAAGTTGGCCAGCCGAAGCTTCATCATCGGGATGAGGCTGTGACCTCCAGCCACCAGACGTGCCGTGTCACCCAGCCTGTCCAACAGCACGATCGCCTGCCCGACACTGCTCACCCGCTGATATTCGAACGGCGCGGGAACCTGCATGCGTGGACTCCCTCTTGTAGTGGGTCTTCCGCTTCCGGGGGCGCAATGCCTCTCCTCGGCATCGCCCGCGGGGTCTCATCGGTATCGGGCCATATTTGGCTCCCGTCCGGCGCCGGTGTCAACAGCGAATTAACCGAGAGCTTAATTTGTGATCCAAGATCATCCCGCCCGACCTAAGCGATCGATTAACCAACCATTGACACCACGTTCCTGGGCTTCGCATCATTCGGTCCTGGAGTCTGCGCCCCAGTGTTGCGGCAGGTCACGGTGCCCGGCGGCCGGGGCAGAGGTGGTGTTCTGGAGAGGGGTACACGTGCGGGACATTGCGGAAGGCATCGCCTCCTGGCAGGCGGCCGGGACGCGCTTCGCCCTGGCAACCGTCGTCGAGACCTGGAAGTCGGCACCGCGGCAACCGGGCGCCGCAATGGCGGTCGCCGAGCACGGCGACGTGATCGGCAGCATCTCCGGCGGCTGCGTGGAGGGCGCCGTCTACGAGGCGGCCACCGAGGTGATCGCAACGGGCACGCCGGTGCTGACGACCTATGGCGTCAGTGACGACGACGCCCTAGAGGTCGGACTGACCTGCGGGGGGATCATCGACGTCTTCGTGCGCCCGGCGGGCGTCGGGCACTTCCCGGCCCTGCCCGCGGTCCTCGACGCCATCGCCGCCGGCCGCCCGATCGCGGTCGCCTCGGTGATTTCCGGGACCGCACCCACCGAACGCGACCTCATCGTGACTCAGGAGACGACCACCGGTACGCTCGGCGACCTCCGACTCGACGCCCGTGTCGCCGAACAGGCGCGCGGCATGCTCGCGCGGGGCGCCAGCGCCGTGGTGCGGGTCGGTCATGAGGGCGAACAGCGCAAGGACGAACTCGCCGTCTTCGTCCAGTCCTTCGCGCCGCCGCAGCGGATGCTGGTCTTCGGCGCCATCGACTTCGCGGCCGCGGTGACTCGGATGGGCAAGTTCCTCGGTTACCACGTCACGGTCTGCGACGCACGGCCGGTCTTCGCCACCCGCAAGCGGTTCCCCGACGCCGACGAACTGGTCGTCTCCTGGCCGCACCGGTTTCTCGACCGGATCACGGTGGACGAGAACACCGTGATCTGTGTGCTCACCCACGACCCCAAGTTCGACATCCCGTTGTTGGAACGCGCCCTGCGGACCCCGGCCCGGTACATCGGCGCGATGGGCAGCCGCCGCACGCACGAGGACCGCCTGCGGCAACTGCGCGAGGCCGGCGTCGGCGAGGCGGCGCTTGACCGCCTCGCCTCGCCCATCGGTCTGGACCTCGGCGCTCGCACCCCCGAGGAGACCGCCGTCGCGATCATGGCCGAGATCATCGCCCTGCACTGGGGTGGCTCGGGCCAGCGCCTTATCGAGACCACACCGCTGCCCATCCATCACTAATGTCCTGCGCTTGAAATTGCGCGGCCCCGCACCCTGACGAACTGTGCGACACCACGGCCTTCCCCGACCGCGCCACTGTGGACACCCACCTGTTCCAGGCCTTCATCCCCGCCGCCTACACCCCCGACAACCCCCGCCCACCACCCCGCTGGACAGCCGAACAAGCTCACCGCACCGTCGTCTTCCTCGCCCAGTTCCTGCAGAACCAGCGCGGAAGCACCCCGGACCTAGCCTGGTGGGAACTCCCCCAAGCCCTCCCGGCACGCACCCGCTATGACTCCTTAGCCTACGAACGCAAGCGCCGTGCTGGGGATCTGGCCGAGTGGCACGGGATGCTGTTGGAGCGGCTTGCGGACTACGACGCGGCGGACCGCCTCACCCGGCTGGCTGCGCACTCCGCCCTCGCCGGTGCCGAGTCGCTGCTTTTCCAGGCCAGGCCGGCTTGGCGGGACGGTGAGGCGGACCGGGCCCGCGCTCTGGTGGGTGAGGCGCTGACCGAGCTCCCCGGGCATCAGGAGCTGCACACGTTCGCTGCCGAGATCGGGGCACCGCTGACCGTCCGGGCACAGGAGGCGGCAGGCCGGCTCTCCCGCTGACTGGGCTCTGCGTCCACGGCCGTGCTGCCCAACGGGAGACGGGGCTCGCCCCGGTTGGCGCACCTCCGGTCCGCGTGATGGGACGTTTCCACGACGATCGCCCGCCTCGGCTGGACCACGTCCTCCGCTGTCTGACTCCTGCGTCGGGCATGCCGTGGCGACAGGTTCGGCCGCGGGTTGGCGCCGGAGTCGTACATGCGCGGGAATCGATGGCCATCGGCGTGTGGAGTCCGAGGCGAGTGTTGGTGGGGGCGGCCGTGGGGGAATTCCTCGGCGGTGTCGCAGCTGCGTAGTACTGTGCGAAGTGTCGGTGTTCCCTGGCGCTGGCCTGGAGAACGGAGGAGTCCGGTGACCGTCACCGAGGACCGGCCGCAGATGCTGGCCGAGGAGTTCGAGCGCATCGCTGCCGCAGCCGAGCGCGAGGGGGTTCGGCTCGAGTTCATCCACGGAAAGCTGGGGGTCAAGGCGGTGCCGGATGGGGATCACGACGAGATCATTCGCTGGGTCATGGAGCACTGCATGCAGCAGCGTCCGGAGCTGTGGCTCTATCCGGAACGTGGTCTGAAGGTCGAGACCTATCGGAAGGGGCATGCCAAGCCGGACGGCGCTCTCGCGCCGAAGGGATGCTTCGCGGGCCAGGGGGAGTGGGCCGATGCTGACCAGGTCCTGATGGTGGTCGAGGTGACCTCGTACGATACCGACACGGACAAGCGGGATCGGGAGGAGAAGCCGCGTGCTTACGCGGAGACCGGCATCCCGGTGTACCTGCTGATCGACCGGGACTCCTGTGAGGTACTGGTCCACGCCGAGCCGGACGGGGGCGTCTACGGCAATCTCGTCCGGCGTCCCTTCGGCAAGCGCGTCGAGCTGCCCGAACCGGTGGGCATTCTGCTGGACACCGAGCCGCTGAAGGCCTGGGTGCGCTGACCCCGCCATCTGTTGCAATGTCGTCCATCGGACACGTCTGCAGTAGGGCACCCGAGCCAAGCGCCACGGAGCCGTGGCTGCAGGGCAGCCCGGGGCGCCGTTCTGTACAGTTGCGACAACGGGTTTCCGGGGCCTTGAACTGCTCGATCAGGGGAATGGGAGCGCAAGGGGAGCGCGGGCGCCTTTGGACGGCGCAACGTTGCGGGGGCCGAAAACCCCATCCATGGCCTGTGACGTGCAGGTTCTTGTGAACGGCCGTTGATCGCCGCGTGTCAGGCTGATGGATCGTGCTGCTGCGACTGCCCTACCTCGCCGTCTCAAGCGTGTTTGCCCTCATACGGCTGCTGCCGATGAGCGACGTGTACGAGGACATGGAGATATGGGCGCTGCGCCACCAGCTGGCCGTTCTGCAGCGGCGAATCGGCAGGCCACGGGTCGCTGCGGCGGACCGCGCATTCCTTGCCGCGCTTCTCCATCGGCTCCCAGGTCCAAGCTGCGCAGCTGCACCTGATCGTCTCCCCGGACCCGATCTTGAGGTGGCCCGCGACCTTATGCGCCGTCGCCACGCCGATGCCTCCCGCCGCAGACAACCCGGCAGACAGCTGACTCTCCCCCAGCCTTCGGCCGGGAGGTGCCCCCAGCAACATCCAGTCTCTCGTCCTGCGCCTGGCTCGCGAGAACTCCGGGTGGGGCTACAGAAGGCCCCACGGCGAACTCGCTCTCCTGCGCGGACGCAATAATCGGCACCCGCAGCGCCTTCGTGGGATGCTGACAACACTCCTGCGCCGACCCTTAGACGCCTCCGGTGGCCAGCCAGTAGCCGGACGCCTTTGGACGACGTAATACGAGGCAGCACAGACCAACGAGCCGCACGCGCTCTGATCAGGCAGGACGTCATTCGGCAGCACGGCACGGCACTACGCAACATGATCGCTCACGGTCTCGTAATGCGTAGGTCTCGGGTTCGAATCCCGAAGGCGGCTCCCCGAAGGCCCAGGTCAGTCCCCCGCTGACCTGGGCCTTTTTCCTTTCCTTGGCACTTTCCGGCAGAGGATGCGGGGCGCTGATTTCCCCGGCGGAGCCGAGGGGAGGCCGAGGGGAGGCCATTTCGTCAGCGACGGTGCGACGGGAGGCCAGCGGGTCTGAAGGGTGGATCGCGCTCGTCTGGATGGCTTTGTGGCAATCTGACAAAGCCTGCCTCTACGCTGGGGTTCGTGGCGGAAATCCAGAGGAGCACACCGTTCAAGGCACTGGTAGCGCAGACCACGGCGGTGCTGTTGACGCGCGGCCTGGAGGTCGAACCGGTCGCAGTGCGGGACGTGGTGAGCTACGTGGTCAACACACCCGCCAAGAACGTGGGCGTGGACGCCGACGAGGCCGTCCACCTGGTGTCACCGGAGATCGTCGCGGACGCGATCGAGGCAGCGGCCGACGACTCACGAGAGGGCGCCTCCGCGGTTCACGCCGTGCGACCGGTCCGGGTGGATGTCCGGACGGTGGAGGTGCCCACGATGGCCCTGGGCCGCCTGGTAATGGCTGGCGCGCAGGCGGGGAAGTACGCGTCGGCCAACGGCGATGGCCGGTCGGCGGCCCACGCCATGGACCTGGTGACCGAACTCGGTTCCGCGACTGTATCGGCGAGCGGCGGGGACCTGGTCGACGTGCCGGTGGGAGTGCTGGACGAGCTTGCCGACCTCGTCGAGCGCGTGGCCGGCCAGGTCGACACCGGCCACTGGAATATCTGCCCGTGCGGGGTGCCGCACGAGCAGGAGGACGTGGACCGCCAAGTCGTGCACGCCATGAGTGACGACGTCATGATTGCGCGGGAGCTGCGGACCAAGGCAGACCAGTAACGTCCTGCAGTGGCGTTTGCCCGAACTCGCCCTCGCGAGCCGACGTAGGTCGCGCAGGCAGTCGCACCTTGTGTCCGGCGCGCGAGAGCAGTCGCGCGATGCGGACGTGACTGCCTGCAGTTAGGACGTGGCCCCCGCATCCAGCGGGGCCACGCCACTTCTCGATCGGCAGACCGCTACCGGAGCGCACCCCTCGGCATGGACCTTGGCGGTGCCCAAGCGGAAGGGCGTTTCGACCTGGCACGTGAATACTCCGCGGAGGTCGTTGTAGTCCCGGGAGTGGACCGAGTTACGTGGTGTTCGTCGGGGGCGGTTAATGGCTCGCCTCGCACACGCCCTTCTCCACGCGGGTCTGTCCGAGCAGGAAGACCAACTGGTCGTACACGCCTTCCGGGTCCCCGGTCTCCAGGATCAACAAGGCCACCATGTCGAGGGCCTGATTGATTTTCCCGCCAGTCTCGCGTTGAGCTTGCTCGATCCGCTTGAGGTTGCGGGCGAGGTCCGGCCGGGCAGTGGCGAACGCGGGCAGGCCCAGCAACCCGCCGTCGAAGACGCGGTAGCGGACCAGGTCGATCCGCTCGTGCAGCCGGTGCACCGCGACCCGATCGTGGTGCGAGAAGCTGGCCGCGATACAGACCATCCGCGGGTTCCGCCAGTCGATCGACTCGGCGGCCTCGGAACCCAGCTGCTCCTTGACCAGCGCCTCGAACTCGTGACGCGCCGAGCACAGCCAGGACAGGTAGGAGACGGCTTGTGACATGACCCCGCTGTCGGAGCCTTTCTTGTATTCCATCAGCACCGGTGTGTTGTTCTCGTCGAGCCCCAGCGTGTCGATCCTGCCCCGGTGCAATCCCCGCGAGTTCACGATTTCTGAAGGCATCGAAATCTGAACTGTAGGTACTGTTAGGGGATTCGGAGGCTCTCTGACCGTGGGTTCGTGGCGCCGGCCCCTGCAGCCGGCGACGCGAACCACACCGATGATCAGCGGTGGCCGCAGCCTTCCCGCAGCCGGTCCACCCACAAGATCACGGTCTACGGGTGGAGCACCAGGTCGTGCTGATACCAGGTGCCCGGCTTACCGCCGAGGTCGGTCGGGTCTGCCGGGCCAACCGGGACGAACCCTGCCTTGGTCAGCACCCTCTGGGACGCGGCATTGTTATGGGAGGTGGCCGCCCTCAGTGTGCGCAGCCCGTGTCGCACCACCGCCACCGTCAACGGCGGGATCACCCGCCCCGAACTCGAACCCATCGACATCGCGGCCATCCCTCCGACCGCTAGAGCCACCCCGCCCAAACCAGCGCAGCACACTGCACCGATCCACAGGCCGACCCGGCCATGACTTCACTCCACCGAGTGAAGATCACCAACAGCATCCCGATTACGGGACAGAGCCGAAAGGGCGCTACCCCCCTTGCCGCCATCCCGACGGCCATTCGTGCTCGTCCCGAAATATCACGCGACCTGCGTAGACACCCGCCGCGCCCAAGCACAGCAGCGAGAGCATGACGACGATGACGCCGTACTGGCCCAGCTTCGCACCCCCGATGAAGAAGCCGACAGCCAGCGCCAGATAGAAGAGCGAGCACGCCGCGGCCACCCAGCGATTCGTCTTGGACCGCGCGTTGATCCGGGCGAAGAACGCATGGCGTCGCGCGGCCCGACGATCAGCCCGCGCGATCCGGGCGAGGCGTTCCTCGGAGACGGTGACGGCAGTGCCGACCACCTTGTCGACCGGCCCCGACGCCCCGATGAGCGCGACAGCGGGCACGGATTTTTTCGGGACAGCCAAGTCGATCACCTGCGTCCCCTGGGAAATCCGCAGCACGCCGTTCTTTCGCCGGAGGTTGAAACCGGGGTTGAGTGTTGCCGACGTCGGACTTGGGCCGACGCGGCAGGTGCTGTCAAAGATGTAGGCCCGGAACGACAAGAACCACGGATCGACGACCAACCCCGTTTTATCGCCCACCAGAAACACCGTGGCCTGGCGCCAGCTCAGCCGCCCGACCTCCCTGACCCAGCCCCTGTCCGCGATCTGCTGCGTGATGCCCCAGCGTTCCTCGACCGCGATCTGCGCAGGTTTCAGCGGATACCCGGGTTCGAAGGCAGGACGGCCAGTACTGCGTGGCCGGACATCCCCCCGCCAACGCAGCCGACGAGGCACGATCGTCACGCCGATCGCCATCACGATGAAGGCTGCAATGCCCCCCAACGTCAGCACCGGGCCCATCGGTCCGTCGCCGATCACGGTCACGCCAGCTAGCAGCGCGCCCATCCACGCCAAGGCCCCGAGTATCAGTACGGCGTCCAAGTCGTCAGCCCCCGCCCCTCGCCCCACGACTCGAAAGATATCGGCAAATCCTATCCCCGCCGTATCTTCCTGGCCACAGCACGATTGACGCTTCCTAGATGCAATACCGGGGGCCTCCTCGCACCCAGCGAAAAGGTCCGCCCCCGACGCGCGACCGCTGGACCGCGAACACCGCCAGATGCGAGTTCAACGACTTCGCCATCCCTCCCGGATCCACCGGCCGTCCCGCGTTGCGACGGCCCGCACGAAGGCGAGCACTTCCGACTCGGAACTGGCGGCCAGGACTACGACCGAGGTGAGACCACACTACGCGACTGCCAAGCGCGGCAGCAGGATCGACCCTCACAGTGAGCTCGACGCCGACCGGCGGTGGACATAGCCCGGCCGGTCTTGTTTCGCCAAGCCGCTCCGCCAAACGAGGACGGGCCGCGGCTGCACACCAGCCACGGCCCGTCCCCGTTCTATCTGGTGCGCCTACAGTAGCAATCCGGCCACCGCGCCCAACCCGCCCTCGATGAGGGCCTGGCACCAGTTCCACTTGCCGTCAGTCGCCATGGCGTAGCCGAAGTTGAACCCGAAGGCCGCGAAGCCACCAGCCATGCCGCCCGCCCCTCGGGCGCTCTTCCCGAGCCATCCGACTTTGCCAACTATCCCCCACATGCCACCAACCGTGCCAGCGTAGGAACTAGCAAAATAGCGGTTCCCGTGCGCCCACGCGATGACAAATTAGCCGTGCAGCTGAAGCGGCCGGTGAGGTCGCTCTTGCTGAATGGGTCGCCGAACACGTACACGTAGTTGTTCGCGCAGCCGTTCTCTAGCGGGTCCACGCTCAGGAAGCGTCCTTCCGCCGCTTCGTAGGCACGAGCGCCGAGGATGGTGATATCGGTGGCGGTATCGGTGAGTTTGCTGTCCTTGCCGAATGCGCCCAGGATGTTGCCGCCGGCGGCGTTGGTCAGGGTGGCACTGCCCGACAACGCCTGGCCCCAAGGGTCGTAGGCGATGGGGTCGTTCAGGGGCGCGCCAGTGTTGTCAGTGGCGACGGTGATGTTGCCGTGCAGGTCCGGGTAGGACCACAGGATGCCGCTGGTCTGGATGGTGGCTATCACGCCGCCGGGTAGCGGGACGAACTGCTGCACTACGTTGCCGGTCCCGTCCAGGGCGGCGACGGCGCTGTCATTGTAGCCGTTGTATGCGTAGCCTGTGGCGGTGCTGCCGGCGGTGTGGGAGACGACACGGTCCAGGGCGTCGTAGCTGTATGCCGTGGTGGTGGCGGACGCCGGGGTGGCGGTGGCCAGGCGGTTGGCCGCGTCCCAGGTCAGGGTGGTGCCGTGGTCTTTGGTCTGATTGCCGTGGGTGTCGTAGGCGTAGCCGGTGTCAGTGGTGGCGCCGACGGTGGTGTGCACGAGCTGGTCGGCGCTGTTGTAGCAGTAGCCGGTAGTGACGGCGGTGCCGTTGGTCGGGGTGATGGTGATGCTGGTGCGGTTGGTATTCACGCCCATGTCGGGGTCGGCGCAGTTCGCGTCGGCAGGGTTGACGTCGTAGCCGTAAGTCGCGGCCGCACCAGGCAGGTAGGCGGTGGTCAGCCTTCCGGCGCCGTCGTAGGTGTAGGTTGCGGCTGCGGCCCCGGCCGGGTTGGGGTTGGTCAGGGTGCTGCCGTTGCTTGCCTCCAGTTCGGTGGTGACGCGCTTGCCCGCAGACATGGTGGTCTGGTCCCCGGTCACCAGCGCGCCGGTGGCCGTGCTGGTGAACACCAGGCTGTTCTGGTCGCCTTGGCTGTTGTAGCCCAGGGTGCCGGTGGTGCCGTCGGCGTAGGTGACCGTGGCCAGGCGGCCGCTGGTGCTGTCGTAGTGGGCGGTGGCCAGCAGGTTGGTGCCGAGGTGACGGTGGCTAGGGTGCCGCTGTCCGGATCGTAGGTGTTGCTAATCGCGCCCTGTGGCCCCGTGGTGGCAGTAACCTGCCCGGCCTGGTTGAACGTGGTGGTGCTTGTCTTGCCGGTGACATCGGTGTAGCTGACCAGCCGGCCCAGCAGGTCCACGGTGGTGGTGATGGTGCCAGCGGCGTCGGTGACGCTGGTGGTCAGCGGATTGCCGCCGACATCGTAGGTGTAGGCGGCAGTGCGGGCTGGCGCGCCGTTGAACGCCGGCCAACTCTGGCTGGTCATCCGACCGTTGGCGTCGTAGCTGGTGCACTCCCACGGCGCGGTGTCAATGCCGTTGGCGGCCCCGACGCGGTGGCCAGCCATGCGGCCCGCGGCGTCGTACACGTACTGCTGCTCCCGGGCCGGTGTGCCGGGCGCGGGGGCCGGCGCTCGCCGTCATCGGTCTACGCCTCCCTCGCCCTCGGTCCTGTCGCACTAACGAGGGCTGCCGACGATCGACACCCTGCCTTCAATATGCCCCGTCCGGGCATAGGCCGCCCCATCCTAGGGGGACTGATTGCACTGCTTGGGTGCCGGAGGCCACCACCAGCCAGAAACGCACCTTCGGCTACGAGGTCATCGCTGCCGGTACCGTCGACCCATTGGGGGCACGCCAGTGATCGCAGGTGGGCTCAGCGCGGGCGGCTCCCCGTGCGCCGCCGACAGCTACGCGGGGACCTGAGCACATGCGCGGACTACCCGTCGTTCCGTCTTCTTGTTGGCCCAAGTGGTCCGCACGACTGGACGGACTTGCTGATCGTTTCAAAATGAGTTGAGCTGCGGGTCTTGTGATCGGCGATCTTGGTCGCAGGGTGTCTGCGTGCGTGCTGATCTTGTTCCGGACGGCCTGTGGCCCTTTGACCTGGGGCTTATTGCTTTCCTTGCCCTTGGAAAACGCCCGAATCGGGCATGGTAGGCCTACGCATGGAGTGCGTTGGTCAGCGCTTGTGACACTCCGTGATTCTGCTCTGCTCCGGGTCTTTGACCAGCGCTTTCGTGGACTGGGTGAGGTTCGTGTGAGCTGACGGGTGTGGTGGGGGAGCGCGAGGGGAGCGTATCGGTGCCTGAGGGGCTGTCAGAAAAAGGATTCTGATTCATGACACTCCCTGGTCAGCCAGGGGCTGATTTCAGTCTTGTTGGATGACTGTGACGCAGCGCGCGAGCAGCCCTCGCAGGGTGTTGCGTTCTTGGGGGGTGAACTCGTTGGCGAGGCGGCGTTCGATGCGCACGGCCTGTTCGTCAGCCAGGCGTACTGTTTCGCGGCCGGTGTCGGTGAGCCGGGTCTCCAGCATCTTCTGGTGCCACGGGTGCGCCGACCTGGCGACCAGGCCGCGTTCTTCGAGGTTCTTCAGCACGGCCGCCATGGCCTGTGGGGTGACCAGACAGGTGCGGGCCAGCGCGGCCCCGGAGATGCCGGGGTTCTCGGCGAGGACGAACAGGGCAGCGTATTGCGCGACGGTCAGGCCCACGCCCTTCAGTGCGGCGCTCTTGGCCGTCATGAGGGCTTGCTCTGTGCGCTTGATGTCCATTCCGAGGCGCTCGTCCGCGGTCATTCCCATGACGGCGAGTATATAGCCATGAACAGTTAGCAAGAATGGCTATTGTGTCAAGGTCTTGATATAACTCAGGACATGGATACTCGGACTCTTTTAGCGCGCAACAAGACGGTCCTGATCACCGGCTCCACCCAGGGGCTGGGCCGCCATGTGGCACTCGACCTCGCCGGCAAGGGCGCGACACTGCTGCTGCATGGCCGCGACCGTGGGCGGCTGGACGAGATCGCCGCGGAAGTGCGCGCGACCGCGCCGGATGTGCCGGTGCGCACATACCTCGCCGACCTGGCCGACCTCGACCAGGTCCTGGCCATGGCCGCCCGCATCCTCGATGCCGAGTCCCGGCTCGACGTCCTGGTCAACAATGTCGCAATCGGCTTCGGCACCGACCACGCCAGGCGGGAAGTGAGCCACCAGGGCCACGAGCTGCGCTTCGCCGTGAACTACTTGGCGCCCTACCTCCTGACCCGCGAACTGCTGCCGCTGCTGACCGCCTCCGCGCCCGCGCGGGTGGTCAACGTCGCCTCGGTCGGTCAGGCACCCATCGACTTCGACGACGTCATGCTGGAGCGCGGCTACGGAGGCGTTGACGCCTACTGCCGGAGCAAACTGGCAATGATCATGTCGACGTTCGACCTCGCCGCCGAACTCGTGGACAGCAGGGTCACCGTCAACGCGCTGCACCCAGCACACCTGATGGACACGCGGGGAGTGCGCGAGTCAGGACTGACTCCCGCGGTCAGCATCGACGAGGGGGTTCGGCCGACCGTCCGGCTGATCACCGACCCGGCCCTGGAGTCGGTGACTGGCAAGTACTTCGATCAGTTCACCGACAGCCCGGCCCACGAGCAGGCCTATGACACGACGGCACGAACACGGCTCGCAGCACTGACCCGCAACCTCCTCTCCTGATCGCGACGGTCAGCCCTTCCGCGATCGGGCCCTGGCTGACTACATGTTATGTGCGGCGGCCTTCGCCAGGACGCCGAGGTGAGCGGATGGGCTGGGGATCCTGTGTGCTTGGGGGGCCGGTGGGGCTGCGGTCAGTCTGGCAGGTGCGGTCTTTTGGTCTTGCTGTCCGGGCGCGCGTTGTCAGGTTCGGCCAATGGCAGGCGGAATGCGGTCAGTGCTCTCGCGGGGTGTGTGTCCGCGGGGTCCGGCGTGGTCGCGCTGGGTGCCGGGAGTGTCAGAGGTTCCTGCGGGGCGGCTCGGGCACGGCGCGATCGGAACCGAGGGACGCTGGGTTGGCCCGTCCGGTGCAGACCACCAACGCCAAGAACCACGTGACCGCGGGACTTCAGGCCGAGGGGGGAGAAGGTCGAGCCGGCGGACCTGGCGGAGGTCTCCCCGTACCTGACCGAGCACATCAACCGGTTCGGCGAGTACTCCACCCACGATCTCGGCATCATGCATCTTCGACATCGACTGCACCATGCTCCGCGACGACATGGCCGATGGGGTGCGTTCCGTTTCTTCTTGAGGGACCCGATGACCTGCGCGTCTCCGAGAAGGCGCAGCTCGCCAACCCACGGGGCGGCCTGCGATGCCGCGCGGATGCTCTGGGTCTCGGCGGCCATCGAGCAGGTCAAGCGGTTGCGTCTCTCCAAGGGAAACGCACCCCGGCGGGGTAGGGCCTTTTTGCGTCGCATGAGTGATGCGTCGGAGCGGCATTCGCCCGGCGGTGTGACCTGCCGCCCCCTCAGCTTCCGCTGTACGATCCCGCCGGCGGGCCGTCATTGGGAACGTCATGGGAACGGAAGGACAAGGAAGCCCCGTGAACGACCTTCCATCCCTGGCCAACATCACCTGGTCTGACCTGCAAGAACGGTGAATCGAGGGACGGTCAGGGAAGGGCAGGGATGATCTCTGGCGAGCTCGTAATGCGTAGGTCTCGGGTTCGAATCCCGAAGGCGGCTCCATGGCGAACCCCGGGTCAGGCCTTTGACCTGGGGTTTCTTCTTTTCGGTGACCTTGGGATTCGGGTAAATCGGGCACCTGTGGTCTGTGCATGGCAATGCGTAGGTCGCCACTTGTCCACGGTCGGTTACCGTGTCGCCTGTTAGGTCGCTGACCTGCCTGTTTGTGCCGATGATGGGCTGTGGTGGTTGACGGGTCAGTGGCGAGGGGTGGCCAGGGGGTGGCCATCGGTGCAGACACGGTGCAGCAGAGCCCGAAGTGGATCACTCAAAATGAGCTTTGGGGAGGGGTGCCGGCAGGGGGGAAGTGCGTGCCGATTCGGGCTTGAGTGCTGACGGCGAGTGTTGTGGCGCGTTGTCGGGAAGTGCCAAGAGGGTGCGGTTCGCTTACTTCCGATATCTGAGAAGCGGGGCTTGGGGCGGGGCATACTGGGTCATGGATACGCGTGTGCGGTACGCCGAGATCCGCCCGTACACGGTCCCGGAGACGCTTTCGGAGCTGACCGGGCCGGTGGGCGGGGTCATCGTGCTGCCGACTGCGTTGGATTGGACGCCGAAGCGGTCGTACGACCTGTCGGATGATGCCGATCGGCGGATGCTCTACGAGACGGTGATCCGCGAGGCCTTGCACGCTGAAGACCTGCGTGAGTTCCTGAGCGCTCGGATTCTGGTGGATGTGTGGCCGAGATTGTGGCTGCCGCCGCGGGTACGTATGGGGTGGGACAGCCGCTTCCCCGATCTGGTGCGGGCTGCCGCGTAGCATCGGCGGGTATGGACCCGCTGCACGCCCGCCTCGCTCGCCTAGGCCTTGAATCAGCTGCTGACTATGGATTCGTCCTTGCTGGTGGCTACGCCGTTCAGGCACACGGGTTCTTGGAGCGGCTGTCCGACGACGTGGACCTGTTCACCGATGTCGGCGACCCGGTCGCGTTCGCCGAGGCGGTAGCCGCTGTGGCCGACACATATCGGCAGGCGGGGATGACCGTTGAGATCGAACGCCGTGGTGATGTCTTCGCCCGCCTCTCTGTCGTGGACGAGCAGGGGCGTGAGGCGAAGGTCGAATTGGGCTGTGACTGGCGCGCCCGTCCGCCGGCATTCCTGGAGATCGGGCCTGTCCTGCATCCGGACGACGCTACGGCGACGAGCACACCCGCCTGCGCCGCCTCATCGGCTCCGCCTTCGGAGCCCGCCGCGTCCGCGCCCTCACCCCGGCCATCGAGGAGATCACCGTCGGCCTCCTGGACCAGCTCGACGCCGACGCCGGGAGCGGGCCGGTGGACCTGCGGGCCCGGTTCGCGTGGGTCCTGCCGCTGATGGTCGTCAACACCCTCCTGGCATGGGATTTCGGTCAAATCGGGCATCTGTCAAGCTCGGATCAATCGATCGGATTCAGTCGCAGCGCCCGCGACATGTTCAACGAGCGAGCACAACTACGGTCGCGAAACTGGTCAAGATCGATCACCCGAGCCCGTAGCCGTCACCCGTCAGAGTGACGTGCGGAAGACAGGCCTAGCCACAATGCCGCTGACTTTGGGTTGATCTTGTTTGTAGTGTGTGCCTCGGGAGGGTTGCTGAGTGCCACGAGCTGGACAGGTCAAGCCGCCGGTTGAGGAGCGGTTGTCGGATCGCATCGCGTTGGGTGT